>NZ_PQCG01000007.1:0-359734 GCF_002964825.1 Pseudoalteromonas sp. T1lg122
TATCTCTGCGGAGTGGTAGTTCAGTTGGTTAGAATACCGGCCTGTCACGCCGGGGGTCGCGGGTTCGAGTCCCGTCCACTCCGCCATTTGATATCATAAACAAATTAAGTGCATTACCCCATGCACATACCACTGCGGAGTGGTAGTTCAGTTGGTTAGAATACCGGCCTGTCACGCCGGGGGTCGCGGGTTCGAGTCCCGTCCACTCCGCCATTTGTTTTCCTCAAGCAAATGATTAGATAATTCTTTACTTTACACCTCACTATTTCCTTATACTGACAACGTATCTCGTATCTCGTATCTCGTATCTCGTATCTCGTATCTCGTATCTCGTATCTCGTATCTCGTATCTCGTATCTCGTATCTCGTATCTCGTATCTTTCATCCTATCTTGCTAATATTCTTCATTATTCCTATTTATTCAGCTTTTTATATCTGCATGAATAGCAAAGAATGGCGGCTCCACAACAAAAAGGAAATGCGTTATGAGTACATTCGGAACACAACTAAGACACTATCGCAGTGAGCTGAAATTAAGCCAACCAGAATTTGCAGAGCAAGTTGGAATAGAGCAAAGTTACCTTTCAAAACTTGAGAACGATAAATCAGTGCCTTCTAATGACACATTTCGTTCAATATTAACGGCGCTCAATCTAACAATTTGCGACTTTATGGAGCCATTAAAACATTCTGTAGATAAAGCTCGGTTGATTAATGTGCCTGATATTGAAGCTTGGTATAAGCAACAAAGTAATAAGCAATTCATTAAACAGCGCTCATTGATCTATATTGCCATACTATTAAGTGCGCTAGGCTGTGCCATGTTTTATTTAGGGCATCAAGAAAAGCTATTCAACACAAAGTTCTATGAATACAAATCATATGGTGTAGTGAAAGATAATGAACCAGATGGCATTTTTCATGATTGGCGAACGCTACTCGTAGAACAAAGCAGCGAGAAAATAGATGCAAAACGTCGAGAAATGATTAGCAGGCATGATTTTAAATTTATTATCTCAGCGGATTATAAAGGTTTTTCGTTTGTAGAATCTGGCGAGCAAGGTAGGCGTTTGTATAGCCTGACTTCAAAAACACCCGTTATCAAGCCTCATAAAGGCCATGTATGGCTTGAGTTTATTGGTATCTTATTGCTTGTAGTTGGTGCAGGTCTCATCACATTTGAGAGTAAACTGACAAGACAGCAATAATGAGTTGTAGAACCTGACGCGTGTTAGCTGGCGTCAGGATCGCGAGGAATTAAATGCGCAAACTGTTGCTGGTGGATTTGTTCGTATAAGGTCGCTGCATAGCTTTGCGCATCATGTAATCTGCGCGTACTGATGTGTTTTCTCAGGTCATCAAGTGCAGCGGTTGCAGGTTCATAACCTTGGCTACTTGCCAGACTTAGCCACACCGCGCCATGAAAAACACTGTGTGGAACACCTTGCCCTTTGATGAAAAACAGTCCCATATAAAATTGTGCTCTATGGTTACCTGCCATAGCAGCTAGGCGCATCCATTTCGCAGCAAGGGGAGGCTGTTCATTTTTTAAATAATATAAAGCTTTGTTTAGTACGTTTTCAACAGATTGAGTACTTTTATCTGGCGCCGACCCTTTATCGGGTTGGGTAATAAAGGCAAGTATATTATCAAGCTGTTGCTCTAAATCTAAGCCTACTGGCGAATTATCAGACATAGTTTAGTTATTTTCTTGAAATAAAAGACCTTATTAGTTTAGAACATTGCAAGGTAAAATGTCCTCTTATTGAGATAAAATATGATAAAATTAGCCAATTAATCTCAACTTAAAGTTCAACATGTTCGAAAGACTTTTCAAAATCACTGAAAACAACACCTCTGTGCGCCGCGAGACTATTGCTGGTATAACAACATTCATTACCATGGTTTACATTGTATTTGTTAACCCAGCCATGTTAGCCGAAGCAGGAATGGACCAAGGTGCGGCATTTGTTGCAACCTGTATTGCAGCTGCAATCGGCTGTTTTATCATGGGTTTATGGGCTAACTACCCATTAGCATTGGCGCCAGGTATGGGCTTAAACGCTTTCTTTACCTATGGTGTAGTGCTTGGCATGGGCCACACTTGGCAAGCTGCCCTTGGCGCAGTATTTATGTCTGGCTGTATCTTTTTGTGTTTAAGCCTATTTAAGGTGCGAGAGTGGATCATTGATGCCATTCCACTGGTATTAAAGCGTGCCATTGCCACAGGTATCGGTGCTTTCTTAGCGCTTATTGCATTGAAGAACGCCGGGATTATCGTAGCAAGCCCTGCAACGCTAGTGCAGTTAGGCGACATTACAGCACCGGGTCCTTTACTCGCCATTTTTAGCTTTTTTGTGATTGCGGCTCTTTTATATCGCGACATGAAAAGTGGCGTGCTAATTAGTATTTTATTAGTAACGGCTATCGCCCTTGGTTTAGACCTTGTGCAATACCAAGGTATTGTGTCAATGCCACCTTCAATTGCACCAACCTTTATGCAATTAGATTTTGCATCAGCATTAGAAATCTCAATGCTAACAGTGATTTTTGCTTTCTTATTTGTTGATTTGTTTGATACCTCAGGCACTTTAGTTGCTGTTACGCAAAAAGCAGGGCTTGCTGATGAGCAAGGTAAAATGCCTCGCTTAGGTCGTGCATTAAGTGCAGACAGCACAGCAACCATTGCAGGCTCAATGCTTGGTACGTCAACAACGACGTCGTACATTGAATCAGTAGCAGGCGTATCTGTGGGCGGCCGTACAGGTCTTACCGCGGTGGTTGTAGGCATTTGTTTCTTGTTAATGATGTTTTTTGCACCACTAGCCGGTATGATCCCAGCTTATGCAACGGCAGGTGCGATTTTGTATGTTGCGGTTTTAATGATGCAAAACTTAAAGCTGGTCAATTGGGATGATATGACAGATGCCATTCCGGTGAGTGTGGTTTTATTGATGACACCGTTAACGTTCTCGATTGCGCACGGTATTGCTCTGGGTTTTATTTCGTATACTGCGGTGAAGTTGGTATGTGGTAAAAAAGATGAAATCAGTATTAGTGTGTGGGTATTAACAGCATTATTTATCGTTAAGTTTGCGTTTTTATCTTAACGAGCTCAAAGCAAAGAAAAAGTGGTTTACCACTTTTTCTTTGGTGCGAATAACACGTCTAAATCGTCTTGCTCTTGTTCTGCTTTTTTCTTTCTTGATGTTGCATTAGATGCTTTCAATTCAGAGCTAATCGCTTCTAAGTAATTTTCAACTTCTTGTCGTTTTGCACTCACATATTCATCGCTGTAGCTCACACCCGATAGGGTAGCAAGTGCCTTTTCAAAATATTGTCTGGCTGATCCCACCATGTTTGCCGAGCGAGCAGATAAACCACGTTTGATTTGGCTTTCTACATTGATCCTTAACTGCAATTTTTCAAGGCGTTTATCTTCTGCAACAAATACTTGGCTATCAACTTTACCTTTACCATGCTCTGAGCGCAGTACCGCACGTAATTTTTTAATACCTTGGATTAATGCGATTAGTTGTTTGTCGTTATCAGGTAACACCAGTGCGTCACTGTTATTTGCTTCTATTGGCGAGGTTAAACGCTCTTTAGATTCTTTTAAGCGATTTTTTAATTCTTTTGAACTTGGAGAAAGTTCGACCATACCTGCTAGAGCATCATAAATACGACGTTGGAGAATACGCAGGATGTTTTCAGACATGGGAATATTAGCACTGTTAAGCAAAACATCTTCTGCTTCTTCAATGATTTTCTTTAACTTTGTTAACTCTTTACGGCGCTCTGCTTCTTGCTTTTCTTTATGTTGTTGCACCGCACTTACCCACAGTGCAATGACGATTAATGCAACAATGAGCATGATGATGATAGAAACAATCATTACTAAATCTCAGTTTTAACTATCTAATTTTTTTATATTACATTAAAAAGATTAGATCTGAACAGCTTTGCGGTTAGTTATCTAGAATAAACTTCCGATGATTACTACTTTATAATGAGTATAGCGCTAAACTAGCACCTTTATTGAATATTTTGCGTGTAAACACGGCTACCGAGCCGTAATTTAATGTGTTAGCCTTAGAAACAATCGATATAAATGTATAGCGCGATGAAATATCACTTGGCATTGTGCTTTGCAGCCTTTATAAATAAACAATAACAACGTTTACAATGCAGCCATGAAACTACAACAACTCAGATATATAGTCGAAGTCCAAAATCATAAACTGAATGTCTCTGCAACAGCAGAAAGTTTATTTACCTCGCAACCGGGGATCTCGAAACAAGTTCGTATGCTTGAAGATGAACTTGGTGTGCAGATCTTTGGTCGTAGTGGCAAACACTTAACGCATGTAACTAGTGCCGGTAACGAAATCATTAATATTTCACGTGAGATACTATCAAAGGTTGAGGGTATCAAAGCGGTTGCCAATGAACATACCTTACCGGATCAAGGTAAACTAAATATCGCGACCACGCACACACAAGCACGCTATGCATTACCTAATGTTATTCAAGGCTTTATGAAAAAGTACCCGGCAGTGTCTTTGCATATGCATCAAGGTACGCCACAGCAGATTTCTGATGCAGCAGCACGAGGCGACGCTGATTTTGCCATTGCGACTGAGGCACTGCATTTATACTCTGATTTAGTTATGTTGCCGTGCTATCACTGGAATCGCAGTATCGTAGTGGCAAAAACACACCCACTTGCGCAAAAGGCTGATAACTTAACGGTTGCCGATGTGGCTAAATACCCGCTGATAACATATGTGTTTGGTTTTACTGGCCGCTCTGAATTAGATAAAGCTTTCAATGCTCATGGGCTTGAGCCACATATCGTATTTACTGCAACGGATGCTGATGTAATCAAAACCTATGTGCGTTTAGGGCTAGGTGTGGGCGTTGTCGCATCGATGGCAATAGACCAAGTAACAGACACTGATTTAGTGTGTATTGATGCAAGCCATTTATTTGAAGCGAGTACTACTAAGATTGGCTTTAGAAAAGGCAGCTTTTTACGCAGCTATATGTATGATTTTATTGAACGATTTGCACCACACTTAACCAAAGAATTGGTTGAGCGAGCAAGCTTATTACGTAACCAAGAAGATGTTGATAAGCTCTTCGAAAATATAGAGTTACCAGTAAAATAGAAATAAAAAAAGCCGCTTTAAAGCGGCTTTTTTTATTGTGCTGAAAATTAACACTCGATGATATTAACTGCTAAGCCACCGCGAGCGGTTTCTTTGTATTTTGTTTTCATATCATTACCTGTGTCGAGCATGGTTTTAATTACCTTATCAAGGGTCACTTTTTGCTCGCCAGAACCACGCATTGCAAGGCGTGATGCATTGATTGCTTTGATAGCGCCCATCGCATTACGTTCAATACATGGTACTTGCACAAGGCCTCCTACTGGGTCACAGGTTAGACCTAGATTGTGCTCCATACCAATCTCAGCGGCGTTTTCAACCTGCACAACATTACCACCCATGATTTCAGTTAGGGCGCCCGCTGCCATTGAGCAAGCAACGCCCACTTCACCTTGGCAACCTACTTCAGCACCAGAAATTGACGCATTCTTTTTATATAAAATACCAATGGCTGCAGCTGTTAATAAGTAACGGGTCGCAATATCACGGTCTACTTCTTTTATGAAAGTGTGATAATACATTAATACCGCAGGTAAAATACCCGCAGCACCATTGGTTGGTGCGGTAACTACACGGCCACCGGCCGCGTTCTCTTCGTTTACTGCAAGGGCAAACAAATCAACCCAGTCCATCGCACGTAGTGGGTCATTGTTTACCTCAATATTTAATTTAAGGTGGAGGCTAGGCGCACGGCGTTTTACTTTTAAACCACCTGGTAAAATCCCTTCTGTGCGCATGCCACGTTCAATACAGGCTTTCATAACTTGCCAAATATTAAACAACTCATCTTTGATATCTTTTTCGCTGCGTAAGGTTTTTTCGTTATGCATCATAAGTGTTGATACACTAAACCCTGATTCACGGCATAGCTCTAACAACTCTTTAGCCGTGTTAAACGGATAAGGTGCAGGGTTTTCCTCGCGGATTTCGAGTGCTTTTTGTTTTTCGTTCTCGAATTCTTCGTCAGTTACGATAAATCCGCCGCCGATTGAGTAATACACTTTACTGAATAGCTTTTCGCCATTTTGACTCGCAATGATTTCCATCGCATTTGAGTGCTTTGGTAGTGTTTTACGACGATGGAATACAATCGCACCTTGCTTAGGGAAATTGGCTTTATGGCTTTGGTTTAAGTAAATAACCTGTTCTTTTTCGATTTTTGCCAGAATATCGTCAACTAAATCAGCATCAATGGTTTCGGGATCATAGCCAGCAAGGCCTAAGATCACGGCTTTACCTGAGCCGTGGCCAATACCTGTTTGACCTAGTGAGCCAAACAGCTCAACTTTAATATCGGTGACGTTTGCAAGTAAGTTTTTTTCTTCTAATTCGTTTACAAATAAACGCGAAGCGCGCATTGGGCCAACAGTGTGAGATGACGATGGGCCAATACCAATACTAAACATATCGAATGCACTGATCATAATTTGCTACTCATTTTCCTTTAACGGCATACTACCTGCCTTTGAACGGTGCCACATAATAACGTTTAAACGTGTCTGTGTAACCCTAAAAGCAGGATAATTAAACTGGTAGGGCGAGCTGTTTGATAAAGTTATTAATAATGCTCGCTGTTGCTCCCCAAAGCAGGCCATGGGGGGTCATCAAACCTTGCAAAGTAATGGTTTTACCATTTCGCTCAAAGGGGAGGGGCTGCCAATTTTGTTGGTTACTCAAATAAGATAAAGGCAGTAAAAAGCTGGCAGCAACTTCGTTGGGATCTGCGTGCCATGTTGTCCCTTCGCTGAGGGTACACACAAAAGGCTCAATAGTGAAACCAGTCAGGGTCGCGTACTGGTGTAATTTACCGTGGACAGTCACTTGATGTGTGCCAATATTAAGCTCTTCATTGAGCTCTCGAAGGGCTGTGTGCATTAACGTGTCATCTTGCTCTTCATACTTTCCACCTGGTAAGCAAATCTCCCCCGGGTGATGAAGTAAATAACTTGGTCGTTTGCACAGCAACAAATGCGCTTCGTCATTAATATCTAGCAAAGGTAACATCACGGCACTGGCACGCTTTTCGGCATTAAAGCGAATGGTAGCTGGACGCTCTGTGGTTTGACTTAAACTAAAACGGGCAATTATTTGCTGACTATTCAAGGTTTGTTACTTCAACGTTTACTTTAATAAAGGCAGTATTTTATTTACTTTATCGTAAGTTTCTTGGTACTCCAAGTCGACCTTTGAATCAGCCACAATGCCACCGCCAGCCCAGCAATAAATTGCACCTTGATGACACACTAAAGTGCGAATTGTGATACTGGTATCCATGTTGCCACAGGCACTCAAATAGCCAATTGAGCCACAGTACACACTACGGCGATGTGGTTCGAGCTCTTCAATAATTTCCATAGCACGAATTTTCGGTGCTCCGGTAATTGAACCACCCGGGAAAGCGGCATGAATTTGGTCAACGGCATCTTTGCCATCCGCTAATTCTGCGCGCACAGTACTTACTAAATGATGTACAGCTGGAAAGCTTTCAATGGCAAATAGCGAGGGTACGGTGACACTACCTGGACGAGCCACTTTGCCTAAATCGTTGCGCAGCAGATCAACAATCATGACATTTTCTGCGCGGTCTTTTTCAGATTGTTGTAAACGGGTTGCTTGTGCTTGGTCTTGTTCAGGGTCAGCCAAACGAGGGAGCGTTCCTTTAATGGGCTTGGTTTCTATTTGACCTTGATTTATAGAGATGAAGCGCTCAGGGGAGATAGATAAAATAGCGCCATCTGGGTGATTTATATAGCTTGAAAATGGGGCTTTATTCGCTTCTCGAAGTTGTTTATAGGCTTGCCATGTTGAACCTGAAAATTCAGCTTTAAAACGCTGCGCAAGGTTGATCTGGTAACAGTCACCACTTTTTAAATAAGCTTGAATTTTCTCGAATTTTTCGCTGTAGCTGGCTTTGCTCATATTTGACTGCCAGTCGCTTTGTAGCGCGAACTCTACACTTGCTGGCGTTTCGTTTAGGTGCTGCTGGTATAGCGCTAAGCGATTTTGATTTGGCTGACAAACGTAAAACCAGCTTTGCTGTTGCTTATCAAAAATAAGAGCATCAGGATAAAGTCCAACAGCCATTTGCGGCATGTTAATGTCGTTTTCGGCATGATTTGGCATAGTTTCAATCACACGACCTAAGTCATAACCAAAATAGCCAAGCCAACCACCTGTAAAAGGCAGATTGTTAGGGTTTGCTGTGTGATTAAATTCCTGAAGACCTGCTTTCATCAAGCTAAAACAATCACTTGATTGCGCCTTGCCGTCGACAAAGCATGTATTTTCACGCACTTCTAATCGCTTTAATGGCGCAATGGCAATGATATCGAAGCGGCTATTTACATGCTCGCTATTGGCTGAATCGAGCAACACAGCATGGGGCAAATGAGCAAAATGACTAAATAGCGCGATACAATCACCGCTTAAATCTAATTTAATGCACAAATTTTCATCGTTTATCATCTACATTGCCCTGAATAACTAGCCCGAAACGGGCGAGGAGGGTATCATAAGTTAAATTTGATTGGCAGCGTTATGATTTCCTTTATAGTGATGCCATGACTAACCCGTAGAGTAAATCTTCGTCACCGGTTTACTCAGGATCACGTACAGCGCTACGCGATAAAAACTTAAGGAACCCGTAATGAGTACAATTCGTCAGCAAGACTTCATTGATAGCATTGAAGATGCATTGCAATACATTTCTTTTTATCACCCTCTCGATTTCGTACAAGCCTTAGAAAAAGCTTACAACAAAGAGCAAAGCAAAGCGGCAAAAGATGCCATTGCGCAAATTTTAATTAACTCTCGTATGTCTGCTGAAGGTAAACGTCCGCTATGTCAAGATACAGGTATCATTACCTGTTTCGTAAAAGTAGGTATGGATGTTAAGTGGGATAAAACAGACATGACTGTACAGCAAATGGTTGATGAAGGTACACGTCGCGCATACTTAAACCCAGATAACCCGTTACGCGCATCAATTGTTGCAGACCCAGCTGGTACGCGTAAAAACACCAAAGACAATACACCTTCAGTTGTTCATATCGACTTAGTGCCAGGTGGCGAAGTTGAGGTAATGGTTGCAGCGAAGGGCGGCGGCTCAGAAAATAAAACGAAAATGGTTATGCTTAACCCATCTGATGATGTGGCTGCATGGGTTGAGAAAACATTACCAACGATGGGTGCGGGCTGGTGTCCACCTGGCATGCTAGGTATAGGTATTGGTGGTACTGCAGAAAAAGCCGCGGTACTAGCGAAAGAATCATTAATGGATCCGGTTGATATTCACGAGCTGATTGAGCGCGGCGCTGAAACAACTGAAGAAAAAATGCGTATCGATATCTTCGAACGTGCTAATAAGTTAGGTATTGGTGCTCAAGGTCTTGGTGGTTTAACAACCGTAGTTGATGTGAAAATCAAAACGGCACCAACTCACGCAGCATCAAAACCAGTGGTAATGATCCCGAACTGTGCAGCAACTCGTCACGTACACTTCACGTTAGATGGTTCAGGCCCAGCTGATCTTAAAGCGCCTAAACTAGAAGATTGGCCAGAAGTTACATTTGAAGTTGGCGAAGGTACACGTCGCGTTGATTTAAACACTCTGACAAAAGAAGACACACAAGAGTGGAAGATGGGTGAAACGGTTCTTCTGTCTGGTACTATTTTAACGGGTCGTGATGCAGCGCATAAACGTTTACAAGATATGATCCAATCAGGTGAAGGTTTACCTGAAGGCGTAGATTTTGATAACAAGTTTATCTACTACGTTGGCCCTGTAGATGCAGTGGGTGATGAAGCGGTAGGTCCTGCAGGCCCTACAACTGCAACGCGTATGGATAAATTCACTGATATGATGTTAGAAAAAACGGGCATCATCGGTATGATTGGTAAGGCTGAGCGTGGTCCTGCTACAGTAGAATCAATCAAGAACAATAAGTCTATTTACTTAATGGCGGTAGGTGGTGCAGCTTACCTTGTATCTAAAGCAATCAAGAAAGCACGCGTTGTTGCATTCGAAGATTTAGGTATGGAAGCAATCTACGAGTTTGAAGTAGAAGATATGCCAGTAACGGTTGCTGTTGATAGTGAAGGTGCAAATGCGCATACGCAAGGCCCAGCTATTTGGAAAGCAAAAATCGAAGAACTTGATGGCAAATTAAAATAACCATCTTGTAAGTCTTTTATTAAAAAACGGCGCAACTGCGCCGTTTTTTTCTGATCTGACCAGTCTCAATTATTTTCTTAGCATACCTTCATAAAGCAGATACTACTTGGCCTTATCGGCATATTTTTCTTGTCACTTTTTCTTTACGCTATACTTTACCTTTACGTTCACGTAATAAAGTTTGTTAAGTTAATATTTTGTTTTGAATTAACAATGCTTAATGTGTACTTTGGTTGGTATAATTTTTCTATAAAGTGTTAGTTTTTGAGTTGATATTTCGGCTTGGGAACTTTGCTTAGTTTTATCATCTCATTTAGTAGCAAGCGAGCATGCGAAGTGATAAAGTCTCGGCACTTTCAGCGCTCACACCCCTTAGGGTAAGAAAATTTCGGAGTATTTAACTGTGGCTGTATTTAATAAAGTCGACTTTGATAACCACGAGCAAGTGGTGTTTTGTTCAGATAAAGAATCAGGCCTAAAAGCTATTATCGCGGTTCACAATACCAAGTTAGGCCCAGCGGTTGGTGGTTGCAGAATGTGGGACTACACAACTGATGAAGACGCGGTTACTGACGCACTTCGTTTATCAAAAGGTATGACCTACAAAAATGCTGTGGCACGTTTACCATTTGGTGGTGGTAAGTCAGTGATCATCGGTAATGCAAAAGAAATTAAATCAGAGCAACTTTTCCGTGCATTTGGTCGTCAATTAGAGCGTTTAAGCGGTAGCTACTATTCAGCTGAAGACGTAAACATCACCTGTGATGATGTTGCTATCATGAATAAAGAAACGAACTATGTGCTAGGTCTTGAAGGTAAAAGTGGTAACCCTTCACCATTTACAGCGTATGGTACATTCTTAGGTATTAAAGCAGCTTTACAACATCAACGTGGTCATCAAGACCTTGCTGGTATCAAAGTAGCTGTGCAAGGTTTAGGTGCAGTGGCATACGGCCTTTGTAAACACCTACATGAAGCGGGCGCAACATTATTTGTAACAGATATCAACGAGCAAGCTGTTGAGCGCGTTGTAAATGATTTCAATGCAACGGCTGTGGGTATTGATGAAATCTACGACTTAGAAGTTGATGTGTATGCACCTTGTGCACTTGGCGCAACGGTAAACGACACGACTATCCCGCGTCTAAAAGCAACAATTATCGCTGGTTGTGCGAATAACCAATTAGCAGAGTCTCGTCACGGTGAGATCATCCGCGAAAAAGGTATCTTATACGCACCAGATTACGTAATTAACGCAGGTGGTATCATCAATGTTTACTACGAAACAGCACCAGAAGGTTATAGTGCAGAAGCATCAACTAAGCACGTTGAAGGTATCTACGATACGTTAACTGAAATCTTCGCACGTTCTGAAAAAGAACAAAAATCGACGCATTTAATTGCCGATGAACTTGCGTTAGAAATCATCGAAAACGGCTTATAATTTAGTAAACCAGCTAAATTTACAGTTAAAAAAGGTGCGCAGAACGCACCTTTTTTGTCTCTGTTATTTATCGCAACAAAATGACGAAGGCTCACTATCTCGGTACACTCGGTTTTTAAATCTCGAGGACGCCTAATGAAAACTCAGCCTTGTGAAATAACCCCAATCAATCTTGATACTTGGCCTCGTAAACAGCATTTCGCTTTTTTCAACGAATTTTCTCTGCCATATTTTAATGTGTGTGTTTCCCTCGACATGGCAGCTCTCTACAACAAGTGCAAAGCAGAACCTTATTCGTTCTTTCACAGCTATGTTTACCTAACGCTTGAAGCATGCCATGAGTATGCGCCAATGCGCCAACGTATCATTGATTCTTTACCCGTACAATTGTCATCTGTGCGTGGCAGTGTGGTAGAGCTGGCAGAAGATGAAACATTCCGCTTTAGTTATTTTGAAAAACAAGCGTCGATGGCAGACTTTTCAAAACATGCCACTGAAGTGGGAAATGCGAGTAAAGCAAAACCATTTTTTTCTGATGCATTTGCTGCAACAGAAGGGCAGCCTGATCTTATTCATATCTCAGTGCTTCCATGGTTAAACTTTACTGGGTTTGCCCATGCGGTGAGTGAGGGGCATGGCCTTGGTATTCCTAAGTTTGTGTTTGGTCAGTATGACTCACAAACTGGCAAAATGCCGCTTTCAATTGATGTGCATCATGCCTTAATGGATGGATTGCATGTAGCTAGATTTGTGAAAATATTGCAAGAAAAAATTGCGAATTTTTGTAATTGATTGTTGCTAAATGTCATTAAAGTGAGTAAAAATTGCAACTAATGTAGTATTATCTGAAGTTAGGGATGACTTTGGCTTCACAGAGCTACATCACTGAATAGAACGATAATAAATATCAGGGTTTTAGTTTTATGGTGCGGGTAGTTAGTTGTATTTTTCTTTTCTTTTGTTTCAGCGCTTTTGCAGAATCTGCACGCCTCTCTCTGAGTGATTATTTTACCGAGACTTGGAGTACACGCGCTGGCCTTCCTCACAATAGTATTAATGGTGTCACGCAAACCAAAGATGGATATATCTGGATAGCGACTTGGGAAGGACTTGCTCGTTTTAATGGTCGCGAGTTTAAACTCTTTACTCGAACCGAAATTCCTGGCTTACCTGATTCTGGCCTACGCAGCCTTATTGCAATGGAAAATGGCGATTTATACATTGTAGGTGCCCGAGGTGGCATTGCGCTTCGCTCACAAGGGGGGTGGCGAGCATTACCAAGTTCATCAGCCATGGTAAATCATGCACTTGTTACTGAACAAGGTGAGCTTTGGCTGGCACTTGAAGGGCAAGGTATTGTTTACCGCGCTTCTGAAACTGCCACTGAGCAAAAACTGCTTGATAAGCTAAGCGCGTACCGTCTTTTACAAGACAAAACAGGCGTGATTTGGGCTGCCACTAGTGATGGTCTTTATCAAATAAATGATATGCAAGTCAGTAAGGTCAGTGAAGACTCTGGGCTTCCTAATGCCTCTGTGTTTACCTTATTACTTACTCAGTCGGGCACTTTAATTGTCGGCACTGAAAAAGGGGCATGGCAAAAGCAAAACGATAAGTTTGTTGCTATTAACCCTGTGCTTAATAACGAATCAATTGCCAGCTTACTGGAAGATGCGCAGGGCGATTTGTGGTTTGGCACCATCAATAAAGGGGTGTTCAGACTCAGCAGTTTAGGCCTTGAAAACTTAGCCGCAGATGATGGCTTACCCAACAACCGTATTTTATCTTTACTACAAGATCGCGAAAAAAGTATTTGGGTTGGTACAAATGCGGGATTATTTCGCTTGCGTGAAGCGCCATTTACAAATTGGAGCCAAAGTCGTGGGCTTGCATCTGACTATGTGCGTACCGTGTTATCGCATTCTGATGGTAGCTTATGGGTGGGCAGTAGTAATGGCTTAAATCGTATTGAAAATGGCAAGCTCACCACCCTTATCCAAGCCTATGAAAAAGATCCGCTATCCGTATTAAGTTTAACTGAAGATAAGCAGGGCGGAGTATGGGTAGGTACTTACACTGCGGGTTTAATGAAAGTGGTTAATGGACAAATTTACCCAGTAAAAAACCGCAGTAATGGCCTGATCAGCAACGAAGTTCGCGCTGTGTTTTTTGATAAAGCGGATAACTTATGGATTGGCACCGCCGGTGGTTTAACCAAAATTGACCCTGCTGGGCAAACTGAATTATTCACCACAGAAGATGGCCTAACAGGTGATTTTATTATGGCCCTTGTCGAGGATGACCATGGCAGGTTGTGGGTCGGCACGGGAGTGGGTGTGTCCATTTATGACCCGGCTACTAAGCAATTTAAAACTCTCGAGTTTCCAAAGCAGTTCAGCACAGAGTATGCATTCGGTTTTTACTTAGATGGCGATAAAATGTGGCTTGCAACCGATAGAGGCCTTGTTCGTTACAATCTCAGTACAGATAAAATGAGCTTGTTTGGTCGAGACCAAGGTTTACCGGTCGATAAGCTGTTCCAAGTTATTGAGCAAGGTGATTCACTGTGGCTAACCAGTAACCGTGGTGTGATCCAAGTGAACAAAGCTCAGCTTGTTGCACTTTTAGATAACCCTGAAAAAATTAAGCCAATGAGTGTTTCGATGCAGCTTTATGATGAAGGCGATGGCATGCTAAGCGCGCAAGCGAATGGCGGTTCAAACCCTGCTGCTGTGCTTCATTCTGATGGACAAGTATGGGTTGCTACTGCCAAAGGCGTTGCTATTGCGACACCAGAGCGCTTAAAAGAAGCCAGTAAACGCCGTTTATCGACCGTTATTGAAAGCTTTGAAGTCGATGGCAAACCCATTACTTTACCAGTTGGCAATGAGGTACTGAGCTTACCTGCTGGGGTTTCTCGTGTTTCATTTAATTACGCAGGGCTTAGTTTTATCATGCCGGGGCGGTTAAACTACCAAACTCAATTAAGTGGTTACAATCAACAATGGGTAGACCGGGGACGTTTGGCTATTACCGAATACACCAATTTACCGCCGGGTGACTATACCTTTAAAGTGCGCGCTGGGTATCCAAATAGTGATTGGCAAAATAATGAGCAAGTACTGCGTTTTAAAATTGCCCCTTACTTTTGGCAAAAAACCAGCTTTAAGTTATTTATATTAATTGCTGTGCTCTTTAGTGCTTATGTGATTTATAAATACCGCTTATATCATTACAAGCGCATTGAAATTGAGTTAACTGAAAAAGTTGAACAGCAAATGCATGATTTGCAAACGCAAGCCGATGCCTTTGCTCATTTAGCGAATCATGACCAATTAACGCAATTACCCAACAGACGTGCTTTTGATATGTGGTTGTCTGAAAACTTTAATCAGTTCCAACGTGATAATAAAACACTCAGTATTGCGATTATGGATATTGATCACTTCAAACTGATTAATGACAATTTCTCGCACTTGATTGGTGATAAAGTGATTTGTGAAATCGCTCGTTTGCTGCGTATGAATTTCCCTGATGAAGGCTATGCGGCGCGTTGGGGCGGTGAAGAATTTACCCTGTTGTTCCCTTACAAAAACGCTGAAGAAGCCGCAAGACTGTGCGAAATTATCCGTTTAGAGATAGCGGGTTACGATTTCTCTGATTTAGCGCAAGGGCTCTCTGTGACGGTGAGTTTTGGTGTGGCGGATAATACGCAAGTTGCTGATTATGACCGCTTGCTATCACATGCTGACAACGCTTTATACAATGCGAAGAATAACGGTCGAAACCAAATTTTTATTTATAATCAAGGCTGTATTGCGCTTGATTAATCAGTGTTAAAATAAAAATGTGTGTAAACAATTGATCTTTTTTTGTTTGCACACATTAAAGTATCAAGATTGTTTTTTAGGCGATAGTAATGCTTAACCTGGTTTTGATACTTTTTTTAATAATTTTTGTTGTGTGTTACTGGCGCTGGGACGACATTCGTAATCACTTTTGGCAGAAAAAATACCTCAATAATACCCTCAATGCTCAGCAAAAAAATTTGCTGTTAAACTATATGCCCATCTATCGAAAGATGACGGATGCCGACCGCGAAAAACTAGAGCGTCATATCGTTTGGTTTTTAAATGAAAAACGTTTTATAGGCTGTGATGGCCTTGAGCTTAATGATGCAATGAAGTTGATTGTAGCAGCCGATGCCTGTGTTTTGGTGCTCAATAAACCCTGGCCATTGTATCGTAATGTAAAAGAGATCCTTTTATACCCAAGTGCGTATTATGCTCCGCAAACCTCCCGCGATAATGCCGGGCTGGTCAGTTATCACAATACCGTTCGCCAAGGTGAATCATGGCCGGGTGGAACCTTGGTATTGAGCTGGCATGATGTACTTGAGGGGAACCGCTTGCCAAGCGATGGTCATAATTTAGTGTTTCATGAATTCGCCCATCAGCTCGACCAAGAAACAGGCAAAACCACAGGCACGCCAATGCTTGCGAGTAATGAAGATTATCAAAAGTGGGCAAAAGTATTTAGCCGCGCCTTTAATCAACTCAAAACCCATTTAGCTTATGGCATGCCGCATGTTATTCATAGTTATGGCGCGACCAACGAGGCAGAATTTTTTGCCGTTATTACAGAAACCTTTTTAGAAAAACCCGCCGAACTCAGGCAGTTTGACCCTGAAATTTATCATTTACTGGTTGGCTTTTATCAGTTTGATCCGATTGCGTGGCATTAGTCGACTATTTACGTTTGTTTAACACGAATTGCTGGAATCTTGCTATGCTATTTGGTGCAATCCTAAAAGTGTGCATATAAGCAAAACAATAATAAGTGAGATTTCAATGAAGAAAATGCTTCATACAGTGCTGGCTGTATCGATTTCACTTGCTCTTACAGGGCAAGTAGCAGCAGAGCAAGCAAATGATGACAAATGGCAGGTGGACGCACCTAAAGGGCAATTCCTAGACGCTAAAATTAGTGTTGAGCAGGGCACGTGGATGAACGTAGATATTAGCCCTGATGGTAAAACAGTGGTGTTTGACCTACTCGGCGATATTTATACCATGCCAATGTCAGGTGGCACTGCAACGCAATTAACCAGTGATATTGCATGGCAAATGCAACCACGCTTTAGCCCTGATGGTAAGCACATTGCATTCACTTCAGACCAAGGTGGCGGCGACAACATTTGGGTTATGGATTTAAATGGTGAAAACCAAAAAGCAGTCACGAACGAAACATTTCGTTTGTTAAATAGTCCTGCTTGGAGCCCTGATGGCGACTACTTAGTAGCACGTAAGCACTTTACTGCAAGCCGCTCTTTAGGCGCTGGTGAAGTATGGCTTTACCACAAAGCGGGTGGTAAAGGTGTACAGCTGACTGCACGTGAAAACGACCAAAAAGACTTAGGCGAGCCGATGTTCTCACCTGATGGTCGTTATGTTTATTTCTCGCATGATGCAACGCCGGGTAAAACATTCCATTACTCTAAAGATTCTGTAGCGGGCATTTATAAAATTAAACGCTACGACCGTGAAACCGGCGAGATTGAAACTATCATTGATGGCATGGGTGGGGCTATTCGACCGACACCTTCACCAGATGGTAAAAAACTTGCGTATATCAAGCGCGATGACTTCCAAACAAGCTTGTACTTATATGATCTTCACACTGGTGAGCATACCAAGCTGTATGGCGAGCTTGAGCGTGACATGCAAGAAACATGGGCTATCCATGGTGTATACCCAACAATTGCTTGGACACCAGATAACGAACAACTGGTCTTTTGGGCGGGTGGTACCATTCATAAGCTAGATGTGGATGATAAGTCTGTCTCGACTATTCCATTTAAAGTTGAAACTAATAAGCAAATTCAAAAAGCCGTGCGTTTTACACAAAACATTGATAGCGATAATTTTGATGTGAAAATGCTGCGTAATGTACAAATTTCACCAGATGGTGAAACGGCTATTTTTGAAGCGCTTGGTCATATCTATAAGCGTGATTTAGAGTCTGGCAAAGTAAAGCGTCTGACTAAGCAAGACGACCACTTTGAATTATTCCCGCAGTTCTCTCGTGATGGTAAGAAGATTGTTTACACCACATGGGATGATAACGAGCAGGGCTCGGTACGTGTTGTGTCTGCACGCGGTGGCCGTGGCGATACCCTTACCAAAGAGCCAGGTAAATACGTAGAGCCAACATTTAGCCCAGATGGTAAAACAGTTGTTTATCGTAAAGCATCCGGCGGCAGTATCCTTAACCCAACATGGTCATTAGAGCCAGGTATTTACTCAGTAAGTGCCAAAGGCGGTGATTCAACACTTATCACTAAATCAGGTTATCAGCCGCAATTTGGTGCAGCAAACGACCGTATTTATGTAATGAGCCCTTGGCCAAAACCAACATTGAGCGTTGTTGAGCTTGAATCAAAACAAGTTCGCAAACTTTATGAGTCAGAGCATGCAACAGAGTTTAGAGTATCACCAGATGGTGAGTACTTAGCGTTTGCAGAGCGTTTTAAAGTATTTGTTACGCCATTTGTTGAGCGTGGTAAAACCATTAATATTGGTCCGAAAGATAGCCAATTCCCAATTGAGCAGCTTTCTGTTCGTGCAGGTGAAAACATCAGCTGGAGTGGCACAAGCGATAAACTTTATTGGAGCTTAGGCCCTGAGTTATATCATGCAAGCCTAGCGGGTTTATTTGATATTAACCAAAATGCTGAGACTGATTTTAAAGTTAAAAGTGGCGATAACATTGGTTTTACAAAAACCGTGGCGGAGCCTAAATCAGTATTTGCATTAACTGGCGCACGCATTATCACCATGAACGGTGAGCAGGTTATTGAAAACGGCGTTATTGTTACTGATGGTAAGCATATTAAAGCGGTTGGTAGTAAAGACAGTGTTGCTATTCCTAAAGGCGCAGAAGTAATTGATGTAACTGGTAAGACGATTATGCCGGGTATTGTTGATGCGCATGCTCACGGCTCGCAAGGTAGCGATGAGATTATTCCACAGCAAAACTGGAAGAACTTAGCGGGCTTAGCGTTAGGCGTGACAACGATTCACGATCCATCAAACGACACCACTGAGATTTTTGCTGCAAGCGAAATGCAAAAAGCGGGCATGATTGTCGCTCCTCGTATTTTCTCAACGGGTACCATTTTATATGGTGCGAATATGCCAGGTTATACATCGCATATTGACTCGTTAGAAGATGCTAAGTTCCATCTTGAGCGCTTAAAGAAAGTGGGCGCGTTTAGCGTTAAATCCTATAACCAACCACGCCGTGAACAGCGCCAGCAAGTTATTGAAGCAGGTCGTGAACTTGAAATGATGGTTGTGCCAGAAGGCGGTTCATTACTGCAGCACAACTTAACTATGGTCGTTGATGGTCATACGGGTATTGAACACTCAATTCCTGTTGCCAATATTTACGATGATATTCGCCAGCTTTGGTCTCAAAGTGACGTAGGTTACACGCCAACTCTGGGTGTTGCATACGGTGGTATTTGGGGTGAAAATTATTGGTACGACAAGACGGATGTGTGGAATCACCCACGCTTAAGTAAGTTTGTACCAAAGAATCAGCTTTTACCTCGTTCAATGCGTCGTGTTAAGGCTCCCGATCATCACTATAACCACTTTAACAATGCGCGTGTTGCCAAAGAGCTGCAAGACTTAGGTGTTTTAGTAAACCTAGGTGCTCATGGTCAACGTGAAGGTTTAGCGGCACATTGGGAAATTTGGATGTTTGCACAAGGTGGTATGACACCACTTCAAGCAATTCGTGCAGCAACGTTAGATCCTGCTAAATACATTGGTCTTGATAACAACATCGGTTCTCTTGAGCCGGGTAAACTTGCCGATTTAATCGTTATTGACGGTAACCCGCTAACTAACATTCGTGATACAGATAAAATAGATTACACCATGATCAATGGTCGTTTATTTGATGCTGCCACCATGAACGAGGTGGGTGAGAAAAAACGCGAAAAGTTATATTTTGAAGAAATTTAACATAGCGGAAATATAAACTGAAAGCGGCCATAGTGCCGCTTTTTTTATAATTTATTTATTGCTTTAAATGAGGAAACTGTTTAATTCCTACTAGTTTTGCTTGGCAGATCATGCCCTCTACAAGCGTCATCAAATAATGGCTCAGTGAGTCGAGCTGCGAGCTTTCCATGTTTTCACACGCTGATAAGCGCCGTTTTATTAACTGCTGGACTGCCAATTTATGTTCTTTGCAGGCTTGATTAATCGAGCTGGCAGGATCAGCGAACTCAGCGGCAGTGTTGATAAATAAACAGCCATTAAAATCACCTAATTCAGTTACTTCAGAGTTAAACCAAGCTTCATGGCAGCTGATCAACGCTACTTTTAACTCTTCAAGCCTTGTTACCTTGCTGGTGGCATGCGTTAACCAATTTAAAAATCGGGTATGACGCTCACTAAGGCACGCGAGTATCAATTCATCCTTACTTGCGAAGTGGTGGTACATGGTTTTTTTGGCGACACCGGCCACACTAATAATTTCGTTTATTCCCACACTATGAATGCCTTTTTGATAAAAAAGTGACAGGGCGGTCAAAATAATATGTGTTCGTTTATCCATAACAAGATCTCAATTGGCGATTAATGATAGCTTGACAGAAGTAGACCGAGTTGTCTACCATTTGCGAGGTAGACAATTCGGTCTACTTTGGGAGGTATAATGGATAATAAAGTAACTAAAGCGGCAATCGCGGGTGTGTTTGCTTGTATGGCAATTTTTGTGTTGGCCTATTTACAGCAACTAGGACATTACGGTGTGTGGTTGATGGCACCGTTTGGTGCAACTGCCGTGTTGGTATTTGGTGTGCCACACAGTCCGCTTGCGAAAGCGAAAAATGTTATTGGTGGGCATCTTTTGACTGCATTAATCGGTGTTGTATTTGTAAATTATGTCGGTGTAGGGCCTGTTGAAATTGCTATAGCAACAGGACTGGCAATTAGCCTAATGATGTGGACAGATACCGTACATCCAGCGGCAGGCGCAAACCCGATTTTGATAATGCAATCTATGCAAAGCTGGGATTTTTTAGTGATGCCCGTATTAATCGGTACGGTATTTATTGTGTTGTTTGGCTGCTTTAGTCAATGGATTATAACGAGCCAAGTGAATACCCATAAAAAAACCGCTAACGAGTAGCGGTTTTTTAAAATGAATGAGTGCAATTAAATTACACAACACCACGCGGTAAACGACAATCGTGGTCTTTTTCAGCTAGGTTAACAATCCAAAGCTCTTCAGCTTTGTAACCATCATCGTTTGCTGTAACAACAGTAAACGGTGCTTTCTTAGCTGTTTTAGCTGGTGCAGCGGTTTTAGTTTTGGTTTTTTTCGCTGGTGCTTTTGGTGCTTCTTCTGCTTTAGGCTCAGCTGTTTTACCAGAAGTGAGCTCTTCAGTCAGCGCTGCAACATCAGCAAGGCGCAAGTTTTTGCCACCATCGATGCTATACCAACCAGGTTTTGTAGTGATTTCAGGTTTCTTACCATTCGCTGCTTCGTATGCTGCTTCGAAGGCATTTAACACTTCTGTTTTGTCTAGTTTGCTCATCAGAGACCCTATACGTTGTAAACACAGATTAAGAATATATATTTATACCTATTTTCAGCTTACTTTTCAATTTTTTGCGATTTTCCTTCCATTTTTCACCCATAAACGCCAAAATTTGCACAAAATAAAGGGTTGAAGGACGATTTCCATATGCAACGCAAACAATTTACTCAATTATTAAACGACATTCTTAAACCTGATTCAATCGCTGATTTTTGTCCAAATGGCTTACAAGTTGAAGGGGCGAGTGAAGTAAAAAAAATAGTGACAGGTGTCACAGCAAGCCAAGCATTGATTGATGCTGCGATTGCAGAAAATGCAGATACTATTTTGGTACATCATGGCTATTTCTGGAAAGGCGAGTCGCAGCCAATCACGGGGATGAAAAAGCGCCGTATTGCTGCGCTTTTAAATAATGATATTAACTTATATGGCTATCATTTACCGTTAGATATACACCCTGAAATTGGTAATAACGCGCAACTGGCAAAGTTACTTGATATTGAATTCACTGCTGGGCTTGAATCTGGTCCAAATAGTGTGCCGGTAAAAGGGCGCTTAAAAACCCCATTAAGTGGTGAAGAGTTTGCCGACAAAATTACCCAAGTACTTAATCGTGCACCATTAACAAGCTTGGTAAGAAAAGAGAAAATCGACACCATCGCTTGGTGCACCGGTGGCGGACAAGGGTATATTGATTTAGCGGCTGCCCAAGGGATTGATGCTTATCTCACTGGTGAGGCTTCTGAACAAACAATTCATAGTTCACGCGAGCAAGGTATCGATTTTTTTGCAGCAGGGCACCATGCGACTGAGCGGTATGGCATTAAAGCCTTAGGCGAGCTTTTAGCTGAGCAGCATGGTTTTGATGTAACGTTTATCGATATCGACAATCCAGTCTGATTAAGTCTACAGCGCCTCTGGATCAATCCAGCGGCGCACACTCACCCAAGCACTGCCAATTTTCTCATGCGCTACTCTGGTCACTGCAACAAGTACATCGTCATCAGGTATAAACTGCTTATATGTTGGATACTGACTAAAATCTTGAAAGTCGGTTGCCGCTGGGATCACGTCAACACCTTGTGCATTAAATAAGTCTTTCGCTCGCGGCATGTGGCTCGCTGAGGTGACAAGCGCTGTTTTTCTATCGACTAAATAAATGGCAAGTCGCTGCGCCTCTTCTGCGGTGTCCATGGCGAGAGGATTTTGTTTAATTCTCGATGCTGAGATACCAAGCGCTTTTGCTGTCTCAAACATGAGCTGGCTATTGGTAGCATTAGCAAAGCCGCCTCCTGATACATAGAGGGTGGCATTTGGGTAGTGGTGGGCAAGTTTAACACCTTCAAGTAATCGAGCAAGCGCACAATCGCCTAACTGGTGGTTTGCTTGAAGGCGTGAGTTGGGCATTATAGAGCAGCCAAGTACCACTATATTATCAAGTTTAGGGTGTTTTGCTTGGTTAAATTGCCATGCAGGGTTATTGCTTGCAGCTATCAGTGACTGGCCAATATATGGTGTGCTTATCAGCATTAAAGTTAAAATGCTAACAAAGCCAAAATAGAGTGCTTTGCGTTTATGGGCAATGGCTAAAAATACCATCACTAAAGTAAGCAGCCCGAGCAACGGCAGGGGCATTAATAAAGAGCCAATGATCTTTTTAATTTCAAACATGTATACCCAAGCCTCCTCAAGGTACAGAATTCAGCGTTTCACAGGTGCCTTAATATCAAGGCGTTACTTTGCAAAAATGGCAGCCCCTTTTAAGAAGTAACAACGATGAGAGTAAGCACCTGTGAAGCGCCCAAAGGGTTGGTTTAAAAGCGAATTATACTGCGTTATTGATTTTAACCATAGAACCACTATTGTTTGCAATCAATGCCTTGCCTAAATCGCTTTTAATTCCAACTGAAACTCGCACCTTGAGGTGGTTTGGGTATTAACATTATTGTTTGTAACAGATGCAGCTATGTTAGTTATTTTGCCTTGTTTTAGCGACCGTTATTTTGCTTACACGTATTTAAAAAGTGGCGATAAACAGGGTTATCTTTCATATTCTTTTTCATCGCTAAATACATAGGGCGAGTAAGGCCTAGTGCACCTAACGGAATAGACTTAATGAGTCCTTGGCTTTCATAAGGAGTGACTAGCCAGTCTGGTAATGCTGCAACCCCCATACCTGCGCTCACTAATTGGAATATCAATAAGCCTTGGTCAACTGTTTTAAGCGTGCCATCAAAGCGTGCATTTTGAATAAAATGTTTAAAGATATCTTGGCGCTCACGCGGAATAGGGTACGAAATAATTGTTTCGTTCTTTAAATCAAGGGCGGTGACATAGGCTTTTTTTGCCAATTCATGATCCGGTGCGACTATCAGCTTTAATTTAAAATCAAATAGGTGAGCATATTCAAGCTGATCGGGTTCACGAATGTCAGAAGTCAGCACAAGATCTAACTCATCATTAATTAAATCTGGAATGGCGTCATAACTAAAGCCGCGCTCATAATCAATTTTAATATCTGGCCAAAAGTTATTAAATTCTTTGATGGTTGGGAGCAACCAATGAAAGCAGGCATGACACTCAACACTTAAACGTAAATTTGAAATTGGCTGATTAAGGCTTTCTTTTAAACGACACTTTGTCGCTTCAACTCGTGGCAACACCTCATTGGCGAGCTCAAGAAGTAGCATACCTTGCGGAGTAAAACGCACAGGCTGTGTCTTACGCTCGAATAGTTGGCAATCTAACTTATTCTCAAGATCTTTAATTTGATGCGATAAAGCCGATTGAGTTAAAAATAACTCACGGGCGGTATTGACCAAAGAGCCTGTTTCTTTGAGGGTCGCTATGGTTTTTAGGTGCTTTATATCAATCATCTTTAAAAAATCTCATGAAAAATGTGAGTCCAACTCAGATTACGAACATACTACGCCTTAGAATTTGTTTTTTCAACGTCTAGACGTCTAAAAGTGATGGTTATTTTATCTTCTTTTTTACAATACGCCCTTTTACAATTAATTGACAGCGTTGTCATAAAATTGTTTGCAGGTTGATTCTGAAATTCCATGAATTTACCTCAAGTTGAAACTTGCTGTTTTAAATGTTTTTAAGCATCTGGTCATTAATTTAATCCTGGATTCTAATGACTAAAAATAGGGCTGACTTTTCACTAAGGTATTATTTTTTAACATGTTAGTATCTTCTAATGAGTGTATTGTGATTTTTTAAAGGGATGCTTGTGTTACGAACTGTACTTTTACTCTGGGCTTGTTGGGTATTGCCTGCTTTTGCGGGCACTATTTACAGTCAGTTTCCGACAGAAATTGACCCACATGGTCACTATGTTTTTTATTCACATGGTTTTATTGTCGAAGGGACAAACCCTAAGCCTGTTCACAAAACCTTTGGGGTGTATGATTTTATTGCTGTAAAAGAAGCATTGGCAGATGAGAGCTATCATTTAATAGCCTATCACAGGCCAAAAGACACTGAACCTTTTGTGTTTGCGAAAAAACTCGCTGCAGATGTCGAAGCATTGATCAGTGCCGGTGTTGCTGAGTCGAACATTAGTTTGGTTGGTTTTTCACGGGGCGGGGCATTATCGATACTGGCAGTCAATGAACTTAAACGTACACGTATCAACTTAATTATATTGGCAGGTTGTGCAGGCCTTATAAAAAATCACACATCAGTTAAGGCTTATGGCAAGGTGTATTCTATCTTTGAGCGCTCAGATCAGGTTGGCTCTTGCCAATTTTTAATTGATAGAAGTGACGTAACCAAGTTCGAAGAAATAAGCATTAATACAGGGCTCTCCCATGGTGCATTTTATAAACCAAAAGATGAGTGGCTGTTACCAATTAAGAAGTGGCTAAAGGATTAATTATGCCTTATATATTGCTCGTTTTTGTGATCAGTGTTTTGGGCGTGAGCGATGTAAGCCATGCTGAGCCGTTTACTTTGCCACGTACTAATACTGTGTTACTTAAAGATAAACATACCGAAAACGAATACCCCATTACGATTAAGTTGCCACGCAGCTACCAAAAGCAAAACCAGAAGCGCTACCCAGTTGTTTACCTATTAGATGCAAACTACAGTTTACCGATTGCCTCTGGTGCTAGTCGCTTTATGATGAATTCGGGGGCTATAGAAGAGGTAATTATCGTTGCAGTAGGATATCAAAAAGGTGTATCTGGGCTTAATAGCCGTATTTATGACTATACGCCATTTGAAGATAAAAATTGGCAGCGTAAAACTGGCGGAGCAAGTCAGTATCTAAACTACCTAAAACATACTGTATTGCCTTATATTAAGGCCGACTTCAGAACAACCCAAAAAAGTACGTTAGTCGGTAACTCACTTGGCGGTTTATTTGCGGCTTATACCTTATTCACTGAGCCTTCGCTTTTTTCAAATTATATTATCGGTAGTCCTTCAGTGTGGTTTAAAGAAAACTCAATATTAGCTATGGCTGTAAAACCAGCTGCCAACACAACAAAAGTTTACATCGCAGTGGGAGAACTTGAAGAAAGCGAAGGTGAACAAATGGTGTCGGGGGCAAGGCAATTAGCAGCTAAAATTACTAAACAAAGCGGCGCGCTGGTTACAACAAATTTATTTGTTATTCCTCAGGCACGCCATGCAACTGCATTCCCAACAACGATTACCCAAGCCTTAGACTGGATTTACCAGGTTAATACCAACCCGCAATAATACTTAATCATTTTGAGGGATCAAACCTGTCGCTAACTGCGTTAAAAATTTCTCATTTAGAACAACTAAATAACGAAATTTTTGCCTTGCTATCAACGAGGTTTTATTGCCTCAAAATAGACTACTTAATTAAGCGGATTGGTATAAGAGCAATTAAAGAGCGTGACACTTTTTATATTTTTTGCCGCTACCACAAGGGCATTCATCATTACGGCCAATTTTAATATCTGCAACTGGCGTTATATCACCATCAAGGTAACGCCATAAGCCATCTTCTTTAATAAAACGCGACTTTTCGTGTAACTCACAATACAAGTTTTGGTAAAAGTAATTTGCTTTAAATTCTACAAAGCCTTCTTGCTCGTTATGTTCAGTCTCTAAAACACTGAGTTTGGTAAAACGGCAGCTATTAGCAAAATCTTTAATTTCGCGAACCGGGTTCGCGGCTTGCTGGCTTTGTGCATAAGTACTAAATACATATTTTGCATCTTTTAGCGCGTATGCACTAAAACGAGAACGCATAAGTTGCTCTGGGGTATCAGCTTGGCTTGCACCGGTATGAAAAGGCTGGCAGCAAAGCTCGTAAGTCGATTCGCTGCCACAAGGACAAAGGGAGTGTGTGAGTGATGTCATAACAACTTACCTAAAAATGTAAATTGTTATTTTAACAAGCCTATTGTGGCTGCGGTACTAAATTGTTTAATTGAGCGCTTTTTGTAAAGCAATAAAACTTAGCTGATGCCTGATCTAGGTTTAAGTTCATCGAATCAAGTTGATGATTGTTTACAATATCTGTCCATGTGATCACAGCAGCAAAGTTACCGTTATGTAATGCTGAGCTAAGTACGTATTCAAGGTTTACTAAATGCTTTTGTCTGATCACAAGTAGTTTGCTGGTATCAATTGAACACGAATCTAATAATGCTTTGCTAGGAACATGATCAGGTGCAATTAATAGTGTCCATGCATTTTGGCTATTGTAATGATGTAATACTTTTAATAGCTCAAAGGTTGCTGATATTTCGTCTTCAATTTGAATTAAATTAACAGACGCTTTGTCGTTATCTTGTTGGTAGCTTTTAACTGTTCTTAAGGTAATTGGCTGTAACATAACTTTCACTCACTGGTTGTTTATACAGTATGTGTATACAGTAGTTTATACAGTGTTTTTGCGCAAGTACTTTTTTTGCTATTTTTTAACCAATGATTCAGTTTTATGTTAATTAAAATGATTTAGTTCTTATTAAACATGTAGTTATAATTTTGGTTTGCAGAGTTAAAAAGCTAAAAAATTTAGCATTTAACTCATACAGTGTTTTGTACAGTACTGTGTAAGACGTAACATTTTTCTTTTATACAGGTGTTTTGCATAAAAAAGCCGGTATAAATACCGGCTCTTTATCTTTGCAATCTTGCTACTTATCTAAATAAGTATTCAAAAACTCAAGATATGCGTTTGAGGCTTTTATGCGGTTTTCCTTTTTAGTAAAACCATGGCCTTCATCATCAAATAATACATATTCGACAGGCACACCATTTGCCTTAACAGCGGCAACGAGTTCATCGCTTTCAACTTGTAAAACGCGAGGGTCGTTAGCACCTTGGATCACCATTAATGGCTTGGTGATGTTTTTAGCATGAAATAGTGGCGAAATTGCACGGTGACGTTCACCGTCTGTAGCTGGGTCGCCCATTTCGTCATACAGCGCCTTTTTAAAGCTTTCCCACCATGGTGGAATCGAGTTTAAGGTTCTAACCCAGTTTGTTACACCAAAGATGTTGATACCTACTTTGAACTCTTCAGGTTCAAAGGCAAGTGCGGCGGCGGTCATAAAGCCACCGTAACTTCCTCCTATGATGCCAATTTTGTCAGCATCGACCCAATCGAGGCTTTGTAGATGCTTTTTGCCGTATACGATATCTTGTAAATCATCAGTGCCATGCTTTTTGTCATCTAAATGGAAGAAGGTTTTACCATAGCCTGAGCTGCCACGGTTATTGACCGCAAAAATGGCATAACCGTGATTGACTAGATGCTGCTGCATTGCACTATAGCCTGTGCGGCTTTGGCCGCCAGGGCCGCCGTGCACCCACACTAAAGCTGGTACTTTGTTGTTGCTGTTAGCTTGCTTAGGCTTATATAAAACCCCAGGGATTTCTAAACCATCAAAACTTTTAAAGCGCACAATTGTGCTTTCAACCAAGTCATTTTGATTAATTGCATCACTTAATGTGTTGGTTAACTGTTTCGCTTTCGATTCACCGAGTTGCCACACAAATAGGTTACTTGGCGAGGTATCTGAATTTAAATAAAACGCCATGGTCTTTTCATCAGCTGAAAAATTAACACCACGTAAGTTACCAGCAGGCAGCGATGGCATGGCTATGCTTTTACCTGTGGTGGTATCGATTATTGACACCTTAGTGCTTGCGTCGGCATTAACACCGCTTACTTGATAACGACCAGATTCAGAGAAGTAAATAAAGCTCACATCCCACTCATCTTTGAGGGCAGGGCTGTGCTTACCGGTCGTTAAGTCATAGCGCCAAATTTCTGCAAACTCACCTTTAGCATCGGTTGAGTAATACAGTGATTTACTGTCTGTTGAGAAGGTTTCAGGGCCGTATTTGGCGTCGTCGTCATGGCGGGTAATGAGCTCTGGCTTCAGTGTTTTTTTACGCGTATCGAGAATGAACACATCGCTGTCTTTGTTCGAATTATTTTTAGATAAAGCAATAAAACGGCCATCAGGGCTGATCGCACCGACATCCAGTCCCATGGTGTTTTGATAAACAAGGGTTACTTCATAACTGCTAGCATCGACGCGATAAAGATCCATAAACTTAGCATCACGTTGATTGCTGGTTATAAAAAATTGTTTCGCATCTTCAGTGAAGCCTGCAAAACCCGCGCGGGTTTCTTCACCTGGCGTAAGATCTTTAACTGTGCCGTCTGTTTCGCGAACATAGATGTGATAACGCTCGTTACCGCCAGAGTCTTTGGTAAATAATACGCGCTCATCATTAGGGAAATAAGCAACTGCATAAGTACTGTCTTCAAAGTCAGTTAAACGGGTTTTCTTGGCGCTTTTTATATCTACTTCATAAAGACTATAAATGCCGCTTTCGTCACTACTAACGAGTATTTTGTCGCCTTTTGGTGAAAAGCTGCTGCCCATAATTGACGTTGTGTCAAAAAAGGTTTCAGCGTCATACTGTTTTACAGTTTGTTTTTGTTGCACGCTTTCGGTGCTGCTTGTTGATTGGGTTGATTGTGAACATCCTGCAAGTGCAAGGCTAAGTGCGCATGCAACAGCTGCTAGTTGAAAACTCGGTTTCATTGTAATTATTCCTTATCTATTTTTCGCTATAGAGTCTTGCCTGTTCATTATATAAACGCAAGTTTTACCAGTTCGATATTTGTTACAAATCATGTAACTAATTAGGAACATGAGTGTGCTACTATTTTTTCACTATCAAAGGAATAAACATGATTGAAATTAACAACCTCAACAAGCGTTTTGCTTCAGCACACGTTTTTGAAAACTATAATAAGCAATTACAAGGTAAAAGAGTTTGTTTACAGGCAGCAAATGGTAGAGGAAAAACAACATTACTGATGATACTAGCGGGCCTTGAAAAGCCCCAGTCTGGGCTGGTTTTATATAATAATGAGGCATTAAAATCGCCGCAAAGCGATGTATCAATTGCTAGCGATCTTATTGTGCTGCCTGATTTTTTAACTGCGCGGCAAATTTTTGAACTTAGTTGCAAGGCATTAAATAAAGATATGCCAGAGCAGCTCATTACAGGGTTTAACTTTACAGAGCACCTCAATACTCGCTTTAGTGCTTTGTCGAGTGGCAATCAAAAGAAGTGTCAGCTTATTATTGCTTTTTTAAAGCAAGCTCCATTTTTACTCTTAGATGAACCGAGTGCAGCGCTTGATCAAACAAGTATTCAATTTTTGCTGACCTTACTTGATGGCTACCTAGATGATAAACCTAATGGGCAAATCATCATTACAAGCCACGAACCAGAGGTGTTTGTGCAGCGTGGTTTTGAGTGTACATCTTTATGATTGATTCTTTTGCTAGTTACTTGTCATTCCTTTCTTATCGATACCTAGCATATACGACCACCCTCAAAAGTATGCTGTCTCAGTTAAAGAGTTTTAGCTTGTTGTTTGCACTGGTACTAGGCCCTGCATTTCTTGGTATGGTTTTGCTGTTGTTTTTAGGACTCGGCAAAATAGTCGATAGCCATGCAGCACCTGCTTACGGTGCAAAATTAGCAGTGGTTTATCTTTTACTTGAATCGGTAATGTTGTGGGCCATGGCGCCAGCCATTAAAAATGAGAAAAATAGGGCGTTTCAGCGAAGTCTTTATATATCCTATTGGCGAGTATGTGCTGACTGCAAGTTACTACTTTTAAGTAATGCATGGCTCATTGCCAGTTTATTAATAGCAATAGATCTATCGTTAAAGCAGTGGCTACAAGTACCTCATTTTTTGCTGTTCATGTTGTTGCAATGGTTATGTGGAGTATTTGTTCTTTATAAGCCTCGTGCGCTTCTTTATAGTTTATTACTCAGTTCTGTCTTGGTATTACTGCCTATTAGTTTATCTTCAATGCAATATTTTTTGGGTTTTGTTGTTATTTTCGGCTGCTCGACTTTGCTCCCACCCGTAAGAATGAGCCATAAATTAAAAGTACACTCGCTTGCTTTATTTTGGCTTAGCTATTTCATACAGCACAGCTGGAGCTTAATATGGCGTGGTTCAGTTTTGCTAGCATGCTTGTTCGCTTTATTACAGCTAATTTCAGTTCGTAATGACTTTAGTGACTTGATACAGGCTGTGGCTTTTTCAGTATGCGTATTGCTAACGAGCTCGCTGCAGTTTGATTGCTTGGCTGTTTTTCAAAAATTTCAGCTGTTCTTTCAAAGTAATAACCAAGACAAGCCGTTTTATAGGAGCCAGTTTTTACCGAGCTTTATATTTTTTGCTGTAGCTTTAATACTCGTTATAAGCATGCTTGGTACTAAAATGATTTACTTCTTCATTGGGGCAGTGTGGTGTGTATTGCAACAATATTTAGCGCAAAAAAAACCAGCGCAATTTGCGCTGGTTTGGTTTTTCATAACAATTGGAATTGTTTTGCTAGCTTAAGCGGCGTCAGCTTTTTTATCGCTCTCGCCGCGGGCTACTTTACCTGCAACTAAGTCTGCTGGGTCAAAGTCGTCAACGTTAATAACGTCAAGACGGGCTTTTTCAACAGCGGCTAGTTTGTCGGCTTCAGCTTGGCTTAAAATACCTGCTTCTAGGCCCATTTGCGCTACTTTATCAAGTTGGAAGAAAGGCAGTTTCACGCCTTTTTCACGGCACACCTTATCAAACAGAGGCTCAACTTCTAGTACGTCTTTAAGCGTTTGCTCTTGACGACCAACAAGGTTAAGTGGCTCGTTTTTAAGGTAAATGTAGTTAGCTAAACGGTTACGAGTTTCGCTTGGTACTTGTAATAAGTGTGCTAGTTTGTGCTCAAGCTTATCAGTAGGTTTACGAACTGGACGACCGAATGGGAATAACATAATTTTTAGCATTGCACGTAGTGGTGCAGATGGCATGTTATTGATTAAGTCAGCAAGTGCACGTTGGCAGTGGTAAAGGTGATCTTGGCAGCTCCATTGAACAAGCGCAAAATCTTCTTTTTTACGGCCTTCGTCGTTGTAACGTTTAAGTGTTGCAGATACAAGGTATAAGTAGCTTAGTAAGTCACCTAAACGTGCAGAGATACGCTCTTTACGTTTTAATGAACCACCAAATACCGCCATGCTAATATCTGACATTAATGCTAATGATGCACTGAAACGTGACGCAACACGATAAAACTCAGCGGTTTCGTCTTTGTACGGTGTACTTGTGAAACGTGCGTTTGTAAATGCTAACCACTTAGTGCGAACAAGGTTCGAAATAGTAAAGCCAATGTGGCCCATTAACGCTTTATCGAATACTGCAAGCGCTTCTTCACGGTCTTCAATTGCACAAGCGCCTAGTTCAGTTAACACGAATGGATGACAACGAATTGCACCTTGACCATAGATGATCATGTTACGTGTTAAGATATTTGCACCTTCAACGGTAATCGCAATTGGCGCACCTTGGTAACCGCGACCTAGGTAGTTGTTTGGACCAAGCATAATGCCTTTACCACCATGAACATCCATGCCGTGAATTGTTGCTTCACGCATTTGCTCAGTTAAGTGGTATTTAATAATTGCAGATACAACCGATGGTTTTTCGCCAAGGTCAACAGCACCTGTAGACATGCTTACTGCAGCATCAGAGCTATATGCGTAACCTGCAAGTTTAGCGAGTGATTCTTCAACACCTTCCATTTGACCAATTGGCAAACGGAATTGACGACGAATACGGCTGTATGAACCCGTTGCAAGCGCAATTGTTTTAATGCCACCTGTAGAGTTAGACGGCAAGGTGATTGCACGACCAACAGATAAACATTCAACAAGCATACGCCAGCCTTGACCAGCCATTTTCGGGCCACCAATGATGTAATCAAGTGGTACGAAGATGTCTTTGCCGCGAGTAGGACCATTTTGGAATGGTACATTTAGCGGAAGTGACGACGGCCAATTTCGACCCCTGGGGTATCTGTTGGGATCAGCGCACAGGTAATACCAGGTTCTTTATCATCACCTAATAAACCGTCAGGATCTTGTAGTTTAAATGCAAGACCAAGTACAGTCGCAACTGGAGCTAGAGTAATGTAACGCTTGTTCCATGTTAGGCTAATACCGACAACTTCTTCACCATTCCACTGACCTTTACAAACAACACCGTAATCAGGAATTGCACTTGCGTCAGAACCGGCTTCTGGTGATGTTAAAGCAAAACATGGAATTTCTTGACCACTTGCTAAGCGCGGTAAGTAATGATCTTTTTGCTCTTTAGTACCATAGTGCTGAAGTAATTCGCCCGGACCTAATGAGTTAGGTACACCTACGATAGATGAAAGTAACGTTGATTTACTTGTTAGTTTTTGTAGTACACACGATTGTGCATAAGCAGAAAACTCTAAACCGCCGTATTCTTTTTTGATGATCATGGCAAAGAATTTATTATCTTTTAGATATTGCCAAACATCTTGCGGTAAATCAGTTAGTTCGTGAGTTGCGTGCCAGTCATCTAACATGCTACACACTTCTTCAACTGGACCATCAATAAACGCTTGCTCTTCGATAGTCAGTTTAGGTGCTGGGTATTGGTGTAATTTGTTCCAGTCAGGACGACCGCAAAATAGATCCGCTTCCCACCACGTAGTACCGGCATCGATTGCTGATTTTTCAGTTTCCGACATCGTCGGGGTTACTTTTTTGAAAGCAGCGAAGATAGGTTTGATGATGTATTGTTGACGAACGCCAGTCACAGAAAGTGGCACAGCGATAAGTAAGAATAGTAGCCAACTAATTGCGCCAAACGCGCCAGCAAATGTGCCAACAAGTAAAGTCGCAACGGCAATACCTAAGCAGGTATTCCAGCTTGCTCTGTGGTAACTCGCAATACTAAGCAGCACGAGTAAACCAAGTAAAAATATGAGAGTCATTGATTATTCCTTAATAGAGGTCAGACCACCTCTTTTAGAGTAGCGCTTGAAAAGCGAATTATCAAGAGGGGAACAGGGATTAAAACAGTCTGTGCAACGAGTTTTATTCATTTAAAAATGGCTATCAGTGCAAAAACATTTACAGCCAGTGAGGGATTGTTGAGTAATTACTTATAATCAGCGCCGTTATACTGGCAATTAGTTGTGAATTGCTCAGATAGTTCTGAAAATCTCAGCATAGCAGTTGCCATCTTTAACGCTATGTTTAACAATGAGCGCAGGCAGGGATCAGCCCATCATGCCTTCCTTCGATTAGTTTTATAGGTTAAGAGTTCTATGTGTGAGTTGCTTGGCATGTCGGCCAATGTACCAACGGATATTTGTTTCAGTTTTTCAGGATTATTAGAACGCGGTGGTAATACTGGCCCGCATAAAGATGGCTGGGGCATCACTTTTTACGAAGGTAAAGGCTGTCGTACATTTAAAGATCCAGAGCCAAGTTGCCAATCAGAAATTGCCAAGTTGGTTAAAGCGTATCCAATAAAAAGTATTTCAGTGATAAGCCATATTCGCCAAGGAAACCGTGGTCGAGTGTGCCTTGAAAATACCCACCCATTTACTCGCGAGTTATGGGGCCGTGAAATTACGTATGCTCACAACGGGCAACTATCGAATTATCATGATTTAAAACCAGATTACTATCGACCTGTCGGTAATACCGACAGTGAGCTGGCGTTTTGTTGGCTGCTCGATAAAATTCGCGAAAAATACCCTAAACGCCCATCAAATATGGCGTCTGTATTTCGTTATGCTGCCAAGCTTGCCCACACACTGCGTGAAAAAGGCGTATTTAATATGCTGCTTACTGATGGGGTTTATGTTTTAGCCTATTGCACCAATAACTTACATTGGATCACTCGACGTGCACCGTTTGGCAAAGCGACATTAATTGATGCAGACATGGTGATTGATTTTCAAAAAGAAACCACACCGAACGATGTGGTTACTGTGATTGCAACACGGCCACTCACCAATGATGAACGCTGGCAGAAAATGGAACCCGGTGAGTTTGCCCTGTTTAAAATGGGTGAAAAAATCTAAATAAAAGATGAAGCGCTATTAAGGCGCTTCGTTACTCACTTCATTTGTTACGGCCACTGGCGTGGTCACGGTGAATGAATTAAGCTGCACTTCAAATTGCTCAACGCCTTTTTCACCTTTCCACATACGAACTAGCATGTAGTCCATTTCTGGGGCAAACCAAGCAAGTGCTTGACGTTTATCGTTATCGTATAAACGTTTAACTTTAATTGCTTCTACATTACCAACAGGTAGCGAAATCATTTCTGTGCCGATAACTTCAAAGTCGTAATTGCGAAGGTTGCCTTTTTTATCAATCAATGGATACGATAATTGTGTTTTACCTTGCTTTAGCTCTTCGCGTACTTGCACTTGGTAAGATAGAGAATCTTGAAAATCATCTGACCAATCCAGCTTCAATGGGTATTTACTTTCGCTGCTTTGAACTTGCTTTTGCGCTGCATCAAATTTTAAGCTGTATTCTTTATCAGGCCCGGTGCCCGAACGTTCCATGGTGTAACTTAGCGGAGAAATTTTTTGATCATGGTACGTAAATTTAGATGTTTCTTTTCGTGAGTCTGAAAAAATCATCCATTCGATTTCACTGTGATAAGTGATTACGTAGTTACCGTCTGCGGCTTTTTTCAGCTCGCGTACTGCTTTACCATGGGTTTCGCCTTTACGAAGTACATCGTATTTGGCTTCATATTGAGTGAGGTCGCCAGCTAAAACACTGGTAGGAAGTAATAAAGTGCCCACACAAGCGAGTAGGGCACTTAGATTTTTATTCTGGGTAGTGCGCGCCGTGTGCAGGAAGTTTCTTTTCGTCAAAAACTGCATAATCTGCTTCCATCTTGAGTCGTTGTTCACTGAACCACTTGACCACCAATGGATAGATTATATGTTCTTGCTGATGAACACGTTGTGCGAGTGTCTCTGCGGTATCGTTTTCGAGTACCGGCACTTTGGCTTGAAGAACAACGGGACCGCCGTCTAGTTCTTCTGTGACAAAGTGAACACTAACACCATGAACGTCATCTTTTGCATCTATCGCTCGTTGGTGGGTATTCAGCCCTTGGTACTTAGGCAACAAAGAAGGGTGAATGTTCAACATTTTTCCCTTAAATTTTTGCACTAAGCTAGGTGTAAGAATACGCATAAAACCAGCTAATACAACTAGATTTGGTTCAAAATTGTCAATAATGTCCATTAACTCAGCATCATAGGCCTCGCGCGAGTCAAAATCTTTATGGCTTAGTACACGTGTTTGTATACCTGCATTTTTTGCTCGCTCAAGGCCATAGGCGTCGGCTTTATTACTAATTACAGCGGCGATTTCGGCCTTTATTTCACCACGCGCACACGCGTCGATGATGGCTTGAAGGTTAGAACCGCTACCAGAAATTAATACAACAAGACGACAAGGGGTCATTAGTCACGACCACCTAAAATTTCTACTTGCTCTTCGCCTGCTTTCGCATCTTGGATCTCACCAATATGCCATGCATTTTCGCCAAGATCTTTAAGAATTGTTAAGCTTTGCTCAAGTTTGTCTGCTGGAACAACTAAAATCATACCAACACCACAGTTGAATGTACGGTACATTTCGTGTGTTGTGATGTTGCCGTTTTCTTGTAACCAGTTGAAAACTACAGGCCATTCCCAGCTGTCACCTTTGATAACTGCTTTTGCAGACTCAGGAAGTACGCGCGGGATGTTTTCCCAGAAACCACCACCCGTGATGTGAGATAAGGCGTGTACATCAACCTGCTTGAATAGCTCAAGTAGTTGTTTAACGTAGATACGAGTTGGCTCTAATAGGTGATCGCCAAGTGTTTTGCCTTCAAGCTCAGCGCTCGTGTCTGCGCCAGATACTTCAAGAACTTTACGAATTAATGAGAAGCCGTTTGAATGAGGACCACTTGATGCAAGGGCGATTAATTGGTCGCCTGCAGCAACTTTAGTACCGTCGATAATTTTTGATTTTTCTACAACACCAGTACAGAAACCAGCCATGTCGTAGTCTTCGCCGTCGTACATACCTGGCATTTCAGCAGTTTCACCACCGATTAATGCACAGCCAGAAAGCTCACAGCCTTTACCAATACCTGTTACAACATCAGCCGCAGTATCTACGTCTAATTTACCCGTTGCATAGTAATCAAGGAAAAATAGTGGCTCTGCACCTTGTACAATAAGGTCGTTTACACACATAGCAACAAGGTCGATACCCACTGTGTCGTGCTTTTTAAGATCGATTGCTAAACGTAGTTTTGTACCAACACCGTCTGTGCCAGCAACCAGTACAGGCTCTTTATAGCCAGTTGGTAGTTCGCAAAGTGCGCCAAAACCACCGATACCGCCCATTACTTCAGGACGTCTGGTTTTTTTAACTACGCCTTTAATACGCTCAACAAGTGCATTACCGGCATCGATATCTACGCCCGCGTCTTTATAGCTAAGAGACTGTTTTTGTTCGCTCACAGGTTTTCCTCAAAAAAGTTGCATGTGGGTTGCTTAGAAACGCGCGTATTTTACAACAATTGCACTGGCGCGGCTAGTTGAAAAATCACTTTAACCGACTTGACAAGGACAGTTGTCCGGTTTTTTTGCTTTCAAGTTACAAGGCAAAAGTATCAAGCAAATGACCCTTCTACCTTGAAACTAGAAACTTCTTACTATTTGTTAAGCTTTCGCGGTTAAAATAGCGCGAAGAGGGGCAGGGTAACCTTCAATGGTTTTGCTGGTGTCATTTGGATCTAAAAAGTCGACTAATGATTCGTTTTCCATCCACTGGGTTTTACGTTGTTCTTCAAGCGTTGTGATTGCGCAGTCTTTAACTTGTACATCTTTAAAGCCAACGCGCTCCATCCATAGTTTTAATGCCGCGGTGCTTGGGATAAACCATACATTACGCATTTTCGCATAGCGGTCAGTTGGCACTAAAACTGTGTGCTCATCACCTTCAACAACCAGTGTTTCAAGGACTAACTCACCCCCTGGGCGAAGCTGTGCTTTTAATTGCGCTAAAAAGTCGATAGGTGAACGACGATGATATAAAACACCCATTGAAAATACTGTATCGAATGCTTTTAGCTCTGGCAGAGCTTCAACACCTAATGGTAATAAATGCACGTTTTCATCTTGGTGATAATGCTTTATCGCTTGGAATTGGCATAAGAACAAATCAGATGGATCGATACCCACCACAAAATTTGCGCCTTCACCACGCATGCGCCACAAGTGATAACCTGAGCCACAGCCAATATCAAGCACAGTGCGGCCTTTTAACGGTTCGATATGAGGCAGTAAACGATCCCATTTCCAATCACTGCGCCACTCAGTATCAATTTCGATACCGTGTAAGCTAAATGGCCCTTTACGCCATGGCATCATGCGCTTTAATAAATGCGTTAACTGTTTTTGCTGACCTTCAGATAGCTCATCACCGGTGCCAATTTGTACTTTATCCTGAAGATTCACATGGTTTGTGCTTACCTCAGGTAAGTTTTTCAGCACTTTTTGCCATTTCGGTAAATCACCGTGGCTGGCTTCTAGTTCCCAGTGCTTTAATTGACCTGGCAAAGTTTCGAGCCAGTGACTTAGCGGGCTTTGTGCAATCGCAGCGTAAAATTGGTTAAACCATTGAGACATGAAATACTCTTTATATCGTTGTGATGATTACTTGATTGCAATCATCGAGCAGAAGTTAAAACATTGATACCACACTTGCGTTTGGCTAAAACCAATTTCACTTAATCGGTTTAAGTGGGTAGATAAATGATCAGGGCGCATGACATTTTCGATAGCCGTGCGCTTTTGGCTGATCTCAAGCTCCGAATAGCCGTTGTGACGTTTAAAATCATGGTGTAAATCAATGAGCAAATTATCGCATTGCTCATTTTCACCTCTAATTTTTTCGCTCAGTAGCAAAACGCCGCCAGGTTTTAAATTTGCGTAAATCTTTTCAAGCACCGCTTGGCGCTTTTCAGGTGGAATAAACTGAAGTGTAAAGTTCATCGCGACCACAGAAGCATTCTCGATGGCTAAATCGTTGATATCACCTAGCGTAACTGTGACCGGCACGTCAGAGCGAAAACCCTGTAAATGTAATTTACAGCGCTCAACCATCGCTTCTGAGTTATCGACGGCAATAATATTACAGTTATCGGTGCGAATATTTCGGCGCATACTTAGCGTTACAGCACCAAGAGAACAGCCTAAGTCGTATAGGTTTGAATTACTTTGCGCATACTCGCCAGCCAGTTTACCTATGGTGCTAACAATGGTTGCGTAACCCGGCACCGAGCGCTGGATCATATCAGGGAAAACTTCTACTACATGTTGGTCAAAGCTAAAGTCTTTAACCGCTTGCTCAGTGGCATAAATACTGTCTTTTTGCGTCACGTGAACAGTCTCTTTAAAAAATAATACCGCTATTTTAGCATTTTTAACTGGATAGTCAGTGATAAATTCAGTAGCTTGGCTAGAATTATCAATAACAAGTACAAAAAAGAGAAGTTTAATGACAAAAAGCAAAGTGATCAGTACAGAAGATATCTTATCAACTCTGTGTCATTCAGTGACTGGAGTTCTGTCTTCAGCAAGCGGTAACGGTATTAGTTATTCTGCCATGGTTCAAAAAATCACCCGCACCTGTATGCGTCCAGACATTGGCTGTTTTGTATTGTTCGATGGTGGCTTTACCGGTCTTGTGGTAACAAACTTCACAGCGCAAGCAGCCATGGAAATTTATCATGACTATATGCGTAACATGGGTATGCCAGAAGACGAAATTGCACAAAGCCATTTATCAGATGATGTGGCAAACGTACTCGGCGAGCTTATGAACCAAATCGTTGGTGACTTTACGTCAAAAGTACGCGACCAACTGCATACTTCTATTACGCAAAACCAACCTAAGATGATGGCGATTAACAAACAGGTACAAATTTCTGTTGATACCACCATGGATAGACCACAAGCACGCCGTGTGACATTCACTACTGCGAAGCAAAATATCTTCTATCTAGAGCTTGCGATGGATAAAACTGAATTTATCAAACTACATGATTTTGATATTTCAGAAGCCGTTGACCCAGATGACATCATCGAAAACGAAGCCAAACAAAAAGCTGAAAAGCAAAAAGCATCATCACAAGCAGACGATGCAGATGATGATTTTATGGCAGAACTTGGTTTGTAACCTAACGACTTGAGCTGTCAGCTATCAGCTTTCAGATAAAATAGAGGCGCGGGTTAGACCGCGCTTTTTTGTTTAGTTGAAGAAGAGCAACTGTTTTAAATCAGCGATTCAGTTAAATTTATTCTTTTTGATATTACTAATTAATTCATCTGCTAGAAAAATATACTTTTCTTGCTGGAATCTTTCCGCTGATACTTTTAATGCTTTTGCATCGCTAATTAATAGATTTCGTGATTTATCAAAGTAATTTAGAGGAAGTTTTCTTTTTTGTTGAATGCTCCAGTAGCTTAGCATTTCTTCGACCATCTCATTATCTAGTTTATACATCTCCACAACACGATCGATTACAGCTTGGTAGTTTTTAGTCTTTAAATCTTCTCTATTATACTGTCTCCAAATTTTAAATAGCTCTCGATAGTGCCCTTTATAAATAGAAGGTGGTTTAGTGGAAAGTAATAACAAAGCTTCTGCTTCAGAAAGTTTCTGTTCTTTTTTTAATTCCAAAGCCTTTAAGTAATTGTTGAGAAGAGCTGCCCCTTGAGGATCAATATCTGCAGAGGTTAGAACGATGTTTTGCTCGGTTAGGCTTTGGATTTCTTTTGATATGTTTACAGTTGGACTGTGATTTTTCTTTTTGTAAAACCAGCTGAATATGCTCACGCTCTCTCCGATTAATATAAATGGCCCTAGTTATCGCAAGAAAATGGTTAAACCACTCATTCAGTATTTACTTTACAGCTTAAAGCTCTGAACTTAAAGCTCGTTTAAAGCCTACATTCATCCAATTTATGCTTTACTCATAAAGCCTTAAATGGATTTGATGATTGCATGAATTACTTAAAAAACTTTATAACTAAATTTGTTTTCATGATGCAGAAGCGGCCGGGGTTGATGGCGGTGTTGGCTTTTTGTAGTGGTGTAGCGAGCTATGTCTTTGTTGAGCGAAAAGAATCGTTTTCGCAACTTATCTCTATTTTGCTATTAGTCACTTGGTTGTGGTTGTTAATAGATAACTGGCTAAGAAATAAAGTAGAGGAGCGTTTTGGTGTGGCGGTGTCGCCCAACGTGATGCGCTTTGCGCTGCAAGTTGTGCAGCAAGAAAGTTTGTTTTTTGCTTTACCATTCTTCTTGGCGGTGACTACCTGGGACCATGGTCAGGCCGCGTTTACCGCTTTAATTATACTTTGTGCGTTCGTTTCTGTTGTTGACCCCCTCTATTATAAAAAGCTTGCAAGGCACAGTGTCTGGTTTAGTGTGTTTCATAGCTTTTCTTTGTTTGTCGTGCTGTCGGTTACCTTGCCTATTTTATTAAAGTTAACGACCAGCCAAAGTTTTGAAATTGCACTGATAACAGCGGTTATTTTAACTGTCCCTAGTCTTGGCAATTTGATGCCCAATGCGAAATGGTGGCGTTTCCCGTTGTTGGTGTTATTGCTTTGTACATTAGGTGCTGGGCTTTGGCAATTACGTAGCTTTGTGCCACCTGCGGCACTGCGTTTAACGGATATGAGTATGTCATATCAGTTAGATGCACAGGCTCGTAAACCGCTTTCGCCAATAACAGAACTCACTGAGAAGAGCTTGCATGAAAACGGTCTATATAGTTTTAGTGCGGTAAAAGCACCGCGAGGGTTAAATGAAAAAATCTTCCATGTTTGGGTGCATAATCGAAAAGAAGTTGACCGCATAGCCTTGGATATTTCTGGTGGTCGTAAAGAGGGCTATCGAGCGTGGAGCCATAAAACGAATTTCCCTGCTAATGCTGCAGGGAAATGGGTCGTTAAAGTGGTTACCGAGTCTGGGCAGCTGATAGGGCAAATAAGATTTGAGGTTACAGAAGTTTAGCTGTCAGCTTTCAACCGAAATTAGAGGGGGCAATTTTGATTGAACGTTTATGAATAAAAACATTTTGAATGAGGCTTTATGTGTATTGAAATCAACAGCCTTACTCATAACGAATTTTTAGAGGAACATATTGCTTTGAACCAATAACTTAATTATTGTAAATATTAAATTTAATATTTTTGGCAAGAAAAGCATGACTAGGTATTTTCAGTTTACTGTGCTGGTTACAGCAGTTTTATATACGACTTTTTTTTTCTTACCATATATTTGGCAATATATTTACTCTGAAGACATTTCTTACTTATTATCTGCTGCAGGAACAGGTGGAATTATCGACCCTCAAAGCTCGTTTCCATACATTTACTCAATGGTATATGTATTAAGTCTGCTTGGTCTTTATTTATACAAAAAATTAGCGAAGTGGTTATTTTGTTCACTGATCGCCTTTAACTTTCTTGTGAGCCCTTACATTCTTGGGTTATATGTAACAATGTATTTTGATGCATCTATTGGTTATTTACTTACTCTTTGCGAAGGTGCATTGATTCTAATGCTCTTTAGTGATGATGTTATAAAAAAGCTCAAGTAAACAGTCTATTTTTGATATTAGATTTCATATTATTTTCACTTATAGTTTTAATACGGATTTTTCCCTTCACCTACCAGCACACTGAATATTCTTAAATCCAGTTCTAGTTGATGGTATTGCGGCTCCATGTGGCAGCAAAGTTGATAGAAGGCTTTGTTGTGGTCTTTTTCCTTAAAATGAGCCAGTTCATGTACGACGAGTGCTTTGAGAAGGGGCTCAGGTGCGCGAAGTAGGTCGCTATTAATGGCAAGATCGTGTTTTCGGGTTTTACCTTGCATACGAAAAGTATGGGTACCTAAGGCATTTGTAACCATATCGCCTTGTTTTTTGAATGCGGCACGACCAAAAGGCAGGGCACTTTTAAGGTAGCGCTTTTTCAGCTCAGTGGCGTAACTGTATAAAGCTTTATCGCTGGTAATGCTATGGGCATCAGGGTATTTGCCCTTTAGGTATTTTGCGGCCCTGTCGCCATTAAATAGCTGTAAAACTTGCTCAATGATGTGCGGCGGGTAACCTTGAAAATAACGGCTGTAATCTTTCATGTTTTCTCTGATAAATCGGGCGCTAAAATAAACTGCTTTGGCTTGCTTCGCGTTCACCTATAAACGGCGCAAGCACGGGGTGATTGTAACCTAAATCTTGGCAGAACTGTCTTGCTAAAAGTGGCGACTGGCGATTATCTGCGGTATGAAAAAACAAATAGGGTGATTTTCCTTCATCAAGCCATTGTTTTATTTTTTGTAGCCATGGCTGGTAATACGACTTGTATTCATGTTCAAGACTGGCAATCACAAAGCGCAGCATGGGCTGATTTCCTGTTGCAATGGCATGCACAGGTAAATAAGGTTTTTTCTTTTGCGCATCAATGAGTGCATCGGTATCGGCGGGTACAGCAAATAAAGCGCGGGTATCCATACTGATACGGTCTATATTATTTTCAATTAATAGCTGATTTAAACGAATTTCTGCATCATCTTTTTGAAAGAAACCGGGGTGACGTACTTCTATACCGTAACTAAGTTGTTTGGGTAGTTGTGCAATAAAATTAGCAAGCAGGGGTAGGGCATCTGGGCCAAAGGCACGGGGTAGCTGCAACATAATTTGCCCCGTTTTAGCAAAAATTGGCTCAAATAAGTTTAGCCACGCATTAAGCTCACTAGTTATATTCGTCAGCTGTAATTCGTGACTAAAACGCCGATGAAACTTAAAAGTAAATTTAAAGTCTTCGGGTACCGCATCATGCCAGCGTAATAATGACTCGTGACTCGGATCAGCATAAAAACTGGTGTTGCCTTCGACTGAGTTAAAGCATTGCGCATACTCACTGAGCATGTCGGCGCTTTTACAGTGACTAGAGAGCAAATTTCCTTTCCATGCGGTGCTAGACCACTGCGGACAACCTAAATACAGCATTAAATCAACCAATAAATTTAAACTTTAGCTAGTGTATCAAAAGAAATGTTTGCTCAGAAGTCGAGGTATATATTTAGCCCCCGACAGGCACTGCTGGCACTCGCATTTTGCGATGGTTTGGGTATAATGCTCTGCCTTAAATGATTACTTTGTATAGTGGCTTTTGCTCTCAAAATAGCGAACTCTTAAGAGCAGGCGGCTATAAGTCTTTAACTGACAGGAATACTATGCGCTCTATATATTGCGGACAGCTAAATAAATCTCACGTAGATCAAGAAGTTGAACTATGTGGTTGGATCAACAAACGCCGTGACCTTGGTGGCCTTATCTTCGTCGATTTACGTGACAGAGAAGGTTTAGTACAAGTTGTTTTTGATCCTGAAGTAGAAGGATTAATGGATACTGCGAATAAACTACGTCAAGAGTTTTGTGTGCAGTTAAAAGGTGTTGTTCGCGCACGCCCTGAAAGCCAAGTAAATAAAGACATGGCAACAGGTGAAGTTGAAATTTTAGGCACAAGCTTAACTATCATCAACCGTTCAGAGCCATTACCACTTGATTTTAATCAGCAAAACTCTGAAGAGCGCCGCTTAAAATACCGTTACCTAGATTTACGTCGTCTTGAAATGAGCGACCGTATCAAACTTCGTGCAAAAGCGAGCAGCTTTGTGCGTCGTTTCTTAGATGACAACGGTTTCTTAGATATCGAAACACCGGTACTGACAAAAGCTACACCAGAAGGTGCGCGTGACTACTTAGTACCTAGCCGTGTTCACAAAGGTAGCTTCTACGCTTTACCTCAGTCACCACAGTTATTTAAACAATTATTAATGATGTCGGGTTTTGACCGTTACTATCAAATTGTTAAATGTTTCCGTGACGAAGACTTACGTGCTGACCGTCAGCCAGAATTCACACAAATCGATTTAGAGACGTCATTCATGAGCTCTGATCAAGTGCGTGCAATGACTGAGAAAATGATCCGCGAAATGTGGCAATCATTATTAGACGTTGATTTAGGCGACTTCCCAGTTATGCCTTACAGCGAAGCAATGCGTTTATATGGTTCTGATAAACCAGACCTACGTAACCCAATGCAGCTTGTTGACGTTGCTGATTTAGTAAAAGACGTTGAGTTTAAAGTATTCTCTGGTCCTGCTAATGACGAAAAAGGCCGTGTTGCTGTATTAACTGTACCTGGCGGTGCTGAACTTTCTCGTAAACAAATCGACGATTACACTAAATTCATCGGTATCTATGGTGCGAAAGGCCTAGCATGGATGAAAGTGAACGACCGTGCTGCGGGCGTTGAAGGTGTACAATCACCAATCGCTAAGTTCTTAAACGAAGAGGTGATCAACCAGTTACTTGAGCGTACTAACGCACAATCTGGCGATATCATTTTATTTGGTGCTGATAAGCGCAACGTTGTAAACGAAGCAATGGGTGCACTACGTCTTAAGATTGGTGTTGATTTAGGTATTACTAATCTTGATAGCTGGAAACCTTTATGGGTTGTTGACTTCCCGATGTTCGAAGAAGACGACGAAGGTACATTGCATGCGGTTCACCACCCATTCACTGCACCGAAAGGTATTTCTGCTCAAGAGCTTGAACTAAACCCAGCTGGTGCATTATCAGATGCATACGACATGGTATTAAACGGCTACGAAGTTGGTGGTGGTTCGGTACGTATTCACAATGCTGACATGCAAGAAACTGCATTCAGAATCTTAGGTATCGAAGCGCAAGAGCAACAAGACAAGTTTGGATTCTTACTTGACGCACTTAAATACGGTACACCACCGCATGCGGGTCTTGCGTTTGGTCTTGACCGTTTAGTTATGTTGCTATGTGGTACTGATAACATTCGTGACGTTATTGCTTTCCCTAAAACAACGCAAGCATCATGTTTATTAACAGATGCACCAAGCAAAGCTAATGCAGATGCATTAACTGAGCTTGCAATTAATGTTGTAGCGAAAGACGCTGAATAATTCATAATAACCTGAATTATAAGACTTAATGAATAATAACCCTAAGGTGTATGCCTTAGGGTTTTTTTGTGCTTAAATGAATATTTAGTATGTTCTTCAAGGAAAGAGAATGAATATCAATGCAACTTTAATCGGGCAAATAATTGTTATTTTAATTCCTGTGTTTGCCGCTATCAGCTATTACTTAGGTAAGCGCAAAACCTCAACACCAATCGTGGTGGCCGTTATTGGTGGGTTACTAGCGCTAATTCCATTGTTTGGTCTTATTTTTATTGCAGTACTTGCGCTTAAACAAGATATTGAGACCACCGCGTGATCGCAAGCCATTCCCTTTATTTTGAACACACCTTTGAAGCAAACCTTGCAGGGCAAACATTTTCGCATTGTGAGTTTGAGCAATGTGAATTTATCGACTGTGACTTTAGCAATAGCCAGTTTGAAAACTGTCGGTTCATAGAGTGTGAGTTTAAAAACTGTAATTTAGCTGCCCTTGGTCTTAGATACACCTCGCTTGAAGAAGTGAGCTTTAAAGAGTGTAAATTAACCAGTGTGCGCTTTACTGATGTTGATTGGCCGCTACTCGCCAGCCGTGCCCCAGTGAGTTTTGTTGGCTGTGAGCTTAGCCATAGCAGCTTTTTTGAACTTAGTTTAAAGGCTTTAAAAATGCGCAGCTGTTTTGCCAAAGATGTTGATTTTAGACATGCAGATTTAACATCTGCTGATTTTACTGATACGGATTTTCGTGACAGCTTGTTTCAACAAACGAATCTCAGTAAAGCTAATTTTATAGGTGCTAGTCACTTTGCTATTGATATAACTGCTAACAATATCAGTAAAGCCAAATTTGAACGTTATGCCGCTTTGGACTTGCTCGCAGGGCTCGATATAGAGCTGGTGGATTAAATATTATTGCTAATTAAAGTTAAGGAAAGTTATGGATTTAAGTCCCATCACCTTAGAAGGTCAATTTGTTAAATTAGTGCCGTTAACGCTTGAGCACCGTGATGCTTTAGTTAACGCCGCTTCAGATGGAAAGCTTTGGGAGCTTTGGTTTACCTCGGTGCCCAATGAAGAACGTGTTGACGATTATTTAAGTATGGCGTTTGAACAACAAGCACTTGGTCGCGCAATACCATTTGCTGTCATCGATAAACACACCGATGAGGTGATAGGCTCAACTCGCTTTTGTAATATCGACAGTAAAAACCGCCGTTTAGAAATTGGCTATACCTGGTATGCCAAGCGTTTTCAGCGTACTGGGGTTAATACTGAATGTAAAAAACTGCTACTAAGTTATGCATTTGAAACACTCAATGTGATTGCTGTTGAGTTTCGTACCCATTGGCATAATCAGGCTTCGCGCAATGCCATTGCTCGCTTAGGGGCGAAACAAGATGGGGTGCTTCGTAATCACCAAATAATGGCCGATGGATGCGTCCGCGATACTGTGGTGTTTTCAATTATTGATGGTGAGTGGCCGATGGTTAAACGTAGCCTAGAATTCAAATTAGCGCAGTCATAAAATGTTAGATATTAAAAAGGTTGCGCTAATGCTCGCTTTAACTCTAAGCGGGCAAACAGCCTATGCAAATCAAACAGAGACACTGTTTGATACTGAGCGCACCCGCCATATTCCGCTGACCATTACCGCAGCAGATAGCAAATGCACGATAAAGAAAAAATGCCCCGTGGCGTTTATTGGGGCAGGCTATGGTATGGCGCATACAGAGTATCAATTTGCCCAGCAGGCCTTTCATCAGCATGGTTATTTAACGGTTGAAGTGGCTCATGAGTTAAAAGGCGATCCGAATTTAAACCCTGAGCCACCCTACATGACCACACGCATGGAAAACTGGCACCGCGGTGTACAAACCCTTGAGTTTTTAGCCGTAGAACTTGCAAAGCGTTATCCTGCGTATGACTTTAATCAGCTCACTTTATTTGGGCACTCAAATGGGGGGGATATTGCAGCATTATATGCGGCTATTTATCCCGCTAAGGTAGCTAAGCTGATCACCCTTGATCATCGCCGTATGCTGATCCCGCGAAACAAAAATATTCCTGTACTGACACTACGCGGTAGCGATTACCCAGCAGATGACAACGTATTGCTAACGCCGCAAGAGCTCGCAGTATACCCAGTGACGCAAATTAAGCTTAAAGATTCGCGCCATAACGACATGTATGATGGTGGCCCAGAAGCGCTTGTAGCACGTATTAGTAAAGAACTTAACGCGTTTTTATCTCGCTTTTAATGCTCAGCTAAAACTGAGCATTAATATCGCTGCGAAAATTAAAATAGCCCATCTCGACAAGGTTGTTATACACACCCTCAATATTTAGTGGTAGCCATTGCTGGTACATTTTTAAATGGCTGTATTGTGGCAAGCTTATTTCTTTTTGTAAGGTCGCAAGGTTCTTACCTTTTAACATGCCATCGCGCACTGCAGTGTGTAAGTCTTGAATATAGTGTAAGTACGAGACAACATCATCGCGGTTGCCAGTATCTGCATGGCCACCTATAAATGCAGCAAATGTGGGTTCATTTAACACTGCTTTAGTTGAATGCAGCATGCCGTTAATATCGTAACCAATCAGATTTTTATATGGCATGCGGCCAAGTACAATCCAATCAACAACATAAAGTACATTGGCAGGCATAAAACGCATACTGACATTACCACGGCCATTATTGGGCCCATAGTATTTCAGTTGCACGTAGTTATCACCTAAATCGACTTTGAGTGTATCGGTAAATGTAAGATCAGGCAGGGCAGTAGGCACTTTATTTAATTTAAGGTCCTCAGCTGCAAATTGATGAGCGACGACCGTTGTGTTGTTATCGATTAGCTCATGACCGCCCATTGCATGGTCAACATGGCTATGGCTGTACAACATGTACTTGATATCGGCGTTAAAGGTTTTCTTGATATAGCTTTTTAAGTATTTTGCGGCATCGCTATTAATAGGATCAGTCACCAAGGCAAGGTTATCAACAATCATAAAAGCGCTGTGGTAATGGCCAGCACTAAAGCGATATACGTTGTCTTTAATGTTTTCGACTTTATAGTTTGCTGGTTCTGCTGAGCTGATCTGATTGGTAACGAATATGAGCGCACTGAAAAGTAAGATTTGCAGACTTTTGAACATTAGCGATCCTTTTGCGTTGAAATGTGTCTAACTAACCATATCAAAGTTTAGCTAATAGTACATATTATACTACTTAAAGGCTTAGTTGATCTGTATCAAAGTTAAGGAGCTAAGCAAGGTAGGGCGGACATAAGTCCTTATGTTTTTGCCTGTGTTTCTCTATCCTCGCGAAGCGCTATAATGAAGAAATGCTATGCTTAGCACAGACTTCTAGAACCTTATTCACTGGAAAAGACAAATGCAACATTTACCTACCGTTGATTATAAAGCGAGCGATGCGGCCGCTCAATTTGTTGAGTCACTAAGAAACACAGGTTTCGGTGTATTAAAAAATCACCCAATTCCTCAGTCATTAGTTGAGTCTATTTACAAAAATTGGCAAGAATTCTTTAATTCTGAGCAAAAGCACGAGTTTTTATTTTCAAAAGAAACACAAGATGGTTACTTCCCACCATCAGTGTCAGAAGTTGCAAAAGGCTTTACCGTTAAAGATATTAAAGAGTACTACCACGTTTATCCAAAAGGCCGTGTTCCAGCACAGCTAGAAGAAGAAATTCGTGAGTACTACCGTTTAGCAAATGAGTTTGCAGCGACATTATTAAGTTGGGTTCAAGCTGAAGCACCAGAAGAAGTGCGTGCTAAGTTCTCTATTGACCTTAAAGATATGATTGCTAACTCTGAGCAAACACTCCTGCGTATTCTTCATTACCCACCAATGACAGGTGATGAAGAGCCAGGTGCAATCCGTGCAGCAGCGCATGGCGACATCAACTTATTAACTGTATTACCTGCGGCAAATGAGCCAGGTTTACAAGTACAAAAAACAGATGGCGGTTGGTTAGACGTACCATGTGATTTTGGTAACCTGATCATCAATATTGGTGACATGCTACAAGAAGCGTCAGGTGGTTACTTCCCATCAACGATTCACCGTGTGATCAACCCAACGGGTAAAGCGTCAACGAAATCACGTATTTCGTTACCATTATTCTTACACCCGCGTCCTGATGTTGTGCTTTCTGAGCGCTACACAGCAGACAGCTACTTACAAGAGCGTTTACGCGAGCTTGGTGTTAAGTAAAAATTGGTTATAAAGAGAAAGCGGCATTAAAGCCGCTTTTTTTATGCCTTAAATTTGTCTGCTAAGTTCAGCATTAAGTGTTAGTTTGCAAATAATTCCATGCATTATTGACTATCCTAGGTATAATGCGCGCACTTCGCCGAATCGGCTGAATTTTTTAAAGAGAGATAGTATGAGTTTTGATGGGTTAGGTTTATCACCAGCTTTAGTAAATGCAGTTTTAGAAAAGGGCTATGAAGCACCTACGCCTATTCAATCACAAGCTATCCCTGCGATCATTGAAGGCCGTGATGTTATGGCCGCAGCGCAAACTGGTACAGGTAAAACAGCAGGTTTTACACTGCCGTTAATTGAGCGTTTGTCAAAGGGCCCTAAAGCGGGTGGCAATAAAGTACGCGCATTAGTATTGGCTCCAACTCGCGAGTTGGCTCTACAAGTAAGCGAAAATGTTGAGCAATATGCTAAGCATTCAAATGTTAGCTCATTTGTTGTTTATGGTGGCGTTAAAATTAACCCACAAATGATGCGCCTTCGTAAAGGTGTTGATATTTTAGTGGCCACACCTGGTCGTTTATTAGATCTACACAATCAAAATGCTGTTAAGTTTGATGATTTAGAAGTGCTGATCCTTGATGAAGCAGACCGTATGCTTGATATGGGCTTTATTCATGACATCAAACGTATCATTGCTAAATTGCCTGCTAAACGTCAGAACCTGATGTTCTCAGCGACGTTCTCTGATGAAATTCGTGAACTTGCAAAAGGGCTCATTAACGATCCCGTTGAGATTTCAGTCGCGGCAAAAAACACCACAGCTAAAACGGTTACTCAATCTGTTTATGCGCTAGATAAATCACGTAAAACAGCATTGCTTAGCCACCTGATCCGTACTAACGATTGGCAGCAAGTATTGGTATTTTGCCGTACTAAGCATGGTGCTAACCGTTTAGTTAAGCAGCTTGAACGCGATGATATTGTCGGCGCTGCCATTCACGGGAATAAATCGCAAGGCGCTCGCGTTAAAGCACTCGAAGGCTTTAAATCGGGTGAAGTGCGCGTATTAGTGGCAACCGATATTGTTGCCCGTGGTCTTGATATTGTTGAGCTACCTCACGTTGTTAACTACGATCTACCGAATATTTATGAAGATTACGTACATCGTATTGGCCGTACAGGCCGAGCGGGTGCATCAGGTCATGCTATTTCGTTTGTAACAGTAGATGATGCCGACGATTTATATGGTATTGAGCGCTTTATTGGTGAGCTTATTCCGCGTGCAACCGAAGCAGGTTTTGAGCCAAACAAACCGGTTGCTGAAAAGCCGCTAGATACGCGTCCAATCAAGCCGAAAAAGCCAAAGAAACCGAAAAAGCCAAAAGCACCAGCTCAAGATGGTCAAGGTGTAGCAAAACCTGCACAAAAGCCAAAACCTAAATCGCAAAAGCGTCCTTCACAAGGTAAGTGGCAGGGTAAGGGTAAAGAGCAAGGCCAAAACCAAAAAGGTGCAAACAACGGGAATAAATCAAATAACACTAAACCAGCAGGTAATAAACCTGCGGGTAATCGTCAGCGTGTATCGGGGCCATCTCGCCCAAGACGTAAGCCCGCTGCGGATAGTTAATAGCAGTAAAAACAAAAAACGCGCAATTGCGCGTTTTTTGTTTTAAATGAGTTTAATGCAATATAAGGTGGCGACACCAATAAAGAGTGTCACGGTGACACTTAACAAAGTGCCCAGCATGACATACTCAGTAAGTTGTTTTTCGCTACTTTCTTTTAAATCACCGAATCGAAAGATAGATTTGGCCGCCAGTAGAAAGCCCACGCCGCCGTATTCACCTAACAAGATAAAGCTCAACATTAACACTCGCTCGAGCAAGCCAATAAAATGCCCCGCGGCAGGAATGCTGCCTTCATTGTTTATCTGAATATTGATTTTCTCTAGCATCATGCGAATAAACACAGAGCTTGGGTTAAGCACCAATAAATAAGCTGCAATAACAAACAAAGTATCGAGGGCAATCAGCTTTTGCCACGCTAAGCTATAAAATTCATTCTTATCACTAAGCCAAATGCTTAGCATTACAATCACAACAAGATGCGCCAACTGGTCGAGTAAAAACGGCACCACGCCTTTATTTGAATATGACTTTGCCAAGTCAATGACATAGTGGCTTAGCATAATCGCAACCGTTGCTAACAATACACAAGAGAACTCTTGCCAGCCATAAGTGTATTCCCATAGTGTGAGCACAGCTAAAGAGGTCACGCCGTGTGTTAATACGTGCAAATAGAGTTTACTGGCACGAAAGTGACGGTTGTTTCTGTCGTGTACCCAGCTCATTGGTTGCCAATAAAAGTCTGCAAGTAAGTGGCCCAATACTAATGCGGTGAGTAATAGAGCAAAACTGGTCATAACAATCCTTTGAGTGTGGTTTGGCTGTAATTTATAAAGCGCTCGATAAGTTGATAATGCGCCAGGTTGAGTAACTTCGTGACATTCTCTCGGCTAGTATTAAGCTCTTTAGCAAGCTCTGCATGGCTGTTGTTCTCGGCGGTTAAATAATAAAACAGGGCATTGGCCTGCTTTTGACTCATTTTTTCAAGCAGGACTTCGACAAGCGCAATATTAAGCGCAAAGCCTTCTTCAAGGGCGTTATTTTCAATATTTAACAGTAAGCGTTGCTGGCCGATGTTATCTAAACCACGACCAGATAAGGTATAAGCACTGCCTGTGGCTGTTTTTATATCGGCGCGGGGGTTGTCGAGTGAGCCAATGGCCAAGCTTTGTCGCAGTTCGTAATTGGCTGCTTTCATTTGCAAATACAACAAGATTGCTGCATGACACACCAGTTCTGGCTCTGTTAGCTGTACTTGTAATGCATCGCCACGGTAAATGGTAAAGCTTGCATTAAAACGCTTGGCAACAAAGCGTAAGCTTTGATCAAGCTGATAAAGCATAGCGTCGTATTCTTGTTGTGGAATTTTTTGTGATTTAATTAAATCACCGCTGATCACCGCAATCATTATGATCCCTTAGATTAAGTAACTTAATTTAGTTACATCGCGATAAGTAACCAAATTTGGTTACTTTTTTTTATGTAACCAATTTAGGTTACTTTTTCGTAAATATCAACCTAGATATGCTACAGTGAACACAAATCACTAAAGAACAGAAAACTATGTCAGCAGTTGATAAGCCAAGAGTCGGTATTTTTGTAGATGTACAAAACATTTATTACACCTGTAGAGAAAGCTACAAGAAAAACTTTGACTACAATGCCTTTTGGGCACAAATGAGCGAACGCTATCAAATTGATTGCGCCATTGCATATGCAATATATCGTGGCGATGAAAAGCAATCGCAGTTTCAAAATATTCTGCGCGCAATTGGTTTTGAGGTAAAACTGAAACCTTTTATTCAGCGCAAAGATGGCAGTGCAAAAGGGGATTGGGATGTTGGCATTACCATTGATATGCTAGAGCATGCCAAGCAGCTCGATAAAATGGTATTGCTTTCGGGTGATGGTGATTTTGCCTTATTACTTGGTCACTTAGCGAATAAGTATCAGCTACCGTGTGATGTCTATGGAGCAGAGCAGCTTACCGCTGATATTTTAAAGCAAGCCGCCGCTGAATTTCATTGTATTGACGATTCACTGCTACTATCAAGGTGAAAAAATATTCCTATAAAAATAAAATGTTTAACTAAAGTATTATTTCAGCTAAGCTAACATTAGCTACACTTTATGATAAATAAAGGAATAGTCACGCACAACGCACTAAATTATGCAAAAAAGCATAAATAAAGGTGTAATAGGACATTGTTGATGTGGTTTCTAATTTTCTTGTCTGTTAAATAAAACGTTTTAATTCAATTAATTAAAAATAAATATGAAAGATATACGAATTTTTATAAAAAATATAATGACAACGCTGTCATTTGTTGTGTAACATTAAATCAACAAAGGTTGAGATGATTTCGCATTCTGATAAGAAAAATAATGCGATTTAGACAAAAACTAAACGAAGGCTAGGGGTCGTTAAATGATGGCGAAGAGTGTGAATGAGGACCAATTGTTTATTGGTATTGATGGTGGCGGAACGAAATGTCGAGCAACTATCTACTCTGTTAAACAAGGTGTATTAGGAACTGGCCTAGGTGGTCCTGCAAATCCATTACATGGTTTGGAACGTACTCTCGAATCAATTATGGTCTCAACACAATTAGCACTTCGTGATGCGGGTTTACCGCTTGAAACCGTTCATCAGCTTTATGCCGGCTTAGGTTTAGCAGGTGTAAACCTACCAAGTTTGTACGACAAGATTATGGAATGGGAGCATCCATTCAAACAAATGTTCCTCACCACTGACTTACACACAGCCTGTATCGGCGCCCATGAAGGGAGTGATGGTGCGGTGATCATCACAGGCACTGGCTCTTGTGGTTTTTCTTGTGTAAATGGTCGCACAACTAACTTTGGCGGTCATGGCTTTGCTCTAGGAGATAAAGGCAGTGGTGCCTGGATGGGTCTTGAAGCAATAAAAGCGACCTTGTTAGACCTTGATGGCCTAGGCGAAGCAACAAACCTAACTAACGTGATCACCGAGCATTTTGAAGCTGACAATGCGATGGCAATTGTTGAACAAATGTCTGGTCAGCCTTCGAGTAGTTTTGCCAAATTAGCCCGTTATGTATTTGAAGCAGCCAATAATAATGACAAAGTTGCTATCTCCATTGTGAAAGAAGGGGCTGATTACGTTAGTAAATTAGCGCAGCGCTTATTAGAGAATAACCCGCCACGGTTATCTATGATTGGCGGTTTAGCCGAGCCATTAAATAAGTGGCTTGCAGAAGATATTGCGAAACGCGTTGAATCCCCTATTCAACCACCGGAAATGGGCGCGGTGTATTTTGCTCAGCAATCTGTGCTTGAACAAAACCAAGAGGTAAGTTTGTAATGACGATTTATCATGCAAGTTCATTGTTTACCGGTGACGAATTTTTATCTGATGTGTATTTTAGCGTCGACAATGGTGTGTTTAAGCGTGTTGAAGCAGATGCTAATGCCGTTGCATTAACGGGTTTAGTGGCCCCTGGTTTTATTGATGTACAAGTAAATGGCGGTGGCGGGGCGTTTTTTAACGCTGAACAAACGCCAGATTGCTTAGATAGAATAGCCAAAGCACATGGTCAGTTTGGTTCAACTGCGATTATGCCAACCCTGATCACTGACAAAGTTGAAGTCATGGCAAAAGCGGCCGATGCCACTGCACAAGCAATTGCTGAAGGTGTTCCGGGCATAATGGGTGTGCACTTCGAAGGCCCGCACCTTTCATTAGGGAAAAAAGGCACCCACAGCGAGCAATTCATTCGCCCTATTACAGAACAAGAATTTGCGATTTACGCCCGCCAAGACTTAGGCATTAAAATGGTTACCTTAGCACCTGAAAATGTCAGTGCTGATGATATCGCACGCTTAGTGGAGAGTGGTGTAAAAGTGTGTATTGGTCACACCAATGCAGACTTTGCGACCGCCAATGCTGCACTTGCTGCAGGGGCAGATGGTTTTACCCACTTATTTAATGCCATGTCAGCATTTACATCACGAGAGCCAGGTGTTGTTGGTGCTGCACTTTGGGATGATAACAGTTGGTGCGGCTTAATTGTTGATGGTCACCATGTACACCCATCATCAGCTAAATTAGCAATTCGCACCAAGCAGCGCGGAAAAATTATGTTAGTCACAGATGCAATGCCACCTGTGGGTACTGATGATATGGAGATTGATTTCTTTGATGGTCGTAAAGTTATTCGTACTGGCGATCGATTAAATTCAACGACCGGTGAATTAGCAGGCAGCGTACTTGATATGGCAAGTGCGGTGCGCAACACAGTGAACACATTGGATGTTAGCCTAGCTGAGAGCTTACGTATGGCATCACTTTATCCTGCACAATATTTAGGTTTACATAAAAAAGGTCGCTTACTGAGCGGGTTTGACGCTGACTTTGTGGTGTTAGACGCACAGCAAAATGTACAAGCCACCTTTATTGCTGGAAAAGCGCTATAACAAGCTTCCCTGGTAAAAACCCCGCCGTTGTATCGCGGGGCTTTTTCTATTTAAGGTAATACAATGACAACAACACAACCGACAAGAAAACGTTTGGCATCGCTGGATGCACTGCGCGGCATGGATATGTTTTGGATATTAGGCGGACAGTCACTATTCGCAGCGCTCTTCGTTTTAACAGGCTGGACTGGCTGGAAAGTTTTTGAAGCACACACCGTGCACAGCGTTTGGCATGGCTTCACATTTTACGATCTAATTTTCCCATTGTTTATATTCTTATCGGGTGTGGCGATGGGACTAGCCCCAAAACGCATTGACCATTTACCGTTTGATGAGCGCAAAGTGTATTACCGCAAGGCGGGTAAACGTCTTTTGCTATTGTGTTTATTAGGTATTTTATATAACCACGGCTGGGGCACAGGGATGCCAATGGCGTTAGATGAAATTCGCTATGCCAGTGTGCTTGGCCGCATCGCTATTGCATGGTTCTTCTGTGCAATGTTGGTTTGGCATACTAGTTTACGAACACAAATTATTACCGCTGCGGCTATTTTAGTGGGTTATTGGTTACTACTTTGTTTTGTTCCAGTGCCGGGTGGCAGTGCTGGTGATCTTTCAGCAGCAGGGAGTTGGAATGCATGGTTTGATGCACACTTACTGCCGGGTATTAGTTATCAAAACCGTGTAGTAGACCCAGAAGGTGTGTTGTCGAATATTCCTGCGATAGTCAATGCATTAATGGGGGTGTTTGCAGGTCAATTAGTGGCTCGAGCTCAGCAAATTGGCGAGTGGAAAATGACCGCCTTATTGTTCGCCGCAGGTGTGGTAAGTGTATGCTTAGGCTGGTTATGGGATTTACAGTTCCCAGTAAATAAAGAACTTTGGACCAGCTCATTTGTGCTTGTAACCGTTGGCTGGAGTGCCATATTGCTCGCCGTTTTTTATGCACTGGTGGATATTCTGCCGGGGCAACGCGCTGCGTATCCATTTGTGATCATAGGTGCAAACTCGATTATTATTTATTTAGCGTCAAGTCTTGTGAATTGGGGCTATGTAAGCCAAAGCGTATTTGGTGGGGTGATTCGAGCTGTGCCAGAGGCGTGGCAACCCCTGATGGCGGTCATTGCGTTATTAGCAGTACAAATGCTGGTATTACATTGGATGTATCGCCGTAAGATCTTTGTTAGTGTTTGATAATTATTAAACACTAACAGAAAGAGTAATTTTTTATTCACTTTTACTTTACAAAGATAAAACTAGAAGTGATAATGACAGCGTTGTCATAATGGTTATAGCTACTGCATCGTATCCTGGCAGTGGTTTGATCTAAAACCCAGCTCGATTGCACGTGGGGTTGGGTTTTAGGTCCCATTTTTTTCCAACTTATAATTAGAGCTAATCGATATGCAAATAGTGATTCTTGATGATGCAGCCCAAGTTGCAGCGTATGGTGCCAACATCTTTGCGAAACAATTACTAAAAAAACCAGCCTCGGTTCTTGGTCTTGCCACAGGTTCAACACCTGTTGCTTTGTACCAACAACTGATCGAAAAAAATAAAGCTGGCGATATTTCGTTTAGCCAAGCGACAACATTTAACTTAGACGAATACTTAGGTTTAACTGGCGAGCATCCACAAAGTTACCGTTACTTTATGAATGAGCAGCTGTTTAACCATGTTGATATCGACAAACAAAACACCCATGTACCGCCGGGTGATGCAGTAAATCCGCTTGTTGCTTGTACTGAATATGAGCAAAAAATCACAGCCGCTGGTGGTGTTGACGTACAACTACTTGGTATTGGCCGTAATGGTCACATCGGTTTTAACGAACCTTCATCAGGTTTGACATCACGCACCCGTGTAAAAACACTGACGAAAGCGACGATTGAAGACAATGCGAGATTTTTTGCAGAAGGCGAATATCAACCGCATTTATCAATCACTATGGGTATTGGTACTATTTTAGAAGCCAAAAAAGTCGTGCTTTTAGCAACAGGTGCAAGTAAAGCGGATGCCGTTCACGCCATGGTAGAAGGTCCGTTAATGGCTAAATGCCCAGCTTCAGCATTGCAACTTCATAAAGATGCGGTGATCATTATTGATAAGGCTGCCGCAAGTAAATTAGAAGATTTAGAGTTCTATCAGCATATTGAAGCTGAGAACCAAAAACTACAAGCGCACCTAGCGACCTTGTAGAATTGTGAGAGAGAATAAAAAAGCCCAGTTTGGGCTTTTTTTATGCCTGTAATAAATTGGGTTTATCATCCGCTTATGGTAGTTTTAGCGAGTAAACTATTTTCAAGGAATGCCATGCTGAATTACTCTCAAATGCCATTGGATCGTGCATCAAATCGCCGTAAAGATCCAAAGTGGTTAAAGGCTCAAATGAATTCTCAGAGTCGCTGGTTATTGGTCAATAACAATCAAAGTTTATTTGTTAAAGACAGTCCTGAAGTGTGTTATTTACGCTTATCTCAAGTGGATCATCTCGATTTATCAAAAGGCATTTTATTGGGTTTAGACGACGATGATGTGGCTCATTTTGCTTTAGATGTCAGCCATGTTCCAGACTCACTCATTGAGCCTATACTTAATGGCGCTGAATTTGTTGATATTCGTAAGTTAGGCCCACAAGTTGAGCTAAAACAAGGCTCGATTGCCGCACTGGCAAGGGGCTTGTGTTTTTGGCACGCAACGCACCGTTTTTGTGGTCGTTGTGGTCATGAAAATAACATGGTTGAAGCAGGGCATTCACGTTTATGTGAGAACCAAACTTGCCAGCATCAAACTTTTCCGCGAACCGATCCTGCCGTGATAATGATCGTGACTAAAACCTTTTCAGACGGAGTTGAACGCTGCTTGTTAGGCCGTCAAGCAAGCTGGCCTGACGGTGTTTTTTCAACTCTTGCTGGTTTTGTTGACCCAGGTGAAACATTAGAGCAGGCCGTTGCCCGCGAAGTTATGGAAGAAGCTGGTGTTGCGGTGACAGATATTCAATATATCGCTTCACAGCCTTGGCCATTTCCATCATCAATTATGTTTGGCTTTATGGCCACAGCGGTTTCAGAAGATATTCAGGTAGATAAAGACGAGTTAGACGACGCAAGATGGTTTAGCCGTGCTGAACTTAATGAATTTGGCCAATGGCATGAGCAGGGCAGTCATCTTAAACTAACCCGACAAGATTCTATTTCTCGATTTTTGGTTGAGCACTGGCGCAACCTGTAAAGCACAGCTTGGACAAATTATGACAAAGACAAATAAAAATACCCAAATCGTCTCTGCAGGGCGTAAAAAAGCATATACACAAGGAGTGGTGAACCCTGTGGTGCAACGCGCATCAACAGTGGTATTCGACTCGGTGGCTGATTTAAAAGCAGCGGCTAAGAAGCGAGGTGACAAAACGTTATTTTATGGCCGCCGCGGTACGACCACACATTTTGCTCTGCAAGAAGCGATTACTGAACTTGAAGGCGGCGAAGGCTGTGCGCTATATCCATCAGGGGCGGCTGCAATAAGCAATGCGCTACTCTCGTTTGTGAAAACGGGTGATCATATTTTAATGGTGGATACTGCTTACGAGCCGACCCGTGATTTTTGCGACAAAATACTGGCTGGATTAGGCATTGAAACAACCTATTACCCGCCGGGAATTGGCGCAGGAATTAGTGAGCTTATCAAAGATAACACCCGCGTATTGTTTTTAGAATCACCAGGTTCAATCACTATGGAAGTGCAAGATGTGCCAGCCATGGTTGCTAAGGCTAATGAGCGCGGTGTAATGACCATGCTAGATAACACCTGGGGTAATGGTCTGCATTTTAGACCGCTTGAGCATGGCGTTGATATTAGTATTCAAGCTGCAACAAAATACATCGTGGGTCACTCTGATGTGATGATGGGTGTGGCGGTTGCCAATAAAAAGTATTGGCCAACCCTTCGCGAAAATTCATACCTACTTGGTCAATGTACCTCTGCGGATGATGCCTATTTAGCACTACGTGGTCTGCGTACTATGGCTGTGCGTTTAAAACAGCATGAACAAGCCGCCATCGAAGTGGCTAAATGGCTTGAAACACACCCATTGGTTGATCATATTCGCCATCCGGCTTTTGCAACGTGCCCGGGTCATGAGTTCTTTAAACGAGATTTTGATGGCAGTAACGGCTTATTTTCATTTGTAATGAAGCAAGGTAATCAACAAGCGATTGATGCGTTTTTAGATAGCCTACACCATTTTAAAATGGGCTTTTCTTGGGGCGGTTATGAGAGCTTAGTCACGGCAAACCTCAGCATGAAAGGGCTTCGCTCTGAAACGGGTTGGTCGCAAGGTCCGGTAATAAGACTTCACATTGGCCTTGAAGATGTGGCTGATTTACTAGCCGACCTTGACCAAGCGTTGGCTGTATACGAAAGCCACCTCTAGGTTAAAAGTTTATACTTTGTTACATAAGACCCGCTTGTCGGGTTTTTTTTTCTGGTAATTCAAGCTGTTTCAACTTAGTGTAATTCTAATAATAAAATTCATTAAGGATTATGAGTGACGCAGTTACATCCTAAACGACTTGCACAAATTGCACAATTTGAGCTGGTACGACTATTTCTAACCAAACGTGGTTTGTTGGCGGTTGCCGCTTTTGCCATTTGTTGGCTACTTATTTTACGCTATCCCATTGCCCAATCTGTGACCTTGATTAGCTCACCTGATTTTGCCGATTTTGCTAGGCAAGCATTTGGCGCCATTGGCATCAGTAAATTACTTGATTGGCCTGAATCTGAACTGGCCGTTTATTGGTTGATTGCTTTATTTAGTTTTCCAAGTTTTTGTTTGTTTTTATGTAGTGACCAAACAGTGGGCGACAGACAACGAGGTACGTTGCGCTTTTTATCACTTAGAGCGACTCGTTCAGAAATTATTATTGGCCGCTTTTTAGGGCAGCTACTCATTTTAGCGGCATTGTTATTTGTTACCTTGATGGCAACGGTTGCAATGCTTGGCTATCGTGAGCCAAGTTTGTTGCTTTCTGGCTTATCGCGAAGCTTTATGTTGTTATTTTATTTGCTTGTTGCGGTTATGCCATTTATTGCCTTGATGAGCTTTTTGAACACGTTTGCCCGTTCATCGCGTCTTGCTTTTGTATTGGCTATTTTGTTCTTTGCTGGCGGTAATATTGTGATTGGCTTACTGACGTGGCAATGGCCTGCATTTGAGGTTTTAAATTACATATTTCCCGGCTATCAACTTGATTTAATGGCAGGTCAACGTGCCGGCATCACACTGGCTCTTGGTTTACCACTTTTACAAACGGCAGTGTTACTGCTTGCTGGTGAACGAATTTTTGCAAGGAGCTCATTATGACCGTTTTAATTCAAGCACAAGGCTTGTCAAAAAACTACGGGGCTAAACGAGCGCTCGATAACGTTAGCTTTGAAATAAAGAAAGGAGCGCCGGTAGCGCTAGTTGGCCCAAATGGGGCGGGTAAAACAACGTTATTCAGTTTGTTATGTGGTTATATTTTACCAAGTTCAGGAAAATTATCGGTCATGGGGCATAGCCCAGGCAGTGCGGCGTTATTTGGTAAGCTAACCGCGTTACCACAAGATGCCCAGCTTGATCCTCGTTTTAGTATTGCGCATCAACTTAACTTTTATGGTCAATTACAAGGGCTCAGTGGTGCGGTTCGTAAAAAAGAAACGGCTCGTGTTTTAGAGCTCGTTGGTTTGTCAGAAGTGGCTAAGCAGCGACCGGATGACCTTTCTCATGGTATGCGTAAGCGAGTGACGATTGCACAGGCATTAATTGGTTCACCTAAAATAGTGATGCTTGATGAAGCAACTGCAGGCCTTGATCCAATTCATGCTCGTGAGGTGAGAGAGCTGGTAAGTTCTTTAAGTAACGAAGCAACATTTATTTTAAGCTCCCATGACTTAACTGAGCTTGAGCGTTTATGCTCTGGGGTTTTACACCTCGATAAAGGGGTGTTAAGTGAGCATCAAGCCCGTTCTAGCACGCAAGATAATAAACACTTTATTACGCTGCAGTTAAATCAAAACTATGATGATGTCGAAGCAAAGCTTGCAAGCCTTGCCCATGTACATCATGTTTATATGAGCCAAGCAAAAGAATATGTGATCGAGTTTGAGAAAACCGCTGAGCCTTTTGATATCAATCTTCTACACTTTTGTTATCAACAAGGTTGGCAGTATCGTCAACTAGTGAATGGTCACACACTCGAAAATCAAATTTTTCATAAGGAGAGCTAATTATGGGTTTATTAAGCGGATTAATGGGTAACGCAAGTGAAGTCGATAATGATGATTTAGAAGAACTACTTGCCAATACACTGATCGATGGTGAAACAGTACAAAAAGCCTATAAAGTCATTCGAGATATGTTCATCTTTACCAATAAAAGATTAATTATTATTGATAAACAAGGTGTTACTGGATCTAAAGTTGAAATGCTGAGCATTGCTTACTCAAAAATCACCAAGTTTAGTAAAGAAAGTGCCGGGCATTTTGACCTTGATGCTGAACTAAAAATTTGGGTTGGTTCAGATCCAACGCCAATCAGCAAAGACTTTAAAGCAGGAGATAACATTAATGAGGTTTATAGAATTATAAGCCAATTCGCTTTATAAGGTACTGAGAGACTTTACTTTTTTCACTAAAAGTTGGCTTGGAGACGTAAGTTTCGGCCAACTTTTTCTTTACATTTGCCGACACTTTATTACAATTAATCGAGTAAAAACAACTGCTTAGTTAAGTATCCATTCAGTTTTCTCACGTTAGCATGTGCCCAACTTAGCCATCAGGCTAGTTTTCAACAGCAATGAAACAATGTTAATAGGGAAATCTGTTTATGAAAAAGTTAGCAGTTATTATTTCGAGTATGCTTCTGTCAACTGCCGCGACTGCTGCGGATAGTTACCAATCAATTAGCCATTTAGGGTACATGGACACCGATGGCAACGACACTGTAAGCGTTGATTCAACGTATTACTTCGCACCAAAGAAAACAATGGGTCCTTACGACCAGTTTGAATACATCAACAGAACAACCAACGTGTTTGGTTCGTACGCAGATGATGACTTTGGTGATGTAACTAACATCGGTGGTGAATACTTCGTACAAGATTTTGTATTTGGTGCGGGTTATAGCAACTACGATTACGGTTCAGATACTGATTTATTCAATGTATCTGCAGGTTACTTCTTTAATCCTAACCTTCTTCTTAAAGCAACATTTATCGACGTAGAAGACGGTGACAACACTGTAATGTTCGACCTTAAATACAATCACCAGCTTAACAGCACTGATTACTTAGGTTTCACATTCACAGCTGACGATGAGTTTGATTACCGTGCAGTAAATGCAAAATACTTCATGGATCTTCAACAAGGTAACTACCTAACAATTGAAGGTACAATCTCAGATACAGACGATAGCGGTAGCTCTTGGGAACTAGGTTCTAACTACTACTTCTCTAAAGCAACGTCAGCATTTGTAACGTTTAATAAAGAAGATGACTACAGCTTTGGTGCACAGCACTTCTTTAACAAAAACGTAGGCTTAAAAGCTGGTTATGCAAACAACTGGGATGACTCAGATTACGATGCATACTTTGCAAACGTAAGCTTACAGTTTTAATCATTAATTTGATGATATAAAAAAGCCCGCATAATGCGGGCTTTTTCGTTTTTATAATTACCAACCGCACTGGCGGTCTTTATTTTGCTCATCAAGGTATTTTTGTAACGGTGCAAAGTAATCTAAGATTGCTGTTGCATCCATTTCTTCTTTACCAGTGATCGTCGCAAGAGCTTCTTGCCATGGGCGACTTGAACCCATCTCTAACATTGCATTTAGTTTTTCACCCGCCTCAGCAGAGTTGTAAACTGAACAACGATGAATCGCTTCTTTGTTACCAGCAATTTCACATAAACTTCTGTGGAAGTCGAATTGTAAAATGTGCGCTAAGAAATAACGTGTGTAAGGCGTGTTACCTGGTACGTGATACTTGGCACCTGGATCGAAGTCTGCTTCGCTACGTGCGATAGGCGCTTGGACACCTTGATATTTTTCACGTAATTCCCACCACGCTTTGTTGTAGTTCTCTGGCGTTACTTCACCTGAGAAAACTTTCCAGCGCCATTGGTCTACCAATAAACCAAATGGAATAAATGCTACTTTGTCTAAAGCCATTTTCATTAACAGGCCAATATCTTTTGACTCATCAGGCACCTCGTCTAATAAACCAATTTCTTTTAAATAACCCGGTGTAACAGAAAGCGCAATGGTGTCACCAATTGCTTCGTGGAAACCATCGTTCGCACTTTCTTGGTAGTAAACAGGCTGATCTTTATATGCGCGTTGATAGAAGTTATGGCCTAGCTCGTGGTGAATAACAGAGAACTCTTCACCTGTACGTTGAATACACATTTTAATGCGTAGGTCATCTTTGCTATCGATATCCCATGCTGATGCATGACACTGCACATCACGGTCTTGTGGTTTAGTGAAAAGTGAGCGCTCATAGAAGGTATCTGGTAGTGGTGCAAAGCCCATTGATGTAAAGAACTTCTCGGCACCACGTACCATTTTAAGTTCGTCGTAATCGTGCTCAGCTAATAGTTCAGTTACGTCATAACCAGGATCGGCATTTTCTGGTGCAACAACATCGTAGATGTTACCCCACGTTTGTGCCCACATATTGCCTAGTAAGTGTGCAGGGATAGGTTGGTCTTGTGGTACTTTATCTTCGCCATATTTTTCACCTAGCTTGGCACGAACATGACAATGTAATGAATCATAAAGTGGTTTAACTTGGCCCCAAATGCGGTCAAGTTCTTTCGCAAAATCATCGGCTGGCATGTCGTATTTACTACGCCACATAGCACCTGTATCTGCATAACCTAGCTCTTTTGCACCTTCATTGGTGAGTGCAACTTGTTGCTCATAAAGCGGGCGCATAGGCTTTGAAACTTGACGCCAGCCTTGCCATAAATCAAGCAATTCATTGTAATCACGGCTCGTTGCCATTTTCGCAGTCATCTCGCCAAGGCTTAAACAGCTACCATCTTCTTTACAGTATTTACCTTTACCATAAATACCCCCTAGCTCAGCCACTAGCTGTGAAAGCTTAGCTGTTTTTTCAGCATCTTGTGGCGCAGGTAAGGTGAGCGCTAGTTTAAGTTTATCGAGTTTACGACGCGCATCGTAATCAAGCTCTAAACTATCGAATTTTGCAGCTTCATTAGCAAGGCGAACAACAGCTTCAGTCATCTTGCGATTTACTTCAGCAGATAGTTCAGCAGTATCATGGGTGATGAGTTGGCATAAATCCATTCAGCACGGCTTGCTTCTAAATAAAGCGCGCTTAATTCTTTTTCAGTATCGGCGATAAATTTAGTGGCATCTTGTGCTGTTACTTGGCTTGTTTTGACTTCAGCAGTCGTTGTTTTAGTGCTTGCAGCGTCATCATTACAGCCAGTAAGTGCTAGTGCACTTGCGACCATAAGTGCGCTCATGCTGAGCTTAAATGGAGTCTTTTTCATAACGTTCCCTAGAAGTTTATTGTTATTTATTGCCCATGCATAATAGCAGTGTCTTAGTAAACAACAAACTGCATCGGTAAAAACAACCTAGGTAAGAGCCGCTTACGTTGTATTTATGGCACGATCAGTCATACTTGAACCAGTTAATTAAAATAAAAGGATTGCACAATGACGACCGTAATCATTCTGTTACTGGTTGCTGTGATTGTAATTTTTGCTGTGAAAGACATTCGCATCAATCTTGTCACACGACCTACGTTTAGTATGTTTAAAAAAGTTTTGCCGCCGTTATCGCAAACAGAACGTGAAGCTATGGAAGCGGGTGATGTTTGGTGGGATGGTGAACTATTCAGTGGTAACCCAGATTGGCAAAAACTGCATCGTTTTCCTAAACCTGAATTAAGCGAAAAAGAACGCGCATTTATGGGCGAGCAAGTCGAAACCTTGTTAGCCATGCTTGATGATTATCAAATCGTACAAAAAGATAAAGACCTACCAAAAGAAGTGTGGGACTACCTAAAAAAAGAAGGGTTCTTTGCGTTAATCATTCCTGAAAAGTTTGGTGGTCGCGAGTTTTCGGCGATTGCAAATTCAACCATCGTATCGAAAATTGCCACTAAGAGTTTAACCGCTGCGGTTACCGTAATGGTACCGAATAGCTTAGGTCCAGGCGAATTACTCCTTCATTATGGAACTAAAGAGCAACAAGAGCGTTGGTTGCCAAGCTTAGCTAAAGGTGATGATGTACCTTGTTTTGCATTGACGGGCCCTGAGGCGGGTTCGGATGCAGGCAGTATTCCTGATACAGGCGTTGTGTGTAAAGGCATGCATGACGGTGAAGAAGTGATTGGTTTAAAACTTAACTGGTCAAAACGTTATATCACCCTTGCACCCATTGCCACCGTGCTGGGTCTTGCATTTAAGATGTACGATCCTGAGGGTTTATTAGGTGATAAAAAAGAGCTTGGTATTACATGTGCGCTTATTCCGACAGACCATGAAGGTGTTCAAACAGGTGAGCGTCATTACCCTTTAAATATGGCATTTATGAATGGCACAACGTACGGTAAAGATGTGTTTATTCCGCTTGATTGGATCATTGGTGGTGAAAAAGGCGCTGGTCGAGGCTGGCGTATGTTAGTTGAATGTTTAAGTGCTGGCCGTGGTATTTCGTTACCAGCGCTTAGTACAGCAACTGGCCACTTGGCTTCAAGAATGACATCTGCCTATGCAACCGTACGCCAACAATTTGGTGTGTCGATTGGCCAATTTGAGGGTGTTCAAGAGGCGCTTGCTCGCATAGGTGGTTTAACTTACACCTTAGAAGCGACACGGTTAATGACTGCAGGGGCGATTGATTTAAAACTAAGTCCGTCTGTGGTTACCGCCATAGCTAAGTACCATATGACTGAAATGGGTCGTACAGTTATGAACGACGCTATGGATATTCATTCAGGTAAAGGTATTCAAGTTGGGCCGAATAACTATTTAGCTCATGGTTATATGGGGATCCCAGTTTCGATTACCGTTGAAGGTGCAAACATTCTGACTCGTAACTTGATGATATTTGGTCAAGGTGCCACTCGCTGTCATCCGTTTGTTTTAAAAGAAATGGAAGCGGCTGCAATGGAAGACCATGATGTTGCCTTGAAAGAATTCGACTCATTACTGCTGCAACATATTTTATTTGCAGGTAGTAATGCAGGTATGGCATTTGTTCACGGTTTAACGCGCAGTTACTTCGCTAAAGCCCCTGTATGTGGCGCAACCACTGTTTACTACAAACAGTTGAGCCGGATGAGTCGTGGTTTAGCGTTTTGTACTGACGTTGCGATGTTAGTGTTAGGTGGTGAGTTAAAACGTAAAGAGATGATTTCGGCTCGTTTAGGTGATGTGCTTAGCCACTTATATCTTGCTTCATGTGTACTGAAACGTTATGAAGATGAAGGACGCCAGCAAGCGGACCTACCTTTTGTGCAATATGCAGTAGAGCATTCGTTATTCTGCATTGGTCAGGCATTCGATGGCTTCTTTAAAAACTTCGCTAATCCTGTGGTTAATTTTTTACTCAAACGTATTGTCTTCCCACTAGGTAATCATTACCACCGTCCAAGCGATGAGTTAGCTCAAACAATGTGTGAGCACATGAGCAAACCAGGGGTCTTTAGAGACAGATTAACCCATCTTTGTTATGTCGATGAAAATGCAGGCACGGGTGTCATGGAAAATGCCTTTTTAGCCATGATTGATACCCATGAAGACTTTAAGCAGCTTCGTAAATGGCAAAAAGAAGGCACTATTGCGAAAAACCTTGAGCTTGAGGGCGCAATTGCTGCAGCGAAAGAGAAAAACTTGATTAACGAAACCGTTGCAGAGCGTATGAATCAAGCCAATGAGCTACGTAAACAAGCAATAGCCGTTGATAACTTCGCACCCGGCGAGCTGTAAACTCTTGTTAGAATAAATAAAGCCTTGCATTTGCAAGGCTTTTTTATAGGCCTTGAGTGATGATTTTTTCTGCTTCGCTGGCTGGCATAGGTTTCGCTTTTAAGAAGCCTTGACCAAACTTACATTGAGTTTGCTTTAAGATTGCTAATTGTTTTTCTGTTTCAATCCCTTCTGCAACAACATCGAGCTTTAACGATTGGGCTAACGATAAAATGGCATCAACCAAGGGGTTATGTGCTTTATTTAAATGATCGATAAAGCTTTTATCGATTTTTAAAATATGGATAGGTAATTGGTGTAAATAACCAAGCGCTGAGTACCCAGTACCAAAATCATCTAAACATAGTTTTACTTCAAGAGGCTCAAGGCCTTTTATGATTTTTGTAGCGAGCTCTAAATTACCAATTAGTCCTGACTCGGTAATTTCTAAGCACAGCGAGCCCAAAGGAAGCTTGTATTTAGAGTACAAAGCATGAATTTGTGCCACAAAGTCGAGGCTTGCAAAATGACGTGATGATACATTCACGGTAATTCTGCCAAATGCTTTACCTTCACTCGTCCACTTTTCGATTTGCTTTGCAGCAAGCTCAAGCAAATGTAAATCTAGATTAATAATCTGGCCTGTGTCTTCAGCAACGGGAATAAAATCATTTGGTGAGACAAAGCCTTTACTTGGGTGATGCCAGCGCACAAGCGCCTCAAAACCAACAACCTGTGCATCTTGAATGGTAAAAATTGGCTGGTAGTAAAGTTCAAAATCGTTATGCTCAATACCATGCTGTAAATCATTTTCTATATCTGCATGATTTTTAAGTTTTTTACGCATTGTATTGTTGAAAAACTTAACCTTGCCTCGACCTGACGACTTTGCCTCGTACATTGCAGCATCGGCATGTTGCAATAGCTTATAAGCTTGATCGCGACTGCTTTCACAAAACGCAACACCAATACTTGTTGATGCTTGCAATAAATGACCATCAATATCGAGGGGCTCAGCGAGAACCTGTTGAATGCGTTCAAGGGCATCATTAATTTGTTGTTTATCGGTGATGTTTTCCATAAATATGGCAAATTCATCGCCCCCCAAACGGGCAAAGGTATCGGTATTGCGAATGGTACCTAAGATCAACTCACAGATTTTTACTAAAAAGTGGTCGCCAACCTCATGACCTAATGAATCATTGATACTTTTAAAGCGGTCAAAGTCTAGATAGAGCAGGGCATGTTGGTGACGTTTATCTGCTCTTGCCAGACGCAGAATGGCATGTTTAATACGCTCAATTAACAACGAGCGATTGGCAAGACCGGTTAATTCGTCGTGAAGAGCACGGTGCTCAAGCTCTTGTCTTGATAATTGACGGTCTATTGCCATGCTAATTTGGCGGCTGACATACGTAAGTAAGGCACGGTCATGTTCGTCATAGTGATAGCTTTTACTGTAACTTTGTACAGCGATAACACCACTAATACGCTCATTTACTTTAAATGGTACACCCAGCCAAGACTCGGCCTGACGACCAACCATTTTAAAATGACCTGCATCAATGTGCTGTTGAAACTCTTCTTTAGTAAAAAGTAAGGATTGGTCGATGTTTAATAAATAATAAGATGCGGTGTCTTTTAGTTGTTCTTTCGATATTTTCTTGTGCGCGTTAGAACGTACGCCTTCTTCGATAATATAAACTAAATCAAGCACATCTAGTTGCTTGTCATACAGGCCAATAAAGAAGTTATCTGCCCTCAGCAAAGAGGTAATAATGCCATGTAAAGACTCAAAGAAGCTATCTAGCTCGCTTGATTGATAGGTTAAGTTAGCAATTTGCAGCATGCAGCGTTCAAGTTTTTGCGCGTCGTTTAACTGCATCACGGTTTGCTGTAAGTCTTCTACGGTGCGAACTTGATTTATCTTGGCACTTAATAGATGCGCCACTGTTGATAAAATCTCTAAATGCGCATCATTGTAATAATGTTTTTGTGGGTGCTCACAGTCAATGACACCCAGAAGTTTTTCTTTGTAAACTAATGGTACGCAAAGCTCAGAAAGAGCAGGGCGAGAATCTGCGATATAACGCGGATCTTGACTGACATCGCCAATCATTAACGGCTTACCAGTGCTTGCGACATACCCCGTAATACCCTGATCAAAGCTGATTTCTGTACGGTCAATATGATATGTATCATGGCTGCTTGCTGTGCCAATAGACGCCATTTCTTTGAGGGTACGCGTTTTATCATCTGCTAAGTAAATGACACATTCTATGAAGCCTAAGCGGCTTACCACTTCAGACGTGACATATTCTAACAATTCTTCAACAGTGTCTAATTGCATCACAGATGATGAAAACTGATTAATAATATGTAGTTGGTCTGTTTTGACCTCAAGTGCAAAAGCAGCGTCTAAACTCTTAGGCATAGATTAAAAGGTAACCGAAATGTTGTATTAATTTATTACGTTAACCTACTATCAAACTATCCACAAAGTTATTTTCAAAAAAAACTGGAACTGGTGTAAACTAGGCACCTGAATATGGACTTGAGTGAATAAGCGAGGTTATTTGCTCAACGTTTACGCTATCCCCCTAACTTTAGCCGTGGAAACCAGCAATGTCAGATTTAAATTCGATGCAAACTCTAACAATTACACGCCCTGATGATTGGCACATTCATTTACGTGATGGCGAGCAACTCGTTGATACCGTTCGTGATGCAAGCCGATACATGGGCCGCGCGATCATCATGCCTAACCTTGTTCCACCGGCAACCTGTACAGACACTGCGTTATCTTACTATGAGCGAATTAAAGCTGCGGGCCCGCAAGGTAACTTTGAGCCATTAATGGTGCTCTACCTAACAGATAAAACAACACCAGAAGAAATCAAAAAAGCGAAAGCAACAGGTAAAATTGTTGCTGCTAAGTTGTACCCAGCTGGCGCGACGACCAATTCAGATTCAGGTGTGACATCAATCAAAAACATTTACCCAGTACTTGAAGCAATGCAAGAAGTGGGTATGTTGCTATTAGTGCATGGTGAAGTAACTGATTCATCAATCGATATTTTTGACCGTGAGAAGGTCTTCCTAGAAACAATTCTAGCGGACGTAGTAAATGACTTTCCTAGCCTTAAGATTGTGCTTGAGCACATCACCACACAAGATGCGGTTGAGTTTGTGAATAATGCACCAGAGAATGTAGCTGCAACCATTACAGCTCATCACCTTCTTTATAACCGCAATCATATGTTGGCGGGGGGCATTCGCCCACATTATTACTGCTTGCCTATTCTTAAGCGTAACATTCATCAGCAAGCGCTAATTGGTGCTGCAACAAGCGGTAGCAAAAAATTCTTCTTAGGTACTGACTCTGCACCGCATTATAAAGACAAAAAAGAGGCGGCGTGTGGTTGTGCTGGTGCATATACTGCTCACGCAGCTATTGAACTTTATGCAGAAGCTTTTGAAGAAGCCGGAGCTTTAGACAAGCTTGAAGGTTTCGCAAGCCATTTTGGCCCAGACTTCTACGGCATGCCTCGTAACCAAGATACGATTACACTGGTAAAAGAGAGTTGGACAGTACCTGCAAGCTATAAATTAGGTGATTCAGAAGTAGTACCAATCAAAGCTGAAGCGCAAATGGATTGGCAAGTTAAATAAGTTTTAGCAAGCGATAAATTTAGAATTAAAAGCCCATCAATTTGATGGGCTTTTTTCATTGAATATTAATTGTTTATAAATAGTACTGTCATATATTTTTGTTTAGGCGGTTGACCTTAAAATTATTTTCGATTATTAGAGCTAAAAACTATTTAATGTGTTAGTCTTAAATTGCTTTGAGTTTTTGCGTATTGAATTTACGGATAATGTGCGGCTGTACGGTTACCGGTTTGGTTATTGGTTCTTCCTGTACTTTACCCCAAGTTTATTGGGCATTCACTCAGGGAGGATAGAGCCATATTGGCTGAATTTTAATAATTGACTTACAGGAAAATTTGGTATGTCAAACACGGTTACTGGTAAAGTTAAGTTCTTCAACGAAGCTAAAGGTTTCGGTTTTATTGAACAAGAAAATGGCCCTGACGTATTCGTACACTTCAGCGCTATCACAGGTACAGGCTTCCGCACTCTTAGCGAAGGTCAGCAAGTATCTTTCGGCATCAAACAAGGTCAAAAAGGCCCTGAAGCTGAGAACGTAGAAGTAGCATAATTATTTATGTGAAACTTAGCATTTTGGTGAAACAGTTTCTGTTTCACCAAAATTCATTTTAATACCTAACAACCCCACGTTTACCCTTCACCATATATCACTCTAATTGTACCGAAATTATATTCCTCCAAAGGCATTGAAAATGACTAATTTAGTCAGCCCTTAAGCTAGAAGTTCACGATCTATGCCCTAAAAGCTACTCTCCATAACTAAAGTATTATATGCTGTACCGATGGGATTTTATTTAACATGACATCAGCTGTTATGTTTAGTTAGTAGTTTTGATCAAACATGAAAGTTAACCGCGAAGGAAAGTTTACAGTTATTTTTCACCAATCTAGAAATAACCCGCTAAACTTAACCTATCCACATATGGAAAAAATGCTGAGTAACTTATACTTGTTTGATGAAATATAATGAAGGTTTGCTAATCGATGAGCATAGGAAACAATATACTTTTGGTAGACGACCACCCGATGGTGGCAACAGCAATTAAGATGGTACTTGCAAAGTCTACTCTGGTGAATGAAGTACAAGCTGTTGGAAGTCAAAAGGAAGCATTGCAGTTTTTAAAAAGTAATAATGTAGCGCTGGCGATTTTAGACATCGAGTTAGAAGACTCCGATGGCTTTAGCTTATATAAGCGTGCAGTCAGTAGTGGCTTTACTGGCAAAGTATTGTTTTTATCTGCAAAGCAAGACAAACACATCATCCGCACAGCTGCGAAACTAGGCGCACAGGGATTTGTTAATAAGGCTGAAAGTCTTGAAGATATTTCTTCTGCTGTTGAAATGATTTTGCGTGGTTATACATTCTTTCCGCAAGAGCATCTTATTGCCTCTGAAAAAGACATCGATGAGTTACTAACAGAACGTGAGCTCGCGGTGATGAATTATTTGCTCCAAGGCCTATCGAACAAAGATATTGGTGAAAAGCTTTTCATTAGTAACAAAACGGTAAGTACATACAAAGCGAAAATATTTGAAAAGCTTGAAGTTGATTCAATTATCTCACTTGCAAAGCTGGTAAAAGACCGCGCTGTATTTTAATTCTCTCACCCATAGCGGTGAGAGAATTCAACTCTCTCATTCTTGTGTTTAGTGTCTGTTTTGCCTGCATATTGAGCAGTAATGTAAGCTCGGTGCATAAAAATTCTGCAAAATAGATTTTTTAGATGAATAAACTGAATTTTTTTTTCATTTTTCTTTAGCTCTTTCTGTTTTCATAAAATGTTACATTTATGTTTAAGCTTGAACCTAACATGAATGCAATGTTCGCCAGTAAAGGGCTATAGAAGTAGCAGTTGAATACCTCTGTTATATTTTTGTTAATTCGTTGTTTTGGTTATTTTCATCTCAACGACGAGTCACCAAATTTTTCCGATGAAAGCCGAACATCAAGTTGACAGACTCTGATGCATTTAGCATTATTGGAGGGTTGATATCTATTAAAAGATATCAGGGTTGTCCTCTTCGGAGGGTAATTAAATTATAAAAGTAACATTACTTAATTGGTTGGGAACTATGTCTGTTAAAATCAGAAAGAGTCTTGTAGCATCAGCGTTGGTTGGCGCTTTTGCATTTGCAAGCAGCAATGTGATTGCAGATCCTTTGAAAGATGTGCAAGATGCAGGTCAACAAATTCAAAAGGCTGCTGTTAAGTCTCAAACTAAAATTGACAATGTATATGGTCAAACTCAAGAGCTAATCGCTGAGTACCGTAGCGTTGTTGACGAAACTGAGCTAATGAAGGTTTATAACGATCACGTAGCACGTTTGGTCGCTGACCAAAACGCTTCAATCGAATCGTTTGACCGTCAAATCGCAACTATCGATAACACGAAACAAAACGTTGTGCCTTTGATGTATCGCATGATCGATACGCTTGAGCAATTCATCAAAGCGGACGTTCCGTTCAATCTTGAAAACCGTTTAACACGTGTTGAAAGACTTCGTGACATCATGGCGTCAGCATCAGTTACTACATCTGAAAAATTCCGCCAAGTTCTTGAAGCTTACACTGTTGAAACTGCATACAGCTCAGCTGTAACTGCTTCTCAAGGTACTCTTGAGATCGATGGTAAGAGCATCAACGTTGACTTCGGTCGTTTAGGTCGTATCACATACGTAGCTCAGTCTTTTGACCTTAAGCACGCGTGGGTGTGGGATAACAACACTAAACAGTGGAAAGAATTAGGTGAAGAATACCTAAAACCTGTTAAAGAAGTTATCCGTATGGCGCGTAAACAAGCGACATTAGAACTTGTTAAACTACCAATCTTCGGCGCGGAGTAATCAATAATGAAGAAACTATTTAAAGGTTTTGCTGTTGCAGCAGTACTATCTGTTTCTGCAGGTACCGCGCTTAATGCACACGCAAACACTGATGCTTTAGACAAAATTCTTGAGCAAGTTAAGCAAGAACGTATCTCTGAAGGCAAATTAAACAAGCAACGTGAACAAGAGTTCCTTTCAGCTCGTGCTGACAAGCAAGCGTTACTTAACAAAGCGAAAAGCGACCTAGCTGCTGAAAAAGCACGTGGTGATCGTTTATCTAAAGAATATGCACAAAACGAAAATACTTTAGCTGAAAAAGAGCAAGCTCTTTTAAACGCTCAAGGTACGTTAGGTGAGATGTTCGGTGTTGTACGTCGTGCAGCTGCTGATGCAATCGGTTCAATCGAAGCATCACTTGTTTCTGCTGAAAAACCAGGACGTGCTGAAGTACTTCGTTCACTAGCTGCAGCGAAAGAACTTCCAACTGTACGTGAATTAGAAGAGCTTTGGATTTCTCTTCAAACTGAAATGACTGAATCAGCTAAAGTTTCAACTTTCGAAACTGAAGTTGCAGGTCTTGACGGTTCATCTTCTGTGAAGAAAGTAACGCGTATCGGTAACTTCAACTTAGTAACTGACGACGGTTATTTAATCTACTCTCCAGAAACTAAAGCGATCCAACCTCTAGGTAAGCAACCTGATAGCTACATCCTAGCTGGTATCAGCGATTTAGAAAAAACTTCTGCAGACAACTACGCTGGCGTATACATCGACCCGACTCGTGGCGCGATCTTACGTATCAACACGCAGAAAAAATCGTTAATGGAATACTACGAGCAAGGTGCTGAAGTAGGTTACATCATCACAGTATTACTTGTTGTTGGTCTACTTATCTTCATCGTTCGTTTCATTGATCTTGCGCTTACTAGCACTAAGATTAAGAGCCAGCTTAAAAACCTTTCTACTCCGAATACAAACAACCCTCTGGGTCGTATTCTTAAGGTTTACGCTGACAACAAGAATCAAGACGTTGAAAACCTTGAGCTTAAACTTGACGAAGCAATCCTACGTGAAACGCCTCGCATCGAAGCTGGTATCAACATCATCAAGATCTTGGCAGCAATCGCTCCATTACTAGGTCTACTAGGTACGGTAATCGGTATGATCCTTACGTTCCAAACAATCACATTGTTCGGTACAGGTGATCCGAAGATCATGGCTGGTAATATCTCTCTAGCACTTGTAACTACAGCGTTAGGTCTAATTGCAGCTCTACCACTTATCCTACTTCACTCAATCGTTGCGGGTCGTAGTAAGTCGGTTCTACATGTCCTTGATGAGCAAAGCGCAGGTATCATCGCTGCTCACGCGGAGAAGGAGAAAGCCTAATGCTAGTCCTGATGGAGATCTGGGAATCTATCAGGGATTTTGTTGGCACAGGCGGCCAGGTTTTATACGTGGTCGCGATAGCACTCTTTCTTATGTGGGTTTTAATGATTGAGCGCTATTGGTTCCTACTAGCTGAGTTTCCTCGTATGACGAAGGACATCGTAGCTCAGTGGGATGCCCGCCAAGACACTACGTCTTGGTACGCACACAGAATCCGTGAAGCATGGATTTCTGAAGCGTCTGAAAAATTAGATCAGCGTATGTTGTTGATTAAGACATTGGTAGCTATTTGTCCTTTAATCGGCTTACTAGGTACTGTAACGGGTATGATCGCGGTTTTCGAAACCATGGCTACTCAAGGTACAGGTAACGCACGTTTAATGGCATCAGGTATTTCAATGGCAACAATCCCAACAATGGCTGGAATGGTTGCGGCACTATCTGGAGTATTCTTTAGCTCACGCCTTGAGGCAAGAGCGAGAATGGCGAAAGCTAAACTTGTAGATAGCATGCCTCATCACTAGAGAGAGAATTAAATATGGCACGTAAACAACGTTTTCGTGAAGAAGAAGAAGCAGCGGTTGATATGACGCCAATGCTTGACATCGTATTTATCATGCTTATTTTCTTTATCGTAACTACATCGTTCGTTAAAGAGGCTGGTATCGAAGTCAATAAACCTAAAGCAGCTGCAGCTACGAAGCAAAAAAATGCAAACATTTTTGTTGCTATCCGTGCTGACGGTGCGATCTGGATTGATAAACAACAAGTAGACGTTGAACGTGTATCAGCTAAGCTTGAAAGTTTATTAGCAGAACAACCTACAGAAGTTGTAATTTTGCAAGCTGATAAAGAAGCAAAACACGGCGTAGTAGTTAAAGTTATGGACCAGATCAAAGCGACGGGTGATAACCTTAAAATTTCAATAGCTGGAGATCAGTAATGATTCGTTTTCTGTTTTCACTGATTGCAGGTGGGGCAGTTACTTTCGGCTTGTTCTACTTCATGGCGTACCTCATCTCCGGTGGAGCTGATCGTGCGACTGAACAAAAAGAACAGATCGTAGTCGAAATTATGACGAATCCGCCTGAATCTAAGGTGCAGGAGAGGAAGCGTGTTCCGCCTCCGCCTCCGCCACCGCCAAAGCAGCCGCCTAAACCGCAGCCGCCTCAGCCGGAAAACAGCAACCCGAACACTGGTGGTTTGTCATTTAATATGCCAAGCATCGATGTGGGTAGCACAGCTGGTGGCCTAAGTGGTCCAGGTGCATTTGGACGTGATGGTGACGCGACACCTATCGTTCGTATTGAACCAAAATACCCAACGCAAGCAGCGCGTGATGGTAAAGAAGGTTGGGTACAACTTTCATTCACTATCAACGAAGTTGGTGGTGTAGAAGATATTCAAGTGATCGACGCTGATCCTAAACGTATCTTCGACCGTGAAGCTAAGCGTGCGTTATCTAAGTGGAAATACCGTCCTAAAGTTATTGATGGTAAGCCACAAAGACAACCGGGTCTTCAGGTTCAATTAGACTTTAAACTTAACCAAGGCAACTAAGGAGGCGAGTAATGAGAAATTTATCTAAAGTAACTGCTCTTGCGCTTCTTATGTCACTATCAGGTGTGGCATTCACTGCACCTGCTTTAGCTGCGCCAGATTACGCGAAGATTGAAGCGCGTAAGAAAGCAAAAACTAAAGTTATGGGTGAGCGCGTTGGTAAGAAAGTAATTAAAGCGTTTGACTTGTATAATGAAGAAAAGCTTGACGAAGCGATTGCATTACTTAAAGAAATTGATGCATCAGATGACTTCGACAAAGCGACTGTTGACCGTTATTTAGGTCAAATGTACGCTCAAAAAGAGCAGTATCAGTTAGCTATCAAGCACGTTCAAGCAGCTGTTAAACCTGACGTTTTAAACTTTGCTGACCAAGAGCAAGGCCTAAAACTATTAGGTGATATGTACGCAGGTACAGAGCAATATGCAAAAGCGAAAGAAGCTTATGCAGCTTGGATGGACTTCACAGGTGAGGAAGACGACAAAGTTTATACACGTATTGCGCAAGCTAACTACGAGTTAAAACTTTATAAAGACGTACTTCCTGCTGCAAACAAAGCAATCGAATTGGCAAAAGAGCCTGCTAAAGCCTCTTACCAATTAAAGCTAGCTGCCTATTTTGAACTTAAACAGTACAAAAACATGGTAGAAGTAGCTGAAGAGATTGTTCGTGTTTGGCCTGAAGACAAAAAAGCCTGGGTTGGTTTAGGTAAATATTACCTACAAACCGAAGACTTCAAGAAAGGTCTTGCGACCATGGAAGTTGCCTATAAAAATGGCTATTTTGAAAACGAAGTTGAATACAAAGTACTTTCTAACTTTTATTCGTTAAACGATATTCCTTACAAAGCAGCTGTAGTGCTTGAAAAGGCAATCAACGAAAACAAAGTTAAGCGTAACAAGCAAAATATCAGTGCAGTGGCATCTAACTACCACCGCTCAAAAGATATTGAAAAAGCAGCTAAATACTATGAAGAAGCGGCTAAATTTGATGACGATGCAGAGCTTTACCGCAAAGCTGGTTCATTACTTTTACAATCGCAAAACTATAGTGCAGCCGTTGTTCGTTTGAACAAGGCGTTAGAGCTTGGTTCTGATAAAAAAGGAACTATTTACTCTGACTTAGCTGAAGCTTACTACTACCAAGAGAAGTATAAGCAAGCTTACAACGCTATCACTAAAGCAATGGATGATCCGCGTACGCGTAAATTCGCGAAGAGCTGGTCAACCTTCATCAAAGATAAAGCGAACCGTAATGGCGTGAAAATCTAATTGATGTTGTTTTAAATTAAAAAGCCCCTCTGGGGCTTTTTTTATGGAATTTTATAATGCTAAGACAGATCGTATTATTACTTGTCGCCAGTGTGATGCTGATAGCTTGCTCTGAGCAAACTACAAAATTCAACACGGTTCACGAAGGACAGCAAGAACTTCGAAACATTAATAATTTATTATCTAACCAAAATGAACATAGCAAGGTAACAAGTTGGCCTTTCTCTGAGAGCTATTTACAGGCACGACACCTAGCTTATAAAGGGCTACAAGAAACAGAGTTAACTGACTCTCAACGAGCGCAATTGAACTATTTGATCATCGCTGAGCGTTACCCTGAGCGTTATTTTGTATGGCCAATTCAACGTGATGTTATTAGCAACGCTCGTCTACAAGGTGATTTCAGTGAGCAGGGATTAGCAGCCTGGTTAGAATTGGTTGAAACACGTTTAATTGCAGCTGAGCAGAGTAATCTTAAACTGAATAAAATCGAATTAACCTTGTTACATAATATGGTTACAGCTCATTTAAATAACAATGATAACCACGTGCAAACAGCGCTCAATAAACTTAATCAATATTTAACGCAATATAAGCCACGCACAAAACTGGGTTTGGTTGGTTTGGCGAATGGGAAAGATTGGTATCAGAGTAAATTAAATTACTTTAGTGGTGTGACTAAACCACCGTTAGATTGGCTTAGCGAGATACAACAGGCTTTAAAGCAGCCTCACAGTGCTGATTTTTTACTACCTTTAACTGATTCGCATACTAAACCATTAGTAATGAGCTATTTTACTCAAGAACATCAGCACGATGGTTTTGATTGGCAGTTAGAATTCATTGATCCGCTGAAAAATAAACGTGAATTATCAGAAGGCGAGCAATACTTTTGGCAAGTAATGATGGAAACTGATGTGGGGATCCATTATCACACGTGGAGTGAACAGCAAGCTCGTGTCAACTTAATGAAGCGTTTGAATGTTGATCAGCTGCAAGCTGATTGGTTAATTGAGGATATTGTCCTTTATCCTGCGATGAGTTTTATATTTGTAAATTAATGTGCTGCGCTCTAAGGAGCGCATCGCCGACAGCGCTGACTTGCTGGATCTGCAAGTAAACGTTCATCATCAATTTTCTCTTCACAATCACAACAATAACCATATTGCCCAATATCAATCTGGCATAGAGCTGCTTCTAATTTTTCTATGCGAGCAATTAATAGTTGATATTCAGGGCCAAGATTATTCGCTGTCAGCTCTAACCACTCTGAAGGGGGATTATCCTTGAGTTGCGATAGCAGTTGCTGATGATAGCCTTGATCAGATTTAGCCAGCATATCCAGTAAACGTTGTCTAACCTGCGCAAGTTCCGCAGATAACTTTGTTTGAATTTCAGTATTGTTCATCGCGTTTCTTCCAAGTGGGCAATACTGGTATTATCAAACAAAAATCGTTAGCTAATTATGATTTGTATCAATACTCGGCGCTTTGGCGTACTTTCTTAGTACGTCAGCGACTTCATCTTTCGCTTTTAAACGTCTGATCTCATCAAAAAGTGCGTTGGCTTGCGGGTATTGGCGCTTTAAATAACCAAGCCATTGCTTGGTTCGAGAGGCAAAATACTTCTCACATTTACTTTCTTCTTGATGCATCGAAGAATGGATGATGTGGTATATCACATGTTCCCAAAGCATCGGACTGTACTGCTCATTTTCTACATGCGATTTTATTTGTTTTGCTAAATCAGGCATTGCTAGCGCACCACGACCTAGCATTAGGTCTTGGCAATGGCTACGTTTTTGGCACAACATAGCATCCTCAACTTGCCAGATTTCACCGTTGGCAACCACAGTAATGTTCTTGCCTTCAATTAATGGTGGAATTTTTTCCCAGTATGCCGGTGGATTATATCCATCTCTTTTCGTTCTAGCATGAATAGCAAGACTTGATGCACCTGCACTCACCACAGCATCAACAATTTCTTGACTGTTGCTGTCATCATCAAAACCAAGTCTAATTTTTGCACTCACCTCATGTCGCGGATCGACAGCATCACGAACGGCTTTAATAATTTCGTACATGTGTTCTGGGTCTTTTAAAAGTACTGCACCACCTTTACTTTTGTTTACCGTTTTAGCCGGACAACCAAAGTTTAAATCGATACCATGAGACCCTAAATTGATAGCTTTAACTGCATTTTCAGCTAGCGCATTGGCTACTTGACCAAGTAACTGAATACGCACAGGGGTGCCTGCACGGGTATAGCCAGCAGTTTTTAACTCAGGACAATAGCGATGAAATACGCGCTCGGGCAGTGTGTCTTCAACGACACGAACAAACTCAGTTACGCATAAATCGAATCCACCTAAATCAGTTAGGAGTTGTCGCATTTTAAAATCTACAACGCCTTCCATCGGTGCTAAAACTAGTCGCATGATACCTGTTAACTCATCAAAAATTAGGACGCGTATTCTAGCTGTTCTTGATTGTTTTATAAATCGTAATTTGCAATCTTGGCACTTTCAGAAAATAATTATAAAAAATTTGAAAGTAATTTTTAGTTCTCGGGTCTTGTTAAATAACCCTTTATAAAAAAGAGAGTCATCGAATGAACACAGTTAAGAAAAATTCAATTGCATTAACATTAGGTGCAGTTGTAGTAGGTGCATCAAGTTTTGTAGCGACTGATGCCAGTGCAAACCCATTTGAATTTCAGCAAATGCAAGCTGGTTATCAGCTAGACGCCGCTGAAGGTAAGTGTGGCGAAGGCAAATGCGGCGCAGACAAAAAAGCTGAAAAAGAAGGTAAGTGCGGCGAAGGTAAATGTGGCGCAGACAAAAAAGCAGCTAAAGAAGGCAAGTGCGGCGAAGGTAAATGTGGCGCAGACAAAAAAGCAGCTAAAGAAGGTAAGTGCGGCGAAGGTAAATGTGGCGCAGACAAAAAAGCAGCTAAAGAAGGTAAGTGCGGCGAAGGTAAATGTGGCGCAGACAAAAAAGCAGCTAAAGAAGGTAAGTGTGGCGAAGGTAAATGTGGTTCTAACCACTAAACGCTCACTTAGCTTTTGAAAGGGCCGTAAAGGCCCTTTTTAGTAGGAGGTAGTATGTTAAATAAATCAGCAGCAGATTTTGGGCAAATAGGATTAGGTTTGCGCCGAGAAATGCTTGACGAAATGCTCATCGATGTTCCGAAACCCATTGAGTTCTTAGAAGTTGCGCCTGAAAATTGGCTAAAGCTTGGGGGGCGTTTTGGTAAACAATTTAAACAGCTTACTGAACAGCACGCCTTTGTTTGTCATGGCTTATCGTTATCAATTGGCTCACCAGAAGCGCTTGATATTGAATTTGTGCAATCGCTAAAAGCTTTCTTTAAAGAGCATAATATTCGTTTATTCAGCGAGCACCTAAGCTACTGCTCTGGTGAAGGGCATATGTATGATTTAATGCCTATTCCGTTTACTGAAGAGGCTATTAAACATGTGGCCTCTCGTATTAGGCAAGTACAAGATATTCTAGAGCAGCCAATTGCTATCGAAAATGTTTCTTACTATGGCGCGCCTGGCCAACAAATGACTGAACTTGAGTTCACTAATGCAGTGTTAGAAGAAGCCGATTGTCAATTACTGCTTGATGTGAATAACATTTACGTTAATTCGATTAATCATGGTTATGATGCTGAGCAGTTTTTAGCTGCATTACCAACAAAGCGCATCGCCTATGGACATGTTGCGGGTCATTATACTGAAGCTAAAGATTTATTGGTTGATACCCATGGTGCGCCTGTCATTGACCCTGTTTGGCGATTGCTTGAAAAAGCTTATGACGTTCATGGGGTATTTCCCACCTTATTAGAACGTGATTTTAATATTCCGCCGATGAGTGAGTTATTAGCAGAGCTTAAAACCATTGAAACACTGCAGCACACAGCCAATAAGCAAAATCAAGTAACGGTGAAACACAGTGCCTAATCATTTTATGCAAGTACAGCAAGCGTTTATGGCGCATATCCGCGACCCTGAGCAACATGCTAAGCCCGTTGATGTTTCAGAGCGCCGTATGGCGATTTACCGCGACTTATTTTTTAATAATGTGGATGGGTTTGTCAGCTCTGCCTATCCTGTTCTAAAAAGTTTATATTCAGAGCAAGCGTGGCACAGACTCGTTAGGCAGTTTTTTAGTCAACATAATTGTAAATCGCCTTATTTTTTAGATATTGCCGGGGAGTTTTTGGCCTTTCTTGCAAATGACTATGAAATGCAAAGTGATGATCCTGCGTTCATGTTAGAACTGGCGCATTATGAGTGGGTTGAGCTCGATGTGTCGGTTGCGAAGGAGCTGGAAAACGAAACGAACTTATCGGCTCATCAAGTCACCAGTTCTGAATTGTATTTAAGCTCCCTTGCTCGCAATTTGAGTTATCGTTTTCCAGTTCATACCATCAGTGTGGATAATCAACCAAGTGAGCCCGCAGCTGAGGCAAGCTATTTTGTGGTATATCGGGATAGCGATGACGAAGTGCAGTTTTTATCAACTAATGCGATGACCGCGTTACTGCTAAACATGATTGAATCTCAGCCAGGAATCGATTTAAACCATGTGTGCCAAGTAGTTGCAAAGCATGCACCTCAGTTTAGTCAAGAACAGCTTTATCAAGGAGCGCTTAATACCTTAAGTGCCATGGCTGAGCGAGGTATTGTGGTTAGTAATACATTGGTTTAAAAATCGGCTAAAGCTCTTTATTGATGAGGGCAGTTCGACTATTATGTCTGCCTTATTTTGTCGTGCTTAAATAAAGGTAGTAACTATGTCGAATGATAAAGACTTTAAAGATCCGTTCAATGCAACTTATTTCATTGCGTTTTTAGCTGTATTCGGTGGCATTGGCTGCCTTAACGCTATCCTTGGTTGGATCACTTCTTTATCTTAATCTGCGTAAGCAAATTTAAGACAATAGGCTGCATTATGCAGCCTTTTTTATTGCTGCTTATATTATTTCGAAACTTGCTACCGACTTTCTACTAAGGTGATGTTATACTCTCGAGCTTTGTTAGATAAACTTTTTGAGCAGTATAATTATGACTCAAGCAACTTCAACGCTCATCAAACAGAGCATTGCAACGATCGCTGATTACCCTAAGCCGGGCATTATGTTCCGCGATGTAACCACTTTAATGGCTAACGCTGAGGCATTTAAAGCAACTATCGACAGCTTTATTGCCGCATATAAAGACCAAGGCTTTACAAAAATCATTGGTACTGAATCACGTGGCTTTATTTTTGGTGCGCCACTGTCATATGCACTTGGTGTTCCGTTCATTCCAGTTCGTAAACCGGGCAAACTTCCTCGCGAAGTGATTTCACAAAGCTACCAATTAGAGTATGGTGAAGATATTCTTGAGCTTCATACAGATGCAATTGTCCCTGGCGATAAAGTGTTATTAGTAGACGACTTACTGGCTACAGGTGGCACAATCGAAGCAACGGCAAAATTAGTCGCTAAGCTAGGCGGTAACGCAACTGATGCTGCATTTGTTGTTTCTTTACCTGAACTGGGCGGTGAACAACGTGTTGCTGATATGGGCATCAAAATCTTAAAGTTGGTTGAATTCGAAGGCGAATAATTAATGAGTTATCAGGTTCTAGCAAGGAAATGGCGACCACAAACCTTTCACGAGTTAGTGGGGCAGTCTCATGTTAAACAAGCATTAGTTAATGCATTAACACAAAATAGACTCCATCATGCTTATCTCTTTACTGGAACCCGTGGGGTGGGTAAAACAACCATCGCACGTATATTCGCAAAAAGCCTCAACTGCGATAAGGGTATCTCTGCTGAGCCATGCGGCCAATGTTCAAGTTGTACTGACATCGAAGCAGGTCGTTATATTGATTTATTAGAAATCGATGCGGCATCGCGTACTAAAGTAGAAGATACCCGCGAAATCCTTGATAACGTTCAATATGCACCAACACGTGGACGTTACAAGGTATACCTAATCGATGAAGTTCACATGCTGTCAAAGCATAGTTTCAATGCTTTACTAAAAACATTGGAAGAGCCCCCGGAGCATGTGAAGTTTTTATTAGCGACAACCGATCCGCAAAAACTGCCTGTGACGATCTTATCGCGTTGCTTACAGTTTAATTTAAATGCTTTGTCGCAATCAGAAATTCATGATCAACTTGCCCATGTTCTTAATCAAGAACAACTAAGTTTTGACGATAAATCATTGTCTATTTTGGCGAAAGCAGCTGACGGCAGTATGCGTGATGCACTGAGCCTTACAGACCAAGCAATTGCGCAAACCAATGGCAATATTAATCATCAGGCTGTGCAAACCATGCTTGGCTTGATGGATACTCAATATAGCCAAACCATGTTAGCAGCGTTACTATGCCAAGATGGCGATGCATTACTTCAAGAAGTAAAAGCAGTTGTTAGCCGAAACCCTAATTTTGTAGCCTTGCTCGACGATTTAATTGCACTTACGCATCTTATTCAACTTGTGCAACTCGTGCCTAGTGCAGCGGCACTTGATGATACTAACCGAGATTTTATTGAGCAGGTGGCACAAACCACTGATGCACAGCAGATGCAGGTTTACTACCAATTACTATTAAATGGTAAAAAGGATTTGCAATGGGCACCCGATGCTAAACTTGGCTTTGAAATGATCATGTTGCGACTGCTTGCATTCCAACCTACTCAATTTGCACAAAGCCAAACTCCAGCGAATACCCAGCAGCAGGTTAAGCCAACAGGCGCCAGTGCACTGCGCGATATTTTAAAAAAATCAACGGCGCAACGTGAACAAGCTGCATCAGCCCAAGCACCAGTAACGCAAAGCTCTGAGCATACAAATCCTGTGCCTTCAGAGGCTCAGCAAACACAAGCAGCACCTATTCAAACAGCTAGGGCAGAAACGGCACAAAGCCAAGAGTCTGATCAGCAAGTTGAAGCTAAGCCTTTAGAACAATCTGCTCAACCAGCTGAAATTGCAATGGCCGCTGACGTTAAACCAGCGCCACAACAGCAAGAGCAAAGTAATGCAGAACAGATGCCTGCTGCTGATGATTCTTCGCAAGCTTACTCTACACCAGAGTACTCCGCGCAAGATTACATGGATGATGATGCCGAAATGGATCCATCACTTGCTGCGCAATACGATGATGTGATGAATAGCGCCTATGATCAGGGCTTTACAGCAAATGAAGCTGCTGCGCCCCAGCAACAGCAAACTGCACCTGCACAATTGCAACAGCAGCAAAGCCAAGCGCAATCGGCTATTGCACGTATTTTACAAGACCGTAATATCTCAGGAGCCGGGCGTTTAAGTGGTGCGGCGACGCAAACGGATGTAAAAGCAGAGCCACAGCCTGAAGCAAAGCCGGTAGTAGAGCCGCTCAGGCAACAAAACCAAGCCACGACCAATATTCAGCCTCAGCAGCAAGCAATGGCTGCTGAAGTAAAAAAGCCCATCCCCCAGCAAACGGGGGAGAGCACTAATAAAGTAAAAAAAGTCGACTTTAGAGAAAAGCATCAAACAATCACCGAAAATTTAGCGCCAGAGCTGCTTGAGCAGATCAATCCGCAAAAAGCGCCAGAGCCAGTCGTTGAAGAAGCTAGTATTCCGGTACCCGATGATTTTGAAAGCCCGATCAGCAGTATTAAATTTGCACACGAACAAGATGAATGGGCGTATTTAATAAAACGCATGGGACTGGGTGGGCGCATGCGCCAATTTGCGCTGCATTCAATCTTTACCAAGCAGAATAATCAGCTGCACATTGAAGTTGATTCATCACAGCGCCATTTAGATAGCGCTGTGCTAAGACAAAAGCTCAATGCCGCATTAAGTGAAATTTACGGCCATAATGTAGAGCTCAGTATTGAGTTTGCTGATGGCGTAATTGATTCACCGTATTTAATTCAACAAAAAATTGATGCGGGACGTCATCAACAAGCGATTGATGTAATAAATAGCGATGAAAATATAGTGCAATTTCAGCAGTTATTTAGCGCTATAATCGATGAAAACAGTATTCAGGCATTGTAATTAGTTACAATAGCCCTTATCTTCATGCCAATTAAAGTAGTTTAGAAAGAGAGACAGTTATGTTTAAAGGTGGAATGGGTAACATGATGAAGCAAGCGCAGCAAATGCAAGAGCGCATGCAAAAAGCCCAAGAAGAAATCGCAAACCTTGAAGTTGTAGGTGAAGCAGGTGCAGGCCTAGTTAAAGTAACTATGCTTGGTAACCACAATGTTCGTCGTGTTGAATTAGATGACAGCCTAATGGAAGACGACAAAGACATGATCGAAGATTTATTAGCGGCAGCGTGTAATGATGCTGTTCGTCGTGTTGCTGAAGAAACTCAAGAGCGCATGAGCAAAGTAACTGGCGGTATGCAATTACCACCAGGTATGAAAATGCCATTCTAAGTGATTTTGTATGCAACTATCTCCTAGTTTAACACAGCTAATTGAAGCGCTAAGATGTCAGCCGGGCATAGGCCCTAAGTCGGCACAGCGCATCGCTTTTCATTTGCTTGAGCGTGACCGTCAGGGTGGTAAACAGCTTGGTCATGCATTAACCAAAGCAATGGATGAAGTAGGGCATTGTCAATCTTGTCGTACTTTTACAGAGCAAGCTGTATGCGATATTTGTTTAAGTGTTAAACGCCAAGATAGTGGTTTATTGTGTGTGGTCGAATCACCAACCGATGTACTCGCTATTGAGCAAACTGGTCAATATCAAGGGCTTTACTTTGTTTTAATGGGTCACTTGTCGCCAATTGATGGCATAGGACCAAAAGAAATTGGCCTTGATATTCTTGAAAGCAAGTTGCAACAAGGCGGTATTAATGAGGTGATCCTCGCAACAAATCCAAGTGTTGAGGGGGAAACCACCGCTCATTATATTGCTGAGCTTTGCCACAAGTACCAAGTGAGTGCATCTCGTATTGCTCACGGTGTGCCTGTTGGTGGTGAGCTCGACTTACTTGATGGCATGACCCTAATGCATGCATTTAGTGGACGACGCGCCGTAAACCAAAACTAATACCTGATATGGTATCAAAAGCCTGCTTTAAGCAGGCTTTTTTGTTTGTAAGATGTTACTTAAGTGGGGACGGTTTAATTTGTGTTTTAATTGTAGTATTGTCTTATTAAGTGGTTTGATAAGGATTTTAAACAATGAAAATACTGATAACACTTAGCTTTTTATATACATTCTCTTCAGTTGCATTTGCTACAGATACAAAATGCAATCTGGTTAATCAGAAACCTGAATTTTACAAAGAATGCCCATTAAAACTTTTGGTCACTGCTAAAGATACACTCACGGTTGAGGGTGAGCGTATAAATGAAGGGAATAAATTAACCATAAAATATTTCTTCACAGTTACTACAGAGTCTAACTACAAAGGCGCTTGGTTACTGAGTAATAAAGAAAGTATCAAATTAAATAATATTAACATTGAATTGCCACAGAGAAACTGTGTATTTAATGAATGTAAATTTTCAGATTACATTCATTCTTTAGAGTTAAATTCTTTTGAGAAATCAGTAGCTAATAATATTGATAGACAAGTACTAATTAAAAAAGTTGATGAGAAGCTAGTTGAATTAGGAGCTGAGCTTACGCCTACTGATGTGCAAACCTCGCTTGATGTTTTCTTAAAAGATTCAAACAAACCAGTGTTCTTTAAGTTTCTAAATTCGCAAGGGGATTTTACTGCTTACTTCAAGTCTAATATTGACTCTGATGGAAAAATGTATCCTTCTGAATTTATATATAAAGTTTATAGTCAAGGTGAAAATACTTGGCTAGGGAACCGAAATTATGATCTTGAAGCAAGTCATGCTATGTGGACTTTTCTTGGTGAAAAAAATTTAAGAAGAGTTAAAGAGTGTTCTCATTTGAACGTTTCTGTATTGCGCTCGAACAAAGAATTACAGACCTTACCTGCTACTCAGTGCTCATATTTTTGATGCAATTGTTTATTCATTAATAGATTAAGTATCACTTATTAATTAGAGATCTTGTTTTAGGTTGGAATCAGTATTGAAACCTCCAATGTTAATATCTTAAATATAATTGATAAGTTTTACTCGTAATAGCCGATATGAAAGTTGCTAATTAGATGGAGCAACCTCAATTTTCCCCGCAAATTTAATTTTTTGCCTTGAAGTTCCAAAAGCCTACCCCATATATGAGTCATAGTGCAGATTAGACACTTTGTTAATTGGAGATTTACACAATGACTGCAGCACAAAAAGAAACATTAGGCTTTCAAACAGAAGTCAAACAACTATTAAACCTGATGATTCACTCTCTTTACTCTAATAAAGAGATTTTCCTACGTGAGCTTGTATCAAACGCGTCAGATGCAGCAGATAAATTGCGTTTCCTAGCGCTTTCTAATGGCGATTTATACGAAAACGATGCAGATTTGAAAGTCCGTATCAGCGCCGATAAAGACGCAAACACGGTCACCATTACTGATAACGGTATTGGTATGAGCCGTGAAGATGTGATCAATTCACTGGGTACGATTGCCAAATCAGGCACCGCAGAATTTTTCCAGAACCTAACAGGTGACCAAAGCAAAGATTCACAATTGATTGGTCAATTTGGTGTGGGTTTTTACTCAGCATTTATCGTTGCTGATAAAGTAACCGTACGTACGCGTAAAGCAGGTGAAAGCCAAGGTATCGAATGGCAATCTGCAGGTGAAGGCGATTACACCTTACAAGAGATTGAGAAACCAACACGCGGTACTGAAATTATTCTTCACCTTCGTGAAGACGAAACAGAATTTGCTGATGAGTTCCGTTTACGTAGCATCGTAACTAAATACTCTGATCATATTTCGATTCCTGTTGAAATGTATAAAGCAGAAGTACCAGAGTCAGAAGGTCCAGATGGCGAAAAAATTCCTGCGCAGCCAGGCGAGTGGGAAGGTATTAACCGCGCGACAGCACTATGGACTCGTGATAAGTCAGAAGTCACAGACGAAGAGTACAAAGAGTTTTATAAGCACATTGGCCATGATTGGGAAGAGCCATTAAGCTGGGCACATAACAAGGTTGAAGGTAAAACTGAATACACGAGCTTGTTATATATTCCTAAAAAAGCGCCTTTTGATTTATGGAACCGTGACCGCCAAACGGGTTTAAAACTATACGTACAACGCGTTTTCATTATGGATGACGCAGAGCAATTCATGCCAAGTTACCTTCGCTTTGTAAAAGGTCTGCTTGATTCAAACGACTTACCACTTAACGTGTCGCGTGAAATCTTACAAGATAACAAGGTAACGCAAGCAATCCGTAAAGGTTGTACATCGCGTGTACTGAAAATGCTTGAGCGCATGGCGAAAAATCGTGAAGAAGATTACCAAACGTTCTGGAATGAATTTGGTCAGGTGTTAAAAGAAGGTCCAGCTGAAGATATGGCAAACAAAGAAGCCATTGCTAAGCTATTGCGTTTTGCTTCTACACACACTGACGAAAGCACACAAAATGTATCGCTTGAGCAATACATTGAGCGTATGAAGCCAGAGCAAGATAAAATCTACTATGTGGTTGCAGATTCGTTTGCAGCAGCGAAGAGCTCACCACATTTAGAGATCTTCCGTAAGAAAGGCATCGAAGTATTGCTACTAAGCGACCGTGTTGATGAGTGGATGATGAGCTACTTAACTGAGTTCAACGAAAAATCATTCCAGTCAATCACCCGTGGTGACTTAGATTTAGGCAACATGGATGACGAAGACACGAAAAAAGCGCAAGAAGAGTCAGAAAAAGAAGTTGCTGGCCTAGTTGAGCGTATTAAAACTGCGTTAGGTGATAATGTTAAAGATGTACGCTTTACGCATCGTTTAACAGACTCACCAGCTTGTGTTGTTGCTGATGAGCATGATATGAGCTCGCAAATGCAAAAGCTAATGGAGTCTGTAGGTCAAACTGTACCTGAGCAAAAGCCAATTTTTGAGCTTAACCCTGAGCATCAGCTTGTTAAACACTTAAACGTTGAACAAGATGAAGACAAGTTTGCCCAGTGGTCACATGTACTTCTTGACCAAGCATTACTGGCCGAGCGCGGTACGTTAAAAGACCCAGCAGGCTTTGTAACTCGTTTGAACAAACTTATGCTAGATTTAAGCAAATAAGCGTTTTAACTGAATGAGTTGAAAAAGGGAGCAAGGCTCCCTTTTTTATTGCTGCTAATATAGGCAATTGGTATAAGTTACTTGAGGTATAGCCTCAGTTGTGGAAGAATTCAGGCTCTAAAAACAAAACTCCACTGATCGACCATTTTTAAGATTAGTATCACACAGAGGACAATGATATGCGCATTATTCTTTTGGGCGCGCCGGGTGCAGGTAAAGGTACTCAAGCTCAGTTTTTGATGGACAAATACGGTATTCCACAAATTTCTACGGGCGATATGCTGCGTGCAGCAATCAAAGAAGGTACACCACTTGGTCTTGAAGCTAAAAAAGTAATGGATGCAGGTCAATTAGTATCTGACGAAATTATTATCGGTCTAGTTAAAGAGCGCATCGCTAAGCCAGATTGCGAAAAAGGTTTCTTACTAGACGGTTTCCCACGTACGATCCCTCAAGCTGATGCAATGAAAGAGAATGGTGTGGTTGTTGATCACGTTATCGAATTTGACGTTGCTGACGAAATCATCGTTGAGCGTATGGGTGGCCGTCGCGTACACCCAGGTTCTGGTCGTGTTTATCACGTTGTTTATAATCCACCAAAAGTTGATGGCAAAGATGACATCACAGGTGAAGACCTTATCATTCGTGATGACGACACTGAAGAAACAGTGCGTAAGCGTTTAGGTATCTACCACGACCAAACTAAACCATTAGTTGATTACTACCAAGCTGAAGCAACAGCAGGCAACACTCAGTACCACAAGTTAGACGGTACACAAGCTGTTGAAGCTGTTAGCCAACAACTTGGTGAGCTTTTAGGTTAATAGCCTAATAGCAGATATAAAAAAACCGCCACTGGGCGGTTTTTTTATGCGAGTTGATATTGAGTTTTTACAGTTTTTTCAACGCAGCAATAGCACTGTCGTAATCAGGCTCTTTTGAAAGGTTATCAACGAGCTGTTTGTAAACGATTTTATGCTCTTTATCTAATACAAATACCGCACGGGTTAGCAGGCCCATATCCTTGATAATCAAACCGTAGTTCTTACCAAAGTCATGCCATACAGAATCCGATAAAGTCACCACTTTGTCGATATTCTCTGCTTTACAAAAACGTTTTTGAGCAAATGGTAAGTCAGCGCTTAGAGTAAGCATGGCTACACTTGGGTATTCTGAAGCTACCTTTTCATTAAAGTGTTTGGTTTGAATACTGCATACACCGGTGTCTAAACTTGGCACTACGCTTAAAAGCACCGCTTGGCCTTGGTAGTTGTCTAGTGTAACGGGTGTAAAGCTACCATCTACTACTTTAAAATTAGGTGCATTTTGACCAACTTCAACACCTTGTCCTAGTAAGGTGACAGGCTTTGACTGCGCAGAAACCTTACCAGCATCTAAACTATTTTCTGATAAATCACCCGCATAACTAAACGTGCATACTGCTCCAAGTGCAAATATAAGTGGACGTAACATAATAAGATTCCTTCAAATTAACGCATTTAACATCAGTGTATTATACTCAAGGAGTCGGTCCAAGGATTAGTACAATTTAAAATTGTAAATAACCAATAGTTTGATTAACATGTGTTCGTGACCCTATTTTTTATATATAAAAATAAGAATAAAGTTACTAGTCAAATTTGTGTCTAGTTAAAAAGTACGGATTTAGAGAGAGAGTATGTCAACATCGGTATTAGTTTGTGATGATTCAAAGTTAGCTCGTCGACAATTAGCGCGCTCTTTACCCGATGATTGGGATATTAAAGTTGAGTTTGCTGAGGACGGTGTGCACTGTATTGAGCAAATCAAAAAACTCCAGCCAGAAATTCTATTTCTCGATTTAAACATGCCTGAAATGGATGGTTACGAAGTACTTCAAGCCATTCAAGATCAAGGCCTTCATGTGCTTACTGTCGTTGTTTCTGGTGATATCCAGCCTAACGCCCATCAACGTGTGCTTGAGTTAGGTGCTATCGACTTTATTCAAAAACCGTGTTCTGCAGAAAAGCTTGCCAATATCATCGAGCATCATGGCATTAAAGACAAAGCCATGCGTGAACGACTTGCTAATAAGCTAGGTGAGCAAGTTGACCCTGATGTACGTGACATCTATCAAGAACTCACAAACGTGGCTATGGGGCAAGCAGGGGACTTATTAGCGCGTCTTCTTAATGTATTCGTAAAACTTCCAATCCCTAATGTAAATGTATTAGAAGTAAATGAGCTAGATATGGCTCTACGCTCAATTGATGCTAACGCAACGACATCAGGTGTATGCCAAGGATTTATTGGCGGCGGTGTGTCTGGTGAAGCCTTATTACTGCTAAATGATTCAAGCTTTAAAGAAATTGCATCACTAATGAATTACGAAGGTGAGCTTAACGATAAAGTTGAGCTTGAGCTGTTGATGGATGTCAGCAACATTCTGATCGGTGCAATTTTATCAGGGCTTTCTAAACAGCTCGATATGCGTTTTAGCCAAGGTCATCCTGTGGTACTAGGTCAGCATTGTGATGTGACCGATTTAGTAAAAGCCAATAAATCTCGCTGGCAACGAACGCTGGCGATTGAGATCAGCTATGGCATCGAAAATCACAATATCAACTGTGATTTGATGTTGCTGTTCACCGAGGACTCATTAAAAACCCTTAAGTACAAAGTAGCTTATTTATTAGAAGACTAGACTATGCCTGCAGCCGATTTTAATATGAATGAACTCCATTGGTTAATGGATATGTTTAATACCGTTGATGTAGGCCTAGTAGTGCTCGATAGAGACTACAAAGTATGCATATGGAATGGGTTTATGGAAAACCATTCTGGCTTATTGCCCAGCGCGGTGAAAGACAAAGATCTGTTCGACTTATTTCCATCAATCGATGAAAAGTGGTTTCGCAGCAAATCAGAGTCTGTGTTCATCTTAAATAATCGCTCGTTTACTATCTGGGAGCAGCAGCCGTATATTTTCCGCTTTAAAAATTACCGCCCAATTACAGGTAAAGCGGATCATATGTATCAAAATGCCACCTTTATACCACTGACGACGACCACAGGCGAAGTGTCGCATATTTGTATCATTATCTATGATGTAACCGATGAAGCGGTGAATAAAAAAGAGCTAGAAGAAGCCAACAGCAAGCTTGAACAAATGAGCCGCACTGATGCACTTACCAAGCTAACCAATCGCGGTTATTGGGAAGAAAAGTTACGCAAAGAATATATGCGTATTGTTCGTAGTGGCGGGTGCAGCACCTTATTGATGTTTGATATCGATCACTTTAAAAAGGTCAATGATGAACATGGTCACCGCGGTGGGGATGAGGCGTTGCGTCATATTGCAGACTTGCTTCGTAAAACTCTACGTGAAACAGACTTAGCTGGACGCTACGGTGGGGAAGAGTTTGCGGTAACCTTGCTCGATACTGATCATGAAGGAGCGCATATCTTCGCTGAGCGATTAAGAACGCTGATTGAGAATTCATCGATTTACTTTGGTGGCAAACAAATTCAACTGACGGTCAGTATTGGTTTTGCGTGCTTTGACGAAAAATTTGATCGTTACGAAAAATGGGTTGAAGCGGCAGATAAAGCCTTGTATCACTCTAAAGAAAATGGCCGTAACAGGGTTACAGCTTATACAGATTTATAAAGAAGGGGCTAATAAGCCCCTTTTTCATAACAATTCTATTAAGTGATACGAGTTAAACGCCAAGCGGCGGTAAAACGAGAATATCTGTTTTAAGTAGTTTCATAACCTTTTCAGCGGTATTACCAATTAAATGACCTTTAATTCCGGTATTGCCCACCGAACCCATAATCACTAAATCGGCATTTAATTTTGCAGCAATACTAGGGATCACTTGTTCAACCACACCCGCTTTAATCTCAAGTTTATCTTTTAAGTCATGTGCTTCAATTAAGGCACGCTGCGCTATCGGTAGCTTTTCGAACGCATTAATGACTTGCTCATCTGAAAATACAATCCCCAAATCACGTAAAAACGGCGATACATGCACGGTATAACAGGCATAAAACTCGCTGTCGTAGTCATTAGCATAGGCTAATCCCGCTTTAATAATCGCTTCGTTTAAGCGGTATTTGGTTGCTTTTTCACTGCCCAAATCAAGTGCTGCTAACACATTGGTATTGTTTCGCCATTTGTTATCAGCAGCTAAATAAAGTGGTAACGGGCTAAAGCGAATAAGTTGCCAGTCAAGCTCTGTAAATTGCGTTTGTTCGTCAATATGGCGAGTTTTAATCACCATTTCATAATCTGACGTATCAAGTTCATTGGCAAGCCACTGCACTGGGTTTTCATGCCACAGTGTTTGCAACGTATAGCTGCTAGCGTCTAAATGCTCGCTAATAAGAGGGCTTAGCGCATTACGAACTTTTGCGAGCTCCTTATCTTGAATAGCGAGCGCTTCATCGGGTGGAATAGAATATAAAATACTGTTGGTGTCTTCATAGCTAAAGGCGACGATATCAATATGCTTCACTCCTTTGGCTTTTTGTTTTGCGTGTAATATTGACGTTTTAGCATCGGCTATCGAGTCGATGATCACCAGTATTTTTTTATCCATTTTGCCTACTCTGTTGTGTGTCGGGTATCACTGCTTGGGCATTCACCCAATAATGAAACTTCACCTGTTGAGGTTTCTTGTTCCAGTTTTACCTTAAAGCCCCATAGCCTGTAAAGGTGTTTTAGTACTTCATCTTTTGATTTCGCTAATGGAATATTGTTATGGGGTACATAACGCAGGGTAAGTGAACGATCTCCTCTAATATCAACGTTATAGACTTGAATGTTTGGTTCGTGATTACTTAAGTTATATTGTGCAGAAAGCGTTTCACGAACCTTGTGATAGCCCATTTCATCATGAATAGCGCCGACATTAAGGGTTGGCTCTTTTTCATGATCAATAATGGTAAAGAGCTTAAAATCTCGGATAATTTTTGGCGATAAAAACTGGCTTATAAAACTCTCATCTTTAAAGTTTTGCATTGCAAAATGTAAGGTTTCTAACCAATCACTGCCGGCATACTCTGGAAACCATTTCTTGTCTTCTTCGGTTGGGTTTTCGCAAATACGGCGAATATCAACCATCATATTAAAGCCAAGAGCATAAGGGTTGATCCCTGAATAATAATTGCTGTTGTAGGGCGGTTGATACACTACATTGGTGTGGCTTTGTAAAAACTCGAGCATAAAGGCATCGGTGAGCTTACCTTCATCGTACAGGTGGTTCAAAATGGTGTAATGCCAAAACGTAGCCCAGCCCTCATTCATCACTTGAGTTTGTTTTTGGGGATAAAAATATTGCGAAATTTTACGCACAATACGAATTACTTCACGCTGCCATGACTCAAGCAGCGGCGCATTTTTTTCGATGAAATATAAAATGTTTTCTTGTGGCTCAGCAGGGAAGCGGCGCTCACGTTTTTTTGATTCTTGCTGCGAAGTAGGGATTGTGCGCCACAACTCGTTGACTTGCGATTGTAAGTAATCTTCACGTTCTTGCTGGCGCTTTTGTTCTTCGTACAGTGAAATACGTTGCGGGCGTTTGTAGCGGTCCACACCGTAATTCATTAACGCATGGCATGAGTCGATGAGATTCTCAACTTCATTGATGCCGTATTTTTCTTCGCATTTAGCAATATAATTTTTGGCAAATAATAAGTAATCGATAATAGAGCTGGCATCAGTCCAAGTTTTAAAAAGGTAATTACCTTTAAAAAATGAATTGTGGCCATAGCAAGCGTGCGCCATTACCAAGGCTTGCATTGGCAGGGTGTTTTCTTCCATTAAATAAGCAATACACGGATCTGAGTTAATCACAATCTCATAAGCAAGACCCATTTGCCCACGTTTATAGTTTTGTTCTGTTTGAATGAATTTTTTACCATACGACCAGTGGCTATAGCCAATCGGCATACCCACACTCGAATAGGCATCCATCATTTGTTCAGCAGTGATCACCTCAATTTGATTTGGGTAGGTATCGAGTTTATAAATTTTCGCTACCCGTTCAATCTCAGTTTGATACTCTGCTAATAAATCAAATGTCCAATCAGGACCGTCGCTAATACGTTTATCGGCCATACTTTACCTCACTCGCAAGGCTATGCGACGCCTTGCTGCTGACGATTCTTTTTAAATAATTCACGGAAAATTGGGTAAATGTCCTCAACGCCACGAATGTGTTGCATGGCAAAATTGTCGTGGGTTTGTGCTATCGATTGATACTCACGCCATAAGCTTTGATGAGCACGGGCGGTAATTTCAATATAGGCGTAATAGCGCACCGCCTTTAACAGTTTATTACGTAAAATTTCGCCACAGTTTGGCGAGTCATCGGCCCAATTATCGCCATCAGAGGCTTGTGCTGCGTAAATGTTCCACTCTTCAGGGTTATAACGCTCCGCGATGATTTCGTTCATCAGTTTCAATGCACTAGAAACAATGGTGCCACCCGTTTCTTGAGAATAGAAAAACTCTTGCTCATCGACTTCTTTCGCTTGGGTATGATGACGAATGTAGACTACCTCTATATTTTTGTAGCTACGGGTTAAAAATTGATACAGCAAAATATAAAAGCGTTTTGCCATGTCTTTGGTCGCTTGATCCATCGAGCCTGACACATCCATTAAACAAAACATCACGGCTTTGCTTGTAGGGTGTGGTCGTTTTTCATAGTTACGAAAACGTAAGTCGTAATTATCAATAAAAGGCACCGCTTTAATGCGACTTTGTAGTTCCTCAATTTGACGTTCAAGTAAAGCGATGGCCGCTTTATCAGGTTGCTCTTCTGCTTTGAGTAACGCGAGTTGTCCTTCAAGCTCTGCAAGGTGACGTTTTTTGCCTGCGGTCATTGCCACCCTGCGGGCGAGTGAACCTTGTAATGAACGAACAATATCAATATTACTGGGCATGCCGTCGTTACAAAAACCAGCACGATGGGTTTTCATTTGCACCAGTTTATCGAGCTGGTTTTGTTGCAGATTAGGCAGTTCAAGGTCTTCGAACAATAAGTCTAGGTATTCATCTTTTGAAATAGAGAATACAAAGTCGTCTTGTCCTTCACCAGAATCACTGGCTTCACCTTCGCCACTGCCACCCCCTTGAGCGCCTCCTTGCGGGCGCTTAATTCTGTCGCCCGTAGAGAATTGGTCATTACCAGGGTGGATCTGTTCACGGTCGCCACCACGTCCTTATGAAAAATAGGCTCACTGATATCACGTTGCGGAATCGAGATACTCTCGCCGCTAGTGGTATCGGTTACGCTACGCTTATTAATGGCATCAGATACCGCTTCTTTAATCTGTTTTTTATAACGCCTGATGAACCGTTGACGATTCAAGGTACTTTTGTTTTTTCCATTCAGGCGTCGGTCAATAAAATGCGCCATAACAACCCCCTTAAAACAAACGTTTTTTTACTGCGATTTTCTAACGCGTAAATACCATTCAGAAAGTAAACGTACTTGTTTTTGGGTATAGCCTTTCTCAACCATACGATTGACAAAGTCTTCGTGTTTTTTCTGATCTTCAGCCGAGGTTTTCGCATTGAAGGAAATAACCGGCAGCAGATCTTCGGTATTTGAGAACATTTTCTTCTCAATAACCGTGCGAAGTTTTTCGTAGCTGGTCCAAAGCGGATTCTTGCCTTGGTTGTGCGCACGCGCACGCAGTACGAAATTGACTATTTCATTCCGGAAATCTTTAGGGTTTGAAATACCCGCAGGTTTTTCAATCTTCTCAAGCTCTGCGTTAAGTGCAGCACGGTCAAATAGCTGGCCAGTATCTGGGTCGCGGTATTCTTGATCTTGGATCCAGAAATCAGCATACGTCACGTAGCGGTCAAAGATGTTTTGCCCATATTCAGAGTACGATTCTAAGTAGGCCGTTTGTAACTCTTTACCAATAAACTCCACGTACTGAGGAATGAGATACCCTTTTAAGTGGCTTAAGTAACGCTCTTCAACGTCGGCGGTAAATTGCTCACGCTCTATTTGCTGCTCAAGAACATAGAATAAGTGCACTGGGTTGGCCGCCACTTCAGTGGTATCGAAGTTAAACACTCGCGATAGAATTTTAAACGCAAAGCGGGTAGAGAGCCCGGTCATGCCTTCATCAACACCCGCGTAGTCGCGGTACTCTTGATACGACTTCGCTTTCGGGTCGGTGTCTTTTAAGCTTTCACCATCATAGACGCGCATTTTTGAATAAATACTTGAGTTTTCAGGCTCTTTCATACGAGAAAGGGTGGTAAATTGTGCCAGTGTTTTTAATGTGCCCGGTGCACAAGGGGCATCATGTAATTCACTGTTTTCAAGCAATTTATTGTAAATCTTAACTTCTTCAGAAACACGTAAACAGTAAGGCACTTTGACGATGTAAACACGGTCTAAAAATGCTTCATTGTTTTTGTTGTTTTTAAATGTTTGCCACTCAGATTCATTTGAGTGAGCTAAAATCATGCCGCTAAACGGCAGGGCACTGATACCTTCTGTTCCGTTGTAGTTACCTTCTTGCGTGGCTGTAAGTAGTGGGTGTAGCACCTTGATTGGCGCTTTAAACATTTCCACAAACTCCATTAAGCCTTGATTTGCTAAACAAAGCGCACCTGAATAGGCATACGCATCAGGGTCGTTTTGCGCAAAGTGTTCAAGCTGGCGAATATCGACTTTACCGACTAGCGCTGAAATGTCTTGGTTGTTTTCATCGCCCGGCTCGGTTTTAGCAATCGCAACTTGATTTAAAATAGATGGATAGCGCTTAACCACTCTAAATTGGCTAATATCACCATTAAATTCACTTAAGCGTTTTGCAGCCCACGGTGACATCACCGTTTTTAAATAACGCGGTTTAATGCCGTATTCTTTTTCTAAAAGCTCAGCGTCTTCATTTGGGTCAAATAACGCTAAAGGGTGGTCGTTAACAGGCGAGCCTTTAATCGAATAAATAGGTACCTGCTGCATTAAGTATTTAAGCTTTTCAGCAATGGATGATTTACCCCCACCTACCGGGCCAAGTAAATACAGTACTTGCTTACATTCTTCTAAGCCTTGCGCAGCATGTTTTAAATAAGAGACGATTTGCTCAATGGCATCTTCCATACCATAAAAATCGTGAAATGCAGGGTAGCGTGCGACTACGCGATTAGAAAACAGCCTGCTTAAGCGCGCATCGGTTGAAGTGTCGATAATCTCCGGCTCACCGATGGCCATTAATAGCCGCTCTGGTGCGCTGGCATAAGCTGATTTATCCTTCTTACAGATCTCGAGAAATTCCTCAATACTGTATTCTTCTTCTTGCGCTGCTTCGTATCGTGATTGGTAATGCTCAAAAATACTCATAGAGACCTCCGAAAACCCGCTAAAATGACGTGTAATTAGATTAAGAGAAAAGCAAAGGCTAATTAAAGCTTAGTCACGATTTTGAATTTTTGCGCAAGAAAATTAAGAATTTAATTGAAAAAAGCTCATCTTGATTACGCTTTTTGGCTGAGGGCTTGGCTGCGACTTAGAAGGGGCGTGCACTGGCAATAAAAAAGACGCCGAAGCGTCTTTTTTTGATTACTGCTAGTAACAGAAGATTAAGCGAAGTTAGCGTTCGCGAAGTCCCAGTTAACTAATGCCCAGAAACCTTTTAGGTAATCTGGACGAACGTTACGGTAATCGATGTAGTAAGCGTGTTCCCAAAGATCCACAGTTAGGATTGGTGTAACACCTTCATCAGTTAATGGCGTTGCAGCATTTGATGTGTTAACGATATCAAGTGTGCCGTCAGCTAGTTTAACTAACCAAGTCCAGCTTGAACCGAAGTTGTTAACTGCTTTGTCGTTTAACGCTTCTTTGAATGCGTCGAAAGAACCCCATTTAGCGTTGATCGCGTCAGCGATTGCGCCCGTAGGCTCGCCACCACCGTTTGGAGATAGGCTGTTCCAGTAGAACGTGTGGTTCCAGATTTGTGCAGCATTGTTAAATACGCCACCTTCTGAAGAACATACGATTTCTTCTAGAGATTTGTTTTCGAATTCTGTGCCTGGGATCAGACCGTTTAATTTCACAACGTAAGTGTTGTGGTGTTTACCGTGGTGAAACTCTAGAGTCTCTTTTGAAATATGTGGCTCTAATGCATCGATTGCGTATGGTAGTGACGGTAGTTCAAATGCCATTTTTTATCTCCATCTTCTTGGTTGATAGTCCACTCAGTTATAGGTAATAGCAAGGTAAACAGCGTACTTCCCTATACCAAGTGGTATTATAGTGTTACTATAATTGTTGAGTATTTTACTCAAGTTTTAGCAAACAGCAATGCTATTGCTAAAGACTATTTAAAATTGTGGCTACGAATGCCGATTTTAAGTTATATATCTGAGGCCACAGTGAAACTTTTTCAAGGCCAATGTAGTAAGCCAATGTCTTTTTTGAGGTTGTAAATGGAAACCATCGATAAAATTAAACAGCAAATTTCTGAAAATCCAATCCTTCTTTACATGAAAGGATCACCAAAGTTACCTAACTGTGGTTTTTCTTCACAAGCATCACAAGCACTTATGGCGTGTGGTGAGCAGTTTGCTTACGTTGACATTCTACTTAACCCAGATATTCGTGCAGAGTTACCTGCATACGCAAACTGGCCAACATTCCCACAACTATGGGTAGAAGGCGAGCTTATCGGTGGTTGTGACATTATCATCGAAATGTTTCAACGTGGTGAATTACAGCCATTAATCACTGAAACAGCTGCAAAGTACAAAGAAAAAGACGCTGAATAATTATATTTAGTGTAGAGAAAAGCCGCTGATTGCGGCTTTTTTTATATCTGTTGTATTACGCGGGCAGCAAAACATGCACGCTTAATCCACCTTGCTCGCGGTTATGTAAGCTAATTTGCCCGTGGTGTGCTTCAACTATTTCCCTGCAAAGTGCTAGCCCTAAGCCACTGCCTGTTGCTTTAGTGGAGTAAAAGGGAATAAGTGCGTTAGCCATTACAGCTTCACTCATACCTTTACCTTTATCACTCACTGTGATGTGTGTGCCACTTGCTTCTTGTTGCACAGTTAAACTGACATCTTCGGGGTTTGACCCTGATTCATAGGCATTTTTTAATAAGTTTATAAGTAACTGTTCGAGCTGAGTGTGATCAGCGTCAGTTGTCACTCGCTCATCAAGTGATACTTCAACCTGCCACTGACTTTTTAATTGCTCAATCAGCGTCGGCCAGTTAATCGTTGATAGTTGAGGGGTGGGTAACTTGGCAAATTTACCATAGCCTTGTACAAACTCATTAAGGTGTTTTATGCGGTCTTCAATGGTGGTAAATACTCGTTTTAAGCGTGGTTCATCGACTTCTTTCGTTAATAGTTGCGCGCTATGAAGCATCGACGACATTGGCCCTAGGGAGTTGTTAAGCTCATGGCTAATGATACGAATAACTTTTTTCCATACCTCTACTTCTTGGCGGCTTAGTTCGCGAGTCAGCTGTTTAAAAACATACAGTTGATGAAACTGATTATTAAGCAATAATCGGCCTGTTGCCATATGCCAAGTTTGTGATTCTTGATCTGCTTTGTCCAGGGTAAATAAGCCATCAACGCCTTTGTGAATGGCACGCGTTAATTGCTCGCAGCTTGAATCTAATAAGTTTTCGAGCTTGGCGCCTTCAAGGGCTGATTTAGCATCGAGTAAGCTGCGGGCACTGTGGTTGCTAAACACAATAAAGCCTTGGTCGTTAGTCAAAAGTACAGCTTGTGGCGAGCTTTGCAGCACTTTGTCGAGCATCAACTCACGCTGATAAATCCATTGTTTTTCTTGGCGAAGCTGTTTTGCGGTTTGGTTATAAAGCCGGCATAAATCACCTAGCTCATCACTGCCATCATAGGCTAATAATGTGGCCAGCTCACCATCTTTAAAATTAAGCAGCCCGGTTTCGAGCGAGTTCATACCATCAATGAGCGGAGCTGATAATTGCGCGGCAAAAAATCCGCTGATCAAGGCGCAAGCGAGCAGGGCTAATAGGCTGTAAAGCAAGCTGATGCCCGCAAAATAACACACCAACACAAGCGGCAATGCAGACGCTGCAATACACAAAGTTATGATTTTATATCGAAACGAAGAACGCATTAGTATTCAATCTTAAATTTATCAAGCCTGCGATAGAGCGCTTGGCGGCTTAAGCCAAAATGGCGAGCCACTTTAGCAATCACACCTTTGTATTCGCGCATGGCAAGTTCGATCTCTTGTCTGTTAGGCTCTGCTCTTGTTTGTGTTGGGCTGTTTGTTTCAACTTGTAAGCCAAAATCAGCAAGCTCAATCACCCCTGTGGGTTTTAAAACGCCAGCGCGTTTACAGGCATTTTCAAGCTCACGAACATTACCCGGCCAGCTATGGGCGAGCAGGGCTTTTTCTGTACTTAGTGACAGTGTGCGCTCAGGTAAAAAGTGTGCGACCAAAGCTAAAATATCATCTGGGCGATGGGCAAGGCTTGGTAAATTTAACTCAATTACATTTAAGCGGTAGTAAAGGTCTTCACGAAATTGACCTGTTCTAATTGCATGGCTTAAATCTTCATTGGTTGCTGAAATCACCCGCACATTCACTTTACGTGTTTGTGTTGAGCCTAAACGTTCAAATTCACCAGTTTGTAAAATGCGTAATAATTTCATTTGCCCAGAAAGTGGTAAGTTACCAATTTCGTCTAAAAATAGGGTGCCACCATCGGCCGCTTCAAAACGACCAATACGCTGTTTAGTAATACCTGTATAGGCGCCAGCTTCGGCACCAAATAACTCAGCCTCAATAAGCTCGCTTGGCAAAGCACCCGCATTAACAGTGATAAAGGGTTTATCAGCTAATAATGAATTAGCCTGTATTATTTGCGCAATGCGCTCTTTACCACTGCCGTTAGGGCCTGTGATCAGCACTGAAATATCCGATTTAGCCACTTGAATCGCAAGATTAACAATGTGCTCCATAGCGGTACTTTTATAAACCAAGCCCACCAAATTTGCTTGTTGCACAGATGCGTCACGTTCTTGCTGGTGGCGGGTAAAGGTTTCGTTTTGTTGTTTTGCTTTACCCAGCTCGATTAGGTTATTTACACAAGTAAGTAGCTTGGCATCGTCCCATGGTTTTGGTAAATAATCAGCAGCCCCTGCTTTGACAAGTTCAACGGCAGTAGAAAGCTCTGTCCATGCGGTGATCAAAATAATCGGTAAGTGAGGATTAATGTCTCGTAAGGCATAAAAAAGTTCTTTGCCTTCTTCGCCGGAAGTGGTGTCGGCGGTGAAGTTCATGTCTTGAATAACAAGCGCTATGCGTTGGTATTGTACGGCTTGAATTGCCTCAAACGGGTTACTTGCTGTAACAACATCAAAACCGTGAATTTCGAGTAATAACGACAATGCATCCAAAATGGCTGGGTTATCGTCGACGATAAGTATTTTTTCCATATTATTGTTTTAGTTATTTTCCTAATAAGGGTGCAAGATGAATGCTACACTGTTAATCCAGTGTAGCATAGGTTGGGAGAACTAAATTGTTCGAGTTGCAATGCTCGGTGAGATATTCGCCGCCCGTTTTGCAGGTGCAAGTACTGCTAATAAACTCATAACGAACACTGCCAGCGCCGTAGCAAGCACGTAGCTAATATCAAGCTGAGCAATTGAAAAGTGCTGCATGAGCAACTGGCCTAAATACACGGCAGCAATTACACCAATCACTAAACCAACTATACATATCATGGCGTTTTCAACTAAGAAGTAGCTGATGATGGCAGATTTTCTGGCGCCTAAAGCGCGGCGAGTGCCTATTTGTTTAGTACGCTTACTAATATTGAACAGCGTTAGGCCGAAAATACCCAGGGCCGTCACCAACACTAAAATAGTAATAAGTACAATCAACATGCGCATCATTAATGTATCTTCAGCCATGTATGACTCTTTATCGTCATCTAAGCCACGAATGCGAGAAATAACGCGTTTGTTGTAGTTTTTCAGCATGGCTTCTTCAACACGATTCATGACTGATTGACGTTGACCAGGCTCTGTTCTAACCACAAAGCGTGCATTTGTACCAGGCTTAATAAAAGGCAGCAGTGCTACGTTATCTGGGCGGCTGTCTTTAAGCCATGGGCCTTTCATCAGTTCAACAACACCAATTACTTTCATTGGAATGTCACCAAAATAGACAGTTTGACCTAAACCATTGCCGTCAGGAAACAGCTCATCGAGTAGGGTTTTAGTGACAACGGTTACTTTTGAAAGCTCATCATAGTTATCGGTAACGATCACTTCGTCTTCGGTGTAGTTACGCCCAGCAATGAGTTTTACACCATAAGTATTTATGCCATGCTCATCGATAAACATGTAAGAGCTACGCGCTGATTTACTCTCTTCAGGTGCTGGCTTTAAACTAAAATCTGACGAAGAGCCACTGCCCGAAAGCGGTGTGTTACTCGAATAAGCAGCATCAACTACACCAGGTATTTGACGAAGCATGGCTTCATCAAGCTCATATTGCTGAGATGGCGACACATCTTTGCCAAACATCATGACATTAAAAACGAAAATGTCTTGTTCAGGGTAGCCAGTCTCTTGGCTTAAATAGCTAATTCTGTCTTGAATAATAAACGCTGCGTTACTGACAATCGCAGTGGTGATGGCAATTTGGATCAGTAATAAAATAGCGCCAACTTTTGAGCGGCATAAGGCGTGAAAGATAGGTTTAATTTCTAACATGGGTGTCTTCCTTATTGGCTCTTAAGATAAATAGCAGGGTTGGTTTTACATACCAGCCAAGCAGGGTACAGACCCGCTATCACACAGGTGCTAATTGCAATCACAGGTGCGCTGAGTAGCATGGTTAAATCCATAGTGGCTAAGCTTTGGTAGTAGCTATAGCTTTGACGTACGCCTAATAAGCCCACTTGCGCCAAAATAATTCCGAAGATGCCACCTAAGAAACCTAACATCGCGACCTCAACAATATGTTGAAAGAATATTTGGCGTTTGCTGGCACCTAATGCTCGGCGCACACCGACTTCCGGAGCGCGGCGTAAAAATTTCGCTAGTAATAAACCTAAAATATTGGCAAGGCATACTGCTAAAAACATAAAGCTTAGGCCAACCAGAATTTCGTTGTCTTCGCTAACGACATTGTTGTATTGCATCCACTCATTTACATCGCGTAAGGTGGCGGTTAATTTTTCGCGGTTAAAACGACCTAGCTTTTGTTGCTCTTGCATATAGGCCATTAAAAAGTCTTGGTAAGCTTGTTTTTCTGCAGGTGTTTTTAGTTCAACCCAAAATTGTAACCACACCATTTCAGAATTGAGTTTGTCGTTAAAGGTATTGGTTTTTTCGTGCTTCCAACCATTGGTATTACCCCAGTTTTCAAGCTGGCGTGCTTTCATTAGGCTAAATGGTAAAAATAGTTGCTCGGTCTTATTAAATGCACCGTTGTTCAGATCATAATATTTGGTGGTGATATCCCAATCATCAATGACGCCAATAACTTCGTAGCTGGCATCATCGAGGTACACCATTTTGCCGACAGGGTTTTCACCTGCGAATAGCTTGTCGTTTAATTCTTTATTGATCACCACAACAGGGGCTGCATCGGCTTCTTGTTGCGCGCTCCAAACCCCACCATAAATAAATGATAGGTTAAACATATCGAAAAAATCAGGCGTGGTTAGGCGTGCTTGTCCAATAAATGGTTTAACTTTATCTGAGTCTAAATAAACCGAAAAACCCGTTCTAACCATAGTGACACGTTTGCCACCCGCATTCGCTTGATTAAGGTTAACGGCATCCTGATAAGTTAATTGCAGTGGCATGTTATCGACTGTCCACCACGTACGGCCTTCATCCATGGTTTGTAGCTGTACAGTATAAAGGTCGCTACTTTTTTCAGGAATAGGGTCTGCTGACATCATGTGATACACAGATAAGCTTGTCATGGTTACGCCAATACCAATGGCAATGGCCAGTACCATTAAAAAGCTCACAAGTGGAGTGCGCTTAAAGCTGCGCCAGCTTAAATCTAAATAATGAAGGAACATGGTTACACTCCAGCCGCTTTAAGATTTTGAGTGCCTTGGTACAAGGTGAAGTCAGCTAATTGGCCGTCAACAACTTGGATATTACGTGGTGCTCTGCGAGCAAGCTCTGGATCATGAGTAACCATGATGATGGTTGCGCCATCACGGTTGATTTGCTCAAGTAGCTCCATTACTTGACGAGCCATTAAGCTATCTAAATTACCGGTTGGCTCATCGGCAAGTAAAAAGCGCGGTTCACCTGCAAGAGCTCTGGCAATAGCCACACGTTGTTGTTGACCACCAGAAAGTTGTTGCGGTAAGTGTTTAGCGCGTGACGCTAAACCAACTTGCTCCAGGCATTGCTCGATTCGGCGTTTACGCTCGGCGGCTTTGATACCGCGATAACGCAGTGGTACTTCAATATTTTCATAGAGATTCAAATCTGGAATAAGGTTGAAGCCTTGGAAAATAAAACCAATTTTTTGATTACGTAAGTCAGCACGCTGGTTGTCGTTGAGCTTACCCACATCAATACCGTCTAGCATGTATTGGCCTTCGCTAAATGGTTCTAACATACCGGCGATGTTTAAAAATGTGGTTTTACCTGAGCCACTTGGGCCCGTTACGGCAATAAATTCACCTTCTTCTACTTGTAGATTAAAGTCACGAAGGGCATGTGTTTGTACCATATCTGTTTGATACACTTTGCTGATGTTGTTCATTGTAAGCATGTTGATTATTCCTTTTATTTGTTAGCGTAAAACCAGTGTGGTTGCTTTTTTAAAGCGATCGTAGTTCGAGATAATTAGCTTATCGCCAGGCTCTACGCCTTCAATTATCTCGACAGCATTAATACTGCTTGCACCGGTTTTTATATCGATTAAATAAGCCATGTCACCGTCAACCTTATAGGCATGGGTGCCACCTTGTTGTAAGAATGCGCCGCGTTTTACTTGTAATACATCGTCGCGATTCTCTAATAAAATACGTGCGGTTAAACGTTGGTTTTGGCGGATGCCAGAAATCTCATTGTCAAAACGTACGCGGGTTGTCACCTCGCGGTTATTCACTTCAGGCGAAATGGCTGAAAGAGTGCCTGTGACATGACGAGCTCCTAACGTAAGCTCAACTTGCATACCAAGACCTAGCTCATTGGCGTAGCTTTCTGGTACTTGCAGTTCTGCTTCAAAGTTACTTAAATCGACCAATGTCATTAATGGTTGGCTTTGTGTGACAGCTTCTTTTTGTTGCACTAATAAGTTACCCACAATGCCGCTTACACTGGCAGTGATAGTAAGTTCATTTACTTGTCTGAGTAAGTCGTCAACAATCAGTTGTTGACGAGCCAGATCACGCTCTGCGGCTTTTAGCTCAAATGCGAGGGTATCTTTGGCTAGATTAACTTCTTGCTCGGCGTGCTTATAAGAAAGCTTGGCACGGGCTAAGTCATCAACCGCTTTTTCTAGATCTATTTGGCTAATTAAATGTTTCTCGATAGAGATTTTAGCTCGGCGGTTTTCTCTATCAGCGGCATTGAGTTCAACTTGCGCTAAATCGAGCGCTTTAGTCAGGCTCAGTTTTTGTCTGCGCGCTTCAAGTTGCTTGCGTTGTAATTCACCTTCTAAACGTGCTAATACCGATTGCTGTTGCTTTAGCTCGTTGGTTAGCTCAGGACTGGTTACGGTTGCGATCACTTCATTTACCTCAACGCTGTCACCGGCTTTTACTTTTAAATCGACAAAACCACGTTCAGGGCTATAAACCTTCGGTGCATTAGCTGCAACGATTTTACCGCTCGCGGCCACATCTCTTATGAGCGTCTTTTGAGTCACTTCACTAATTTGTAAGCTCGCTGCATCAACCGAAATGCTGCCATCACTACTTGCTAATAATGCTTGAAAGCCAAGCGCACCAACAAGTATTACACCCGCTACTACTATAAGTGGTTTTTTTATGGTGTTTTTCTTCGCCACGGTAATATCTTGGGCACTGGTATCCTTAATCATTTTAACTCCTTACGATTCTCAAAACACACGATCATGAAGCCAACGGCAAGCATGGTAAGTGGAGAAGCCATAAACAAACTGATAGTGAACATTTTGAAATCCTTAATTTCGCTGATGTCTTATCTATACTAGTAGTGTGCCAACTTTTAAGTTTTTGATTTTTAATTGGATTTATTTTTATTGCAGGTTTTTTATCTGTCCGCGGACAGAAAAAGTGTCCGCAGCGGACACTTTTAAATTGCTGATTGTTGACGCAAGGGTAAACAGACTAAGACATTGCGACTAAGGTCGGCTGCTCAGATACATAGTTTGTAACTATGCTAAAGCCAAGAGTAAATAATGATGCAGCTGTACTGCACTAGAGCCCACTAAAAGCTGCATTGATATTCATTGTGTGAATAATTATTCAATAATGTGCGCAGTTTACGTTAACGTAAAGGTTCGGATTTTTAGATTGTTTTTTTACAAGTTGTTAAATTTGACACCAGTGTCATAAAAAAATAACGGGTAAAATACGACTAAATGTAAAAATTTAGCTTAGAATTTAAAAAGTGCTTTAAGTGAGAAATATTCATGAATATGAATATGTATTCAAAACTCTATTGACTCATGGGATATTTGGCGATAGTTTTGTTCGTCTGCTAGCACTGTCACAAAAGACTGAACCGCTAGTCGTTGTAGCAAGGGGAGGGGTCTATGTTATACGACTCAAAATTAGAAAAAGATAATTGTGGCTTTGGCTTAATAGCCCAGGTCAATGGTCAGGCGAGCCATCGCTTGATTCGAACAGCAATCACTGGCTTAGATCGCATGGAGCACCGTGGGGGTATTTCTGCCGATGGTAAAACCGGTGATGGTTGTGGTTTATTAATGCAAAAACCCGATAGTTTCTTTCGTGCTATTGCCAGCGAACATGATTGGCATCTAGGAAAGAACTACGCCGTAGGCATGGTATTTTTAAATGCCGATCCTGTACTTGCGCAAACAGCTAAAGATGTGTTGAGTGAAGAACTCGAAAAAGAAACCTTGAGCATTCAAGGCTGGCGCGTAGTACCGACTGATGCGTCATGTTTAGGGCCAATTGCAAAAAAACAACTACCAGGCTTTGAACAAATTTTTGTTAGCGCACCAGAAGGCTGGCGTCCAAAAGATTTAGAACGTCGCTTATATGTAGCGCGTCGTCGTGCTGAAAAGCGCCTCGAAAACGATGAACATTTTTATATTGCCAGCTTATCTGGTTTGGTCACTGTCTATAAAGGCTTAATGATGCCTGTAGACTTGCCTAACTTTTATTTAGATTTAGCTGACATTCGCATGACCAGTGCGATTTGTGTATTTCACCAACGTTTCTCTACTAATACACAACCTCGTTGGCCGCTTGCACAACCATTCCGCTATTTAGCGCATAATGGTGAAATCAATACGATTCAAGGTAACCGCCAGTGGGCCCGTGCCCGTGCGTACAAGTTTGCCTCACCACTTATTCCTGATTTGCAATCAGCTGCACCATTCGTTAACGAAAGCGGCTCAGACTCTTCAAGCTTAGATAATATGCTTGAGTTGTTCTTAGCCGGTGGCATGGATTTATTCCGTGCAATGCGTATGCTTGTGCCGCCAGCATGGCAAAAGAACCGTGCTATGGATGAAGACCTACGTGCATTCTATGACTTTAACTCAATGCATATGGAACCATGGGATGGCCCGGCTGGTATTGTTATGTCTGATGGCCGTTTTGCAGCCTGTAACCTTGACCGTAACGGTTTACGCCCAGCGCGTTATGTAATCACTCAAGATGGTTTTATTACCCTTGCCTCAGAAGTCGGTATTTGGGACTACGCACCTGATGAAGTGGTTGAGAAAGGCCGTGTGGGCCCGGGTGAACTGTTAGTTATTGATACTCACCAAGGTAAAATTTGGCATTCAGATGAAATTGACCAAGACCTTAAGTCACGTCATCCATATAAAGCATGGCTTGAAGCAAACGTTAAGCGTTTAACGCCATTTGAACAGCTTGCAGAAAAAGACGCAGGTAATCGTTCATTTGATGATGAAACATTGCTTAAGTATCAAAAAATGTTTGGCTACACCAACGAAGAACTTGATAGCGTTATTCGTGTAATGGGTGAAAATGGCCAAGAAGCAACAGGTTCAATGGGGGATGACACGCCATTTGCGGTACTGTCAGAAGGTCATCGTTCATTGTTTGATTACTTCAGACAAAAATTTGCGCAAGTAACCAATCCACCGATTGATCCGCTTCGTGAAAACCATGTTATGTCACTGGCAACCTGTATTGGTAGTGAGCAAAACGTATTCAACGAAACAACTGGTCACGCTAAGCGTTTACAGTTTGATACACCTATTTTGATGTATGCAGACATGAAACAGCTTTTAAGTGCTGATCAAGCGCATTATAGCTATTGTAAAATCGATATTACTTACACTGCAGAAGAAGGCCTTGAAAACGCCATCACGCGTATTTGTGATGAAGCGCAAGAAAAAGCGGCAGCGGGTTGCGTAATGCTCGTGTTAAGTGACCGTAACTTCAGTGAAACACAGTTACCTATTCCGGCAGCAATGGCGGTTGGTTCTATTCAAAAGCGTTTAGTTGATAATAACTTACGTTGTGAATCAAATATTATCATCGAATCGGGTAGTGTCCGTGATGCGCATCAGTTTGCGGTATTACTTGGTTTTGGCGCGACGGCTATTTATCCGTACCTTGCTTATGAATCTTTAGTTGCGATGAGTGACAAAAAGATTCTTAACAAGAGCTATTGTGAGGTCACACTTGCCTATCGTAACGCGATAAATAAAGGCTTGTATAAAATCATGTCGAAAATGGGTATCAGTACCGTTGCATCTTATCGCTGCTCAATGTTGTTTGAAGCAGTCGGTTTGTCTGACGCGATTGTAGAAACCTGTTTTAATGGCGTAGCAAGTCGTATTAAAGGAGCCTGTTTCACTGATTTTGATGATGACCAACGCAAGCTTCATAAATTGGCATTTAGTAAACGTAAATTATTAAGCCATGGCGGCTTATTAAAATATGTTCATGGCGGTGAATACCATGCTTATAACCCAGACGTTATTCAAACACTGCAAAAAGCTGTGCGTTCTGGAGAATATAGTGACTATGTAGCGTACGCTGATCTGGTTAATAATCGTCCGATCACTAACTTACGTGACATGCTTGCACTGAAAGTGCCTGATGCAGGCATCAGTATTGATGACGTAGAACCTGCAACTGAGCTATACAAACGTTTTGACTCAGCAGCAATGAGTATTGGTGCGTTATCGCCAGAAGCGCATGAAGCGTTAGCAATAGCGATGAACCGTTTAGGTGGTTGTTCAAACTCTGGCGAGGGTGGTGAAGACAAGCTTCGCTACGGCACAGAGAAAAACTCACGTATTAAACAGGTTGCTTCTGGCCGCTTTGGTGTAACACCGCATTACTTACGTAGCGCTGATGTGATTCAGATTAAAGTGGCGCAAGGTGCAAAACCAGGCGAGGGTGGTCAATTACCAGGTGAAAAAGTGACGCCGTATATTGCAAAATTGCGTTACTCAGTGCCAGGTGTGACTTTGATTTCTCCACCGCCGCATCACGATATTTATTCGATTGAAGATTTAGCCCAGCTAATTTTCGATTTAAAACAAGTAAACCCAGAAGCACTAATTTCGGTGAAACTAGTGTCTGAGCCGGGTGTCGGTACTATCGCAACGGGTGTTGCCAAAGCGTATGCCGATTTAATTACCATTGCAGGTTATGACGGTGGTACCGGTGCAAGCCCGCTTACTTCGGTGAAATATGCGGGTAGCCCATGGGAGCTTGGCCTTGCTGAAACTCAACAAGCGCTAGTAGAAAATGGCTTACGTCACCGTATTCGTTTACAAACCGATGGTGGTCTTAAAACGGGTCTAGACATCATTAAAGCTGCTATTTTAGGTGCTGAAAGCTTTGGCTTTGGTACTGGTCCTATGGTGGCACTTGGTTGTAAGTATCTGCGTATTTGTCACTTAAATAACTGTGCGACCGGTGTTGCAACGCAAGACGATACACTGCGTCAAAAGCATTATCATGGTTTGCCTGAAATGGCGATGAACTACTTCAAGTTTATTGCCCAAGAAGCACGCCAAATTATGGCAAGTTTAGGGGTGACTCGTTTAACTGATTTAATTGGTCGTTTGGACTTACTTGAAGCAATTGAAGGTAATACAGAGAAACAAAAGAAAGTGGATCTGTCGTCTGTGATTGCTGTGCCGAACAACCCAACAGGTGAAACACTGTATTGTAGTGCGCCAAATAGCTCACACTACTTAGGTCAGCTAAATGAAACCTTGCTTGAAAAAGCAAAACAAGCAATTGACGAAAAATCGGGCACCTCATTGGTAAGCCGTATTTGTAATACCGACCGCTCTGTGGGCGCGATGTTATCGGGTTATATTGCCTCTAAACATGGCAACCAAGGTATGGCTGCTGATCCTGTCTCTATTGAGCTTCATGGTACAGCGGGTCAATCATTTGGGGTATGGAATGCGGGTGGTCTTGAAATGACCCTCGTTGGTGATGCCAATGACTATGTTGGTAAAGGCATGGCTGGCGGTAAGCTGGTAATTCGCCCGCCGCTTGGTTCATCGTTCGAAAGCCACAAAGCAACGATTGCTGGCAATACCTGTCTATACGGGGCAACGGGTGGTAAGTTATTTGCTGCTGGCTCTGCAGGTGAACGTTTTGCTGTTCGTAACTCAGGCGTACAAGCAGTTGTAGAAGGTGTCGGTGATAACGGCTGTGAGTATATGACTGGCGGTGTAGTGTGCGTACTTGGCAAAGTGGGTATTAACTTTGGTGCGGGTATGACAGGTGGCTTTGCCTATATTCTTGATGAAGGCAAAGACTTTGAAAAACGCATTAACCCAGAGCTTGTTGAAATTGTTACGCTTGAGGGCTTAGCTTCTCATCAAGAGCATTTACGCGGTCTTATTGCTGAGCATTTAGAGCTGACTGGCTCAAACCGCGCTGAGCAGATTTTAGCTAACTTTGATTTATACATGCCGATGTTTAAATTGGTTAAGCCAAAATCTAGTGATGTAAAAAGTTTACTCGGACACCGAGCGCGCAGCAGCGCAGAGCTTCGTGTTCAGGCTCAGTAAGGGGGTAGTATGAGCGAAAATGTATACCAGTTTATCGATGTACAACGTGTTGATCCGCGTAAAAAACCAATTTCAGCACGTAAGCAATCTTTCGTAGAAATATATGAGCCGTTCTCTGAGACTCAAGTTAACTCACAGGCGGACCGTTGTTTAGATTGTGGTAACCCTTACTGTGAATGGAAATGCCCAGTACATAACTATATTCCACAATGGTTAAAGTTAATTCGTACTGGCCGTATTTTAGAAGCGGCAGAGCTTTCTCACCGTACCAACAGCTTACCCGAGGTGTGTGGCCGAGTTTGTCCACAAGATCGCTTATGTGAAGGCTCATGTACGCTAGAAGAAGAGTTTGGTGCTGTCACTATCGGTAATATCGAAAAGTACATCACAGATACGGCCTTTAAGATGGGCTGGAAACCAGATATGTCGTATGTGGTTTGGTCTGACAAAAAAGTGGCTATTATTGGTGCAGGCCCAGCTGGCTTGGGCTGTGCAGATATTTTAGTTCGTAATGGGGTAAAACCTGTGGTGTTTGACCGTCACCCAGAAATCGGCGGCCTTCTTACGTTTGGTATTCCATCATTCAAACTTGAAAAAGAAGTGATGCAAAAGCGTCGCGAAATCTTCACGGAAATGGGTGTCGAGTTTAAGCTAAACACTGAAGTTGGCGTTGACATTACCCTTGATGAAATTTTGGCTGAATATGATGCCGTATTCTTAGGGGTGGGTACCTATCAAAGTATGCGTGCAGGGCTTGAAAATGAAGATGCAGACGGTGTGTTTGATGCACTGCCATTCTTAATAGGTAACACCAACCGTGTTATGGGCTATGCAGAAGACAAGCAAGCTTATATCGATATGGCGAACGAAAAAGTCGTTGTATTAGGCGGTGGTGATACAGCAATGGACTGTGTAAGAACCTCTATTCGACAAGGTGCTACACAGGTTACCTGTGCGTATCGTCGTGACGAAGAAAACATGCCAGGCTCAAAACGGGAAGTTAAAAATGCCCGTGAAGAGGGCGTTGAGTTTACCTTCAACGTTCAGCCAAAAGGTATTGTGGTTGATGAGCAAGGTAAAGTTGCTGGCGTTAAAATGGTGAAAACACAACTCGGTGAGCCGGATGAAAATGGTCGTCGCCGTGCTGAAGAAGTAGCAGGCTCTGAGCATATTATTGAAGCAACCAAGGTGCTCATGGCATTTGGTTTTAAACCTCATAAAATGGATTGGTTAGAACCGTATGGTGTTGAAATCAATCATTGGGGCGGTATCAATGCACCAGAAAAAGGCGAGTTTACTCACCAAACAACTAATCCTAAAATCTTTGCTGGTGGCGATATTGTCCGCGGCTCAGACTTAGTGGTAACGGCTATTTTCGAAGGCCGAAATGCCGCTGAAGGGATTATGGACTATTTAGGCGTTTAATTACGAAGTTGCCGATTCATTTGTTTAAAAGCAAGCTGCCTAGCTTGCTTTTTTTTGCCTACTTTTTAGCTGTTTTGAAAATTTAATCAAGATTCAGAAAAATAATGAAAAAATAGCGCTTATTACCTACAATCTACGAATGAATTTTACTGCAGAATCGATAAAATTCATTATTTCGTATTAACTCCATATTTGCTCCACATTGTTGCGTTTTAATGTTCATTAGAGGCAGAAGCCCATCTGAATATTTGATGCTAACAACATGGATAAAAAGAAAATGTTTTGCGAACACACAAATACCGAGCAGTTAAATTTTTTTCAGCCAAGTTCAAAATCTGAAAATGATTTACTCGATGAGGTCATGAACAGTGAAGACCTGCACGATATTCTGACCATGGTTTTATTAGATGAAACCTTATCAGATGCGCTTAAAGCGATGGTGAAGCAACAATTAAAAACAATAAAAAAAATATAAAACGGAAATAAAAATGCCCCAGATATTAGTCGTCGAAGACGACTTAGATATTGCAGAGCAAGTACTGTTGTTCTTCAATGCATCTGGCTTTACCACTCACCACATCACTGATGGCAGTGCTGTGGTTTCGTGGGTTAAAGCAAATAAACCAGATGCGATAATTTTAGATGTAATGTTACCTAATTTAGATGGCGTGGAGTGCATGAAGCAGATCCGCGCTTTTTCTATGGTGCCAATTATCATGGTAACCGCAAAAGTTGAAGAGGCAGATAGATTAAAAGGGCTAGAACATGGCGCTGATGACTATGTCTGTAAACCTTTTAGCGGTGCAGAGCTGGTGATGCGCGTAAAAGCTATTTTAAGACGCTGTGCACCAGCGCCGGTTGTAAGCGATGCGATGAATTCACCTGCTGCGATTTGCTTAAACGAAGACGCCCTCGAAGTTGAAATAAAAGGTGTGTCTTTGGGTTTAACTAAAGTGGAATTTGACGTATTTAAGCTTTTGTACAAAGCCCCTAAGCGTGTTTTTTCTAGGCAGCAGATACTTGATCATATCCAACCTAATAATTTTGATATTACCGACCGCGTAATCGACAGCCATATCAAAAATATTCGCAAAAAACTGAAGAATTTACAGTTCTCTCCTAAGATAGTCGCTTCCGTTTATGGAGCAGGCTATCGCTATGATGAACGTCAAATCAATTGATTTGGCGTTCATCGCTTTTCTATTAGTTACACACTGTACGTTCACCTTTTCGAATCGAATGGGTGAACACATACACAGATAACTCTCTTGCTTGAATATCTTGCCAAATGCGTTTGCTTGGAACTGGGCATAGAGCGTAATGTAAATATTGGCTTAGTGCTTCACCTTCAAGGGCAATCGCAGAGGGTGTTTGTACGTATACTTGAATAGCATCAGTTGAGTACTTAATTTGATTTAAACGCCATTGACCTAATAAAAATTGCTTTGCAAAGAACTGAGAAATACGTTGCTTAGCAGCTTCAGAGAGGGGTGGGTACTCTATTGGTTTTTCGTAGCTTGCATAATAAAGCCCTGCACTTATCAATAAGCTGGCAAACGCCACGTAAATAGGAAGTGGGGACTTCTTGGTTGTTTTAATTTGGCTTTGGCGGTGTTTACGCTCAACAGATTTAGCCCATTGAGCATGCTTTAATGACTCTGACATGGTTCCATTCCACAGTAGTTTATAGTGCTATTTAAGCAATAAAATGTGGTGGAAAAATGGAGAGGTTTATTTTCTGCTTAAAGGGAGCAAGATTCTGATACATAACCCCCCTGACTTTCCTGGTAATGCGTTGATATTCCCAGACATCAATTCAACAAAGCTCTGACAAATTGACAGCCCTAAACCTGAGCCTCCTGATGCGCGGCTTCGAGATTCTTCGACACGATATAAACGGTCAAAGAGTTTGCCAATATGTGCTTTGCCGACACCAGGAGAGGTATCATCGACTTGAATAAACAGCTCTTGCTTGTTTGCTCTTACTTTAAGGCGAACATGGCCTGGGCTGTCTGTATAAAGGCATGCATTAGTAAAAATATTGTTGAGAATTTGGTCGAGTTTTTGTTTATCTACCGTGATTGCAACATCATCTGCAATAACAATGTCAGCAAAAAATGTGAGCTGATGACTGCAAACATAACGACGCATGTCTTGCTCGTATTCAGCAAAAATCTGCGCGGCATTATATTGTTGAAGATTCAATGTCAGGGTTTTATTTTCAGCTTGAGACAACTGGTACACATCTGAAATTAAGTTATTTAGTTGCGCTATTTTGCCATTAATCTTGCTGTAGGCGAGATCGCGGTTTTCTTGAATATCAAGCTCAAGCGCTTCTATATGCAGCTTTAAAACGCTCAGTGGGGTGCGTAATTCATGGGAAATATCAGCAAGCATCTTGTCTTTTTCAATCAAGTTGTATTGATAAAGCTTTGCTTTAAATAATGCTTTTCGATGTTTAAAGTAATAGAGCACTAAGGCAAGGGTGCTAAACAACAAAACAATACCGGCAGTTAGCAACCAAATTTGTTTTTCTAGTCGTTGGTTATTCATTTGTGCCGTAGCGAGTTTATTTTTTTGAATCTCATCATCAATGCGTTGCTGTTGCTCAATAGCTGTTAGTTGCTTTTTGTTTTTTTCGACAGCTTGATTTAAATGCTCTTCAAACAAAGATTCGGCCAGTTTATTTTCAAGCTTTAGCTGCTCTGCTGCTAGTTTGTAATCACCGATAAGTTCGGCATAAATTGCGGTATAGCCATGCTGTTTTTGATTCAATAAGCGATTATCAATACCCACTAACAACTCTTTTGTGCGGCTTAAATAAAGACCAATGAGCTCAGGGTTTTTAAGTGCTAAATGCAGTTCAATTAAATTAAAGTAAGAATAGAGTTGGCTTAACGTTGATCCTGATTTAAGTGCCGCATTGAGACCAGACTCAGCACTGCTGAGCGCCATATGCTGGTTGTCTATCTTCAAATACAATTGCATCAATGTATGTTTAGCTGTAGCCATATTTTCATAAGCCTTTACGTCGGCTAAACGAGTATAGGCATTATTTAGTAAAGGGAGCGCTTGCTCCAAATCACCACGCTTATACACCAGCTTGGCAAGTTGTAAGCTGGTATCGGCAATATTCATTTGGTTTTTGGTTTTAATATCAAACTCGAGTGCTTTTTTATAGAAGTACTCAGATTGAGAGAGGTCATCAAGTCTTTGAGCAAGATTTGCTAGGTTATAAAAATTAGTGGCAATCAGTTCATAATTATCGCTGTTTTCTAATAAACCTTGTGCTTTTACCTGATGATGCATTGATTGTTCAAGATCATTGAGTGTGTCATATAGCGAACCTAAATTGCTATGGCTTTGTGCTTGTAGGTTCTTGTCTTCAAGCTCGTTGGCAAGCGCTAAGGCTGCCATATAATGATTTTTTGCTTCTATTGTTTTTACTTGGCGACGATAATTGATCCCCAACTCTTTTTGAATATGGTATTGGTCCTTTTTACTCAGACTAGCTAGCTTCTGTAATGGCAGTAACAGTTCTATCGCCTCGTTATAATGACCTTGTTTACGCAAAAGAGGCGCTTGTGCCATGGCAACATCAGGGCCTGATGTCGTGTTATTTTTATCCTTATATTGCTCAAGAATAGTGAGAGCTTCACTGAGCTTGCCTTGATTCTCAAGATCAGTGACTTGATTTAATAGAGAGCTTGGCAGTGAGGTTGCTACACACGAAAAAGACAGAAAATACGCAGCGATAAGTAAAGAGTATTTCATTTGCAGTTAGAATAAGCTTAATGTGCGCTTATACTAACCAGCAAATGTGTGCAAATTATGGAGCTATTACCAGCAACCAGTCAGGGGACTTTTCACTCTATTCGTGTGTTGCTTAACGAGTAAATAACTTATACCAACAAGCAATGTATGGCTGACCGCTAAAGCAATCAACCAAGACGACATACTCTGTGTTAATTGATTGACTGTTACTAGGCTAATAAGCATGAAAACTAACGATGAATTTAACACTGTTTGTAGTAACTGCTTAAAACGTAAATGCTTCCAACGACTCCAAACAATCAAAAATAATGCGCTAGTAGGGAGGGCAATTAAAAAGCATTCAAATAAAGTAACGATTATTTGCGCACCTTGATAAGGTGAATCTGTTGTTGCGCCCTGTGAATGGTTTGAGAAAAGCAAAATCAAGCCAAATACTAAAGCGGTAAACATATTTTTAATATTCATTAGTAAACTCTAACCCACTTAAACTCTCAAAGTATTAATTATCAATTTATGCATGTGCGCTAATAAGCTCTTTGGCATTCGCTCGTGCCATTTTACTGATGTTGTCACCAGCAAGTAGTCGAGCAATTTCATCAATACGGCCATCTTTAGATAGTTTACTCATTTGCGTGAATGTTTCGCCGTCTGCAATTTCTTTGGCTACAAAAAATTGTTGATGCCCAGAGCTTGCAACCTGCGGTAAGTGAGTCACACAAATAACTTGGGTCGATTTACCTAATTGGCGTAATAGCTTGCCGACTGCAGAAGCAGTAGGGCCTGATATACCCACATCAACTTCATCGAAAATAAGTGTAGGCGTTGTAACCCGCTGAGCAATAATTACCTGAATAGCTAAACTAATACGCGATAATTCACCACCAGAAGCAACTTTAGAAAGCGCTTGCATTGGTTGCCCCGGGTTGGTTGAAACTAAAAATGAGACAGTATCAAAACCCATCGCACTTGGTGCTTTATCGCTAGTTTGTTGGATATCAATCGCAAACTTGCCGTTTTCCATTGATAAGTTCGCCATGCTATCGCTAATTAACTGATTGAGTGTATCTGCGTAACTATGGCGGCTTTCACTTAACTGTTTTGCTGCTTGTTTGTAGTGTTCAAGCGCATTGCTAATTTCGCTTTCAAGTGCCACAAGGCGGTCGCTGTTATAACTAATTGATGCTAATTCTTCGGCAATAGACTGATGAAATTCAACCAGTTCTTCGGGTTTTATGTGATGTTTACGGGCAAGGTCCATAGCACCTGTTAAACGAGTCTCAACTTCGTCTAATCGTGCCGGATCTAAGTCGGTCACATCAACGTAGCTGCGAATTTCACGGCTTGCTTCTTCAACTTGAACGGCAGCTTCACTTAATAACGATGCAATGCTTGAAAGGCTTTCATCATAGCTTGCCAATTCAGCAAATTGCTGAGCACTGTGTTGTAATAACGAACACGCGCTTTGCTCATCACTTTCGTATAAATGCTGTAGCTCTCGCTGACATGATTCTAAAATAGTCTGGCTGTGGCTTAATTTGTGGTGCTCAGCTTCAATCTCTTCAAATTCACCCGGTTGTAGCGCAAATTCATCAAGCTCGGCGACTTGATACTCAAGTAATTGCTTTTGAGCTGCTTGTTGCTGCTGTTGTTGTTCAAGCTGGTTAAACTCTTTAAGTAATGCTTGGTAGGCTTTATAGCGCTCTTTAACATCCGCTATTAGCTGATTGTGGCCTGCATAGGCATCGAGCAGGTGTAACTGATGTTCAGCTTTTAATAGATGCTGGTGAGCATGTTGGCCGTGAATTGAAATTAAATACTGACCTAACTCTTTCAACTGTGCAGCGGTGACGGAGCTGCCATTAATATAACTTTTGCTACGACCATTCTTGCAAATAACACGTCGCAGTAAACATTCACCTTCAGTGCTTGAAAGTAAATGTTGCTCTAAAAAGTGTTGGGCAAGAGGGAGCTGGCTAATATCGAATTGTGCACAAATTTCTGCGCGTTCAGTACCAGGGCGAACAGCACCTGCATCAGCACGTTCGCCTAAACATAATGACAGGGCATCAATAGCAATTGATTTACCCGCACCTGTTTCACCTGTAATGGCTGTCATACCATTGTGCCACTCAGTACTTAAATTACTCACAATGGCAAAGTTTTTAATTTCTAACCCGATTAACATACTGTTTATCCATCCAGCTAATTAACTGTTAATTTATACAGTGTTTTCGGGTTTTGCAAATTAAATTTTTATGCTTTGCTTAATTCTGACAGCTGATTTTCTTGGTATGAATCATTTGGCGCCGGTGTGCTCTGGGCTGGCGGCTGATCATCTTGTAAATCTGTGGGGGGCTGATATTTAATTACTTCGATCAGAGAAGGGAGGGCTTCTTGGTAAAACGCTTTATTGTATTCAATACCATTGTAAGGTAATTCAGCCATAAAATACTGAAGTCGGTCAGCAAGTTGGTCTATTTGTTCTGGGCCTTGTGCTTTACTTGCCTCCATCATGATTGTATTAATCAATAGGTCACTAATGTATTCAAGGTATGTGAGGTTTTCTTCGTTATGGGCTTGTACAACAAAGTAATTACTAGTGATCATGCTTAGGCGCGAAATATTTTTCGGGCGAATAAGCTTCCCTTCACTAAAGTCGATTAGTTTGTCTTTGAAATCGTTATTAATTTCTTTTACTCGCTGATTAAAACGCTTTTTTTCAGCTTCAATCGCTTTGCGACGGTTGCTCTCAACCATCCAGTAACAACCTAGCAAGGTAATAAGTAATAATAGAGCAAGAAAAACGATATAGCTCATTTCGGCTTAGAATCCTTAAAATAATACAGCATTAAGTTTGAATATTTTGCGCTAATCAAGGTGCCTTGGCAATCAATTGAGATAAAAAAGCCGCTTAAAATAAGCGGCTTCCCCAGTTTAATTTTTTTCTTAATACATTGTAATAAGAGTATTCCTTCGGATGAATCAAGCGCAGGCGTTTATCTGCCTTTTTTATCACCACTTCATCGCCAGGTAACACAGCTAAAACCACATGACTGTCACAACTGACTTGCAGGCTATCGGTATTTTCAAGACTGAGCTTTAAACGTACTTCGTTGTCGGCATCAACCACAAGAGGGCGGCTTGATAATGTATGTGGGAACATAGGAACTAATGAGATCGCATTGAGCTCAGGTGTCAAAATCGGCCCGCCACCAGATAATGAATAAGCAGTTGAACCTGTTGGGGTTGAGACAATTAAACCGTCTGAACGCTGTGAAAATACAAAGTCGTTGTTAATAAAGGCCTCAAACTCAATCATGTGGGCAACTTTATCAGCATGAAGTACTGCTTCATTCACTGCCAAGTTTGCACTTTTCAGTTCGGCGTGACGATATACTTCAACTTCAAGCAAGAAGCGTTTTTCTTCGAGGAATTGACCACTTAAGACTTGTTCCAAGCTGGCTTCAAAACCTTCTGGGTTTAAATCGGTTAAAAACCCTAAATTACCACGGTTTACACCAATAACTGCCACATCAAAACGTGCCAAAACTCGTGCAGCACCAAGCATGTTACCATCACCGCCCACGACAATCGCTAAATCTGCTCGTTCACCTAAATCAACGAGTTTGACTAAGTTTTCTGCAGGAACCTCATCAAGCTGGCGGCCAGTTCGTTGTTCTACTAGCACTTCAAAACCTAATGCGCGCAAAAATGTGTGTAGACGACCAAGTGTAGCAGCCGCAGCACTGTGATTAGGTTTGCCAATTAAACCTATGGTTTTAAACGGTGAATCCATGTTATTTGCACTTAAACTTTCATATCGCTAGATTACATTAAAAATTAATGCTTTGAAAATAACTTGAAATAAACTTGCTGTGCCCAAATATCCACTGGCAAGAAGCAAGATGTATAAATTATGAAATTAAATCCGCGTGACCAACAAATTTTTTCAGCTGTAATGAGCCTTTACTGTAACGGTGAAGGACAGCCTGTTGCCTCTACCCGCATTGCCAAACAAAAAGGCATGGCGGTATGTTCGGCAACAGTACGTAACGCAATGGCACGGCTTGAAAAAGAAGGCTTACTATATTCGCCGCATACTTCTGCTGGTCGCGTGCCTACCAATGCAGGGTTTGATTATTGGCTCAGCGAATTCTTTGCATTGCCAGAAATCGCAACATATTGGCAGCCACAGCAAGCACAATTGGTCGAGCTTGCCCACGGTTTGAGCCAGCGCTATAAAGTGTGCTGTTGTGTGGGATTACCGCAAGTTAGCTCTCAACTGGTTTTTCGTGTAGAGGTACTTGATTTCGATGGCAGTAATTGGCTTATATTGTTAATCGATAGAGCAGGGCAAAGCCATAATATTTGCATCAGTAAACCGGAAGATTCATCGGATGCAGTGCGTTACCAGTTTGCTACTTGGCTTAATACTGTCTTTAGCCAACAAACCTTGATGGAAGGTTTATACCGTATGCAGGCGATGGCAAACACAGCTCCGCATAACTGCCATGATTCACTAACGCAATGGACACGGCAATTAAGTCAAAAGCTTGGTTCCGATAACAGCATCGTGGTAGGTGAAAATTACCTATATCGTCAAGTTGATTGCCAAACCAGTTTGAATATAGGTGTATCGTTTTTAAATTTTGTAGAAGATAAACTCGCTTTCAAAAATGGTTTATCGGTTTTAAATACCGAGCAGTTACCATTTACTGATTGCAATGAGTTAATGGTGATCAGCGTTCCCTACTTTAATAACCATGAATATCAAAGTCGATTTTGTATAATTTGTCCAAAATCAGCGCAAATCGAAGCAATCATCCAAGAATTTGAGTTAATCGGGTCATCCGCCTCTTGAATCTTTTAATTCAATCCCCATAATTACCGCAGTTGTAAAGAATTGGAGCATGTAAGCTATGTCTGAGCAGACAAAATCACCAGAGCAAGAAGTTGAACTAAACGAAGAATTTGAACAAATGCAAGCTGAAGTAGAAGCAGCAGAAAAAGCAGCTGAGCAAGTGGAAGGCGATGAAATAAGCCCAGAAGCTGAAATCGCATTACTATACAGCGAACTAGAAGCAGCTAAACAAACGATTAACGATCAAAAAGACAGTGTTGTTCGTGCTGCTGCAGATGTTGAGAACATGCGTCGTCGTGCCGCTCAAGATGTAGAAAAAGCACATAAGTTTGCACTTGAAAAGTTTGCTAACGAATTACTTCCAGTTATTGATAACCTAGAGCGTGCAATTGAGTTTTCTGATAAAGAAAATGAGCAGCTTAAGCCTGTGCTTGAAGGTATCGAAATGACTGTGAAAAGCTTTAATGATGCAGTAGCGAAGTTTGGTGTTGAAATTGTTAACCCACAAGGTGAGCAATTTAACCCTGAATTCCATCAAGCAATGTCAATTCAACCAAGCAATGATGTAGCGCCGAATACTGTTCTTGCAGTAATGCAGAAAGGTTATACATTAAACGGTCGTTTATTACGTCCTGCAATGGTTATGGTATCAAAAGAAGCTGAATAAGCTTTAAAGTGATATAAAAAAATGCCTGTTATTCACAGGCATTTTTTTTGTCTAGTTTTCGATGCCAAAGCTGCACCAGTAAGATAAGTATCAGTGCGCTGAACATCATCGCAGAAAATGGAATGGCACTTTGCGGGTGAACAAAAGCAAGGATAGGCCCAACCAAAGCACCGCTGCCGAATCTCAAGGTACCAATCACGGCTGTAGCAGTACCTGACTTTTCCTCAAATTGCATCAGTATCAACGAGTCTGCATTACTCGCTACAATACCTAAACTCATCATCAGCGGGGCGATAGCGGCTACGATAAAATACAGCGATAAATGCATCACACTGAACAACAGTAAGGCAGCGCCAGAAACAAAACCAATAGCAAGGCCAATAAACAAAAGTTTACGAGACCCTAAACGAGGCACCAAGCGCGTATTCATAAAGTTACCAAACATCAACGCTAATACATTAAAAGCGAATAACACACCGAACAATTGCTCATCTACTTTAAAAAAATCGAGATATACATAAGGTACCGATGTTAAAAAACAGAAGAATGCAAACGAGGCAAACATCGAGCTGGCAATATCAGCAAGGGCGCTGCGACGTGAAAATACGGTTTTATAACTATTAAAAAACAGTGCTAAACCACGTTGCTGGCTATTGAAAATAGGGATATCGATTAAATGAATTTGCACTAACGCCAATATGGCAAAGCTATAGGCAGCTAATGCAATAAAAATAACCTGCCATGTTGAAATACCCATGATCAATGAGCCAAGGGTCGGTGCAATTAGCGGGGCAACCATCATAATCATCGAGACATAAGACATGCCTTTGGCGGTGTTTTCTCGATAAATGTGGCGAATAATACCCGGCACTACGACGGTTGCAGCAGCGCCAGTGAATGCTTGCACGGCCCTTAAAGACCAAAATAATTCGATGTTAGTACAGAACGCCAGTGCTAACGAACTAATCCCAAACAATGCTAAGCCCACTTTAGCGAGTAATCGCCTACCAAGCTCATCAGCAATGGGGCCAAAAAACAGCATACCAAGGGCATAACCTGCTAAATAAATGCTAAGCGAGATTTGCACATTTGGCATGGTTGTTTGCAAGTCGTTGGCAATCACCAACATCGCGGGTAAATATAAATCAATTGCCAAAGGCGTAATCGCGACAATACTTGCCAGCAAAGGCAATAAAATGCGTTTATTTAAAGTCTCAGGGGAAGGCATTGTTTACTCATTCATCAAATAGTAGGTCACTATTGTAGCAGTGTGAATCACTGTGGTGAACTTAGTTTGCCTGCTAAGTAAAAGAATTAACCAAATGATAACAACTGAGTGGGTGATTGTTCATTTTCATATAAAATTAAGCAATGCTTTGCTATATTAGCCTCAATTGCACTAAGTATTTGAAGGACTAGTATGAAAAAGTTAATGATGGCTGTGTTAGCAACCGCAGTTTTAGCGGGTTGTAAAACCTCTCCAACAGGGCGCACACAAATCGCACTCTATTCAGACTCACAAATGAGCCAAATGGGTCAAGCAAGTTTTGCTGAAATGAAAAAAACACAACCTGTTAATACTGATCCAGGTGTCAATGCTTATGTGAAGTGTATTGCTGATGATGTTATTGCCGTTTTACCTAACGAGTTTGCAAAGCAATCTTGGGAAGTCGTCGTGTTTGAAGAAGATTCAGCAAACGCATTTGCATTACCAGGTGGCTATATTGGCGTTCATACAGGTTTATTAAAAGTTGCTGTAAATCAAGACCAATTGGCAACAGTACTAGGTCATGAAGTAGCACACGTTATTGCAGAGCATTCTAATGAGCGTGTATCACAAAACGCACTTTTACAAACAGGCTTGCAAGTTGGTGGTGCAGCACTAGATATGGGGAATGTGCAATACCGCGGTGAGATCATGCAAGCTTTAGGTTTGGGGGCACAGTATGGTGTTGTCTTACCGTTTAGTCGCTCACATGAATCAGAAGCAGATATTGTTGGCTTAGATTTAATGGCAAAAGCAGGGTTTAACCCAGAGCAATCTGTATCGCTTTGGCAAAATATGAGTGCTGCGGGCAGTAGCGGTACTCCAGAATTTATGTCGACTCACCCTGCACCGGGTAACCGCATTAAAGAGCTTCAAAAGCACATGTCGGATGCATTAAAAGCCCAACAAGCCGCTAAAGCAAAAGGCAAAACCCCACAGTGTAAACTGTAATTAAATCTTCCCAGAGCTGCTTATGCAGCTCTTTTTGTTTCATTTTTCGTCGATTCCTATTATCATCAAATAACTATCTGATTTAATAATAAAAACAATTAAATGGAATTAATATGAAGTATTCTATCCCTACTTTTTTGCTATGTACTTTAGTGTCTTTAACCGCCTGTAAAAGCACCAAACAGCAGCAAGCACAAACAATTGCCTTAAAGCCTACACCTCCTATAGCGTTAAATGCAGTGCATTTTGCCCTTGGAGTTGAAGCAGACAAAGTTCAACGTGATTGTGTCATGCTTGATAAGTTAGCTAATTCGATTACTGATTCAGCAAAAAATTATTTAGTAACATTAGTTGAACAACAAGAAAAATCCAAAGCAGAGTATGTCGTTGAAGCGAAATATATTGAAATTAACTCGCATAGATGGGTTTTTCCATCGGTGAGACCAAGCTCATCAGCAACTTTACATGTGCAACTTAAAAAAGGTGATGAGATTATAGCTAAAACAACGAAGGAAATTGGTTCAGGAGTTGCTTTTGGTGCCTGCGACCGTTTAGAGAAAATAGCTGTTGCAGGTGGTCGCTATGTGTCTAAATGGACTTCTAATCAATTTAATTAAAACAAAGCCTGTATTCTAGCTGACTATACAGGCTTTAATTTTTATAACTCGTAACTCGTAACTCGTTAGAACGTCCACTCAACGTGAAGCTGTGGTACTGACTCAGTTGTGTCTGTACCTAGTTTGTTGTGCCAATATTGCCACTCAATGCCAAGTAGCAGGGTATTTTCTTTCATGCTCATTGCATGACCTAAGTCCCAAGTAACGATTGGCTGCGCTAAAATCCATGCGTTAACATCTTCGCCAAACTCATTTTCACGTTCAGCAATGTATTCAACATGGCCTGTTACGTTGAACTTTTGAGAACCAATAGTGAATGGGTAGCCCCAAGCAACATCAATCATCCAGCTGTTTGTTTCAGTAGGTGCACCACCACGTGCTACCCCTTCACTGTCATCGATGTAAGCAGTAAATAAAGTTGATAAAAAGCTAAAGCCAGGTGCTTGCCAGCTAAGTTTTACACCTGGTAAATACTTAAGAACTTTTGAATCACCCGCAGCATTAAAACCTGCAGTTACACCTACATCAGCAATTGCCCCGTATGAGAAATCACTGCCAGAGATTTTTGATAAGCTAAATGTTGAATACCACTCACCGTAAAAGTCTTTATCTTGATAGCCATCTTGACGGTCGTCATTGCTGTAATCAATAAAAAAGAAGTTGTCGCCATAGTCATAACCAGACGCATGCTGTAGTGATACAACTGTGGTATTTGACTTAGTTAATGAAAACGGATTTTTGTGTTCACCGTTATTAACGTGTAATTGCGTAGAGCTCCAATTAGCGGCATAGCTCGAAGTACTTACTGCACAAAGCGCAGCAACAGAAAGGATCTTTTTCAAGTTCATATCTCAATATTGATGGTGTAAAGGGGGATATAAAGACAGGATTATAGCAGATACGCCCATATTTGGGCGTATCGAGAGAAAAAATTATTTAACTTATGCTTTATTTCGGCGTAAGCAAATTACTGCAACGGCAGTAAAGGCAAGAATAAAGCAGTAATAAGAAGAGGTAGAAACTTCCCACGGACTAATTTTGAACGTTGCGCCCAGTAGAAGTGCTTGTGCGCCATACGGCAATGAGCCTTGCGTAACACAAGCAAAAATATCCAGTAAGCTTGCTGAACGCTTTCCTGTAATTTCACCATCATCCGCTAGTTTTTTAGCAATCGGGCCTGCAACTATAATAGACACAGTATTATTAGCGATACATAAGTTACTGGTCATAACCAGTGCTGCAATCCCTAATTGATCCGCAACTTTACGGTGCCATTTTGCAATGATTTTTGTAATTGCTTGAATTTTGTTAGCAATATAATCAAGACCACCATTAATTCGGATAAACTCTGAAAGACCGCCAATAAACATCGATAGCAAGAATATTTCCTGCATATCCGTAAAGCCTTTATAAACATCTTTTACAAAGCTTGCACCTTCATAGCTGCCAGTAAAGCCCATGAGTGCAGCAAAGATAATACCGCTAAACAGTACTACGAATACATTAAAGCCCATTACCGCGAGCACTAAGATAAATGCATAAGGTAATACTAATAAAATATCAAAGTCTTGCGTTTCAACAGCTTCTGCAGCAGGCGTTAAGAAGAATAACAAGCCGATAGTTAATGCCGCAGCGGGTAAGGCAATTTTTAAGTTCTCACGGAATTTATCTTTCATTTCACAGCCTTGCGTGCGAGTTGCCGCAATTGTTGTGTCAGAGATGATTGATAAATTATCACCAAACATGGCACCGGATACAATTGTGCCTGCCATTAGAGATGGATCAATGCCTGTTTTTTGGGCGACGGCATAAGCAATCGGGCCAATCGCACCTATAGTACCCATTGAAGTGCCCATCGCAGTCGACACAACAGCAGCAATTAAAAATAATCCAGGTAGTAACAGAGCAGGTGGAATAAGTGATAAACCGGCATTAACAACGGCATCAACACCACCGGTTGCACCAGCAACCGCAGAAAATGCACCGGCAAGCAGATAAATCAAACACATAGTGATGATGTTGCTATGGCCAGCACCTTTAATAAAGGTTTCAACACTGTGGTTGATGGTATTTTTATTTAAGATAAATGCCAACATAATGGCTGGCAAAATTGCCACAGGAGCAGGCAATTGATAGAAGGCGTAATCGACACCTTGAGACTGTAAGTATAAGCCAGCGCCTAAAAATAAGCCGACAAACACCAAAAGCGGCAGCAAAGAAAGTTTTGCTTTTGTTTTATTAAATGATGGCTGCATCATATTCCTCGTTAGATAACCAATAACACAGCCAAACACTTCTTTTAGCTGTATTTAGTCGCTGTCTTAAACAATGAAAGACAACAACAGCGCCCGCAAGCCAAAGACCAAATCGGCGCAAAGGAAGAAGTTTAAATGTATAGATGGCTAAATGCAAAGACTATCTGTTATTATTGTTGTTCTATTAATAAATCTAAAATTAGCTCTGTATTTTTTATAAGCTAACCTGACTATTACATGAGTTTTCGATAAAATCCAGCCAGCTAAGAAGAATAGATAAGGTAACTATATGAACCGCATAGGTGTATTTGGCGCAAACGGCCGCATGGGACTTGCACTTTTAGAAGCAGTCTCAAAAAAAGATGACGCAACATTAACGGGCGCGTACGTACGCGAAAACTCACCACTTTTAGATATAGCGGTTAATCAATTAAACAGCGCTGCTTCAGCAGATGTATCATTTAGCAAAGAAACAGACGTAAAAGATGCAGATGTATTGATAGATTTCACCTTACCTCAAGGCATGCGCAACCACTTAAAAACAGCGGTCGAAAAAAATATCGCGATGGTAATTGGTACTACGGGCCTTAACCAAGATGATCTTGATACCCTTAATGAAGCTGCGAAACACATTCCGATTGTTTTTGCCCGCAACTATAGCGTAGGTGTGAATTTACTGCTTAACTTAGTGCAGACTGCGGCTGTGAAGTTTGGCGATGACATGGATATCGAAATATTTGAAGCTCATCATCGTCATAAAATCGATGCGCCATCGGGAACTGCATTGGCAATTGGTGAAGCAATTGCTGAGGCAAAAGGCTGGCAGCATGATGAAGTCGCGCGTTTTGATAGAAGCAAAGACGAACACGCAAAATCGCAAAATGAAATCGGTTATTCGGTCATGAGAGGCGGAGATATTGTAGGTGAACACACCGCATATTTCGCACTTCTGGCGAAAGGCTAGAATTAACTCATAAAGCAAGTTCAAGAATGACCTTCGCGTTAGGAGCTGTAAGAGCTGCAGGCTGGTTGAAAAACAAACCAGCTGGACTTTATGACATGCAAGATGTGCTTGACTTGAAGTAGTTTAGTCTCTTTTTTGGCAGTTTCAGTGAATTTTTCGTTAATAACGCTTATTTTTACTATTTTATTAATTAAGATTAGATCTGAAAGCTAAATTACTGTAGAATAGCGCCAATTTGCCAAAAATTCATAAATGCGTGTTTCCAATCGCTTTAAACGGGCAGTAGAGCAAATGACTTTACTCCCGTTTTTTACTGTTAGGAGGTTAACTTGACTAAATCCGCTCTGTTAGTCCTAGAAGACGGCACAGTGTTTCGCGGTACTGCAATCGGCGCTGACGGCATGTCAGTCGGTGAAGTAGTATTCAATACGTCTATGACTGGTTATCAAGAAATTTTGACTGACCCTTCATACGCGGAACAAATCGTAACTTTGACGTACCCACATATCGGTAATACGGGTACTAACAGCGAAGACGAAGAAGCGGGTCAAATCTGGGCTAAAGGCCTAGTGATCCGTGATTTGCCACTGCTAGCAAGTAATTTCCGTAACGAGCAATCGTTAAGTGATTACTTAAAAGAACGCAATATCTTAGGTATTGCAGACATCGACACTCGTAAATTAACACGTATCTTACGTGATAAAGGCGCTCAAAATGGTTGTATCATTGCAGGCGACGAGTTAGATGAGAATAAAGCGCTTGAAGCTGCGCAAGCCTTCCCAGGCTTAAAAGGCATGGATTTAGCAAAAGTTGTCTCAACCAAGGAAAATTTTGAGTGGCGTGATTCAAGCTGGACATTAGGTTCAGGTTTTAAAACGCTAGAAGCAGCAGACGAGAAGTTCCACGTTGTTGCTTATGACTTCGGTGTTAAACGTAATATCTTACGTATGTTAGTTGACCGCGGTTGTAAATTAACCGTTGTTCCTGCACAAACATCTGCAGAAGACGTATTGGCATTAAACCCAGACGGTATCTTCTTATCAAATGGCCCTGGCGACCCTGAGCCGTGTACCTACGCGATTGAAGCAATTAAAACTTTCCTAGAAACAGACACACCAATCTTTGGTATTTGTTTAGGTCACCAATTACTAGCGCTTGCCTCAGGTGCTAAAACGGTGAAAATGAAGTTTGGTCACCACGGTGGTAACCACCCAGTTAAAGATCTTGACCGCAATGTTGTAATGATCACAGCGCAAAACCACGGTTTCGCAGCTGACGAAGCAACATTACCAGCGAATTTACGTGCAACTCACGTATCATTATTCGATGGCACGCTACAAGGTATTCACCGCACAGATAAGCCTGCATTTAGCTTCCAAGGTCACCCAGAAGCAAGCCCAGGTCCACATGATGCGGCGCCATTATTTGACCACTTCATCGATTTGATGCAAGCACGTTCTAACTAATTTAACCGGAGTAACAATGCCAAAACGTACCGACATAAAAAGCATTCTTATCTTAGGCGCAGGCCCGATCGTTATCGGTCAAGCTTGTGAATTTGACTACTCTGGTGCACAAGCGTGTAAAGCACTACGAGAAGAAGGCTTTCGAGTAATTCTTGTAAACTCGAACCCTGCAACTATCATGACTGACCCTGAAATGGCGGATGCGACGTACATCGAGCCAATTCACTGGGAAGTGGTAGAGAAAATCATTGAAAAAGAAAAGCCTGATGCAGTACTGCCTACTATGGGTGGTCAAACAGCATTAAACTGTGCACTTGATTTAGATAAGCACGGCGTACTGGCTAAACATGGTGTTGAACTTATCGGTGCAACTGCTGATGCAATCGATAAAGCTGAAAACCGTGAGCGTTTTGACTTAGCAATGAAAAACATTGGCCTTGAGTGTCCGCGTGCAGAAATCGCTCACTCAATGGAAGAAGCGCACGATGTACTTAGCCGCATCGGTTTCCCATGTATCATTCGTCCATCATTCACGATGGGTGGTACCGGTGGTGGTGTTGCATACAACCAAGAAGAATTTGATGAAATTTGTGAGCGTGGTCTAGATTTATCACCAACAAATGAACTTCTAATCGACGAATCATTAATCGGTTGGAAAGAATACGAAATGGAAGTTGTGCGTGACAAAAACGACAACTGTATCATCGTATGTTCTATCGAAAACTTTGACCCTATGGGTGTTCATACTGGTGACTCAATCACGGTTGCTCCAGCGCAAACATTGACGGATAAAGAATACCAAATCATGCGTAATGCATCGATGGCGGTACTTCGTGAAATCGGTGTTGAAACAGGTGGTTCAAACGTACAATTTGGTGTGAACCCAGTAGATGGCCGTATGGTTATCATCGAGATGAATCCTCGTGTATCGCGTTCATCTGCTCTAGCATCAAAAGCAACGGGTTTCCCAATTGCGAAAATCGCTGCAAAACTAGCTGTAGGTTACACCCTTGATGAGCTACAAAACGACATCACTGGCGGTAAAACACCAGCGTCTTTCGAGCCGTCAATTGACTACGTTGTTACTAAGATCCCACGTTTTAACTTCGAAAAATTCGCAGGTTCAAACGACCGTCTTACAACACAGATGAAGTCTGTGGGTGAGGTTATGGCGATTGGTCGTAACCAACAAGAGTCACTACATAAAGCATTACGTGGTCTTGAAGTAGGCGCAACGGGCTTTAACCCAATTGTTGCTCTTGATGATCCGAAAGCAAAAGAAAAAATCATCCGTGAATTACGTGAGCCAGGTGCAGAGCGTATTTGGTACGTTGCTGATGCAATGCGTCACGGTATGAGCGTAGAGGACGTTTTCGAACTCACTAAGATTGACCCTTGGTACCTAGTGCAAATCGAAGACATCTTAAAAGACGAAGCAACAATCAGCGAAGTAGGTATGGCTGGTTTAAATGCTGAGTTCTTACGCAAGCTTAAGCGTAAAGGTTTCGCTGATGCGCGTATCGCTGAAATTGCCGGTGTTTCTGAAGCAGAAATTCGTAAAAAGCGTCACCAGTTAGATATCGTACCTGTATACAAGCGCGTTGATACGTGTGCTGCAGAGTTTAGTTCAGATACAGCTTACATGTACTCAACTTATGATGAAGAGTGTGAAGCGAATCCATCTGACAAAGATAAAATCATGGTAATCGGTGGCGGCCCTAACCGTATCGGTCAAGGTATCGAATTCGATTACTGCTGTGTTCACGCAGCATTAGCTTTACGTGAAGACGGCTACGAAACAATCATGGTTAACTGTAACCCTGAAACTGTTTCGACTGACTACGACACATCAGATCGCTTATTCTTCGAGCCAATCACGCTAGAAGACGTATTAGAAATCGTACGTGTTGAAAAGCCTAAAGGTGTTATCGTTCAGTACGGTGGTCAAACGCCACTTAAACTTGCACGTGCACTAGAAGCGAATGGCGTGCCAGTCATTGGTACTTCTCCAGATGCAATCGACCGTGCTGAAGACCGTGAGCGTTTCCAACAACTTGTTGAGCGTTTGAACCTTCTGCAACCAGAAAATGCAACAGTGACTTCTTTAGAAGAAGCGGTTGTTAAGTCTGCTGAAATTGGTTTCCCTCTGGTTGTACGTCCTTCGTACGTACTAGGTGGTCGTGCGATGGAAATCGTATACGATGAAGACGACTTACGTCGTTACATGACTGAAGCGGTATCTGCATCAAATGAAGCGCCAGTACTACTTGATCACTTCTTAGATAACGCAATCGAAGTTGACGTTGACGCTATCTGTGACGGTGAGCAAGTAATCATCGGTGGTATCATGGAGCACATCGAGCAAGCAGGTGTTCACTCAGGTGACTCAGCATGTTCTTTACCAGCTCATTCATTAACAGCTGAAGTACAAGACGTAATGCGTAAGCAAGTGACAGATATGGCACTAGAGCTTGGCGTAATTGGTCTGATGAATACACAGTTTGCTGTGAAAGACGGTCAAGTTTACTTAATCGAAGTAAACCCACGTGCTGCACGTACAGTACCGTTTGTTTCTAAAGCAACAGGTATCGCACTTGCTAAAGTAGCGGCACGTTGTATGGCGGGTCAATCACTGGCAAGCCAAGGTATTACAAAAGAAGTAATTCCTCCTTACTACAGCGTTAAAGAAGTCGTACTTCCTTTTGCTAAGTTCCAAGGTGTTGACCCAATCCGTGGCCCAGAAATGCGCTCAACGGGTGAGGTAATGGGTGTTGGTGAAACTTTCGCCGAAGCATTCGCCAAAGCACAATTAGGTGCAAGCAACACTTTACCACGCGGTGGTCGCGCGTTACTATCGGTACGCAACAGTGACAAACCACGTATTGTTGAACTGGCTAAAACCATGACTGAATTAGGTTTTGAGCTAGATGCAACAGGTGGCACTGCAAAAGCACTTGAAGAAGCTGGCATTGCAGTACGTCGCGTAAACAAAGTATTCGAAGGTCGTCCTCATATTCTTGATAGAATTAAAAATGGTGAATACAGCTACATTGTAAACACTACTGAAGGTCGCCAAGCGATTGAAGATTCGAAGGTGTTACGTCGTGGTGCATTACAGCACAAGACTAACTATACAACGACGCTGAACGCGGCATTTGCTAACTGTACTGCTAACCAAGCAGACGACCGTAGCAAGGTGACGTCAGTTCAGGAACTACATCAGCGAATTAACTAAGGAAATGTGCCAGGGGCGAGCAATTCGCCCTTTGGATTAAGTGAGAATAATATGCAATCAATTCCGATGACGGTTCGTGGTGCAGCATTACTGCGCGAAGAACTTAACGAATTAAAAACAGTTACACGTCCAAAAATTATCGCTGATATCGCTGAAGCGCGTGAACACGGTGATTTGAAAGAAAACGCTGAATACCATGCTGCTCGTGAGCAACAAGGTTTCTGTGAAGGTCGTATTCAAGAAATTGAAGCGAAACTTTCAAATGTACAAATCATCGATGTGACGAAAATGCCAAAAACTGGCAAAGTTATTTTTGGTACAACAGTAACTATCGTTAACGTTGAAACCGACGCTGAGGTAACTTACCAAATCGTGGGTGATGATGAAGCAGATATCAAAAACAACCTGATCTCTGTTAACTCGCCAATCGCACGTGGCTTAATTGGTAAAGAGGTAGATGATGCCGTTACCATTAAAACACCAAACGGTGAAGTCGAGTACGAAATCATTGAAGTTGAGTATATTTAATAGCTTAACCAAGCATTAATAAAAACCGCAGTTTTATACTGCGGTTTTTTTATGCCTGTTTACAGAGGGAAGTTTATTCGCTAGGTTGGTCGCTTAGCAATCATAATGAAGGAGTAATAATGGCTAAAATTCAATATCCTAAGCCGCTTGCCAAAGGCGATAGTATAGCTATTTGTGCTTTTTCATCGGGTGTTGATAAAGCGTTTCATAGACGCTTAGACACAGTGCTTAGTGGCTTAACTGCTAAAGGTTTTACCGTTATTGAAGGTGCCTGCTTACGACAAGAGCATAATAGCGCTAAGCAACGAGCAGAAGAACTAATGCAGTATTTAACTGATGATTCAATTGCGGCAATTATGCCTCCTTGGGGAGGGGATCTCACCATGGAGATTTTACCTCTTCTTGATTTTAATGCGATAAGTAAAGCAAGACCTAAATGGTTAGTTGGTTTTTCAGATATCAGCACGTTTGCATGTGCATTAACCACTCGTTGTGGCTGGGCAACCTTGCATGCTGCTAATTTAATGCAAATTCACCCAAATGATCCTGATGCTTATTTAGCGGATATTTTCAACGCCATGGCACTTGAAGAAAAACAGCAGCTGCATCAAGTCGCTTCGCCTTTTTATCAGCAAAAGCCTATTGATTATAAAGCCGAGCCTGATGCTCAGTTTGATTTTACCGCACAGAGTCAGTGGCGCTGTATCAATTATAAAGATACACGCCAAATTGAAGTATCTGGACGATTAATTGGTGGCTGTTTAGATACGCTAGGCTTGTTGTTACCCTCAAATTACTATGCGTTACATGAGTTTAAAAAGCAGTATGCACCAGAGGGGTTAATTTTATACCTCGAAAATGCAGAGCTTAGTCCGATGGCCCTTGCACGTTGTTTGTTATCATTAAAGTTGAATGATGTTTTTACAGATGTGAATGCAGTGGTGTTCGGCCGCAGCCCTGCAATAAACAACGATTGCTACTTTGATGAATATCAAGCAATCGAACTTGCATTTAAAGGCAATTTGTTCCCGGTTATCGTTGATGCTGACATTGGTCATGTTGCCCCTAATTTAGCACTAATAAATGGAGCTGTTGCCACAATAACGGCGGATTTGTCTGATGGATTGGCGAGTAATGTGGTTGTGAAAACCGATTTAAAATAACAATTATGCAGGCAAAGCCTGCATAATTTCTAAGCGCTTAAACCACAGTAATTACCGCGTCTTTGTCTAAACGCGATTTTGGTAATGCAGCATTATAATCTTGCTCAGGCTCGTGATAACCAATAGCAAGCGCTACTTCACAAACATAACCATCTAACTCATCAGCGAATAGCTCACCGAGTAAGTCTTTATCGACACCTTCCATCGGTGTTGAATCTAAACCTAAACGAGCTACCGTGTGCATAGTATTGCCTAAGGCAATGTAGGTTTGAGCTTTAGTCCAAGCGGCGTTAACACCTTGCTCGTCAGTATTTAAATCAACGAAGGCGAATGCGCCAAATGCTTGCTCTTTGTTTTCTGCCTTAGTGCGGCCATTCTTAATATCCGCATCAATTACTTTTTCATAATCAGCACGTTGATAGCTTGGGTTATAAGCAAATAAAATAGTGTGCGAAGCCGCTTTTGCATGTACTTGGTTAAATTGAAATTTATTTGCAAAACTATCATGTAAACGTTGCTTCGCTTGCTCTGACTCAATGACCACAAACTTCCATGGTTGAGAATTAATAGACGATGGCGACAAGCGTAATGCTTCTAAAATTACAGCTAAGTCTGCTTGGCTAATGTGCTTTGAAGCGTCGTAACGTTTACTTGTGTAACGGCGTTGTAAGTCAGAAATGATTGGGTGTGTCATGGTTTGCTCCCGCATGTATAACAATTAGGTGCAGTTTACGCCTTGCATACTTTACGATAAAGCGCATAATCGAATAAACATTATCAAAAAATTTTAGTTAATATGCTGGTTGAAGATCTCAAATTAATCCTCAAGGTGGCTGAATTTCGCAGTATTACAACCGCGGCAGCAAAATTAGACATGCGAGCCGCTACCGCCAGTGCGGCAATTAAACGTGTTGAAGCAGCGCTGGGTGCAGAGTTATTTGTTCGAACTACTCGTCATTTACGTTTATCTGCGGCAGGGGAACGCTTTTTACCTCAGTGTCAGCAAGCGGTGCTCATGCTTGAGCAAGCGACACTCGCCTTAAAAGGTGAGCATGATGAAATTGAAGGAGAACTAAGAGTCGCATTATCTTCAGACTTAGGCCGCAATATTATTATTCCTTGGTTAGATGAGTTACTTGATGAGTATCCAAAACTGAGTATGCGCCCGCATATTAGCGATAGTAATGTCGACTTTTACCGAGACTCCGTTGATTTTGCGCTTAGGTATGGCTCGCCATCCGACTCAAATTTATATGGCTTTAAAATTTGTAATGTTCCGCGGCTGTTATGTGCAACTCCAGAGTATATTGCCGAACATGGCGCGCCGACACATCCCGATGAATTAAATCAGCATCAAGGCCTATTTTATCAACTGCAAGATATCATCAATAATGTCTGGGAATTTACCGATGGAGCCCAGCGCTTTAAGGTGAAAATGCAAGGCCGTCGAGCATCGAATGATGGTGATTTGGTAAGGCGTTGGTGTGTGGCTGGAAAAGGCCTAGCAGTTAAATCTTGCATTGATATCAGTGATGATTTGCTAAGTGGGCGAGTCGTGCCAGTAATGCAAAATTACCCTCACTTATGTGCAGAGCTTTGGTTAATTTGCCCAAGTCGACAATCCATTACACCTGCGGTTCGTTTAGTGCGTGATATATGCCGAGCAAAAACCAAGGTAATTCTCAATCAATTGATTGAAAAAGGCATTTTAGATAAGCGGGTACTCGATAACTAATTATTTTAGGTATAGAATAGCGAGGCTTATTCATATTTATGGCTAAGCAACATTCTCAGGGCGGGGTGAAATTCCCCACCGGCGGTATACTTTAAATTTAAGTGAGCCCGCGAGCGCTTTAACGTTGGTTAAAGGTCAGCAGATCTGGTGAGAGGCCAGAGCCGACGGTGATAGTCCGGATGAAAGAGAATATAGTTAATCTATAAAACAGTAATTGGCTGCCTGCGGGTGGTCTTTTTTGCTGTGCCTTTCAATGTCCTGAATCTTTTCATATTTAATTTAATAGGTATTAAAAATGATGATTCAGTCTTCTTTACTTAGCCAATTTGGCGAACCACTTGAACGCGTTGAACGTGCTATTGCTGCCTTGCAGCAAGGTGAAGGCGTACTTGTAGTAGATGACGAAAACCGTGAAAACGAAGGTGATTTTGTGTATTCAGCACAGCACCTGACAACAGAGCAAATGGCCATGATGATCCGTGAAGGCAGCGGTATTGTGTGTCTTTGCATGGGCGATGAGCGTGTTAAACAGCTTGATTTACCACAAATGGTTGAGCATAACACCAGTCAGAACAAAACAGCGTATACAGTGACCATTGAAGCTAAAACGGGCGTGACAACCGGCGTTTCAGCAGCTGATCGTGTAACCACCATTAAAGCGGCAACAGCTGACAATGCAAAGCCTGAAGATTTATCTCGCCCAGGACATGTGTTTGGACTGCGAGCACAAACGGGTGGGGTATTAGTGCGCCGTGGCCATACTGAGGCATCGGTTGATTTAATGCAGTTAGCGGGTTTAACACCGTTTGGTGTTATTTGCGAATTAACGAATCCAGACGGTTCAATGGCTCGCTTGCCTCAAGTAAGCAAGTTTGCCAATGAGCACAACATGCCTGTTGTATCGATTGAAGATTTAGTTGCCTACCTCCAAGCAACGCAAAAACAGGCTTGTTAAAAGCGTTAATAAAAAGTTTTAAGTTTTGAGCTATAAGCCGTAAGTAAAATGAGGCTACCTTGGTAGCTTCATTTATACATTAACCGGTGCAAAACCTCATTACGCCAGGCTTGATTGAAAAGGCTTACCACCTAGCGGTAAATCCTCGGTTATCTATGTGAACAAAACCACCGTGGTGGGAGGCGGGTTTATAGCGGCCAATACCGCCATTATAGCGGCTCTGTTTTTGGAATTTTTCAAACACTTTATAAAGCACGTCAACATCAGCAATCGTTAGTTTGCCATCACCGTTTAAATCGTCCATTCGGCCATCACCATCTTCGTCTATATATAAGTCAAAGGCATCGCCATATTGATGTCGGCTGTGTTTGCCATTACCAATTGATCGATTGTAGTGGGGTGTTCTATAGCCGCTAATAAAAGCAAACTTGCTAACTTTAATCCCTTCATTTTGTACAAACGTGAGCAGATCTTCGAGCATCAACAAGCCATCGTTGTTGACATAAAGATACTTTGGAAAGCCACTTACTTGTTTACATATCACATTTTTAATTTGCACATGAGGAGTCAGTTGGCGAGTTAAGTCTTCCTGTGTTACTTCAATAAATCCATTTGGCGCACTGTACTGTGGGTAGTTTTTATAAGGTGCAGGGTAGAGGCCGATTTGGTAATTATTCAATTGCTTATTGTTGGCATTGAATGGTGTTTTCACTATAACGAGTAAGTGTTTGCGGGTAATATTGTTACTCAGTACTAGGTTATAAAACCCTGCATTTTCTGGGGCATAAACGGCAAGACTATTTGGCCCTAATCGCTCTGTCTCAACATCTGATACTGCAGCAGCTGTAAAATCAGCCGTGTTATCAAGTGTTAGCACTTGTTTCGCATCAAGTACAAGGCTGTGCAGCGAGTCAGTTAATTCAATGGCAGCAACAGAGTATGTAGTTAACACTAAGCACACACTTAAAATAATACGGCTGAAATACATAGTGACCTCTAAATTGTATTGTTTGCTAATGGCGTGGTGAGTGCTTTTAATAACGCGCCATCGCGATTATAAACGTCGGTATAAAATTGTAGGCCCTCGTCGTTACCCGCAACGGTCCAATACATTAAAAGTACGTCTAGCGGTTTTGATAAGCTGACTTTTTTAGTCTCTTTTGCTGCAATGGCGTCATCAATTTCACTACGGCTCCAATTATCTGACGTTTCTAAGATTTTCTCAGCCAAGGTGAATGGGTCATCAACTCTTACACAGCCGTGGCTAAATGCACGTTGGTCTTGCTGAAATAAACTTTTTGCAGGGGTATCGTGCAAATAGATTGAGTATTTATTAGGGAACATGAATTTTATTTGTCCCAGTGAATTATTCTCTGAAGGTTGTTGTACAAACCAATACGGAAAATTTTTACGGCTGGCATTCGCCCAATCAATACTCTCGCTATCCACGGGATTACGGCGACTATCAACCACAACAAAGTCTTTCTCGTTTAAGTAGTTTGGATTTTCTTTCATTTTTTTGATGATGCCACCTGAAATGCTCCGAGGTACTGTCCAGGTTGGGTTCATCACGATATAGCTCATTTGCCCTTTAAATATTGGCGTTTTGGTGTAGTTTCTGCCTACAACTACATTGGTTTGCCATTTTAATTTATTGTCTTCAAATAAATACAGCAGGTAACCTGCGATATTAACCACTAAGAAGCGCTCTGTTAGGGTATTATCAACCCAACGAATGCGCTCTAGGTTCACTAAAATATCATTGACGTATTCGCTGTAATCTTTGTTGAGTAGTTTTAACGTTGCATTACCAATCACACCATCATCAGCAACTTGATGCGCATTTTGAAAGCGTTTAACTGCTGCCACCAGCTCATCATCATAATCCGTGACGTCACTTTCACTGCCTTCAAAATAGTTTAATCGCTTTAACTTTTGCCTTAAGAGCGGCACAGCTGGGTCTGATTGACCCGGTTTTAAAACATTGTTTTGCAATACGATGGCTGGTAATTCACCTGTGGCATCAAGCTCTCGGTAAAACACGAGGGCGTCTTTTAGGCGTTGATAATGTGGTAAAACAGGCTTGAGGTTTTCAAGTCCCTTATCAAGGCTTTTTGATTTTACATGTTTAAGTAATGAGGCGGCCGCGGCATCAGGGCTGACATCAAATTGTTCATAGTTCCATGTGGCTGCAAGTTGTTTTGGGTTAACTTTTCCGCGTATAAGGTGTTTTGCATAGGTCATGACAGCATCTGTCATCAGTACATCAAACTGGGCTTCGACGGCATCGGCTCCACGTTTATCTATCTCGCTGGCTAGTGCCATTAAAGTATCAAAGTGATAATCATTAGGGGAGAGGCCTTCAAGTTCTGCTTGGGCAATTAAGTTGAGCGCTTGTTTAGCATATTTGCTGTCATCCCATACCCGTTCAAAGCCGTTTGCTTTGTAAGTGGCAATAGTCATGTCAGGGGAGTGGATTTGTTGTTTTTCAATACTGTGCGATTCACCAATCAGAATAGGCTCAAGCTGTTGTTGTAAGTATTGATTTTCGGCCAGCACAGGCATGCAAATGGATAAACAACTTACCAAAGCTGTGTAGCGAAGAATTTTCATAGCTATGTCCTTATAACGTATTTAGTAATTTCTTGAATTGTTTCTTTTTTGCTCATTTAAGCTTAGCAAAACAATACGATTTATAGGAACATATTTTTAAATAAAAAACGCTTGGCAAATGAGTTTGCCAAGCGCTCAGTTGGGATTTTAAAGGGAGTTTAATGACTGGTTGTTTGTAATTTTGCTTCTGGCTCTGCTTTTTTACCTCTCAGCTTGCCAATTAAGTGTTTAAAGTCTTCTAACGCGACGTACTGACAAGGGATTAAAATAAGCGTAATGACCGTTGCAAATAACACCCCGAATGCCAGTGATACAGCCATTGGGATAACAATTTTTGCTTGTAAGCTTGTTTCCATAATAATTGGTAGTACACCAATAAAGGTCGTTATTGAGGTCAGTAAAATAGCTCTAAAACGACGACCACCGGCTTGCATTACAGCATCTTTAATTGCAACACCTTCTGCGCGGGCCTTATTAACAAAGTCGACCATTACTAGCGAGTCATTTACTACAACACCTGCAACCGCGATAATACCAAATACTGACAGGCTGCTCATTGTCATACCTAAAATCATATGACCGAACATTGCACCAATTACACCAAATGGAATAACCGACATAATAATAAACGGCTGTGAGTATGAACGAAGTGGAATCGCTAACAGTGCAAAGATGATCAGCATTGATAGAGCAAAGTCACGCACTTGTTCTGCCACACTGTCCATTTCTTCTTGAATACGACCCGCTACATTACTTTCTACGCCTGGGTAGCTTTTCAGTAGGCTAGGTAAATATTCATCACGAATTTCTTTTGCGATGGCAAATGGTTCAGCTTGGTCTGTGTTAACGGCTGCCCACACATTTACCGTACGTTTAGCATTTTCACGACGAATACGGTTTACACCATCAACAATATTTACTTTAGCTACTTCAGCCAGCGGCACTTCAACTCCTGTTGGCGTAATGATACGTGCATCTGTGATGTCACTTACCGCGTTGCGCGATTCACGAGGGTAGCGGATCATTACTTTAATTTCTTCACCGTCACGTAAAATACGTTGTGCTTCTAGGCCGTAGTAACTAAAGCTAACTTGTGATGCCACATCCGAGAGGGTTAAACCTAAGCTGTAAGCAAGCGGTTTAAGTTCAAGTTGTACTTCATCGGTTGCTGATTGGAGTGAGTCATTAACATCACCCACACCTTCCATGCTATTTAATTTCTCTTTTAATAGCGCAGCCACTTCTTTAAGTTTGTTGATGTCTTTACCTTCAAGGCGGAAGCTTACATCACCGTCATCGCGACCCCCATTCATGATACTGTCTTCAATATTCAGCGTTTTCACACCGGGTAATGGTGGCATTTGTTCGCGCCACATTGCACTTAACTGGAATGTATCAATAGGACGTAAATCGGGTTCAACTAAAATTGCCATGATACGTGCGCTGGTTCTGCCGCGCAGACTAACTGATAAATCGCGGATCATCGGTTTACCATATTGCTCTTCAAGTTGTTTATCGACATCTAGAATCAGTTTTTCAATTGTTTGCGCTGTTTCAAGAGTCGCTTGCTCAGATGATGATAAATTCATTTCAATTGAGATACGTGGGAAATCATGTGGAATTTTAGGGTTCGCAACAAACTTCACTAAACCACCTGCGAACATACCGCCACTGACAATCAATACACAAATAAAACCAACAATAACGGTGTAACGATAGTGGATACAGTGACCAATAAATGGAGTGTAATAATTATCGACAAAGTTTTTAAGTCCTTTATCCATTCCTAAGCGTAAGCGATGTAAAGGGTTTTTAGGATTCGCTGGTTTATTTTTCATTGCCGCCAAGTGAGCAGGCAAGATTAGTTTTGATTCAATTAATGAGAACACTAAACATAAGATGATCACTCCGCCTATGGCTTTCGAAAACGCAGAGCCTGGGCCTGATGCCAGTGTTTGCGGTAAGAATGCGGCAATCGTGGTTAACACACCAAAGGTTGCAGGAATAGCAACACGTTTTACGCCGCGTACTACGTTATCAAGGCTATGACCGTGCTTTTCAATTTCAGAACTGGCTGACTCACCCACTACGATAGCGTCATCAACGACTATCCCGAGTACCAGAATAAATGCGAATAACGAGGCTAAGTTGATAGTGACATCTAAAAAGCCCATTGGCATCATTAAAAATGCACCTAGGAATGACACTGGTAAACCCATCATCACCCAAAATGCTAAGCGCAGTGGTAAGAATAGCGCCAGTACCACCATGACTAAAATACCACCCCATACCATGTTGTCGATCATCATGTTTAGACGACCTTCAAGGTAGTAAGTTAAATCAACAATCGGAGACAGTTTTACGCCAGCCGGAAGCTGTGGTGCTTTTTCTGCTAGGTAGTTTTTTAATACTCCTGCAACTTTCGTGATGTCTTGATCTTTTGATGCATTAACTTCAAATGTTAGTGAGTTTTTACCATTGTACTTAGAATATTGCAGGCCTTCTTCAAAGCCATCATGCACAGTGGCCACATCGCCTAAGAACACTTGTGCGCCATCAGGTAAGTGTAATAAAGGTAGATTTTCGAACTCTTTACCACGATACGCTTGGTTTTCAACACGCATCGAAATGTAGCCATTTTCAGAGCGAATTTGACCTGCTGACATATTTGCAGAGAAGCTGCGAACGGCTGTAGCAATATCACGGAAAGTTAAACCATACTCGCGAAGTTTATCTGGGCTAATTTCGATGCCAATTTCATAATTTAAACCACTATGAAATTCAACCAAGTTGATTTGAGGTAAGGCTTGTAATTCATCTTTTATGTCGTTACCAAGCTCTTTTAGTTGGTAATTTGTCATATCGCCATAAAGGGCTAAGATCATTACCTCTTGCTCGTACTTATCACGACGTACAATAGGGCGTTCCATCTCAGCTGGGAAGGTATTGATTGAATCAACCTGCATCTTGATTTCATCGAGTACTTCTTGAGGGTCGTACTTTTCTTCGATTTCGATCCAAGCTTGTGAAAAACCACGGTTTGAATAGGTAATTAAGCGTTTAATGCCTTCGAGCCCCTCTAAAGACTCTTCGACCTTGATGGTGATCCCTTCTTCAACCTCTTGCGGCGCTGCACCCGGATAAACAGCTTGAATGCTGATCCAGTTGCTCTCAAATTGCGGGAACATTTGTTTACGGATAGACATTGCCGTTAACAAACCGCCCACTAAGATAAAAATCATAAGCAAATTTGCAGCAACCGGGTTGCGTGCAAACCAGGCAATAAGCCCTTTTTCTCTGTGCGTGGTCATGGCTTATTCCTCTTTTAACGCTAACTGCGTTGTTGGCGCATTAAGCTTTGCATTATCAAGCTTGACTGCCATGCCTTCAGTTGGGTATTCAAGTGCAGAGGTAATCAGTTGCTCACCATTTGCAAGGCCATTGTCGGCGATCACCATGCCATTTTGTTCACGCACTATATTGAGTGTTTTAAACGAGAGTGTTTCACCGTCTTGTAACACGGCGACTTTGCTGTCTTTTACTAAGTGATGTGGTACCACAATCGCGTTGTCCAGCGCACGACCTTGAATGGTTGCATTTATGTATGAACCGAAACGTAGTGGTTGTTTTTGCTCATAAGGTGTTGCCACTTGTGCTACCAAATAATTCATGCGGCTGCGTTGGTCAACAACCCCTTCGCTACGTACAATAGTCGCTTGCCACGTAGTTTGTTTACCCGCAAATTCAGCGTTAATTGATACGCTGGCGCCAATACCTTGGTTATTTAGGTATTGCAGATCTTTATCTGCTACAGGTAAACGAATTTCAGCCAGTGACGTTGAGCTTAGGCTACCAAAGCTGTTACCTGGGTTTACCACACTGCCTAAACTAATTAAGCGCTCGTCGATAATCGCATCATAAGGCGCTTTAATGTAAGTGCGCTCAAGGTTACGTTTAGCGCGTTTTACACTGGCTTGTGCAGCGCGGTAACTTGCAAGTTTTTCAGCAAGTTGTGGTTTACGTAAATAAAGCTCAGATGGAATAACTTGGTTTGAGTCACCTTTGATGCGATCCCATTCGGCTTGTGCAACTGACACCTGAGCACGTTCAATCTCAAGTGCTGAGCTTGCTTGCGCTAGTCCCGCTTCTGCTTCAATGAGTGCAGCTTCGTAATCATTTGGATCAATTCGTGCTAGAATGTCGCCTTGCTTAACAAATCCACCTTGTACAAATTGTTCTGATAACGACACAACCTGACCGCTCACTTGCGCAACAAGCTCAGTTTGGTTTTTAGGTTTAACGATACCGTATGATTTTACATCGAGGGTAATGGCGTCAAAGCTTAACGGTTTAATTGATACAAGCGGTCGCAGATCTTGTTCTGCTTTTTCGACTGGCGGTTGCTTCATTGAGGCAAATGCGAATGCCATTCCAAGTCCGCCGACTAATACGGCGATAGGGAGAATGATTTGTTTTTTACTAGCCACGGGATAGTCCCTCACGGTTGACGGTAATTAAAAATAAATTTGTTAGGCTAAGCATACGCAATAAAGTGTTTACAAGGCGTTTGAAGATGTAACAAACCATTACACATATTACAAAGACGCTACAAAGGTTCTATAAGAGGTACTCAATGACAGATAAAATGGCATGTAGATTAGGCTGTGGCGCCTGTTGTATTGCACCCAGTATTAGCTCACCGATACCAGGAATGCCAAACGGGAAAGCGGCGGGAGAGCGCTGTATTCAACTCGACGATAATAACCTATGTAAATTATTTGGTGATGAATCAAGGCCTAAGGTGTGTAGCGACTTTTCTGCCACTATTGATGTGTGTGGCACCACTAACGAACAAGCACTGTATTTAATTACTGAACTTGAACAGATGACTTAAAAAAGATTAAACCTTTAACACTTTTTAACGGTTGCTGGGATCAGTTGTGTTTGATAGCTAAAGTTTCACCAGAGCATTTAAAAATTGTTTCGACTAAGGTGTTTTAAAAATCACAGAAATGGACGCGACACAATAATGCCAGTCAATTGACTGGCATTGTTGTTTTTGCTTACCACGTGTAGGTAGCGCTAAGAGTATATTGCTCGCCGCGGCCTGGGGTACCCGGTACTTCTTCGAAAGATTCATCCCAAATGTTGTCAGCTGCAAAGGTTACAAATACATTATCAAGCTGAGCTGGGGTGAATTTTAGGGTTAACTGCGTGAAGAAGGCTTCATCATCAGAGCTACGTAAGCGGTTACTATGTTGCTTACGCCATTCGTTATCAATACGCAACTCAAGCACATCCATTGGCTGCCATACTGCACCCAGTGTTACACGGTGATCAGGGTAGTTAAGCGCATAAAAGCTCGCATCAATATCTGCCGTGCCATAGTCTTCTGACTTTTCTAAATAGGTGTAGCTGGCAATCAACTCAGCGCTTTCAAACGATTTATTTGCTAAAAACTCAACGCCTAAGGTGTCTATATCAACTGAGTTTGCAAAACGTGCTGAGGTTGCATCAAAGCGATATGTCCAATCCGTAAGGTTTTTATCTTTACGGTAGAAAATAGCTGAATCTAAACGCCATGAAGACTGTTCAATCAGTAAACCTAATTCAAGGTTATCGGTGGTTTCGCGCTCAAGGCTGTAGTTACTTCTGAATAATCCGCCCGTTTCGCTGCCGCCAATAGCGGTATAACCGGGAACTTGTGTTGCCTCGGCGTATGACGCATACCAAGTATGTTCACTGCCATTTTGATTAGCTACTTTAAGGCTGGCATCGGCAATAAATGAGGTATCTGAGCTATCACGGTTGGTATCATCAAATGCAGCACCAACACGTAAAGTAAGCTCTTTGTTTGCTGTAAGGGCTGATTTGTACTCAGGCAAGATACTTAGCTTAGTGTAATTACGTGATGTAAAATTGTTTTCAAGAGATGTTGATTCAATTTCATCAGCAATAAATTGCCCAGCATAATTAATTGCATAGCGGTCATTTAAACGGTGACGTCCAGAGAGTGCTAATGACTTAACTGTGGTTTCGTGAAACGCTTCAAAAATAGCTGGGTTTTCACGAGACAAAACATAATGGTCGTTATGTTTACGATAATAGCCAGTCACTTCAAAGGTATTGCTCTCACCATACATTTGTTTGTGATTGAGCATGAAAAGCTTGGTTTCAAGGTCTTCGGTTTCATTAAAATTAAATGGCGTGTATAGATTTGGCCAACCAAAAAACTTCTCTTGGCGCCCGAACATTAAATCAGTTTGCGAGGTAGTGCTTGCAATTTGAACGCGTGCTGAGGCACGTTCAAAGTCGTGGTCGCCATTATCAATTGAGCCATCGCTTTTTGAGTGAGAGTATTCACCCTCAAAGCCTAATCGCCAATCTGGTTTATTATCCAGCTTTTGGCTATGGGCAGCATGAATGCTTTGTAAATTAAAGCCATTCGTACCTGTGCCAAGTGATACGCTGCCAGTGCTTGTGATAGGGCGCCAGCCAAATGAAACCGTGCCAACCGAGCTATTCATACCATAAAGGGCATTATCAGCCCCTGTAAGCACTGAAGGCCCTGTTAGCATCTGTGGGGCAATAGGAATTTCAGCAAAATAGTGACCAGATTGAGGGTCAAATAATGTACTGCTACCAACACGAAAGCCAGTATTTTCGAAAATACCCCCACGAATGGTGACATCAGCTTGCGCTTCAGCCATATTGCGTGATTGCAAATCGACACGTGGGTCATATTCTAAGTTTGATACCGGCGCATCAAAAGTACCAACCGGTTCTTTATTTGCGGTTGCTGAAACTTCAACGGTGATTTGTTCAATATTGTTGGTGTCTTCTGCTAGCACTGTGCAAGTGACGAATAATGCGGGAAGTGTAAGCTGTACTGCGCGTACCATCTAAAACTCTCTTGATTTTGTTTAATCTGGGGTAGTGGGCTAGTTAGGCGCACTGAAAATTGCGGGTATTGTATCTGAATCACTGAGTTATACCACTCCAACCAGATTTCAGCAGGCAATAAAAAACCGCGCTAAGGCGCGGTCTTTTAACTAAAACGGTGTTTAGTTTTGATTAATAGATTGCGGTGGGAAGTTACTTAGAATGTTAGCAACCGTTTCTTTGATAACTTCAGTGCGCTTTTCAGGTGATTGATTTTTTTGCAAACGACCTTCTTTAGCACCACGCCAAACTAATTGGTTAGAAGCACGGTCAACTACGTCTAGAATTAACGTACCCACTTCATATTCGCGAGTGGTGGTTTGCGTGTTATAACCCATACCCCAGTAATTCCAGCGTGCACCGTAACCTACGTTAAAGGTATCAACATCAATTTTTGTATCAACTGAGGCATGATAGTTAATCAGTACATCTGCTTGTGCTAAATCAACTAGCTTCATACCGCTTTTTTCAAGTTCAGCATTAACAGCTTCACGAACGCGTTTTTCCATTAAAGGACTAATTTGGTAGTTCGCTACGTTTTTAGTCAAGCTGGCATTAGGTACCCAAGAGAAGGTTTTATAATTACTAAAATCTGCTGATTTGTCGTAATCCCAATCAGGCGTTTTAGCGCAAGCCGCTAAAAATAATACAGCCGTCGCGATTAATAAGTTCTTCATATTGTTTGCTCCTTGGCAAAAATTCCACTACTTGATTGATAACATAACACAAAAAACACTCAACCGAATGATTATTTAAAGACTATGGCACATTTACAAAAAAGTACTGTAATAGTTTGTAATTAAGCAGTGTGTTCCACTTCTATCCAATCTTTTTCATCGACCCAGTTTTGTGCACCATCTTTAACAGTACGAATAGGGACGATGTAATCACAGCTAACTTGTGGTTTAACTGAGGCAAAAATCGGCACAAAGCCAAAGCTTAGCGCTGTTTCGATAATTGCTTTTTGGTTTTGTGGGTCGATATCGGCTGCTTCATCGATATAAATCGGAATACGATACAAGTTTTGTTCTTGGTCGCTTAATAAGTAACGAATAAACAGCATGCCACAAAGTAGCTTAATGGTGATACGTGTACCGTTAGAGCCGGCTGAATCGATTTTTTCGAAGTGTTCAGTTTCGCCAGCACGGTTTACTACTTCAAAACGAATATCAAATAAATCGGTCAGAGTTAAACCGGCTTTTTCTGATGCAAGCTTAATTAAATGATCTTTCGCTTCGTTTACCGCAGACTCGCTATAAGGCTCTTGGCTTAATAGGTCTAGGGTATCGCCTTGCTCAAACTGATTTGAGGTACTGATAATTGTATCAATGCTATCAACCAACATCTTGCGCGGTATAACATTAATTTTGAATGCTTGAAGGTTAGAGATCCTATGCTGACTAATTCCTTTATTAAAGCTATTCATTTCGCGGCGCAGGCGGTCTAAGTCTTCGCGCAAGCCTTTAATAGTAGCGGCTACTTCGGTTAACGCAACGCGGCCTTGACGTTCAACGGCATCGCGCTCGTTTTCTATGTTATGAAACGCGCTAATAAGCTTTTCGTATTTAGTAAACTCATCGTTTTCGTTATCAAATTTAGTAATACCCGCATTGTAAATATGCAGGTAGGTGTTACGTACGTTGATATCAAAGTTACGTAGCTCTTGGCAGTCTTTATTAAAGTGATGAATGAGGTCACTTAAGTTATCAAAATCAATACTGATTTCAATCATATATGGAGTGACTTTGCCTGAGTAAAAATCAAGCGTGTGATCGATACGTTCAGATTTAACTTGGCGTAAACGGTCAGCTTGGCGGGCAAGCAAATCTTTTTTCGACTTGATAATTGAGCGACGGTCGCTGATTGAGCCGCTGTTCTTTTGAATGTCTTGCAGGTAGTCGTCAACTTGTTCGCGCTCTGCATTTAATTGCTCTTTTAGCAGAGTTTGTGCATCGACAGATTGCTGCATCACTTCAAATTGTTCAAAGCGTTTTAACGCTTCTTCTGAGGCCATTAGCTCATCATATAAGGCATCTTTTTCTTTTTGCTTTTCGGCGACATTAGCAGCAACTTCGCGCTGTTGTTTAAACTCTTTTAGTGAGTTTTCTAGGGCAGCGAGTTGCGCGGTTAATTGCTCTTTATTTTCGCCCGTTTGCATTTGCACTGGGCTTAGCTTTTTAAGTTTAATCGTCGCGCCAGGAAGAGTAAGTACACCGCCTTTCACATTTGCCGATAACTGCTCTAAGAACTCACCAAAGGCATCTTCGTCTGTGATCTCAACATCACCATTGCTGGTGGTGGCAAACGATAAGATATCAGGGTTTAGAATACGCGAAATCTCTTCAACTTCTTTTAAAGATAAATCTTCACGCATACGGGTGAATAAATTGAACTCAAGGTTCTTCAGCTGTAATTTTAAGCTCTTAATTTGCTTTTGTGTTTCGCTAATACGGTAATCAAGCGTGTGTAAGCTTTGCCCTTGGGCACTGCTTAATGAATGCGATAGCGATTCATAATCTTGTTTAAGCTGCGTAAGGCTTACTTTTAGGGTGGCTTTATTAACCAATTCAAACTCAGATTTAAGCGCTCGATAGTCTAAAAACCATTGTTCAATTTGAGTTTGTTTACGTTCAATATCACGGGATTGCTGAATATACAGCTGCTGCTTTTGTTCGAACTCGTGCTTTTCGTGTTCGATATCCTCAAGGGCAATATTTAGCTCAGAGAGTTGCTCTTGTTGATAGGTTTCAAAGTCAATCAGTGCTTGGTCAATTTTTGGCGCATAGGCAGCGAGCTTACCTTTTAAAACTGTTTGGTTTTCAAGCATAGATTCAAGAGCTGCGATTGGCTCTTGCATTGACTCAAGGGCTTTTAATTCACGTTTAGCGCGATTCACTTTATCAAATGAACGTCGCCATACCTCATAAAAATCAACTCGTGAGTTTGACATATGGCGCTCAAATACGCGTAACATAAAGCGTTTAACATCGCTGGCACCTAACTTATGCAAGTTAAGGATACGGCGGAAAATTTCTTTGTAAATCGCGGAGTCTTGCACGTTATTGAGGGGGATCATCTTTAAGTTGATATCGCCATCAAATGGGGTTGCGCCGCCAGTGAGTAGGGCGTTTAGTTCTTGCGCTTTTAATTCAATTGGATTGAAACCTTGCTCTTTTAAGTGATTAAAAAGCTTAGTGAATTTTACAATGGTTTTGCCTTGAGTGTAGTGATCAAGGTTTAACTTACCTTGGTAGCAAAAAAACTGATGCGCGTAACCAGCAATTTTACCAAGGCCAGCAACACCAATCACCACAGGGCCATTCGGTAGGTCAGCTTCGAGTAAAATATAGGATTGGTCTGACGAAAAGTAGAATTTTCGGGTTTCGTCTAAATCGTGGCCATCCCATTCTGTTAAACGTAAATCATTGATCAGTGGAAATTGTAAGGCATTAATTACCGAGCTTTTACCGGTATTATTAGGTGCACAGATTGAACTACTTTTATCCAGCGGGATCACGCATTTTGCATAGCCAGCAGTATTTAAAAGCGCAAGTTTGCTGAGTCCGTATAGGCTTTGGCTTTGCATTATTCGTCATCTCCTAGGTAGGTTTCTTCGTTTACTTCCATTAATGCATCGATATAACGATAAATAGGTGCTTGCAGCATAAAGCCGTTTTCTACTTCGCGAGCTAGACCTAAACGCACCATACGTAGGTAAACGTCTTTGCGTAAATCTGAGCCTGAGAAGATTTCTAATTGATCAAACAGGTGCTTGTTGATTTGCACTAAGGTTTGCATTAGTTCAAGGTCGTTTACTTCGTCAAACAAGGCACGCATTGGATCTTTACCGGTATTGGCATAGTGCTCAATCAAGATGTAGATAGTCAGTGCGATGGCACGCGAAATTTTACCCATATTTGGGGTGCTTTCGTCGCTTCCAAAATAGTAAAAGCCACGGCTATCATGTTGTAGGTCATGGCCTAGGGCGTTAAATAACGCGCGATAAGCATCAATGTGTTGATCAAGCTCTTGCCACATCAGCGTGTTTTGTTCGCTAATGTGGTAGCCTGATGTGAGCTTTTTATTAATAGCTTGCAGATGCGTTAAATCATCTAAATTAATATCTGTCATGGTTATTGCTCTGTTGCTTTTTTATCGTCAGCAATCGATGAGTTAAATGGGTAAAGAGAGAAGTGTTGCTGGGCAATTTTTATTTTTACTTTCTCTTGGCTTTGGCTGATTTCAAGGTCGCCATCGCTAATCAATTTTTGATACAAGAACAGCATTTCGTCAGCCTCTAGATCTGGGTAGCTTTCATCTAAGAAACTAAGCAGCGGCTGAGCTTTTTTGCTGGCTTTTTTAAAGCGTTTTCTAAATTGTGTTTTAACATCGTTGTAATCAGGAATATGCGGGCTTTGATAGGCGGGCACATCATCATGTTCAGGAAGCTGATATTCATCGTGCTCAAAGTCAACTAAGCCTGCCATATAGGCCACGATATGACGTTGCTGACCAAGTGAAAAACGTTGCGCGTCTGAAACAAAGTTAGGCTGTACTGCACTTAACATGTTATCGACGCCATTTTTACGCACTAAACCAAGCACTTTAGCCGCTTGGCGAGTAATTAGGTTGTTGCGGCGTAACTCTTCACGTAGCGGCATCAGCATATCGGCGCTTTTACGTAAACTTTCACGACCAACTAAATGCATTTCTAAAATACGGGTACGTAATTGTTCAAGCATGCGCTTGTCTTGATATGACTTCCCTAGGCGATCAATTTGCTCTATTTGCGCGCTAATTTGCGCTTCGATGGTATTAAAGCAAGCGTGGAAGTCACCACGAATATCCACCATTTCAAGCATAGGTTCAATGTATTCATCAAACGCTTCAATCACTGCTTGATAGCGTTTTTGCAGTGATTGTACCGCGTTGTCAGCTTTCGCATGCTCAACAATATTTAAAATCGCGTTTTCATTGTGGGCAAACAATTTCATTATTTTGCGTACCCGATCATCCATAATACGGCTGAAGCGACGAAGCTCATCGTAATCTTCAATTTCACCCGCTTTAGCAAGGCGATTACCAAGGCGAGCTAAATCATCAACAAGCACACTAATTTCTTGGGCAAGACCTAGGTGTTCTTCTTGTAGTAAGAAAGTCGCAAAATCGGCGATTGCACGGTTTATTTCTAACTGCGATGATTTTGCCAGTGGAATGATAATATCTTGATTCAATAAACGATTTGTTTCTTTATAAATGCGTTCATTTGACCACGAAGGTTGTTTTTGTTTTATCGCATTTTGTACGTCTTTCAAGCTGAAATCAGCCATCTTAAAACGTTTAAATAGCAGTTCTAACACCCCCCAATGTTCAGTAAGGGTATTTAATAACTTTTTAGCTGGGATCATAAGGCTCCAGTAAATTCAGACTTTGGTGTTAGCGATTAGTAGTAAATTATGTAATTGAGAATAGTTTTATGCTTTCTATGCTGCTAGAATCCGCGCCGAAACACTCGACTTACAATTTTTACATTTTTATAAAGGTTGTTCAAACACCATGGTAACCCCACTTATCCTAACCCTGATAGCGGTGGCATTTTTGCTTATCGTTATAGAGGATATTATCCATGTAAACAAGGCCAAAACGACGCTTTTTTTTGGCACTTTATGCTGGATTATCTTATTTATCTCTCCAATTCATGGGCAAAGCCCAGAAACCATACAACACCAATTGGATCACAACATTTTAGAGATCGCGACTTTGTGGCTGTTTTTAATGGCTGCAATGACCTTTGTAGCGTATTTAAACTCTAAAGGCTTTATCCAGAATATTGTTCATAAAATTATGCCAAATCAAATCAGTGAACGAAAGCTGATGTTTCTGATTGGTGGCTTTGCATTTTTATTCTCATCAATATCAGACAACATAACCGCGACTTTAATCTCGCTTGCGGTGGTGATGTCGCTGAAATTAGATCCTAAAAAATTAATAAAATATGCAACCTTAATTGTATTTAGTGTTAACTCGGGTGGGGTATCGCTGATCACCGGTGATGTTACAACCTTGATGATTTTCTTAGATGAAAAAGTGACGATAGGGCACCTGTTATTGTTGATTGTCCCTGCGCTTTCAAGTGTGGCACTGTTAGCAGCGATGCTATCGGTGGGTATGTCGGGTAATGTAGTATTTGAAAAACAAACCGCGCGTCGAATTGAAAAAACAGATATAACCATTGCGGTTATCTTCTTCTCTACCATCATAGCCACGTTAACTTTAAGCGTACTTTACAGTGTACCACCGCTATTAACCTTTTTATTTGGTTTATCACTGATGTTTTTGGTTGCACAATTTTTAATGCGCAAAAAAGACGTCAACAAAAAAATCATCGATTACATACGTGAAATTGAATACGACACTTTATTGTTCTTCGTCGGTGTATTATTACTCGTAGGTGCATTAAAAGAAGTCGGTATGCTTGCTAAATTTACTCACCTTTATGAATTGATGGCACCTGAATACGCCAACTATTTAATGGGGCTTTTATCTGCGGCAGTAGATAACGTACCTTTAACTGCAGCACTATTAAAAGCAGACATTGTAATGAGTCCACAGCAATGGCTGTCGTTTACTTACGCAACTGGGGTAGGTGGTTCAATGCTTATTATCGGCTCTGCGGCAGGTATTATCGCCATGAGTAAAGTAAAAGCACTGACCTTTATGAGCTATCTGAGAATGTCGGTTTATTTATTAATTGCCTACACCGTAGGTTATTACGGTTCGCACTTAGCGGGCAGTTTAATTTCATAAAACAACTTGACAGCTAGACGTCTAAACGTTAACTTTCGAAGCCTGCTTTTAACAGCAGGCTTTGTTATTTTAACCAGGTGTTAACTTAACATTCAGAAGAGGTGCGATACTTAGGTAATTAATGTGAGGTGACGAACGCCGATGACCATTAATGAGGGAAGTACTCGCCGAGAAAATTAATCGGACGTCACGGTTATTTTTCGGTTTATGGGGCTGAATCCTCAAAACTGTCACCAAACTAGGTGGAGAGCTTCTGGCATGGACTACTCTTTATTTTCAAAGCACCCCCTTGCCGAGTTCTTCTTGAATTACTGTGGATAGTTTTCCACAAAAGGAGACGACATGAATACCCAATTAGCCGCCAACACAAAATCAGATTACGTTGTTGCAAAATTTGGTGGCACCAGTGTAGCTAACTTTGATGCTATGAGCCGCTGTGCAGAAATCGTTTGTGCTGATAATCAAGTACGTATTGTTGCAGTGAGTGCCAGTGCTGGCGTGACCAATCATTTAGTTGCATTGTGTAAACGTGATTTGAGCGCGGCTGAGCGTGATGAACATATTACTGGTGTGGTAGCCATTCAAGAAGCAATCTTGGCAGAGCTGTCGCTTGATGCTGATTTAGCACATGGCTTTAATGAAACGCTTAAGGCTTTCCAAAATCTAGCGTCAGAAGGCGCAAAGTCAGTAGCTGAGCAAGATGAGCTACTGAGCTTTGGTGAGCGTTTATCATCGTATTTGTTTACTCAAGTGTTACGTGGCCAAGGTCTTGATGCGGTGCGTTTTGATGTTCGCAAAGTGCTGAAAACAGATAACCAATTTGCTAAAGCTACCCCAAATGTTGCAGCAACCGCTGCGGCAGCTAAAGAGCATTTAGTACCGCTACTTGATGACCATGTTGTGGTAACCCAAGGCTTTATTGGTAGCAATGAACACAATCAAACGACCACTTTAGGCCGTGGTGGTTCAGATTACAGTGCTGCATTACTCGCTGAAGCAATTAACGCAAAAAGCGTGCATATTTGGACCGATGTAGTCGGTATTTTCAGTACTGATCCGCGTTTATGCGCTAAAGCAAGCCCAATTGCACGCTTAAGCTTTGATGAAGCGGCAGAAATGGCAACGTTTGGTGCAAAAGTACTGCATCCTGCTACTATTTTACCGGCAAGCCGTAGTCACATTAGTGTGTTTGTTGGTTCAAGCCGTGAGCCGCAATTAGGTGGTACATGGATTGAAAAAGAAAAGTCTCAGCAACCAGGTATTCGTGCGGTAACACAGCGTAAAAACCAAATTCTATTAACGGTTAAAAGCCCAGAAATGCTACTTGCGAGCGGTTTCTTAGCCCGTGTATTCACTATTTTAAGCGAATTTAATATTTCGGTTGATTTAGTTACTACTTCAGAGATCAGTGTTGCAATTACTTTGGATAACGCACCGAATGCATCACGTCCAGAGCTTGATCAAGCCTGTTTAGATAAGCTTTCTGAGTTTTGTCATGTATCGGTTGAAAATAACTTAACGCTGGTGGCATTAATTGGTTCGGAAATTCAATTACGTCAGCAAGAAATGAACTTAATGCAGGTATTAAGCGATTTTAATATTCGTTTAATTTGCCACGGTGCAAGTAAACATAACCTGTGCTTCTTAGTTGAACAAAGCGAGTCAGATTATGTAGTTCAGGCTATCCACAGCCGACTATTAGAAAGCCAAGTCGCGGCGTAAGTCATTAAAGTTAATAAAAGAGCACTGCCAGTCAGTGCTTTTTTGTGCCACAACACTTATATCAAAGCCTTCAATAGAGTTACTACTCGCGCTGAAATCATGTTTGCTCAATTCATCGAATACATTTGGAGCAAGTAGTTTCGCAATAGGCTGAGCGCTTGCTTTGGCAAGCGCTTCTTTTAATGTCCAAATTCTAAAAAAGCACTGTGCTTGTTTATCGGATGCGTCAAAACGGCTAATTAAGTCAACTTCATCGTGATGATAAAAATGCTTGGCGAGTTTGATAAAAGGGCGAGGCTTACTGCTTTGTTCAATATCAAAACCAAATAGCTGCTGTTTGGGGTTAAGAGCTGCACCGATTAAGCCATTTGAATGTGATAAACAGGTCCACACAGGTTCTCTAACCGGGGTATGTAATTTTAGCTTGCTGTCTTTGTCATCAAACTGGCTCGATATTTCATTGAGCGCTATATCGTCATTAGGGTAAGCATGTTGATACAAATACTTTAACGTTAGGCGAGTCGCTAAGTACTCTTGCTTTGCACTAGGCACTTTGCGTTTTTTAAGCACACTTAACTCAAACTCACTAAGTAATTTATCAAGGGGTAAACTTGCAACATCAATACGTGTTGCATTCATAAGCATGATTTTTTTGGCCGTTGTTTGGCACTGCTGTTCAATGATAAGGGTGTTCGAAAAGTAGTGACTGCTCATGGTATAACGCTTACACGGGGCTTGAATTTAGTTTTGTTTATTTTTACAGCAAATGCACTTTTATAGGCACGAACAAACGCAAATAGTTTACGCAGTTGACTGTAATTATGGTTTAATGAGGAAAAATAATAACAGATTTGTAGATGTATGGCACAAGTTCGTGACGGCTTTCAAAGCCGATTAGGTTTCGTTTTAGCAGCTTCTGGCGCGGCGGTAGGTTTAGGTAATATTTGGGGCTTTCCAACACAAGCGGCAAACCATGGCGGCGGTGCATTTTTACTTGTTTATTTCATTGTTATTTTCTTATTAGCGCTTCCAGCTCTTTATACTGAGCTGTACTTAGGCCACCAAGCGCAAGCTAATCCGGTAAAAGCATTATCTAGTGCATGGCAAGACACAGCACCTAAAGTGGGCGCTGCAGCTGGCTATATTGGCCTCTTTGGTGCGATTGTGATGCTGAGCTTTTATTCGATAGTTGCAGGGTGGATGCTCGCTTATGCGCTCGAGCCAGTCGCAAGCTTCTTTGGTTTTACTGAGTTAAGTAACTTTTTGCACAGTGACTCCATGGCGCGCAATTTTGTGTTTACGCCACTGATGCTTATTCTTACTGCGAGTATTATTTTAAAAGGTGTTAAATCAGGTATCGAAACTTGGTCACGCCGCTTGATGCCATTATTGCTAGTGTTATTAGTGGCGTTAATTGCTTATATCGCGACCCTAGATGGTGCGATGGATGGTTTTGCAGCTTACTTAGTGCCAGATTTTAGTCAAATTCTTGATGCCAACTTAATTATTGCGGCAATGGGACAAGCGTTCTTTTCATTGTCGTTAGGTGTTGGTTGTATGATGGTTTACGGCTCATATTTAAAACCAGATGCCAACCTGCCGAAACTAACTGGAACCGTGGCACTGCTTGATACCGGTGTAGCCTTTTTAGCGGGTTTATTGATTATTCCGGCTATTTTTGTTGCTCAACATAACGGTGTAGAGGTATTTAGCGGCGGTAAATTGGTCGGTGAAGGGCAGTTAATTTTTGCGATTTTACCTGAACTGTTTAGCACGATGGGTCAAGTGGGTTTACTCGTTGGCTTATTATTCTTTGTACTAATGTCGATTGCCTCAGTGACATCAACTATTTCATCGACTGAAATTCCAGTGGCATTTTTGGTTGAGAATCACAGTGTAGAGCGCAAAAAAGCGACCTTATTTGTAACCCTAATCGTGTTTATTGCCTCATCACTGATTATCTTAAACTTTGACTGGTTATTTGGTTTAGTCATTATGGTACTTACACAGTACCAATTACCTTTAATGGGACTGTTTTATTTCATTACTGTTGGCTGGTTATGGCAGCGTGGTAATAAATTGCATCAAGTATCGAGCGGCCCTCATTATTGGTTTGCCCAGTACATTCGCTTTGTCTGTCCGTTATTAATGACGGCGGTATTCGTGAACGTGGCGTTGTTGAAATAGAAACTCGAGTTGCTAGTTACAAGTTTCTAGTTTCAAGGTGAAAGAAAAAAGTAAAAGGTGTGGGGTTTAAACCTCACGCCTTTTTTAATTTAAGGTGCGCTTGCTTTAAAGAACTTCGTTAGTTAATGGTAAGCCTTGGCTTATTTCATTAGCACTTTGCAATGTAGTGCAGGCTATTTCGCTAAGAGCTTCTTGGGTGAAGAAGCCTTGGTGGCCTGTCACTAACACATTTGGAAAACTGATAAGGCGTGAAAAAATATCGTCTTGCATGATTTCTTCACGGTGATCTTTAAAGAATAACTCTGACTCTTGCTCGTATACATCTAGGCCTAGGTGTCCAAGCTTTTTAGACTTAAGTGCTTGAATACATGCTTGGGTATCGAGAAGTGCACCGCGAGAGGTGTTAATCAGCATGACACCGTCTTTCATCTTCTTAAATGCGTTAGCATCAATTAAATGATGGGTGTGCTCGTTGAGCGGGCAGTGCAATGAAATGACATCACTTTGGGTAAGCAATGTGTCTAAATCGCATAGGGTGTAAGGGCCTTCACCAGCCATAGGGTCGCACACGAGCACCTTAGCACCAAAGCCATTTAAGATATTAACCAGTGCTAAACCGATTTTGCCACATCCGATAATCCCAATAGTTTTTTTAAACAGATTAAAACCGAGTAAACCGTTTAAATCAAAGTTGCCTTCACGTACTCGGTTAAAGGCTTTATGGGTTTTTCGGTTGAGCGTTAGCATGAGTGCAATACAATGCTCTGCTACTGCTTCTGGGCTATATGCAGGGACGCGGCAAACCTTGATGTTATGCTCTTTGGCAGCATCAAGGTCAACATTATTAAAGCCTGCACAGCGTAATAAGATTGCTTTTATACCGACAGCCGCCATATCAGCAATGACGTGTTTGTCGACCGTATCGTTTACAAACACGCACACGGCATCAAAACCTTGGCAAAGGGGTGTGGTATTGCTGTTCAAGGATTGCTCAAAATAACTGAGCGAAACAGACTCAGCGTATTCAGTTAGATTCCTTTCAAAAAACGGTTGCTCATACTTTTGCGCACTGAATAAGGCCAGTTTCATCATTTAAATTACTCTCTATCACCATTTTGAGGGTTTCGGGCTTGGTGCGCGGGGCATATCGCGCAACAAGTTGACCCTCTGAGTTTATAAGAAATTTGGTGAAATTCCATTTAATTGCGCGGTTTTGCGCAATTCCACGGGTATGGCACTTTAAATAATTAAATAAAGGGTGAGCGTCAGGCCCGTTGACTAACACCTTGTTAAAAATAGGAAAGCTGACATCAAAGTGTTGCTGATAAAAGGCTTTAAGTTCATTGCCTTCAAGTGGCTCATTATGGCCAAATTGATTACAGGCAAAACCGAGTACGGTAAATCCTTGCTGTTTATATTCTTGATAGAGTTTTTCAAGGCTTGCCATTTGCACTGAAAAATTACATTTGCTGGCAATATTGACAATAAGCGCTGTTTTTCCTTGTAGCGATTCAAGGCTGAAGTTTTCACCAGATGCAAGCTGGGCATTGAAACGATATATACTATCCATGTTTTACCTGTGTGTTTTTAAACGGTTTAAATGAACTTTTTTTCATTCGCTTTTTAGTTATTCGGTTGAGATAATGAAATTGTTACTAATTTATCACTCAAATAGGTCAGTTTTATGTCAATGAAAGTCGCCTTCATCGGATTAGGTGTAATGGGTTACCCAATGGCGGGTCACCTTGCCAACGCAGGTCACAGCGTGACAGTTTACAACCGCACAACGGCTAAAGCGCAAAAGTGGGTTTCTGAGTATCAAGGTGAATACGCTGAAACACCAAGTGAAGCAGCAAAAGGGGCTGATATCGTTTTCATGTGCGTAGGCAATGATGATGATTTACGTTCAGTTGTTTATGGTGAAAATGGTGTGCTGGCAAGCATGCATGAGGGCAGCTATTTAGTTGACCACACTACAACATCAGCTGAAGTGGCACGTGAAGTAGGTGCTCAAGCGAAACTACAAGGTATCGCATTTTTAGATGCGCCGGTTTCTGGCGGTCAAGCTGGGGCAGAAAATGGGGTATTAACCGTGATGGTTGGTGGCGACGAAGCTGATTTTAATGTTGTTCAACCTGTCATGGCTGCTTTTAGTCGTTTTAGCCAATTATTAGGTGAAGTAGGCTCTGGTCAACTTTGTAAAATGGTAAATCAAATTTGTATTGCAGGTGTGGTACAAGGCTTGGCTGAGGGTTTACACTTTGCTAAACAAGCTGGCCTTGATGGTGAAAAAGTAATTGAAACCATCTCTAAAGGTGCAGCAGGCTCATGGCAGATGGAAAACCGCTACAAAACAATGTGGGCTGGCGAATACGAATTTGGTTTTGCTGTTGATTGGATGCGTAAAGATTTAGGCATCGCTTTGGATGAGGCAAAGGCCAACGGCGCAACTTTGCCGATGACGGCAACGGTTGATCAATATTACGCCGATGTACAAGCGTTAGGCGGCGGCCGCTACGACACCTCTAGTTTATTAGCGCGCATCGAAGCGTTACATAAAAAGTAATATCCATAAAAAACGCGACAATGATTGTCGCGTTTTTTATTACATGCTTTGTGCGTAATTGTACAACGCTTTTAATATATGCAGATTTTTCTCGTTATCATCATTTTCATGCGCTAGATTTTCTAAGGTGATCATGAAATCTTGGCCACTGATCGACGGGCTATCTTCACCGTGCATTAACTTATTTTGGCAATACTGGCGCCATTTTGCTAATTCATCTTGGCTTAGTGTGTGTGGCCAGTTTCGAGCGCGGTATCTAAATAGCAAGGTAGCAAACTTTTTATCATCAAAATCTAGCTGCATTGATGCTAATTGCTCAGGGCTTGCATCTCGAATAATAGCAAATTTTGCTTTATCTGAGTGGCTGGTAAAACCATCATAAAGTTGATAATCAGGGTTAGTGGTTTCGCCATAATCACGCTGCTCGTTAAACACTTCGGTGACTTTGTCGCGAAGTTCTGTGTTGGCTTTTAAAATAGCGAGATTTTGTAAGCACTTTTCGCGGTCAATACCTAAACGGGCTGCGTTCTCTGGTAACAAGGTTTTTGCTGGTGCAAGAATAGGACACTTATTTAAATGCACGAGTTTTAAGCCTACCGGTGCTTCGTCTTCGCCAAGGTCACTATGTTTTGTGTAAAGACGCGTGCGTAGCTCTTCAACAGACAAATCTAATAGCACTTGCGGATCTTCAGTTAAATTAAAGCAAATAATGGCGTTTTTATTGACTGGGTGAAAGCTCATTGGTGCAATCCAGCTGGTGCAGCCTTGGCTTGCCGGAATTCGTGATGAAGTGTGTACCAGTGGTGTCATGTTAAATACATCACTAAATCAGCTAGTGCTTTTTTAGAGCGTAAGCTAAAGAAGAACTGATACAACTTAGGTTGTTTTTCTTTTATTAATTTTGCCAACGCTATGGTTGCTGTTACATCACTTAATGCATCATGAGCGGCAGCGTGCTCGATGCCATTGGCAACGGTTAAGTGCTCGAGTTTAAAGCTCGGCGTACCATCTTCTTTAAGCGGCCATTCAATACCTTCTGGGCGTAGTGCATAACAGGCACGCACTAAATCAATAATATCCCAGCGGCTATTATTGTTTTTGTATTCACGCTCGTATGGGTCATAAAAGTTACGATATAAGCTGTAACGTGTGACTTCATCATCAAAACGGATGCTGTTATAGCCCGCAACACAGGTGTTAGGTTGGCTAAATTCAGCATGGATCTTTGCCATAAACTCAGCTTCAACTAAGCCTTTTTGCATCGCAACTTGCGGGGTAATACCCGTTATTAAACACGCTTCAGGGTGGGGCAAGTAATCGGCTGCAGGCTTGCAATACTCAATTAACGGCTCACCAATAATATTCAAATCGAGATCGGTACGAATACCTGCAAATTGACTCGGGCGGTCCTTTTGCGGGCTTGCGCCAAATGTTTCGTAGTCGTGCCAATAAATAGTTGCTTGTTCATTATAGTTCATAAATAACCAGTGTTGTTAATTTCCGCCTAGTAAATACAGTGACTTATATTTTTATTTGTGTTTTTTTGTTTAGTTTCGTAAAGTCTTAAACTTCTTTGTTTAACAAGTTTGGTGTACACTTTTGTGTATATACTAAGTGGTTGTGTACATATATGTCTTTGACAGATTCAAAGTTGAAAAGTTTACTAAATAAAACTAATGATAAAATTACTGTACTTGCTGATCGTGACTCCATGAGTGTAAGAATATCACCTAAGGGAAAGATTGTCTTTCAGTACAGATATAGACACAAAGGAAAACAGAAGCGTTACGATATTGGCACTTATCCTGCCTTATCACTAGCTGAAGCAAGAAAGGTTGTGCCTACTCTTCGAGATATTGCCGCTGATGGATATGATATTAAAGAGTACTATGCAAAAGATAAAATAGATAATTGCAAGCCTACTTTAGATCAATGTATTGAACTCTTCATGGAAAAGTATGTTTCTAGGCTCAGAGCGAGTACTCAGAGTGTTTATCACTATAGTTTCGGTAAACATGCTAAGGGAAAGTTTAAAACGCCTGTAGAGGATATCACGAAGCCTCAATGGTATGCTTTCTTTGATGAAGTAGAAAAGAATTCAACAGGGTATGTAGCTCAAACAATGATTAAGCAATTAAAAACCTGTCTACGGTTCTGCTCTGATCGAGGTTTTATTAATCAGCATACTCTAAATGATTTAGCTACAAAGTCAGTTGGCTATAATTCGCAGGTTAAAGACCGCACCCCTAGTATATCTGAAATACAGCAAATACTTTCTGAACTTGAAAGATCACAATGTTTAGTATCAACTAAAAACACTGTGAAATTTATTATTTATACAGGCGCTAGATGTGGTGAGGTTAGAGAAATGGAATTAGCTGATATTGACTTTAAAAATAACCTTTGGACACTTCCGGCAGAGAAAAGCAAAACTAAAATAAAAATAGTAAGGCCTTTAGCGCCTCAGGCTATTAAAGTATTGAAAGAGCAAGTTGGTTTATTTGGTGAATTCTCCAAATATGTTTTTCCTTCAGCTACATATCAAAATGCCATTAGTTCACAAACGATAAATAAGTTTTGCAGAGCCGTGAGGGCTAGAATGAACTTACAATCATGGACTGTGCACGATTTCAGACGTTCTATATCAACTATTTTAGTTGATGAAGGTGTTCAGCCATATATTACTGAGAAGCTCTTAGGGCACAGTTTAGGCGGCGTATTTTCGATTTATAATAAGAGTAACTTCTTAAATGAGCAACTAGCTGCCTATTGTAAGTGGGAGAGCCTAATCTGCAATAACCAAGATTGCAAACATAAATAACAAGCATCTGAATTTACTTATATGATTAGTTAAATTAGTGGAGTACCTTTTCATTAGGTAGTCCACTAATTTTTAGTGCTATCCTTTTTTTAAGGAAGTTATCAGCAATTAACTTTTATGATCAATTAAGCTTTTTAGTTCCTTCGATTTGCTTGAAATAAGACTATCAAATATTTCGTTTTTAACTTCTTTAGTAATAGTTGGAAACCAAAATTTATAATCAGGCTTATGACCAATTTCTGTGTTGCCATGAAGTAATGTACATAATCCACATTTTTCAATACTTTCCATTATATTCAAGAATAGGCGACGATTAATGTTAAACTCTGTAACCTTCCCAAATAGTATTGGACGTTTTGGATAGGCGAGCATGAAGGTAAATAATCGAATTAAGAAAGGCTTTTTATACTTATAGCATTCATAGTTTTCTTTAACAGAATAAAAATGCTTGTTCAGTAAAGCGATAGCAAAATCGCGAAATTTGGATTCTTGCTCATTAGGCTTAAACCAAGGACTTATGAACTTATTAACCGTAGCTGCAATTATATATTGGCCATTTTCGTTTTGTGGATATTCTTCATATCCGAAAAGCTCTTTATTGTTTCCACTCATGCTTCAGTACCCCCAAATTCAGAGATTTGAGAGTGCATATTTTTGTTTTCCCAATTTTGTAGAACTTCAAGTGACCAGCGAGGACTAAAGTTCTTAGGTGTTACAGGATGTGGAAAACCACCGTTCTTTCTAAGCTTAAAAAAAGTAGTGCGGCTAAAGCTATAACGTTTAAGAATTTTATTTATAGATAGGTATGTTTCAGACATGATCCCTCCTTAATTTTAATTAATAATTAAGTGAGAGATAGAACCATAGGACACCTACAACACAAGAAATCCTATAATAATTTCTATTTTTCTTTATGTCAACTTCCTGTGAATTTTCTTTCAAAGTGGCGCTTTAATTGAAAGCTCAACAAAACAATGGATTGGGCTGGTGTATATGGTAATATATTTGATAAGTTTTTATAAAAGGATTTTAAATTATGTACTTAAAACTACTTACCTTAACAATTTTAGTGTTACTCCTTAATGGCTGTGGTTCTGATAAAAAAAATGTCAAAAACTCAAATACAGCAAAAGCCCACCCTACTAAACATGAAGTCGTGGATACGGTTAAAAACAAAAAAATCACTATCGTAATGAAAGTTGTTATTAATGATAAGCAGATAAGAGATATTAAAAGTTATCGAGGCTTGGGAGAAGCAATCTGTGATACTCATGGTAAAGATGCTAGATTGTGCCAAATTGTGTTTACTAGTGATGAAGCTAAGGATAATTTTTACACACCCAATCCTCAGTATAGCGATGATTTATATGATAATGTTGCAGCAACTTTTTTTAAAAATGGCAAAAAATCTGGTTACACTTACTCATGTTTTTTCGTTAAGGGTTCGGATGCAAGCAACTGTTCTACGAGTGTTGGAAATAACTTAGTCAGAATTGCTGGAGAAGTAAAACCGTTTGATTATAGTTCTGTAAATGAGACTATGTATGGTGGCCGTTCAGTATATACAAATAATCGCTTTGAAATTAAACACCATAGCGCTTTATTTGATAAAATGACAGATGAAGAAATTTCTCCAAATATGTACTCTATGTCCATAGGCTATGAAATAAAAGCAAGCTGCGTAGTAGGCTTGCCACCAGTGATTAAGTTTTCTAATAAGCTTGCCGACAGAGGATTGAAAGGTGAATCTGATAGCAAGGATATACCTGATTACCTTGACTTTGTGACATATCGTTTAGATAAAGCTCCTCCAGCAAAAATTAAGCAAAGTATAAATAGTTATATTGTTACTCAAAAATCTCTTGAATTATATGAAGTTATTCTATCTCCAATTGAATCAAGTGAATTCATTAGTAAGATTAAGAATGGTAATCAGTTGATTATTGGTAAAGACGCTCAAAAAAAGGTTGAACTCAGTGGGATTACTGAAACTTGGTCTAAACTGAAAACCTTATGCAAAGTGCCTTAAGTCCGAGCTTTTTTTTATACGCGACTAAACTTTCTGGGGGTAGTTATTGTGCCATACATAGTGTGGCATGTTTCCCTTAACCTGTGATAATGCTAATTTATGAATTTTGAATATTGAGAATAGTTGCCCTACTCACATTGTATTGCTTTGATAATTCCATTTTACTTACACCCCTTTTAAGTTTTACCTTAATTTTTTGTTTATCTTCAGGTGTTAGTTTAGGCTTTCTACCGCCAAAATTACCACTTGCAATTTTACCTTCAGTGGTACGACTTACAATAAAATTTCGTTCCATCTCTGCAAACATAGCTAGTAATTGTACCATAGCTTTGCTCATTGGGTCGCTGTGACTGGTATCTATATTTTGATCAATAGCAATTAAGTTAACACCTTTTGCGCTGAGAAGCTCAATAGTACTAAGGACTTGGCTAAGTGAGCGGCCAAACCTATCTATCTTAGTAACGACTACAGTATCGCCTGTCCTAACATAATCTATCAGTTCATTTAAGGCTTGTTTATTAGCTTCAGCTTTTGCTGAGTGCTTACTGTTGAATATTTTTTCACATCCGTAGTGAGCTAACTTATTTAGTTGATCAGTTAAGTCTTGGCTGACGGTTGATACTCTTGCAAAACCAATTAGTGACATATGATATACCTAGTGTTGAAAACTTATGAGATACTAACGGTGTGATTTTGGGGTGTCAACAACTCATGATTTATAGTTTCTGACATGTTAAGTTTTTAGTACTTAATTTCTGACAGTGCGTTGTCCACTAGCTAAGACAAATACAAAATTTCAATTACCTCTAAATGTAAAATTATTGAGATTGACTATGACTAGCGTTGCTTTATTGACAGTGGCAATATTGATCTCAAAGATTGAGTTATACTAGGTATAGAGCAGAAGTCGATTTTATTAATGTGAATTGTAACTAATTTAAACTTTATAAAAAAAATTTAAAAATCCCAAATTTTGATTTTAACTTTGTATTATTACAAACCTAGCCAGTGTTCTATAAATTTTGAAAAATAAAAATTTGCATTGGGATAATGGGGGGAGAGTGGGTCATAATACAAGGTACACCCCATTAGAAAAATAACTCTTTTAGTCAATTCTACTAGTAATGTATTTATAGTGGAATTTGAATGTTATTTGTATGACATGTCACATTTGAATTTTTTTTTGTTCCTATCTAGACGTTTTCTAATAGTATTTTCCTTTTCTCCTGTCTTTTTACTTATATCAGCTACACTGTAGCCTTCTTTGCTCATGGGAAGTGCTATATCATGAAACCAATCTTCACTTTTTATTTTTTGCTTTGCTTCTAAAGATCTTATCCTTCCAGCTAAATCCTTATTTTGTTTTTTTAAGTGATCGACCTCTTCAAGTTTTAAGGCAATTTGAATATTTCTAGATATTCTAGCCAATCCTGTTGACACTGATTCCTCGTGATAGGCTTTTATCCACCACTTTGATAAGAGCTTATGCTTTTTAAGTAATACAAGCGTAGGATGTGCGAGTTGAGATTCAAGGATATCTTTAAAAAATATTGATTTACGTTTATATGCTTTTTCAACGTGGTGTTGTGAAAGAGAATATTCCTCTCTTACTTTACGGTAGGCTTCCTTTGTAGTGTATTTGTTTAGAACGGTGTTTATCAATGAGTACATTTCGTCATATGTAAAGTAAGAAGTATCATCTGGCTCCTTATTCTCATTGAAAAGAGGTTTGTACTCAGCTTCTATTATTGCAATAGCTTTTGCTATGTCTTGCTCCTTCCTAGCATATAAGGATTTATTTGATAACTTTTTTTTCTTTACTTCCAACATACTTCCTTCAACTTCCGCTTAAACATAACTGTGTACACATATGTGTGCATAAAAATAAAATGTGCTATGAGAACCATTGTTTAATGTAGGGGCTCGTAGTCGTGCCAATAAATTGTTGGTTGCTGTTGTTCTGGATATGCCATGCATTAAACCTTGCTAAGCGTAGGGCCGCTTTGACTTATTTTTTGAATTAACAGAATTATGGCATAGAGCCTTGCTAGTTTATAGATCTAAACGGTTTGATGCTGTTCAGCGTACGTTTTGCATACGTGGATAGTATAAAAAATGGCCTAACGGTTTAATTTTATGCTTATATAGGGGCTAGTCGTTAGTTTTTACCCAATTTGTATTTTAGTGGCTCGGTATTTGCTAACGAAAACTATCTTTAACAATGAAGGAACAAAAAAATGACTTTATCAGCTTTATTACTATCTACTTTAGCATTCGACGCAGCACCAGTTTCAAGCTTTGATACAACAAAACTTCAAGGTACTGGTGGGATTGTTATTATTCGCGAAAAGAAAAAAGAAGAACAACAACTTAACGGTACAGGCGGAATTGTAATTGTAAGAGAGAAAAAGAAAGAAAATTAAAAATCAAAGGCCAATTTGGCTGGTTTTTTTCTTAATTACATCTTACCCTTATAGCTTCGTGTAAGGGTAAGAAATGTTTGAATCTATTCAAAATTTATATAGAGAGTTAATGGTTGCTACAGAAAATCATCAAGTGATTTCAATGCAAGCAATTATTGCAGCTATGTATGTTTTAGCTTTTGCTATATCGTTGTTCCGAGCTATCGGAAATAGAGAACTATTTAGTGATTTTTTATCAATTGCGACAGTTGTCACAAAATATGCATTAACATCATTATTGATGGAATATGTATTAATCTTTATTGCCGAAAATCAAAGTATTGGAAATACGCAAAATATTTATCTTGTAGCTTGTCTGATAAACTTAGTCAGTATTTACATTCTTTATCTATTACATACAAAATTCAGCTATAAATTTGGCTTGCTATTCTTTTGTGTTATTAAGCTAACAGTTGGCCTTTCTATAGCTCACTTTATTCTTTGGTTTAAGTTTGTTGTGTTAGACATACAAACTGAACACGCCTACATACACTACATGTATAGCTTTATTGTACTCTACATTAGTATTGTGCTTGCTGTTGTGATGTTGTTTCCTGGTCTTTTGAAAACCAAATTAAAACTATTACTTAGTCCAAGCTGGCCGTTCGGAACAAAAACTTAACATTAATTATTAGATGAATTTCAGTCTCATACTAGCATTTATAATGCTTTTTCCTGATGTATTGCGGACCAAGTTTGGGTGTATAGTAACATTTAGTTTACCGAGGGATCGTAATGCTTGAACTAATTTACATAGCCATTGCCGTTTTAGCCATCTTGCTGATTGCAAGTACGTGGTTGATTGCGCGAAAAAATATCTTTGAAGATCAAATCAGGTCTAAGTCTGTTGAGGTGGTTTGGTGCACGTTACAAGCCGAACATGAAACAGATATCAGCAAAGCAATTAAACTATTTAATAAAGCTGAACAATTGAAGGGCGAAATTGCAACCTTAATGGGCAATTCACCACACGCCGCACATTTTAAATTAGCAGAACCTGCCGGGCTTGATAGCGATAAAATAAAGGAGTTATCGCTTGGGGAGCTGCAGCGATACTACGATAAGCAAAACAACATATCTGACATTTACGAGAAAATGTACAAAGGTAAGAATTAGTAGAAAGCCAGGTTATTTAACCTGGCTTTGTATTTTGAGCTCTTTTGCTATTTGTTTTAGCTGAATATCTGCAAGTTGACTAAGTGCTTCTTGTGTTTGATTCTCACCTTTAATTAACCCCGCCATTGATAGCTTTTTTATACTCTTAATAATACCGTTACTGACTGCTTGTAATACGGGACCATCAAGTACAGCTGTGGTTTGGTTACTACCATTAAGTAGTGAATCAAAACTAACCTCAGAAGCTTTAGCTAGTTTATCAATTAACTCATAAGGCACAGTTGCAAGCTCAATACTTTGCTCACAAAAGCCAAGTTGTAATGATAAATGTTGCTCTAATTCTAAATTATTTTGCACCTGACAAAGCGTACATAAGCGCATAAAAATATCACTTACATGCTGTTGCTCGGTGCTGAGCGTTTGATTGAACATAGCATGTCCTTGCACTGCTTTTTTATTTATATTAAACGACTTTTTAAAAAATCTCATGCATAAAGTGATAGTTAGCGAATTTTTTAACTCATATACAATGCTATTTGATGATACAAGCCAATTCCTAGTAATACATTGAAAGGAAAGGTTATGCCTAAAGAACATAACATGGCTAAGCCTATGTCAGCATCAGGAATAGCTGCTTTTATAGCGGCTGGAGCTGCAATATAAGAGGCACTTGCAACTAGGCTTGCTAATATCACTACCGATCCCAGCTCGAGTTGCAGGGCAGTACCAACACAGACGCCGATAGCACCTAATAGATTTGGAGTTATAACAGCGAATAACGCTAAACGCCAATGATGCCATGGAATAGGGCGCAGTGTTTGTGCGGCCATTAAACCCATTTCTAGTAAGAATAATGCTAATACAACTTTAAAGCTGCTGGTAAGAAGGCTAGTTACTTGGCTACCTTGCTGCGTGCCGTACATCATGCCAATAATCACACCACCCACAAGCAAGATCACACTTTTGTTAGTCAGTGTTTCATGCCACAGCGCTTTGAGTGATAGGTTTTGCCCAGAGCTATTTCCTAGACGGCGGTATAGTAACAAACCCACGATGATGGCAGGTAATTCAAGCATTACTAAATAAAGCGTGACTTCAGCACCTACATTAAGTGAATTCGATTCGGCATACGCTAAAGCAACAGCAAATGTGCCTGCGCTAACAGAGCCATAATGCGCGGCTATACTTGCGCTATTTGCGACAGAGAGGTTAAGCAGCTTGTTTAAAACCGGATACAGCATTAATGGTATCAAGCCGCCAAGCAGTAACACAGCGCCCATTTCGGGTAGAAGTTGCCAATGCAAATTGCCATGCAGCACCATGCCGCCTTTTAAGCCAATGGTGAGCATTAGCAATAGGCTAAGGGTTTCATAGGTTGCTTGCGGAATTTTAAGATCAGAGCGAAGTAATCCGGCTGTGAGCCCTAAAACAAAAAACATTACAACAATATCAGGCACTTTGTTCTCCTCTTGGTTAAAAGCGCCGCTATTCTAGATAAAAATTAACATAGTAAATAATTAAATAAATGGTAGTATCTTATAGGTTATTATCTATGGGTTGGTGTTAATGGACTTAAGGCATATTTCTTTTCGCTTACTTGAAGTGTTTATGTGTGTGGTAAAAACACGCTCAATTAGTGAGACAGCAAGGCAGTTACACTTAACGCAACCAACGGTTTCACAACAAATTAAACGCTTGCAAGAAACAGTGAATGAGCCATTAGTGATGGTTAACCAGCAGCGTATTCATATTACAGAAGCGGGTTTTGCGTTGTTTCAAACTTGTCAGCAGGTGTTTGGTCATTTTGATGATTATCAGGATTACTTAGCTGAGCTTAGAGGCGGGGAGCGCGGGCGCTGTAAAATTGCCATGGTTAACACCGCACAATATATCTTGCCCAAATTGCTTGGGCCGTACAGTAATTTACATCCTCATGTTGAGCTGCCGCTTGAAATAGGTAATCGTGCCGAGGTGCTTGCTCGATTTGAACGAGGCGAAGATGATATTTATGTATTTAGTCATCCCCCTTCATTAGAGCACGCAAAAGCAGGGCGGTTTTTGCAAAACCCATTAGTGTTTATTGCGCCAATAAACCATCTACTTGCGAGTAAAAGCCATGTCACTTTGCACGACATAGTGAGTGAACGTTTTTTACTTCGAGAGCCAGGCTCTGCTACGCGAATGCTTTTTGAAAGTGAATTACAAAGTAGAGGTTTTGTTTTAAGCAACACAGTACAAATGGCGAGTAACGAGGCAATACGTGTTGCAGTTGGCTCAGGAATGGGGCTCGGTGTTGTTTCTCGCCATGTATTGCCACCCCATGATACGAGCTTTTGCATGCTAGATGTAGAGGATGTGAATTTAGCCAGTCATTGGTATTTTGTGGTTCGCACCGATCGCCATTTGTCACATGCGGCGCGCAATTTTTTAAAATTTGCCCAACTTAACTTAGAGCAATGCTTAGATAAACAGTGGGTGACCAATGAGTTAAGTCAGCTAAATAAAAGTTTAAATTAAACTAACAAGCTGTCACGTTAAAATGCCATAGTAACAACTTGATTTCGGCCATTTAATTTTGCTTTGTATAAGCCTTTGTCGGCTTCTGCCAGTAATTCGTTAACATTATTTGTGCCCGATTTATGAGTTATGATGCCAACACTAATTGAGAGCTTTATTGAATGTTGCTGATATTGAAAGCTATCGTTGTGTATTGCTAAACGGATCCGTTCGGATAGGCTTTCGCCTTGGGTCTGACTGGTGCTTGGTAGTATGACTGCAAATTCTTCACCGCCGATTCTGGCGACTAAATCGTGTTCGCGAAGCTGGCTTTTAATCTTTTTAGCAACCCATTTGAGTGCTTCATCTCCGGTTTCATGACCATATTGATCATTTACTTTTTTAAAGAAATCGATATCAATCATCAAAGCACAGAGCTCTGTAAGATTACTATTAGCTTGCTCTAAGTAATTGTTGCTAATCATTATAAATGATCTGCGATTCAATAATCCTGTAAGCGGGTCACGATTGGCAAGATCGCTTAGTATCTGCTCTGATTCTAAAAACATCATTAATGGCCAAATCATAGCAGTTAGGGTGGTAATTATAATATGGCTTATCAAAATGACCGCGAGAATGTGGCTTAAATCAGTATTAATATCGCCCTTATAATCAGAAACTAAAAGCAAAAATTGTACTAACATAATCAAAGCATGAATTACAAAGCACAGTTTTAGTAAAGCCAGGTGTATGATGCGCTCAACTTGCAGCTTTCTGAGCGCAAATGCAGCGTAGCTAAAGCAAATAGCAATAATGGCCGTGCTGATTATTTGGTTTAATGGGGAGTCATGCACTGGCAGTAATATCAGCATGGATAGGATCAGCACAAAGGCGCAGGCTTTATGGTATTTCCTATCTGACTGACTATAAGCATGGATCCCTAAAATTGCAGCCAAAGGCGCTGAAATAATGAGTAAAGCTGCCAGATAATGGGTAATTAAAGGTAAGTCGATAAAAACACGAAGAGAAGCGGTGATTTGCGCAAATACAAAAAATAAACACGAACTACCCCAATATAAATAGCTCGGCTGTTGCCTTAAAAAATACAAAGACAGTAGAAACGCCCCAATAATCACATTCAATAAAATTGAAATGCTGATTATGGTGGGTAAATGCATCATGATTTTCCCTGAATAATCACTCGACTAAAATCAGATTAATTATTATGTATTAGTTGAGTATTATCAACCCGCACATTGTAACTATAATTTTAGACTTTCTAATGCTGGTTTTAACGTTGGGTAATGGAAGCGGTAATTATGACTAAGTAGTTTATTGGGAAGCACAAATTGACCATGAAGGAGTAGATCTGACATCTCGCCCATCATCAATTTTAAAACCCAGCTAGGCATACGTAACATGGCAGGACGCGATATCACATGTGCAAGAGTTTGACTAAACTCATTATTATCAACAGGATTTGGCGCAGTGGCATTGACAGGCCCGTGTATCTCTTGATGTGAAAGCACAAAAAGGATGAGTTGGATCATGTCGTCAATATGGATCCACGACATTCCTTGTTGACCATGGCCTACTGGTCCACCCAAGCCAAATTTAAAAGCAGGCAGCATTTTACCTAAAGCACCACCTTGCTTAGCTAATACGATACCTGTACGAAGTAGGCATACTCGAGTTTGGTCAGATTGTGCTTTCGTCGCTGCATGCTCCCAATCACGGCAAAGCACATGGCTAAATTCAGGATAAATATCATTAAAGCTTTCATCAATTGGCTGGTTTTCTTGGCGGCCATAAAAGCCAATCGCACTGCCAGAAATAAAGGTATGAGGTGGTGATTCACAGCGGCTAATCGCTTTAGATATCTGTAGGGTAAGATTAATTCTGCTATTTAACAAAGTGCGCTTTTGCGACTCGCTCCAACGTTTGTTGACAATTGGCTCTCCAGCTAGATTAATTACAGCGTCAACCTCTTCAAAATTCACCTCATCGAGTGACTTAACAGTGTGCACTTGATGAGTCAGAATAACAGCAGCTTGAATTGGGTTTCGTGTAAGTACAGTCACCTTGTGATGGTTTAATAAAAAAGGGCACAAATGCCTACCAATAAGACCCGTTCCGCCTGTCAATAAAAGATGCATAGTGTTGCCTTAAGTTAAAAGTGCTGTGTAAATTTTATACATAGTGATGAGGGTTTTTGCAAATATATACGGATAAAGCAGTAATTTAGATTAGTCTTCTTGAGTACTATTCTGGTAAAGATGATAACCATTTTTTGACGCTTGTTTAGCTTGGTACATTGCTTGATCAGCAAGCTTGAGCAGTTTTTGAGGATCTTGACTGTGATCAGGTGCTAGGGCTACACCAATACTAAGTGACACCGTAACTGTGTGTTGTTCGAATATAAAAGGGCTATCAAATCGTTCCATTAGATGGTTGAGCATGGCATTTATGTAGCAACGCTTGGCAATGTTGTGGGCAACAATAACGAATTCATCCCCTCCATAACGGTAAACATCATCATCAGCTCTAACTGATGAAGTAACCCGTTTTGCTGTTTCTTTAAGTACTAGGTCACCGATTAAATGACCATAGTTATCGTTGAGTTGCTTGAATTTATTAATATCAATAAAGATTACAGCCAGTTTATTATCTTCAGAACAAAGACTAGTAGCGTGTTTTAATGCAGGCTCTAGTTCCGTTCGATTTAAAACACCCGTCAAATGATCGTGACTTACTTGAAAATTTAATTTACTTGCTCGCTTATTAATTATGTTGCTCATACGTATGAAGCGTTTGAAAAGGTAACCTATTTCATCATGAGAATTAATCGTCATCATTTTTGCAGGAATGCCTTTTTCAAGCTGTTTGGTATTTTTTATTAATATTTTCATTGGCTTGAAAAGTTTAGAATTGATATAAAAAGCACAAAATACTAATAAGATAACAATTAATGGGATTTGCAAAGTGACGAACCGGGTAATAAACAACCTATTTCTTTGGTACTCAGCATTTTGCTGTTCTAGCTTGGCTTTCTCAGTATTTTGAAACTGTAGAATATGCCAACGGATTTGGTCCATATACTGTTTACCCTCATCAGTTAACACAATCGCTTTAGCTTCTTCAAGGGCATAAGGTGTGCCTTGCATTACAAGTGTCACTGTTAATGCCAACTCAGCTAATTTTTTGTTAACTAGTTCATCAATTAAAGCAAGCGTATTTTGTTGTTCGGGGTTGCTTAGGGTAAGTCTATTAACAGCCAAGAAATGTTTTTTTACTTGTTCAAGAGCCGAATAGTAGGGTTCTAAATAGTTGAGGTCTTGTGTTAATAAATAACCCCGCTGTCCAGTTTCGGCGTTCGTTATTTGATTGTAGAGCTTTTCTGATTCATCGAGCACATTATGAGTATGGATCACTGCTTCAAGCTTAGCCTGACCTTGTTTATCTAATGCATAGATAATGAAAGTATTGGCTACCACCACACAAAAAATTGTGGATAGCAGAAGGATAAATTTAGCTCTTAGCGACATTGAATGGGTAGGGGACTGTTTCAGTTATTAATAATAAAGTATTGATGGGTATTGAGTATTTTTCCAGTGTGAGTTTTAAGATATGTAGTCGAAATTTTGGTTAAATTATTAATGTGAGCTTAACAAATTGGTGCAGATTGTGTTTATTTTTGGTAATTTAGTCCCGATAATAAGTAAATAATGTATTTAAGGAACTATTATGCATAAGGGATTAATTGCAGGTGCTGCAGTTTTTAGTATGTTTAACGCATACTCTCTTCAAGCTGCAACAGTCGAAAGGGTCAGTCCCCTCAACCAACCACAACTTCAAAACCTGCTGTTAATAAATCAGAATCTTCAAAATAATCAAAAAAAAGGTTCTTATTTTGAAGAGGTAACTTTGCCTCACTTTAACTCGAGTAGTGTGTTAAGAAAAAACTCATCAAATAAAATTTTACAGCAATATTATTCTGGCATTCCAATTTGGGGCCAACAAATTCGTGTTCAAGCGCAGTCACAGCATATGAGTGGCTTTTTTGCGACTGATATCAATGAAACACAATTGCAATTAAGAGCGAATAATCAATTTGATTTAGAGACCGCTGTTTTAGCAGTACTTAAAGCCTCTAAACTGTCACTAGATTCTTCTTATAAGCTCGTAAAATCAGAGCGCTACATTTATGTTAAAAACGATCAAGCTCATTACGCATATTTAATTGAACTTGAAATTTTAAATGCAAAACATGAATCAAGGCCTTCAGCTATTATCAGTGAAAAGACTTATGAAGTGTTTAAAGCGTGGAATAATATCAAGCACACACAGGCGATGGGACCTGGTGGTAATGAGAAAGTTGGCCGTTATGAATATGGCGATGATTATCCCGCATTTGCTGTTTCCCAAGTAGGAGAAACATGTTTTTTAGAAAATGATAAAGTAAAAACTGTTTCGATGGAGTCAGGGAGCGAGCCTTCATCTGCGTTTTCATTCCCATGTGCTCGAAATACTCACAAAGAGGTTAATGGTGCCTATTCGCCTTTAAACGATGCCCATGCATTTGGTACCTCAGTGTTTGATATGTATGAGCAATGGTATAACACGGCACCACTGACTTTTAAGTTATTGTTGCGTGTTCACCAAGGTGATGGTTGGGAAAACGCGACTTGGAATGGCTCTGCGATGAGCTTTGGTGATGGTGCTGATAGTTTTTACCCGCTAGTTTCTTTAGATATCGTATCTCATGAAGTAAGTCATGGTGTTACTGAGCAAAATTCCAATTTATTTTATTATGACCAATCGGGAGGGATCAATGAATCTTTCTCAGACATGGCTGGTGAAACTGCTGAATACTTTGTCAGAGGTACTACAGATTGGTTGTCTGGTGCCGACATCACAAAAAATAGAACTGCATTGCGTTATTTTGAAACGCCGTCAAATGATGGTATTTCAATAGACCACGCATCACAGTTTTATTCTGGAATTGATGTTCATTACAGTAGTGGTGTATTCAACAGAGCATTTTATTTACTAGCAAATAAGCCAGAGTGGGATCCACGTAAAGCTTTTCAAATTATACTCTACGCAAACCAAAATTATTGGGTAAATTCGACGGACTTTATCGATGGTGCATGTGGTGCAATAAACAGTGCCATTGATTTAGGTTATGCGGCAAATGATGTTGTTGATGCATTCAATACGGTAGGTGTTGTATGTAATAATATTCAATTCATTGATAATGATAACGATGGAATGGATGACAATTGGGAGTTGTTATATTCACTCGATTCATCCGACCCTACAGATGCCTCAGGTGATCTAGATGAAGATGGATTGACCAACCTAGAAGAATACAGTTTAAATTCTTTGCCAAATGATTCTGATTCAGATGACGATGGTCTAACTGATTACCAAGAACATCATGTGTATCAAACGAGCTTAACTAACCCTGATTCTGATAACGATAAAATGACGGATGGTTGGGAAGTCAATTTCGCCTTAGATCCACTTGATAGTTCAGATGCACAAAGTGACTTAGATAATGATAGCTTCACTAACCTAATTGAATTTTTATTAGGTTCAGACCCAAGTGATGCTGATTCTACGCCAACAATACCTGCAACAATCTCATTTAACTTTAATGACAATCTTGTTCCTGAGAGTTTTAATTTTACAGACCCTTCTACGCCTTGGGAAACTTCACAAATAGATGAAAACTATAGTTTCTCTTTGGCTAATAATGACATTGACGATAGTCAAGCAACTAGTTTTGAATACAGCTTTGTAACAGACCAGACTAAATATTTAAGCTTTATTTATAAACTTTCTACAGAAGCTGGTTTTGATCATTTGTATGTTTACCTAAACGAGCAATTAATTGTTATTGATTCTGGTATCACCGATTGGCGCTCTTTCGAGCAGGTTATTCCTGTAGGCTTAAATACACTTAAATTCGCTTACATTAAAGATGGTTCTGTATCATCAGGCTTAGATACAGTTTTCATTGATAACATTTATATCAGTAATGAATTTGCTGATAATGATGGTGATTCAATACCCGACTCTTGGGAAGTTGCACACGGACTAGATCCTTCGAATCCAGAAGATGCATCATTGGATAATGATAATGACGGTTTGAGTAACCTCAATGAGTTTTTAAATCAGGGCGATCCTAATAACCTTGATACAGATGGAGACCAAATTCCAGACGGCTGGGAATACGAGCATGGTCTAAATTTAACAGACTCTACTGATGCAATGCTTGATAGTGACAATGATGGATTTAGTAACTACACCGAGTTTCAGTTACAAACAGACCCACAAGATGCAGCGTCATTTCCAGAGCAATTGAATCTAACTAGTTCATTTGAAGACTCTCAACTACCTCAATGGTTTAACCATTCATCACAGAACAACGCAGATTGGTACATTGATAATAGTTTTGCTACCGATGGTTCGCATAGCATTCGCTCTGGTAAAATCTCAGATAGTCAGATGAGCTCATTCAGTGCTACAGGTGTCTTCGTAGAAGCATACCTTGTATTTGACTATAAAATAGAATCTGAAGAATGTTGCGATTCTTTTGCGCTGAGAATTAATGGTTCAAATAGTGATATTGAGTGGATCGCTGGAACGAAGGAAGGGTCGGTAACTGTTAAAATCCCTGAAGGTATTAACGTTATTGAGTTTTCATATTCAAAAGATGGTTCAATATCTACAGGAGAGGATGCTGTTTGGCTAGATAATTTTAAGTTTATTTCTAAAACGAGCGATGCTGATACAGATAGTGATGGGCTGCCAGATTTTTGGGAAGTTGAAAATGGGCTTAATTTAACTGATGCTAATGATGCATCTTCTGACTACGATAATGACGCATTAACAGCTCTGCAAGAGTATGGTATTGGAACAGATCCTAGACATTCTGATAGTGATGGAGATGAACTTCCTGATGGTTATGAAGTAAATATACTTATGACCTCACCGATTAATGCAAATGTTACTGGTGCTGATTTAGATGAAGATGGTTATACAGACGTACAAGAGTATTATGCACAAAGCTCACCATCAGATTACGCTTCAACACCTTCAGCAATAAATAACCTTTTCGAAAGTTTTGAATATGGTGGGTTACCAAACCGCTTTACGGTGTTAGCAGCAAATAATGTTGACTGGATTTCAAGTGATAGTTGGTCTACAAACGGAGTGAATAGCCTTTCTTTCAATCCTAAGTTTGATGGCGAAGATTATACAGAAGTAAATGCAGGTTTTGCTATTGCTGGTTTGTTTGAGCAGGGTTTTATCACCGTTGACTATAGAGTTAACAAAAATGACCACTTTCAAGTTCAACTGAACAACGAAAATCTCCTTGTTCAATATAGTGAATCTCGTTTACTTATACCTGTCAATGATGGCTTCAACGTCATTAAAATTAATCTAGCTGATGCAGACTTTTACCGTTATGAACCATTTTATATTGATAGAGTCATGTGGATTTCAGAGGTTGATACTCGTTTAGATACCGACAATGATGGCATTCCAGATTTCTGGGAGTATCAATTTGGCTTAAATGTCCTTGACTCATTCGATGCAAGTCAAGATTTAGACAGAGATGGTTTGGCTAACATAACTGAATTTGAAATAGGGTCAAACCCAACAGCTGAAGATACTGATTCAGATGGTGTGGTTGATAGTGAGGATAGTCATCCAGATGATCCAAATTTAGGAGAAAATTTACCACCTGTTTTCTCTGATTTACCACCTGTGACAATTGAAGGTGTCTATGAAAACACATCTATTCCTAGAAGTCTTTATCCTGAGGTTACAGATAACAATAGAGCAGCAGTTGAGGTATACCCTTTATCTAGAACGCTAGTATATGGCGAGAATCAAGTAACTTGGGTCGCTGAAGATATTGCAGGGAATAGCGCAAGAGCTGTGCAAACATTCTTTGTTACTGATACGACGGCTCCAACCATCCGAAACGATGTCGTCGCTATGAACGGCGAATTTACTGAAGAACAATTGTTTGAAACCTTGCTAGAGCAGTTTATTGTTTTTGATAGGGTATCAGGAATCAAAGAAATAACTGTCGGATCAGGGCTAGATATAGAGTTTGAATCAGGGCGTTACTCTTTAGATATTACGGCAAGCGATAATGCTGGTAATACAGCCTCAGGCACAATAAACCTACATATAAATCCTCGTATTGATATTCAGCCTTATACCTATGCTTATCGAAATGCTCTGCCCGTCGTTGCGCTTAATGTAAGAGGTAAACCGCTATATGATTATTTGGGGTTAAATTTAAGTGCTGGAAATTATAGCCATTATGTTGGTGACTACAGTATTGAAGGGATCAAGAATGTAGTCTTCCCAAGTATCGTGGAATCGTCAATCGATTCAATTGAGCTTGAAGTATACGACGGCGGTTATACAGGGGAGTTTAGTAAATCTGAAATAATTCATTTAGATGAAGATGCTCCACGTACTATTAGTGCCACTTATAAACAAAATGGTAAGAAAATGGCAAGTTTGGTCAAAGGGAATAGCGCCGAACTTTATATACAAGTATATGGCTTTTCAGATTATGAAAGTTTAGAGCTAAAAGTAACATTATTATCTGCAGAACAAGTCATCAATGAAGTTGACGTGTATATGTATGACACATCAATTTGGAGTGGCTATTTTGGTATTGAAGATGCTTGGCAAGGAGACATTACCTTACAGTATGACATTTTACAAAATGGAGAGTCGGTTCTGACTAAAACTGAGACCGTGCCATTAATTAATAATGTTATCTTTGATGATGAAAGTGCGGACACCGATGGTGATAATATCCCTGATAGCATAGAGTGGATAGGCGACAGTGATGGTGATGGGATTGTTGATTTCTTAGATAATTCAGCAAACACCTCGAAGGGGGTACTCGCATCTGATTCTTATGTACATACGAACAATGTTTTCCATATCATCAGAGCAGGTGACGTTATTCGCACTCACAGTGAGCACTTCATAGAAAATATGAATGTATCTGAAGAGATGTTGCTTGATGCCTTCACCGAGATGAGGGTTGAAGACCCTCACTTCCAATTGAAGAGTGACATGATAAACATTAATGTTGAGCTCGCTCAGCGCACAGAATCAGTAGACCTTGCTTTACCAATGCTTGAAAACGCTTTATTGAGCGATGAGCTACAAGCACGCGTACTAACGTTAAGTGGTTGGAAATCGGTAGAGATAATTGCAAGCAGCGAGTTTAGTTCTGAGTGCAGTAATTGTTCAGTGATTAGAATTGAAGATGGCAGTGAATTTGACTTAGACGGCGTGAAAAATGGTTTTGTTGAGGTTGTCGCAAAACTTGCACAAGAAAGTCTTAATAGCGCACCAACATTATCTCTTATTATTCCAGAAACGATAGAAGAGCTGCATACTTTCGTTCTAGATGCGTCAGGCACATCAGATAGTGACGCAGATGAATTAACGTATCACTGGGCTATTTCGATACCCGAAGTTACTATCGAAAACCAGAGTGAAAGTATAGCAATCTTGAAAGTGTCTGAGCTTTTAGAGTCGAAGCAGGGAACAATTTCTTTAACCATTAACGATGGTTACGAGGAATTTGTTCATGAGCAATCTGTTTTATTCATGCATGTAAACCAATTGCCAACAATTGAACTTGCTAATAGTTATACAGTTAATGAGAATGCAGAAGGTGTGATTACTGTTTCTGCGACAGATAAAGAATCACAGTCATTAACTTACAATTGGACGCAAACGCAAGGGCTTCAAGCTGATATTCTTCAATCTACTTCTCAAACGTTAAAATTTAAATCTCCAACTGTCTCAGTGGATACGTTAATCAGATTCAAAGTAGTCGTTTCGGATGGAGAAGGAACAACAGAACAATCAATAGATGTTACTGTCAAAAATGTAACTACTAGTAGCAATGGTGATAAAACTGAGTCTAGTAGCGGTGGCGTTTTTGTATTTCTAATTGCTCTGTTACCTTTCGTTTATAGAAGGCGAGTATACAGACACTAAAAGAGCTAAGAAAAGCCCCTTTTTAAGGGGCTTTTTAATAAGTGAAAATCATTATTAATAATACAAATTCAATCTTAAATTATGATTCCTGCTGTTGTTATTTGAAATTCTTGGTATGCTTCTTTAGAGCAAAATAAAATTCGTATAACTAGGGAGCTAGGTTGAACTTTCTGCGCCAATTTCACGATATAGTATCAAACCAAGAAATTGATTTTTCTAGTAAAGTAGTCAAGTTACTGCAATTTGGTTTAGATGTTTTCGAACTCGAATTTGCGATTGTGAGTCAAGTTGATGACAAGCTCTATACGGTCATTCATGTGGTTGCACCTGATGATGCGATTGCTGTTGGAACGCAGTTTGATATTGAGGGAACCTATTGTACTCATACTCTTGAAGCGAACAAGGCTTTGTCGTTTCATCATGCATCAAAAAGCCATATTGCACAGCACCCTTGTTATGTAAATTTCCAACTTGAGTCATACATAGGTGCACCTATTTATGTTGGCAAAAAAGTATTTGGTACAGTTAACTTCTCTGCTCCGAATGTATCAGAGCCATTTAGTGAAGAGTCCCATGATTATGTTGAGCTATTTGCTCAGTGGTTAGGGAATGAATTGGCACGAAATGCTTCATCTGAACGGTTATTGAAAAAAAACTACATGCTGGCGCAAGTGGAAGAGGTCGCTCGAATTGGTTCATGGGAACTCGATTTGTTGGCCAGTAAATTGTACTGGAGCAAGCAAACGAAAGCTATCCACGAAGTCCCTGCAGATTATTCCCCTAATCTTGAAACGGCCATTGAGTTTTATAAAGAAGGTGAAAGTCGTGATGCAATACAACACGTAGTCCAAGAAGCAATCGAGCAGGGTAAAGATTGGAATATCGAAATTCAGCTCATCACAGCAAAAGGAAATCCTATATGGGTTTCAACGTATGGCGAAGCTGAATTTGAAAACGGGCAATGCATTCGTTTAATTGGTACTTTTCAAGATGTCACGAAAGAGGTGCTACTTCGTGAAGAGCTTAAAAAGCAAAAAGCGGATGCTGAACGTACACTTGAAGATCGCAGTATCTTGCTGGCTAAAATTAGCCATGAACTGCGCACGCCGTTAAATGGCATTACAGGCATGCTAACGACTTTACTTTATGAAAAGTCAGAGCAAAAGCGAGAAGAAAAACTCAAAGTTGCACTACGAAGTGCTGATATTTTGTTAAACATCATCAACGAAGTGCTCGACTTTTCTAAGATAAATCATGGTGAACTCAAATTAGAGCCTAGTCACTTTTTACTAAAAACAATCTTTGTTGATCTTGCGTCATTATATTTACCTTTATACCAGGAAAAGAATCTCAATTTTGACGTCGACATTGATATTAGTGATGAATGTTGGATTTATTGTGACAATACTCGACTCACTCAAATAGCCTCAAACTTACTGAGTAACGCGTTAAAGTTTACTGAGCAGGGTGAAATAAAGCTTAAGGTATCTGCTAAACATCATGATGGTGATGTGAGCCTTCATTTACAGGTTAGCGATACAGGAATAGGGATGACCGAGAGCTTTATGAAATCGCTATTTTCACCCTTTACACAAGAGGTTACAAAAGAGCGTAAGCAAGGCGGAACAGGCCTTGGGCTCGCTATTGTCAAAGAACTGATTGATTATATGGGTGGCACAATACAGGTCAGTAGCGAATATCAAAAAGGCAGTTGTTTTGATATTCAACTACCTCTAAAGCTCGGGCAGCCACAATCACATGATGCGCTACTTACCTGTGATATCGACTTTTCAACCTTGCCTCTATCAATACTGGTTGTTGATGACAATCAAATAAATCGATTTGTTTTGAAAGCGCATCTTGAGAAATTAGGTTTAACGGCCGATTATGCCTGCGATGGGATTGATGCGATAAATAAGTGTAAGCAAAACAATTACAATCTAATTTTTATGGATTGTGTAATGCCTGAAATGGATGGTATTGAAGCAACCCGTATTTTAAGAGAGGAGCAAATCTGCCCAACGGATAAAACCTATATCATCGCTTTAACAGCCAACACCTCTGCAGATGATAAGGCAGCCTGCAAACAAGCTGGAATGGATTTATTTGTTTCAAAGCCTGTTAAAAACACGGCCATTGAACAAGCAATAGCAACTGCAAAAGAGCATTTTTCAATGTAAGCATTCGTGTTGTATGGCTGCTCAGGATAGAAAAATTATAGCAAGGTAAATTAGTACTTATTTTAGGCAATTTCGAAATTTAACCTATACTTTTAATGGGTTTAAAATGTTGGATTGCTAAATGGACTACTCTGATAACCGCCGTGATTTTCTTAAGACATTAGGTGTTGGTGCTGTGGCTTCAACACTTGCTTTCAAGGCTCCTTATGTGTTCGCGAAGAACACGCCTACAATTAGGGTAATGGGCACCCACGTAACTCTACAAGAAGAGCTCAGGCAAAAAGCGATGCTTGAGCTGGGTATTAATATTGAATTTACCCCCATGGGCAGTGCTGCGGTGCTGCAAAAAGCAGCGTCAGATCCAAGTAGTTTCGATTTATATGAGCAATGGTCAGATTCAATAAATATTCTCTGGCAAGCAGGTGCAATTCAGCCTATCGAAACAGAACGGCTTACCTATTGGCAGGAAATTAATCCACTTTCTAAAACGGGAAAAATTGTACCTGATGCTAAATTAGGCGCTGGTGACTCACCCAACAAACTTCTATACGTACAAGCAGATGGTTCGCTTGCGACTACACCAAGCAATGCAATAAGTTTTATGCCTTATGTACACAATGTTGACTCGTTTGGCTACAACACACAATTTATAAAACAGGGTACTCCTTACGAAACAGAGTCTTGGTCTTGGTTACTCGATGAAAAGAATAAAGGTAAGGTCGCCCTTGTTAATGCGCCAACAATCGGTATTTTTGATGCTGCACTGGCTGCCGAAGCGCAGGGGCTGATGACATTTAAAGATATGGGCAATATGAGTATTAGCGAAATTGACCAGCTGTTTGCAATTTTATTGCAAAAGAAAAGGCAGGGTCACTTCGCTGGCTTTTGGACTTCGGTACCGCAATCCGTCGATTTTATGAAAATGAAGCGCGTCACGATTCAAAGCATGTTTTCGCCCGGTGTCAGCGCTTGCAAAGGGCAAGGTATACCCGTTGTGTATGCCTCTCCAAAAGAAGGCTATCGTGCTTGGCATGGGGTAATGTGCTTATCTGCAAATGCACAGGGGCATGTTAAAGATGCTGCCTATGAATACATGAATTGGTGGCTTTCTGGCTATCCAGGCGCGTTTATAGCAAGACAAGGCTATTACATCTCAAACCCAGAGCGGAGTCAGCCTCTTATGTCAAAAGCTGAATGGCAATATTGGTATGAAGGGCAAGAAGCATCCATCGATTTACGCGGAACAGACGGAAAAATATCTGTGCAAGCGGGTCAAGTCCGCGATGGAGGCAGCTATATCAAGCGCTTTTCAAATATAGCGGTATGGAATACGGTGATGCCTAACTATGATTACAGTTTAGATAAATGGTATGAGTTATTGAACTCATAAGGAATTACTTTGCTAACAATTGTTTCTAGGTCTTTGGCGGCCAAGGTGTTATTAGCATTGACGCTTGTATTACTTGCAATGGGGGCGAGCTACTTTGTCTTGAACAAGCGATTGCAAAGAATTGAAGCATCCTTTAACGATATAAGCCGTATCAGTAATTATGCTGTGGCTATTCTTCGAATAAATAAAGATATCGTTGAAATGCAGCGGGATATCTCTGTTTATGGATTCTCAGGTAGTAAAACGGTATTTAGTAAAATCATAGAGAACTTTGAAAGTATAAAAACACGCTTAGAAAGTGTTGATTTGAAAAGTGATGAACTTGAAAGCCAAGTGTATTTAAATTCAATGACACAACTGATTTCACGGTACGGTGAAAATTTAGATGTGCTTGCCAAGCGTTATGAAATCAAAACAGAACTTACTGACGTTGAGTTACCGCAAATCTATTTAGCTGCCATCAATGAATTAAATGGCCTTAAATTAACGGCGACTAACACTGAAGAAATACTGGTTATCACCGAGCATCTCAATGTATGGCATGAATTGCATCGTGATGCTTCCTTGTTTCTTGCCAAAAAGGATTATTCTAAAAGAGCTGCGGTTAATAAGGCACTAGCTATCTTATCAAATAAAACGTCAACCAATACAGAATTAAGCAAAAACCGTGACTATGCAAAAACATATCAGCAGGCTTTTTCGAAAGGCGTGCAGGCTAACCGAAACTATTTAAGTTTGGTTAATGTTGTTATGGCTGGCGATGCCATTGAGTTCAGTACCCTTGCCGATAAACTCAGGGAGCAATCTTTAGCAAAATTACAAAAGATTAAAAGGGAAGCGCAAGAAACAGTCATAAAAACAGATCAAACTCTGCGTTTTCTTGCTGTTGGCGTGGTTATTTATATTATCGCGCTTGCCATCTTTTTCCACCTGCATATATCGCGTGCAATCACACGTTTAACTGCAAGTTTTCAATACTTCTTAGCTGGTGATTTATCAGCACCCATTTATGATTTAAAGCGCAACGATGAAATTGGTGTGCTTGCAACTGCAGCAGATAGATTTCGGGTGTTAAGCCAAGATCTTACCCAAGCGAAGAAAACGGCAGAACACACCACCAAAGTTAAGTCAGAATTTCTGGCAAACATGAGTCATGAAATTCGCACTCCAATGAATGGCATTTTAGGAATGGCAAGGCAGCTTGGGCGTACCAAGCTGACACATGAACAAATGAAGATGCTTAATATTATTCAATCTTCAGGGACTGGACTATTGGTCATTATTAATGACATTTTAGATATCAGTAAAATTGAAGCATCTAAAATTGAACTTGCACCAATACCAATTCACTTAAATTCATTGTTAGATGAGCTAAAGCATCTATTTGCAGAGCAAGCAAAAAGCAAGCATATCAAATTACATATTTCTGTTGCAGATGAACTGCTGCATTGTATTTTTCTTGCTGATGAAACACGCTTAAAACAAGTGCTTATCAACCTGTTAGGGAATGCAATAAAGTTCACTGAAAAAGGCAGTGTGACGCTCAACGTAAAAATTAACGAGCTTGGTAGCGATAATCTGAGCATCAAATTTAGCGTGATTGATACAGGAATAGGTATCGCAAAAGAAAATCTCGGTAAGCTATTTGAAGCGTTTTCTCAAGCAGATACCTCAATTACACGGCGCTTCGGTGGCACAGGACTTGGCCTTGCTATCTCAAGTAAATTACTAAATTTAATGGATGCTCCTTTGCAAGTTAAGAGTGAGGTTGGGCAGGGGTCTCGTTTTTATTTTGAACTAAAAACTACACAGGTTATTGAGCAATCTGAGTTTGAAGTCGTAAATAAGCAAGAAACCGAAGAGAAACAACTAGACTTTTCATCACTAAATGTACTGGTCGTCGAAGACAATGACATTAATCAGGTTGTTATCGAAGCGATGTTAAATGAGTTTGGTATAAGCTCAATAAAAATAGCAGGGGATGGTGAGCAGGCCGTTGCGCTATGTAAGGAACATAGTGAGGAAAACAACCTGCAAAATAACTTTGATATTATTTTTATGGATATGCAGATGCCGGTACTTGATGGCCCACAAGCAACAATATGCATAAGAAAAATGCCAGCATATAAAGATACCCCTATTATTGCCTTAACCGCCAATGTACTTGAAGCGGATAAACGGCGATGTTTTGCAGCAGGAATGAATGATTTTGTTGCTAAGCCGATTGATTACCAATGCGTGAAAACGGCTTTGCTAAAGTGGTGTGAAAATGAATGCCATAAGTGAGAGGTATGCTAGCAATTCTCAATAATACTTAATCGTTTTGAGAGATAAAACCTGTCGCTATTTAAGCTAAAACTTCTGATTTAGAATAATAAAATTCAATTCATGAATCGCTTAAGCAAAAAAAAGAGCTACCTCTTTCGTGTTCAACACACGTAGAGGTAGCCCTTTTGTTAGCTAATGAATTAGGTTTAAGGAATTAAACCAGCTTAGCTAGAATGTCATTAAATGTTGAGCTTGGGCGCATTGCTTTAAATGCTAACTCATCATTTGGCTGGTAATAACCACCAACGCTCATAGCTGGACCTTGTGCATCGTTTAATTCAGTAACGATTTGGTCTTTTTGAGACTCAAGATCAGCTGCGATTTGTGTGAATTGTGCTTTTAATTCCGCATCATCATTTTGTGCAGCCAGTTCTTGTGCCCAGAATAATGAAAGGAAGAAGTGTGAACCACGGTTATCAATCTCTTTCACTTTACGTGAAGGTGATTTGTTTTCAGCTAGGAAAGTACCTGTTGCTTTATCAAGTGTATCAGCAAGTACTTGTGCTTTCTTATTACCAGTATTAACCGCTAGGTGCTCTAAAGAAGCCGCTAGTGCTAAGAATTCACCTAATGAATCCCAACGTAAGTGGTTTTCTTTTTCGAATTGTTGAACGTGTTTAGGCGCTGAACCACCTGCACCAGTTTCGAATAAACCACCACCATTCATAAGTGGTACGATTGAAAGCATTTTCGCACTTGTACCAAGCTCAAGGATTGGGAATAAGTCAGTTAGGTAGTCACGTAAAACGTTACCCGTTACTGAAATTGTGTCTTTACCTTCTTTGATGCGCTCTAAAGAGAATTTAGTTGCTTCAATTGGTGCTAAGATGTGGATCTCAAGACCGTCAGTATCATGTTGTGGTAAATACGCGTTTACTTTTTTGATTAACTCGGCATCGTGTGCACGGTTTTCGTCTAACCAGAAAACTGCTGGCGTGCCAGTTGCGCGAGCGCGGTTAACAGCAAGTTTAACCCAATCTTGAATTGGTGCGTCTTTCACCTGACACATACGCCAGATATCACCTTGCTCAACAGCATGCTCAAGTAAAGTTGTACCAGCGGTGTCTACTACACGGATAGTACCCGCAGCGGCTACTTCAAACGTTTTGTCGTGTGAACCGTACTCTTCAGCTTTTTGTGCCATAAGACCAACGTTAGGTACGCTACCCATAGTTGTTGGATCGAATGCACCGTTTTCTTTACAGAAATCGATAGTTGCTTGGTAAACGCCTGAGTAACAACGATCTGGAATTACAAAGCTCGTGTCTTGTAATTTACCTTCGCTATTCCACATTTGACCGCTAGAACGGATTGCAGCAGGCATTGATGCATCAATAATCACATCGCTTGGTACGTGAAGGTTGGTGATACCACGGTCAGAATCAACCATTGCGATAGCAGGGTTGTTGTCATATACCGCTTGAATATCAGCTTCAATTTCAGCTTTTTTAGCTGCATCTAGGCTTTCAATTTTTGCAAATACATCACCAAAGCCGTTGTTTACATCAACATCTAGTTCTTTGAAAAGATCAGCGTGTTTCGTGAATACGTCTTTGAAGAATACTTTTACAGCGTGACCGAAGATGATTGGATCTGACACTTTCATCATGGTTGCTTTCATATGTAATGAGAACAACACACCTTTGTCTTTCGCTGCTTGAATTTCTTGAGCAAGGAAAGCTTGCAGCTTAGCAGCACTCATGCGCGAAGCGTCAATTACTTCACCCGCTAGTAATGGTGTACTTGCTTTAAGAACAGTGATATCACCGTTTTCAGCAACATGCTCGATACGTACGTCAGTTGCTTCTGCAACCGTTACTGATTGCTCAGAACCGAAGAAGTCACCGTCTTCCATGCTTGCAACGTAAGACTGAGAATCTTTGCTCCATGCACCCATTGAGTGTGGATTGTTACGTGCATATTCTTTTACTGAACCAGGAGCACGGCGGTCTGAGTTACCTTCACGAAGTACAGGGTTTACTGCAGAACCTTTGATTTTGTCGTAAGTTGCTTTAACTTTCTTTTCTTCATCAGTTTTTGGCTCTGATGGGTAATCAGGTAATGCGTAACCTTTTTCTTGTAACTCTTTAATTACCGCACGTAACTGAGGAATAGAAGCACTGATGTTAGGTAATTTGATAATGTTAGCTTCAGGTGTCTTAGCCATATCACCTAATTCAGCAAGTGCGTCATCAATACGTTGATCTTCAGTTAGGTACTCAGGGAAGTTCGCAATTACACGGCCCGCTAATGAAATGTCGCGAGTTTCAACTTCAACACCCGCCGCGTTGGTGTACGCTTGGATGATTGGTAACAATGAATACGTCGCTAGAGCTGGCGCTTCATCTGTTTTAGTATAGATAATTTTTGATGTCATCATCATTCCTAGATAGTTGGCGTAATGTTTGGTAATGACTGCTAACAGTAACCCTTAATTAGCCATATTCAACAATGCAATAGATAGCTTTGAATTACCAAGTTTAAGCTCCTTGATAAAACAACAGCAAGCAGTCTGTTAGCTGTTGCAACTCAATACGTCGTATTAAAATAACCACAGCTGACAGACTGTAAAATTCTTATAGCTCATTTGAGCTAATTATGAAATTAGCCAAAAGCCGTACGTCAAAAAATGACGAAAAAGCTAAATTTGAGCAACAAGAGTGTAACAAGCTTGGCTCTAAAGGGCTAATAACAATTAAACAATTGGGGTAAAGAAATGGAATTTCAAGAGAATAATAAGGATATATTTAGTGAGGTAAGAGTAAGCGAGGAACTTAACAAGGTCGCTCGCTTGATACTCGAATAGGTTTTACCTAAGAGATTTCATCGTTAGGCGCAATATTCGTTGCGTGTAACCCTTTTGGACCTTGTTGCAATTCGAATGTTACATCTTGACCAGCTTTAAGTGTTTTATAACCGTCCATTACAATCGTTGAGTAATGAGCGAAGATATCAGTCTCGCTGCCGTCTTCTACGATGAAGCCAAAACCTTTGGCATTGTTGAACCATTTGACTTTTCCACAAGCCATACTTCTACATCCTTCTATAAGTTGACTAATTTAGTTATTCTAAACCGTGTAATTTGCTAGACTGACTAATGATTAATCAATCTATATTTGACTGTAGTTTATTTAGCCAGTCAGTCAAGTGTTTTAGACTATTTTTTAACAATTTATTTATTTTTTTATTCAAGTTTGCTTGAGTTCTAAAGACAAGACTATATTTAATTATGAGTGGCATGAAAGATTCTGGTGTTATTGAAACGGTTCGCGATAGTGAAAAGCAAAAATTGCAACCACCGCGAAAATATAAAGTCATTTTGAATAATGATGATTACACGCCTATGGACTTTGTGATAGAAGTACTAATGACGTTTTTTAATATGGATAGCGATAGAGCAACAGATGTGATGCTTCAAGTTCATCATAATGGTAAAGCGATATGCGGTGTTTACAGCGCTGATGTAGCACATACCAAAGCTGAACAAGTTAATCGTTACGCGCGAGACAACGAGCATCCACTGCTATGTAGTTGTGAGCAGGAATAAATACCAAGGTAGGGTGAACCAATTAGCCCGTCACAACGGTATATAAATATTATCTCAGTAAGGGGTTGCCAATGCTAAACAAAGACTTAGAACTAACCTTGAATGCGGCGTTTCGCGAAGCGAGAACACGTCGTCATGAATTTATGACTGTCGAGCATCTTTTACTTGCACTGCTCGATAACCCTTCTGCTGGAGAAGCGCTAAACGCCTGTGGCGTAGATATGAGCGCATTAAAAGTCGAATTATCAGATTTTATTGATGAAACAACGCCTGTTATTCCAGATCTTGAGGAAGACAGAGAAACTCAGCCAACGTTAGGCTTTCAGCGTGTTCTACAGCGCGCAGTATTTCACGTGCAGTCATCGGGCAAAAACGAAGTAACAGGCGTAAATGTACTGGTTGCTATTTTTTCTGAGCAAGAAAGCCAAGCTGTTTATTTACTTAAAAAATCAGACGTTAATCGTTTAGATATTGTTAACTTTATTTCACATGGTATCTCAAAAGCAGATGATGACATCGGCGGTGAGGACCACGATGACATACATGAAGAAGTGCAAGAAGTACAAGGCGAAGAGCCAACTAAACTTGAAAACTTTACGACTAACCTGAATCAGCAAGCTATCGATGGCAATATCGACCCATTGGTAGGCCGTGATAACGAAGTTGAGCGCACTGTACAAGTGTTATGTCGCCGTAAGAAAAACAACCCGCTCTTAGTGGGTGAAGCAGGGGTGGGTAAAACCGCGATTGCAGAAGGCCTTGCTTATCGTATCGTAAACAAAGAAGTACCTGAAGTGATTGCTGATGCCGTGGTTTATTCACTCGACATGGGCGCATTATTGGCGGGTACTAAATACCGTGGTGATTTTGAAAAACGTTTCAAATCGCTACTTAAAGAGTTACAAGCTAAACCAGGTTCAATTTTATTTATTGATGAAATTCATACCATCATAGGTGCCGGTGCGGCATCCGGTGGCGTAATGGATGCTTCGAACCTAATTAAACCATTACTTTCAAGTGGTAAGCTACGTTGCATGGGCTCAACAACATACAATGAGTTTAAGAATATCTTTGAAAAAGACCGTGCGTTAGTACGTCGTTTCCAAAAAATCGATGTACTTGAGCCGAGTGTGGCTGATACCACGAAAATTCTTAACGGCTTAAAAGAGCGTTATGAAGAGCACCATGGTATTCGTTACACTCAAAAAGCATTAAAGGCTGCTGCTGAGCTTAGTGCTAAATATATCAATGAACGCCATTTACCGGACAAGGCAATTGATGTCATCGATGAAGCTGGGGCGAATCAACGTTTACAGCCAGCATCGAAACGTAAGAAAACCATTGGTGTGGCTGATATTGAGTTGATCGTCTCTAAAATGGCGCGTATTCCTCAGCAAAGTGTTTCATCAAGCGATAAAGAAACATTGAAGAATCTTGATCGCAACTTGAAGATGCTGGTGTTTGGACAAGATCAATCGATTGATGCACTGACTTCGGCAATTCGTTTATCGCGCTCAGGCCTTGCTAACGAAGACAAGCCAGTAGGTTCATTCTTATTTGCGGGCCCAACAGGGGTTGGTAAAACAGAGGTGACTAAGCAACTTGCTAAGTGTATGGGTGTTGAGTTTATTCGTTTTGATATGTCTGAGTATGTTGAACGCCATGCGGTGAGTCGTTTAATTGGTGCACCTCCAGGTTATGTTGGTTTTGAACAAGGTGGCTTACTAACTGAAGCGGTAATTAAGAATCCGCATGCGGTTGTACTACTAGACGAAATCGAAAAAGCGCATTCAGATATTTATAACATCCTATTGCAAGTAATGGATCACGGTACACTGACTGATAATAATGGCCGGAAAGCTGATTTCAGAAACGTGGTATTAGTGATGACGACAAATGCGGGTGTACAAGAAACGGTTCGTAAGTCGATTGGATTTACAGAGCAAGACCATTCACACGATGCGATGAGTGAAATCAATAAAGTGTTTTCACCAGAGTTTAGAAACCGCTTAGATAACATCATTTGGTTTAACCACCTTGAGAAAGAAGTTATCTTGCAAGTGGTTGATAAATTCATTGTTGAATTACAAGCTCAACTTGATAAGAAATCAGTTAACTTTGAGCTTACTTCTAAAGCAAGAGAGTGGTTGGCAGATAAAGGCTATGATAAAGCAATGGGTGCACGTCCGATGGCACGTGTTATTCAAGAGGAGCTTAAAAAGCCACTAGCAAACGCAATCTTGTTTGGTGAACTCGCTGATGGCGGTTCGGTTAAAGTATCTGTGAAAGATAAGAAAATTCACTTTGATTTTGAGACTAGCTTAGAAACGGCTTAAGCTGTTTTTACTGAAAACAAAAAGCCCAGCAATTGCTGGGCTTTTTGTTTATTAAATGGAATTAAAACTAAGTTAGTTTGAACATCATTTAACAAACGCTTTTAGCTCTTTGTAATAAACACATCTGCTCATTCAAAGCAGCAAAAAGCTAAATCTCTCGTTAACGCACTAACTTAGCGAGCACGGAATACGATGCGACCTTTCGATAAATCGTAAGGAGTCATTTCTACGGTTACTTTGTCGCCAGTTAAGATGCGGATGTAGTTTTTGCGCATTTTACCAGAGATATGAGCCACAACTACGTGACCATTTTCTAGCTCAACTCGGAACATTGTATTTGGTAAAGTATCAAGGACCGTACCTTGCATTTCGATTACGTCTTCTTTCGCCATGTTTAGCGTAACACCTCTTTAATAGTTAAACGCTGCAGATTTTGCCGAAAATACAGCAATAAGTAAAGCTACAGGGCTTAATTTTGTAAATTAAATCGCCAACCACTCATCGCCAATATGCTTTTGTGCAGGCAAAAATTGGGTTTTATATTTCATTTTGTTGCATTCGTCGATTTGATATCCCAAATAGACAAATTGTTTTGCTTGTTGTTTAGCAAACTGAATTTGCTCCATGATCATGATGCTCCCAATACTGTAGTGTTCATAATCTGGGTCAAAAAATGTGTAAATCGCTGAGATAGCGTTATGCATGCAATCGGTTACTGCAACGGCGACTAACTTATCGTCATCTCGTAACTCAATAAATGTGACAGGTAACCACTGGCAAAACAAAAAACTTTCGTATTGGCTCTGATCAGGTGGGACATGGAGCCATCTTGATGCCTTTGGGTGATATATTTGCAGTATAACGGGTAGTATTCTGCGCGCTCGTATTCACTATAACTAACGGTGAAAACTTTTTTTGCTTTATTTAATTTGCGCTTTTGCGATTTAGAAGGAGTAAATTGTTGGGCTAATACGCGCACTGAATTACACGCATTACAAATAGGGCAATGAGGACGATAGATTTGGTCGCCACTGCGTCTAAAACCCAGCGCTAATAATTGCTCAAATTTATCAGGGCAATAGCAACTTGGATCGAGTATAACAAGTAGCTGTTCCTGACGATCGGGTAAGTAACTGCAATCAAATTGCTGGCTTAAACCAAGCCTAGCGGGTAAGTGCTCAGTCATAAATATTAATCAACTCTTGCGGTTGCCACATGTCTTTTTTAGGCACAAAACTGTGCGCTAACTTAAGTCTAGTTAAAAATTCTCCGCGTGGGATAACTTTTGCACCTAAAGTGATTAAATATGGGTTTTCTAGTTGGCAATCAATAAAATACGCTTGATGTTTCTTTAGCCAATTGACTAACGCCCACATCGCCAGTTTTGAGCCGTTACTAATATTATGAAACATTGACTCACCACAAAATATACCGTTTTGCATGATGCCATACAGACCTGCAACGAGTTCATCTTCGTGCCATATTTCAAGGCTGTGTGCGACACCTTGATGGTGTGCTTCGATGTAGGCATGCATCATTTGCTCTGTGATCCACGTCCCTTCAGCATCAATACGTTGTTCACGACACGCATTGATAACGTGGGCAAATGCGTGATTTATGGTGACACGTACAGGAAAACGCTTTAAATACTTTTTTAAACTGCGGCTGACATGAAATTCATCGAGTTCAATAATACCGCGCATACTCGGTGACCACCACATGATGGGCTCATAATCACTAAACCAAGGAAAAACGCCGGTTTGGTAGGCATTTTTAATTCGTTCTACTGATAAATCTCCGCCAATTGCCAACAGGCCATCGGGCTCATCAAGGGCGAGTTCTGGGTCTGGAAAATCAACACTCTCGGGCGAGAGTTGGTAAAGTTGCTTGATCATATCAGCGGTATCATTGTTATTTACTCTGATTTTAACAAAATTTTAGCTATAAAAAAGGGGCTGTTTTGCAACAGCCCCTAGTATTTAGTGCTTTAGATCAACTAACTATAGGTTATCTAAGAAACGTTCTGCATCAAGTGCAGCCATACAACCCGTACCCGCAGAAGTAATTGCTTGACGGTAGATGTGATCACACACATCACCTGCAGCAAACACCCCAGGTACACTTGTTTGTGTTGCGTTACCGTTTAAGCCAGACTCAACAACTAAATAGCCATCTTTCATTTCAAGCTGGCCTTCAAACATATCAGTGTTAGGCTTATGGCCGATTGCAATGAACACACCGGCAAGATCTAGGTTTTCTGTCTCTTCAGTATCAGTTGCTTTGATACGGATGCCTGTTACACCCATTTCGTCACCAAGCACTTCATCCAAAGTACGGTTGTAATGAAGAACAACATTACCGTTTGTCGCTTTTTCGTTTAAACGATCAGCTAAGATTTTTTCACTACGGAAGCTATCACGACGGTGGATAACATGCACTTCATCTGCAATGTTTGATAAATAAAGAGCCTCTTCAACAGCAGTGTTACCACCACCTACAACGGCTACTTTTTGACCGCGGTAGAAGAAACCATCACAGGTAGCACAAGCAGAAACACCACGACCTTGGAAGTTAGTCTCTGATTCTAAACCTAAGTATTTAGCTGACGCGCCGGTTGCGATAATTAATGCATCACATGTATACGTGCCAGAGTCACCTGTTAAAGTGAAAGGGCGTTTTGTTACATCAACTTTATTAATGTGGTCAAAAACGATTTCTGTTTCGAAACGCTCAGCGTGTTCTTTCATACGCTCCATTAACGCAGGGCCAGTTAAACCATGCGCATCGCCTGGCCAGTTTTCAACTTCAGTGGTTGTCGTTAATTGACCACCTTGTTGAATACCAGTAATAAGAACCGGGTTAAGGTTGGCACGTGCTGCGTATACCGCCGCTGTGTACCCCGCAGGGCCAGAACCTAAGATTAATAGTTTACAGTGTTTTGCGTCACTCATGGTTTTTCCTAAAAACGTTTCAATACGATGTCTATGCGCCCGATTCTAAGAAAAACAAGGCGGATGTAAACAAAAGCGCTGATTATTTTTTTAGTCAAATCGCTAAGCTGTCAAATAATCCTTACTGATTATAATTTAAATGCTTCTTTTTGCTTATAAAGTGAGCTGTTCGTGAATTGTTATGTGATCTAAGTACGGTAATTCATGACCAAGCAATAATTTTTTGATATGTTTTAGCTAATTTTGATATTAGCTCGCGGTATGAGCTAACTAAACGAACAGGCAATTATGGTATTTTGGCAGGAAAAGCCCGCTTTTGGGCTGACTACAGAAGACGTTCAAGTCTTAACAAATGCAAAAGAGTATCGCACTGAACTATTGCGTCTAATTGGTTCAGCAAAAAATAGAATTTATATTACCGCTTTGTATTTACAAGATGATGAAGCTGGCCGTGAAATTTTAACTGCATTACATCAAGCCTCGCTTGCTAACCCTGAGTTAGAAGTTAAAGTGCTGGTCGATTTCCACCGTGCTCAACGAGGTTTGATTGGCGCAGCAAAATCTGATGGCAATGCCAGCATGTATTGTGATTTTCAAGAGCAGTATCAATCAAATGTGAAAGTACATGGTGTTCCTGTTAAAGCGAAAGAGCTTTTCGGGGTACTGCATCTAAAAGGCTTTGTGATTGATGATACATTATTATACAGCGGCGCGAGTTTAAATAATGTATATCTGCAGCAAGATGACCGTTATCGCTTAGACCGTTATTTTTTAGTTCATCAAGCAGGCTTATGTAACTCGGTTATCGATTTTATCGAAACCCATCTTTTAAGTTCAGCGGCGGTCCCACGGATTGATACGCGACCACTTATTAAATTTAATGATATTAAAGTCGCCCAAAAACAATTGATGCGTGAATTAAAATCGGCAAGTTATGAAAGTGCTGCAGAAGCGAGTGCTGGTGAGCTGGGTGTGCGCTTATTCTTAGGTTTAGGTCGCCGAAGTAATAAACTGAATCGTTTAATCAAATCGTTATTTGATACCACAGAGCAAGAACTTGTTCTTTATACCCCTTACTTTAACTTTCCAGCGCCTTTAATGCGCTCATTACGTCGTTTATTAAAACAGGGTAAGCAAGTAACTATTGTGGTAGGGGATAAAACAGCAAACGATTTTTATCTGCCGCCAAGTGAACCATTTAGTAAGATTGGTGCATTACCTTATTTATACGAAACGATTTTGTATAAATTTTTAAAGTCACAGAAACGCCATATCAATAATGGTAATTTGAATGTTTATCTTTGGAAGCATGAAAGTAATTCTTTTCACTTAAAAGGGATCTGCGCTGATAAACGTTTGCATTTATTAAGTGGCCATAATTTAAATCCGCGTGCATGGGGCTTAGATATTGAAAACGGTATTTTAATTGACGACCCTAAGCAGCACATTCTTGAGCAAATTGAACAAGAGAAGCAGGCTATTTTACAGCATTGTCGTCGCTTAACTGGTCCACAAGACTTAGAAACGATGGATGATTATCCTGCACCGGTTAAAAAGCTGTTGGGGCAGGCCAAACGTGTAAAAGTTGATTTTATTATCAAACGTTTTATTTAATCGAAAATTAAAAAAGCAGCGAAAGCTGCTTTTTTTGTATTTAGATGTTAGCTATCTACTTTACTTCTGTTGAGCATCTAAAGACTGACCGTTCACTTCTTTAGAGTCGTCGCTCATCAAGTATAAATAAGTCGGCATTAAATCTTCAGGTGTTGCTAACTTATCTCTATCTTCACCAGGGTATGCTGATGCACGCATCGATGTGCGAGTAGCACCTGGGTTAATACAGTTTACGCGAATATTAGTTTTACCCACTTCACAAGCCCAAGTTTGCATCATGCCTTCAACAGCAAATTTTGAGATTGCATATGCACCCCAGTGTTCGCGGCCTTTGCGACCAACACCTGATGAAGTAAAAATAACAGATGCACTATCTGATTTACGAAGCAGTGGAAACATGAATTTAGTGATCATAGCTTGTGCGGTTACATTCACTTTCATGATGTTTTCAAATGTTGATACACAGAAGTGCTCAAGCGGACCTAATGAACCTAAGATACCTGCGTTATTAAGTAATCCATCTAACTTACCAAACTGCATTTCGATGGTTGCAGCTAGATCACGGTAGTTTTGTTTAGTGGCACCTTTTAAATCCATCGGCACTATGGCCGGTTGTGGGTAGCCCGCGTTTACGATTTCGTCATAAACACATTCAAGTTTATTGGTTGTTTTTCCTAATAAAATAACAGTGGCACCATGCTTTGCATAAGTTAATGCGGCAACACGACCAATGCCGTCACCAGCACCTGTTATTAAAATTACTTTGTCTTTTAGCGCATTCTCTGCGGCTGTATAAGTATGCATAAACGTACCATCGATTAGATTTTTCATCATTTTACCATAGCAAAAAGCCAAGTTATCGAATTTATTGCAAATTAAGGTGGCGAAAATTGAAACTTTACGTTAACTTTAACTGGTCTAATGTCTTATTAATAATCTAATTACATTAAATTAACTTAGAATAAAGGTAGTAGAATAACTACTTTTAACCCTGAACACACAATAACAATAAGATTTGCGCGGAGCGAAATTATGAAAAAACTGCTACTCTCACTAGCCATTGCGTCAGCCATTACTGGCTGTGGTGGAGGAGAAACATTAGAAGATGTTAAAAATGATAATCCTCCTGTTCTCCCAACCGCGACAGTAAAATTTGACCCAGCGAACAGTGTAATCTCAGTACCGAATGATTTACTGATGAGTGGTACCCTTGATGGTACTTTAAACATACCGGGTGAATTAGACGACAACAATGTCAGCGTTGAACGCGCAGCCTATGCCGATCCACAACTAGCACTGGGCGCGCTTGATGGCTGGTCAACACAAACTCCGTTTAAAATCGATTTAACTTTCCCTGCGGGGATCTCTCTTGATATGACATCTGCTGCTTCACCAGGCGCTGTGCGTATTTTTGAAGTTGTAATGGGTGCAAGCCAAACAGATGAAACTTGCTCGCAAGTCCCAGCAGGTATTGCTTGTAAACTAGTGTCTGAATTAACCTTTGGCGTAGACTTCGTCACTCAAGGTTCTGGTGATGCAGTAGCTGTGATCCCACTTAAACCATTTAAAGCTGGCAGCACTTACATTAATGTTTTGACAACATCATTAATGGACTCAGAAGGTCGTTCAATCGAGCCATCTTCAACATATGCGCTAGTGAGCGAAGAGACTACGCTTATTACTGATTCGCAAAAGTCACTTCAAGCAGTTATCAATAGCTATGAAGATGCAGTGACATCGGGCGGTGCCATCACAAAAGATGAAATTATCTATTCTGCTGCGATGACTATGCAATCTGCAGGTCAAGTGCTTGGCACAGTAAAGCAACTTCTTGCCGCAAGTTTAACGCAAGATGCACTACCAACGCCGATGGTGCAAATTCCTGAGCAACCAGTTATTACAGTTGAGCAAGTATTCGCATCGCAAGGTATTACCGGTGTGTCACCTGTATTTGGTGGTGTGCAATATCAAAAGGGTAGCGTGATGTTACCTATGTATTTAGCCACACCAACCGGCAAAACGGTTGCCGATTTATCTGCAACGTATTGGCAAGGTCTCTGTGACAGTGGTGTAGCTGTATTAGGTTATGCAGCAGCAGCGGGTGATTCATTCCCAACAGACCCTATTAGCGAAACTGATGGCCTTTGTATGGCGTTAAGTGGTGGCAAGTTACGAGATTTAGGCTTAGATCAAACTAAACACCTAACTAAGTACAACACAATTCCAAAAACACAAAGTATCGCTAATGTGCCAGTGCAAATTACTAAACCAATTTTACCTGTGATCAATGCAGTGCGAGCTCAGCTTGGCTTAGACGCATTAAGCATGCCTGAGACAGGCTGGCCTGTTGTTATTCTTCAGCACGGTATTACTTCTAAAAAAGAAGATATGCTAGCAATTACAGCGCAGCTAACAATGCAAGGCTTTGCAACAGCAGCAATCGATCACCCTATGCATGGTGAGCGTGGTGTTGATGTAGACGGCGACGGTACTGACGACTTTAATGCTTCTACAGGTTCTGTATTAAGCTACATGAATTTACAGTCGTTATTAGTAGCGCGTGATAGCTTACGTCAATCAGTTGCAGATTTACTTGGTTTACGCTTAGGTCTTAACTTTACAGGTGCTGCTGATTTAAATGCGCAAGATGTATCATTCTTAGGTCATTCATTAGGCTCGGTAGTTGCTCCAGCATTTGTTGCTGTGACTAATGCACCGCTTGCTGACCAAGTTGATCCAATGTTCAACGTGAAAAGTGTGGCACTTGCCAGTGGTGGCGGTGGTATCGCAAGCTTCTTAATTGAGTCAAATACATTTGGTCCATTTGTACAAGGATCTGTATTACTTGCTGCGGGTATTGATGAGTCAGCTGAGTTTGGTGCCTATACTCAAAATGAAGCATTATCAAACTGTGGTGCGCTTGCTGCTAATCAAACCGCGTTCGTTACATGTGCCTATAAAGAATATATTGGCGCGTTAACGGTTGCGGGTGAAACTGCAAAACTTGCAAATATTCAAAGTGTGATCACTCAGTTTGCTTTTGCTGCGCAAACAGCCCTTGATAGTGGTGATCCATCTAACTATGCATCATCTGTTGCAGCGCTTGGCACGCCAGTGTACATGAGTGTAGTGGTTGGCGATGGTGCTAACAACAATGCTGATATGGTTATTCCACCAACAGTATCAAGCAACCCAATTGCTGGTAGCTTACCTCTTGCTAACCTAATGGGTTTATCAACCGTTGCTGAAACACAAGGCCCGACAGCTGATGCAATGAGCTATGTGGTTAAATTCACTAAAGGCCATCACAGCTCAGTGTTAACACCTGTTGCAACCGCTGATTCTGGTGCGACTGCTGAAGAAAGTGCTGCGGCAACTGCAGAAATGCAATTGCAAATCGCGACGTTCTTAGCAAGCCGTGGTCAATATCTTCAGGTTACCAACCCAGAAGTTGTTACAGAATAATCGAAACCTTACTAATTAAGTAAAACCAATTAAGTAAAAAGCCACTTTATGTGGCTTTTTTTTACTTTAAAGCGTGGTAAATTGTGCCGATGCATTAATAAATGGAGAGTTTGATTGGAATTTTTATATGAATATGGGTTATTTTTTGCAAAGACCCTCACATTTGTCATCGCACTTGCGGTGATTGTAGCCATTATCATGGGCGCTGCAGTAAAACCCAAAGCAAAGAAAGGGGAGATAACAATTGATGATTTGAGTGAGCAACTTGATGACTTAAAACAAAGCTTTATAGCAAATACCCTTTCCAAAAAAGAGCTCAAGGCTCACCAAAAACAGCAAAAATCTGAAGCAAAAAAACAGCACAACGACGAGCCAAAATCACGTTTGTATGTAATTGATTTTAATGGCAGTGTTGATGCCCACGAAGTAGAAAGTCTACGAGAAGAAATTACCGCTATTTTAACCATCGCTGACAAAGAAAAAGATCGCGTGCTGGTACGCCTTGAAAGCGGCGGCGGTGTGGTTCATGGCTATGGTCTGGCGGCATCTCAACTACAACGCTTACGCAATGCTGGCATTCATTTAACTGTTGCGATTGATAAGGTTGCGGCAAGTGGGGGCTATATGATGGCCTGTGTGGCCAATGAGATAGTGGCGGCACCTTTTGCAATTGTTGGCTCGATTGGCGTAATTGCGCAAATTCCTAACTTTCATAAAATTTTGAAAAAGAATGATGTGGACTTTGAGCAAATTACAGCAGGTGAGTACAAGCGTACGTTAACTATTTTTGGTGAAAATACCGAAAAAGGCCGTGAAAAATTCAAAGAAGAAATTGAACAAACCCATGGTTTATTTAAAACCTTTGTTAGTGAGCAGCGTCCGTCTCTTGATATTGATACTGTTGCAACCGGTGAGCATTGGTTTGCTACACAAGCATTTGATAAAGGCTTAGTTGATAAGATTGATACCAGTGATGATATTTTATTGAGCCAAGCGAAAGAGCGTCAAATCTATAAAGTCAAGTATCGTATTAAGAAGAATTTAAGCGATAAGCTTGCCGTAGGTTTAAGTTCAGGGATAAGTAAAGCGGGTGTTAGTTTAATGTCTCGCTTAAAAGGCTTAAACCCATAACCAATGAGCAAAAGAAAAATGCCAATAAAAAACCCGCTAAATTAGCGGGTTTTTTATTGGCTGCAGATAAGTCATTACTTAATTGACTTATGATAGTCTTCTAAATCTTTAGCGGCATTTGGGTCGTTAAATACGTCCTCATCAAATTCACCTTCAGATTTTGCGACCACGCAGGTCACCATACAGTCACCTGTTACGTTAACAGCTGTTCGTGTCATATCAAGTAAGCGGTCAACACCAATGATGATTGCAATTCCTTCTACAGGCAAGCCTACTTGGTTTAACACCATGGCTAACATAATAAGGCCGACACCTGGCACACCTGCAGTACCAACAGAGGCAAGTGTTGCAGTTAAAATAACCATTAAGTAATCAGAAATTGTTAAATCAACCGAAAATACCTGTGCGATGAACACGGTCGCAACACCTTGCATAATTGCTGTGCCGTCCATGTTAATGGTTGCGCCTAAAGGTACAGTAAACGAAGCAACCGAATTATGTGCGCCTAATTTCTTGCTTGCCGTTTCAAGGGTAATAGGCATAGTTGCACTTGAGCTAGATGTACTAAATGCAAAAAGACAGGCGTTTTTCATCTTCTTTAAGAACATCACAGGGTTAAGACCGGTGAACATTTTTAACAGCACACTGTAATTAACAAAACCGTGGAATAACAACGCGAATACCACTACACCAAAGTATAAAGCAAGGCTTTTAATTAGTTTTAGGTCAATGGTAGTGAATAGTTTAGCCATTAAGAAGAAAACACCATAAGGTGCAATGTTCATCAGTAGGGTAACAAGTTTTAAGATTACTGTGTTTAAGTCTTCGAATACATTTGCAACACGTTGACCTGCTTTACCACTTAGGGCCATAGCAACACCAAACAGTAATGCAAACACAATAACCTGTAGCATGTTACCACTTGCCATAGCGTCAATAGGGTTTGTTGGGAACATACCAATAATGACCTGTGCAAGGGTTGGTGCTTCTTTTGCACTGTAGTTAGCATCAGAAGGTAAGTTAATGCCCTCACCAGGATTAACTAATAAGGCTAAAGTAATAGCAACAGTAATGGCGATTGCTGTTGTCGCTAAATAAAGCAAAATAGACTTACCACCTAAACGGCCTAATTTTTTAGGGTCACTTAAGCTACAAGTACCACAGACTAATGATACAAAAACCAGTGGCACGACAAGCATTTTTAAGCTTGCTATAAAAATTTGACCACCAACATGGAAAATACCATCAACAAAAAATGCTTTAATTGGTAAAGAGAATAACCCTAGTGGAATAAGGAAATCGTCTTCACCCGCTAAAATGGCTTGGAAGATAAAACCAACGATTACACCTAGTACCATACCTACCATGATACGAGATGTAAGGCTTAAAGATCGTACTTTTGACATACACCCAGACTATTTTTTTATAAATTTTGTCATAGACTACCAGCATGAAGATTTTTATACAGAAAAATTCGATAAATAGTGAAATAAATTCGTTGCCTTTAAAGGAAAAAAATTATGATCTTCGTTTAATTTTTAGGTTAATATTAGGTAAACAATCAAATAAGTAAAAAATAGCTAACTAGGGAGAGGTCGATGCCTTTATTGCGATGGCTAAGTGTTTTAGTTTTCATCTCATTGTTAGCCGCCTGTGGCGGTGGTGGATCATTAGACAGTGATTCATCAGACGGAGATGATGGCACAACCGTAGAGACAAACTATGTTGTGTCTGTTCAGGGTTACAGCCAATCAACGACGGAAACAGCGAATGCAGTTACAGTAGACGCACCGTTAACCATTTCGGCAACACTCACTAACAATGATGAAGCCGTAGTTGGTGCTGTAATTAACTTTAGCCTCAATGGCGATATCGGTTTACTAGATCCTGTTTCTGGTACCGACCTAACCGATACAGACGGTGTGGCATCTATTACGTTAACTGCGGGCGATACTGCTGGTGCGGGGATTGTTACTGCAACATATGTAATCGACAGTGAAACCTACACTGATACCTTTGGATTTACTTCCGATGGCTCTGAAACCGATGACTCAAGTGTCAGTGGTAGTGTGACTCTTAGCTTGAACATCGTAGATAGTTCAGGCCAGCCATTCTCCCTTGATAACCCAGTAAGCAAAGATAACAAGGGTACGGTTACAGCGACTTTACTTGATGATGATACGCCACTGGATGGGCAACTTATTTCATTTACTACGAACTATACAGGTAAAATCACGCCTGTATTGGGGACTGCTTTAACGGACGAAAACGGTGAGGCATACGTTACACTTAGTAGTGGTGACTCTAAAGGCGCAGGACAAGTTGTGGCTACTTACACAGATGAAAGTGGTAACAGCATTACAAAAGTAGCTGGGTTTATTTCAAATGGTGATGATGCGCCTGTCGAAAGTGCTGAAGCTGAACTTGATATTAAATTACTTCAAGGTTGTGCGACTGATTGGGATGCTAATCGCAGCACAACATCTCTTGAAACTACTTACTTAACGTCAGGTTGTACGGTTGTAAATCAGTTCTCATCTGACGAACTAATCGATGTCATGGTAAAAGTAACTGATACAAGCTCGGGCGACGGTATCGACGGTATTATTGCTGAGCTTTCGACTGATCTTGGTGGTTTATTACCAGAATCAGGTAAAGCGCTAACTGATAACTTTGGTTTTGCCATTTTAAAATTACAGCCTGGCGCAAATAGTGGTGCGGGCGAGGTTACTGTGACTGCTAAGTCTGTGACTTCTTCAAAAGCATTTGAAATTGCAACAGCTGAGTTGAGCGTTGAAATTTCAAATGGTCTATATAACAAGCTAGATGGCTCAGGTAATGTTATTGATGACGAATTTGTGCCGCTTGCTGCAGGTGCGACAACTGTCATCACGGTTACAATTTACGATGCATCAGGTGATTTATATGTTTCGCCTCTTGATGTTGAGTTCACTTCAGGGTGTGTTGAGTCAGATTTATCTGTAATGGATGAAACCGCAACCAGTATTAGCGGCATTGCAACAGCAACTTACAGAAGTAACGGCTGTAACACTTCGCAGGGCGATACAGTAACGGCGACAGTATTAACTGGTGGTACGCCAAAAGTGGTATCAGTAAATGTGCCTGTATCGGCTGCTGAAGTAAGCGCAATCGAATTTGTTGAAGCGTCTGCTAATGTGCTTGCATTAAAAGGCACGGGTGGTGTGTCACGCCAAGAAACAAGCCAACTAACATTTAAACTTACCGATGCAATTGGTAATGTTGCAAAACAAAAACGCTTAGATTTCCGCTTAAGTTCGACCAATGGTGGTATTTCTCTCTCTGAAGTAACTGATGCAAGCGGTTACTCGCATGCTAGTGTGTCAACTGACTCAGAAGGCTTAGCGCGCATCCAAATTAACTCTGGTTTTGTGCCGCAAGCAGTGCGTGTACAAGCTTGTTATATTCCTGATGATCAAATCCCAACGGATCAAAACAACAATGTGACATGTTGGAAAGAGCTTTATGACGAATGTCTTCTAGATGAAGCAGACCGTGATAGCAATGTATCATGTCCGACAGGGGAACTTTCGTTAGTTGCACTTGATGAGCAAGTAACCAGCGTGTCAGATCTTGTTTCAATCAGCTCTGGCTTACCTGATGGTAATAGCTTTACTGCTGGCCCAGAAATCATCAACATTGAAGCATTAAATTACATTGGTGATACTACGGATATTTCGGTTTATGTTGCAGATCACTTTAATAACCCAGTACCAGATGGCACGTCGGTTTATTTAACGACTGAAGGTGGCGCTGTAGGGACATTAGATGGTGAGGAGTTTAATCCTCAACTTGAATGTAATACTGTTGATGGTGCGTGCGTTGCACAGTGGCGTTCACAAAATCCGATTCCATTTAGCGAAGATAAATGGGGCAACAAAATTAATAGCACTAATCCAAAAACAAGTGCAATTAACTGCGACCTTTATTTTGGTGTGGCAGCACCTTGTATGGCGGGCATTTTAAATGCCGCGTTTGATGACGATGGTGTACCGCTCGGTGGTCGTGCAACAGTGCTTGTGACAGCCAAAGGTCAAGAGTCATTTATCGACATTAATGGTAATGGTCGTTTTGACAAAAATGAATATTATAGTGGTTATGACTTACCAGAAGCCTTTGTTGATCATAATGAAAATGGTGTTTATGATGGCTTAGCAGCAATTTATGATCCTGTTACAGCAACGATTACAAAGGCTGCTGAAAACTGCCAAGAAGGTGATGCAAGCGACCCATGTAGCGCAACGAACACAAATGCAGGTCACACTGAAGAGAACTTCGATATTGACTTAAATGAGATGCATACACTTGCTGATGGTAAGTATAACGGCCTTGAGTGTTCTGAAGATGCGACAGAGCCAGATGAAGATGCAACATTTGAAAGTTTATGTACAAAAGAGCTAATTGATGTTCGTGATTCGTTTGAGATCATTATGTCAGGGAGCTTTGCATACAGTCGCTTCGTGGTAACAAAAGATGAGCTTCGAAATCGCTTTGCTGAAGCACTCGCTGAAACAACAGAGGACGATCCAACTGTATTTACAGATAATGCAATGCAACTTGCTGTGGATATTGAGAACTGTAGTACAATTTATCGACAAGCAGATACTCAGTCAGGTGCAATTATCGCTCGTTTAGAAGCGACAGCAAATACTGACTACTGTGATTTAGGCTCTATTAACATTACTACCGCTGATTCGGGAAATCAGTTAGCAGCACTGAGCTTTGAGATTTATTTCTCTGATATATATAACAACCCAATGCCTTCAGGCACCGCGGTTGCAATTAGTGCAGATAATGGTGATTACAGTGGTACATCTGGTTTTGATATAGGTAATACAAGCCGAACAACAGCGACTGGGGTTGCCCTTACGATTAGCCGTGAAGCTGAAGCAAATAAGAAAACAGATGGTTATTTAACTGTTGAATTCACAACAGGCAAAGACAATGTTTCAACTGCTTCAATAGCAATAAGTGACGATGGCTAATAAGTAGTTATTTGTTTAAATTTAAAAAAATGCCAACCAGAAGGTTGGCATTTTTGTTGCTGTTCTATATATTCCCCTTGAAATTACCGCAAAACACCACATTGACTAAATTAGCAACAAAAATTGTTTAATTATTCACTCAATGAAGAAAAGTTTCGATTAAAAGCTTGTAACAATTGGTGTTTGTAGATATACCTATAAATATTCGTGCTCCAATGTTAAAAAATCATACTTATTTGTTTAATGTGATGGATATACATTTATAAGGGCAAAAAACTTTTAAAATATTCGGTCAGAAATAGGCAACTATGGGCAAATCACTTGTAATTGTAGAGTCTCCAGCAAAGGCAAAAACAATTAATAAATACTTAGGTAACGATTTCATCGTAAAGTCCAGCGTTGGACATGTGCGTGATCTACCAACTTCAGGTTCGGGCAAAACGAAAACTGCAGCAACAAAAACGCCTGCAGAAGTTCGAAAAATGTCACCAGAAGAAAAAGCTGCCTATAAAAAGCAACGCGATTATAAAAATCTTGTTGCCCGTATGGGTATTGATCCTGAAAAAGGTTGGGAACCGCATTACGAAGTCTTACCGGGCAAAGAGAAAGTTGTTCAAGAATTAAAAAAACTTGCTGAAAACGCCGATAAAATCTATCTCGCAACCGATTTGGATAGAGAAGGGGAAGCGATTGCATGGCACCTCGAACAAATTATCGGTGGCGAGCCTGAAAAGTATAAGCGAGTTGTTTTTAACGAAATAACTAAAAATGCAATTCAACAGGCATTCGAAACACCCGGTGAACTAAACACTGACATGGTCTACGCACAGCAAGCGCGTCGTTTCCTTGACCGTGTAGTGGGCTTTATGGTGTCGCCATTACTGTGGGCTAAAGTTGCTCGTGGTTTATCAGCAGGTCGCGTGCAATCGGTAGCAGTGCGTTTGCTTGTTGAGCGAGAGCGTGAAATTAAAGCATTTATTCCAGAAGAGTTTTGGGATGTGCATGCCGATGTAAAAAATAGCGAAGCTGCACTTCGCTTAGAAGTGACTAAACACGCTGATAAGGCTTTTAAGCCTGTAAATGAAGCACAGGCAATGTCTGCCGTTAATGAACTTGAAAAAGCCCAGTACAAGGTCATTAGCGTTGAAGAAAAGCCAAGTAAAAGTAAACCAAGTGCACCATTTATTACCTCAACCATGCAACAGGCAGCAAGTACACGCCTAGGTTATGGTGTTAAGAAGACCATGATGTTGGCACAACGCTTATATGAAGCGGGTCACATTACTTATATGCGTACCGACTCAACAAACCTATCGAAAGATGCTGTTGAAATGTGTCGTGATTACGTGACAGAGCAATTTGGTGAAAAGTATTTACCAAAAGCCCCAATTAGTTATAGCTCTAAAGGCAATGCGCAAGAGGCGCACGAAGCGATTCGTCCTTCAAGCGTTACCGTGCTCTCTGGTCATTTAGACGGCGTTGAAGCGGATGCTAAAAAACTGTATGAACTTATTTGGCGTCAGTTTGTTGCTTGCCAAATGGTACCCGCTGAATATGACCTAACCACATTAACGGTAGGCGCAGGTGATTATCAGTTAAAAGCAAAAGGTCGTGTACTTCGCTTTGATGGTTGGACAAAGGTTCAGCCAGCTGTTCGTAAAAAGAATGAAGAAGACCAGTCGCTGCCTGCGGTTAAAGAGGGTGAAGTACTCACATTAGTGGAGTTAGACCCTAAACAGCACTTTACAAAACCACCGGCACGTTTTAGTGAAGCAAGCTTAGTTAAAGAATTAGAAAAACGTGGTATTGGTCGCCCTTCTACGTATGCATCAATCATTTCAACGATTCAAGACCGTGGTTATGTACGCGTTGAAAATCGCCGTTTCTTCGCTGAAAAAATGGGTGAGATTGTTACAGACCGCTTAGTCGAAAACTTTGAAGATCTGATGAACTTTGATTTTACCGCTAAGATGGAAGGTCGTCTGGATGATATCGCAGAAGGTGAGCGCGTATGGACACAAGTACTCGATAAATTTTATGCAGACTTTTCAACTCAGTTGGAAATTGCTTCAGGTGATGAAGAGCAAGGGGGGATGCGTCAAAACCAAATGGTTGAGACAGATATCGATTGTCCAACTTGCGGCCGTAAAATGGGTATTCGTACCGCCTCAACGGGCGTGTTCTTAGGTTGTACGGGGTATAACTTGCCACCTAAAGAGCGTTGTACAACAACCATGAATTTGGTGCCTGGTGATGAAGCGATTGCTGCCGATGTTGAAGACGTTGAAACAGAATCATTGATGCAAATGAAGCGTTGCCCAATCTGTGAAACGGCAATGGATTCATACTTAATTGACGAAACGCGTAAATTGCATGTGTGTGGTAATAACCCAGCTTGTAAGGGTTATATCGTTGAACAAGGTACCTTTAAAATTAAAGGTTACGACGGCCCAATTATCGAATGTGATAAATGTGGCTCAGATATGCAGTTAAAATCAGGTCGTTTTGGCAAGTACTTCGGCTGTAGTAATGAAGAATGTAAAAATACACGTAAATTACTTAAAAACGGTGAAGCCGCGCCGCCAAAAGAAGACCCAGTTCATTTACCAGAACTTGAGTGTGAAAAGTCAGAGGCATATTTTGTACTGCGTGATGGTGCGTCAGGTATTTTCTTAGCGGCAAATACCTTCCCTAAATCACGTGAGACACGCGCACCTAAAGTGGAAGAGCTGAAGCGCTTTAAAGACCGTATCTCTGAAAAGTTTTATTATCTAGCTGATGCGCCAACACAAGATCCTGATGGCAACCCATCAATTGTTCGTTACAGCCGCAAAAATAAAGAGCAGTATGTAATGAGTGAAGTTGATGGCAAAGCGACAGGTTGGACCGCTCACTATCAAAGTGGTAAGTGGGTAGAAGAGAGTAAAAAGAAAGCGCCAGCTAAGAAAAAAGCCCCGGCTAAGAAGTAAATTTACCTTCATATCGAAAGGGATTGCAGTTGCAATCCCTTTTTTGTTTTTATCTCCTGCGAATGTCGTTTTTTACCAATCTTTGCTTTTAGGCTGTTGTTATTGTGTCATCAACATCAAGACAGGAGATTTAAAATGCAAACACGTTTATCACAACAGCAAGTATATTCACTTAACCCAGGCCTCGTTAAACACTTAACAGGACTGAGCACACTGCCAGAAGGTACAAATATAACCGCGAAGCTTGCTGATTTAGTCAGACTCAGAGTATCGCAAATTAATGGCTGTGGTTTTTGTCAGCATATGCACTCAGCAGAACTCAGAAGCCATGGTGAACGTCAACAGCGACTAGATGTACTGGCAGCGTGGCGAGAAGTACCAGTATTCTCACAAGAAGAAGTAGCAGCACTCGCCTGGGCTGAGTCATTAACAAATATCATTGATAAGCATGTTGAAAATGATGTGTACAATCAAGTGTCAGCTATCTTTAGCGAAAATGATATCGTGGCCCTAACGACGGTTGTGTTAGAGATAAACAGCTGGAATCGCATAGTTAAAGCGTTTCACTTTATCCCTGAATTAACAGAATGAGGAAAGGAATATGAAGTTTACACTTGCCCTTAAGGTCAACGCGTTAGTCAATATCACATCAGCATGTGCGTTTTTCTTCGGCAGTACTTTATTTTTACCCTCATTTATAGAGTACGCCACAGTCGGTGTGGTGTTGTTCATGATAGGTTCGTTATTATTTTTATTAAGTGCTGTGGCGGATTTTAATAGCCATTAAAATAAAAAACCGGAGCGCACATCATTGTGTCATTCCGGTTTTTTCTCATTCTTTCAAACGTTTAATTAGATTTGTACGTCTGTAACTTTTTTATAGCCTTCAGCTTCAAGCTCATCGTTTACACATTTTAAAACGTATGGCTTTAATTCTTCGTTGCTGATGTCATCATCTTTCGCCCAGTTTAAACACATTTCAGTGTATTCTTTGATCATTTCAGCAGATGCTTCAGGTGCTTCGTTAGCGATTGCATTTGTTGCAGACACACTTAAAACAGGTGCCAAAATTAGTGCTAGCAATGCTTTTTTCATTTAATTATTCCTAATCAACAAAATTAATTATTACCGGCTAAATTGCACAGTAATGGTGCGCAATGTGTATCTCACTTTGCTTGAGTGAATTTATAAACTAAATCTCTAAAAAAGATAACGAAATTTTTTTATCGTAAAGATAAGCAAAAAATCAGCGTTGTTTTAACCTACAATGCTGGTAAAAGCGTTTTGTTTCCACGTATTATCTCGTTAATTTTAAAGGAAAGAGATTTTAGTTATGTCTGAACACGTGACTCATTCAAAAGTAAAGAAAGTACCAACCAAACTAGAGCAAATTGTTGAGAGTTTTATTTTTCGTTCGCGTTGGTTATTAGCGCCATTCTTTATTGGCTTATTAGTCGCAGTGGTATTACTGCTGCTAAAGTTCTTTAAATATTTATACAGCATGGCCTTAAATACGTTTACAGCGTCAAACCAAGAGCTTTTGGTTGGTATTTTAACCTTAGTTGATACTGCACTTTTAGCAGGGCTCTTGCTGATCATTATTTTTAGTGGTTACGAAAACTTTGTTTCAAAGTTGAATATAGAAAACCACGAAGACAGGCCTGTGTGGATGGGGAAGGTTGGTTTCTCAGGTCTTAAGATGAAATTAATAAGCGCCATTGTTGCCATCTCTGCTGTAGAGCTTTTAAAAGTGTTTATTAGCTCAAACAACCATTCAACAGATGAGCTACTCTGGAAGGTGTTAATACATGTCACGTTTGTGGTGTCGGGCGTGTTATTTGCACTAACCGATTACATTAATAGTAAAACCATGAACCACTAATACCAATCCGCTTAATTAAGTAGTCTATTTTGAGGCGATAAAACCTCGTTGATAACAAGGCAAAAATTTAGTTATTTAGTTGTTCTAAATGAGGAATTTTTAACGCAGTTAGCGACAGGTTTAATCCCTCAAAATGATTAAGTATTATTGCGGGTTGGTATAATACCACGATTAGGAATAAAAAAGCCCTGCATTGCAGGGCTTGGTTTTTAACAACTGATGATTAATTCAGGGTTGCATAAAAACAACCGAACCCGGGCAGAGTGACTGTATTATTGTTTAAATCAGCTGTGTGATGAGAAATCTCAGTATGCTGTGAAGACACAGAATCAGAGAGTGTTAGCTCGCTAGTATCAGCACTTAAATTGAAAGCGCAAAGCATTTTAACGTCGCCAAGTGTTCTATAAAAAGCAAGCACTGGCTCTTGCGTGTTCAAAAACTCAATATCGCCTTCAAGCAGTACGTCTTTATCTTTACGCCATGCCATAAACTCACGATACGCATTCAGGATTGAATCTTTATCTTGATCTTGTGCGCTAACAGCAACGGCTTTGTGTGCATCGCCTACAGGTAACCAAGGTTTTACTGTAGAGAAGCCTGCTTGTTCAGGATCCGTTGCATCCCATGGCATTGGTGTACGACAACCGTCACGGCCTTTAAAGTTTGGCCAGAATGTAATGCCGTATGGGTCTTGTAAGTCTTCAAATGCGACTTCAGCTTCACCTAAACCAAGCTCTTCACCTTGGTACATACACACGCTGCCACGTAAAGACGCTAACAGGGCTGTAAGCATTTTACATTGCTGCGGATTGATAGTGTTATCTTTACTCCAGCGGCTAGCAACACGCTCTACGTCGTGGTTACTGAATGCCCAACATGGCCAGCCTTCAGTCATGCGTTGCTCAAGAGTACTCACTGTTGTACGAATATATTCAGCGCTATAGTCGTTAGTCAGTAGCTCGAAGCTATAACCCATGTGAAGTTTGTCACCACCTGATGTGTACTCAGCCATGGTTGCAAGTGAATCTTCAGATGAAATCTCACCTAATGCAACTGTGCCAGGGTACTTGTTTAGTAGGGCACGAATGTCCTGCATAAAACTCAGGTTCTCAGGTTGCGTATTATTGTAGTAGTGATACTGGAACGCATATGGATTGTCTTCGCTAAAGCCACGGCCTTGACGCTTTTCAGGTGGCTTAGCAGGATTATCACGTAATTGGGCATCGTGATAGCAAAAGTTAATTGCATCTAAACGGAAGCCATCAACGCCTTTTTTAAGCCAAAACTCAACATTGTCTAATACAGCTTTGCGAACTTCAGGATTATGGAAGTTTAAATCTGGCTGCTCAGCAAAGAAGTTATGTAAGTAATATTGACCACGGCGCGGTTCCCATTGCCATGCAGGGCCACCAAAAATAGATAACCAGTTATTTGGTTGTGTACCGTCTGGTTTAGCATCTGCCCACACGTACCAATCGGCTTTGTCGTTGGTTTTGTCTTCACGGCTATCAAGGAACCATTGATGTTGATCTGAGGTATGGCTCAATACCTGATCAATAATGATCTTGATATCACGTTGGTGCGCTTGCGCGATAAGTTCATCAAAATCATCAAGATTACCAAACAATGGGTCGATATCACGATAGTCACTGATGTCATAACCAAAGTCTTTCATTGGTGATTTAAAGAAAGGTGAAACCCAAATAGCATCAACACCTAGGCTTTTAATATAATCAATGCGATCAATGATACCTTTGATATCACCAATGCCATCGCCATTGGTGTCTTGGAAACTGCGCGGATAAACTTGATAAATAACCGCACCTTTATACCACTGCTTTTGAGCCATGTTTTTCTCCATCGTGACACTCAGTGTGTGTAAACTGTTAGGCAACCACTACTGTATATGTTGCCGGAATGTCAAAAGCATACGTGAAGGGTGAGATACTGTAAAAACTCTGCATACGTATGCACGCCAAATTCATCGTTGACCTCAGTAAAATTTATTAGCTTGATTTAAAATTAAACAACACGAATTTAGCATCTTAAAATTTACCAATTAGCAATATAGCCGTCGCATTACAATGCAAAATGCCAGCTTGGTGCATAATATAGCTGGCTTACACCACAATGGTGCAATGCTATTATTGGTAAGACCAATTATCATTGGTATAGCCTTGTACCTATTGCTGTTGCGTTAAGTCGCCAATATACCGAGATAAATGACTTAGCACCTATCTATGTAGCCAAAATAGGAGCAAAAATATAGCGAAATTGTTTCATTACTATTAATTTACACTGTAAAATTGATAAATCATTTATATTCAATTGCTTAGCTAGTGCTTTTGTAAAGATGTTGTTAATTTTTGTAATGTTCGACTACGCTGAATACGTATGCATAAATTTGTTAAGAAAATAATCAGAGCGTTAATATTCAATTCGACAACAAAATCAGTCAGCGAATAACAGCTATTATGTAAATGAATAACTGCAACACGTTGGCATTACAATTTGGGTAATGGGAAAACATCATGTCTATGTTCAAACCAAGTATATTAACTCTGGCTTTAACAGCCGCAGGTTTAAATAGCTTTGTAGCGTATGCTGCAGAAGAAGACCAAAAAGCAAAAAACGATAACGTTGAAGTTATCGAAGTAAAAGGTTTTCGTGGCAGTGTTGTAGAATCTATTAATACTAAACGCTTCACGCCTGAAGTCGTTGAATCAATCTCAGCAGAAGATATCGGTAAATTACCTGATTCATCAATTGCAGAATCAATCGCACGCCTTCCTGGTTTAACAGCACAACGTCTAGACGGTCGAGCTAGCCGTGTAAGTGTTCGTGGTTTCAGTGAAAACGAAAGTGCAACAACATTCAACGGTCGTGAGCAAGTATCAATCGGCGACAACCGTGGCGTTGAATTTGACCTTTACCCATCAGAAATTATGAGTGGCGTAACGGTATACAAAACACCGAGCGCAGGCATTGATGCTGAAGGTATCGCGGGTGTTATCGACATGCAAACTGTTAAACCTTTAAGTAAAGGTGAACAAGTTATCATGTTCAACGGTCAATACGAGCAAACGGGTTTTGATAAATTAAACCCAGACGGTGACGATAAAGGTTTCCGTGGTACGTTCTCATACATTGATCAATTTGCTGATGACACTATCGGTGTTGCATTTGCTTACAACACAATGAGCTCTCCAAACCAAGAAAAACGTTGGAACTCTTGGGGCTATCCAGAGTTTACTGGTGATGACGGCAATACTTATTCAATTTTAGGTGGTGCTAAACCATTCGTTCGTTCATCGACCCTTGAGCGTGATTCAGCAATGCTAGTAATTGAAGCTGCGCCGAATGACCGTCTAAACATGACATTTGATGCCTTATATGTAGATTTCTCTGATGAGAAAATCTTACGTGGTATTGAAGTACCATTTGCTTGGGGCCAAGGTTCAATCGACCCAAGCTCAGCAGTAGTTGATGCTGACTCTGGTTTTATCACTAGCGCAGTAACAGAAGGACAACGTGTTGTTGTTCGTAATGACTACGAAGAACGTAACGCTGAGCTAACTCAGTTTGGTTTCAATGCAAAATATGACATCAGCGATGATTGGTCAGTTGAATTTGATGTAAGCCGCTCTGAAGTTGAACGTCAAATCTGGAGTATCGAAAGCTACTCAGGTACAGGCCGTGGTGATGCAAATGGTGTTGCTGACACAATTGGTTATGAATTTGACGGTGGTAACACAGGCGCGCAATTCAGCCACAACCTTGATTACAGTGATTACGACCTAATTCAACTGGGTGGTCCATTATCATGGGGTGCGAGTGCTGCTCTTAACGATAAATACGGCTTAACAGGTACTGAGTATCAAAACACAGCACAAGATGGCTTTATCAATGCACCAGAAATCAATGATGAACTAAGCACATTGAAACTTGCTGCAAGCAAAGTACTTGATAACGCTTATATCAGCCGTGTGTCATTTGGTATGTCTTACCGTGACCGTGAGAAGAGCAAAGTGTCTGAAGGTTACTTCATGACATTAAAAGATTTCTCATTATCTAACCCGGGTATGTTATCAATCCCTGAGCAATACCGTTTAGGCACAGCGAGCCTTGACTTCATTGGTATGGGCAACATGGTTGCTTACGATACAAACGGTCTAGTAAACGATGGTTATTATAACCTTCTTCAAGAAAGCTTAACTGATTCAAAACACAAGACACAGTCTTGGACTGTACAAGAAGAAGTGACAGCGTTCTTTGCGCAAGCTGATATTAATGCTGAAATTGGTTCAATTCCTGTAACAGGTAACGTTGGTGTTCGTTATGTGAAAACTGAACAGTCTTCACAGGGCTATGCTGCTAACACAGTGGATGGTTTAGTTGTTGTATCTCCAACAGATGTAAGCCATGACTACAGCCATTTATTACCAAGCATCAACTTATCGTTTGCAATTGATGAAGAGCAAACTGTTCGTTTTGGTGCAGCGAAAACGATTTCTCGTGCTCGCTTAGACGAAATGAACGCGTCAGTTAATGCGTCTTACAACCAGCAACCAGATAACAATGGTAACTACTGGAGTGTATCAGGCGGTAACCCAGAACTTGAGCCTAAAGAAGCAACAGGTTTTGATTTAAGCTATGAAAACTACTTCCATGAAGAAGGTTACTTTGCAGCTGCTGTATTCTATAAAGATATCACTCAGTGGATTTTCGATGGTTCTTACGAAATCGACATGAGCGGCGTAGCTGACCCATCGACTGGTGAGATCCCTGCAACTTCAACAGGTACGGGTTCTGGTAAAGTAAATGGTGGCTCTGGTGACCTATGGGGTTATGAGCTTTCATTAACACTACCATTCACTATGTTTAGTGAATCACTTGATGGTTTTGGTTTAATTGCAAGCCACACTGCTGTTGAGCAAGATATTACTGACCAAAATGGTAACGATTATGAGCTTCCTGGTCTATCTGACCAAATCGATAGCTTAACAGTTTACTTTGAGCGTAACGGTTTCCAAGCACGTACAAGCATGCGTAAACGTAGCGACTTTAAAGGTGACGTATACGGTCTAGGTTTTGCGACTACACAAGTTGACATTAAAGGCGAAACAATTTGGGATGCTCAAATTGGTTATGACTTTAGCGAAGGCGGTGTAGAAAGCCTTGACGGTTTATCTGTAACTTTCCAAGTACAGAACATCACAGAAGAGCCGTTCACTTCACTACAAGGTGATAACTCACTTCAAGTACGTGATTACCAAGACTACGGTCGTACATTCCTGTTAGGCTTCAGCTACAAGCTGTAATTAGCTAAAACAGCGATAGAAAATTGCCCTTGTGATTTGTTTTACAAGGGCTTTTTTATATCAGTGAGCTACACTCAATGAATTAAATTTAGTGTTAGGTGTACTATGGAATCAAAAAAAATAACCAAGGTAGTGATTGCCGGTGGTGGCACAGCAGGGTGGATAACCGCTGCGTTACTTAATAAAGTGCTGGGTAAAGTGATTGAGATCACCTTGGTTGAGTCAGCAGAAATTGGCACTGTTGGTGTAGGTGAAGCGAGCATTCCACCTATTTTGCATCTAAATGGTGCGCTTGGCATTTCTGAAAAAGAATTTATTAAGGCTACTGGTGCAACGATTAAACTCGGTATCGAGTTTGAGAATTGGCGCAGCCAAGGCCACCGCTACATGCATGCCTTTGGTGAGATAGGTAAAGATTTTCCGTTTTGTGAATTTTACCATTTTTGGTTAAAAGCACATCAAGCTAACAATGCACCTGACTTTTGGGATTTTTCACTTAACTATCAAGCTGCCAAAGCACATAAGTTTGCCCACCTTAAACACATTCCTAACACCCAGTTAGCGGGCTTACATTATGCTTACCATTTTGATGCCACTCGATATGGCGAATTCTTAAAAGGATTAGCGCAATCACGGGGAGTAAATCGCATTGAAGGCAAAATTGAATCGGTTAATCAATGTCATCAGAGCGGGCATATTCGCTCTTTGCTGCTTACAAATGGCGAGCATATTGATGGCGACTTATTTATTGATTGCACCGGTTTACGTGCTTTATTGATAGAACAAACTCTTAATACTGGCTTTGAAGATTGGTCACATTGGTTACCATGTGATAGTGCGATTGCGGTGCAAAGTGAATCAGCTGCTGATGCAATTCCTTATACACGTTCAATTGCAAGAGAGTCAGGCTGGCAGTGGCAAATACCATTACAGCATCGTGTAGGAAACGGCATTGTATATTCTTCTCGTTTCTTATCAGATGAAGCGGCAAAGCAACAGCTCTTAGAAAACCTACCTGCTAAACCACTGACAGAGCCCCGCGTTATTAAGTTTAAAACAGGTCGTCGCTTAAAGCAGTGGCATAAAAATGTGGTATCGGTTGGCTTATCGAGCGGATTTTTAGAGCCATTAGAATCGACCAGTATTCATTTAATTCAAAGTGCAGCTATTCGTTTAATTAAGTTTTTTCCTCATCAAGGTATTAAACAAAGCCTTGTGGATGAATTTAATCAACAAAGTAAAACAGAATTTGAGCGAATTCGTGACTTTATTATTCTTCATTACAAGATTACTGAGCGTGATGACAGTGCGTTTTGGCGTTTTTGTAAAGGCATGGATATTCCAAGCAGTCTTAAAAAGAAAATTGAGCTATTTAAAACCAGTGGCAAACTCATTAGAGAAGACGATGAGCTATTCGCCGAAGTTGCGTGGCAGCAAGTGATGATAGGCCAAGGGCTAATTGCAGAGGATTACCATCCATTAACTGATGCGTTATCAGATGAGCAATTAAATGAGTTATTTAGCAATTTAAAAACCTTGATTAACAGCACTGTCGAGCAGCTGCCGAGCCATAGTCAATTCTTAGAAAAAGTACAAAATTAATTATGAAAAAAACACAATCATTTTTAGCGCTAACGACCGCATTTACACTTTTTAACTCAACAGCAAGTTTTGCTATTACTGCGTCACCAGAAAACTGGTGGGTAGGGATGCAAAATGACTCATTACAAGTCATGTTTTACGATAACAATATTGCTAACAAAACGTGGCAAATGATGCCCTATAAAGGTGTTGAGTTTAAAGGGGTGACAACAACGAATAATCCTAACTACGCATTTTTAGATTTAAATATCAGTGACAATGCAAAGGCGGGAACACTGACTTTTAAAGCTAAAGATGGCACAGAATTTACTTACCCATTAAATACCCGTGATAAGCAAAGTGCCAATCGTCATGGATTTACAAATAAAGATACGCTTTATTTAATCAACCCTGATCGCTTTGTAAATGGCGACCCAAGTAATGACACCGTTGCTGGAATGCAAGAGCCAGCAAACCCAAGTTTTAAAGGAGGCCGACATGGTGGTGATATTCAAGGTGTTATTAATAGTCTAGATTATCTTGAGGACCTCGGTGTGACGCAACTTTGGTTAACGCCGGTGCTTGAAAATGACATGCCAGACTATTCATATCATGGCTACGCCATAACTGATTTTTACAAAGTTGATCCTCGTATGGGCAGTAATGCGCTTTATAAAACCTTGTCGGCAGAAGCGAAAGATCATGGTATCGGTTTAGTGATGGACATGGTACTTAACCACTTTGGTTCATCACATCAGTGGATGGCTGACATGCCAACAGCTGATTGGGTTAACTTTGATGGCAAGTTTGAAAACGGTAAAAATGCCACTAGTCACGCCAGACAAACAATTCAAGACCCTCATGCGAGCCAATACGACAAACGTCAATTTAATGATGGTTGGTTTGTTGAGTCGATGCCTGATTTAAATCAGCGCCAGCCGTTACTATCAACGTATTTGATTCAGAATGCCATTTGGTGGATTGAATACGCCAACTTAAGCGGCATTCGTGTAGACACGTATTCATACTCAGATAAAGCATTTTTAGCCGATTGGACGAAAGCGATTATGACCGAGTATCCAAACTTTAATATTGTTGGTGAAGAGTGGACAACCAACCCTGCAATTGCATCTTATTGGCAGCGCGGCAAAGTCAATCAAGATGGTTATACCTCTGATTTACCAAGTGTGATGGACTTTTCATTACAAGAGGCGTTGATCCAAGCACTTAACGAAGAGGAAAGCTGGAATACTGGGTGGGTAAAAGTATATCAATCGCTGGCGAATGACTTTTTATATGCCGATACAGATAACATTTTAGTGTTTGCTGATAACCATGACATGAGCCGTGTTTACACTGAGCTGGGTCAAGACCTCGCAAAAACTAAATTAGCCATGACGCTGCTGTTAACAACTCGCGGTATTCCACAAATTTATTACGGCACTGAGCTGCTGCTCGATAACACACCTAGTAATGATCACGGTGATATTCGCATTGACTTTCCAGGTGGGTTTAAAGGTCAAAAAGCGAATGCTTTCACAGGCAAGGGGCTTTCAGCTGATCAGCAAGAGATGTTAGCTAGCATGAAAAAACTGCTTAAGCTTCGTCAAGAAAAACCAGCGTTAAGCGAAGGTCGTTTAATGCATTTTTCACCTAAGCAAGGCGTTTATAGCTATGTGAGAGAGCACAATGGCCAAACTGTATTGGTTGTTCTTAATAAAAACCAACAAGCCATTGATTGGGATTTAAGCTACATGCAAGAAGTGTTGAAAGGCAACAATAAAGGACGCGATTTAATCAGCGAAAAACGCGTTGATCTTACGGCGCCAATCCGCTTAAAAGCTATGCAAGCACGCTTAATCGAACTTGAATAATTGCAACTAATAGGCTGAATACGTATGCATTTACTGTCCGTATGCAGCCCTTAACATTAGTATGAACTGATATTTACAGAAAAATGAAGTAATGATGACAACATACAAACTAACTGCGTTAGTAGTGGCTTCGGTTTTAGGTTTAACTGCCTGTGGTAACGATGCGCCAGTACAGCAGAACACGCAACAGCAGCAATCAGAATCTAGCCAAGCAGCTATCTCTAAGCCTGTGGTATACCAAGTATTCACTCGATTATTTGGTAACACTAACACCACTAATAAACCGTGGGGCACATTAGAAGAAAATGGGGTAGGTAAATTCGCTGATTTTAATGATGCTGCACTACAAGGCATTAAAGAGCTAGGTACAACACATGTTTGGTACACTGGTGTACCGCGTCATGCTTTAGTAACTGACTATACCGAATACGGTTTGTCACAAGATGATCCTGATGTTGTCAAAGGCCGTGCAGGCTCGCCTTATGCTGTGAAGGATTATTATGATGTTAATCCTGATTTAGCAATTAACCCTGAGCGCCGCTTAGAGGAGTTTGTAGAGCTAATCAATCGTACTCATGAGCACGGTATGAAAGTTGTTATTGATATTGTGCCAAACCACGTAGCGCGTAACTATGAGTCGGTCGCCAAGCCTGAAGGCGTAAAGGATTTTGGTGCTGATGATGACACGACGAAAACCTATGCTCGCGATAATAACTTTTACTATGTAACAGGGCAGTCATTTCAAGTTCCTACCAGCGATAGCTACCAAGTGTTAGGTGGTAACCCGCATCCTCTTGCTGATAATCAGTTTGCCGAAACCCCAGCAAAATGGACGGGTAATGGGGCACGCGCTGCTAAACCTGACATCAATGATTGGTACGAAACAGTTAAAATCAATTACGGTGTGAAACCAGATGGCAGCTACGACTTCCCAACACTACCGGATGATTACGCTGATAAAGATTACCGCGCCCACTACGCATTTTGGCAAGATAAAGATCTACCAAATAGCTGGTATAAATTCCGCGATATCGCGCTTTATTGGTTAGATAAAGGTGTTGATGGTTTCCGTTATGATATGGCCGAGATGGTGCCTGTTGAGTTTTGGAGCTTTTTGAACTCATCAATCAAGATGCAAAAAAGCGATACCTTTATTTTGGCAGAGGTTTATAACCCAACGCTTTATCGCCCTTATATCCAGCAAGGTAAGATGGATTACCTTTACGACAAAGTCGGTTTTTACGACACGGTTAAAGCTGTGATGCAAGGCAAGCAATCAGCGGATACTATTTTCGATATCCAAAGCCAAGTGGCTGATATTGAAGAGCACATGCTGCACTTTTTAGAAAACCATGATGAGCAACGTATTGCTAGCCCAGATTTCGCTGGTAGTAGTGAAAAAGGTAAGCCAGCGATGGTGGTATCTACATTGATGTCGCGCTCGCCAACCTTACTTTATTTTGGTCAAGCTGTCGGTGAAGATGGCTCTGAGGACGGTGGTTTTGGCGACCCAACGCGTACCAGCATTTTCGATTATATGGGTGTACCTGCGCATCAAGCATGGATGAATAATGGTAAATTCGATGGCGGTGCGCTTTCAAAGCAGCAAGCTGATCTTCGCGCTTACTACACCAAGTTAATGTCGTTAAACACACTGCCCGCCATTGTTGGTGGTGACATGCAAGCGGTTGAATTGACAGGCTCAGAGCAAGTGATTGCCTTTACGCGTAAGCTAGGTCAACAACTGGTGCTTGTAGTAAGTAACTTTTCAGAAAACCCACAAAATGTTGAGCTTACTCTTAACCAAACGTTATTACCTAAACTTAACCACAGTGGTTTAACGTTAACTGATAACCTCGAAAATCATGCTGACATTGTGATTCCTGAGGCATCATCAAAGGCGCCAATTCAATTACAACTGAACGGCTTAAGCAGTGCAGTATTTACCTTAAAGGCTGACTATGAATAATAACAAACCAACGCTAAGCTTTTGGCAAATATGGAATATGTGTTTTGGATTCCTAGGTATCCAATTTGGCTTTGCATTACAAAACGGTAATGTAAGCCGTATTTTTCAAACCCTAGGTGCCAATGTTGATGATATTCCAATCCTTTGGGTTGCAGCGCCATTAACTGGTCTTATCGTACAACCGATCATCGGTTATTGGAGTGATAAAACATGGAATAAGCTAGGTCGTCGTCGTCCGTTCTTTTTCTATGGGGCTATTTTAACGACGTTATCGTTGTTCATTATGCCTAACTCACCAAGCCTGTGGATTGCGGCGGGTATGTTATGGATTATGGATGCGTCAATTAACGTGACTATGGAGCCATTCCGTGCTCTTGTCAGTGATAACCTACCGAAAAAGCAACGTGCAACTGGTTATGCAATGCAAAGCTTCTTCATTGGTGTAGGTGCGGTTGTCGCCTCTGCATTACCTTGGATGATGACTAACTGGTTCGATATTGCTAATACAGCACCTGCTGGGCAAATCCCAGATTCTGTAAAATTCTCGTTTTATTTTGGTGCCGTTGTACTTGTTATTGCTGTTCTTTGGACTGTATTTACTACTAAAGAGTATTCGCCAGAAGAGCTTGAAAGCTTTCATGAGCTAGAGAAAAGTGATGACGCAAGTGATATTCAAAGTGATGTAAACTTTAACAAAGGCGCTGCAATCTTTACGGTACTTGGTCTTGTCGTGCTTGGTATTGTTACGGGGTTATCGCTTGAAAAAGAGCTGTATTTACTTGCTGGCGGCTTGATTAGCTTTGGTGTTATTCAATTTATTGCCGGGGCTTTAAAGGCTAAAAACGCAACTAATGGTGGTTTTTACCAAGTTGTGAATGATGTATTCACAATGCCTGAGGCTATGAAGCAATTGGCTTGGGTACAATTTTTTAGCTGGTTTTCATTGTTTGCAATGTGGATTTATACCACGTCGGCAGTAACCAGTTTCCACTATGGCAGCAGTGACACAAGCTCACTTGCTTATAACAACGGCGCTGATTGGGTTGGTGTATTATTTGCCGCTTACAATGGTTTTGCTGCCATTGCTGCAATGTGTATTCCGGTTATCGTTAAAAAGGTGGGACTAAAAATGGCCCACGCTATCAACCTAGTGCTAGGTGCATTGGGTTTGGTCAGCTTCATTATTATCAAAGATCCAAGTTTACTGATCTGGCCAATGATTGGGGTTGGTTTTGCTTGGGCGTCAATTCTATCTTTACCATACGCAATGTTAAGTACCTCAGTACCAAGTAAAAAAATGGGTGTGTATATGGGGATTTTTAACTTCTTTATTGTTATTCCGCAGCTTTTAGCGGCAAGCGTATTAGGCCTAATTTTACGTCACTTTTTTGATAATCAACCGATTTATGCGTTAGTGCTAGGTGCAGTGTCATTCGTACTAGCAGCGGTCGCTGTACTGCGCGTTAAGCAACAATAATAAGGACACACCATGAAAAAATTTAATCTCATTACAGCAAGCTTGTTAGCGTTAGGTTTAACAGCTTGTAGTTCAGAAAAAACAGTTAATACAGCAGTTGAGCAGGTGTCTGCACCTGGAGCACCGGGTGTTGAGCCTTTTTGGGCATACTCTGGCAAAACGGGGATTGGTACCTCTTACGAGCAATACCAAGACGGCCACTATAGCGACGCAGCTGCTACCGGCAAAGTATCAAAAGTTTGGTTTTCAATCGCGAAAGGCATGATCACAGAAACTATGTTTGGTTTAATTCACCAGGCGCAAATCAAAGATATGCAGTTTGTTGTAGTCGGTAAAGACTTTACCGTTACAGAGAACGATGATCTTGATGTAAGTATTGATTATTTATACAAAGACGACGCAGGTCGCCCATTATCGCTTGCTTACAAAGTCGTAAGTAAAGATAAGCAAGGTCGTTTCACCTTAGAAAAACATATCTTTACAGATCCAAACGGCCAAACTTTGTTTGTTCGTAGCGTATTTAATACCGACCTTGAAGGTGTTAAAGCCTACGTTAATGTGAACCCTTACATCGATAACAATGGTTTAGACGATTTCGCAAAAGTGACGGACAAGGGGCTAGTGGCTTGGCAAGATGATAACTTTTTATCTTTACAAGCCGCTCAACCATTTAAGCAAGCAAGTGTTGGTTTTACGGGTGTCAGTGATGGCTTAAAAGAGTTACAAGCATCGCAATCACTATCAACGACTTACCAAAATACCGGTGATAAGCCGGGCAATGTAAGCTTACTTGCAGAGCTTGGCGAAGTATCAAAAAACACTACTTTTGATTTAGCGTTAAGTTTTGGTAACTCTGAAGCTGCAAGCTTAAAAGAAGGTCAAGCAAGTTTAAACCAAGGCTACCAAAAAGTGCTTGCTGCATATAACGGTGAGGGTGCTGCAATTGGTTGGCAAGACTACTTAGCAAGCCTTGAACCTTTGAGCACATTAACTAACAGCACCGCAGATAATGGTAAGTTGCTTTATACCAGCGCTATGGTGTTAAAAGCGCAAGAAGATAAAACGCATGCTGGTGCTTTAATTGCATCACTGTCTAACCCTTGGGGTGAAACAGTGTCGGCTAAAACAGGCTCTACCGGTTATAAAGCGGTTTGGGTACGTGATTTCTATCAAGTTGCGATGGCATTTATGGCCATGGGTGATACACGTACCGCAAAAACAGCGTTTGAATATCTAGAAAAAGTACAAGTAACAGATAACACGCCAGGCAATGGTGGTGACACGGGTTGGTTCTTACAAAAGACGCACGTTGATGGTGAGCTTGAGTGGGTAGGTGTTCAGCTTGACCAAACAGCAATGCCAATTATGTTAGCGTGGAAACTACATCAAGCTGGCGTACTTAGCGATCAAGAGCTAACAGATTGGTATGGCAAAATGTTAAAGCCAGCGGCTGATTTCTTGGTTGATGGTGGCCTTGCGAAAATTCTTTGGAATGACACGCAAATCACACCGCCAGCAACGCAACAAGAGCGCTGGGAAGAACAAAATGGTTTTTCTCCATCAACAACTGCTGCGGTTGTTGCAGGCCTAGTGACGGCTGCTGATATTGCTAAAAAAGCAGGTGACACTAAAAATGCAGAGCGTTACCTAGCAACGGCTAAAACCTACAACAGTGAAATAGAAAGCACGATGTTTACGACTCAAGGTAACCTTAAGTCTGAAAATAGCGATGGTGAATATTTCATTCGTATTGGTCAAGACAAAGATCCAAACTCATCAACCACACTTAATGCCAATAATGGCCGTGAAGGTTTTGACAAAAAGCAGATCCTTGATGGTGGTTTCTTAGAGCTTGTTCGCTATGGTGTGCGTGATGCACTTGCGCCAAGCATTGTAAAAACATTACCAGAGTATGATGATGAAACCTTAGTTGATAACCTACAAGTACGTTACACCTTTAATTTTGCTGATGGCTCGGGCTCATTCCCAGGCTATCGCCGTTATGGTAACGATGGTTACGGTGAAGACCAAATGACAGGTAACAACTACGCTGAAGGTGGTAACAACACCCCGGGTCAACGTGGTCGTGTATGGCCGTTTTTCACAGGTGAGCGTGGTCACTATGAAATCGCTGCTGCAAACGCAACCAACAGCCTAGATGCGATGAAGCAACAAGCGATTAAAGACACCTATGTAAAAGGTATGGAAGCATTTGCCAATGAAGGCATGATGTTACCTGAACAAGTTTGGGATGGCGTAGGTAACAATAAAGCAGGCTATCAGCTAGGTGAGGGGACAAATTCAGCCACACCACTTGCTGGACTCATGCTGAATACATCAAGTTACTCCGTTCAGTGAGCGATAAACATGTGTGGGATCATTACCCAGTTGTTGAAGATGTATTGAAGTAAAACGTAATTGACATGCCCAATATTTATTGGGCATGTTGCTTTTGGAGCAAGGGAAAATGATGTTAAAAAAACTAGCCTTATATGCTTTACTCGCAATGAGTACGCAAAGTAAAGCGGATGACTATTTGCTTTACTTTATGGGCGGCCAATCAAATATGGAAGGATTTGGCTTTAATAAAGACCTACCAGCGCAGTATAAAAAACCAGTTGAAAATACCTTACTCTTTTTTGGTAACCCGGTTGCTGATGATGCATTAAATGGCGGTAAAGGTGTTTGGACTAATTTAATGCCGGGCTTTGGTACAGGCGCAAGATCGACAGAGCATTCGATTATTTTATCTGACAGGTTTGGTCCTGAATTGAGTTTTGGTAAACGCTTATCTGAGATCACTGATAAGAAAATAGCCATTATCAAATATGCACGTGGTGGCTCATCTATTGCGCTTGGGGCATCTGGCTTTGGTACATGGGGGCAGAACTATGCTGACAACACCAAGATCAATCAATGGGATAACTTTCAAACTACAGTAAGAACTGCATTAGCTAACAATGATATAGATGGTGATGGTGAAGCAGATACTTTAGTACCAGCAGGGATCATTTGGATGCAGGGTGAGGCCGATGCCTATCATGAACAAGCATCTAAGGTTTATTTCGCTAATTTAACAAGCCTAATGAATGATATGAAAATGACATTTGGCAATAAAGAGTTACCAATCATTCTTGGCAGAATCGAAGACTCTGGTAAAACACCAGAAACACGCATGATGCCATATATAGAGAGTGTATGGGATGCTCAGAAAAAGTTTGTTAAATCAAATGCTAATGCTCATTTAGTCGCCTTTGATGAACCTGTCGAATTCATTGAAGATAAGTGGCACTATAAAAGTAATTACTATATAAAACTAGGTAACCTTTTTGCAGAAAAAGCAGCCGACACATTAGCTAAGTAGATTTCTTTTAAATAACTACTTAAATAATTAAGCCGCCGAACTAATCTAGGCGGTTTTTTTGTTTTGCACTTTTTTACAATTTAATTGTGATTTCCCTATATAGGTACGTTAAGATTGCTTATCTTTAGTTCAGTTAACAAAAGCCATTATTATTTGGCGGAGTTAGAAGCCGATCAATCAATGCAGGGAAGGTACAAATATGTATAGGGTTTTATCTACTTTATTGAGTGTTAGCTTATTGTGTTCTTGTGCAATAAATACAAACGTGGGTGAATATGTGCTTGGTGATGTTGAAACTTCAGTACGAGGTCACAATGTTGAAGTATTTACAGATCGCCAATTAGTGAGCTATAGAGCAACATTTCTTGGCCAGGTTTCGAGCTATTATTGCCAATTAGAAAGTGATATGCATTTACCACAAGCGGGTCCGTTTGATGATATTGATGGATCTAGAAGTCAACTCCAAGATACTCTTAAAAGTAAAGTACAGCAAAGGGGTGGCAATGCGATTGTATATGGACAGTGTTATATCAGTGCACATGCAGATACTGATTGCCAAAAAGCGCTGAGTTGTGAAGGGTTTGCGTACCAAGTTGAGTATTAAGTCGTTACTTAAGGTCTTGAGCGTGGCTAATTATCCTAACGTTATCCTAGGTTTGATGTTACTTTTTCATGTTTCTATTACCAGTAGTGCTGAACTTAAACCCTTCACTACAGATGGTTGCAGCTCTTTTCCTGATGGTACCTTAGAACATAAAAACTTATGGTTGGCTTGCTGTACAGCCCATGACCTTGCATATTGGCAAGGCGGTACTTTCAAGCAACGAGAGCAAGCTGACATTGATTTAAAAAAGTGTGTTGCAAAAGTAGGTGAGCAAGAAATTGCAGTATTGATGCTTGCTGGGGTCAGAGTGGGTGGCACACCTTTTTTACCTACCAGCTTTCGTTGGGGTTATGGCTGGCCATACCCCAAGCTTTATGGCGAGCTAACAATGCATGAGCGTTCACAAGTTGAAAGCCGTTTAGCCGAGCTTAAAACTGAGCAAATTAAATAATCTATCGTTTATCTAACTTCTTTACAGGTTTTTGATGCATCATTGATCACAGTTGCATCAGTGCTTTTGGCAAAACGTGATGACATATATAGCCCTAATTGGTGGTCTGGCATTTTAATGCGTGTAACGCCATTAAAGTGGTGAGGCTCGATATCTTTTGCAATTACAGTCGGTAGGGCTGTGATACCAGCTCTATTCTTAGCTACGAAATCAACGGCTTGTTGCCATGTACTGACTTGATGCTCATGGCTTAGCGATTCATTTTTATCAATGCCTAAATATTTAAGCATTAAGGTACGTGCCCCAGTACCGCGTTTATACACGATACCGTTCAAGTTAGCCTGCCTGCGTAAATTCTCGATACTCAAATCTGGGTCTGCGCTTTGGCTTATCAGTTCATATCCAACTTGATAAATTGTTGCTGAGCGAACCGCAAATAGATCTCTCTGTGGTAATAATAAAAGTGGCATGGCTATATCTACTTCATTGTTTTGCAACATTTTGATAAGCCGTGCTTGCGGTACAGTGATAACATCGTAATCGGTATCTAGGTGATTGATCACACAACTATAAGCCGATTTTAATTCACCGTGAAAGTCTTTACGTGAGTACTTTAATGATTCGCCATTTTCGCTCGATACACCAATTGTTATTTTTGCAAAACAAGGGTGAGAGCAAAACAGGACAAGTAGAATAAGATGGGCAGTAATAAAGCCTTTTAAGTCCATTTAAAAAATCGATAGGGTGAAACTTGAGCGAAATTTATCAGTTTAAACAGAACTGGACAAGGTAGGGTTGCTTACAGTGCAATTACATTAAAATGTAAGTGTTTTATTGAGATATTAATTAATTCCCTTATTAAACAAAGGGGTGGAGCTGTAAGTTGGTTGCTTACAGCTCGATTTACCTGATTATAGCCCTGCTTTTTTAGCGCGAGCAGTGTGTAGCTTTTTGTAGCTTTCGATTAAACGAAGGTGTCTATCTAAGCCCTCAAGCTTCATGCTGGTTTCTGTTAAACCATAGAACATTACATCGCCGTTGATTGAGCCAACAACTGCATCCATCGTTTCTTGACCAAACATACGGGTAAAGCTATGAATGTAATCTTCAATCTCAAGGTCATCGCTCAGTGCGACTTCCAACGTTGCGTGCATTGCTTGGTAGAATAGGCCGCGCTCAACAATGGTATTGTCGTTATACTGTAAGAATGCTTCAACAAGCTCCATTGCTGCCTCTAAATCACCAAGTGCTAGGTAAATAAGTAGCTTCAGCTCAAGAATCGTTAACTGACCCCATACAGTGTTTTCATCAAACTCAATACCGATTAGGGTGATGATATCAATGTAGTTATCAAGTTCACTTTGTTCTAAGCGCTCAACGAGATCAGCAAGTTGATCTTCTGATAAACGATGCAGGTTTAAGATATCTTCGCGGAAGTTAAGTGCTTTATTGGTATTGTCCCAGATTAAGTCTTCTACTGGATACACTTCTGAGTAATCAGGCACTAAAATGCGACATGCAGTACCAAGGTCTGAGAATTCAGCAATGTAGGCTTCTTTACCTAAGCTTTCTAATATACCGAATAAGCTCGCTGTTTCTTCCTCATTGCTACCAGAGAAATCCCACTCAACAAAATCATAATCGTGCTTAGCACTGAAGAAACGCCATGAAATCACGCCAGTTGAATCAATAAAGTGCTCTACAAAGTTTTCTGGCTCAGACACAACCATGCTATTGAACGTCGGTTTAGGCACATCGTTTAAGCCTTCAAAGCTTCTACCTTGTAATAGCTCAGTTAAGCTGCGCTCTAACGCCACTTCAAAGCTTGGGTGCGCACCAAAAGAGGCAAATACACCGCCAGTTTTAGGGTTCATGAGTGTTACGCACATGACAGGGAACTGACCGCCTAGTGAGGCATCTTTTACAACAACTGGAAAGCCTTGTTCTTCAAGACCCTTAATACCCGCAACAATCCCTGGGTATTTGTTTAAAACGTCCTCTGGTACGTCTGGTAAAACAATTTCTTGCTCAATGATCTGGCGCTTAACAGCACGTTCAAAAATTTCAGATAAACATTGTACTTTTGCTTCGGCAAAGTTGTTACCTGCGCTCATACCGTTACTTAAGAATAAGTTTTCGATTAGGTTTGATGGGAAGTAAACAGTTTCACCGTCAGAGTGGCGTACATAAGGAATAGAACAGATGCCACGTTCTTTATTGCCAGAGTTGGTATCAATTAGGTGTGAGCCACATAGCTCACCATCTGGATTATAAATTTCACGGGTATAGTCATCTAAAATGCCCTCTGGTAGAGAGTCATCCTCAGTCAGAGCAAACCACTTTTCATTTGGGTAATGAACAAACTCACTATTAGCAATGTCTTCACCTAAGAACTGGTCGTTATAGAAGAAGTTACAGTTTAAGCGCTCAATAAATTCGCCTAAAGCTGAGCATAGCGCGCTTTCTTTCGTTGCACCTTTACCATTAGTAAAACACATAGGCGAAGCTGCATCACGAATATGAAGTGACCATACATTTGGCACAATATTACGCCAAGAAGAAATCTCGATTTTCATCCCTAACTCTTCAAGGATGGCAGTCATATTTGCGATGGTTTCTTCAAGTGGTAAATCTTTACCTAAAATAAACGTGTTGCTGTCATCACCTGGTTTTGCCATCAGCATTGCTTGCGCATCAGCTTCGATGCTTTCAACAGTATCGATTTTAAATTCAGGGCCAGTTTGAATAACACGTTTAACTGTACAGCGCTCAACAGAGCGTAAAATACCCGTGCGATCTTTCTCAGAAAGGCTTTCTGGTAACTCAACCTGAATTTGGAAAATTTGGTTATAGCGGTCTTCTGGGTCAACGATATTGTTTTGCGCAACACGAATACCGTCAGTCGGGATATCACGTGAATTACAATACACTTTAATAAAGTAAGCCGCACACAATGCAGAAGATGCTAAGAAGTAATCGAATGGACTTGGTGCAGTGCCATCACCCTTATAGCGAATAGGTTGGTCTGCAATGACAGAGAAATCATCAAACTTGGCTTCAAGTCTGAGGTTGTCGAGAAAATTAACTTTAATTTCCATTAAAAAATTCCACCTTTGTGCGCGTTGCCATCTAAAGCGTTATGCCAGATAAGCATTTTCATCATAATAGGTGTAATTATCTGCTTTTTCGAAGTAATAGTCTTGGGTAAATCGAAAAAAAACTAATTTTAATGCAATCAGTGTCTGGTTGAGTAGGAAGTAGGCGATAACAAGGCTGTTATCGCCACAAAATTAAACACTCGAACCGCGAATAATTAATCGCGGTGGTAAAAGGGTATTCTCTACATCTTCACCACGAATAAGCTTGAGCAGGTTATCGACCAACATTTGCCCGGCAAGAGTGGTGTCTTGTTGAACAGTGGTGAGTGGTGGGTTTACAAAGCTGGCAACAGCAATGTTATCAAAGCCAACAACATGCACATCATCAGGGACCTTTATTTTTGCTTCTTTCAATGCGCGAATAGCACCAATAGCAATAAGGTCACTGGCGGCAAATAATGAGTTAAAGCGAATGTTATTTGCTATGAGAGAGCGAGTCGCGTGATAGCCAGATTCTTCTGTCGAAATGGCATTCGCCATTTTACGTTCGTTAAGTTTTATGCCTTTTGCTAAAAATGCATCTTTAAAGCCTTGGTAGCGGGCAAAAAACTCCGGGCTATGATCAGAAGCATCGCCGATAAATGCACAATCAGTTCTACCGGTTGCAAGTAAATGTTCTGCTGCTAATTTACCACCGCCGTAGTTATCGCAGCTCACCGTTAAATCTGGGCGGTTATCAACACTTGCACCCCAGCAGACAAATTTCGTGTGTTGATCAATTAAGGTTTTAAATTTAGGTTGATAATCGAGGTAATCACCATAACCAAGCAGAATTAAGCCATCTGCACGGTGGCTGTCTTCGTAATCGGCTTGCCAATCAGAGCTACTCGACTGAAACGACACCAGTAAGTCGTAGCCTTCTTTCGCACAGGCTCTAGTAATACTGCCAAGCATTGCCAAAAAGAAAGGGTTTATTTGTGATTCATCCGAAGTGGGATCTTCAAATAACAACAGGGCGAGGGTGCTACTTTGCTGTGTTCTTAAGTTACTGGCATTTTTATCAACTTTATAGTTGAGCTGCTTTGCTACCTCATGAACACGTCGACGCGTTTCTTCGTTGACCAAAGGACTATTTCGCAGCGCGCGAGACACGGTTGACTGCGACACACCCGCATAATGTGCAATGTCAAAAGATGTCGCCTTACCTTTCATATGGTTACCAAATAACAGAAGTAGTATTTGCCATTTTCGGCTATTTATTATTTTTTTCAAGCTATTTGTGACAAGCGGCGTGTGTGTGGCTGTTCTGTAAACAGCTAGGCATTTTTTATGCGTATATAAATGCTTTTTCGATACTTAATACGCAGGTTTTTCCAATAAATACGTATGCATGCACAAATAATGAAAATTTTTATTGATCCTAATCTGACACCGGTGTCATAATGTCACTGTTTTATCATTTTGTTGTCAAAACGTATTTGGCTGCCCATTCATTTGGGCAGCATTTTTTTAATACAAAAGATAGCTTCTTTGAGGCAATGACCCAAAGTTTAGCAGACACAGTGGCTTTGCCATTGAAAACTAGAAAAATAAGCGGCAACTAGCTTAGACAAATAGAGAAAACATCATGAACACACAGACAACCACAGAATTTGCTCCTATTCTTGTTGCCGATATCGGCGGCACTAACGCTCGTTTCGCTTTAATCACTGACTTTAATGCACAAACTAACCAGTTTGTTATCGAGCACAATTTAACATTCCCAAGTGCTGATTTTGGCTCATTAGAAAGTGCAATTAATCAGTACTTCAGCCAAATTTCATCTCCAAAGCCAAGCCGTGCATGTTTAGCAGTAGCAGGCCCAATTAAAGCAGGTCAAGTTCACTTAACAAACCTTGGCTGGCACTTTAATGTTGCGGATTTAAAAGCAGAATTCTCATTCGAGCAACTTGAAGTAATCAACGACTTTGCTGCATTTGCTTATGCGGCACCGTATTTAGATGATTCGCAAAATATGGCTGTTAAAGCAGGTCAGGCTGATGAAAATGCGAACATTGCGGTTATGGGACCAGGCACTGGTTTTGGTGCCGCGTGTTTAGTTCGCACATCACAAGGCAGCGCTGTTCTTAGCTGCGAAGCAGGGCATATTTCTCTTGCGGCAGTGACAGAATTAGACCGCTTGTTAATCACTGAGCTTAAAAAGCAGTTAAATCATGTATCTGTTGAGACTGTGTTCTCGGGTCCAGGGATCGCACATTTATATCGTGCTATGGCAGCGGTAAAAGGTGTTGAAGCAAAAAATTTAGATGCAGCACAAATTAGCGAGCTTGCAACCACTGGTCAATGCGAAGTGTGTGATGCAACACTTAATCAATTTTGTGATTGGATCGGCAGCGTAGCAGGGGACTTAGCCCTGACATTCGGTGCTTTAGGTGGCGTATTTATTGGTGGTGGTATTTTACCTCGCATGCAACAACGTCTATTATCTAGTCGATTTGTAGAGCGTTTTGCAGACAAAGGCATTATGTCGCAATATACTTCACAGATCCCCGTTACGCTTGTAACACAAGACAACATTCCATTCATTGGTGCTGCTGCGTGTTTACATGTAAATAGTAACGCGTAACTAGCAGTTGGATGTAGAGCGGATGAAGAAAGTAACCATCAACAGTGTCGCCAGCTATGCCGGTGTATCGAAAAAAACAGTATCTCGCGTACTCAACAATGAGCCTAACGTGAGTGATGCAACGCGCGAAAAAGTACTTAAGGTATTTAAAGAGCTTGATTACACGCCAAACCCAATCGCTCGAGGTTTGGCTCAAAACCGTAGTTTCATTATTGGTTGCTTATACGATAATCCGAGTAAAAGCTATATCACCCGTGTGCAAACCGGTGCTTTAGCTGCGTGTCACGAGCTTAATTACAACTTATTGATCCACCCTTGCGAGTTACGAGGAGAAGAATTAATTAGCAACATTGAACATTTAATTCAAACTTCTCGTTTAGACGGTATTGTACTTACCCCTCCATTTTCAGATTTTCCTGAACTTGTAAGCTTTCTAAAATCGAAAAAGATCCCGTATGCTCGTGTCGCATCAGCGGTACTTGAAGACGACTCTATTTCGGTAAGAAGTAATGACGAGCAGGGGGCTTTTGAAATAACAGAGCATCTTATTAAGCTTGGTCATAAAGAAATCGCTTTCATTAAAGGTCACCCTGATCACAGTGCGACAGAGCAGCGTTTTAAAGGTTACCGCAGAGCACTTGCCTCAAATGGTATTGAGTTTGATGAACGCTTAGTTGAAGAAGGTAACTTTAGTTATCACTCTGGTGTTGATAGTGCGCGTACTATTCTAGATTTAAACCCTCGCCCAACAGCAGTATTTGCTTCTAATGACTACATGGCAGCGGCGGTGCTAAAACTTGCTACGCAAATGCAATTAAGAGTGCCGGATGATATCTCTATTGCTGGATTTGATAACGCACCTATTGCTCGCCATATCTGGCCAGGGTTAACGACCATTGCACAACCAGTAGAAGAAATGACCCAGCAAGCGGTTAAGCAACTGATCACCCATATTAGCGACCCACAAGAGTCTCCTTACCAAGTAACCCTTGAGGCAAAATTGATTACTCGCGAGTCGACAGCAGCGATTAAATAAATTTCATCTTGTTTTTTCACAGTAGCCCGAGAATGAGTGACGCGTTCTCGGGCTTTTTTATTTTCAATCTAAAAATTGCATTTTTATGATCTAAGTTGCTGTTTTTAAATAAAGCTCACAATATAACCTTTCTTATGGTTACACCTTTGATAGTGGTGCTTTACATGAATTCTACTCATATTCTATTAAAATAAAACTGTTCATTATTTGGTCATTTTAAAAAATTAAACTAAATTTAACAGATAGGGTTGACACCGGTGTCACAGTCGTGAGTTAATACAGTGACACCGGTGTCAGGTTGGTTGTGAGAGACAGCCTGTCAGCGTACCTTTGAACGGGTAAATCAAAGATGCTCAGTACAATTATTTTCGTGGAGTCTGTAATTGTTACTGAGCCTTTATCCTCTAACTATAGAGATGAGTCGAATTTTATGTTGCATCCTCGTATCCAAGAAGTCACCGAACGCGTTATTGAACGTAGTAAAGAGACCCGCCAAGCTTATTTAGAGCGAATCGCGCACGCAAAAAAACAAACAAGAGTTCGTGCTGGTTTAGGCTGTGGTAATATTGCACACGTTATGGCTGCTTGTAGCAGCGATGACAAAGCTCGTTTAAAAGCAGACGAGCAACCAAATCTAGCGATTATCAATTCATATAACGACATGCTTTCTGCGCATGTGCCTTACAAAGACTATCCAGAAATCATCAAAAACCTTGCAACTAAGTATGATGCAACAGCACAAGTTGCTGGCGGCGTACCTGCAATGTGTGACGGTGTGACACAAGGCCGTGATGGTATGGAACTGTCATTGTTTTCGCGTGATGTGATCGCAATGTCTACAGCGGTTTCTTTATCGCACGACGTGTTCGATGGTGTTTTCTGTTTAGGCGTATGCGACAAGATTGTCCCTGGACTTTTAATTGGTGCCTTATCATTTGGTCATTTACCAACGTATTTCTTACCAGCAGGTCCAATGCAATCGGGTATCCCGAATAAAGAAAAAGCCCGTGTACGTCAAAAATTTGCACAAGGCTTAGTAAGTCGCGAAGAGCTTTTAGAAGCAGAAAGCGCATCGTATCACAGTGCGGGTACGTGTACTTTCTACGGCACAGCAAACTCGAATCAAATGTTAATGGAAATCATGGGTCTACATTTACCAGGTAGCTCTTTCATTAACCCTTACACAGAACTACGTGATGGTTTAACAGGTCATGCTGTCGAAACCATGTTAAAGCAGCTAATCGAAACAAAAGATGCTAACTGCCTTGCTGATGTAGTGAGTGAAAAAACAATTATTAATGGTTTAGTTGGCTTGTTATCAACAGGCGGCTCAACAAACCACGCAATCCACTTAGTGGCTATTGCGAAAGCAGCAGGTGTGATCCTAACGTGGAAAGACATGGCTGACTTATCTGAAGTTGTGCCACTTCTTACACGTATCTATCCAAATGGCTCAGCTGATGTGAACCATTTCCAAGCAGCTGGCGGTATGGGCTTCTTAATGAAGCAACTGCTTAGCAAAGGTTACTTACACAACGACGTGAAAACGATTGTAGGTGATGGCCTAGAGGCATACACCACAGAGCCAATGCTAGATAAAGACACATCAGTGATCATGACTAACAGCACAGGTCCAAGCAAAGTTAAATGGGTTGCATGTCCTGAAAAGTCACACGATGAAGAAGTTTTACGCCCAATTGATAACCCGTTTAGCAAGCAAGGTGGTTTACAGCTTCTTACAGGTAACCTTGGTAAGGCAGTAATTAAAGTATCAGCAGTGGCTGAATCACATCAGGTTGTTTCTGCACCAGCGAAAGTATTTAGCTCACAAGGTCAGTTACAAGAAGCATATAGCCGCGGTGAATTAAACACAGACTTTATCGCTGTAATTAAAGAACAAGGTCCGAAAGCGAAAGGCATGCCTGAGCTTCACAAGTTGACGCCAGTAATGGCAACACTACAAGACCAAGGCTACAAAGTGGCGATTGTGACAGACGGTCGTATGTCGGGTGCATCAGGTAAAGTGCCTGCTGCAATCCACTTAGCACCAGAAGCGGTTGAAGGTGGTGTAATCGCTAAAATTCACGAAGGTGATTTAGTGACACTTGACGCACCAGCGGGTGTATTAAAAGTACACGTAAGCGATGACGAATTAGCAAAACGTGAATTACAACTTAGCCAACCAAGTCAAACATACGGTACAGGCCGAGAGTTATTCGCAGGTTTCAGAAATATAGTAAGTAGTGCAGACCTTGGCGCTAGCGCCTTCGGTTTAGAATAATAATACGCCGTTACTGGGCTATGAGGAACATACAATGAGCATTGAGAAAATTTTATCATCGGCACCTGTGGTACCGGTTGTTGTTATCGAAAAACTTGAAGATGCAGCACCCCTTGCACGTGCGCTTTATAACGGAGGCTTAAAAGCATTAGAAATTACTTTGCGAACGCCGATTGCGGCAGAAGCAGTAAAGCTAATGAAAGAAGCTGTACCAGAAGCATACGTTGGCACAGGTACTGTTATTGATAAAGCGACATTTAATGCATCTGTTGAAGCTGGTGCTGACTTTATGGTGAGCCCAGGTGTAAACGACGAATTATTAGCACTGGCTAAAGAGTCTGATATTCCATTTTTACCCGGTGCAGCAACACCAAGTGAAGTAATGAAATTAGCAAGCCAAGGCTTTAAGTTTTTAAAGTTCTTTCCTGCAGAAGCAGCGGGTGGCACTGCAATGCTTAAATCAATTGGTGGCCCTTTACCGCAAGTGACTTTCTGCCCAACAGGCGGCATTAGCCTTGAAACAGCACCTAACTACCTGGCACTTAAAAATGTAATTTGTGTAGGTGGTACTTGGATGTTAGATAAACAACTTATTGAAAACAAAGACTGGCAAGCCATTGAAGCGCTTGCTCGCCAAGCAAGTGAAGTAAAATAATTAACGGGAGATATTAGAATGATTAATGTTGCAATTAATGGCTATGGACGTATCGGTCGTAACGTATTACGTGCTCTTTATGAGTCAGCTCAAAACAACGAAATCAAAATTGTTGCTATCAACGATTTAGCACCAGCAAATGTTAACGCGCATTTAACTCAATTTGACTCTGTACACGGTCAATTTTCTCAAAAAGTAACACTTGCTGAAAACACCATGCTAATTGGTAATGATGAAATTACCCTTACGCAAGAGCGTGATCCTGCAAACCTTCCTTGGAAAGCATTAAACGTCGATATCGTATTAGAATGTACGGGTTTATTCACTTCACGTGAAGCCGCTGCAAAACATATTGAAGCCGGTGCTAAAAAAGTAATCGTTTCTGCGCCTGGTACTGATATGGATGCAACGGTTGTTCATGGTGTTAACAGCGAAGTTTTAAACGCTGACAGCAACATCATTTCAAATGCATCATGTACAACAAACTGTTTAGCACCGATTGCAAAAGCAATCAACGACACAGTAGGTATCGAGCAAGGTAGCATGACAACCATTCATGCTTACACAAACGATCAAAACTTATCTGACGTTTATCACCCAGACTTATACCGTGCACGTAGCGCAACTCAGTCAATGATCCCAACTAAAACAGGTGCAGCTAAAGCGGTTGGCTTAGTGCTTCCTGAACTTGCGGGTAAACTTGACGGCATGGCAGTGCGCGTTCCAACAATCAACGTTTCTTTAGTAGACTTAACGTTCGTTGCTAAGCGTGAAACAACTGCAGCAGAAATCAACGAAGTCGTTAAAGCAGCATCAGAAGGTGCAATGCAAGGTATTCTTGAATACAACGAACTACCACTTGTTTCTATCGACTTTAACCACAACCCAGCGTCTTCAATCTTCGATTCTACTCAAACTAAAGTAGATGGTAAGCTTGTTAAAGTGATGGCTTGGTACGATAACGAGTGGGGTTTCTCAAACCGCATGTTAGACCAAGTTAAAGCGTTAGGTCAGTTCTTATAATAGAACAGTAAAAGTTTAAGCTTTATCCAACAAAGCCACGTTTATCGTGGCTTTTTTGGTTTTTATATAATTCCACATTGAATTTCCCTATAAGCAAACTAATCTGTATGTGCTGTAACGAATATATGATTACATTTAACCTTAAAGGAAAATTAAATGGCAAATTCACTAAAAGGAAAAACTGTTTATGTTTTTCATGACAATACTGGTTCACAAGGACAGTTAGTTTTTTCTGACAACGTATCAGCTACTTATAATGTTGGAGGGCAATCAACTTCAGCTAAGTGGGGAGAAAAATGGATGGGTAACCTCTGTTATTTGTGGGTAGTATTTGATAATCAAACAGGAATTAGAATTTGGGGAATACAACTGACTCTAGATGGTGAGGTTATAAAAGGTCAGGGTGTTTCAGCTATGGGAAATGCTGATCCAAATGATCCCGGTGACTCTAGTTTTATCAATGATGATTTAGAAATTAACTCTTCACCAAGAACTTAGATATTTCGCGGAAGAATTTTGTGGTTTCCGCAACCTCCAATGGCGCAATCTGTTCCTACCTTATTACATAGCAAATTAAAAATAAAAAATTTGTAGTAAAGCTAATATCATCATGTTTCTGTTCATATTTGTTCCTAAATTCTTCTGTGTTATGCTGCAAAAAATTGATAAATGGATTTTATATCATGACACGTCTTTATCATCGGCTATTTAGAGCTGAGCAGTTTCAAGTGGGTGAAGGCAATATTAGCGGTTATATTGCTTGTTTCTTAGCGGTGTTATCCTGCTTAGGGGTGTTAGCTTTTCATTTTCCAGAGTACTTAACGACCCCAGAGCTTAGGCAAAACTACAGTGTCGAGTTTTTACGTCAGCTGATGTTTATGGCATTAATTATTTCAGGCAGTTTAGGGTTGTTGAACTTTGTTCGTAATACTAATAAACGGCTCGGTGCAACGGCTTGGGTGTTGATCTTGCTTGCTATTGCATTTGGCGGTCCGAATGTTGAAGTGGGCGACTTTAAAGATAATACGCCGTACTTGGGGCTGGATTGGTTCATTCTTGACTTACTTGGCTCCACACTGATTTTTATTCTAATTGAGAAGCTACTGCCGCACCGTAAAGAGCAAAAAATTCTCCGCTCTGAGTGGCAGGGTGATTTAAATCATTTCTTTGTTAATCACTTAATTATTGGTTTTGTGTTGCTGGCAACCAATCAGTTCGTGCATCATGCATTTGGCTGGGCTGTGTCTGATACAGTGCAAGGCTTTATTATTCAACTGCCCTTTTTACTGCAGCTATTTCTAATCATTTTAGTAGCTGATTTAATGCAATATTTTGTGCATAGGGCTTATCACGAAGTGCCTCTGCTTTGGCGTTTTCATGCCGTGCATCATAGTGCAAAAGAGATGGATTGGCTTGCAGGCTCTCGTCAGCATATTTTAGAAATACTCGTGACGCGCAGCTTAGTGCTCACGCCAATTTTTGTACTCGGCTTTCCATCGGATGTTATTAGCCTCTATGTCATTATTGTTGGCTTTCAGGCAGTATTTAACCACGCTAATGTTCGGGTGAAGTTTGGTTGGCTAAAGTATTTGCTGGTTACACCTCAGTTTCATCATTGGCATCATTCATCTGATAAAGCGGCCATTGACCGTAACTATGCTGCGCATTTTTCTTTTTTAGATTATCTTTTTGGCACTGCTGTGAAAGGTCAAGCAGAGTGGCCCGATAAATATGGTGTGGTTGGCGATTACATGCCCGAAGGTATGTTAAAACAGCAGGTGTTCCCGTTTAAAAAGCAAAAATAAAGCCTCATCGAGGCTTTATTTATTATTACCAATACTCATAATCGCGAAACTAGCTCAGAAAGGCGAGGGCGTTTGTCTGAGTTTAGTACCAAGCACTCTTGAGCTATGTCAGAAAGCATCTTAGTAATGTCGTTTTGTTCACTCACTACGGTCAGTAGATCATCAATGAAATAACCAAGGGCGCGCACTTCAATGCCTTCTAATAGCTGCTGTTGATCAGGCGTCAGCATTGATAAGTCTGTTGCTGCACCAAAGTCACCGAATAATAAATCGCCCTGTGAATTGATCATGCTGTTATGGGCATAAATGTCACCATGGCTTACTTGCTTTTGATGCAAATGAGCGAGGGTACTGGCCATTTGCTTAACAATTTTTAGCACCATTTCTGGCGCGTACTGGCAGTTGTCTTCGAATGTGTCACGGGTACAAGTTGCAAGGGAAGGTGGCAAACCAAGATTACTAAACTCTTTACTGATAAGCTCCATCACTAAACCAAGTTGTGACTCTTCATCAACATAGCCTAATGCTTTTATGAGATTTCGATGCTCACTGGCTTTTAAACAGCAATTTAGCTCATCAAGTGGATAGCCATCACTGGTGATCTCGCCTTTAAATAACTTAAGGGCAACAGGCTGTTGATGCCAATTGGCTAAGTGAATAACCCCAGATGCGCCTTGGCCAATCTGCTTTTTAACATCGATTTCATCCAGTGCGATTTGGCTAAACTGCTCACAGTGCAAGCTAGTTGAGCGATTTAAATCGTTACCAGAGAAGGCAAGCCAAGCAAGTTTCGGTAAAGCTAAAAGCCAATCTTCAATTTTTGTAAGTTTATTGGCACTTAAACGTATTAGCTCAAGCTCTTTACAATTAGCCATTGAGACTGGCAAATGTGTTAACTGATTACCTGCCAGTGCGAGCTTTTTAAGCTTGCTGTACTCACCAAATGTATCTGGTAAAGCGGGGATTTGATTATCAGTTAAGATTAACCATTCAATCTGCGTTGGCAAACAGTGCGCTTTAAATTCAGTAATTTGATTACCTTTAAATGCCACCATGATTAAGTTTGGGCATTCTCTTAGCACGTCTGGAATATGTTTAAACTGATTAAATGATAAAAACAGCCGTTTGAGATTTTTTAATTTGTAAAAATCGTCAGGTAAATCACTTAGCTGATTATTAGATAAATCGAGGATTTCTAACGTATCGGCTAGGGTATAAATTTCTTTTGGCAATTCAGTTAGTTCTGCAACAAGCTGAAGCCGTGAACAACCTAGTAGAGAACCGGCTTTTAACTCTTCGAGGGTATTCAATGTTGATTCCTTTGGGCTAAAAGGTAAAAGGCCAACTTGGTTGGCCTTTTTAATTAAAACTGTGCGTTGTGGTAAACGTTTTGTACGTCGTCACAGTCTTCTAGCATGGCTAAAAAGCGTTCCATGACTTCAACGTCTTCACCTTCAATGGGTGCTTCTACTTGCGGCACAAAAGCAATTAGATCTTCGTGGAAATCAGTAATTCCCATTTCTTCAAGTGCTGTACGGGTGTTGTTGTATTCAGTGTGTGGAGCGAATACAGTCACTTTACCGTCTTCAACTTCTACATCTGTTACATCTACATCAGCCATCATTAGTGCTTCTAAAACAGCCTCGTCATCATCACCATCAAATACAAAAATAGCGAGGTGATCAAATAAGTGTGATACTGAGTTTTGCGCACCAATTTTTGCATTCGCTTTTGTAAAACAAACACGTACGTCAGCAAAGGTACGTTTGTTGTTGTCGGTTAAACAGTCAACAATGATCATACAGTTACCCGGGCCGTAACCTTCATAGCGAGTTGCTACGTAATCTTCGCCGCCACCGCCTTTGGCTTTATCGATTGCACGCTCAATTACATGCGTAGGTACTTGGTCTTTTTTAGCACGCTCAATTAAGCGACGAAGCGCTAAGTTGCCATCGGGATCAACACCACCATTCTTAGCGCAGATATAAATTTCTTTTCCGTACTTTGAATAAACTTTGGTTTTTGCACCCGCAGTTTTTGCCATTGAGTCTTTTTTGTTTTGATAAGCTCTGCCCATCTGCGTGTTGCCTTTTTGTTATAGATAAAAATAAAGCGGTTATTCTAATCATTTAAACTACTAGTTAACAGTGTTTATTCTTCGCTTTGCTGTAACTGCCACATTCGTGCGTATTCACCATTCGCTGCAAGCAGTTGATGGTGCTGACCTTGCTCAACAACCCGTCCTTGTTTCATAACAATAATTTTGTCTGCGTCAGTAATTGTTGATAAACGATGCGCAATGACTAAGCTGGTATGTCTTTGTGCAACTTCACGCATCGCGCTGAGAATGGCTTGCTCTGAATGCGAATCTAGCGCCGATGTTGCTTCATCAAATAATAAAATCGGTGAACCTTTTAAAATAGCTCTGGCTATTGCAATGCGCTGCTTTTCACCGCCTGATACTTTTAAACCGCGCTCACCAACAAGGGTTTTATCGCCTTTGTCTAGGCTGGCAATAAATCCATCTAAATGGGCAAGGCTAATGGCTTTATCAATTTCATCTTCGCTTGCCGTTGGATTTCCGTAGGCGATGTTTTCGCGAATACTGGAGTTAAATAGCACGGTATCTTGCGGTACGATGGCAATAGCTTGGCGCAAACTTTCAAGTGTCACTGTGTTGATTGCTTGCTCATCGATATAAATTTTACCTTCATCAACATCATAAAAACGGTAGAGTAGGCGGCTTAGAGTGCTTTTACCTGCGCCACTGGCACCCACAATCGCCACTTTGCTGCCAGACGTAACCTCAAAGCTTAAGTTATTTAAAATTGGCCTTTGTTTGTCGTAACTAAACGACACATTTTCAAATCGAATAGCTGCTTTGGTTGCTTTTAATGGTTTTGCATCTTTGTCATCGCTAATGGCGGCTTTTCGATTTAACAGCCCCAGCATATTTTCAAGGTCAGTCAGCGCTCGGCGTATCTCACGATAAACAAAACCTAAAAAGTTAAGTGGTAAAAATAACTGGATCATATAAGCATTGATCATCACAAGCTCACCTATTGTCAGCTCTTTATTGACCACTGAGCTGGCACCTAGCCACATTAGCGCTGTAATAGCCGCGGCGATTATAAGTGCTTGCCCTGAATTAAGTGCCAGTAAAGATAAACGATTTTTAAGCCTCGCTTGCTCCCATTTAGCTAAAAAGCTGTCGTAGGTGTTTGCTTCATAGTGTTCATTGTTGAAGTACTTAACGGTTTCGTAATTTAGCAAGCTGTCGATAGCACGGGTATTAGAGTTATTATCAGCAGTATTTGCTTCACGAATGAATCGGTTTCGCCACTGCGTTACAATCACAGTAAAAGCAATGTAAATAGCGACCGCGATAACGGTGACTAATGCAAACCACGGTGAAAATAAGGTCGCAAAAATAATGGCTACGGTGATTATTTCAAATAGGGTTGGCACGATGTTAAACATCAAAAAGCGCATTAAAAAACTGAGGCCATTTGTACCACGCTCTATATCGCGACTGATACCACCTGTTTGCCTATCAAGGTGAAAGGCAAGCTCTAAACTGTGCAAGTGCTTAAATACTTTTAAGCCGATATGGCGCATTGCGTGCTCTGTAACACGGCCAAATAATGCATCGCGTACTTCACCAAAAAAAATACTGGCAAAGCGCAGTAAACCATAGGCGATCAGCAAGGCAATAGGAACGCTTAATAGCGGGTTGATACTCGCATCAACCGCGTCAATTATTTCTTTTAGTGCCCAAGGCATCAGCAATGTGGCGCCTTTTGCAGCAATAAGCGCTAAGACGGCTAAAATAACGCGGCCTTTAAAGGTCATTAAATAGGGCCAGAGTGTTTTGATGCTTTGTGATAGGTTCATTGCATCAGGCGATCTTGTCACCTGTTCTTTGCGGCTCATTCCACGCATGGGGGTCTCTTAAAATCAATTTGATAAAAATAGGCAAAAGCTTTCGTCTTTTAGGCAAGTGAACTTTGCAAATTTACCTCTATACTGAGTGAAGTATACACCAGTGCATTAGCAAATTAGTTAATTGCATGAGTTAAACACGAAGAAAATTAAGGAGTAAGCATGAAAACCGTCGGTTATGCAGCACATGATTCTGAAAAACCATTAGAGCCGTATCATTTTGAACGCCGTGCACTTCGTGATGAAGATGTATCAATTGAAATTCTGTATTGTGGCGTGTGCCATTCAGACTTACACACAGCAGAAAACGATTGGGGCTGGACTCAGTATCCTGTCGTACCAGGCCATGAAATTGTTGGCCGTGTCCTTGAAGTAGGCAGTGGCGTTACAAAATATAAAGTAGGCGATAATGTCGCTGTAGGGTGTATGGTTGATAGCTGTTTAAGCTGTGACCAGTGTCATCACGGTGAAGAGCAGTTTTGTCGCGAAGGGATGGTAGGAACCTACTCAGGACAAGACCGTATCAGTGGTGAACTCACTCAAGGTGGTTATTCAAAGCACATTGTGGTGCGTGAAGAGTTTGTATTGAGCGTGCCAAAAGGCTTAGACCTTGCTAAATGTGCACCAATTCTATGTGCGGGTATCACAACGTATTCGCCACTACGCACGTGGAATGTCGGCCCAGGTAGCCGTGTTGGTGTGATTGGGCTAGGTGGTTTAGGCCACATGGCGATTAAAATCGCAGCTGCAATGGGCGCACATGTTACGGCAATTAGCCGTAGTGATAAGAAAAAACAGCAGGTTTTATCTTATGGCGCAAAAGATTTATTGGTATCGAGTGATGAAGCAGCCATGCAAGCGCATGCTAATCAATTTGATGTGATCATTAATACCATTCCGGTAAAACACGACTTTACGCCGTATATTCCGCTTTTGGATATTGATGGTACGCAAGTATTGGTTGGTCAAGTCGGTGAGCTTGCTGAGTCTAACTCAGTGCCGTTATTAATGGGGCGTCGCCGTGTTGCTGGCTCATTAATTGGCGGTATAGCGCAAACCCAAGAGATCCTCGATTTCTGTGCGTTACATAATATTCTGCCAGAAGTCGAAATGATCAATATGGACCAAATTAATGACGCATTCGATAAATTAAAGCAAGGTGATATGGCCTCACGCTTTGTTATCGACATGTCATCATTAGAAGTTTAACTTGTTTAAAAAGTTAAACTAACTAAGCGGGTCTAGTTAGGCTCGCTTTATTTTAGTTACTTTTATTTAAGTAATACCTTGTGTTTTATTTTTTTACCCTCATTATAGCCCTGTTATCCGCTTAATTTATTGGTCAGTTCTTGTTACGCTTTTTCTCAGTCATTATCTTGCTATTTACTGTGTTCTTTAGTGCACAGAGCATGGCTATGCCTGACAATCACTCACACTATGCTGCGACTAAATTGTTCCAAGTCGAGCTGACTAAAACCCCAGTTATTTCTCAAACTCATACAGTTGAACACCCTAAACCGGTAGAACCATCGGGGTTTGATACCCTTGTGCCGCGTTTAACTGCCAGTAATTCATCATTGTTTCTTTATCATAGTCAGGTTGATCCTGATTACGAGCTATTGATTGAATTCTTTGCTGAAGATTGGGGAAAAGAGCACTTTTTAGCGCCGCCAGGTGCTGTGCGTGTGATCCCATGGTTTGCGTTAGCCACTCAACGTAAATCCCGCATTAGTGGCTGGAAAGACGCTAATCTCTTGTACAAAGCCAATACGATCTATCATAGCTAAACGACTTCCTTCGTTACTTTTTATTTTTTGGAATTAAATTTTTACCGGCTGACAATGCCGGAAGGAAGTCATGTATGTCACATAAATCTAAGCCGGCGCTATGGCGTCGTCTAAAAATGAGTTATGTCGCTATGATAGCGGCGTGTATTTTATTAGCGGTTAGCGCACTACCTAACCTTTACCCTAACAAATCTTGGTTGCACATTAGCTTGCCAGATCAAACTGTGACGCTGCAAAGTGTGACAACGTCACTAAATCAACATGGTTTTGAAGTGACTGAAGCCAATGATAGCCAAGCACAACTGGCTATTTTATTAGCTGAGCCGACTCAAAGTGCTAATGCGTTGAGCTTTATAAAAACGCAATACCCACAGCTAGAGGCTAAAATTGTTGAGCATGCGACAAGCCCACAATGGCTCCAGCAGCTGGGTCTTTCACCGATTAAATTGGGACTCGACTTAAATGGTGGCGTTTTATTTGTGCTTGATGTTGACCTAGATAAAGCAATGCAAGAGCACTTAAACAGTGTGTATCAACAAACTAAATTGACGCTTCGTAAAGACAAAATTCGTGGGATCCGGGCAAGTGAAGTAAAAGATGGGGTTGAGTTACAAATTTTACCAAGTGGTGAGGAGCAACTTGCAGGACTTGTCTCAACGTTACAAGGTCAATTCAAAGGCCTGATGCAAACTAAATCAACAACGAATAACCTAACCACGGTATTACTGCATTTTAATGAGCAAAGCCAAAACGAATTCAATAAACAAGTTATGGCGCAAAGCTTAACAACCCTGCGTGGTCGCATTGAAGAGCTTGGTATTACTGAAGCGGTAACGCAAAAACAAGGTAAGCAGCGCATTCGTATTGAGTTACCCGGTGTGCAGGACCCATCAGAAGCGAAACGTATTATTGGTGCAACTGCGACCCTTGATTTTTACCAGGTCGTCGAAGTCGGTGGTAAAGCGTTTAATGTACAAGGCGGTGGCGTTGTTAATTTAAATCCGATGGCGATTTTTTCAGGTGATCACATTAATAATGCCAGTGTTGGCAAAGATGAATGGGGCAAGCCTTTAGTTCAGCTTAGCTTAGATTCGCAAGGTGGCGATGCGATGTCTGCTTTTTCAAAGCACAACATAGGTAAACCAATGGCCACGGTGTATTCTGAATACTCGCGGGATGCGAATGGCGACGTTGTGAAAAAAAGCGAAGTGATCAATGTAGCAAACATTGCCCAGCATTTAAGTTCTCGTTTTAGCATTACTAATATGAAAAGCCCGCAAGCAGCTTACGATTTAGCGCTTTTACTACGCGCAGGGTCGCTCACAGCGCCAGTGACAATCGTTCAAGAACAAACCATAGGCCCAAGCTTAGGTAGTGAAAACATTGAACACGGTTTAGCAGCGTTAATGCTGGGTATCGGTATTACCCTTGCCTTTATGGCGCTTTGGTATCGTCGCTTAGGGCTGATTGCCAATATTGCTTTATTGCTTAATCTAACGGCTTTAGTTGGTTTAATGTCGTTATTACCGGGGGTTGTACTGACTTTACCGGGTATTGCAGGGCTTGTTCTGACGATAGGGATGGCAGTGGATACCAATGTGATTATCTTTGAGCGAATAAAAGAAGAGAAGCGCAAAGGTCGACCTACATATCAAGCGATTGAGCAAGGTTATAACCAAGCATTTACGACCATTTTTGATGCCAATGTGACTACGATGATCACGGCAATTATTTTATACGCCATTGGTTATGGGCCGGTGAAAGGCTTTGCAATCACGTTAGCGCTTGGGCTATTAACCAGTGTCTTTACTGGCGTTTATATTTCGAAAGCGCTTAGCCAAACACTCTACATTAAACTAACTAATTTAACGGGGGCTAAAGCATGAGTTGGTCAACATTAACTGCACCGAGTAAAGCGCGCGTTTTAGGATTACTGCTAAGTTGTGTTTTTGTCATCGCGAGCTTAAGTGTTTTATCTGTAAAAGGGCTAAACTTTGGCCTTGATTTTACAGGTGGCTACATCACGGAAATTAACACAACGTCAGTCACGACAATTGCTGATTTAAAGGCAAAGTTAAGCCCCGAGGTTGCGAGTAAATTAGCCATCAGTAAAGCGGGTGAATATCACTTTGTTTTAAGAGAAGCACCAGAGGCTAGCAAAGCGAGTACTTGGCAAGCAGAGCTGAATGAACAAGGCGTCGACTATAGCGTATTATCTAGCTCATTTTTAGGCTCACAAGTGGGTGATGAGCTTTTTGAACAGGGCTGTTTAGCTTTATTTGCAGCGCTGATTGCAATTATGGTTTATCTTGCCGTGCGCTTTGAATGGCGACTCGCAGTAGGTTCAGTGGTTGCACTGTTACATGATTTAATCTTAGTGCTTGGTTTGTTTTCCTTGCTAGGGCTTGAGTTTAATTTAACCGTGCTTGCGAGTTTACTGGCTATTATTGGTTATTCATTAAATGACTCAATTATTGTTGGCGACAGAGTCAGAGAGCTTTTACGTATTCAGCCAGACAATCAACGCATAAATACCCATGTTGTGATTAATGATGCAATTGGCTCTACGTTAACGCGTACATTGATCACCTCAGGCACAACACTTGCGACCATTGCCTGTATTTGGCTGCTTGCAGGGGCTGCATTAACGGGTTTTGCTATCGCGTTATTTGTGGGCATTGTGGTGGGGACATTATCATCGATTTGTATCGCCGCGACCTTGCCGCAGTTATTGGGGTTAAGTTCAGAAAATTACACCCAAACACTGGATGATAAAACCAAAGCCTATATGGAGATGCCGTAAGTCAGTTTTATAACTTACTTTCATCAGCCGCTATTTTTCCATAGAATAGCGGCTTTTCTGTTTTAACTGCTTTGATATGAATAAAACACACGTAATTGAACATTTACGCTTTGCGCTTGAGGCACAACTGCAAAACGCTAAAGAAGCGGCAAAAGCGGCCCATGATGCAGCAACTCACGAAGAAAGTGTTGCTGAAACTCAATACGATACCTTGGGTTTAGAAGCCGCTTATTTAGCGCAAGGGCAAGCTGAGCGAGTTAATGAGTGCTACCGTGATATTCAGGCATTCAATACGGTGTTTAAAGAAAGCGAATTTAATAAGGTTCGTGAAGGTGCATTAGTGTGTCTTATCGATGAGCAAGATAACGCAAAGTGGTTCTTTATGGGCCCAAGTGCTGGTGGCTTAGTGGTCACCGTAAAAGAGCAAGCGATTTATGTTGTAACCCGAGAAGCGCCGTTAGGTAAACAACTGATTGGCAAGCAAATTGATGATGAAGTAACACTGACTATTGCAGGCAACACACAGTTTTACAACATTACTGAAATACTCTGATCTAGAAAATTTATTAATCAATAAATTTCATCTTAAGGTAAAAAATAACTCGTTGGTCACAAAGCTAAAAACCCTCTATAAATCACATCAAGCTTAATGCTTATAAGCACCCATCTAGTTAAGTGAAGTTTAGCCTCATGCATTCACTTAATTGGTTGGGTGTTTTCATTTTTTTCATAAGACTTAATTTAGGAAAAGTCGTGTTTAAAACCTTGATTGTGGTTGATAACAATGAGCAACGTATTGCTCAAAATTTCGAAAATGTCATTACCTTTGACACCTACTTACGTGATTACCCGAAGCATAATGAGCCAAAAACGCGCATTTTAAACTTGTGTGATACAGGGCAGTATTTAAGTAAAGGTTATTATTGTTCTTTGCTTGCTGAAGCAAGAAAGCACCAGGTATTACCGAGTGTAAAAACAATTAATGCGCTCCGTAGCGATGAGCACAGCACGCGTCATAAAGAGCTTGCTGGTGGCACTGTCTTTTTTGGTCACACAGATCAAGAACAGCAAAGTAAAGCAACCAAAGCATTATTCTCGCAATATCCTGCGCCTATTTTGGTGTGTGATGAGCATGGTGTTGTGAAGCAAGGCACGATTGCATCATTAGATGACACTGGCTTTACAGAGTTTGTAAAACAACTCAGTAGCTTTACCGAGTCTGTGTGGCGCATTCACGATAAAAAACGTCGTTACCGTTGGGATATGGCTATATTGGTTGATCACCAAGAAAAAGTGCCGCCAAGTGATAAAGATGCCATTGCTAAATTTATTAAAGCAGCCGCTAAACATGGTATTTATGCTCAAGCACTGACATTTGATGAAATTACCAATATTGCACAATTTGATGCGTTGTTTATTCGTCAAACAACGGCCATCGACCATCCAACCTATCGTTTAGCGAGTAAAGCACAAAGCTTAGGGTTAGTGGTGATTGATGATGCAGAGTCAATACTGCGCTGTTGTAATAAAGTGTATTTGCACGATGCCTTTAATTATCAAAAAGTGCCGAGTTTAAAAACTCACGTTGTGGCTGATACAAGTGAAGAGACAATTGAAAGTTTAGAAGCAAACTTTAGCTACCCACTGGTATTAAAAATGCCAGAAGGCTCTTTCTCAAAAGGCGTATTTAAAGTTGCAAATCGTGATGAGTTAGTTGCTAAGTTAACAGAACTGTTTGAGTTTAGTGCACTTGTGCTTGCACAAGAGTACATGTACACCGAATACGACTGGCGTGTCGGGGTGTTAAATGGCCGTGCAATTTATGCGTGTCGTTATTTAATGGCGCGTAATCACTGGCAAATTTACAACCATGATGCAAAACGCTTTTTCTCAGGTGGTTTTGAAACCTTGCCAACGTTTGAGCTACCTAAAGTTGTACTTGATGCAGCATTAAAAGCTTGTAAAACGGTGGGTAAAGGTTTGTATGGTGTTGATGTTAAAGAGCATCAAGGTAAAGCATACGTGTTAGAAGTGAATGACAACCCGAGTATCGACCATAAAGTCGAAGATGCCTATTTAGGTGATGAGCTTTATATGATCATTATGGATGAGTTTAAACAACGCCTAGAAGCACGAGGCCGCGGTTAATGAACGCATCTGTTTGTCAAATCCGCTTTGCCAATGCAACGGATTTGACGGCTCTTGTCGCCATTGAAGAGCAAAGCTTTAGCCAAGATAGATTAAGTAGCCGTAGTTTAAAACGCTGGATCAGCGCAAGCCACGGCTTATTGATGGTGGCTGAGGTAGATAATCAACTGGTTGGTTATGGTTTAGTGTGGTGCCACAAAGGGACGCGCCTTGCTCGGTTATATTCACTGGCGGTTTTGCAATCTCAGCAAGGTAAAGGGATTGCTTCAAAGTTACTACTTGCGCTTGAAAATGAAACGGCTAAACGGGGCCGTTTATACATGCGTTTAGAAGTTGCGGTAAACAACCAATCAGCAATTCGTTTATATGAAAAACTGGGTTACCAGGTGTTTGGTCATTATAGTGATTATTATGATGACCATAGTGATGCCCATCGAATGCAAAAAAACATTCGTCGTAATATCGAATTTAATGCCGATAAGCACACGCCTTGGTATCAGCAAACAACCGAGTTTACCTGTGGTCCTGCGGCGCTATTAATGGCAATGTCATCCTTGAATGATACCGCAATGAGCCAACTCAAAGAGCTGGATATATGGCGTGAAGCCACGACTATCTTCATGACTTCAGGGCATGGAGGTTGCCATCCTCTGGGGTTAGCACTTGCTGCAATGAAACGTGGTTTTAAAGCTGATGTAGTTTTAAATACCCGTGATACTTTGTTTATTGACGGGGTAAGAAGCGAAAAGAAAAAAGCCATTTTGCATACCGTACACAATCAGTTTGTGGCTGAAGCAATCGCTGCAAAACTGCCTGTGAGGTATCAAGAGTTAACCTTGGCCTCCATTGAAGATTGGCTTGCTGAGGGTAAAGCGGTGGTGTTATTGATCAGCACCTATCGGTTTGATGGTAAAAAGTCACCGCACTGGGTGTGTGTAACGCATATTGATGAGCATTGCTTGTACGTGCATGACCCGTTTTGTGAAAACGAAAAACAATTGGCGATTGATTGTCAGCATGTCCCAATAGCCAAAGCTGATTTTAACAAAATGGCGAGTTTTGGTTCATCAAGACTCAGCACTGCGATGGCCTTTTATTTATAATTTTAATTGTTAGTTTGATTTGGAAGTACAGTGACTCTGAGTAGTTTATTTGATATTGCCCCTTATTCTTGGTCAGCAATTGGTAGCGCCGCATTTTGCGGCGCAATTATTGGTATGGAGCGTCAGTTACGCGGTAAGCCTGTTGGTATTCGTACCTCCGCACTCATTGTGTTAGGTACCTACTTATTTCTTGCTACTGCATTTATGTTGCATGGCGATGTGATAGACCATTCACGTGTAGTGGGCCAAATTATCACCGGTATTGGCTTTTTAGGTGCCGGAGTAATGCTTGCAAAAGATGGCGCGGTAGTTGGTGTAACATCCGCTGCAACGATCTGGGTATTAGCATCAATTGGTGTTGTCATTGCCACCGACAACTTACTAGCTGCAATAAAACTATCTGTGCTAGTAGTAGGTATTTTATATGGTGTAGATGTACTTGAAGCTAAATTTAAGAGTTTAGGTCGCGGCGTGCATGCCCGTGTAAAACGCTATTCAAAGTTGTATTATCGAAAAGAAAAGTGAAGTTAGATAATAGATTAGAGTGAGTCATGGAGCCTTGTTACACGATAAAGCCTGCTAGTTTAGACGATTTGTTACTTGTTGATAGTCAAATTCCTGAGTTTGATGGCCGAAATACCCTTAGCAAATTACAAGCACAGTGTCCAGATGTTGAGCACCTAGCTTTAGTTGCCTATATCGATAATAAGCCTGTGGCCTACAAACTGGGTTATGCGTTAGATTCAAACACCTTTCATAGTTGGCTTGGCGCGGTTGCGCCAGAATGTAGAGGGAAGGGCATTGCGCAGGCTTTATTAAACGCGCAAGAAGCATGTGTTAAAGCCCACAGCTATCGAGCTATAAAAGTTAAGTCGATGAACCGTTTTCCTGCAATGCTGAGTCTGCTTATCAAAAATGACTATGCAATAGTGGGTTATGAAGACAGAGGCTGCACACAGACTAGCAAAATTTTATTCTACAAAGTCTTTGATTAGCGTACTAAACTCTAGACTACTCATACTAGGTGTGATTCCATTTTTAAACGTTTGACCATGAATATTGGCCATCTCGCCTGTTGTTAAAACAAGAATACTTCCGTCACTGAGCTCAAACGGAGTATTGACGGTTGCTAAGCCACACGTTTTCTCGCCAACGAGTGTTACATTTTTAAGAGAAGATAGCCCAATTGCCAATGCTTCTGCAGAACTTGCGACACTAGAGTCAATCAAAACATAAATCCCAATAGGCTGATGTTTTAAATGATAGGTATCTGGTTGGAAATTGATTTTTTGTAGCGAGCTTTCATGGGCTATTCCATCTTTAAAACCAAATTTAGTAATGCTTCCAGATGACAAATGGAATTCACCTAATGTCTGTGTAGCGTCGAAAAAAGGGGAAAGTGCTTGTAACATCGGCCACATATTGCCGCCGCTATTTTTTCTTAAATCAATAATCCAGTATCGAGAGTTCTCGTTGTCTTGAGATCTTATTTTATTGATTGAATTACGAACATATTGAGATTTTTCTTTTGTGGTTGTTATACCAATACTGGAAACCTTTAGATAAGCAAGTTTACCTTTATGAAAATGCTGCTTAATTATGCTGTTACTAACACAGCGTTTTTTGGCGCTGAAAAAAGTTATATTTGAATCTTTATCCTTGAGATAAGTATGAGGTTCATTGAGTGATTTAATAAGCGCTTCAACGTTTGGAGTTTTATAGCCAAGATAGACTGATTTGTATGAATAATCACTGGTACGGATAAAGTGCTTGTTGATTAATTGCTTAACTTCATCATAGTTTGGCTCTGCTCTAACAAAAGAAGAAATTTGAGTAAATAGCATCAATGTAAAAAAGTATGATTTCTTCATTAAAACTTACTTAGGCAAACTAATTAAAAAGTGTGCGCCGTTGTTACTTTCTTGAACACAGATTTCACCTTGTAGTTGTTGAGTAACTATCTTCTTCGCAATGCTGAGGCCAAGCCCAATACCTGATTGGTTGTTTTTACCTTTATAAAATGGGGTGAAAATGGAGTTTTGTTCACTTATGCTGATACCGGTGCCATTATCGGTGTAGTGAACTTTTAATACCTCATCAAAATCATATATATCAATTTCTATAGCAGGGTTTTCGATGTTGTTGAACGCATGCTCAATTGAGTTTTGCTGCAAAATAAAAAGTACTTGTTTTAGCAAGTCTATTTCAACTTCGAATTGGCTGTGAGGGTTTTGATAATTAATATCTAATTTGATACCACGATGTTTTATTTGTTCTTCTAAGTGTTTGTACAGTGACTCCGAAAGCTGAGCTAACGTCATGATTGTTTTACTTGATTGTGACTTGGTATAAAGCAAATCTTGTAAAATACGTATCTTGTAAGCACATGAAGTTAAGTTTCTGTCTAAGAGTTCATTGGTATTTATTAATGTTTCTAATGTGCTTTGTAAGGCTTGTTGGCTAAGGCGTTTTTTCACAAGCCGTGTTTGTGTTTCTTTGACAGCAAGTTGAGTGACATCAACTGCGGTAATGCAGTTACCAAGTGGCGTGTTGAGCTCGTGGGCAATCCCTCTAATTAGAGTAGCCAGTTCTGCAAATTGTTGTTGTTCAAACGCTTGCTTTTGTTGGTATAACAATTTGAGTTGCGTTTCAAAGCTTTGCTTTATGGTTTCGAGTAGTTTTATGACAGGCTCTGTGTATTCATGGGGTTTGCTATCAAGGATACAAATAGTGCCAAATGGTGTGGTGTCTCCAGCACATATTGGTAAACCTAAATAAGAAATCATATTAAGTTTGATATCTGGGTTTTCTTTCCAGTCCTCATCAATAAGAGCGTTGGGGATATTCAGTAAGTTCTGGGTTTTTAATACATGCTCACAGTAAAGACCTGAATCTTCTAACTCTTCATTATCACCAATTTCATAGGGGTTTGCTTGATTATCGTTTTTAGAAAAAACACTAATAATATTATTTTCTACCTTCATTACTAAGGCGACGGGTACATCGGCAAACAAGGCTAAAACTTCGAGCGTTTTATTCCAACTTTGCACTAATTCATCATAATCAAGCTGATACATTTTTTCTTACTCAAACAAATACCAATACAACTAACTAAAAGCTTAGTAATAATTTTTAATTCAGCAACTTAAATATGATTTATCTGACTTCGACTTAGAACATTTCTTGCTATTTAGAGTTAGCCAAATAGTTTTCGTCTAACGACTGTACGGTATTCACTGGGTGTTTGTGAGAGTACTTTCTTAAATACCCGAGTTAAATGGCCTTGGTCGTTATAACCTACTTCTAGGGCAACTTCTTGAATTGATAAATTTGAAGACGCTAATAACTCTTTTGCGGTTTGTACTCGAAGCTGTTGCCAATACTCAACAGGAGTTTGGCTGGTGGCTTGACGAAAGCGGCGCGTAAAGGTGCGGTAGCTTAAACTAAATTGCGCCGCAATTTCTTGCAGGGTCAGTTCGGAGGTTAAATTGTTTTTTAGCCAAAATTGAATTTGTGCAATGAGCTCATCTGGGTGTTTATCGACAGCACCTTCAAGGTAGCGCTGCTCTTCATAGGGTTTACGAATTTCATGGGAGAAATTGCGCTCAACATGTTGTGCAGCTTCTCGCCCGTAATATTGACTAATAATATGCACAATAACATCGGCAAGGGCATTTAAACTCGCAACCGTATACATGCGCTCAGATTGCGTGATGAAAAAGTCAGGCTTAAGCTGCACTTTAGGGTAGTCACGTTTAAATTGCTCTGCGTAATGCCAGTGAGTGGTAGCAGGGTGGCCATCCAATAACCCTGCTTCGGCAACTAAACAATTACCTGTTCCAACACCAATGATATGGCTGCCTTGCTGCCAAGATTCACCGAGCCAGTTCACCAAACTTTGCTGTTTGCTCACCACAGGACGCGGGTTTCGCCAAATCCCAGGCACAATAATCAAGTCACTAACAGGCGCTGTGACGGTTTCGCAATCGGGCATAATTGAAAGCCCAGCACGATTAGGGATCGCTTTTAGACTACTTGCCACTAAATTGATGTTTAGAGGTTTAAATTCGTTCTGCTGACGATGGCTTTTTGCAAAGGCCTCACCAGCTCTGAGCATTTCGATAGGCAAGGTTAAACTGGTTATTAGTAAATGGGGATAAACCAAAATACTAATTTCAATGGCTTTTACGTGTTGAAGTTTCGTCACTCAAATTGCTCCGACCAGTTGTTTTTGGCCTATTGTGCAGGTTATTTGGCTATTTAAGCATAAAGCAGGTTAATTAATCCATTTAAACTTGGCTTAATTCTCATAACACGTTTTCTCAAGGTTTTTTATGACAGCATTACCCGTTATTGTCGGTATGGGTGGTATTAATGCCGCAGGCCGCACTTCTTTTCATCAAGGTTATCGTCGTATCGTGTTAGACAGCTTGGACGCTAAAGCCCGTCAGGAGACATTTTTAGGCTTAGCGACATTAATGAACTTAGTTACTCTTACTGAAGGTGTACTCAAAGATGTTGACGGCAATAGCATTGCTGAATCAGACATCGAAGCTAAGTTCGGTGAACAAATTTTAGCTGGCACACTTATTCGTAAAATTGAAAAAAATCACTTCGATGTGGATGCAACGCCATGGCAGCAAAAAATGACGTTAACAGCGTCAGATGAGCAGCAGATTGTTTTTGAAACGCGCCGCCGTGATTTACCAACCCCAGTACCAAGTGCTTGGCAGGTTGAAGAGTTAAGCGATAAAAAAGTGAAAGTCACAATTACTGCTGATCTTGCTATTAAACATGACAGTACCCGTGATAATCCAATTAAAGCAGCAGGCCAATTACCAACAGGTTTTGAACCTTCGGCTATGTATAACAGCCGTTATCAACCAAGAGGCCTGCAAGCGACTATCTTTGCCGCAACCGATGCAATTCGTTCGACAGGTCTGCCATGGCAGCAGGTAATGAATAGCGTTGAGCCTGATCAAATTGGCACTTATTCAGCTTCTGTTGCGGGTCAAGTTGATGATGAAGGATTTGGTGGACTGATTCGTGCACGTCAGCAGGGCGACCGTGTGAGCACAAAACAACTGGCACTTGGCTTAAACACCATGTCGACTGACTTTATCAATGCCTATGTAACAGGTAATGTGGGCACAACCTTTACTACATCAGGGGCATGTGCCACGTTTTTATATAACTTACGTGCAGCAGTAAACGATATTCAAGCGGGTCGTACTCGAGTGGCTATTGTTGCGTCTGTTGAGTGTGCTATTACACCTGAAATCGTTGAAGGCTTTGGCAATATGAGCGCACTTGCGAATGAAGAGGGCTTAAAGCGTCTTGATAATTCTGATGTGGTTGATCATCGCCGTACCAGCCGTCCATTTGGTGAAAACTGTGGTTTTACAATTGGTGAAGGTGCACAGGTTGCTATTTTAATGGATGATGCATTGGCATTAGAGTTAGGTGCAGATGTGTTAGGCAGTGTTGCAGATGTGTTCGTTAATGCCGATGGTATTAAAAAATCAATTACAGCACCAGGCCCTGGTAACTACATTACGATGGCAAAATCTGTTGCACTAGCCAGCAGTATTGTTGGTCAAGAGGCGGTACAAAAGCGTAGCTTTATTTTGGCACACGGCTCAAGTACACCGCAAAACCGCGTAACAGAATCACTGATCTATCATAAAGTGGCAGAGACATTTGCAATTGATAATTGGAAGGTTGCTGCGCCTAAAGCGTATGTTGGCCATACCATTGCGCCTGCCAGTGGTGATCAATTGGCTATGGCATTAGGTGTATTTAGTCACAACATTATGCCGGGTATTACGACAATCGATAAAGTAGCAGATGATGTGTACAGCCAACATTTAGATATTCGTACAGAACATTATCAATGTGATGCAATGGACATTGCATTCATTAACTCCAAAGGGTTTGGCGGTAACAATGCTACAGCGACTGTGTTATCACCGGCAATTACATTGAAGATGCTCGCAAAGCGGCATGGTGATGAGGTTATGGCGCAATATCAAGACCGTCACACTCAGGTAGCCCAAGCGCAAGCTGACTACCAACATCAGGCTGATTTAGGTCATTATGAACTTATTTATCGCTTTGGTGATGGCTTAATTGACGAAAATGACATTGAAATTAGTGAAGATTCAATGACAATTCCAGGTTTTGATAAAAAAGTTTTATTATCAAAATCAAACCCTTATCAGGATATGTTTTAAGATCAAGGCATGTTTAAGCACATTCTTGATTGCAAGGCGCTTTTAAAGCGCCTTTTTTAGTGCTATAAATGTTCCTATCAAAGGGAATTGGAGCAATTACTCATGATTAAATTAACTAACTCGCTGTACTTTGTTCACTTATCGCATTGCCTACTCAGGCTTTAGCTAGAGATGTCAATGACTTAGGCGTTGATGTTCAAGCTGCTACCTCTGCCTATATCGTTAAAAATACAAACCCCCGTTATCCCGGTAGTTACAATGGCTCTCGCTTAGAAGGCTGGGCATTAATGTCTTATGTGGTTGATACGCAAGGTAAGGCAAAAGACATTGAAGTGATCATGGCATCAGATACTCGGGGTAGTGAAGAAAATGCAGAGAAATACTTAACCAACTTAGAGTTTGCACCTGCCACAAAAGAAGGCAAAACCGTAGAAGGGGGTTACCTGTTTTCATTTGAAGTAGGTAAGTATTTTAATGGTTACTCAAATGACAAAGCGAGCCGTGGTTTTATTAATGAATACGATGAAATCAATAAAATGCTGCAAGCAAAAGAGTTTAATAAAGCTGAGCAAGCATTGGCTGAGTTATACAAAGATCACACTAAAAACACCTCTGAACAGGCATTATTTGCATGGCTGAAAAGCCAATATTATTATCATCAACAGCAATGGTTTGGCTTTGATGAGCAGTTGTCTGTAGCCTATTTACTGCGAGCTAAGTTACCAACAGATATACAATATCTAGTCGCTAAAAGTGCTTTACAATGGTACAGCTTCAAGGGCGATTTTAATCTTGCTTACAATGCTATTTATGCGTTAGATAATATCGAGGGTAAACAGTTTTCAGAAGAAAATAAACTTGCCACTATCAAGCAAATTGATGACCTATTGGCGCGAACACCGCAGATTAATTCACAAATCAATGTTTCAAAAGATAAGCTGTCATATTTATCTTTGTCTCGCGGTTCTATCAAAATAGAAGGCGCGAGCGATGTTTCTAAATTACAGATCCGCTGTGCAGATCAAGTCATTGACCTTGAAGCAAGTGAATCGGTTAACTATGTCATTGATGAGCAAAGCAGACGTTGCGGTTTATTAGTTAAATCTGCAAGCCCTGCTGAGATTAAAGTTAAACAAACTGGCTATGCCATAGTTAACTCAAAATATGACGCGAGTTAATTGTTTACTTTAAGCGCTTAACATATCTTAGCGTTACGAAATTAATCAACGCCATTAAAAAGGCGATTTCGTAACGACTAAATGCCACAGCAATGCCGATGAGTCCCATGTTCCAAATACTGGCTGCTGTGGCTGTTCCATAGGTAGAGTTTTTGTTCTTCAAAATGGCACCACCGCCAATAAAACCAATACCCGTGATAATCCCTTCAAGTACTTTTGATTCTGCCTCTGAACTTGTTAAAACAGACATGCCGACTAATGCATAACCACATGATGCAACAGCGACTAATGGAAATGTTCGTAGACCTGCACCATTACTGGTTTTTTCTCGATCAAAAGCCATTGGAAGGGCAAGTAAATAGGCAATACCTAGATGAATTAAATTATCGAGGATTTCATACCAATCAATATTAAAGTCCATGCTTTGTTCCTTGCTATAAAGATTATGATAGCTTTGCAATATCAATACCCGATCAACAAATTAAATAAAATCAGGAAACTAGGGACATGTAGCCGGGTTTTAAAAAGTGGGGCTTGCTATAATTTGCGATTTTTACGCAGTGCTATGTCATTTTTTCAGCCTTTTGGCTGTTTGAATTTCAGCCATGCTAACAGTATGCTAAACACGCTGACAAAATAGGCTTCACATTGAAACATTCCATCTCCTCTCTTGAAAAAACCGCGCTTGCACTGTGTATGTTTGGTGCACTGATTGCTGTGATTTTGCCTGATGTTATCACTGAGCAAGTTCAGCCGTTTGTACAAATGCTGTTAAAATGGACTGGTAGTAGCTTTTTCTTATTGGTGAATTTTTTATTGTTTGCCATCATTATTTTAGCCATTAGCCCACTCGGTAGCCGTAAAGTAGGTGGTGAGCAGGCTGTTGTTGAGTATTCAAACTTTGGCTGGTTTGCCATGTTGTTTGCAGCAGGAATGGGCTCTGGCTTGGTTTTTTGGGGCGTAGCAGAGCCTGCGTTACATTCTCTTGACCCACCACTTAAACAAAGCTTATACCCAGACCGACTAGCCAGTAGTCTCGCTTTAACCTTGGTTAATTGGGGCGCCCATGCATGGGCACTTTATGCGGTGTTTGCGTTAGTGCTTGGTGGATTAACGCAATACAGTGGTAAGTCAGGTGATATTTGTGCACCTGTTTTAACTGCACTTGGTAATCAGATAGATAAGTCTGCAAAATTTACAGTGTCATTTGTTGTGAAATTAATTGCGGTAATCGCTATTTTTTTTGGTGTCGTCGGCACCATAGCAAACTCGACTTTACTGATCAGTAAAGGTGTAGAAATCGAGTTGGGGGTTACTTCAACATTATTAGTGGGTTCATTAATCGTTTGTTTGTTAGCCGTTATTTATTCGCTGTCGGTTAAATTTGGATTACGACGCGGGGTACAGTCACTGAGTATATTCAATGTGGTCTTGGCCTTTGCTTTACTAACCTGGTTATTAACTGTTGTGCCGATTGCGCCCATTATTAAAATTGCATTAGATGGAACTGGGTACTATTTACAGTTACTTGCAACCGGCACTTGGCAATTTGATAGCCAATTAAAAACGCCTGATTGGGCCATTCATTGGACATATAACTATTACTTTTGGTGGTTAGCGTGGGGGCCATTTGTTGGTGTGTTCCTGGCTAAAATTAGTCAGGGGCGCAAGGTTTGGCAATTTATTTTGGCGGTTGTGTGTATTCCAACTTTAGTCACTATTGTTTGGTTTTCGGCCTTTTCTGGCGCAGCAATTGAATGGGATAGACTCAATCAAGCGGGCATTTTAGTCGCAATAAAACAGGATTATAGCCAAGGCTTGTTTGTATTTTTTAATCAATTAGACTGGCAAGGAACCGTGTTTATTTGGTTAAGCTTATTACTACTGTTGATATTTGTTGCCACTTCCGCAGACTCTGCGATTTTAGTCATAAGAGAGCTGGTTGGCTCTGAGCAAAATAACCGTGTGACACTCTACGCATGGTGTTTAGCATTATTCATATGCAGCTTTGCATTATTACTGTTACAAGATGAGCCGTTAAATCGTAGCGTCGCAATTTTAGGCGCTTTGCCTTTTTTATTAATATTCCTTTTACAATTAGTCGGATTTCTAAAAGAGTTTATTCGCGATATTTGTGATTAATCTACAGTTTTTTACAGTTAAATTACGCGTTTGTTATTATGCTTACAAAATAAGCTTAAGTGTATTGGAGGACCGATGCTTAAATCTCTGTATCTTATACTTTCTGTTAGTTTGCTCAGTGGCTGTACTGCAATCGGCCTAGTTGCTGATGGTATTGGTGGGCGCGCTAGCCAAGCACAGCCTGCAAGTGCCTATGCAGATAAAAAAGATAACGACCGAGTCAACTATGGTATGACCATGACAATGTTAGGTTATGAAATCGACAAAGCGATTATTGAAGGCTTAGAGAATAGCAGCAAAGATAAGGATGTTGAGCTTAAATGTCGTCAAATTAGTCGCGCAGTAAAAGAATGTGTTGAGGTTAAAGCTGAGCCGAAAAAAAGGCCCACATTAATGGATAGTTTTAATGATGAGTAACAGTCTAAAACTTGTCACTTTCTTATTTAGTTACCAATTAGTTGGATGTACAGTGGCAGGGTCATTAGTCGATGGCTATGCAAAAAACTCACAACCAACAAATCTTGCAACCACAAATGCAAATCAAACTAACAGAACTGTAACCGATGCCGACGGCTTTTCATTTGCAAAGTTAGGCTTTGAAATTGATAGCGCTGTTATTGGTTTACTCAAACCAGAAGAACAACAACCACAGTTAGTTTGTAGGCAAATCACACGCAGTATTAAAGAGTGTGAGGAAGCTAAGTCCTCACACTAAAAATGAGATATTAATCACAGATATTTTTGATGGAACATTAGGTGTTCATCAATAAAGCTGCTGATAAAGAAGTAACTATGATCATAACCCGCGTGCATGTTAATTTCGGCTGGGTAATCTTTCTCGTTTACGACAGCAAATAAGTGCTCAGTTTTGAGTTGCTCAGCTAAGAAATTATCAGCCTCACCTTGATCAATACGCATGGGTAAATAATCTTCAGCGACGGCTTTTTTCATTAATTCACAGCTGTCGTATTCAAGCCAACTTGCTTTATCACTACCAAGGTAATTGCTAAATGCTTTTTCACCCCAAGGGCAATTAATCGGGTTCACAATCGGGCTAAAAGCACTGGCGCTGACGTATTGTTTAGGGTTTTTAAGTGCAATCATCAGTGCGCCGTGACCACCCATAGAGTGACCCGCAATGGCTTTTTTAGACGTCACAGGGAAGTGTGCTTCGATAAGTGCAGGTAACTCAGAAACCACATAGTCGTACATGTTGTAGTGAACATTGTAAGGCGCTTGAGTCGCATTGACATAAAAGCCAGCACCTTGACCAAAATCGTAATTTTCATCGTCAGGCACATTTTCACCGCGCGGGCTAGTGTCTGGAGCAACAATCGCAATACCCAGTTCAGCCGCTTTTTTAAATGCCCCGGCTTTTTGCATAAAGTTTTCATCAGTACAGGTTAAACCTGACAACCAATACATGACGGGTACTTTATTGGTTTCGCTGGCACCAGGTGGTAAAAATATTGCAAAGCGCATAGCACAATGTGTGCTGCTAGCTTGGTGGGTATATTGTTTATGCCAGCCACCACTGACTTTTGTTGAGCTTATGTTTTCTAGCATAACCACATCCTTGAAACAAAGGCGCTAGGTTGATACCTAGCGCCAAATTAAAAGATTAATAATGAATTACAGAGCGGATACTCTTACCTTCGTGCATTAAGTCGAAAGCTTCATTGATATCTTCAAGTTTCATGGTGTGCGTAATGAAATCATTTAACGCAAACTCACCATTCATATAGCGCTCAACAATCTCTGGTAATTCAGAGCGACCTTTAACGCCACCAAATGCACTACCGCGCCATACACGACCCGTAACTAGTTGGAATGGACGAGTAGAGATCTCTTGGCCTGCACCTGCAACACCAATGATTACCGATTCACCCCAACCTTTGTGACAACACTCAAGAGCAGAGCGCATTACATTAACGTTACCGATACATTCAAATGAGAAATCAACACCGCCATCAGTCATCTCAACGATAACTTCTTGAATTGGTTTGTCGAAGTCATTTGGATTGATTAAATCAGTTGCGCCTAATTTAGTAGCAAGATCAAATTTACTGGTGTTGATATCAACACCAATGATACGGCTTGCACCCGCCATTTTCGCACCGATAATCGCTGATAAACCGATACCGCCTAAGCCAAAAATAGCGACTGTATCGCCTTTTTGAACTTTTGCTGTTTTAGTAACAGCACCCATACCGGTTGTTACACCACAACCAAGTAAACAAATTTCTTCAAGCGGCGCTTCTTTACTTACTTTAGCAAGTGAAATCTCTGGTAATACAGTGTACTCAGAGAACGTAGAGCAACCCATGTAGTGATAAATTGGCTGGCCATCTTTATAGAAACGCGTTGTGCCATCTGGCATTAAACCTTTACCTTGCGTTTCACGTACCGCAGAGCATAAGTTTGTTTTACCCGATTTACACATCTTACACTCGCCACATTCAGCAGTGTAAAGAGGAATAACATGATCGCCTACTTCAACGTGCGTTACGCCTTCACCGATGGCTTCAACGATACCGCCACCTTCATGGCCAAGGATTGCTGGGAAAATACCTTCAGGGTCTTCACCAGATAAAGTAAATGCATCTGTGTGACAAACACCGGTAGCAACAATCTTTACAAGCACTTCGCCTTTTTTAGGCATCATTACATCCACTTCTTCAATTGATAGTGGTTGATTTGGACCCCAAGCGATAGCCGCTTTTGATTTAATAAAATCAGTCATAACGTTCCCTTATAGTTGTTGGAAGTAAGTATTAAACTTAGTCTATTTTATTTGTTTCTCAATGAATGATAATCTCCGTTTTATTAAAACACTTTTACACTATGGTAATAATGAATCGTTGGCACGGAATTGATGAGTTTTTAGCGGTAGCAGAGACGGGCAGTTTTACAAAAGCAAGTAAACTACTGGGTATGTCAGTGGCGCATGTAAGCCGGTATGTGAGTCAATTGGAAGAGCGATTAAACACACAGCTGCTAACCCGAACGACGCGTAAAGTTGTGCTAACACAAGAGGGTCAAGTGTTTGCGCATCAAACAAAACAATTACAGCATGCTATGGATGATGCCACGGCACTACTTGCAGAGCAGCAACTGACACCTAAAGGCAGTATAAAATTAACGGCTCCTGTGATGTACGGTGAAAGCTATATCATGCCGGCAGTGCACTCGTTTATGCAAAAGCACCCAGATATTGAAGTGATCAGTCATTTAAGTAATGAGCAAGTTAATTTACTCGAAGAAGGGTATGACTTAGCAATTCGACTTGGCCACTTAAAAGATTCAACATTAAAAGCACGCCGTATTAGCCAGCGCAGACTCGTTATATGCTGTAGCCCTGAATATATTAATAATTTTGGTCAACCACACAGCGTCAGTGAATTACATCAACATCATTGCCTTATCGGTAATAACAGTTATTGGCGGGTAAAAGAGCAGGGCCAAGATAAGCACATTAAAGTGGCTGGTCGCTTAGCCTGTAATAGTGGTTGGGCATTGGTTGATGCTGCAATAAAAGGGTTAGGCATCGTGCAATTACCGGATTACTATGTAAATGAACACCTAGCCAATGGCCGTTTGACAGCCGTACTTTCGAATGTTGCACCTGAACCTGAAGGAGTATGGGGGGTATACCCGCCAAGGCAATTTATATCAACCAATGTAAAAGCATTGCTAGACCATTTAGTAGCTAGTGTTCAAGTATCAGATTTATAATTATTTTTTACAATTTCACGCATCCCATGCTGGCTAAATGTATGCTAACATGGGCGCATATTTAGCCCTTGGAATACCTACAACTCATTATGTTTCAACCTGTTAGCCTTTTTATAGGGCTGAGATATAGTCGCTCCTCAAAGGGTAATGCCTTTATCTCATTCATCTCATTTTTTTCTATTGCGGGCATTGCTATTGGCTTAATGGCCTTGTTTACAGTTAGTTCGGTAATGAATGGCTTTGAGAATAACCTTAAAACCAACATGCTCGGTTTAATTCCTCATATTGAAGTATCAGCTGAGGGTAATTCGAAAGAAACCATGTTGCAGTTAAAGCAGCAACTAGAAAATTCTCAAGATATTAAACAAGTTAACCTGTATCGTCATGGTGAAGCCATTTTACAAACTAACCAAGATTTGCATGGTGTGTTGTTACAAGGGCTCTATGATGAAGGAAGCTCCCTTTATAACGTAAAAGATAAAATTGTTGCCGGTAATTGGTCCTTGGTAATGGACAGCAATTACTACATTGCAATTAGCCGCTATTTGAGCCGCAAATTGGGTATTTCGCTTGGGGATAAAGTACGGGTGATCATGCCTAATGCCAGTACGTACACCCCTCTTGGTCGAGTACCGAGTCAGCGCTTGTTTACCGTTGCTGCACTGTATGAAACACAATCAGAAATTGATATGTCATTGGCATTTACCAGTGGCTATTCGTTAGGCCGGGTTTTAAAGCTACCAAAATCATCTGCGCCAAATTTGAGTGTGTCGCTATATGAACCTTTTGCCGTTGAACAAGTATTGCACTCTCAGTTAGCTATATTAAATGATTACGCTGTTACTGATTGGCGAGCTAGCCAAGGGACTCTATTTGCTGCTGTGGCAATGGAAAAGCGCATTATGTCGATGTTACTTGGCTTAATCGTGCTCGTTGCGGTGTTTAATATCGTGTCAGCATTAACCATGATGGTCAGTGAAAAACAAAGTGAAGTCGCTATTTTACAAACACTGGGTTTAACTCCGTTACAAGTACAGCATGTGTTTATGATCCAAGGCTTATACAACGGTCTAATTGGTACCAGCATTGGTGCGTTACTTGGCGTGCTATTAAGTAGCAACATTAATGAATTATTGAATATGTTAGGCATCAATTTATTAGCCGGTGTGAGTTTACCCGTTAAGTTTGATGTGATGAGTTTGAGTTTAATTGCCGCAGGGAGTATTGCAATGAGCTTTTTAGCTACCTTGTATCCTGCCAGAAAAGCTGCAAAAGTGAATCCAGCAGAGGTATTACGTTATGAGTGATTTAGTTATCAATTGTCAGCAGCTTAACAAAGTATATCAAGATGGTGATAACGAAGTTGCTGTTTTAAAAGGGGTTGATTTAGCGCTTCAACAAGGTGAGATGTTAGCCGTTGTTGGTAGCTCAGGCTCCGGTAAAAGTACCTTATTGCACATATTAGGCACCTTGGATAATGCAAGCTCAGGTAAAGTTGAAATTAAAGGTCAGCAAGTTGCTAAATTAAACCGTAAACAACAAGCCAGTTTCCGAAATGAAAATTTGGGCTTCATTTATCAATTTCATCATTTATTAATGGAATTTACTGCCATCGAAAATGTTGCAATGCCATTATTAATTAAAGGCTTAAACGCAAAAGCAGCAACCGAAAAAGCCCGTAACATGCTAGATAAAGTAGGGCTATCTCATCGTAGCGAACATAAACCATCGGCGTTGTCAGGTGGTGAGAGGCAGCGGGTTGCAATAGCACGTGCATTAGTAACCGAACCTGCTTTAGTGCTAGCCGATGAACCTACGGGTAACCTAGATAAACAAAACGCTATTAAGATTTACGATTTAATCAAAGAGCTAAATACCAGCTTAAAAACCAGCTTTGTTGTGGTAACCCATGATTTAGAGCTTGCAGATAAACTAGGCAAAATTGCCTATTTAGATGATGGTAAGCTTGCTATTAAAGAGTCTCAGCATGTTGCTTAGTGCCTTTATTTCAAAACGATTTCGTGCCCATAGTGGCCAAAAAGACGGACAAAACGGGTTTGTTAGCTTCATCGCTAAAGCATCGACAATCGGCATACTTTTGGGAGTCGCCGTGTTAATTGTTGCCCTTTCAGTGATCAATGGCTTTGAGCAGCAATTAGTACATCGACTTTTATCGGTAGTTCCGCAGGTTGAATATGTTGCCCCTAACAAACCAATCAATAACTGGCAGTCAAAAGTTGCTTTATTGCGTTCTCAAGAAGGTGTTACAGGTGCTGCGCCATTTATTAGTGTTAACGGCATGGCACAATATAAAAGCGAGCTAAAAGCGGTTGAAGTGCGTGGTGTTAGCCCCGAATTTGAAAACCAAGTGTCGGCATTAAACCAATTCACAGAAGGGCGTTTAGTTAGTCAGTTACAACAAGAAGATGTACTGTTAGGGCAGCAAATAGTCAACCGATTAGGTCTTAAGATTGGCGACCCAGTTACCTTATTAATTCCCCAGATAAACCAGCAAAGTAACACTTTACTGGCACCAAAGCGGGTGAGCTTGAATCTTGCGGGTATTATAAAAATGGGCGGCCCAATTGATGAAACGGCGGCTTTCATTCGCCTTGATAAAGCGCAAAGTGTGCTGAGTTTCGATGAAAACCAAGTAACCGGATTACGATTACAAGTAGAAGATGTATTTGCAGCCCATCAAACAGCGATGCGCGTGGGGCAAGTTATACCAGATTATGTCTATGTCTCGAGTTGGTTTAGAACGCAGGGTAGCTTATATCAAGATATTCAAATGGTTCGCACCATTGTGTATATCGTGGTGTTTTTAATAATTGCCGTAGCGAGTTTTAATATCGTTTCTTCATTAGTGATGGAAGTACGTGAAAAACAAGCAAATATTGCGATTTTAAAAACCATGGGCGCACAAGATAGCACCATTTTAGCAACCTTCGTAATGCAAGGTTTTACACAAGCTTTAATTGGTGTGATCTTAGGCACTATTATCGGCGTAATGCTTGCGTTAAACATCAGTGAACTATTCACTTGGGCAAGTAACTTATTTGGCGATAACCCGTTACAAGGTGTTTATTTTATAGAGTTTTTACCCAGTAAATTAGTTTGGCAAGATATCGTTATCACGGTGATTGTTACATTTGTTCTCGCTATTTTGGCAACCTTATATCCTGCGTGGCAAGCCACTAGGGTAGATCCGGCAAAAGTACTGGGTAATTAAGGAGAGTTTATGAATAAGCAAAGGATTATCGATTTTTGGTTTAATGAATTGGGCCCAGAAGCTTGGTATCAACAATCTAATGACATTGATGCATTAATTACACGTGAGTTTTCAGAGTGTCTTTTGCAGGTTATCGCTGGAGAGCATGCTGACTGGCGACTTGATGCACAAGGCTCTTTAGCTGAAATTATAGTGTTAGATCAATTCTCACGGAATATTTATCGAAACACTGCACAGGCTTTTAGCCAAGATCCACAAGCCCTAAGCTTAGCGCAAAGAGCAATTGAACTTGGCTTTGATAAAAAATTACCTAGCTCTCAAGCGGCGTTTATTTATATGCCGTTTATGCACAGTGAATCGAGAGTCATTCATCAACATGCTGAACAATTGTTTAAAGGCATGAGTAATTATGAATTTGAACTAAAGCATAAAGTGATTATTGATAGGTTTGGTCGTTACCCACACCGAAACGCGATTTTAGGCCGTGAATCAACCCCCGAAGAGCTACAATTTTTAACTGAGCCTAACTCTTCTTTCTGATTTGAATGAATAGTAGGCAAGTAATTTAAAATGCTCTTTGATAGCCCGTAAACACTTGCACGGCGCCATTTTAAACCTTAAAGTGTCATAAATGTTGTAAAAGAGTAACCACCATGGAACAAAAACAAGCAAGACCATTAACACCAGAAGAACAAGCCGAAGCGCAAAAACAAAGTGTTATTTGGCAAAGAGAATGTTTCCAAAATGCACAAAAGCATTTAGCAGAAAAAGGCGTTATTCCGCAAACTGTTGTAGAAAAAGAAAGCCGTTTTATTGCGCCTTTAGTAGCTATTTGGAAGTTTAGAGCACAAAACGGTAAAAGCTATTGGGTGATCACCGGTCGTTTACCAACCGATCATGCTGAAGCTGGTGCAGCTAGCAACGCGCGTGAAGTATTACGTTATTTCTCGATGCAATGGCAATTGAAAGCTGATCAGCTGATGCAGTCAGGTGCGGTAGATAAAACCAAAGTTGATTTCGCAAATCTACTCATCAATCGTGCTCATGGCTTATATGAACTTTTTGAAAAAGACGAAATGTGGCAAAACGAGCCAGCATAACTCAATTTGCGTAATTTCTATTAAAAAAGCTGAATAATGTTATTCAGCTTTTTTATTGATGCCAATTCGCTTAATGCACTAAAGTGAACGGCCTTGTATCAAATTGCTTGATAGGGCACAGCATTCGTTGTCTTGGAATACCGGCTTCCATAAATACTAAGCCATCTGCTGAAAAGCCATTACGTTTAAATCGATCAACTTCATTCAAAATACAATTAATACTGACACAGTCGCAGCCTTGTTTTTCTGCCATATTGACTAAGTATGTCAGTAATGATTTGTAAACTGAGCGATTGCGATGCTCAGGTAAAACGGCAATACGGCCAATGAGGCCATCACTACATAAACGCCCGGTTGCAACCGGGCATTTACACTCATCTGTAACGAGTACGTGGTGTGCTGTTTTATCTAGGTGATCAAACTCTATGTGTTTAGGGATATGTAATTCGCATACAAATACCCGTTCTCGGATTTGCTGTAAGAGTTCCTTGTCGATACTCCATTCAACTTCATCTATATGATAGCCCATAAACACACGCTCCTAACAAAACCAAATACCCTCATTTAAAAGTGTAGTAAAGGTTTTCAAGAAAATGTGATTATTTTTTGAACTATTTATGTCAGCTGTGGTCAGCCAAGTTTGATCAGTGAGCTTGGTTATCAATTCAAGCTCATCTAAATCATGCATGTAGTTAACGCCATTAATACTTAAAAGTATCTTATCGTCAATAACTTGGTAGATAGCTCGGGTACCGCCTAAACGCTCAAAAACAACCTCGTCATCATTGAGTAACTTGATTACATCATCTAATGAATAAGGGTCTTCTAGCGGGGCTAAATCCATTTCATGCTTTGGCTGGCTCATACTGTTACCAAGCCAAGTCTTGAATACTGCGTCATCATTAATCGCAGCAATCATAAGCTGCTTTACTTTTTCAGCTTCAGCTTGGCTAAGTTCACCTTTAGAAGTACGTAACTTAAGCTCTGCATCACCATATCGTTGATTGCCAAGCTCAGTATCAATGAGGTGATCGGCAAATTGAGAGAGTAAATCGCGTTGATTTGGTGCTCTAAAACCTACAGAGTAATTAAGCGCATTTTCAACGGCATAGCCTTCATGCGGACAACCAGGTGGGATATACAAAATATCACCCGGCTCTAATACACAATCGATCACGGCAGGAAATTGCTCAACTTGTAAGAGGCTTTTATTTTGTGCGAATTGTTTTAAGTTCGCATCAGGTAAACCAACGCGCCAATGGCGTTTACCTTCACCTTGAATAATAAATACATCGTATTGATCTAAATGCGGTCCCACGCCACCACCCGGCGTAGAGTAGCTGATCATCAAGTCATCGATACGCCAGTTTGGAATAAAACGAAATGGCTCCAGTAATTGCGCAGCATCGTTATGCCAATGGTCAACGGCTTGTACGAGTAGTGTTGCGTGCTTTTCAGTTAGCAAACTAAAGTCTTCAAATGGGCCATGGTATGCTTGCCAATCATCTGAGTGATTGGTGACAATACGAGATTCAATACTTTCTTCCATGGCAAGGCCGGCAAGCTCTTCAGGCTCAATAGGATCAGAAAAATCCTTAAAGCCTTGCTTAATAAGTAATGGTTTTTTTTGCCAGTACTCGGCTAAAAACTGCTCTTGGGTTAATGAGTTTATAGTTAATTGATACATAACATGACCTAAACGAAGTGGTATAAAAAAAGCGAAAGGAAGGCCTTTCGCTTTTTAAAATCTTAGTTTGAATTTAAGCTAAGTTGTCGATGAACTCAACAGCACGACCGATGTAATTAGCCGGTGTTAATTTTTTCATTTCTACTTTTGCTTCTTCAGGTAACTCAAGACCATCGATGAAATCAGCCATGATTTCTTGGTTTACACGTTTACCACGCGTAAGGTCTTTAAGTTTTTCATATGGCTTTTCGATACCATATTTACGCATTACCGTTTGGATAGGCTCTGCTAATAATTCCCAGTTTTGATCTAGCTCTTCGAGTAAACGCGCTTCGTTTACTTCAAGCTTGCTAACACCTTTTAATGTCGCTTGGTAAGCGATAAGTGTGTAGCCCATACCAACACCCAGGTTACGTAACACTGTTGAGTCAGTTAAGTCACGTTGCCAGCGAGATACAGGTAGCTTCTGCGCAAGGTGTGCAAAAATTGCGTTCGCAATACCTAAGTTACCTTCAGAGTTTTCAAAATCAATCGGGTTTACTTTGTGAGGCATGGTTGAAGAACCAATTTCACCTGCAATTGTTTTTTGCTTGAAGTGGTTAAGCGCAATGTAGCCCCAAACGTCACGGTCAAAATCAAGCAATACAGTGTTGAAACGTGCAATCGCATCGAATAACTCAGCAATGTAATCGTGTGGCTCGATTTGTGTTGTGAACGGATTAAATGTTAAACCAAGGCTTGTTACGAATTGTTCAGCGTGGCTGTGCCAATCGTAATCTGGGTATGCACTTAGGTGAGCATTGTAGTTACCTACAGCACCATTGATTTTACCTAACATTTCTACGTTAGCAATTTGGTCACGTTGACGCTTTAAGCGCATGTATACGTTAGCAAATTCTTTACCCATTGTAGAAGGAGTAGCAGGTTGACCGTGGGTACGCGTCATCATCGCAACTGACTTGTACTCAACCGCTTTTTCTTTTAATGCATTTAGAAGTTGGTCACAGTATGGAAGTAAAACTTTGTCACGCGCTTCTGTTAGCATTAAACCGTGAGATAGGTTATTAATGTCTTCTGAAGTACATGCAAAGTGAATAAATTCGTTTACTGCGTTAAGCTCTGCGTTGTCTGCTACTTTTTCTTTAAGTAGGTATTCAACGGCTTTTACGTCATGGTTAGTTGTGCGCTCGATTTCTTTAACGCGTGCTGCATCCGCTTCGCTAAAGTTATCAACAATGGCATTAAGTAAAGCATTAGCCTCGTCGCTAAATGCCGGTACTTCTGCGATTGCGCTTGCTGCAGACAAAGCTTGTAACCAACGAACTTCAACAGTTACACGGTATTTGATTAAACCAAATTCGCTGAAAATGCTGCGTAGTTCCGTGGTCTTGCTGCCATAGCGACCATCTACCGGAGAGATAGCGGTTAACGCTGAAAGCTCCATAATGACTCCTAAATTGTCTAGTTTGAACGATAATTAAATTGATTGTTTAGCAATGGCGAGGATTTTTCTTTTTGCAAAGAAAAAGTGACGGCGTTTACCGCCCATTTGTCGCCATAACACGGCACTACGAATTCCGGCCAATAATAGGGCGCGGATTTTGTTTTGCGTGAGCTGCTGTTTTAATAACTCTGGCTTGCCGTACACTTGAATACGATGCCCAAGGGGGCTTAGCACCGATGAGTAAATATCAGCAAGCGCTGCTACAACAGTATCATCTGTTATAGCAAAATGGTCGAGGCGACGTTTAACATCATCAATGCGACGACCTAATTCATTTAAACTGTTTTGTTTTGAGCTTAATGCACGCTCTAATTGCATTAAACCACCTACATACTTTACGATTTCGACGTCTTTGTCTGCGCCGGCTGAAAGCTGTGCAATCAAAATGCGATAGCCTTCTCGTAAATTATGCTTACCTTGATACACTTCTTCAGGGCTATTTGGTGATGTTTCGACAATACAGTTTAGTAATTTCTCTAATTCGTGATCACTGCCTTGGCCATATTGCGCAACTTTTTGTACTTGTTTAGCAACTTGACACATGGCAGCTAAAGCCATGACTTGGTGCTCTGTCATTACTTGATCACCGAATCAATAATACCGCCACCTAAACAGACTTCGTCAGCGTAAAATACGGCTGATTGGCCCGGTGTAACCGCTTTTTGTGGCTCATCAAATAGTACGCGTGCCATACCATCTTCACCAACGAGTAAAGTACAGCTGATATCTTCTTGGCGATAACGAGTTTTAACAGTACAGCGTGTAGTCCCTTTAGGGCCTTCACGGTCAACCCAGTGTAGCTGGTTTGCATTTAAGCCATTACTGTATAGGCGAGGGTGGTCTTTACCTTGACCAACGACTAACACGTTACGTTCAACGTCTTTATCTACAACGTACCAAGGTTCACCTGAGCCTTCTTTCATGCCGCCAATTAACAGGCCTTTACGTTGACCAAGCGTGTGGTACATCAAGCCTTCGTGCTCGCCCACTTCATTGCCATCGGTATCTTCAATTTTACCAGGCTGTGCTGGTAAGAATTTTTGTAAGAAATCTTTAAATTTACGCTCACCGATAAAACAAATACCGGTACTGTCTTTCTTATCATGCGTAATTAAGTCTTGCTCTTCAGCGATGCGGCGTACTTCAGGTTTAGCAATATCACCAACAGGGAAAAGTGTTTGCGCAATATGCTCATGGCTTAGCGTGTATAAGAAATAGCTTTGATCTTTGTTGTCATCAAGGCCACGACACATTACAAATTTATCACCGCGTTGTTCGCGGCGTACATAGTGACCTGTAGCAATATAATCAGCACCCAGTGCCTGTGCTGCAAACTCTAAGAATGCTTTGAATTTGATTTCTTTATTACACATGATGTCTGGGTTTGGTGTGCGGCCTGCTTTGTACTCTGCTAAAAAGTACTCAAACACGTTGTCCCAGTATTCGGCTGCAAAATTTACAGTGTGAAGCTCAATACCTAGCTTGTCGCACACTGCTTGTGCGTCTTTTAGGTCTTCAGCTGCAGCGCAATATTCATCATTATCATCTTCTTCCCAGTTTTTCATGAACAGGCCTTCAACTTGATAGCCTTGCTGCTTTAATAAATACGCTGATACTGAAGAATCAACACCGCCGGACATGCCCACGATGACTTTAATGTGGCTATTTTCGCTCATAATATTCGCTGTCATTTTTTAACTGCTATGGAAAGGCCGATATTATAGCATGCTTTTAGACGCCCAAACCAGCCAAAATCACAGCGGTTATTGGTAAATCAAACTAAGTGGGTAGGCTTTACCAGCTAAATGATCTTCAATGCATTTTAAAACCAAAGGGCTTCTCAGCGGCATGCTTTTAATTTGTTCAAGGCTAAACCAATCTGCACTTAAAATGTCATTATCTTGGGGTGATGTTTCAACGGGCTCTGGGCAATTAAAAGCAAAGCTAAAACGCATATAGTGGACACCATTCGCGGCATGCAAATTATAAATGCCTACAAGGTGACTGGCATGAAGGCTAATACCTGTTTCTTCAATAAGTTCGCGATGAGCTGCTTCAGCTAAGGTTTCATTGGCTTCCAAATGGCCGGCAGGCTGGTTGTAGCAAATCTCACCTGTGTGTTTATCGCGCTCTTTAACAAGTAAAAATTTGTCTTGGCTCGTGACAATAGCAGCTACTGTGACATTGGGTTTATGCATCTGGGTTGTTCACTACGTTAAATTGACCATTCTCTAAGCCATCAAGGGTATAGTTACCAATACTGTAACGAATCAATCGTAAAGTAGGGAAGCCAACATGTGCTGTCATGCGGCGAACTTGGCGATTACGCCCTTCGGTGATAGAGATTTCTAACCAGCTAGTTGGAATGTTTTTACGCTCGCGAACGGGTGGGGTACGAGGCCAAACTGATGGCTCGTCAATACGTTTAACCTTGGCTGGCTTGGTCATGCCATCTTTAAGCGTTACGCCTTTGTTAAGCGCAAAGATAGCCTCATCACTGACATCACCTTCTACTTGCACCCAATAAGTTTTAGCTGTTTTTTTATTGGGTTCAGTGAGGGTGTGTTGCAACTTTCCACAGTTAGTAAGTAGCAAAAGTCCTTCACTATCTCTGTCTAGGCGTCCTGCTGCATACACGTCTTTAATAGTGATATAGTCTGCCAACGTCTTGCGGTTTTGATCATCGGTGAATTGGCAAAGCACATCAAATGGTTTGTTAAATAGCACCACTTTGCGCTGCTCAGGGCTAATTGCTTTTTTAAATTCACGTTTTTGTGTTGGTCTTGAATAAGTGCGACCGCTACTGCGACGTGGTTTGCTATTGGTTTTATTAACCATTAAATGCACCTAGCAGGTTTAGGTAAACCAGCAATTTTAGTCGCTTGCTTAGCGGGGCCCTTAGGAAACAGTTTGTATAAATACATACTATTACCTTTTTCTTCACCTAGCTTTTGGGCCATGGCTTTGACCAGCATGCGAATAGCGGGGCTGGTGTTGTACTCTACGTAAAAATCACGTACGAAATGGACAACTTCCCAGTGCTGTTCACTTAAGGTAATGTTCTCTTGTTCAGCAATAATAGGTGCGAGCTCTTCACTCCAATCATTTGAATCAAGTAAATAGCCTTGTTTGTCTGTTTCAATCTGTTTGTTATTAAATTCAAGCATGGTTTACCAAGTAATCGTGTTCTTTGCGTTTAAAGTCAATTCTACAAATTGCCTGTAGTCTAAGGCTGATTCATTATGACTAAGTGAAATATCGCGCGCTTCTGCATCTTCTTTCAGTAAAAAAAGTGCAGAAGAAAACTGTTTAAATTGTCTGCTGTTATAACATGCGTCACTGACAAGTAGCACAGAATCTTGAGCAGTAATCAAATTAGCGAGCATATTGTTGCAGTAATGCGATAAGGGTTTTGAAAAAATATGCAAGGTACTCATAGTGTAACCACCTGATGTTGCTGTGCAATCAACGCTCGCTGTTGTTCAAAGTTAGCTACTTTGACATCAATCATTAACGTGTCTTTTGTTAAGTTAAAATCCATTAACGACTTTTCACATACATAAATGTTTTCTACATCGTATAACTCAAGGGTTTTAATGGTTTTAAAATAGTTTTTAATACCAAGTAATTCTGGCTGTTGATTTTTTTTCAAAGCCAAAACAGCTTCACCACTCAGAAGCCAGCTAATATTCTGTTCGATAGCGGCAAAAATCAGTGTGGTATCGAGTGATTCACGAATATGCTGATCATCAAATGGGCCATGTTGACTTATTACTAAAATGTTTTTCATTTAAATTGCACCCATTTATCTGCTTCACTGACAAGCATCGCAAATTCAGCGAGTCCAGCGACGGTAAACACACCTGTATTAGCGGTATCTAAGCCACGCTTTTCAGCGGCCGTTACACATAGCAGTAGGGGAATGTTTTGCTCACTTAACGACTGCCACAAGCGATTAATTGGTAGCTCGTCACTGGCAAGTTCTAAATGGTTACTTGCGTGGTAAACACCTGCTTGATAAAGAAAAATAGCTGCAATCGAGTGACCAGAATCAAGACAAGCCTGTGCAAATTTAATCAGCCGTTGAGTAGTGTCGTGATCGGTCGGTGCGGTATGAAGAGAAAGTACAAATTGTGCCAAAACGCATCCAATAAAAAAGCCCCTAGAAAGGGGCTATTTTAGCAGAACTATTTAATTAGTCATCACTTGCACCAAGTAGGTGTAGAAGTGAAGTGAATAAGTTATAAATGTTCAGGTATAAAGCAACCGTTGCACGGATGTAATTGGTTTCGCCGCCGTTAATAATACGGCTTGTGTCGAATAAGATGAAACCAGACATAATTAGTACAACAGCGGCGTTGATAACCATAAAGGTAACTGAGCTGCCGATAAATAAGTTAACTAGGCTTGCAATAATAACCACGATTAAACCAACAGTTAAAAAGCCGCCCATAAATGAGAAGTCTTTTTTAGTGGTAAGCGCATAAGCCGACAAACCAAAGAAAATTAACGCGGTAGAACCTAACGCTTGCATAATAAGGAATGGGCCATTTGGCATTGCTGCGTAGTAGTTAAGCATTGGACCAAGCCCTGCGCCCATCAAACCTGTGAAAACAAATACCCAAGCAACACCTGACGCACTGTCGGCCTTTTTATTAACAACAAAAAGTACGCCGAATGCAATCAAGCTGAATACTAACCCCATAAAATAAGGTAGATTCATTACCATAGAGATACCGGCAGTGACTGCACTAAAAGCAAGTGTCATTGCGAGTAAAAAATAGGTGTTTTTTAAAACTTTATTGGTTTCAATAGTCGACATTACTGGTCTAGCAGTATTGTACGATTGATTAAACGCCATTGTTAGAGCTCCTTTAAATGAACTTATACGTTCGTTAGTTCCAATTGTTAAACTGAACTAAGCCTATCAAGAGTTATATATTTGGGCAAACTATTGTGGATCAATAGACAGGATAAATAATTGAAAAGTTCAAATCGATTATATTTTGACTTTAATTGTGTTAATGCTGAACGATTTAGTTGTTTTTTAATCACTTAAACAGTTTTTTGAAAAAAAAGCTTCACAAGCACGGCCGCTTTATCTATTATGCACGCCGTCGGAGAGATGGCAGAGTGGTCGAATGCACCGGTCTTGAAAACCGGCAGGGGTTTGTAGCCCCTCTAGGGTTCAAATCCCTATCTCTCCACCATTATTGAAGCCGCTGAATTTATTCAGCGGCTTTTTTGTTTCTAGCGCTTTTTCTTCAGCCTGCAAATTACGACTATTGTCGATATTTCGCATTTCAACTAGTTAGTCCATGCTTATTACTTCTCGTATTATCTTTGTGAAATTAGGGAATTTATGAAACATCGTTTAGCAAAGAGTGTAGGACTTTCTTTATTATCGCCTGTGATCATCGGTTGTATCTTAGGCCTTTATTATGCGTTTACACTTGAGGGAAATGGCTTAAGCATTTTCTTTAAGCTTCTTGTTAGCGCAATAGCCAATGCACATATCGTTGGGTTAACTATGGCAGCCTTTGTCGTACCGGGATATTTGCTTATGTATAAGTATGCAAAGGTAAATTATTCAGGTGTATTAACGCTAGGTCTATTAGGTGGTGCCATCTTTAGTTATCTATTAAGTCCGACAACAGGCATGGAATTTATTGTTAATGCATTGATGTCTGCACTTGCAGCGGGTCTGTTTTTATTTGGTTTAAGACAGGGTCTTACAACACAATCTTCTCATCAATAGCAGAATATTTAATCAAGCTGACTGAAATTGAGGGCAAAATGTTTTTTTTTGCCCTTAAAAGGTTTCATTTGTCGTCTACAAAGAGTACCTTTAGCTACTGTATGTTTAATAAGAAGTAGTTTGGTATGCAAAAGCAAGATTTTTACCAGTCATTAGTTAAACAAACTGAGTCGCTAATCACTGGTGAATCAAATGTTATTGCCAACATGGCAAATATTAGTGCGCTGTTATTTACCTCTTTAGAGGATATAAACTGGGCGGGCTTTTATTTAATGGATTCACCTGAAGAATTAGTGCTAGGGCCGTTTCAAGGTAATCCTGCATGTATCCGTATTCCAGTAGGTAAAGGGGTATGTGGAACTGCCGCGCAAACACAACAAACACAACTCGTTGAAGACGTTCATGCATTTGCTGGGCACATTGCCTGTGATGCTGCATCGAATTCTGAAGTCGTTGTGCCGATTTTCAAAGACGGTAAAGTATTTGCTGTACTTGATATCGACAGCCCAAGCATTGCGCGATTCGACGCTGATGATCAAGCTGGTTTAGAAGCATTGGTAAAATGCTTTGAGGCAAATCTAAAATGAAAGATCTGCTAAATGTGCAAGATTACCTCTTTGCAATTGCTGATGTTGGTGATTGGGAAGGGGAAGAAGAAGTTGTTGCCGAAAGGCTCAACGACTTGATTCACATGGCTTGGGATCGTCTACCGGATGACCTTGACTGTGAATCAATTGATGAAATTATAAATGGTATTTGGGAACACCTTCGTGGTGATTTAGCGCTTATTGAAGCGGACTTCGAAGAGTTGACCGACTGGGTAACACACTATGTCGATTCATCATTAGATGAAAAGATGTAATAAAAGGTTCTAACATGGAAACCACAAACAAGCTAAAAGATATTAATGAAGTATTGGATTTCTTATACCAAGAATTTCCACAATGTTTTAAACAAAAAGACGGCATTCAACCGCTTAAAGTCGGTATCTTTAAAGATATTGCTGAGCGCATTGAAGGTTCTGAGAAAGTAAGTAAGACTCAGGTACGTCAAGCACTAAGAAAATACACCTCAAACTGGCGCTATTTAGAAGCCGTGACTAAGTCTGAGTTCCGTATCGACCTTGATGGTAATCAAGACGAAAAAGTGGAACAAGAGCACATTGAACACGCGCAAAAAGCGTTAGAAGAAAGCCGCGCTAAAATGGCGAAGCGTAAAAAGCCACAACGTCCACGCAAAGACGGTGACACAAAATCTTACAAAAAGAATACAGGTCATCACGCTAAATCTGGCGAAAAAGGCGCTAAAGTAAGTAATAAGCCTGCTAAAGCTGCTCCTGTAAAACGTTCAGGAAAAGTTGAACCTTTACCTGCCTCTGAGGTCAAGGTAAATAGCAAAGTTAAAGTTAAACTTGGCCAAGCACTTGTAAACGCAGTTATTACTGAAGTGAATAAAGATGAAGTTCACGTTGAGTTAGTAACAGGGATGCAAGTTAAAACCAAAGCAGACAGCCTGTATATCATTTAATAGCTGTAAAAAATAAAGGAGTTGTGTATGAGTAAAAAGTTTACGCTCATTCCGTTAGTCGCTGCCCTGTTTTCAGGTTCATTATTGGCATCGTCAGATAATCTGACAGAAAAAGATTTGCCAGTACTCAAGCAAGAAAGCCAACATAGTACAGCAAGCAAACGGGTGACAAACTTATTTACTCGTGCACACTACAAACCAATTAAATTTAACGATGAATTATCTGAACAGATTTTTGATCGCTACATTGAATCTCTCGACTACAACAAAAGTGTATTTTTAGCGTCTGACATTGCCTCGTTTGAGCAATATAAAGACCAGTTTGATAATGCATTGTCGACAGGTAAATTGGGTTTTGCCTTTGATATTTTTAACTTAAGCTTAAAACGTCGTTTTGAACGTTACGATTATTCTTTATCGCTACTTGAAAATGAAATGAAGTTCGATAATGAAGATGAGTACGTATTTGACCGTGAAGACGCTGATTGGGCAACAAGCCAAGCTGAGCTTGATGAACTTTGGCGTCAACGCGTTAAATATGATGCGTTACGTTTAAAAATGACCGGTAAAGATTGGCAGGGCATCAAAGAAGTTCTGACCAAACGCTACCACAATGCGCAAAAACGTTTAGTTCAGACAAACAGTGAAGATGCGTTTCAAATCGTGATGAATTCATTTGCACGAAGCATCGAAGCACATACCTCTTATTTATCACCACGACGCGCTGAACAGTTCAAGATGGATATGGATCTTGAGTTAGAAGGTATTGGTGCGGTGCTTAGCTATGATGAAGACTACACAGTTATCCGTAGTTTAGTGCCTGGTGGCCCAGCTGATAAATCAGAACAAATTAAAGCAGACGATCGTATTATTGGTGTTGCTCAAGAAGGCGAAGACTTTGTTGACGTAATTGGCTGGCGTTTAGATGACGTCGTTGATTTGATCAAGGGCCCTAAAGGCACAAAAGTTCGTCTGCAATATCTTAAAGGGGCAGATGCTCACGGCACACCTAAAGTGGTTGAAATTACGCGTGATAAAATTCGCTTAGAAGATCGCGCTGCAAAATCTGAAGTATTTGAAGCAAAATATTCAGACTTAACCAGCAAAATTGGTGTGATTGAAATCCCTGGTTTCTATAACAATTTATCGCAAGACGTTAAAGTTGAAATTGCGAAATTAAAAGAAGCTAAAGTAGACGGCATCATCATCGATTTACGTCAAAACGGGGGCGGTTCACTTTACGAAGCGACTCAGTTATCTGGCTTGTTCATCGACCAAGGCCCTGTTGTACAAATTCATACCCTGAATAATCGTATTGAAGAGCAAAAAGATCGTGACGGTGTCACTTTTTATGATGGCCCGCTAACTGTGTTAGTTGATCGCTACAGTGCGTCTGCATCAGAGATTTTTGCAGCTGCAATGCAAGACTATGGCCGCGCAATTGTGATTGGTGAACAAACCTTTGGTAAGGGTACCGTTCAACAGCACAAACCACTTGGCCGTGCTTATGACTTATACGATCACCCATTAGGTAGCGTGCAATATACCATTGCAAAATTCTACCGGATTAACGGCGGCAGCACACAACACAAAGGCGTGATCCCAGATGTATCGTTCCCATCAGCAATTGACCCATCAGAGTGGGGCGAGAGCCAGCAAGATAACGCATTACCTTGGGATAGCATCATCCGTGCTAAGTACAATTCGGTTGATAACCTAAAACCAGCGATTGCTTACGTTAATAAGCTTCATGATACGCGTATTGCCAGTGAGCCTGAGTTTGGCTATGTGTTTGATGACATTAAGCGCTACCAAGAAGAGAAAGACCGTAAAACTATCTCATTGGTTGAAGCGACCCGTCTAAAAGAGAAAGATGAAGGTGAAGAGCGTGCCTTAGAGCGTGCTAATGAACGACTTGTTCGCTTAGGTGAAAAGCCAGTTGAAAAGCTTGATGATTTACCAGATAGCCTTGATGAACTAGACCCTTTCTTAGAAGAAGCGGCATTAATCACCCAAGATTATATAAAATATGGTCGTATCGCTAAGAAATAATTAGCAATTAATTAGCAATATCGATTAATAAAAAGGCGCATAAGCGCCTTTTTTGCTACCTAAAACAGGTCATATTGGTATAATCACAATACTTGGCTGCATAAGGCCACTGAAGTTTTGCGTCAAAGCTTACAATAATAATTAAACACGCCACATAAGACGTGTAGGAGACTATCTTTTGAATTCAATTGAAGAGAAGCCAATTAAACAGGCCAGTTTTTTAGATGCCTTAATCCCAATTACTGTTCTCGTGTGCCTATTAGGCGCTGCTGTTTATTTATTCGGTGATAATTCATCATCAGGTCCTAACCAAATCGCTTTATTATTCGCTACATTTACCGCGGCATTAATAGGCTTAAAAAATGGTTACACCTGGAAGAAACTAGAACAAGCTATGATTGAGGGGATCACCTTATCCCTGGGAGCAATCATTATTCTATTAATGGTGGGTGCCTTAATTGGTACTTGGTTGTTATCAGGCACCGTACCTACTTTAATTTATTATGGTCTACAGATTATCAACCCTAGCTGGTTCTATGCCGCTAGCTGCTTGATTTGTGGCATTGTCGCTATGAGTATCGGTAGCTCTTGGACAACGGCTGCGACCATTGGTGTAGCGTTATTAGGTGTTGCAACTGGTCTTGGTCTTGAACAAGTTGTCACGGCGGGTGCGGTTATCTCAGGTGCCTACTTTGGTGATAAATTAAGCCCGCTTTCTGAAACAACGAATTTAGCGCCGGCAGTGGCAGGGGCTGATTTATTTGACCATATTCATCACATGCTTTGGACAACGGTACCAAGCTTTATTATCGCATTAATCATTTTCATCTTTATGGGCTTTAATGCTGGCGGTTCAGCAGAAGCAGGTCGTATTGACGAAATCGTAAATTTACTAGAACAAAATTTTAATATTGGTTTTGAAATGCTAGTGCCACTGGTGGTGCTGTTATTTTTAGCAATTCGTAAGATGCCAGCTTTCCCTGCTATTTCAATTGGTGCCGTGCTAGGTGCAATTTGGGCTATGTTATTTCAATCAGATTTAATCAATAGCCAAATTGATGCATCACAAGGTCATGCTATTGGCTACTTTAAACTAGTTTGGACAACGTTCTTCGATGGTTTTAGCATTGATACTGGCGATGAAAAAATGGACTCACTATTAAGCGGTGGTGGTATGGCTGGCATGCTAACAACAACGTGGCTGATCATGACGGCCTTGATGTTTGGCGCTATCATGGAAAAAACCGGCTTACTTGATATGTTCGTTAAGAGCATCTTAAAAATTGCTAAAAGCACCGGCTCGCTTATCACTGCAACGATTGCAACATGTATTGGTACGAATGCAGTTGCAGCGGATCAATATATCGCGATTGTTGTTCCTGGTCGTATGTTTAAAGATGAATACGAAAAACGCGGTTTAAAGCCGGTTAACTTATCTCGCACATTAGAAGATGGCGGCACAATTACCAGCCCACTTATCCCATGGAACACCTGTGGTGCCTACATGCAAAGTGTTTTATTAATCAATCCATTTGATTATGCCATGTATGCATTCTTTAATTTAATTAATCCACTTTTAGCGATTGTTTACGCTTATTTAGGTATTAAAATTTTACGTATTACCCCAAAGCACCTTAAACAAGAAGCTAACGCTGAATAAACTATATAGGCCCTGCAGTGCAGGGCCATTTGGAGTCAGTTATGTCTACTACGACTAAACCTCAAGCTCAATATTTAAAAGATTACCAAGCCCCACAATTTTCAATCCAGCACATCAATTTACGCTTAGAATTAGCCCCTTTAAAAACATCAGTACAGTCAACAATGACAATCAACCGTACCGATGAGAGCAATGCTGATCTTGCGCTTGATGGTGTTGATTTAACACTTATCTCAGTAAAGGTTGATGATCAAGCGTATGATGATTACACGCTTGAAGATGAAAAGCTGATTATTCATAACCTGCCTGCAAGCTTTATTCTTAAAATTGAAAACCATATTGATCCACAAACGAATACTTCGTTAGAAGGTTTGTACTTGTCGGGTGGAGCTTACTGTACACAATGTGAAGCTGAAGGGTTTAGAAAGATTACCTATTACCTTGACCGCCCAGACGTACTTGCCAGCTTTGATGTAACCATTATTGCCGACAAAAAGTACACTCATTTACTGTCTAATGGTAACCAAATTGAATCAGGTAACTTAGATGACGGTCGTCATTTTGTAAAATGGCAAGACCCATTTAAAAAGCCTAGCTACTTATTTGCAATAGTCGCCGGTGACTTTGACGTATTACGTGACCATTACACGACGCAGTCTGGTCGAAAAGTAGAATTAGCTTTGTTTGTTGATAAAGGTAATTTATCTAAGACGCCTCATGCTATGACGTCTTTAAAGAAATCAATGCAATGGGATGAAGAGCGCTTTAACCTTGAATACGATTTAGATATCTACATGATTGTTGCCGTTGATTTCTTCAACATGGGCGCAATGGAAAATAAAGGTTTGAATATCTTTAACTCTAAATGTGTTCTGGCGAATCAAGAAACAGCCACTGACAAAGATTATCATACGATTGAATCAATTGTAGGGCACGAATATTTCCATAACTGGACCGGCAACCGTGTTACTTGCCGTGACTGGTTCCAGCTGTCGTTAAAAGAGGGCTTAACGGTTTTCCGCGACCAAGAGTTTAGTAGCGATTTAGGTTCTCGTGCGCTTAACCGTATCGATGCAGTTAAAGTCATGCGTACTCACCAATTTAGTGAAGATGCAGGGCCGATGGCACACCCAATTCGCCCTGAAAAAGTCATTGAAATGAATAACTTTTATACAGTGACTGTGTATGACAAAGGGGCTGAAGTTATTCGCATGATGCACACCTTACTTGGAGAAGAAAAGTTCCAACAAGGTATGGCATTGTATTTCGAGCGCCATGACGGACAGGCTGTTACCTGTGATGATTTTGTGGCTGCCATGAGTGATGCGTCTGGCATTGATTTAACGCAATTTAAGCGCTGGTATAGTCAAGCGGGTACACCTAAGCTCAATGTAGAGCAAGCGTATGATGAACAAAACCAAACTTTCACATTAAGCATTGAGCAGTTTGCACCTGATAATCAGCCTAACAATGCCTTATTACATATTCCATTTGCTATTGAGCTATTAGATAGTGAAGGGCAGTCGCTACCTCTTATAATTGATAATCAGGTCCAAGATTCGGTATTAAATGTCACTGAAAAAACGCAGCAGTTTGTTTTCGAGGGCATTAAACAGCGCCCTGTAGCAGTGCTACTCGAAGATTTCTCTGCGCCTTGTATTGTTAATCAAGATACCTCTGCTGCTGATCTATTACATATCATGCGTTTTGCTCGCAGTGATTTTTCACGTTGGGATGCGCAGCAGCGTTTATTTACCAATGAAATGAAAGCGGCGATTGCCAGTGGTGAAGCCTGTTTATCGGATGACATTTTATTCGCATTAAAAGCATTAATTGATCAGCGAGAAGGTGATCTTGCTCTAATTGCTGAGCTTTTAAAACTGCCTAGCTACGATACCCTCGCAGCAGAATATGCAGTTATCCCTGTTGATGACATTATTGCTGTACAAAATGCATTTGAATCACAAATAGCAACTCACCTAACAGAATCATTGGTAAATTGTTATAACGCGCTAGAAGATGATGGTTCAACATCTGCGACAGCTGTTGCCGTACGTGCTCTTAAGCAACTGTGTTTACATTATTTAGCGAAAACGAATCATAGCGACGTTAATAGCCTCATCATAGAATCTGCACACAGTATTAATATGACCAATGCCCTTGCTGCATTGAGTGCGGTGGTAAAAGCAAACCATTCACTATGTGATACGCTGCTAACAGAGTTTGATGCAAAGTGGCGCCATGATGTGCTCGTTATGGATAAATGGTTTGCGTTGCAAGCAATGAAAGATTCTGCAACGAGTATCAACGATATTAAAGCGCTCTATGAACACCCAAGTTTTGACTTTGGTAACCCTAACCGCGTGCGTGCTTTAGTTGGCAGCTTTAGTCACTTTAATATCACTCAGTTCCATCGTGCAGATGGTAAAGGATACCAGCTGTTGGGTGACTTATTAGTGAAGCTTAATGATATTAATCCACAAAATGCATCACGTATGCTGACGCCATTTATGTCATGGAAACGCTATGATGAAAATCGTTCTGCGGCAATGAAAGCACAACTACAACGTTTAGCTGATTTAGATGGACTCAGTGATGATCTGTTTGAAAAAGTAGAGAAAGCACTCGAAAGTTAATGACAGAATATTATTTTGCATTGTATCTGAGTTACTCAGAATGTCTTGATTACTACCACGGTAAATATAAATCGGTGCAAGTCACAGAAGATGGTGGTAAGACAGTTCGATTTGCTGCCAGTCATTTACGTCCTTTTATTTCATCGTTAGGAATAAGAGGGCGTTTTAGATTAACGTTAACCGCAGATAATCAATTCTTAAAACTCGAAAAAATCAGTTAATAAAGCAGCTTCGGCTGCTTTTTTGTCACCTAAAAAGCTAATTTTTACTGTCCCCAATTCGCTAAATTTATTATATTTTTGTTAATTCGATTTGTTCTATTGTTAATTTACGTGTATAAAATATCTGGTATGACGTCTTACCAATACGTAAACGTCACATTTTTAAATAAATATTAACCGATTGAACGCGTTCCGTATTGTAATTTTAGCGTTTCGCTTCTATCGTTAGAAAGATACTAAAAACAACAATTTGATCACAAAACAACCCGTTACAGGGGGATGAACACAATGATAAAACGATCGCTTTTTGTTAAAAACAAAATAGCTTTGGGACTCGCTGCAGCTACACTCGGACTCTCAAGCACATCTTTGCATGCGGCAAATTTTGAGTTAGGTGGCTTCGACGTTCGATTTGACTCTAACTTTTCTTATGGTCAAAGCATACGAATTGAAGACCGTGATTTCCAACATATTGGTAAAAGTAATAATCCTTCATTTGATTGGACGGGTTATCACTCTGCGCTAAATCCAATTTATTCTTCTGCTGATGTATGGAACCAACCGGGTGCTTACTCAAATAATGGTGATGCAGGTAACCTTAATTTTGATAGTGGTGATTCATTTTCAAAATTATTAAAAGGTAACCATGAGCTATCAATCAGCAAAGATAACTTTGGTTTATTTACTCGTTTCATGTATTTCTACGACTTCGCCCTAATGGATGGTGATTTTGCGTATAGCAACCCAACATCAGGTAAAAAAGTAGACCCATGTGATGATGACGACACCAAAGAACAAGTGTGTGCTGATCTGCGTTTATTAGATGCTTATGTATGGGCAAACTTTGATTTAAATGAAGGTCGTAACCCGCTGTCTATTCGTTTAGGCCAACAAGTTGTTAACTGGGGGGAGAGTACTTTAATTTCTCATGGTATTAACGTAAACCCTGTTGATATCGATCGTTTAAAAGCCCCTGGTGCTGAATTAAAAGAAGCCTTTATTCCAGTTGGTATGCTTTGGGCGTCTTTAGGTATTACTGATAATGTAACCCTTGAAGGCTTTTACCAATATCAATGGCATGAAACGCGCCTTCCAGCGGCTGGTACGTACTTCTCGACCAACGATTTCGCATCTGAAAATGGTTATCAACAAAATATCCAATTAGGCTTCACGTCTAACCCAGATATCGACTTAGCATTCTTAACTGAAAGCTTAAATAATTTAGATGACATTGTTCGCTCGCAAGGTGTTGATCCTACATCAGTACAAGGCCGAGCAATGATGGCACAAATGTACCTAGCTTACCCAACTAAAGTGGCGTTAAAAGGCAAGGGTGGTGCTGGTAAAAACGAACCTGATGACGGTGGCCAATACGGTTTACGTTTAGGTATGTTCTTACCTGATTTGAATGATACTGAGTTAGCGCTATATCACATTAACTATCATAGCCGTCGCCCGGTAATCTCTGGTCAGGTTTCAAACTTTACCAGTGAAGCAATTGCTGCCGATATCGGTATGCTTTTAACAACAGATATCACTGAAGATAACGTAACAAACCTACAAGCATTCACTAAAGGCCAGTTAGAATACCCTGAAGATATTAAACTTTACGGTATCAGCTTCAATACCTCGCTAGGTGAAACAGCATTTGCCGGTGAATTTGCCTTCCGTCAAGATGAGCCTCTACAAATTGATGACGTAGAGTTACTGTATGCGGGTATGCCTGAGCAACTAGCTGTTGCGGGTATTCGTCCTGACTTTGCTGGTATTTCGCAAATGAGTCTTGGCGATGCAACAAGTGTTGTAGGTCCGGGTGAAGTTGCACAAGGTTTCATCCTGCGTAATACAGCACAGTTACAATTTACAGCAACACATCTATTTGGCCCATCATTAGGTGCTGATAGCTGGGCAGTTGTTGGTGAAATTGGTGGTGTACGCATTAACGATATGCCTGACTACGACGAGCTTCGTTTAAACGTAGCGGGTACTGGTCGAAGCGGTATCATGCAAGGCCCGTTAAGTGATGATTACTCAACACTTCATCTAGGTCTGTCTAATGGTCCTGAGACGAACCCATTCCCAACAGCATCGGCTTGGGGTTATCGTCTTATTGCGAAAGGTGATTACTACAACATTTTTAATGGTGTTAACTTCTCGCCACGTTTTGTGTTCTCACATGACGTGAATGGTATTACACCAGATCCAATGTTCTTATTTGTTGAAGACCGTAAATCGCTCGGTGTTACTATGAACTTCAACTATCAAAATGCGTGGTCGTTCGACTTTAGCTACAACTCTTTCTGGGGTGGTGGCGCAACGAATACTTTCTCTGACCGCGATTATGTTTCTTTCAATATTAAATATTCAATCTAAGGGTAAATTATGATTATTAGAAAACCTACCCTCATTGCTGCAGCATTTTGTGGCATTTTCGCAAGCTCGAGTGTACTTGCAAAAATTACCGCTGATGAAGCGGCACGTTTAGGTAATGATTTAACGCCAATTGGCGCAGAAAAAGCAGCGAATAAAGACGGCTCAATTCCAGCTTGGACTGGCGGCATTACAACGCCACCGGCTAGTTATAAGCCAGGTATGCATCATCCTGATCCGTATGCAGATGATAAAATTTTATTCACGATTGATAAATCGAATGTTGCCGAGTACAAAGATTACTTGAGCCCAGGTCAAATTGAATTATTCAATACCTATCCTGACACATTCAAAATGAACATCTATCCAACCCGTCGTAGCGCGTCTTATCCGCAGTTTGTATATGATGCAACGAAAAAATATGCAACGACAGCGGAATTAGTGGAAGGTGGTAATGGTATTAAAAACACTGCTGTAGGTGTGCCGTTTCCAATTCCTAAAGATGGTTTAGAAGCTATCTGGAACCACTTATTACGTTTCCGTGGTTTATCAATCGAGCGCTCTGGTGGTCAAGCAGCACCAACAGCATCAGGTTCTTATAACTACGTTGGTTTTGAAGAGCAATTGTTAGTTGAGTATTCATCGCCTGAAGCGACACCTGAAAAACTACAAGAATCAAATATCTTGTTTAAGTTTAAGCAAAAAGTAACTGAGCCTGCGCGTCTTGCTGGTACTGCGTTATTAGTTCATGAAACCATGGACCAAATCTTAACGCCACGCCAAGCTTGGACATACAACTCAGGTCAACGCCGTGTTCGTCGCGCACCTAATGTTGCTTATGATGCACCAGGAACAGCGGCTGACAGCTTACGTACAACTGATGACTTTGATATGTTCAATGGTTCACCGAACCGTTACAACTGGACATTAAAAGGTAAGCAAGAGCTTTATATTCCTTATAACAGCTACAAGCTACACAGTGACAAACTGAGCTATGATGACATTTTACAAGCTGGTCATATCAACCCTGAGCATGTTCGTTATGAAAAACACCGTGTTTGGGTTGTAGAAGCAAATCTAAAAGAGGGCACGCGTCACATTTATAAGAAACGTGTTTTCTATATTGATGAAGATAGCTGGCAAGTACATGTAACGGATATCTACGATAACCGTGATCAAATGTATCGTGTAGCGATGGCACATGGTCTTAACTACTATGAAGTACCAACTCATTGGAGTACGTTAGAAGTTTACCATGATCTTAACTCACGTCGTTATTTAGCAATTGGTTTAGATAACCAAGAAAAAATGTATGATTTCTCTAAATCATTCAACGATAACGAGTTTACATCAAGCGCATTACGTCGCGAAGGTCGTTAATCAAAATAAGGCACCTGCTAACAGGTGCCTTTTGCAATTCGCGTAAGTCATCAGGACACGCAATTGGTTTTCCCAGTGGCTTTTTTGACTTCTCTTTTTATCATTTCGAAGGCGATTTATCTTTATGAAGTATTTGCTTTATGCCTGTCTTGCTTATAGTGCTTCATGTTTTTCTCAAGACATGCCAGTAGCGCAACACGCCGTTAGCGCTGTTAATGCGAACAAAACTCTTCTTACTGACATTGAATTAGCAGGTTCACAGCTGGTTGCTGTAGGTAAACATGGTGTGGTTATTACAAGCTCAGATGCGCAATCTTGGCAACAAGCGAGTGTCCCAACACAAGTGCTACTCACAGCCGTTGATTTTTACAACAGCGACTTAGGCTGGGCATGTGGTCATGATGCAACCATCATTAACACAGTGGATGCAGGTAAAACATGGCAGTTACAACAATCTTTACCAAACATGGATAAACCATGTTTGGATATCTTATTTACATCAGAAAAGCACGGTTATGCCGTTGGTGCTTATGGCATGTTCTTTGAAACCAATGATGGTGGTGAGCATTGGCAAAAGCGTTTTTTAGATAGTTTACTGTTTGAAGATGACCGTGATTATTTAAATGACTTAAAAGAAAATGACCCTGAAGGTTATGAAGTCGAGACAGCATCAATACTGCCACATTTTAATCGCACGTTAAAGCCGATGAGCGTTTGATTTTAGCCGGTGAAATGGGTCTGATGGCAGAAAGTGTCGACAATGGCCAAACATGGCAACGCCTCGAAGAGATCTATATGGGCTCTTTCTTTACGTTTGCGTCAACTGCAGATCAAGGTGGCGAAGACATCGTTGCAGGACTTCGTGGCAATATTTTTACTCGTCAAGCCGACAGTGATCAGTGGCAGCAAATCCCGCACAGGAATTATGCAACCGTGAATAGCGCAATTAATTACAATAATGAATGGCTATTATTTGCAAACAGTGGCGTGATTTTCCATATTAAAAATGATCAACTCTCAGAAGAACAAATGGCAGATGGTAAGTCATTACTCGATGGCGTTGTGTTTCAAAACAAACTGATTATGGCTTCAGAAAATGGCATTAAAGTGAAGGAGTTGAATCCGTAATGCGTGGTTTTTTAGATATCTTAGAAAGAGCGGTGTTTCGCCATCGCTTGTTCGCAATTATTTCTTTTGCTTTGATCACCTGTTTTTTATTATTCAAAGCAACGCAAATTCAATTAGACGCGTCGTTTAACAAAAATATTCCGCTCAATCATGACTACATGAAAGTTTACACTAAACACGAAAAGCAGTTTGGTGGCGCTAACAGTATTTTAATTTCAGTCTGTGATGCAGACGGTGATATTTTTAATGAAGAATTTTTTACTCAACTGAAAGCAGTTCACGACCAGCTTTACTTTATTCCAGGGGTAAATCGTCCGTTAGTAAATTCAATTTTTGCACCGAGTGCGCGTTTCGTTGAAGTGGTTGAAGATGGTTTCGCCGGTGGTCCTATTATTCCTGCAAACTTTACAGCAGACAAACGTGGGCTTGCGGTTGTAAAAGAAAACATCGAAAAAGCAAAAGTAGTTGGTCGCATGATTGCAAGCGACTACTCGTGTGCAATGGTAACTGCTCAGCTACTCGAGACTGATCCACAAACACAAGAAAAACTCGACACGTTAGCCTTTGCTGAAAAGTTAGAAACACAAGTACGTGAACCGCTAAGCACTGACAAGGTCAGTATTCATATTATCGGTTTTGCAAAAATGGCTGGGGATGTCGCAGAGGGCGCTAAGGGCGTACTGTTATTCTTTGCTATTGCTATTGCTTTCACATTTGTAATGGTTTGGCTGTTCTGCCACTCTTTAAAACTGACTATTTTACCGATTGCTTGTTCGATCATTGCTGTTGTTTGGCAGTTAGGTTTGCTGTCAAGCCTAGGCTTTGGTTTAGACCCTATGTCAATTTTGGTGCCTTTTTTAGTATTTGCCATTGGTGTAAGCCATGGTGTACAAATGATTAATGATATCGGTAAAAAAGTCACATCGGGTAGTTCAACCAGAGTGTGCTGTCAGGCAAGCTTTAGAGCACTACTTATTCCAGGTGGTATTGCTCTGTTATCTGATACCGTGGGCTTTTTAACTTTACTGACGATTGATATTGGTATTATTCGTGAGCTTGCTATTACCGCGAGCTTAGGTGTTGCGGTTATTATTTTCACAAACTTAATCTTATTGCCGGTTTGGGCTTCGTATATGCGCTTCGAAGGTTCAGTGCATATTCAAGCGGGTACACATACAGACAAACCGAATTTCTTAGATAAACTACGTGAACTGTTAGTTAAAGCAACAGACCGTAAAACAGCTGTGTTCATCATTGCACTGACAGCTGTGTTATTCGCTGTGGGCTATTGGCAAGCTGATAAGATGCGTATCGGTGATTTACATGCTGGTGCACCATCACTGCATCAAGATGCCCGTTATAACCAAGATACTTTCTTAATATCAGATAAATACACCATATCTTCAGATATCCTAAAAGTGATTGTTGAAGCCTATCCTGCAGCCTGTACTGAGCATGATGTGATGGAACGTATTAGTCGTTTCCAATGGCAAATGGAAAACGTAGCAGGGGTGCAATCGGCTGTGAGTTTAAGCTCAGTTGCGCAATCTGTGAATGCAGGCTTTAACGAAGGTAACTTAAAATGGCAAAGCTTGCCGCGAAACACCGCGAGCTTAGTGCAATCAACATCGCGTGTTGAAACAAGCTCAGGCTTACTTGATGGAAACTGTTCTGTCATGCCGGTGATTATTTTCTTAAATGACCACAAAGCAGAAACGATTGACCACGTTGTTGCTAAAGTTAAAGAGTTTGCTGCTGGCGAAGAAACTGACACGTTGAAGTTTAAACTTGCATCAGGGCCTGTGGGTGTAATGGCTGCAACGAACGAATCAGTATCAGCTGCACAGCTACCTATGATGCTTTACGTTTACGGCGCCGTAATCCTGCTATGCTTAATAAGCTTTAGAAGTGTGAAAGCCACAATCGCCGTAGTATTACCTCTGTACATCGTATCGACGTTAGCGCAAGCGTTGATGGTACAGTTAGAAATTGGCTTAACAGTGTCGACACTACCTGTTATCGCTTTAGGTGTTGGTATTGGTGTTGATTATGGGATTTATATACTGTCATCAATGATGGGGCAGCTAAAACAAGGTGTCGCACTTGAAGTGGCTTATCGCAATGCATTAGCAGAGCGTGGTAGCGCAGTGTTATTCACGGGTATTACCTTAGCCATCGGTGTCAGCACATGGATTTTCTCTGATCTGAAGTTCCAAGTAGATATGGGTATACTTTTGACCTTCATGTTCTTGGTTAACATGTTGGGTGCAGTACTACTTTTACCTGCAATTGGCAGCTTCCTCTGGACTGACCAGAAAAAATAATGTGAATAATTGTGCTCCAATATGGCCAGTAATGGCCATTTATATCTATATTTTGTGAATAGATGACCAAATAGCTGAAAAGCTTAAAATGATTTCATCGAAAAGGCTGTTTATTAGCTGTAAAAGAGTTAGAATTTACCTGACTCCACGCTAATAAATGGCTGTACAAATATTCTACTAATCGATAAGTAGTATAGATTAAGGAACATACAATGACACGAAATGAAGGGCAAGCCTCGGTTATCTTAGATAATGTCTGTAAGCTGATCCAGAAAAAAGTTCACGCTGATAATGTGTTACTCGTTGAGAAATTCGCCAAAGCCTTGTACAGCAATATGTCTAAAGAGGATTTGGCACATCGCAACGATAGTGACTTATATGGCGCTGCACTAAGCCTATGGAACTCGCTAGAAAAAAATAATTCTGATGACGCGGTTGTCCGTGTCTTCAACCCAGAAGTAGCAAAAGATGGCTGGCAGTCATCGCACACTATTGTTGAAATCATCGCGAAAGACATGCCTTTCTTAGTTGATTCTGTGCGTATGGCCATGACTCGCGCAAACATCGCTTCTCACTTATTACTTCACTCTCCGCTGAAAATCCAACGCGATAAAAACGCGAAAATCACGGGTATTTCAAGCTTAAAGGCAGAGCAAGAATCAACGTCGACTAAAACTGTGTTCTTTATCGAAATTGACCGTCAAACAGATGCAAAAGTAATTGAGTCTTTCAAAGAAGAACTTGAATCTGTGCTTGTTGATGTATCGATTGCTGTAGAAGATTGGCAGCCAATTCGTGACAAGTTGATTGCGGTAACCAAAGAGCTACCAAAACGCCATCATAATAATAACGATAGTGAAGTTGCTGAAACCGTTGAGTTTTTAGACTGGTTAGCAAAAGATAACTTTACCTTAATGGGTTATCGTGAATACGAATTATCAGCGGTTAAAGGTGATTATCAATTAAAAGGTAAAAAGGGCACAAGCCTTGGTTTGATGAAAAATTCAGATGAAGAGCACAGCCGTTTATTATCAGAATTACCTGAAGTTGCTCGTCAAGAAGCACGTAGCAATAACTTACTGATCTTAACTAAAACTAACTCAGTATCTCGCGTTCATCGCCCAGCTTATATCGATTACGTAGGTATTAAGCGTTTTGATGACAAAGGCAATGTAATTGGTGAAGACCGTTTTATCGGTTTATTCTCATCAAGCTTCTACAATAATAGCGCTGCTGATGTACCGGTACTAAAAAGTAAAATTAACCGCATCATGGAGATGTGTGATTTTGCAAAAGGTACACACGCATACAAAGCGGTATTAAACATTCTGGAAACGTATCCACGTGATGAACTTGTTCAAGCACGTGAAACAGAGCTACTTGAAGTTGCGATGGGTGTATTGCAAGTTCAAGAGCGTGATATGTGTCGCTTGTTCGTTCGTAAAGACGCTTATGGTCGTTTCTTATCTTGCATGGTTTACGTACCACGTGAGCGCTACAACACGGCTCTTCGTCGTGAAACGCAACGTATCTTAGCCAATGCATTTAATTCTGACGATAAAGTCGAATTTACTACTTTCTTCTCTGAGTCAACATTAGCCCGTACACACTATACGGTGCGTGTGACTGACAATAATATTGAATATAACGTGAAAGACATCGAAAACAACCTAATTGAAGCTGCCCGTACATGGGAAGATAGACTCCAATCTGCACTCTTAGAAAGCGCAGGTGAAGCACGTGGTAAAGAATTAAACCGTAAATATGCGCAAGCGTTTGCAAGTGCGTATAAAGACCAGGTTCTACCAAGTGCAGCGGTTGTTGATATTGAAAAACTTGAACTTCTGAATGACGAAAACAAACTAGAAATGTTGTTCTATCGTCCACAAGAAGAAGCAAATACCAACGTAGTTCGTTTAAGCTTATTCCATAAAGATGAGCCAATCCACTTATCTGACGTCATGCCAATGTTAGAAAACTTTGGTTTACGTGTCGTGGGTGAAACGCCTTACTCAGTTAAAACAACTGATGGTAAAGTTAATTGGATCATGGACTTCACCATGCTAATTGACAACAAAGGCATTGCTGACTTTGATAAAGTTTCAGCGCGTTTCCGTGCTGCATTAACAAATGTGTGGAATAACCGTTTAGAAAACGATGGTTTCAACCGCTTAGTATTAATGGGTGGTTTAACGGGTCGCGAAGCGTCTATTCTTCGCGCCTATGCAAAATACATGCGTCAAATTGGTGTAACGTTCTCACAGACTTACATTGAAAGCACATTTGCAAATTACCCACACATTGCATCGCAAATCGTAAACTTATTCACTAAAAAGTTCTCAGTTAAGAACCCTGGCAGTGAAAAAGTTTTAGAAAAGCTAATCGCACAAATTTATTTAGAACTTGAAAACGTAGCGAACCTGGATGATGACCGTATCATTCGTTTATACGTAGACATGATCATCGCGACACTAAGAACGAACTTCTTCCAAAAAGAAGCGGATGGCCAATTTAAGTCATATGTATCGTTCAAGGTTCAGCCTTCTATGATCCCAGAAATGCCATTACCGCTTCCAGCGTTTGAGATTTTCGTATACTCACCGCGCGTTGAAGGTGTGCATTTACGTGGTGGTAAAGTTGCGCGTGGTGGTTTACGTTGGTCTGACCGTCGTGAAGATTTCCGTACTGAAGTACTGGGTCTTGTTAAAGCGCAACAAGTTAAAAACACGGTTATCGTGCCAGTAGGTTCTAAAGGTGGTTTCGTATGTAAACAGCTACCGACAGACCGTGAAGCGTTCTTTAAAGAAGGCCAAGAGTGTTACAAAATCTTCATCCGTGGTTTATTAGATATCACAGATAACATCGAACGTGGTGAGATTGTGCCACCAGTTGATGTTGTTCGTCATGATGAAGATGATCCGTATTTAGTAGTTGCTGCCGATAAGGGTACTGCGACTTTCTCTGATATCGCTAACGGCATCGCAAATGAATATAACTTCTGGCTAGGGGATGCATTCGCATCTGGTGGTTCAGTTGGTTATGACCATAAGAAAATGGGTATCACTGCTAAAGGTGGTTGGGAATCTGTTAAACGTCATTTCCGCGAAATGGATATTGACTGTCAAACAACAGACTTCACTGTTGTGGCTATCGGTGACATGGCAGGTGATGTATTTGGTAACGGTATGCTGCTTTCTAAGCACATTCGCTTACAAGTTGCATTTAACCACATGCATATCTTCGTTGATCCAAACCCAGATGCAGCGGCATCTTACCCAGAGCGTGAGCGTTTATTCAATCTACCGCGTTCTTCTTGGGAAGATTACAACAAAGACCTTATTTCACAAGGTGGTGGTGTATTCTCTCGTGCGGCTAAATCAATTAGCTTAAGCCCTGAAATGAAGAAAATGCTTGGCACTAAAAAAGCAAGCATGACACCTAACGAGTTAATCAAAGCTGCACTGATGATGGAGTTTGATTTACTTTGGAATGGTGGTATCGGTACTTACATCAAGAACTCTAAAGAGACAGATGCTGATGTGGGTGACCGCGCGAATGATGCACTTCGTATTAATGGTTCTGAGCTTGGTGCGAAGATCTTAGGTGAGGGCGGTAACTTAGGTGCGACGCAACTTGGTCGTATCGAATTTGCTGCGAAAGGCGGTCGTGTTAACACTGACTTCATCGATAACGTAGGTGGTGTTGCGTGTTCAGATAACGAAGTAAACATTAAGATCTTACTGAATGGTCTAGTTGCTGAAGGTGACTTAACGCGTAAACAACGTGATGAGTTACTTTATTCAATGACTGATGAAGTGTCTGAGTTAGTATTAAAAGACTGTTATCGTCAAACACATACCTTATCGATTACACAATCAAAAGGTACATCAACGCTTAAAGAAAAAGTACGCTTTATCCATGCCCTTGAAAAAGACGGCAAGCTTAACCGTGCAATCGAGTTCATCCCAACAGATGAAGAACTTGCAGAGCGTGCAGCAGCGGGTAAAGACTTAACTCGTCCAGAGCTTTCTGTACTTGTTTCTTACGCGAAAATGGTTCTTAAAGAGTCTCTAGTGGTTGATGAAATCACAGAAAACCCTTATTACCGTCAGTTATTAGTTAATTCATTCCCGGTACCACTTCGTGAGAAGTTCAACGATGCAATGGATAACCACCCACTTCGTAAAGAGATTATCGCAACGAAACTTGCAAACAACATCGTTAACGATATGGGTCTTAACTTTATGGTTCGTATGCACGAAGAAACAGGTGCTAACGAAGCTGAAATCGCACTTTGCTACTCAATTGCAAAAGAAGTGTTCCAGATGCCAGAAACATGGTCATCAATTGTTGCACTTGATAATAAGATCCCAGCAGCTGTACAAACAGAAATGCTATATCAATTACGTCGTACGGTTCGTCGTGCAACACGTTGGTTCTTACGTCATCGCAATAAAGCACAAACGATTGAGCAAGCAATTGAATTCTTTGCACCAACATTTGCTGATTTAAGTGAAAACTTAAACAGCTACATGGTTGAAAAAGAAAGCGAGCGCCTAGTTAAAGCGGCAGATAAGCTAATTGACAGCAATGTACCAAAAGCACTTGCAACACGTATTGTGTCACTATCAAGCTTATTCTCTGTCATGGACTTAGCTGAAATCGCTAACAATTCAGAGCGTAGCATTGATATGGTTTCTAACACCTACTTCAAGTTAGGTGCGCGTATGGGCTTACATTGGTTCCTTGACCAAATCACCAACCAACCAGTTGCGAACCACTGGCAAGCACTTGCTCGTGCTTCTTACCGTGAAGAGCTGGATTGGCAACAACGTACATTATCAGCTGTGGTACTTAATAGCTTTGCTGCAGACAGCAAAGACATTGATGCACAAATTGATGAGTGGATGGATAACCAAGATCTACTATTACAACGTTGGAAGCAGATGCTATCTGAGTTCAAAACATCGCAAAGCCATGATTTTGCGAAGTTCTCAGTGGCACTTCGTGAACTAATGTTGTTAAGCCACAACTGTGACACTTCCAAATAAGTGAAAAGTCGTTAAAATACATACCCCAGCTCGCTGGGGTATTTTTTTGCCCTTAATTTGCAATGGTCCGTTTACAAACGGCTACCTTGTTTATTTTTACCTAAGGAACAAACCATGTTTTATGATCTAGCTCGCCGTTTTATGTTTACCCGTGATGCGGAGTGGGCTCATGAATTTGCACTTAATAATTTACGCCGATTTGCTCATACGCCATTGAGTGCTGCGTGGTCACAAACTGTCCCTAATAAACCCGTTAACTTTTTAGGTTTAGAGTTTAAAAACCCAGTAGGTTTAGCGGCAGGCTTAGATAAAAATGCCGAGTGTATTGATGCATTTTCGCAAATGGGTTTTGGTTTTGTTGAAGTAGGCACTGTTACACCACGTCCTCAAGCGGGTAATGACAAACCACGTATTTTCCGCTTACCTGAATCAAATGCGATTATTAACCGCATGGGCTTTAACAATAAGGGCGTTGATAACCTAGTTAACAATGTTAAAGAAGCGAAATACGACGGTATTCTAGGTATTAATATTGGTAAAAATAAAGATACACCAAACGAGCAGGGTAAAGATGACTACATCCACTGTATGCGCAAAGTATTTGAGCATGCATCATACATCACAGTAAATATTTCTTCACCGAATACGCCAGGCCTTCGTGACTTACAATATGGTGAGGCGCTGGATGACTTATTACAAAGCTTAAAGAACGAGCAACTTGATCTAATTGCTAAACACAACAAACAAGTGCCAATGCTGGTTAAGATCGCCCCTGATCTTGATGAAGTGCAAATTGCCCAGGTAAGTGAGTCATTGATCACTAATAAGATCGATGGCGTTATTGCAACAAATACGACGCTTGAGCGTGCGGCAGTACAAGGCCAACAATACGCAAACGAAGCGGGAGGTTTATCTGGCCAACCAGTACGTCAGCGTTCAACCCACGTGGTTAGTGAGCTTAAGCGTTTAACTGATGGTAAGTTACCTATCATTGGTGTGGGTGGTATTGATGATGCGGATTCTGCAAAAGAGAAATTTGCAGCGGGTGCAGACCTTGTTCAAGTTTACACTGGATTCATTTATAAAGGCCCAGAATTGGTAAAAACGATCCTAAATAGCTTATAAGGATCAGTTATCTAAGCAATTGATCATTAATAAAATGTTCTAAGAAATCATTTTATTAATGGTCTGCTTTAGTTATAATTTACGATTAAGCGCACAGTATTTATTCGTTAGGGAGGAGACATGTTACAAGCATCTAAGCAATGGAAATGGCTTGCTTGTGCGAAAAATAATCGTCTTTTGGTTGACCTTGACCAAGATATGCAACTGTGCACGCCTTATAAACTTCGCCAACTCACTGATGCAGTATTAGAACAACCAAACTTCAGCCTTGAAGATGCGGCTTTCTATCAGCAAGTTTATCAATACCTCGAAACATTCTCACTGTGGAACCCAGCACAGCTTTGTCAAATTGCCCTTAACGCTACAGCGGTTAAATTTCATTTAAAACCAGTACTTGCAAAAAGTTGGTTCTTTCATGAGTATCATGGCAGCCAGCCAAGTGTCGAAGCTGTAGTGAAATTGTGCTCACAGGCACAAGAAGGGGAGTTTTTAATTGTTGACCATTCAAGTGAAGCGTCGGTATGTATTAACCTAAGCCAACACTTTCAACTAGACGAAAACCTTTCTCTTGAACAGTTTGAGGCTATTAAGGTTTTAAATAACCGTATCCATCCTGTTTATATTCAACAAAAACAGTTTAAATCTGCCTAGGGCGTGTTGACCTTTGTGAATTAAAATTTGTTCACTCTAGGGGCGATTTAATCGCGGCGCGAGATTTGTAACCTAGTGGGCTAAGTAAAAATCGAGCAACAAAGAGTTAATCGCCCCTAGGAAGAACCCGAAGGGCAGCGCGTGTTTGGCATTTATGCTGCGTTATCGCCTATTTATGGGAAACAATCACACTACATAGGCTCTGCCTTGCCAAAATACCAAACACACTGCTGCAAAATTAATCAAAAAAAGTCAACACGCCCTACTATCCCTGCAAATGTTGGCGTTTTTGTTCGCCAAGCTATGCTATAATCCTGCGCAATTAGCATTTAAGGGTTTTTACTTTGCAATTTATCGCACTTACTTCTATCGGAATAGAAAATTTACTTGTTGATGAGCTTACTACACTCGGTGCAGAAGTCTCTAAACAAACCGTGGGCTCTGTACGTTTTGAAGCAGATAGCTTATTAGCACAGAAGATTTGTTTATCGAGCCGTTTTGCGACTCGTATCATGATGCTGATAGAAGAAAAGGAAGGCGTAAAAGACAAAGACAGCCTTTATCAATTTGCGCGACTGCAGCCTTGGCAAGAGTGGTTTGGTCCTAAACAAACTTTCGCTGTTGATTTTAGCGGCACCAATAACGATTTAAAAAATACACAATTTTCAGGTCTTGTTGTAAAAGATGCGATTGTTGATTATTTTGCAGATTTATTCGAACAACGCCCAGATGTTGATAAATACAATGCCAATGTTCGTGTTGTAGCAAGGTTGAACCGTCAAGGTGTTGCGCTTTATATAGATTATTCTGGCCCGCGTTTATCTGAGCGTGGTTATCGTCAAGATCAAGGTAAAGCGCCAATTAAAGAGCACTTAGCAGCAGCACTAGTGAAACGAAGTGGCTGGCTTGAAAACGTACAACAACCTTTGTTCGATCCATGTTGTGGTTCAGGTACTATTTTAATTGAAGCTGCAAGCATGGCGCGCAATGAAGCGCCGGGGTTATTCCGCGAAGGTTTTGCCTTTGAGCGTCTACCAAGTTTCCGTATTCAAAAGTACAAAGAATTAAAAGCTGAATTAACGGCACAAATTACTGATCCTAAACTTTGGCTTATTGGTCATGATATTGACGGTAGTGTTATTGCAAAAGCGCAAGAAAACGCAGAGCGCGCAGACCTTGGTAGTGTGATTAAATTTAAACAAAGCGATGCGACTAAACTAACGTCTGTTGCAAAACTTCCTGGTGTAGTGATTTCAAACTTACCTTATGGTGAACGATTAGGTTCAATGGCGGAGCTGGTGAACTTACACCGTAGCTTAGGTGTAGGCTTTAAAAAGCACTTTAATCATTGGAAACTTGCTTTGCTTGGCACCGATGAAAGCTTATTTAAGCTATTAAAATTAGTTAAGTTAAAACGCTATAAGTTTAAAAATGGCCCGTTAGATGTGGTATTAAATCTATACCAATTAGATGATAAACAAGTAGAACTTAGTAAAGAAGATAAACCTGCTCTTAATTTTGAAGGTTCAACAGCGTTTGCAAATCGTTTAAAGAAAAACAAGCAAAACTTAAAGAACTGGTTAAAGCAAAATGAAGTAAGCTGTTATCGTGTTTATGATGCGGATATTCCAGAATATAACGTAGCTGTTGATGTATACGATGATTCAGCGGTTATTTTTGAATACGCTGCGCCAAAAGAAATTGATGACAATACAGCACAAAAACGTCTACAAGATGTGATTAGTCTGACTGCTGAGCAGTTAGAAATTGCCCCTGAAAATATTGCGGTTAAAGTGCGTAAAAAGCAAAAAGGTGAAGAGCAATATACCAAGGTATCAAAGCAAAATCGCACACAAGTGGTAGAAGAATTTGGTGCGAAATTTAAAGTGAACCTATTTGATTACCTAGATACGGGTTTATTTTTAGATCACCGCTTGGCACGTCGTTATATTCAACAAAACGCACAAGGTAAACGTTTCTTAAACTTGTTTGCCTATACTGGCAGCGCATCTGTACATGCTGCTGTTGGTGGCGCTAAAGCCATTACCACGGTTGATATGTCGAAAACTTATTTAAAGTGGGCACAAGAAAACTTTGCGCTTAATGACATAAGTAATACACGTTATCGTTTTGAACAAGCTGATTGCTTGAAATGGCTTGAGTATGCTCAAGGTCAATACGATTTAATCTTCTTAGATCCACCGACGTTCTCAAATTCAAAACGTATGAAAGATGCATTTGATGTACAACGTGACCATATCAAACTACTTACTTGGGTTAAGAAAATCTTAAGCCCGAATGGTACGCTTATATTCTCAAACAATAAGCGTGGCTTTAGCATGGATGAAGTCGGGTTAATGGGCCTAGGTTTGAAAGCAGAAAACATTTCTGACAAGACCTTATCACCTGATTTTAAGCGTAATAAGCAAATTCATAATAGCTGGCTTATTACCCATGGCTAATTTTACCCTGTACCACACTGATGGCTGTCATCTGTGTGACATGGCCGATGAATTATTAATTGCTACAAACGCTTCGTTTGTAGCAAAAGACATTATGGACAGTGAACAGCTGATTGAACTTTACCAAACCAGTATTCCGGTTGTGGAATCTCATCAAGGCAAGAAATTATTTTGGCCTTTTGATGCTGAGCAATTAGCGCAATTTATTGCTGATAATAAAGAATAAGAGTAGTAATCACGATGGATTTAATCAGAATAGCCAAAGCTCAACTCGCTTATGGTACGCATCCGCTACTAGATGATGCCGATGCCGTTATTGAGTCAGGTGAGCGCGTTTGTATCGTTGGTCGAAACGGTGCAGGTAAATCAACACTATTAAAAGTACTTGATGGCCAAGTGACATTGGATGATGGTGAAATCAACCAATTAGGCGGTATTCGCATTTCACGTTTAGAGCAAGATCCACCAAAAGGGGCGGCAGGCTCAGTATTTGATTATGTCGCGCAGGGCATGCCTGACATTGCTAACTTACTGATAGAATATCACCAAGTTAGTAATCAAATGCAGACAGATTATAACGATAAATTGCTCAACAAATTAGAACGCTTATCTAATCAATTAGAAACCGTTGATGGCTGGCGTTTTGATACCCGTATTCAGCTCGTTTTATCTCGTTTAGAGCTAGACCCAGAAGCCAAGCTTGAATCATTATCGGGTGGTTGGTTACGTAAAGTTGCGTTAGCGAGAGCCTTGGTCAGTGAACCCGATTTACTGTTACTTGATGAGCCTACCAACCACTTAGACATGAGTAGTGTTATTTGGCTTGAGCAATTTTTAAAAGAGTTTAAAGGCGGTATCGTCTTTATTTCTCACGACCGTGCATTCATTCGAGCAGTTGCAACCCGTATTCTTGATTTAGACCGTGGTAAGCTGGTTTCGTATCCTGGTGATTACGCGACGTACCTTGAACAAAAAGCGCATGATTTAAAAGTTGAAGAAACGCAAAACGCACTATTTGATAAACGCTTAGCAGAAGAAGAAGCGTGGATCCGCCAAGGTATTAAAGCACGTAGAACACGTAACGAAGGGCGCGTACGTGCTTTAAAAGAATTACGTAAAGAGCGTAAGCAACGTGTTGATCAAGTAGGTAAAACCGATTTTAATATTGAAACAGCGGACCGTTCTGGCAAGTTAGTATTCGAAGCGAAGAACATTTGTCATGCATTTAAAGATAAAGTGATCGCGAAAGATTTCTCGACCCTTGTTATGCGTGGCGATCGTGTTGGCCTGGTCGGACCCAATGGTATTGGTAAAACAACACTGCTTAAAATTTTATTTGGTGACTTAACACCTGATAGCGGCAGTGTTAAGCAAGGTGTTAACTTAGAGTTTGCTTATTTTGACCAGTATCGTCAAAAGCTTGATGAAGAAGCCACAGTACAAGATAACGTAGCTGAAGGTAAGCAAGAAGTGATGATGGGCGGGCGCTCACGTCATGTACTTGGTTACTTACAAGACTTCTTATTTCCGCCGGCAAGAGCACGTACACCGGTAAAAGCATTATCGGGTGGTGAGAAAAACCGCTTATTATTAGCAAAGTTATTTTTAAAGCCATCGAATATTATCGTACTCGATGAGCCAACCAATGACCTAGATATTGAAACCTTAGAGCTTTTAGAAGAGATTATTAACCAATATCAGGGCACTGTACTGATTGTAAGTCATGACCGTGAATTTATTGATAATACTTGTAATTCTGTCTGGGCATTTGAAGGTAACGGCAAGATCACTGACATTGTCGGAGGCTATAGCGACTATGAAGCATATGCTGCTCATTTAGCTGAGCAAGAAAAACAACAACAGCAACAAATTAAGCAAGAAAAGCCGCCCGTTGTTAGCCAAGATAAAACACCAAAGAAAAGTAATAAACTCTCTTACAAATTAAAACTTGAATTAGAAGAATTACCCAGTAAAGTGGAACAACTTGAAAAAGCGTTAGACGCTCAGCAAGTTGTGGTTAATGACCCAGACTTTTTTAAGCAAGATGCTGCAATTACGACAGAAGCATTGAACCATTTAGCCGAGTTAGAGTCTGAGCTTGAAGCCGCTTTTGAGCGCTGGGAAGAACTCGAAGATTTAAAGAATCAGTAGTAAGGATTAAAATGAAATACAAATTACTCGCTGCCAGTATTTTAGCCACCCTAAGTACCTCAGCGATGAGCGCAACCTATAAATTAGAAGAATTAGGTGGCGTTGATGGCGCTAAATTTAACTACGTAACAGATGTTAGTGAAAACGGTCACATCATAGGCTTAGCAAACGGTCTTTATAAGCTACCTATTGATATCTCATATATTGATTTTACAGATGATAGCCGTCTTGAATCAGCTTACGATACAGCAGAAGCGCAATATAAACTCATTGATAAAGAAATTACTTTCACCCTTGATGATATTGCGAATAACGATGCGGTAAATACCAATGCCGATGCCCATTCATTTATGGTTAGTTTTTTAACAGGTCGTTCAACTGATTCTGAATATCAAAAACTATCAAGCGCTATAGCGACGGTATATTCATCTGAAGGTTCAACAGAGCAAGTATTATTTGATGAACAATCGCTTGATTTTGACGGCTTAACACGTTCGACGTCTAACTTACTAAATGCAGTAACAGATGACGGTGTAATGGTCGGTTGGGGTAGTGCACCTTACGAAAAAACATCGTTCACACAAACTGATGAAGACGAAGAAGAAACACACTTCTTAAGAGACTTTATTAGTCGTGCGATTGTAATCTCAGAAGATGGTGTGAAAGTTGAACTCGCACCTGAGTTTGATGATTACGGCGGTATTAGCTCGGCAAATGACATTATTAAAACAGCTAATGGCTATGAAGTTGTAGGTACAGTATCAACGGATATCGCGGTTGACCCACTTGATGATATTACCGATAACTGTGATGGTGAAGATGAGCCAGTTTCAGACTGTGTAGAAGCTTATAATCGTACTTATACAACTGGCATCTATAACAAACGCGCTGTGAAATGGACGTTAGATAGTAATCTTAATATCACTAACACTGAAATTTTTGGTTTAGGTTTAACACCTGAAGATGATGAAGATTTTGCTTTTCGAAGTAACGCACTTGCTATCAACGAAAATGGTCTGGTTGTAGGTACTTCTGATGTTCGTTATAAAAGCAATAGCACCCGCATCACTATGCCTGTTATCTTCGAAAATGGTGAAGTAAAAGAGTTTATCAATCAAGAAGACGATTGGATTTCGGGACAGCCACTTGCTGTAAATAATAACGATGTTGTTGTTGGTTACGCAAGCAAACGTATTGATGGTACAACGCGCACAAAATTCTTCTACTACGATAAAAAAAGTGACAGTGTTGTTTTCCCAACTGATTACTTCTCGAGCTCAAGTTCGTTAGCAAATGATGTTAATGACAATGGGATCGTTGTTGGTGAAGGTGAAACTGACATTTACAATACTTCTACGCGTCGTCGTGAAGGTTTCATGTACACCATTGGTGAAGATAAAGTTGTTAACTTAAACGATTTATTACCATGTTACGAAGAAGATGGTGAGACACGCTTTAAGTATACGGTTGCTGAAGCTAAATCAATTAACAACAATAATGAAATCTTCGGTGTTGCGACTAAAACAGTCGAAAAGACAGATTCATTTGGCAATGTAGTTGTCGATGTTGATGGTAATATCGAATATGAAAGTATTGCAGTTGCTGTTAAATTAACGCCAATTGATGGCAGTGTAGAAGAGTGTCCAGCGGAAGAGATTGAACAATATGAGCGTCAATCTGCAAGTTTTCCTTGGTATGCACTATTGTTAGTGCCATTTGCAGCTGCACGTCGCTTCTTTAAAAAGTAATCGTTTCGTAATCGAGACTTACTAATCAATATTAAAAAACCCAGCGTCAAGCTGGGTTTTTTGTCTATACTGAAATTATAAATTGCTAATATTATTTTTTATGGCGATGTATCCAGGCTTTGCGCACTGAGCGCTTCCAAAGCATATCGATACCAAAATAACCAATAATAGCCGCAGCCGTTGCACAAATAAGTGAACCAACTAAAAACGCAGGACCGATAGTTGTCAGGCTTTCGATGAACCATTGCCAGCTTGGTTCAAATTGGAAATGCTGTGGAGGCTGGGCTAGGGCAATCGTGCCAACAATATATGAACAATAGAAAATAGGAGGCATTGTTAGTGGGTTTGTGATCCACACTGTCGCAACAGAGATAGGTAAATTCACTCGAAATGGAATAGCCAGGGCGGCTGCAAGAACCATTTGAAAAGGAACAGGGATGAATGCGAAAAATAAACCAACCGCAAATGCACCGCGTGCAGAGCGTCTATTTAAGTGCCACAAATTGGCATCATGCAATAAACGACCAAAAATTCTTAAATACTTGTGTTCTCTTACCTTGTTATGATCAGGTAAAAACCGTTGGATCGTTTTTTTAGCCATTTAAAGCAACCATTTACATCAATTTGGTTATGCAGCGGCTTTGTCATAGGCTGTTTTATCACCCTATATACATTTGGCACTGCGGCGTTCTATATAATGAGTTTTGCTATTTTATTAGCAGGTGCTTATTTTAAGCCTTTTTTGATTCTATTGTCAGGGTTTATTTGCGCAATTTTTTTAGTGATTTTTCATTACCTAATTTTTTACTCCGTGAGTGATTGCAAAATAAACTACCAACTCACTAGAGTTGTCAAATTTGAGGTAATTGAAAGTGTTAGTGCGAAGAGTCCTTTTTACATCAAAGCGCGATTAATAAATATAGAATCCTGCGAAAGAATAATTCGTCCTGCACCACTTGCCATGCTCAGTATTACATCAGATAAACCACTTCTCTCAGGTGATTTAATAGAAGGCAAAGTAAAGCTCAAGCGTTATCGTTCTGTAAAAAATTTCGATAGTTTCGATAGTGAAAGAAATGCGCTTAAAGAACGGATATTTTACAAAGGTCGTAGTGTTGGTGAAGTTAGCTCCTATGGTCACCAACAAGGCAATAATATTCGAGAACGGTATCGGCAGTACATTGCCAGCATCACTGAGAATACACATTTGCAATGGCTTTACTATGCTTTACTTACAGGTGATAGAAGCAAAATTTCCTATGAAGATAACACTCAATTAAGAGAGTTAGGCCTAACGCATTTGCTCGCGATTTCTGGACTTCATATCGGACTTATCTACGCAATAGGTTTCTATACGAGCAAATGGCTGGTAAAAGTAAGTAAACTGCGGATAAATCAAGCATACCAGTTGAACAACGGTTTTGTTTTATTTGGCTTTAGCTGTGCACTTATTTATGTCTACTTGAGCGACTTTATTGTCTCAGCAACGCGTGCTCTTGTTATGCTCGGCTGCTATTTGGTCATATATCAGTTAGGTAAAAACCCGCTGCGCTGGCGCTCTATTCTGTATGCTTTAACACTTGTGCTGCTGATTGACCCATTTTCGCTTCTAAATCCGGGGCTTTATTTTAGTTTTACTGCGGTGACAATTATTTTCCTATTAACCAAGCATACGTTAGATATAAAACTCGGTTTAATAAAGCGTATTAGCCAACTTATGTATGTTCAGTTGGCCTTGTTCTTTGGCTTATTGCCATTGTCATTATTTTATTTTGACGGTACCAGTATAATTGGTCTTATAGTCAATTTAATCGCCGTGCCACTTGTTGGCTTGGTGTTACTCCCTTTGTTGATATTTTATAGTCTGATTTCAAGTTTTCTCGATGTGGTTAGTTTATTGTCTCTTGTCGATAGTGTTCTGAGTTTTGGCTATCAATTACTACTTAGTATTCCTAAGCATTGGCGTTGGTTTTCTTTCACAGAGTTTAATTTTTCGCTATTGACCATCAGCTATCTTAGTTTGCTCATCTTACTGTTTAGCCCAAAGAAGTACTTATCAGTACTTCCACTTTTTATCCATATCATTGATTGCAAGCTACAGCCACAGGTTCAATTCCAAGTGGATATCTTTGACGTAGGCCATGGCCTTATGGTGATGATAAGTGCACATGAGCATGCCCTAATTTATGATTTAGGGCCAAGGCACTTTTCTCGCTATGATTACATCAATAGGGTGTTAGTTAGGAATATTAATAAACACGCATTAACGGTTTCGGCGACACTAATAAGTCATTTAGATAACGATCATGCGGGTGGTTTAAGTTCTTGGTACCGAGCTGGGTACCGCGATACATTCTCAACCTTTCATCCTGAGGGGCTAAGAAAACCTTGTGATAGTAAACGTTTGATATTTGAAGGGCTAAACATAAATAGCTTTCATGCTGATGTGAATGGTGATAATCGAAATGATCACTCATGCTTACTAAAAATTAGTTCTAGAAATTATTCAGTGTTGTTAACAGGTGATATCTCCGCTTTTGCAGAAGCAACCCTGATTGAAAAGGGCGTTGACCTGCATGCGACTGTTTTATTGAGTCCTCACCATGGTAGTAATACATCATCGAGTGTTCGCTTTATTGATGCTGTAAACCCAGAAATGGTGATTCATTCGTCGGCTTATCAAGGCCAATGGCATTTTCCGCACCCAGAGGTTGTAAAACGCTATCAGCAACGCCATATACCTCAATTCTCCACCGCCGAGCAGGGGCACATTCGTATCCTATTTTATCGTGATAGTTATCGTTTGGAATTTGCCCGCGAGCAGGAAAGTTATTGGTTCGAACAAGATTGACGTTTTGTTTTTAACCCCATGAGGCTACAATAGTCGAAGTCTATGAATAAGAGAGTGTTATGGATCAAACTACATCCCAAATCTATAAGCGATTAATCAGTTATGTGGGTGATTATAAGTTAATCGCGTTTTTCGCCATTGTGGGCATGATTGGTTATTCCGCTATGGATGCATTGTTTATCAATTTAATGAAACCCTTCATTGATGAAGGTCTTAATGCCCGTAACACTGAAGTTTTAACCTATGCCCCATTTGTTGTTATAGCGCTGGTGTTAGGTCGAGGCATGTTTAACTATATGTCGTCGTATTGTTTAAGTTATGTTGGCTCGCAAGTTGTTAGAAGCTTACGTCAGCAATTGTTTGAGCATATCTTACATTTACCTGTTTCATTTCATGACAAAAACTCAAATGGTGATTTAATTTCAAAAATCACCTTCGATACTGAGCAAGTACAGCAAGCTATCACGAAAGCGCTTTTAATCGTGGTTAGAGAAGGGGCCTTTGTAGTCTTTTTGCTATTCAATATGTTTTATACCAGCTGGAAACTTTCTTTAATATTTTTAGTTATTATTCCGCTGGTGGCTGTGATTGTCGCGTTTGTTTCAAAACGTTTTCGTATGATTTCGAAAAAAATTCAGTCAGCCATGGGGCAAGTAACGCGTAGCTCAGAACAAATGCTCTCTGGTCACAAAGTGATTCATGGTTTTGGCGGTCAGCAACAAGAAATTGCTCAGTTTTCAGCAATTAACAATCATAATCGCCAGCAGCGCATTAAAATGGATGCCACCAAAGCGTTAAGTGTTTCTGTTATTCAAATATTGGCAGCAAGCGCTATGGCAGTGATTTTATGGGTTGTGTCGATGCCGTCTATGATTGACACCATTAGCTCTGGCGACTTCGTATTGCTAATTTCATCAATGATGATGTTATTGCGTCCACTTAAGCAACTTTCAAACGTAAATAGCGATTTACAACGTGGTATTTCTGCTGCGCAAAGTATCTTTTTAGTGCTTGATGAAGAGGTTGAAAAGGACACTGGTACATACAGCATTGAGAAAGTGACGGGTCGTATTGAAGTGAATAATGTGACCTTCAAATACCCAACTAAAGATGAGCCTGTTTTGAAAAACTTGTCACTCACGATTAATGCCGGTGAAAGCATTGCATTAGTTGGGCGCTCTGGGTCAGGCAAGTCGACCATCTCGAATTTACTGCCGCGTTACTATGAACTTGAAGGTGAAAGTGAAATTTTGCTCGATGGTGTTAATATCGCGGATTACAAGCTAACGGATCTTCGTAAGCAATTTGCACTGGTTTCACAGCAAGTCGTGCTCTTTAACGACACCATTGCTAATAATATTTGTTACGGTCTAAGCCGTGAATTAACGAACGAAGAATTAATGGCCGTTGCCAAGCAAGCCCATGTTTGGGAGTTTGTAAAAGACTTACCAGAAGGGTTAGATACCATGGTGGGTGAAAACGGCGTGATGTTATCAGGCGGCCAACGTCAACGTATCGCTATTGCACGTGCAATATTAAAAGATGCCCCTATCTTGATCCTTGATGAAGCCACCTCAGCACTTGATACTGAATCTGAAAAACTGATCCAGCAAGCGCTTGATAGTTTAATGAAAGAGAAAACTTCAATAGTCATTGCGCACCGTTTATCGACTATCGAAAACAGTGATTGTATTTATGTCATTGATCATGGACAGGTTATCGAAAAGGGCACACATAGCGAACTGCTTGAAAAAGACGGTACCTATTCAGCCTTATGTAAGATGCAATTTGGTGAGAAATAGTGAGTGTTATTGAAAAAAGCTGGTATAAAAAGCCAGGTTTACTAAGCATTTTACTCTTGCCTTTGAGTGTGCTTTTTTGGTTTATCTCAACACTTCGTGCTTTGTTTTATAAGCTTAATATACTTAAGGCTTTTAAAGCGCATGTTCCTGTTATTGTGGTTGGTAATATCAGTGTAGGTGGCAACGGGAAAACGCCATTTGTTATTTGGCTTGCTGAGTACTTACAGCAACAAGGTTTAAAAGTGGCTGTGATCAGCCGTGGCTACGGTGGAGAGTCAGATTCGTATCCACTGTTAGTGACAGAACAAACGAGTACAACGCAAGCGGGTGACGAACCTGTATTGATACAACGTCGTTTAGGCTGTGTTGTTATGGTTGGCCCTAACAGACAAGCAAGTATTAAGGCATTAGAGCCGCATGGTATTGATGTGATCATTTCTGATGATGGCATGCAGCATTATAAAATGGCGCGTGATATCGAGTGCTGTATTGTTGATAGTGAGCGACAATTTGGTAATGGTCTATTAATGCCAGCAGGTCCACTTCGCGAAACAAAAGCGCGTTTAAAGTCGGTTGATTTAGTGATTGAAAATGGTGGCAACGCACAGAGTCGCTATGATTTGGCATCGAGTCCATTTCGAACCGTGAGTGATTCAAAGCTTGCTAATTCATTTCAAGATAAAGGTCATGCGGTTAGTGCAATAGGTAATCCTAAACGCTTCGAAAATAGTCTTGAGCAGCAGGGCATTAAGTTGTTATCGACTCATCATTTTCGAGACCATTATGCCTACCAAGCAAATGACTTCAACGATTTTGCCGACGATGCAGTGTTTATGACAGAAAAAGATGCAGTTAAATGCTTTAGTTTTGCTAAACCTAATTGGTATTATTTACCTGTTGATGCAAAGCCGACACCAGCAGTTATCGACAAACTAAATTTATTATTAAAACAAAAAGGGATCCTCAATGGCCTTTGATACAAAATTACTTGAAATTATCGCTTGCCCAGTTTGCAAAGGTAAACTACGTCTTGATAAAGAAAATCAAGAGCTTATCAGCACAGCTGCAAAACTTGCGTACCCAATCAAAGACGATATCCCGGTGCTATTAGAAAATGAAGCCCGTGAATTAAGCCAAGAAGAGGTTGATAAGTGGAATTCGTAGTCGTTATTCCTGCACGCTACGCATCAACACGTTTGCCGGGTAAACCACTGGCTGATATCTGTGGTAAACCGATGATCAAACATGTTTATGAAAAAGCCGTTGCGTCAGGTGCATCACAAGTTTACGTTGCCACCGATCATCAAGCTGTGTTTGATGCAGTAAAACTCTTTACTGATAACGTGCTTATGACGCGTGAAGATCATCAATCTGGTACAGAGCGTTTAGCTGAAGTTGTTGAGCAATTAGAGCTTGAAAGTGACATCATTGTTGTGAATGTGCAAGGCGATGAGCCTTTATTGGCGAGCGAAAATGTTTCTCAAGTTGCCACGCTACTTGCAGACTCAGATGCGCCAATGGCGACTTTGAGTACAAGCATTGATGAGATTGACGATATCTTTAATCCTAATTGTGTCAAAGTTATTAACGATGCAGATAACAATGCGTTGTATTTTTCACGTGCGCCAATCCCTTATCATCGTGATGCGATGATGAATGACGATAAAGCAAAATTAAATCTTGCTGATTTTGCACGCCATATTGGTATTTATGCGTACAGAGCAGGTTTTATAAAGGACTACATCGAGTTACCTGAGTCTCGTTTAGAAGTACTTGAGTCTTTAGAACAACTTCGTGTCCTTTATCATGGTTATAAGATTAAAATTGCAAAAGCAGTGTGCGCGCCACAGGCGGGTGTTGATACACCTGAAGATTTAGCGCGAGTCATTGCTGTACTTGGCAAATAGCGCATGTACGATGTAAACACTGTTCATCTTCATGCTAGTGAAGATGACTTTTTTGTTTTTTATAAACCAGCAGGTGTAAGCTTTCATAGTGAACAGTGTGCTGGTTTTGTCGTACTTGCTGAAAAGCTCGTAAACGAGAAGCTCTATCCGGTTCATAGGCTAGATAAAGTGACTTCTGGTTTAATTATTTTAGCCCGCAATAAAGAAGCCGCAGCCGAATTCACCACGCTATTTTCTGATCATAAAATAAATAAATTTTATCTAGCCGTCAGTGATGCCAAACCGAAGAAAAAACAAGGTTGGATAAAAGGGGATATGCAAAAAAGTCGTCGTGGTGCATTTAAGCTTTTAAAGACGCAAACAAACCCAGCGATTACTCGTTTTTATTCCACAAGTATTCGGCCAGGGCTTCGTGCTTATTTGTTAAAACCTTATTCAGGTAAGACACATCAGCTTAGAGTCGCGATGAAAAGCTTAGGCGCCCCAATTCTTGGTGATTCCACTTATGCAGGAAGTAAAGACGAGCGCACTAATTTGCATGCCTATGCACTACAATTTAGCTATAAAGGGCAGCTTAAAGAATATCGATGTGGTTACACTTTTGGCTCGCATCTTAACGAAGTTTTTAACGCAGATGAATTCCAAGAGTGGTTCACTCCTTGGACGTTGGATTGGTAAATGAAAGAAACAACACAAGACATCCGCTTTGGTGGCATTAAACGTTTATATGGTCATCAACAATTTGGTTGGTTACAACAAGCCCATTTTTGTGTCATTGGTATTGGTGGCGTAGGTAGTTGGGCCGCTGAAGCCTTAGCTCGAACGGGTGTTGGGCAACTAACGCTTATTGATCTTGATGATATATGTGCAACCAATGTAAATCGTCAAATTCATGCTTTAACGGGCACTGTTGGTGAAGCAAAAGTTGAAGCCATGAAAACACGTTGTGAGTTGATAAACCCAGATATCAAAATTAATATTATTGATGATTTTATTACCCTTGATAACATTCGTGAACATATTCAAGGCTTTGACTATGTAATTGATTGTATTGATGCTGTAAAAGAAAAAGCAGCGCTAATCGCACATTGTAAACGTATAAAACTACCTGTAATAACAACTGGTGGCGCAGGCGGGCAAACTGACCCTAGTCAAATCAGTTTTGGTGATGTTGCAAAGACAACACATGACCCATTACTTGCAAAAGTACGTTATATTTTGCGAAAACAGTACAACTTTAGTAGCAATCCAAAGCGAAAATTTAACGTTGATTGTGTTTATTCAACTGAGCAGCTTGTATATCCAACCTCTGAAGGTGAGGTTTGCCAAGCAAAACAAGGTGCAGATGGTTCAATGAATATGGACTGTAATAATGGTTTTGGCTCTGCAACCATGGTGACAGGCAGCTTTGGCTTTTTTGTAGCAGCCAAAGCGATTAGAAAATACCTAGATAAAAAACAGCGTAGTGCTTAACTTAGCGCTTTTGTTCAGCCATGGTTTGAATTTTATCGACCATGGCTTTGATGCCATTGCCGCGAGAAGGGCTTAAATGGTTAATTAGACCAAGTCGTTCAAATTCATCATAGGCATTTATTTGCGCTGCTTGCTCCGGTGTTAGACCATTGTATAAGGCTAAAATCAAAGCCAGTAACCCTTTGACGATACGCGTATCTGAATCGCCTGCTAAAACAAGGCTATTTTCCGAGTGATCAAACTCAATATAAAGCCACACTTTACTCTCGCAGCCTTTTACAAGCGCATCATCGACCTTTAATGCATCAGGCATTGCTGGTAATTGTTTACCCAGTAGCATAATTTGGCGGTATTTTTGTTGCCAACCTGCCGCTATTTCAATGTCTTTAGTTACGGCTTTAAACGTTGAATTCATATCTTATCCAAAATTAATCTAATAATTCGATACTGTTTTTAAGTGCATTTATAAAGGCGTCAACATCGTCTTTATTGTTATATAAGGCAAAACTAGCGCGTACTGTTCCAGGAATACCTAGTTGGCTCATGATTGGCTGGGTACAGTGGTGACCACTACGTACCGCAACACCAAATCCATCAAGTAAGGTGGCAAGATCAAAAGGGTGTTCATCTTTATAATTAAAACTGATGTTACCAATGTTACATTCTTGATTTGAATATATTCGAATACCGTCAATTGCTGCTAACTGGTTTATCGCATAAGCGAAAACTGTATGCTCATGTTGACGCATGTGGTGAAAATCTAAAGACGTTAAATAATTAATTGCCTCTGCAAAGGCAATGACACCCGCAATATTAGGTGTTCCTGCTTCGAATTTACCCGGTGCATCACGAAAAGTGCTCTGAGTTAAGGAAACTGTTTCTATCATTTCGCCACCGGTTTGATAAACATCGAGCGAATTTAACAGCTCATAACGTCCATATAAGCCACCTAAACCTGTTGGGCCGAGCATTTTATGGGCAGAAAATACGTAAAAGTCACACGAAATTTCTGGTAAATGAGGGCGCAAATGCATCGCCGCCTGCGCACCATCTACAACCGAAATAGCATTAATGGCTTTACATGCGCTAATGATAGGCGCTAAGTCAGTAATATTACCTAAAGTATTTGATGCATGGGTAATGGCGACAATTTTCGGCCTTTGTTGTGTGATAAATTCACTACAGTGTTCGCTATTAATACTTAAATCACTTTCTATCGGCAAAATAATGACTTGTGCACCGGTACGTTGAGCGAGTTGCTGCCAAGGGACGATATTGGCGTGATGCTCAATGGCAGATAGGGCAATCTTATCGCCAGGATTAAGCTGAGAAGCCAGACCATTTGCGATTAAATTAATCGATTCAGTTGCGCCTTTGGTCCACACTATCTCATTACTTTTTACAGAAAAATAATCAGCAAGTAGCGTTCGGGTATGTTCATAGTTGCGTGTCGCGTTTTCACTGAGAGTATGACGACCACGGTGGACATTTGCATTCTCATGGCTATAAAAGCGTGCAAGGGCATCAATAACCGCTTGTGGCTTTTGAGAGGTCGCCGCTGAGTCTAAATATACCAGAGGCTGCTCATTAACCGTTTCATTCAGCAGTGGAAAGTCAGCACGTATTTTAGCAATGTCGAACATGGAAGGCCCTTAACAGCGAGAATGCGACGATTTTAATTACTTTGCACAAATAGACAAGTGCAGGGCAACAAAAAAGGCCGCATAGCGGCCTTTTTTAAACACAAATACAGTCTAGCGTTTGTCAGCTGGAACGTAATCGCGTGAAGTTTCACCAGTGTATAACTGACGAGGACGGCTGATCTTGTGACCAGGTTGAGAAAGCATCTCATCCCAGTGAGAGATCCAACCAACAGTACGTGACATTGCAAAGATTACAGTGAACATGCTTGTTGGAATACCGATTGCTTTTAAGATGATACCTGAGTAGAAATCTACGTTAGGGTAAAGTTTCTTCTCTACGAAGTATGGGTCTTCAAGTGCAATTTGCTCAAGCTTCATTGCGATATCAAGAAGTGGATCTTGAATGTTTAGCTCAGCAAGTACTTCGTGACACGTTTGACGCATTACTGTCGCACGTGGGTCGAAGTTTTTGTATACACGGTGACCGAAGCCCATAAGACGGAAAGGATCAGACTTGTCTTTCGCTTTCGCAACGTACTCATCGATGCGGTCAACAGAGCCGATTTCTTCTAACATGTTAAGACATGCTTCGTTAGCACCACCGTGTGCAGGACCCCATAGAGATGCGATACCCGCCGCGATACACGCGTAAGGGTTAGCACCTGAAGAACCTGCTAAACGAACTGTTGACGTTGATGCGTTTTGCTCGTGGTCAGCGTGAAGCATGAAGATTTTGTCCATTGCTTTAGCAAGAACAGGGCTTACTTTATATTCTTCAGCAGGTACTGAGAACATCATGTGTAAGAAGTTTTCAGCAAAGCTTAAATCGTTACGTGGGTATACGAATGGTTGACCAACGTTGTATTTGTAAGCCATCGCAGCGATAGTTGGTAATTTAGCAACTAGCTTGATTGCGCTTGTTTTACGTTGTGTAGCATCAGTGATGTCTAAATCTTCGTGGTAGAAAGAAGAAAGAGCACCTACAACACCACATAGCATTGCCATTGGGTGAGCGTCAAAGCGGAAACCTTGGAAGAAGTTTGCGATTTTAGTATCAAGCATTGTGTTGTGCGTGATTTCTTGTGCAAACGCATCGTATTGTTCTTTAGTCGGTAATTCGCCGTTTAATAGTAAGTAGCAAAGCTCGATGTAGTTTGAATCATCAGCTAATTGCTCGATTGGGTAACCACGGTGTAATAAAACACCTTTGCCGCCATCGATGTAAGTGATTGAAGATTCACAAGAACCGGTCGACATGAAACCTGGGTCATAAGTGAAATAGCCATGAGAACCTAACGTACGTACGTCGATTACGTCTTGGCCAGCAGTGCCTTGGTAAATTGGAAGTTCGATTGGATCAAGACCATCAATATGGACCGTGGCTTTCTTATCCGCCATCTATTTATCTCCTATTAAGATAACAACTCTGATTGTTATGTTCTGAATCTGTTTAAGCACATTCTTTTCATTTTAACGTGAAAGAGGGGTGTAAAGTCAATTTTTATAAACATTATGCACAAATGGATAATAAATATTCTAGCAGGATTAAATATTATACCATTGGCTAATTCGCAAACGTCTCTTACTAAACAAGAATTGTAAAAAGACCTTGGGCTATATATACTATCCAAGGTTTTATACCGTATTGTCTGTAGGTAAACTTTATTTTTACATTTGAGTTTTGCATAAGTGTGAACTTTTTGTGTATCAACACGGTTTACTTAGATAGTTCCATCGAAATTCATTTTGATGGGTTTTAGAAAAACAAGTAGATGAGCTCCTTAGTGGGCAAGATGGGCAAGTAACTGTGAAAAAGCAAAGACCTGTAAATCTAGATCTAACAACTATATCTATGCCGGCAACGGCTAAAGCATCAATTTTTCACCGCGTCACCGGTGTTGCATTATTTTTTGCTTTAACGTTTGTCATTTGGGCTTGGTCTGAGTCTCTTTCTTCTGCGGAAGGTTTTGAATTCGTCAAGGGTCTGTTCAGCGGATTCATTGCCAAATTCATAGCATGGGGCACCATTTCTGTATTGGCGTATCACTTAATCGGTGGTATCCGTCACATCATTATGGACATGGGTCACTGGGAAGAACTTGAATCAGGTAACTTCAGCGCTAAAGTTGCATTAGCTTTAGGTGTTGTAGCTGCAATTCTAGCAGGAGTGTGGATATGGTTTTAAATCAAGCAACTCTTAAACGTGATGGTGTACAAGATTTCGTATCACTACGTACAACAGCATTAATCATCAGCGCTTACGCGATTTTTATTGTTGGCTATTTTTTATGTACACCAGAAGTCACTTTTGAAGCCTGGCAAGGCCTATTCTCTAACCTAGCAATGAAAGGGTTTACACTAATTACCCTAGTTTGCATCATGGTTCACACCCGTATCGGTCTTTGGCAAGTTCTTACGGACTATGTTAAAAACGCGAAATTACGTGCTGTTTTAGGCTTTGTATTAAACCTTATGGCTGTTGCTTACGTAGCAATTGGTCTAATCGTTTTATGGGGTGTTTAAGTGAATTATTCTGTTCGTGAATTTGACGCTGTAGTGATTGGTGCCGGTGGTGCGGGTATGCGTGCTGCACTAGCTATCACTGAATCAGGCAAAACCTGTGCACTTATCTCAAAAGTTTTCCCTACACGTTCTCACACTGTGTCTGCACAGGGTGGTATTACGGTTGCGCTGGGTAACTCACATGAAGATAACTGGGAATGGCACATGTACGATACTGTTAAAGGTTCCGATTTCATCGGTGACCAAGATGCTATCGAATATATGTGTAAAACAGGTCCAGAAGCTATTACTGAATTAGAAAACATGGGTTTACCATTTTCTCGTTTTGAAAATGGCCGTGTTTATCAACGTCCTTTCGGCGGTCAGTCGAAAAACTTTGGTGGTGAACAAGCTGCACGTACTGCAGCAGCAGCTGACCGTACAGGTCACGCGCTATTACACTGTCTTTACCAGCAAAACGTTAAAAACAAAACAAACGTATTCTCTGAGTGGTATGCACTAGATTTAGTTAAGAATAGCGACGGTCACGTTGTAGGTTGTACAGCAATCGACATCGAGTCTGGCGAAGTTGTTTATTTCAAATCTAAAGCTGTTGTACTAGCAACAGGTGGTGCAGGTCGTATCTTCGCATCTACAACAAATGCTCACATCAATACAGGTGACGGCGTTGGTATGGCAACACGTGCTGGTGTTGCAATGCAAGATATGGAAATGTGGCAGTTCCACCCAACAGGTATCGCTGGCGCTGGTGTACTTGTAACTGAAGGTTGTCGTGGTGAAGGTGGTTACCTTCTAAATAAAGACGGCGAACGCTTCATGGAACGTTATGCACCAAACGCGAAAGACTTAGCATCTCGTGACGTTGTTGCTCGTTCAATGATGACTGAGATCCGTGAAGGTCGTGGTTGCGATGGTCCTTACGGTCCACACATCAAGCTTAAGCTTGACCACTTAGGTGAAGAAACACTTAACCTACGTCTACCTGGCGTATGTGACCTTGCGAAAACATTCGCACACGTTGATCCGGCAAAAGAGCCAATCCCAGTTATCCCAACATGTCACTACATGATGGGTGGTGTTCCAACTAACGTGAATGGTCAAGCATTACAAGTTGATGCAAATGGTCAAGAAAAAGTAGTTGAAGGTTTATTCGCTGTTGGTGAGATTGCGTGTGTATCTGTACACGGTGCGAACCGCCTAGGTGGTAACTCGCTACTTGACTTAGTTGTATTCGGCCGTGCGGCTGGTAACTTCCTAGGTAAATACCTAAACGGTGTTGAAGCAGGTAAAGATGCGTCTGAATCAGACCTTGAAGCATCACTTGCACGCTTTAACCGTTGGGAAAGCTCTAAAGCTGGCCAAGGTGAAGACCCAGTTCAAATCAAGAAAGACTTACAAATGTGTATGCAACTTAACTTCTCGGTATTCCGTGAAGGTGATGCAATGGCAACAGGTCTTAAAGAGCTTAAAGAAATTCGTGAACGTCTTCAGTACGCTCGTCTTGACGACAAGTCAACTGAGTTCAACACTGCACGTATCGAATGTCTAGAGCTAGATAACTTGATGGAAACAGCTTACTCAACAGCAGTAGCTGCTAACTTCCGTACAGAAAGCCGTGGTGCTCACTCTCGTTTTGACTACCCAGATCGTGATGACGAAAACTGGTTATGTCACTCAATCTACGATCCTACGACCGAAGAAATGAGCAAACGTGATGTAAACTACGCGCCGAAACTGCGTGAAGCTTTCCCACCTAAAGCACGTACATACTAGGAGCGAGACGATGGCACAAGTACAATTTTCGGTATATCGTTACAATCCAGATGTTGATAATGCACCACGTATGCAAGACTTCTCGCTAGAAACGCAAGAAGGCCAAGATATGATGGTATTGGATGCGCTTATGCAATTAAAAGAGCAAGATCCAACATTATCATTCCGTCGTTCATGCCGTGAAGGTGTGTGTGGTTCAGACGGTATCAACATGAATGGTAAAAATGGTTTAGCGTGTATCACGCCTTTATCAACGCTACTTAAAGGTGGCAAAGGTAAAATCGTAATTCGCCCATTACCAGGTTTACCTGTGGTACGTGACCTTGTTATTGACATGAGTCAGTTCTACACTCAATACGAAAAAGTTAAGCCTTACCTAATCAACGACACGCCAGCGGCGGGTGAGCGTCTTCAGTCAATCGAAGAACGTGATAAGTTAGATGGCTTATATGAGTGTATCTTATGTGCATGTTGTTCAACATCGTGTCCTTCGTTCTGGTGGAATCCAGACAAGTTCATCGGTCCTGCGGGTCTTCTTCATGCGTATCGTTTCTTGGCTGATAGCCGCGATACAGCAACTGAAGAGCGTCTTGCTGACCTTGACGATGCGTTCAGCGTGTTCCGTTGTCACAGTATCATGAACTGTGTTAGCGTGTGTCCAAAAGGTCTTAACCCGACCAAAGCAATTGGACAAATCAAATCAATGCTATTAAACCGCGCTGTTTAAAGCTTGAATATGTAAGGTGGTTAAGTGATTAACCACCTTGTTTTTACAACAATTAATTTCTGCGCTAAAGAAAAGGGCTTATAAATGCACGAAGGTGTGATGAAGGCATGGCTAGAATCTTCTCACTTAAACGGCGGTAACGTTGCTTACGTAGAAGAGCTTTATGAAGCGTACTTAGATGATGCGACTTCTGTGCCAGAAGAATGGCGAGAAGTGTTCGAACAATTACCAAAAGTTGATGGTGTGGATGTTGACGTTAAACATTCAGAAGTTCGTTCACAATTTGCACAGCTTGCTAAAAACAAGCATAGAGAAGTAGTGGTAGCAGAGGGTGGCTCTGGTGATCCTAAACAGGTCAAAGTGCTACAACTTATTAATGCTTTCCGTTTCCGTGGTCACCAAAATGCCAACCTAGATCCATTAGGTATTTGGCAACGCGAACGTGTTCGTGATCTTGAATTAGAGTACCACGAATTATCTGAAGCTGATTTTGACCGTGAATTCAATGTGGGTTCGTTTGCTGTCGGTCGCGAAACCATGCCATTAGGTGAGCTATATCAAGCGCTTAAAACGACTTATTGTGGGTCGGTTGGTGCTGAATATATGCACATCACTTCAACTGAAGAAAAGCGTTGGTTACAACAACGTTTAGAATCAGTGCAATCACGTCCAACCTTCTCAAAAGAAGAAAAGCTACGTATCCTTAAAGGATTAACAGCTGCAGATGGCCTTGAAAAATACCTAGGGGCTAAGTTCCCAGGTGCAAAACGTTTCTCACTTGAAGGTGGTGATGCGTTAGTACCAATGCTTAAAGAACTTATTCATCGTGCAGGTGAAAGCGGACAAAAAGAAGCTGTTATTGGTATGGCTCACCGCGGTCGCTTGAACGTACTAGTGAACGTATTAGGTAAAAACCCATCAGAATTATTCGATGAGTTCGCTGGTAAACACAAAGACACATTAGGCTCAGGTGATGTTAAATATCACATGGGTTATTCATCTGACTTTGCAACTAAGGGCGGCAACGTGCACATGGCACTTGCATTTAACCCTTCTCACTTAGAAATCGTTAACCCAGTAGTTATGGGTTCGGTACGTGCGCGTTTAGACCGTCTAGGTGACAAGTCAGGTATTAAAGCTTTACCAATTACTATTCACGGTGACTCTGCAATCGCAGGTCAAGGTGTTGTACAAGAAACATTTAACTTATCGCAAACTAATGCATTTAGTTGTGGTGGTAGTATCCGTATCGTTGTTAATAACCAAGTTGGTTTCACAACGTCTAAGCAGTCTGATGTACGTTCTACACCATACTGTACTGATATTGCGAAAATGGTTCAGGCACCAATTTTCCACGTTAACTCTGATGACCCAGAAGCGGTTGCATTTGTAACTCAAATCGCTCTTGATTTCAGAAATCAGTTTAAACGTGATGTAGTGATTGATTTAGTATGTTATCGCCGTCATGGTCATAACGAAGCGGATGAGCCGAATGCGACTCAACCACTTATGTACCAAAAAATCAAAAAACACCCAGTTCCTCGTTTAATTTACGCAGATCAACTTGTTGCTGAAGGTTCATTCTCTGAAGATGAAATTAAAGCACTAGCAGATGATTACCGTAATGGCTTAGACAAAGGCAACTGTGTTGTTGAAGAAATTCAGCTAGAAACATCACACTCTTCTGATTGGGCTAAATTTGTTGGCCACGATTGGGATGTTGAGTACGATGCAAAAGTGTCTGTTGAAAAGTTAAAAGAACTTGGTGAAAAGGTCGCAAACTACCCAGAAAGCCACAAAGCTCAGTCTCGTGTTAAGAAAATCTACGATGACCGTAAGCTAATGGCAACAGGCGAAAAAGCGCTTGATTGGGGTATGGCCGAAACACTTGCTTATGCAACACTTGTTGATGCAGGTACTGATATTCGCTTAACAGGTCAAGACTCAGGCCGTGGTACATTCTTCCACCGTCATGCTGTAATCCATAACCAAAAAGACGCTTCAACTTACTTACCGCTGCAAAATATCAGCGAAAAGCAAGGTGCGTTTGAAGTATTCGACTCTGTACTTTCAGAAGAAGCGGTACTTGCATTTGAATACGGTTACGCAACAGCTAACCGACTTCACTTGTTATGTGGGAAGCGCAGTTTGGTGACTTCGCTAACGGTGCACAAGTTGTATTCGACCAATTCTTAAGCTCAGGTGAGCAGAAGTGGGGCCGTTTATGTGGTCTTACATGTTTACTTCCACATGGTTATGAAGGTCAAGGTCCTGAGCATAGCTCGGCACGTCTTGAGCGTTTCTTACAATTGTGTGCTGATCACAACATGCAAGTTTGTGTGCCTTCAACACCTGCGCAAGTTTATGCAATGCTACGTCGCCAATCTGTACGTCCACTTCGTCGTCCATTGATTGTTATGACACCTAAGTCATTACTTCGTCATCCGCTGGCAACATCAACACTTGAAGAGTTATCGGAAGGTGTGTTCCACAACATGATCGACGAAATTGATGATATTGCAGCAGACAAAGTAGAACGCGTTGTATTCTGTAGCGGTAAAGTTTATTACGAGCTACTACAAGAGCGTCGCAAGCTTGAATTAAATAACATTGCTATTGTTCGTGTAGAACAATTATATCCATTCCCACATGCTGAAATGGATACAATCATGCAACGTTACCAACACGTTAAAGATTTTGTTTGGTGTCAAGAAGAACCACAAAACCAAGGTGCATGGTATTGTTCTCAACATCATTTTGTTGATGCAATCCCAGCGGGTGCTAAATTAACTTACGCAGGTCGTAAAGCATCAGCATCACCAGCGTGTGGTTACATGTCAGTGCATAATAAAGAACAACAAGCGCTCGTTGCTGATGCGCTTACTATTGAAAAGAAAGGATAAGCAATGAGCACAGAAATTAAAGTTCCTGTACTTCCTGAGTCGGTTGCTGATGCTACAGTTGCAACATGGCACGTAAGTGTTGGCGACAAAGTAAGCCGCGACCAAAACTTAGTAGATATCGAAACAGATAAAGTTGTTTTAGAAGTTGTTGCACCAAATGACGGTGTGATCACTGAAATTTCACAAGAAGAAGGTGCAACGGTACTTGGCGAACAAGTAATTGCATTACTTGGTGATGCAGATGCTGCACCAGCAAGTGATAGTGCACCAGCTAAATCAGAAGACGCGCCAGCGGCGCAATCAGCACCAGCATCAGAAGGTAAAGAAGTGGACATTAAAGTACCTGTACTTCCAGAATCAGTCGCAGACGCGACAATTGCTACTTGGCACGTTCAACCAGGTGAAGCGGTAACTCGCGACCAAAACCTAGTTGACATCGAAACTGATAAAGTTGTTCTTGAAGTTGTTGCTCAAGAAGACGGTATCATGGGTGAGCACATTCACGCTGAAGGCGAAACAGTACTTGGTGAGCAAGTAATTGGTACAGTTAAAGCGGGTGCAGCACCGGCAGCAGCAGCTCCTAAAGCTGAAGCAGCTCCAGCAAGCGATTCAAGCGACAGCTCTGACGTTTTAACACCGTCAGTACGCCGTTTAATTGCTGAGAAAGGTCTTGATGCATCTAAAATCAAAGGTACAGGCAAAAACGGTCGTGTAACTAAAGAAGATGTTGATACATTCTTAAAAGCACCTGCAGCAGCACCAAAAGCTGAAGCAGCAGCGCCAGCAGCACCTATGGGTGACCGTACGCAAAAACGTGTTCCTATGACGCGTTTACGTAAAACAATTGCTAATCGTCTTCTTGAAGCGAAAAACTCTACTGCAATGTTAACGACGTTCAACGAAGTTAATATGAAGCCAATCATGGATCTTCGTAAGCAGTACCAAGAAGTATTTGAAAAGCGTCACGGTATCCGTTTAGGTTTCATGTCTTTCTACGTGAAAGCTGTAACTGAAGCACTTAAGCGTTTCCCTGAAGTTAATGCGTCTATTGACGGTGATGATATTGTTTATCACAACTACTTCGACATCAGCATCGCGGTTTCTACACCTCGTGGTCTTGTGACACCAGTTCTTAAAGATTGTGACAAACTTTCAGTTGCTGAAATCGAAAAAGGTATCCGTGAGCTTGCGATTAAAGGTCGTGACGGTAAATTATCTATCGAAGATATGACAGGTGGTAACTTCACAATTACTAACGGTGGTGTGTTCGGTTCATTACTATCTACACCAATCATCAACTTACCACAGTCTTCAATCTTAGGTATGCACAAAATCCAAGATCGTCCAATGGCTGTAAATGGTAAAGTTGAAATCTTACCAATGATGTATTTAGCGTTATCTTATGATCACCGCCAAATCGATGGTAAAGAATCAGTAGGCTTCCTAGTAACAATTAAAGAGTTACTTGAAGATCCAACTCGTTTACTACTAGATGTTTAATCTGGTTGTATAAAAACTAAGCTGTGAACCTCGTTCACAGCTTTTTTTTTGCGCCTTTGGTCTAACTGGGGTTTTCATGTGGAGCCTTGGGATTTATACTAAGTGCGCAATTTGGGATAGCTGGCTATTTGCATAAATATTCAGCTCTTTTAGTATAAAAAATTGGATAAAGCATCATGAATTTGCATGAGTATCAGGCAAAACAACTTTTTGCCGAATATGGTTTACCAGTTTCTCAAGGTTTCGCTTGCGATACACCTGAAGAAGCTGCAGCAGCTGCTGAGAAAATCGGCGGTGATATGTGGGTTGTTAAAACACAGGTTCACGCAGGTGGCCGTGGTAAAGCTGGCGGTGTTAAGCTAGTTAAAACAATCGACGAAGTTAAAGAGTTCGCTGCGAACTGGTTAGGTAAAAACTTAGTTACTTACCAAACAGACGAAAATGGTCAGCCAGTAGCTAAAATCCTTGTTGAAAGCTGCACTGACATCGCTAACGAATTATACCTTGGCGCTGTAGTAGATCGTGCTTCTCGTAAAGTTGTTTTCATGGCATCTACTGAAGGTGGTGTTGAAATCGAGCAAGTTGCAGAAGAAACTCCAGAATTAATTCACAAAGCTGAGATCGATCCACTAGTTGGTCCTCAAGCTTACCAAGCTCGTGAATTAGGTTTCAAACTAGGTTTAAACCCTACTCAAATGAAACAGTTCGTTAAGATCTTCATGGGTCTTGCAAACATGTTCAACGATTTCGATTTCGCATTATTAGAAATCAACCCGCTAGTTATCACAGACGAAGGTAACCTTCACTGTCTAGACGGTAAAATCGGTGTAGATGGTAACGCACTTTACCGTCAACCTAAAATCCGTGAAATGCACGATCCTTCACAAGAAGACGCGCGTGAAGCTCACGCTGCAAGCTTCGAGCTTAACTACGTTGCACTAGACGGTAACGTTGGTTGTATGGTTAACGGTGCAGGCCTAGCGATGGGTACAATGGACATCGTAAACCTACACGGTGGTAAGCCAGCTAACTTCCTAGATGTTGGTGGTGGTGCTACTAAAGAGCGTGTATCTGAAGCATTCAAGATCATCCTATCTGACGACAACGTTAAAGCTGTTTTAGTTAACATCTTTGGTGGTATCGTACGTTGTGACATGATCGCTGAAGGTATCATTGGCGCAGTTAAAGAAGTAGGCGTAAACGTTCCTGTAGTAGTACGTTTAGAAGGTACTAACGCTGAACTAGGTCGTGAAGTACTTGCTAAGTCTGACCTTAACATCATCGCTGCTGAATCACTAACAGACGCAGCTGAGAAAGTTGTTGCTGCTGCGGAGGGCAAATAATGTCTGTATTAATCAATAAAGATACAAAGGTTATCTGTCAAGGTTTCACAGGTGGTCAAGGTACTTTCCACTCTGAGCAAGCGCTTGAGTACGGTACACAAATGGTTGGTGGTGTAAGCCCAGGTAAAGGCGGTCAAACGCACCTTGGTCTTCCAGTATTCAACACAGTACGTGACGCTGTTGAAGCAACTGGCGCAACTGCATCAGTTATCTACGTACCAGCACCTTTCTGTAAAGATGCAATCTTAGAAGCTATCGATGCTGGCATCGAGCTAATCGTTTGTATCACTGAAGGTATCCCAACACTAGACATGGTTGACGTTAAAGTTAAGCTTGAAGAAACTGGTGTTCGTATGATCGGTCCTAACTGCCCAGGTGTTATCACTCCGGGTGAAACTAAGATCGGTATCATGCCTGGTCACATCCACAAGCCTGGTAAAGTAGGTATCGTATCACGTTCTGGTACTTTAACTTACGAAGCGGTTAAGCAAACTACTGACGCTGGTTTCGGCCAATCAACATGTGTTGGTATCGGTGGTGACCCAATCCCTGGTACTAACTTCATCGACGTTTTAGAAATGTTCGAAAAAGACGAGCAAACTGAAGCTATCGTTATGATCGGTGAAATCGGTGGTACTGCAGAAGAAGAAGCTGCAGAATACATCAAGCACAACGTGACTAAACCTGTTGTTTCTTACATTGCGGGTGTTACTGCACCTCCAGGTAAGCGTATGGGTCACGCAGGTGCAATCATCGCAGGCGGTAAAGGTACTGCTGATGAGAAATTTGCTGCATTAGAAGCTGCTGGCGTAAAAACTGTACGTTCACTAGCTGATATCGGTGCTGCACTTAAAGAGAAAACAGGCTGGTAATCAGTTCTGAACTCTTAAAGAAGGCTCGCTTATGCGGGCCTTTTTTGTATCTATCACTTTCTTATAACCCGCACGAAAATTCCGCCTGCAAATTAAGAATAATAATGCTTTATTTGTGAATATAAATTCTCTACACTTGTGGCTTGTATAGTTGTTTTTATTAAAACATTCGACTTTAATAAGGTAAATATTACGTGCGTACCACAGAATTGGTAGATGGATTTCGCCAGTCAACCCCTTATGTAAATGCTCACAGAGGCAAAACATTCGTTGTCATGCTTGGTGGTGAGGCGATTGATCAGTCTGGTTGTCGCAGTATCATCAATGATATTGCGCTTTTAACGAGTCTTGGTATTAAGATTGTTTTAGTGTTTGGTGCTCGCCCACAGTTTAATGCCGCGCTTGAGCAAGTTGGCATAACTAGTCAGTTTCACAATGAGATACGAGTGACCGATAACGAAACGTTTGATGTAATAAAAAAAGTTGCCGGTGCAATGCAATTTGACATCACAGCACGCTTATCGACATCTTTGAGTAGTACACCAATGTCAGGTTCTTTCTTAAATGTTGTCAGCGGTAATTTTGTTATTGCTCAACCCTTAGGTGTTGATGAAGGTGTCGATTACCATCACTCAGGAAGAGTGAGACGCATTGACGTTGCAGGCATTCGCCATCAGCTAAATAACAACGGTATCGTGTTACTCGGTCCGATTGCAGCATCAGTGACAGGTGAAAGCTTTAACTTAACAGCAGAAGAAATTGCCACACAAGTAGCCTTAAAACTGCGTGCTGATAAGATGCTAGGCTTTTGCCAAGAAGCTGGTATTTTGGATGAAAATGGCGAAGCAATCGCTGAGCTTATGCCAAATGAAGCAGAGCATGTATTAGCGAATTATCGCAATCAACCAGATTCATGTTTAAGTGCAACCGTATTCTTACAAGCGGCGATTGATGCGTGTCGTGGTGGTGTACATCGCTGTCACTTAGTGAGTTACAAAGAAGACGGTGCTTTGTTGCAAGAGCTGTTCTCTTTAGATGGGATCGGTACGCAAATCGCGCCGCAAAGCTCTGAGCAATTACGAAGTGCAAGTATCTCTGATATCACGGGGATTATTAACCTTATCAGACCACTTGAAGAGCAGGGCTATTTAGTGCGTCGTTCGCGTGAGCAACTTGAAATTGAAATTGAGCAATTTACAGTAATTGAGCGTGATGGCGTTATCATTGCCTGTGCTGCGCTATATCCGTTTGCTGATGAACAAGTGGGAGAATTTGCGAGTTTGGCTGTGCATCCACAATATCGAGATGCCGATCGTGGCAGTTTTCTTCTGCGATTTATCATCAACAAGGCTAAACGTGCGGGTTACTCACATTTATTTGCCTTAACGACACGTAGCATCCACTGGTTTTTAGAGCAGAGTTTTGAATTGGTAACAGTCGATGAGTTGCCAGCTAAGAAAAAAGCGCTTTATAACTATGAGAGACGTTCTAAGGTACTGCGTTTAGACCTTACTAAGTTAAGTAAAAACCGTTAATTAAAAGGTGACGCAAGCGCGTCACCTCTCATTGTTATTCATTAATATTGATAATTTATGTGCTGATAAAAACGCACACGTAAATCTTGGCGAGTCGGATTAAACGCCAGTTCATCGGTTACTTCATTTATGGCACTTTGTACTTGATTCATAAACTTACCATAACCAATGTCATGCTTGTCTTTATCTGCTGCTGCAATCACAAAATGTAGCGCATCAACAAGTTGATTAGCATCCCAATACTGTTGTAACTGTACTTGTTCAGTACTGCAATCAAAGGTTAGTTTTTGCAGTTCACTGTTACTTTGTGCGTTATCAATATTGCTATTACGCACAATCGGGCGCGTACCATTTGCGATAAATGCGCCTAGGGTTAATCCGCGTTTTTCACATGCACGTTTGAATGCATCAAAGATGTATTGATAAAACTGCGTGTAATTCTCTTCATTCAACATATGTTGAAATTGCGTTTTAATGGCACGTGTAACAGGAATTGAAAAACCTGCATAGGTCATTTCGCTATGTTCATTGGGTAAATGACATTGGCGAGACTGATAACGTGGGTATAAGCTACGTAATTTATAACCATAGCTTTCTTTGTGACCTTTTGCTTTGGCAAATAAATCGTAAGTTAGGTGTTGATGATCGCGAATTTTAAGCGGTGGTTGGCCGCTTAATAGTTTTTCTTGTAATGAGTTAATCACTCGTTGCACATTATGATGAAAACTTGCTGCATGTGCACGAATATCTTCACCGGTTGCTAAGAATAATAAACGTATTTTTTTGCATCTAACTTCACCATCGGCAAATACATTATGTGCTTCATGGTATTGCGGATTGTAGAAAAATAAAATCTGCTTAGCGGTTTCTAAACTGTATGCTTCATCATGGTAACGAACCACAGGTAGTTTATCGTTTGCGATTAAATGTACGTTATGCAATTCATACTCATCACATAGCGCAAATAATTCCCTTGCAAGACGCTTATAAGCGCAGCTCACATTAGTAAACTGGGCAAAAAACTCATCAGTAGGTTTAAATTCAACTAACACATACTGGTTTGCACGTGCTGAGCTAGGAATATAGACTCGGTGTTGATTGAGCGAAGCCATCTTTTTTCCTTATTGGTAATGAAACTGACGGCACTATATCGCTAGTCAATGATCATTTTATTGCGTTAGAACAATTTTTTTACCGATTTTGTCCAGTCTGTGAACTATGTATTCAAGAATCGACTTATTATCTTCAATAAACATGGTTCAACTACTGTATGTTAGGGTTTGTTTTTGTAATAATGCAGTAGTTTTGTCACCATGCAATATTCAGAGGATTATGCTCCTATGGCGGAAATTGAGAATCGCCCAAGTAACTTTATTAGAACGCGTATCGATGAAGATCTCGCAAGCGGTAAGCATGCGACTACGCACACGCGTTTTCCACCAGAACCAAACGGTTTCTTACACATTGGTCATGCAAAGTCGATTTGCTTAAACTTTGGTATTGCCAAAGATTATCAAGGTCTTTGTAATTTACGTTTTGATGATACTAATCCAGAAAAAGAAGACATTAATTACGTAAACTCAATTAAAGAAGATGTGCAGTGGTTAGGTTTCCAGTGGGATGGTGAAATCAAATATTCATCTAACTATTTCGATGCGTTATACGGCTATGCTGTTGAGCTAATCGAAAAAGGCCTTGCGTATGTGTGTTTCTTGTCACCAGAGCAAGCACGTGAATACCGTGGTACATTAAAAGAGCCAGGTAAAAACAGCCCTTACCGTGATACACCGATTGAAGAAAACTTAGCGCTTTTTGAAAAAATGCGTAATGGTGAATTCAAAGAAGGCGAGTGTGTACTGCGTGCAAAAATCGATATGGCTAGCTCGTTTATCGTTTTACGTGACCCGATTTTATACCGTGTACGTTTTGCACATCATCACCAAACGGGTGACAAGTGGTGCATCTACCCAATGTATGACTTCACGCACTGTATCTCTGATGCGTTAGAAGGTATCACACATTCATTATGTACTCTTGAGTTCCAAGATAACCGTCGTTTATACGATTGGGTATTAGATAACATCAGCCTTGAATGTCATCCTCAACAAATCGAGTTTTCACGTTTAAACCTTGAATACACGATTATGTCTAAGCGTAAATTAAACGACTTAGTGGTTAATGGTCATGTTGAAGGCTGGGACGATCCGCGTATGCCAACGATTGCTGGTTTGCGTCGTCGCGGTTATACACCTGCATCAGTACGTGAATTCTGTTCTCGCATCGGTATCACCAAGCAAGAAAACATGGTTGAAATGGGTATGCTTGAAGCGTGTATCCGTGAAGATCTTAATGAGCATGCACCGCGTGCAATGGCTGTTCTTGATCCGGTGAAGATTGTTATCGAAAACTATGATGCCGATAAAGTAGAAACTTTATCTGTAGCAAACCACCCGAATAAAGAAGAAATGGGTCGCCGTGATGTGCCTTTCACTCGTGAACTGTATATCGAGCGTGAAGATTTCCGTGAAGAAGCAAACAACAAGTTCAAACGTTTAGTACTTGATAAAGAAGTACGTTTACGTGGTGCTTATGTAATTAAAGCGGAGCGCGTTGAAAAAGACGAAAACGGTGAAATCACGACTATTTTCTGCTCATACGATCCAGAAACACTGGGTAAAAACCCGAGCGATGGTCGTAAAGTTAAAGGTGTTATTCACTGGGTTTCAGCGAGTGAGTCAATCACTGCAGAAGTTCGTTTATACGACCGCTTATTCAACGTACCAAACCCAGCTGCTGCTGAAGACTTCAATGCAACGTTAAACCCTGAATCACTTGTGGTTCTTGCTAACGCGAAACTTGAACCGTCACTTGTTAATGCACAAGCAGAGCAGGGCTTCCAGTTTGAACGTATGGGTTACTTCTGTCGTGATAACAAAGCCGACTCATTAGTATTCAATCAAACTGTGGGTCTTCGTGATTCATGGGCGAAGATTGAACAAAAGGGCTAATACCAATCCGCAATAATACTTAATCATTTTGAGGGATTAAACCTGTCGCTAACGGCGTTAAAAATTTCTGATTTAGAACAACTAAATAACGAAATTTTTGCCTTGTTATCAACGAGGTTTCATTGCCTCAAAATAGACTACTTAATTAAGCGAATTGGTATAATAGCAATCTATTAAGTTTCTAAACTTAATAAAAAACCCTTTCACTTTTAAAGTGAAAGGGTTTTTTTATAACCATTTAAAGCGATTAGAAATAACCGCGAATACCCAAGCTGAAGTTACGACCAGGTAATGGTGCTTTTTCTTTAATGAATGAACTGTGTACTAAACCTAATTCATCGGTTAAGTTGTCAACATTAATATAAAGCTGTGTATCAACAGGGCCTAAATCAAGTTGGTAGTTAGCTGATGCATCAAACAATGTGTAACCATCTGTTTTTGTTTCATACGCAGTGATGTCAGATTGCTCAAAGTAATGAGTGCCTGTTAGGCTAAATTGCCAATCCGCTACTGTGTACTGTAATTCCGAGCCTAGTTTATTAGCCGGAATACGCGGTAAGTAACCTTCATCATCTTTTAGCTTAGCGGTTGTTGAATCGCCAAATACTTTTACTAAGGCACTTGGTGTGACTTGATAGTGCACATCAAATTCAATACCGTATAGTTTTGCGTCTTTACTAGTAAACTGATAAACCGCCATCGCATCTTCATCAGCATCAGCTTGACTGGTTAAGCCATTATCTTCATCAAAGGCTAAGCCCGTATTCTGCTGGTAATAGTAGTTTTCAATATCGTTATAGAAAAAGTTAACGGTATAACCAAAGTCACCAATAAAACGACGGAAACTTAAATCAAAGTTGGTTGATGTTTCTTGTTTGATATCTTCAGGTTCAAAATGAATTTCACCGTCTTCGATATGATAGCCAAGACCTAGTTCATAAGTGCCTGTTGCAATATGAACACCATTTGATAGTAATTCAGCACTTAGCGGCGCACGCTCAGAACGAGATACACTTAAAGCAACACTTTGGCCTTCTTGATACTGCCAAATTGCGCCTGCAGATAAGCTAAGGTTAGTGAAATCTTCACTGTAGTTAATGATTTCTGCTTCTTCTTCATCGTGATCTTCTTCTTCTGCTTCATGATCATGATGATGTTCAGCCATGCTAACTGCAGAGTCGATTTGGTAATCTTCAAGTCGTGCACCTAATTCAACGGTAACATCACCAAATTGACGCTCTTCAAGCATGAATAATGCATTTGATTTTGTCACACTTGCAGGTGTAAAGGCTTCTTCACCATCTGCATCATAGTCAGATTCAGTGTAATGATAACCCGCCATACCGTGCCAAAGACCTAATTTATGCTCAACAGTGGCACGTGCTTCTGTGGTTTTGTTTGAAAACACAGTACCAACAGCACCATCTTCAATTTCAGCATGTTTATAGTCAGTGTAACCAACACGTAATGAGATATTTTCAATCCAATTATTATGCAGCGCATAGCTCATGTAACCTTGCCAACGATCTTGCTCTAATTGTGCAAAAACAGACTCTTCACGTTCTTCTTCATCATGATCAGCCGCTTCTTCTTCATGATGGTGGTGTTCATGTGCTGGAATACCATAGTCAGTTTCGATACGACCATAAGATACACCTAAGGTCAGGTGTTCACCCACATAGCTGGTACCGAAGTTTACATTTTGGCTATCGATAAAGGTGTTTTCAACACTGTTAGCTGTTTCTTTCTCTTCATGATCTTCACCTTCATGTTCATCGTGCTCCTCAGGAAGCTCGAATGTTGGTGTTTTGTAGTCATGGCCTTTACGCTTAGTACCATCAAAATGGAAGTTGAAGCCATCGTTACCGGTTTCAAGTTTTGCAGCATAGGTGTTGGTATTTGATACTGTATCGTGAGTGTACTGAGCAGCACCGGTTAAAGTGTCAATGTTATCGGTAGGAATACGGTTATCAACTACGTTAACCACACCACCAATTGCGCCAGAGCCATAAAGTAGGGTAGCTGGGCCGCGAAGTACTTCGATTTGCTCAGCTGCTAAGCTGTCGTTCGATGTTGCGTGATCTGGACCAATTCGAGATGCATCGCTGCTATCAAGACCATTTTGAGTGATTTTAACACGTGGACCATCTAAGCCACGAATAATCGGGCTCGAAGATACTGGGCCAAAGTAACTGGCATTAACGCCTGGTAATCCTTTGAGTGTTTCGCCTAGAGTTGGTTTTGCCTTATCTTTTAGTTCATCACCGGCTAAAACATTCACTGGTGAAATCATTTCAAGGCTATTTTTATGAAGTGCAGAGGCATAAACAACCACAGTCTCAACTGAGGTTGGGGTAAGTGTAACAACCAGGTTTTGATTTTCACCGTTGATAGCAACGCGTTTATCAATGTAATTGTCTTTACTAATGTGCAGCTGGCCTTTGTTGTCTACATCAATTTTAAATTGACCTTGTGTATCGGTGACAACAGATTGCGATTTACCATGTACGTGTATTTCGGCATTACTGATAGGTTGTTGGTTTTTATCTAATACTTGACCTGTGATCACAGCAGCCATTGTTGATTGGGAAAACAGCGCAGCGGCAACAGCACTAGAAAGAATTGAAAGTTGCTTCATCATTACTACTTCTAAGTTTGTTGTTGAGTGTTGTGATATAATATAACACCGCAATTTTTTAACTGCAATAACGTTATACTATAACTTTACCTTATGTCGCGATTTTAACACCATACACTATACTTAGACTGTTACAGTGAGATGGCCAACTCTTATGTCTGATAAAAATAGGGTGTTTAAAGCAAATTTTACGATTGCTGATTTAAGAGCACATCGTAATCACAAAGAGGTGTTTACTACGGCCTGTGGTCGTCGTGAAAGCTATCAGCATTTTGTACTTAAACTATTAAGTTATTGCTTATTTTCTCATAATGAATCGGCCATCTTGAATACAAGCCATAGCCATTCTGAGCCTGATGTATCAATAAAAGCGTTGGATGATCATTATCAAACCTGGCTGGCTGTTGACCAACCCGATATTGTGCAGCTCAATAAAATAGCGAAACGAGTGGATGAATTATGGGTTGTCACGACGCTAAACCATGAGTGGTTACAAGAGTATGAGCATCAACTAGAGCTGATAAATAATAGCCATTTAATTGCTTTTGATGGCAACTTTATTGAGCAATTGGCGAGTCATTTAACGAAGAACTTACAGTGGGATGTAACCATAGATCAACAAACAGTGAGTGTGTCAGACAAAGAAAACTTCTACCAAACAAATGAACTTGTGTGGCATTAAAGTTCTATTTTCACCTTACCATTGGGTTTACTACAACACAGTAACACTTCGCCTGTTCGAACAAACGCAAGTGGCTCTTGATTGTAGCTCACATCACCTTCAACTAATTTTGCACGGCATGCGCCACAATAACCTTCACGGCATTGGTAGGGGACATCTATTTTGTGTTGTTCTAGGCATTCAAGGAGAGATGAACAGCCAGAATCAAAATCAAGATCCTGGCTGTCTGTTCCTGCAAGGATAACCTGTGCAGTGGTATTCGCGCTCATTACAGGTCGAAGTCACCAAAATCTGATGCATCAACTTGTGAATCAATTTGGCCAACTAGGTAAGAGCTGATTTCAGCTTCTTGCGGCGCAACCTGAACATTGTCAGATACTAACCATGAGTTGATCCAAGGAATAGGGTTACTCTTACTTTCAAATTGAGCTGGCAAACCTACCGCAGTCATACGTGCATTTGTAATGTATTCAACGTATTGACATAAGATATCTTTGTTAAGACCGATCATTGAACCATCTTTAAATAGATACTCAGCCCAATCTTTTTCTTGTTCAGCGGCCTCTTTAAACATCTGGATCGCTTCTTCACGGCATTGTGCAGCAACGATTGCCATTTCTGGGTCGTCTTTACCTTCTTGCATGATGTTTAAGATGTGTTGCGTACCAGATAAGTGCAATGCTTCATCACGCGCGATTAGCTTGATGATTTTTGCATTACCTTCCATTAATTCACGTTCTGCGAACGCAAATGAACAAGCAAAACTAACGTAGAAGCGAATCGCTTCAAGAATGTTAACCGACATCATCGCAAGGTAAAGTTGCTTTTTAAGATCAAAAAGGTTGACCTTAACTTCTTCACCGTTGATCACATGTTTACCTTCACCGTACAGGTTGTAAACAGAAATCATGTTGATTAAGTCATCATAGTATTTAGTTACGGCATCCGCACGCTCACTGATTTTCTCGTTACTTACGATGTCATCAAAGATAAGCTCTGGCGATTGCGTCACGTTACGAATAATGTGCGTGTATGAACGGCTGTGAATGGTTTCACTGAATGCCCATGTTTCTATCCATGTTTCAAGCTCAGGAATAGACACAATTGGTAATAACGCAACGTTAGGCGAGCGACCTTGTACACTATCAAGTAATGTTTGATATTTTAAGTTACTTAAAAAGATGTGTTTTTCGTGCTCTGGTAACGCTTGGAAGTCAAGACGGTCTTTACTTACGTCAACCTCTTCAGGACGCCAAAAGAACGATAATTGTTTTTCAATTAGCTTCTCGAAGATAGGGTACTTTTGTTGGTCGTAACGTGACACGTTTACCGTTTGGCCGAAAAACATCGGTTCTTGTAATTGGTTATTATGATTTCGGCTAAAAGTTGTATATGACATAGTGATTACTCAAAAAACAGTCAGGACAAAGCGGGCTAATGAGCCCGCTTTTGTTATGTTATTAATTTAATTAGATTTTACAAGCGCCGCCTGCACAACCATCATCTTCTACCTCTGGTGTTAGCTCATCTTGAGCATCCGATGCACCGTCACGCGTATTGTGATAGTACAGGGTTTTAACACCAAGTTTGTAAGCAGTCAGTAGGTCTTTTAATAGCACCTTCATAGGTACTTTACCGCCTTCGTACTTAGATGGATCATAGTTAGTGTTAGCAGAAATCGTTTGGTCAACGAACTTTTGCATAATACCAACAAGTTGTAGGTAACCATCGTTTGAAGGAATATCCCACAGTAGCTCGTAGTTATCTTTCAGATTTTCATAATCTGGCACTACTTGCTTTAAGATACCATCTTTACTTGCTTTAACGCTGATATGACCACGTGGTGGCTCAATACCATTTGTTGCGTTAGAGATTTGTGATGATGTTTCTGAAGGCATAAGGGCAGATAGCGTTGAGTTACGCATACCGTGCTCTTGAATGCTTGCACGTAATGAATCCCAATCTAAGTGAAGTGGTTCATTACAGAACTGATCTAGGTCACGTTTGTAAGTATCTGTTGGCATAATGCCTTGAGAATACGTTGTCTCGTTAAATTTAGGACACGCACCGCGCTCTTTTGCTAACTCATTTGATGCTTTCATTAGATAATATTGAATTGCTTCAAATGTTTTGTGAGTTAGCGCGTTTGCGCTGCCATCTGAGTAACGCTTACCATTCTTCGCTAAGTAGTAAGCAAAGTTGATAACACCAATACCTAGCGTACGACGACCCATTGTTGCGTTTTTAGCCGCAGGAACTGGGTAGTCTTGGAAATCAAGTAAGTTATCAAGGGCACGAACAGCAAGTTCAGCAAGCTCTTCTAATTCATCTAATGACTCAATAGCACCTAAGTTAAACGCTGAAAGCGTACATAGTGCAATTTCACCTTCTTCATCCATTACATTGCTTAGCGGCTTAGTCGGTAATGCAATCTCTAAACATAAGTTAGATTGACGAATTGGCGCCACAGTCGAGATGAACGGGCTGTGCGTATTACAGTGGTCAACGTTTTGTAAGTAGATACGACCTGTGCTCGCACGCTCTTGTGCGAACATTGAGAATAACTCAATCGCTTTAATACGCTTTTTACGAATAGACTCATCTTGTTCGTACTTAACATATAGCTCATCAAATTTGGCTTGATCTTCAAAGAACGCATCGTATAAACCCGGTACATCTGACGGGCTAAATAATGTGATGTAATCGTCTTTGATTAAACGGCTATACATTAATTTGTTGAACTGTACACCGTAGTCAAGGTGACGAACACGGTTGTCTTCAACACCACGGTTATTCTTAAGCACAAGTAAGTTTTCAACTTCTAAGTGCCATAGTGGGTAGAATAGGGTTGCTGCGCCGCCACGTACACCACCTTGAGAACAGCTTTTAACTGCTGTTTGGAAGTGTTTATAAAACGGGATACAGCCAGTGTGGTACGCTTCGCCGTTACGAATTGGGCTACCTAGCGCACGAATGCGACCGGCATTGATACCAATACCTGCACGTTGTGAAACATACTTAACAATCGCAGACGATGTTGCATTGATAGAATCTAGGCTATCACCACATTCAATTAATACACATGAACTGAACTGACGTGTTGGTGTACGCACACCTGCCATAATTGGTGTTGGTAATGAAATCTTGAATGTCGATACTGCATCGTAAAAACGCTTGATGTAATCAAGACGTGTCTCTTTTGGATAATCAGAGAATAAGCTTGCAGCCACTAAGATATATAAAAACTGTGCACTTTCGTAAATTTCGCCAGTAACACGGTTTTGAACTAAATACTTACCTTCAAGTTGCTTAACAGCAGCGTAGCTGAAGTTTAAGTCACGGTTGTGATCGATGTAAGCATCTAACTCGTCAATTTCTTGCTCGGTATAATCAACTAATAGGTGTTGATCATAACGCTTGTCTTCAACTAATTTCGTGATGTGATCGTATAAGCGTGGTGGCTCAAATTGGCCATATGCTTTTTTACGTAAATGGAATACAGCTAAGCGAGCAGCAAGGTACTGGTAATCAGGCGTATCTTTAGAGATCTGATCAGCTGCAGCTTTGATGATAGTTTCATGAATGTCGTCGGTGCGAATGCCGTCATAAAATTGAATATGAGATTTTAATTCAACTTGTGAGACAGACACATTATCAAGACCTTCTGCGGCCCAAGCGATCACGCGATGGATCTTATCTAGATCAAGTGACTCTTTACGGCCGTCACGTTTGCTTACAGATAGCTGTTGGTTCATAGTTTTGCCTGTATTCCTTGGGAAATTATAGTTGTAAAGACAAAGGTATTCTTTATGTAATTATTATTATTAAACACCAGAGAACTAATTGAATAACATTTAGCCACAATATCTGGTGTTGTTTAAATTGCAGATCACAAGATAGTGTGGTCTGCGCTGTTTTGCAAGGGATAGAATTGCCCCATTTTGTGGATAACTATTGGATAAACGCTTTGTGTTAGTAACCATTAACCTTTGAACATTCATAGACGACGAAATTTGTAGAAATCAACAAAAGATCCAGAAAATTTACCGTAATTAAAAATAAATTTTGACTGTTTTTTTTATCATCAAAGAATGTTCAAAAGTAAATCAGATCACAATATATGGTGTTTTAGATATTAAATAACACTATATATGGTTAAAGCCATCAATTGGCGAGTGCCAATTAAAATCCGCTTGCCAGCCAAGCGCAGCGTCTAGACTGGGTATGTAACCCCATAACGCCGTGGCGCTGTACATATTCGCAGCCTTTGCCGCTTGAATATCACGCTCAGCATCACCGATATATAAACAACGGCTCGGATCAACCTCTAAGATTTCAGCGGTATGGAGAAGTGGATCCGGCGATGGTTTTGCCACAGCTAATGTATCACCACTGACAACAGCCTGGGCATTACTTAATGACGGGATTGCTTGCACTAAAGGTTCAGTTAAAAAGCCGGGCTTATTGGTCATAATGCCCCACTTAATATTGTTTTGTTTAAGCGCAATTAAAAGCTGCTCGATGCCAGTGAAGCATTTACTGTGTACAGCGATATCTTCGGCATAGTAATCCAGAAGCTGTTGGCGTAAAGCAAGTTGTTCAAGTTCAGGCCATTTATCACCAAAGCCGGCTTCTAATAATGCATTAGCGCCATTAGATGCAGCAGGGCGGTATATATGTTCAGCAACAGGGGCCACATTGGCATCTGCTAACACACGGTTTAATGCGCCACCTAAATCATCTGCGGTATCGAGTAGTGTGCCATCTAAATCAAAAATAAAGGCATCAAAATCGATAGAGGGTGTTTGCACACCACTCATTAGGCTAGTTTCTCAAAGTGCAGGATGTAATTAACACTTACATCATCATTTAAGCTGTATTGCTTTGAAAATGGGTTGTAGTTAAGGCCAGTACTGGCTCTTACTTTTAGACCCGCTTCTTCAGCCCACGCAATAAGTTGTGCAGGTTTGATAAACTTTTTGTGGTCATGGGTACCTTCAGGCACCATTTTTAATAGCTTTTCAGCACCTACGATGGCAAACAAATAAGCTTTTGGTGTTTTATTTAGTGTTGAGAAAAACACATCGGCGCCCGGTTTAGCAAGCTCAGCGACAGCGCGGATAATAGAAGCTGGATCTGGAACATGCTCAAGCATTTCCATACAGGTCACAACATCAAAGCGAGCAGGGTGCTCAGCAGCAAACTGTTCTGCAGGTACCTTTATATAGTCAACAGGCACGCCTGTTTCTAAACTATGTAATTTAGCAACGGTTAAAGGCTCTTGGCCCATATCGATGCCGGTTACTTTTGCGCCCATGCGCGCCATACTTTCACTTAAAATGCCGCCACCACAGCCAACATCTAAAGTTTCCTTATCAAATAAGCCGCCCACTTTATCAGCGACAAAATCCAAACGCAGAGGATTTATTTCATGAAGGGGTTTGAACTCTCCGTCGCGGTCCCACCAACGTTCAGCGATGGCTTCAAACTTTGCAATTTCTGCATTATCTACATTTTGATGCTCGGTCATAAAAAACTTCCTCGTTAATCTGAGGCCATTATATAGGGGGAAATTAATAAATCGCAAAGATTTAGCGCCTGTAAATCTAAATAAATTGTGATAGCATGGTCTAGAAATAATAACTAAAGCTCTTAAGACGGCGGTTTGCCTCTTAATGAGTCAATACTGAAGGAATGTGAAATCAAATGACTGATCTCGCCAATGAAATTCTGCCAGTCAATATTGAAGATGAATTAAAAAATTCCTACCTAGATTATGCAATGAGTGTAATCGTAGGACGTGCATTGCCAGACGTACGTGACGGCTTAAAGCCAGTTCACCGCCGCGTTTTATTCGCAATGAACGAACTCAATAATGATTGGAATAAACCTTACAAGAAATCAGCACGTGTTGTTGGTGATGTAATCGGTAAATACCACCCACATGGCGACAGCGCGGTATATGACACCATCGTTCGTATGGCGCAGCCTTTCTCATTACGCTATATGCTTGTTGACGGCCAAGGTAACTTTGGTTCTGTTGACGGTGACTCTGCGGCAGCAATGCGTTATACGGAAGTCCGTATGGCGAAAATGTCACATGAATTATTAGCTGACTTAGAAAAAGAAACGGTTGATTACGTACCTAACTACGACGGTACTGAGCAAATTCCTGACGTATTACCTACAAAAGTACCTAACTTACTAGTAAACGGTTCTTCAGGTATCGCGGTTGGTATGGCAACGAACATTCCGCCTCATAACTTAACAGAAGTTATCAATGGCTGTTTAGCGCTTATTCAAAACCCTGATATGTCAATTGCTGATCTTATTGAATATATCCCAGGTCCGGATTTCCCGACTGCGGCGATTATCAATGGTAAAAAAGGCATTGAGCAAGCGTACCTAACAGGTCGTGGTAAGGTATATATCCGTGCTCGTGCTGAAATCGAAGTTGACGAAAAAACCGGTCGTGAAACAATCATCGTTCACGAAATCCCTTATCAAGTTAACAAAGCACGTCTTATCGAAAAGATCGCAGAGCTTGTTAAAGATAAGAAGATTGAAGGTATTAGCGCACTACGTGACGAATCTGATAAAGACGGTATGCGTATCGTTATCGAAATCAAACGTGGTGATGTTGGTGAAGTAATCTTAAACAACCTATATGCACAAACTCAGTTACAAACTGTGTTTGGTATGAACATGGTTGCACTTGATAACAACCAACCTAAGTGTTTCAACTTAAAAGAAATGCTTGAAGCGTTTATCATTCACCGCCGCGAAGTGGTAACACGTCGTACAGTATTTGATTTACGTAAAGCCCGTGACCGCGCTCACACGCTTGAAGGCTTAGCAATTGCCCTTGCGAATATCGACCCTATTATCGAACTTATTCGTAAGTCACCGACACCAGCAGAAGCAAAAGCTGCATTAACAGCACGTTCTTGGGAACTAGGTACTGTTAAAGCAATGCTTGAAAAAGCAGGTGAAGATAACGTAGCACGTCCTGATTGGTTAGCCGCTGATTTAGGTATCCGTGACGGTCAGTACTATTTATCTGAGCAACAAGCACAAGCTATTCTAGACCTACGTTTACACAAATTAACGGGTCTTGAGCACGAGAAGATCTTAGACGAGTACCAAACACTTCTAGATCTAATTGCTGAGCTTTTACACATTCTTTCAAGCCCAGAGCGTCTAATGGAAGTTATCCGCGACGAGCTAGTAGAAATCAAAGAGCAATATGGTGACGAACGTCGTACTGAAATCAGTTCAGCTGCTCACGATATTAGCCTTGAAGACCTAATCAATGAAGAAGACGTTGTTGTAACGCTTTCTCACGAAGGTTACGTTAAGTATCAACCATTAACTGACTACGAAGCACAGCGCCGTGGTGGTAAAGGTAAATCAGCAACGAAGATGAAAGATGAAGACTTCATCGAACGTCTATTAGTTGCCAATACTCACGATACAATTCTGTGCTTCTCAACGGCAGGTCGTTTATATTGGTTGAAAGTATATCAATTACCATTAGCAAGCCGTGCAGCGCGTGGTAAGCCAATTGTTAACTTATTACCACTTGAAGCTGATGAGCGTATCACTGCTATCTTACCAGTACGCGAGTACGAAGAAGATAAATACATCTTCATGGCAACGGCATTTGGTACAGTTAAGAAAACACCGCTTACAGCATACAGCCGTCAACGTGCAAGCGGCATCATCGCGGTTAACCTAAATGAAGGCGATAGCCTAATTGGTGTTGATATCACTGATGGCACGAATGAAATCATGCTATTCACTGATGCTGGTAAAGTTGTTCGCTTTAAAGAAGCTGAAGAGTCAGAAGTTGTTGATGAAAACGGTAACCCAGTTCTAGATGAAAATGGCAACCCGGAAATCCGCTTCAAAGGTGTACGTCCAATGGGCCGTACAGCAACAGGTGTTCGTGGTATTAAGATGGCTGACGACCAACGCGTTGTGTCGTTAATCGTACCTAAGTCAGATGGCGCAATCTTAACTGTGACAGAAAACGGTTATGGTAAGCGTACTGCACTTGAAGATTACCCATCGAAGAGCCGTGCAACACAAGGTGTTGTATCAATCAAAGTAAGCGAGCGTAATGGCGCTGTGGTTGGTGCAGTACAAGTTGACGAAAACGACGAAATCATGATCATCTCTAATCGCGGTACACTTGTTCGTACGCGTGTTAACGAGGTTTCTACGGTTGGTCGTAATACTCAGGGCGTTATTTTGATACGAACTATTGACGAAGAGCAAGTAGTTGGTTTACAACGTATCGAAGAAATCGAAGTTGATGAGCTAGAAGCCATCGAAGGCGAGGCCGTTGAAGTAGTCGATACAAATACTGAAGAAACGGGTGATAACCCACCTTCAGAATAACATTGATTTAAAAAGCGGCTTCGGCCGCTTTTTTTATCCGCACTATAATTACTGGAATGAGGCAAAGTAATGACTAAATATAATTTTTGTGCAGGACCGGCAATGTTACCGCCGGCAGTTATGCAAAAAGCACAAAAAGAGTTTATTGATTGGCAAGGTTTAGGTGTTTCTGTGATGGAAATCAGCCATCGCAGCAGTGACTTTTTAGCGCTAACCGCCAAATGTGAAGCAAGCTTACGCCGCTTAATGAATATTAGCGATGAGTTTGAAGTGTTATTTATGCACGGTGGTGGCCGTGGTCAATTTAGTGCGGTTCCTTTGAACCTTCATCTTGATGGTAAGCCTGCTGTGTACTGTGAAAACGGTGTATGGTCAAAAGGTGCCACTGAAGAAGCTGCAAAATTCACGACTGTTCAAAGCATTAATGTACGTGATGATGAACAGCAAAATGGCCAGTTTTCTATTAAACCAGCGAGCAGCTGGGAATTACCTGCGGATGCGTCATACATTCACTATTGCCCGAATGAAACTGTCGACGGCATAGAAATTTTTGAAGTACCTTCACACCCATCTGCACCGATAGTGGCTGATATGTCATCGACTATTTTATCGCGCGAGTTTGACGTAAATCAGTTCGACCTAATTTACGCGGGTGCACAAAAGAATATCGGCCCGTCTGGTTTATCGATTGTTATTGTTCGTAAAACGCTCCTTGAGCGTGAAGGTCTTGCAAAGCCGGGCATTCTTGATTACGCCTTAGAAGCAAAACAAGGCAGCATGTATAACACACCACCGACATTTGCGTGGTACTTAGCTGCTGAAGTGTTCGAATGGCTTGAAGCAAACGGTGGCGTTAAAGCGATGGAAGAGCAAAACATCGCAAAAGCAGAACTACTTTATAACTTTATTGATAGTTCAGCGTTTTATAGCAATAAAGTTGCTAAACATTGCCGTTCACGTATGAACGTGCCGTTTTGGCTAAATGATGAATCACTGAATGATAAATTCATTAGTGAATCAAAAGAAGCTGGCCTATTAGCCCTTGAAGGCCACCGTATTGTGGGTGGCATGCGCGCGAGTATCTACAATGCGATGCCGCTTGAAGGTGTTCAAGCGTTGGTTGATTTTATGGAAAAATTCGCCAAGGAGAACAGCTAGTTATGGAACAGCTTCGTCTTGAACCTATCACTAAAGTAAATGGCAGTGTGACACTGCCTGGCTCAAAAAGCTTATCAAACCGCATCTTGTTACTCGCTGCACTGGCAGAGGGCACAACGGTTGTTGAAAACCTACTAGACAGTGATGATATTCGCCACATGCTAGGTGCGTTAAAACTGCTCGGTGTGAATGTTACGTTAAATGAAGACAAAACAGTGGCAACTGTAGAAGGTGTTGCTGGTCAATTCAAAACGCCAAGTGAGCCACTGTTCTTAGGTAATGCTGGTACGGCTTATCGTCCTCTTACAGCGGTGTTAGCGGCAGTAGAAGGTGAATACCAGCTAGTGGGTGAGCCTCGTATGGAAGAGCGCCCAATCGGCCATTTGGTTGATGCTCTGCAAGCACTTGGCGGTGATGTTGAATACCTTAAACATAAAGACTATCCACCACTGGCCATTAAAGGCGGCAAAATCAATGGTGGACAAGTTGAAATTGATGGCAGCATTTCAAGTCAGTTCTTAACTGCACTATTAATGGCAGCGCCACTATTTAATGGTGACACAGAAATTACCATTAAGGGCACGCTGGTATCAAAGCCTTACATTGATATTACCCTTGATGTAATGGAGCGTTTTGGTGTGACAGTAAGCCATGATAACTACCAAACATTTTACGTTAAAGGCTGTCAGCAGTACCAAGCACTTGAGCGTATTATGGTTGAAGGCGATGCTTCAAGTGCCTCCTATTTTGTTGCGGCGGCTGCAATAGCGGGCGGCGAAATAGAAATTAATGGGGTAGGTGCGGCATCAGTTCAAGGTGACATTGGTTTTGCCAAAGTGATGGAGCAAGTGGGCGCTAAAATTGATTGGTACGATGAAAAGCTGGTGGTTCGTAAAGGCGAGCTGAACGCAGTGGATATTGATGCTAATGCAATTCCTGATGCGGCAATGACGTTGGCCACTGTTGCGTTATTCGCAAAAGGTAAAACAGCAATTCGTAACATTTATAACTGGCGCGTAAAAGAAACAGATCGCTTGTATGCCATGGCGACTGAGCTTCGTAAAGTCGGCGCAGAGGTTGTTGAAGGGGAAGATTTCATCGAAATTACACCACCTGATACATTCAACGATGTTGCGATTGACACCTATAACGATCACCGCATTGCCATGTGTTTTGCAATGGTTGCCGTTGGCGGAAAGCCAATAACCATTAACGATCCTAAGTGTACATACAAAACTTTTCCAACGTTTTTCAAAGTACTAGAGTCTGTCTCAAGTCAATAAAACAGAAGAAAATATAAAAAGTTACATTCTAAATGCGGATCTATTTCAAGAACTGGCGTATAATGTCGCGGTTTTATTTTGGTGTGCATTGCAGGAGGTTATAAATGCAGGCGTTATCAATGCCCGTAATCACCATCGATGGCCCAAGTGGTTCAGGTAAAGGAACTGTTTGTCGCTTGTTAGCCGAGAAATTAGGTTGGGATGTATTAGACAGCGGTGCGATTTATCGTGTGCTGTCACTTGCAGCGCTTCATCATCAAATTGAATTAGATAATGAAGATGCGCTAGTGCCGCTAGCTGCAAACTTAGATGTACAGTTTTTGGTCGATAGCCAAACGCACACATCTAAAATTGTCTTGGAAGGCGAAGACGTCACAACCACAATTCGTAACGAAGAAGTCGGTGCTGCGGCCTCTAAAATTGCTGCATTACCACGGGTGAGAGAAGCATTATTACGTCGTCAACGTGCGTTTCGTACTGAGAGCGGCCTAATTGCCGATGGTCGTGATATGGGCACGGTTGTGTTCCCAGATGCACCATTAAAGATTTATTTAACCGCAACGGCTGAAGAGCGTGCTCGTCGTCGCTTTGCTGAGTTGAACGAACGCGGTCTTGATGTTACACTAAGTGGTCTACTAGAGGACATAAAAGCTCGCGATCACCGTGATATGACACGTGAAGTTGCGCCGCTTGTTCCTGCAGAAGACGCCATTGAAATCGATACTAGCGAGTTCAATGCATTGCAAGTGTTTGATAAAGTTGTAACTTTAATCGACGAAGCCGTACTTGCAGGTAAGCTTCCAAAAGCTAAAAAGTAATTTATTAAGGTGCCGGCAGGAAGCCAGTGCTATTTTAACAACCCCATGCAGCATGGTTGCTAATTGGTTATTTAATTATTTAGAGACGTATAATGTCAGAAAATTTTGCGCAGTTATTTGAAGAAAGCCTAAAGGGTTTTGAAGCAGAGCAAGGCTCTATCGTTAAAGGTACAGTTATCTCAATCGAGAACAACATCGTACTTGTTGATGCTGGTCTTAAATCTGAGAGTGCAATCCCTGCTGAGCAATTCAAAAATGCTGCTGGTGAACTAGAAGTTGCTGTTGGCGACGAAGTAGATGTAGCTTTAGACGCAATCGAAGACGGTTTCGGTGAAACTATCCTTTCTCGTGAGAAAGCGAAGCGTCACGAAGCGTGGATCCGCTTAGAAAAAGCATGTGAAGAGCAAGAGACTGTTACTGGTGTTATCAACGGTAAAGTTAAAGGCGGTTTCACTGTTGAAGTTGATTCAATCCGTGCATTCTTACCTGGTTCACTTGTTGATGTTCGTCCAGTACGTGACACAACTCACCTTGAAGGTAAAGAGCTTGAGTTCAAAGTAATCAAGCTTGACCAAAAACGTAACAACGTTGTTGTTTCTCGCCGTGCAGTTATCGAATCAGAAAACTCACAAGAGCGTGAAGAGCTTCTTGCTAACCTTGTTGAAGGTCAAGAAGTTAAAGGTATCGTTAAGAACCTTACTGACTACGGTGCGTTCGTTGACCTTGGTGGTGTTGACGGTCTACTACACATCACAGACATGGCGTGGAAGCGTGTTAAGCACCCTTCAGAAATCGTTAATGTTGGCGACGAAATCGCAGTTAAAGTTCTTAAATTCGACAAAGATAAAACTCGTGTATCTCTAGGTCTTAAACAACTTGGCGAAGATCCATGGGCAGCTATCGCTGGTCGTTACCCAGAAGGTTCTAAGCTTTCTGGTCGTGTAACTAACCTTACTGACTACGGTTGTTTCGTTGAAATCGAAGAAGGCGTAGAAGGTCTAGTACACGTTTCTGAAATGGATTGGACTAACAAGAACATCCACCCTTCAAAAGTTGTTTCACTAGGTGACACTGTTGAAGTTATGGTTCTTGAAATCGACGAAGAGCGTCGTCGTATTTCTCTTGGTCTTAAGCAATGTATTGCTAACCCATGGCAAGAATTTGCTCGTCTACAAAACAAAGGCGACCAAGTTACTGGTAAGATCAAATCAATCACTGACTTCGGTATCTTCATCGGTCTTGAAGGCGGTATTGACGGTCTTGTTCACCTTTCAGACATTTCTTGGAACACGCCAGGCGAAGAAGCTGTACGTGAATTCAAGAAAGGCGACGAAATCACTGCTATCGTATTACAAGTTGACCCAGAGCGTGAGCGTATCTCTCTAGGCGTTAAACAAATCGAAGCTGACCCATTCAATAACTACCTGGACGCAAACAAAAAAGGTGCTATTGTTAAAGGTAAAGTGACTGAAGTTGATGCGAAAGGCGCAACTGTTGAGCTAATCGAAGGCGTTGAAGGTTACATCCGTGTAGCTGATATCGCTCAAGAGCGCGTTGAAGATGCTACTACTGTAGTTTCTGTAGGCGACGAAATCGAAGCGAAATACGTTGGTGTTGATCGTAAGAACCGCACTTTAAGCTTATCTGTTAAAGCTCTTTTCGAAGCAGAAGAGAAAGAAGTACTAGAGAAGCTTAAGAAAGAAGAGCCAGCGTTCGAAAACGCTATGGCTGCAGCATTCAAAAATGCTCAAAAAGACTAATATCTAGTCTTTTAAAATTGGAAGGGCAGTTTTGCCCTTCCTTTACCACTCTTTAAGGAAACGCTATGACTAAGTCAGAATTGATAGAACAACTTGCCGAGCAACACGCACACATCCCTGTGAAAGATGTTGAAAATGCCGTTAAAGAAATTCTTGAACAAATGGCCGGCTCATTATCTAGCTCAGATCGCATCGAGATCCGTGGCTTTGGAAGTTTCTCATTGCATTATCGTTCTCCTCGCACAGGTCGTAATCCAAAGACTGGCGAAACAGTTGAGTTAGACGGTAAGCACGTACCACATTTTAAACCAGGTAAAGAATTACGTGACCGCGTAAATGCGAGTATTGCCTAGTTTTATACAGGAGTAGTTACTTGTTTAGGGTATTAAAAATCGTATTGATTGCGCTGTGTTTATTTATTGCGTTTGTACTTGGTTCACAGAATCCACAATTGGTGCAAATCAATTATTTAATCGCGAGTAATACATTGCCCCTAGCTGTTGTAATAAGTATCTGCTTTATTTTAGGTGTCGCAATTGGTTGTTTTATAAGCTTTACACTGTTTTCTCAGTTAAAGTGGCAAAATTATCGTTTAAAAAAGAAATTAGCGCCTGAAAAAAACAATAAAAAGCTTGTTGCTAATAAAGACACCTAATCATGATTGAGCTTCTGTTTTTACTTTTACCCGTTGCAGCCGGTTACGGTTGGATAATGGGTAAAAACAGCGCTAAAAACCAAGCTCATCAGCTTAATCGCCAAATTACCTCTGAATATTCTAAAGGCCTTAAATTTCTCTTAGACAGAGAAGAAGACCAAGGCTTAGAACACCTTATTAATCTACTCGAAGTTGCTGCTGATTCTGTTGAACACTATTCAACGCTAGCCACTATGTTCCGCCGCCGTGGCGAACTTGACCGTGCTATTAAAATTCATGAGCTGCTATTAAAGCACCCAAGTCTTGATGAGCAACAAGCTGCAACCAGCCGCTTAGAACTTGCTGAAGATTACATTATGGCAGGCTTGTTAGATGGTGCAGAAGAGCATTTAGTATGGCTTGTTAAGGCAGGCTATAAAGAAGCGTTAGAGCCTATTATTAATCTTTATTCACAAACCCGTGAATGGGAAAAGGGCATTAACATGTACGAGGCCCACAGTGAGTTGTTCACTAAACCTCAGCATGTAAAAGCGATTGCAAATTTTTATTGTGAAGCAGCCTTACAAGATAACGATACGCAAATTATGCGTAAAGCTATTAGCTTAAACCACAAAGCTATTCGCCCTTTGTATGAGCTTGGCCACAGCGCTTTTACTAAAGAAGATTATGTAAAAGCAATTTACTATTGGCGTGAGCTGATTAGCCAGTTCACGTTTTTTGCGCCAGTATTTATTGAAGAATTAGCACTGAGCTATCAAAAGCTTAATTTAACGCATCAGTTTTACGAATTACTCAATGAACTGCTCGATAAAGGTGGCGTATTAATAAAAATAAAACACTGCCAAGCTTTACTTGAGCAAGGCCATATCGAGCAAGCAATCAAATTTTTAACGGATAGTTTAAAGCGTCATCCGACTATTCGTGGCTTTAGCTTTTTATTACAGCTACTTGCCAAACAAAACAACGATATTAAAGATGTACTCGATCAAATTGATAAGCTAGTAACGTCTTATATCGCAACCAAACCTGATTTTCAGTGCCAACACTGTGGCTTTACCAGTCATACCATTTATTGGGTATGTCCATCTTGTAAGCACTGGGAAACAATTGTTCCAAGCCGTGGCATAGACGGTTTTTAATTCATATTAGTCCATTAGTTTTTAGGAAAGTTATGTCTGTCGAAGATTCAAAAAAAGTATTAATTGCCCTTGATTATGATGATCAACAAACAGCTCTTGCGTTTGTAAAGCAATTATCGCCTGATACGTGTCGCCTTAAAGTAGGCAAAGAAATGTTCACGTATTTCGGTCCTAGCTTTGTTAAGGAACTAATCGACTTAGGTTTTGATGTATTCTTAGACCTAAAATTTCACGATATTCCAAACACAGTAGCTAAAGCTGTAACCGCAGCTGCAAAAATGGGTGTATGGATGGTTAACGTGCATGCCTCTGGCGGCGTTGAAATGATGACTAAAGCAAAACAAGCTTTAGAGCAGTTTGGTGATGATGCTCCATTACTGATTGCAGTAACTGTACTAACTAGTATGGATGCCGCTGAGCTTACTCGTTTAGGTGTAGATAAAACACCAGAAGAGCAAGTAATTTACCTAGCAAATCTTGCTAAAGAATCAGGCCTTGACGGGGTAGTGTGCTCAGCACAAGAAGCGAAAAAGCTAAAAGCAGAACTCGGCGCAGACTTTAAACTGGTTACCCCTGGTATTCGCCCAGCAGGCAGCGATGCAGGTGACCAAAAGCGCATCATGACACCAAAACAAGCCGTTGAAGATGGCAGCGACTATTTAGTTGTAGGCCGCCCAATCACCCAATCGGCAGATCCAGTTGCAACACTAAAAGAAATTAACGACTCACTAAAATAACCTCGTTATTTTTAAATAGTCTTAAAGAGCATTGTAGGCACGGTTTATATCGCGCTAGATACAATGCTCTTTTTGTTTTTTTGGCAAGCTCACAATACTTAATCAGGTGAATTCCCTAGAACTCTAGCGATCAAAAAGTGTTTATTAGGATTGGCAAAATATCATATTTAATCAATTGCTAAACAGCTCTTTTCATATATATCAATGAAAGTGAACGTTGCGATCTGATTACTTTTATAATTTTATTTTGATGTCTTAAAAAACTTCGTGGTAGTAATCATTTAGGGAATTTGTTAAAAATATAGAAACCAGATAATTGGCGTTAAGTCTGCAAAGTATGCGCGATGAACGCACCATTTAAATGTTAGGTGTCTATGGATAAAGTATACCTGCTAGAGCATTTGCACATAATTTCTGAAAACAATGAATGTGTAAAGACAATCGGGATTTATGCTTCTGAGCAAGAGGCAATTGCTGCTGTTGGAAGACTAAAAGAGCAACCTGGGTTTAGTGATTTTCCAAATATTAACCCCGCTGCTTGTGACGAAAGTGGTTTCTATATATCGTGTTACCCACTTGGTAAAGATTATTGGGCTGAAGGTTTCGTAATAATCGACACCTAACACATATCAACATGCTGAATGCTTAGTTCAAGTAAGCATAACGATTCTTTTTTGCTGCTTTAAGTAGCTAATTTTTCTTTTATTATTTTAAAAACCTGTTTATCTTTGATATGTCTGTTAGCCGTTAAAATATTTTCGGCAAACACATATTGAGGGTCTCTTTCTTGATTTCATTAAAACTAAATATCAGAAGGTTATGTGATTTATTATAGATGAATTAAATCGCCAAAAATAGAAGCATTATGAGTAACTGGAAACCTATCACAAAACCTCATTTAGAAGGCATTATAGAAATTGCTGAGTTCAACATGTCTTTGGTTGAAAGAAACCTGTGGAACCAAATTAAACTAAACGAGCTTGAAAAATGGACTCAGTATCCATTTGGTGAAGAGGGCAATGGCTTTTGGGTTGTCGCAATAATTGGTAAGCGATGTCTTTATTATAATGATATAGAAGACGGGTTCAACTTAAGTAACTTCGAAGTTTGGGGTGAGATTGCTGACTATTATTCTAATCAAACTGATCTTTTAAGCTTCTTACAATCTGTATTCTTTAGAGGTATTTAAAAGCAAGTTAGCAAGTTAATATTAGAAGGAGGAATGCGGTATGCTATGTCTCGTGCCACATTATTTTTAGTCTATAGCTGTAAATTTTCTTCAATTATAAAATTGCTTCAAGGTTATTCGTAAGGAAAATATTAGGACATGGAAAAATTTGTACTCGCAATTTTAGTAATCCCACTGCTTATTGGGTTTGTAATTTTTTCTGTCAATTCAGTCTCTGAATTTAGAAAATCATTAGAAAATTGTTCTCATCCATTGTTCGTTAGTTGTTTCCCGTTTTTATTTCTAACTAATAACTTCTTCAATTCAATTGCGATTTCACATAAAAAAGAGGCTTTTAAAAACCTAGGACTGGCTTTATTGTGCTGGCTAACCGCAGCTGTTATTTTGTATGTTGCCCATCAATTCCAATATGTATAAGAAGCAAATGTATAGCGGTGGACTTGAATTAACTCTTTGTTTGATTGAGATATTACTTATTATTATGTGTTTGTTATTAGTGACTCTTTTGGTATAAAAAGCTATGTACCTTTAAGTGTTTATGAACAATAAGTTGCAATTGATGAAGAGCATCAGCTTTACCTTGAGCTTTCTATTTTATTTCTAGCTTAAGCTAATTATCTGTTGCTAAGGATTATTTTGAGTAACTATCTATTTTTATTAGTTTCATTTACTTGTTTAGCTATACAAGGAAATGAATCGCCTGAAACTGTTTGGGCTTATTCACCAAAGCATTTTGACTGTAGCCCTAATGAAATTAGCGTAAACGGTAGCGTCTCTATTATGTTTGGAGAGAACTCATTTAAAGAGTTAGCTATTTATCGTGAACCTGATAGCACATGGTTATTTTTGGTTGTTGATAGTGCTCCAAAAGAAATGAAAAGTTTAATGTCTACTTCTCAGCTTAAAGCTACAAGTTTAGTCAGCTTAACCCCCGAAACCATGGGTTTTCGCTGGGAAGCTGATGGTTTTAATGAGATTCTTTTCACAGTTCCCGGTAAATACACTTTATATAATAGTGATAATTTAGAAAGCGAAATGGGTGGTTATAAATGCGATATTGTTATTACCCGAAGCTGATTTTCTAAACTACAAGGTATGATATGTGGAGTGAAATCGATAACGGAGAAACCATAGGAACGATAGGTCTGAAAGTGGTTAAATAATTAAAGACGAGGAGCATTCAAAAGGTGCTCGCCTAACTTTTGAAAAAGATAGTGTTAATGCACCATACACCTTAACAAGTGGGGTTTACGGTTGCTTCTTTCATACAACTCAGTTATCAAACATAAAAGAGGGGATTAGTGAATTTGAAGCAATGAAAGCTGAAATATCAGAGTTCGTTAATAAAGAAACATCAACTGATGAAGAACATGATTGGATTTTAGCGTTTGTTGGTAGAAATAAATAACTATCAATTAATTATAAAGTAGAAATTAAACAGGTATAGCTTTATCGACAAACACTTTGTGTAAATATTAATACCTAATAGTAGCCTTTAACAGACAGTACAAAATAAGCTATGGAAAAATTTGAAGAAGAGCTAACAAACTACATTCACGATTTGTTTCTAGAGAATGAATTCTTACAATGGAGAAAAGGGCTTAAGCAATATTCAGAAGGCCAGTGGCACTCGCTAATCGTAAAGTTAGCTAACGCCAATGCACCGATAGATAAGTTAATGTACTTCGGTGAAAAAATTTATTCTCAATTAGTTTTCAATTATGTTAAAGCTCCGGATTACAAAGAATCTAGAATGTTAATGATCCAGTTTACTGTCACAGGGAGCCTATGGCACTGTTTGGTATGGCATTGTCCAGAACGAAATTAAAACGCTTATTAAATCACTCAACCTATACGCTTACTATTCTGACGCTAAGAAAGAACAGTCAAAATGTTTTTTAAATTGGGGATAGAAATTACAAATAGAGTTAGTTCAAAGAGAATGTTGTAAGCATTTATGTGTAGTTTATGCTCTTATTGAAGTATATAAACCATTATAATCTCTTAAGTAAAGGATTTAATTAATGGAAATCAAACTAGGTCATGGAATCGACACAATTCAATTTGGTCTTACAGAGACGCAAGCTGTTTCTGCGTTAGGTGTACCTGATAAGATATTTTTCACCGATTCAGAAAATAAGCGATTGCAGTTTAACCAGCTTTTAATAGAGCTGACTTTTGAAATTGACAATGATAATCGTCTTGGCTGGATCGAAGTTTACAATAAAAGTGCAGCTTTGTTTGGTTATCAACTTATAGGTAAGCCAATGGCCGAAGTTTTATCAATTATTAAGACCGAACTAGACTCTGAACCTTCTGTTGATGATTATGGCTCGTTTGTATCTGTAACGTTTGAAAAAGAATGGCTAGAACTTCAATTTCATTTTAATAACCTCACAAACATTAATTTTGGTGTTTTGTATAGCGATAACGATCAGCCTATATGGCCAACAACACCACAAGGATGCATTTAACAGCGAGTATAAAACCTTGTATGTTCAGATTAATTTAGGTTTACTATTAAATTTAATTAACTCAAACGTAAATTACATAGTTATTGAAACTAAAAAAAGAGTAAAGCTTTCACTTTACTCTTTCAGATAATTCATTATCTTGTTAACTCGCAACTCGCAACT
>NZ_PQCG01000007.1:359985-610774 GCF_002964825.1 Pseudoalteromonas sp. T1lg122
GCTTTTTTGTAGTTTGCTTTACTGGTTGAGAAAGTCTTTTTAATTGCTTCTGGGTCTGATTTATCACCTAAGTGAAGTACGCCGCCTTCGGCTTTTAATTTAGCTAAGATTTTTTCGCCTAAGTCGTTTACTTTGCCCATACCTGGCTTTTCAAGTAGTACGTCGATTTTGCCGTCCTCACGTACTTTTTGAATAAAGCCTTTTAAGCGCTGACCAACAAATAGCTTTTTAAATACCGTGTTGTAGTAAACAACACCAATGTGGGCTTCGTTCACGAGTACTTTGTAGCCAAGGTCTGTTTTACCGGCAACGATTAAGTCAACTTCTTCCATCGTTGCGTAAGTTGGTTCTTCTTTCGATAAAACTTATTAAAGTTGCTTGATGCGCAAATACGTTGGCTAGCATTATCTAGGTATAAACGTACAAGATACGAAAAGCCGTCTTTCATTTTTGGCTTTTGTTCGTTGTATGGCGCTAGTACGTCTTTTTCGAGGCCCCAATCCAAAAACGCACCAGTGCTATTGATAGCTTTAACACGTAGTAGGGCAAATTCGCCTACCTCAGCCAATGGTTTTTTCGTGGTACCGGTTGGGTGACCTGCGTGATCTAAGTAAATGAATACTTGAACGCTGTCGCCAGCTTCTAGTTCGTAATCAATTTCTTTGCTTGGTAAGAATACTTCGCCTAAATCACGGCCATCTAAATAAGCACCTTCGTTAGACATTTCGTTAACGAAAAGGGTTTGTGTGGTTCCTAAAATACTCATTGTTATTCCTGTTCTGGCTTTTTCTTACGGCGCATTGGAGCAAAACCATCTACATCAATTGGTGCTTGAATAGGGGCTTTAGGCTTTTTAGGGGCTGCTTTGCGTTTTGGTTTAGCAGGTTTTGCAGCCACTTTTTTCTCTGCTTTATTCCAAACAGTGTTTGGTTTTTTCTCACGCAGACCTTTAAATTTACCAACAAGGCCGTCAACGGTGAAAAAGCTTAATTCATCATTTAAAAATGCTTTAATTGCTTTGTAGCTAGGCCAATCTTTCGGGCCCACTAACGAAATAGCAGTACCTTTAAAGCCTGCGCGACCAGTACGACCAATACGGTGCACATATTCTTCAGCATGTTTTGGTAAGTCAAAGTTAATAACGTGAGTCACGCTTAATAAATCAAGACCACGTGATGCAACATCAGTGGTGATTAAAATTTTAAAGTTTTCACGGCTAAAGGCATCCATAATTTCAAGGCGCTTAGCTTGGGTTAAGTCACCCGCAAGTGCTTGTGCTTTTAGGCCTTTATCAGATAATAATTGGCTTAAACGCTGAGTATCGGCACGTGTTGCAGTGAAAATAATACATTGGCCAACATTGTCTTGTTTTACAAAGTGCTCTAGTAGCGCTTCTTTGTGATCTAGATGATCAGCTAAATAAAGCTGCTGGGTAATGTCACTATGTTGCTCGTTAGAGGCACTTAACAGTATTTGTTTTGGTGAACGTAATAAGTTACGTGATAAAGCATCAACTTGTGCATGGTCAAGGGTTGCTGAAAACAATAACGTTTGGCGTAAACGGTGATCAGCAAGCTCGTTGATCATTTTAACTTGATCGGTAAAACCTAAATCTAAAATACGGTCCGCTTCGTCAAAAATTAACAGCTCTAAGCCTGAAAGTTGTAACGAGCGTTGACTTAAGTGATCAGCAATACGGCCCGGTGTGCCCACTACAAAGTGCGGGTCTTTACGAAGTGCTTTAATTTGATCGTTAAAGTTTTCACCACCCAGTATTTTTACTGCACTAATGTTTGTGCCTGCAATTAAAAGTCTTAATTGGCTGTATACTTGGGTTGCTAATTCGCGGGTAGGCGCAACGATCAAAACGCGAGGGTCGCGTTTACTGAGTGCTTTTTGTTTCATTACACGCTGTACAGCAGGTAATAAAAACGCCAGCGTTTTGCCCGATCCTGTTTTTGACTGTGCAAAAATATCATGGCCTGCGATAGCTGTTGGTACCGCGTGAGCTTGAATGTCAGTGGGCTGGGTGATGCCTTGATGCGCAAGTTGTTTTTCGAGGCGTGTATCAATCCCAAGTTCAGTAAAATGCAATGCGTAATCTCCGATGAGCAAAATTTGTAAATCCCGTTCATTATAACGCACTTGCCTCACTAGGAGACAGTAAAAACACAGCTATTTCGCATCAGTTTTTGCAATTATCGCTAATTCGCGTAAAATACGCGCCCTCAATGCGCCGGATTTGCGATTCGGTTAACGCCCCTCATGGGCATTTAAAGCAAAAGGTAAAACCATGACTGCTGTTCATAAAGACAATGTAACTAGCGAGCACTTTGTTGTTTGCGCACTTTACAAATTTGTAGCCCTTCCTGATTTTGAAGCGATCCGCCAACCACTACTAAAAGTAATGGAAGACAATGAAGTACGCGGTACTTTGTTACTTGCGGCTGAAGGTATTAACGGTACTGTTTCTGCTAAACGTGAAGGTATCGATAACCTACTTGCATGGTTAGATGCACAACCAAACCTAGATAACATTGTGACTAAAGAGTCATACGATGACGAATGTCCGTTCTACCGTACTAAGGTAAAACTGAAAAAAGAAATCGTAACTATGGGTGTTGAAGGTATCGACCCACGTGAAGTAGTGGGTACATACGTAAAACCAGCTGATTGGAATGCGTTAATTTCAGACCCTGAAGTGATTCTTATCGATACGCGTAACGATTACGAAATAGAGATCGGTACTTTCCAAAATGCGGTTGATCCAAACACGAAGACATTCCGCGAATTCCCTGCATGGGCGAAAGAAAACCTAGACCCAGCAAAGCACAAAAAAGTAGCGATGTTCTGTACTGGTGGTATTCGCTGTGAAAAATCAACTGCTTACATGAAAGAGCAAGGCTTTGACGAAGTATTCCACCTTGAAGGCGGTATTCTTAAGTACTTAGAAGAAGTACCAAAAGAAGAAACTATGTGGGAAGGTGAGTGTTTTGTATTTGATAACCGTGTTGCGGTAAATCACGACTTACAAAAAGGTTCTTACGACCAATGTCATGCGTGTCGTATGCCTATCACTGAAGAAGAAAAGCAAAAACCAGAATACATGGAAGGTGTTTCGTGTCATCACTGTCACGACAGCCTAACAGAAGAGCAACGTGCACGTTTTGCTGAGCGTCAAAAGCAAATCGAATTAGCACAGGCGCGTGGCGAAGGTCACATCGGTAATGAAGCGCAAGAAGTTCTTCGTAAGCGTAAAGAAGCTAAAAAAGCGCAAAAAGAAGCACAGCGCCAACAGTAATTTTTAGTATTGTTAATAGTTAAAAACCTCAGCATTATCTGGGGTTTTTTTATGCCCGTAAATCGCCTACATACAGTTTATTACAGTTCTTAAACAGTATCTAACTCATGCTAGGAATACTATCTATCTAAGCTTTTATACTGACAGGGTGAGAACAATGAAGAAATTACTGATAGGTTTACTCTTTTTAGGCGGCTGCGCATCACAAGGAGTTGATAGAGCCGACCAAAATGTGATGATCAAACGCTTTTATGCAAAGGTAACATCAGTAAAACCCGTTAAATTATCATCGAATGTTAAAACGGGTATAGCAGCAGGCTCTGCGATAGGTTTTGTTGATGAATTAGATGGCAACCACGAAGAGATGATTGCAGGCGCCCTTGCTGGAGCACTGGTCGGCGGGATTTTTACTGCAATTGCAGAGGGAAGCAACGATGCCTTTGAATATTCATTACGTTCAGAGCAAGAAGGGAGTTTTACGCTAATTCAAAAGGAACAAGTTGATATTAACTCAGGGTGTGTAGAGGTTACCATTGCAAGCGAAGCACACTTAAAAGGGGTCGATTCATCACATTGTCGTTCTTAATTTGAAAACAAAGGCGATGTATGCGTTTATTTCACCTTGGCTAATTGTTTATTAAACGAAGTCATCTTTTTATTGATCACAAAGCTGTTACACTTCGTAACAATTAAAACGATTCTTATTTAGGTGAAATTTTGACAATTGGCAAGTTACATACATGGACTTTAATTGCCTGTATTAGTTGTGTTTCCGTCGCTGAGGCGGCTAATGTAGTTGTAGAATCAGTGTCTGTTGAAAAGTCTAAACAACAGATAAAAGCAGTGGGTAACGCTGAAGCGATCCACTCAGTCACACTTTACCCAGCCGTTGGTGACAGAGTCACCGCTGTTTACTTTAAACCAGGCGATAACGTTGCCAAAGGTGACTTACTATTAGAGCTTGATTCACGTAGACAAAAAGCAGCGTTGATCGAAGCCGAAATTACATTAAAAGATGCTGAGCGCACCATGAAAAGGCTTGAAGAAAGTCACGCCCGTGGTGCGGTGCCACAAAGTGATTTAGATGATGCGAAAACGCTTTATGAGCTTGCAAAAGTCCAGTTAATGCAAGCCCAAACAGAGCGTGAAGACCGCGAAGTTCGTGCTCCTTTTAGTGGTGTTATGGGTTTAACTGACGTCGAAGTAGGCGACAGGATCACAACCCAAACAGCCATTGCCACTATCGATGATATTTCTGAACTTTATATCAATTTTAATGCCCCAGAGGCCGCTATCTCAGTGCTTAAACAAAAATCCTCGGTCGAAGTGGTGCCTTGGTTAGGCGATAAAGGTTATACGGCTAAGGTGGCAGAGCTTGATTCGCGTATCAATGCCCAAACCCGTACACTTAGAACAAAAGCCAAACTTGATAATAATGCTCAGCAATTTATGCCGGGTATGAGTTTTCGTGTGCACATAAATATTCTGGGTGAAGAGTTTGCGGTCGTACCCGAAGCTGCCATGATGTGGGGTGCTGCAGGCCCTTACGTATGGAAGAGTGTCGATAAAAAAGCAACTCGTGTTGATGTAAAAATTGAGCAGCGTTTAGCAGGGCGTTTACTAGTCTCTGGTGGCTTAAACGAAGGTGACTTATTGGTGACAGAAGGCGTTCAGCGCCTAAGACCTAATCAAGAGCTTAATTTCATCAATGAAGTGCAGCTAGCCAAGGAGTAATGATGAAACAGCAACCTATGATGGAAGACTTACCATCAATGGCGATACGTCGCCCTGTTTTAATTGTGGTACTTAACTTACTCATTATTATCGCCGGTATTGCTGCAATAGCAGGGGTTGAAGTACGTGAGCTTCCTGATGTTGATAGACCACGTATTACTGTATCAGCGTCTTTTCCGGGTGGTTCACCGGAGACCGTAGATACCGAAGTGACTAGTAAGCTCGAAGGGGCGGTTGCCAGAGTAAGTGGTGTAAAGTCGATTCGTGCGCAAAGTGAAGAAAACAACGCTCGTATCGTGGTTGAGTTTCGCCCCGGCGTTAATTTAGATGATGCTGCGAACGAAACACGCGAATCAGTGGCCCGTGTACAGCGTGAACTACCCGAAGAAGTTGAACGGGTATCAATTATCAAAGCCGATAACGACGCCGAAGCGGTAGTATCGTTAACGGTATCAAGTGATAGCTTATCCCTTGAGTCACTAACAGAGCGTGTTGATGTTGACTTAGCCCCGCAGTTTTTAACTATTCCTGGAGTTGCCGATGTTCGCTTAAATGGTGACCGTGAACGGGTGCTTAGAGTGCGTATCGACCCACTTAAGCTGAGCAGCTTTAACCTTACCGTACCAGATATTGCCAACGTACTTCGTCAGGCTCCCTTTGATGTGCCTGCAGGTAGTTTAAAATCAAGTGATCAACAAGTCATCGTTCGTGCTGATGCAACGTCAATTTCTGCTGAACAAGTAGCCGATATCATCGTACGCGATGATACCCGTATTGGCGATGTTGCAGCTGTTTACTTTGGCCCAGCTGATCCGCGTTCGTTCGTAAGGCTTAATGGCACACCTGTCATTGGCATGGAAATTATTCGTCAGGCGCAATCGAATACCATCGAAATTTCTGATGAAGTGCTCACTTTAATCGAGCGCATGCGAGTCCGTTTTCCTGAAATGGAATTTACTCTCACCTCTGATGATGCGCAGTTTATCAGAAGTTCAGTTGATGAAGTCATTAATTCCTTGTTACTAACCGTGCTGTTAGTGGTGATCACACTATGGGTGTTTATTGGCTCATGGCGCGCAACCCTGGTTCCTGCATTTGCAATACCTGTTGCATTAATTGGCTCTTTAGCACTTATTTGGGCGCTTGGTTTCTCAATTAATATTCTTACTTTGCTTGCATTAGTGTTAGCAACCGGCCTAATTGTTGATGATGCCATTGTGGTTAGTGAAAATATACAACGTCAGCGGGGCTTAGGTCTTGGCCGCCGTGCAGCTGCAGTGGTTGGTACGCGTGAAGTATTCTTTGCTGTTGTGGCAACAACCGCCGTATTGGCTGCGGTGTTTGTGCCTATTGCTTTTTTACCTTCAACAGCAGGACGCCTATTTAGAGAGTTTGGTGGTGTATTAGCTGGCGCTGTGATCATCTCAAGCTTTGTAGCACTGTCTTTGGTACCTGCGTTGACTTCAAAATTGAAATTAAAGCAGGGTGGTTTTCATCCATTTGCGAAAGTTGGCCATGGTTTAGCCGCCGTTTATAAGCGCACAATACATGGTGTGCTTGAGCATGCATGGCTTACCTTTTTTGCATGTTTGTTGGTTGCAGCAGGCTCTGGGGCACTGTATTTCAACCTAGATAACGAGTTATTACCAACAGAAGATCGCGGTAAAATCCGTATTTTTGCCCGAGGTCCTGATGGTGTTGGCCTGAACTTTATGGACAGGCAAGCGGTGCAAATGGAAGATATCTTACTGCCTTATGTTGAAAGTGGAGATATTGAGTCTATTTACACTGTGGTTGGGCAATGGGATCCAAATATTGTATTTATCACTGTGCCACTAAAACATTGGGACGAACGTCATTTTAGTCAGCAAGAAATTATCAATAAAATACGTGAACCTTTAGGGAATATTCCTGGTGCGGCTGGTTACCCAGGTGGCTCAAATAGTTTGAACTTACGTGGTCAAGGCGGTGGTATTGAGCTTGCTTTATTAGGGCAAGATTACCTCGAGATATTTAAAGCCGCGCAAGAGTTCTCTGCTGAAATTGAAAAAGCAGTGCCAGAAGTGGCGCCTGTGCGTATTTCATATCAGCCGTCACAGCCACAATTACGGGTTAATATTGATAGGCGTCGTGCTGAAGAGCTTGGTGTATCGCTCAGTGATATCTCTGTGACACTACGCGCAGCAATCAATGGTGATGATATCGCCGATTTAAACATTGGTGACCAATCAATCCCAATTATGTTGCAAGCACAAAACCAAACAATCACAAACCCAAGTGATTTAGCTAATTTGTATGTTGGTGGCCGAAATGGTCAATTGGTGCCACTGAGTAGTGTTGCAACGATCACTGAAGAAGGTGTTGCCGCTGAGCTTGAGCGTCATGCGCAGCGCCGTGCTATTGAACTGAGTATGGAAATGCCAGAAGGCGTTACCATTGCTGAGCTTGTAACAAAAATCCGTGATATTTCAGAGCAATCTCTGCCTGCTGGCATCAGCTTAGCGTTTAAAGGTGAGGCATTAACTTTTGAAGAAACCGCTAATGAAGTATTAGTAACCTATGTATTGGCCTTTTTAATCGTACTACTGGTTTTGGCAGCGCAATTTGAAAGTGTAAATAGTGCAATTGTTGTGATGATCACAGTACCGTTTGGTATTACATCAGCGATTTTGGCGCTTTATCTAACGGGTACATCATTAAACATTTACTCGCAAATTGGTTTAGTGATGCTGATTGGTCTCATTGCTAAAAATGCCATATTGCTGGTGGAGTTTGCCGACCAATTACGTGATCAAGGCCGATCGGTTAGAGCTGCGGTAGAAGAGGCAGCATTGGTTCGCCTTCGCCCAATCACGATGACACTGGTTTCAACCTTACTAGGTGCATTACCACTTATTTTATCTACCGGCGCGGGGGCTGAGGCTCGTAACGCGATTGGTTGGGTGGTATTTGGCGGTTTAGCACTTGCGGTGTTATTTACCCTGTATCTAACGCCTGTCATATACCTTGGTTTAGCTCGCTTTACTAAACCAAGAGGTGATGAGTCGAAACTTCTGGCCGAAGAGTTAGAAAAGGCTTAATCCTATTGAATTGGCTATTTTTCTTTGAAAAAATAGCCAATTACCCTCACAATTAATACAAATGCTATAAACTAGGTACGCGTATGCAAGCCGAACATGTCGATATTGCCCAATTTCTTTCTGATCATGCACCGTTTGATGATCTTCCTGAAGAGGCCGTCAATAAACTCGCCTCACAAGTCGAAATCGCTTATTTTCGTGCGGGTACACAAATATTAAATTACGGCGAAGATATCGCTGATTTATACGTTATACGCACCGGTGCTGTTGAAATGTATCGCCGTGATGGTGAGTTATACAACCGCTTAACGGTAGGGGGGATATTTGGGCAAATGGGTTTGCTGATGAACCGCAAAGTGCGTTTCCCAGCAAAGGCGCTTGAAGATACCTTAGTTTATTGCATTAATGTTGAGTTGTTTAACCAATATTGTGATGAATACGACGTGTTTGCTGATTTTTTTGAAGCCGATGGTAATGTTAGGCTTCATCAAGCTGTTGTAGAGCAAGCAGACAGCAACGATTTAACAACCGCTAAGGTCAAGTCACTTCTTCATCGCGATGTTGTTACTGTAGCAAAAGATGCGTCTGTGCAAATGGTTGCACAGTTGATGACGCAAGAGTCAGTTTCATCAGTATTAGTCACTGATGCAGATAAACCGATCAGTGATGATCCTGATGATGATGACGGCCAAGTAGTTGGCATCATTACCGACCGTGATTTACGTACCAGTGTGATTGCAAATGGCTTAAGCTATGAAGCCCCAGCAGCGCAAATTATGCAAACCGATTTAGTTTTGCTTGATAGCAATGCCTATGTGTTTGAAGCAGTACTTGCAATGCTCAGAGACAATATTCACCACCTGCCAGTTGTTGTGAAGAAAAAGCCTATCGGTGTTATTTCGCAATCAGATATCTTACGCTACGAATCACAAAGCAGTTTATTGCTAGTGCGGGGTATTTTAGCGCAGCAGTCGGTTGAAGATTTAGCTCACTATGCAAGGCAGTTACCTAATGTGTTTGTACGCATGGTGAACGAGGATGCTAACTCCCACATGATAGGTACGGCCATGGCCGTTATAGGCCGTACATTTAAACAACGCTTACTTGATTTAGCCGAAGAAAAGTTTGGTCCGCCACCGGTGCCATACTGTTTTATTGCTTTAGGCTCTATGGCTCGTGATGAACAGTTAATTGTTACCGACCAAGATAACGCTATTATCCTCGATAATGGTTTTAACGAAGAATTACACGACGAATACTTTCAAAACTTGGCTGACTTTGTTTGCGATGGTTTAGCTGAGTGTGGCTATAAGTACTGTGAAGGTGAAATTATGGCGTCATTCAAAAAATGGCGTTTAACTCGCGAGCAGTGGCAAGAACAATTTGCAGATTGGATGGCCGAACCTAAACCGCAGGCTTTATTACACAGCTCGATCTTTTTTGATTTAGACGGTGTGTACGGTAAAAACAAATGGGCTGATGAACTTAAGCGTTTTATCGCAACAGAAGGGCGTAAGAATAAACGTTTCTTGGCTAACCTTGCTTCGAATGCGCGCAACAGAACACCGCCTCTAGGTTTCTTTAAAGACTTTGTGTTAGAGCATAATGGGCAACACAAGCGTTCTATGAACTTAAAACGCCGTGGCACAGCGCCTTTGTCTGATGTAATACGTGTGCATGCATTAGCTATCGGTAGCCGTAAACAGAATTCATTTGAGCGACTAGAAGATATTATTGATGCCAAATTACTTCCTGAGGGTAAAGCGCAGGATTTACGTGATGCGCTAGAGTACATTGCGATGGTAAGAATTAGGCACCAAGCATGGCAAATTGAAAAACTTGATGAAGCGCCTGATAACGATCTTGAGCCTCATTTACTATCACCCTTTGAGCAGCGCAATCTTAAAGAGGCATTTGCGATTTTAGATAAAGCACAGAATTTCCTTAAATTCAGATACTCAGCTAACTCAGGGATGAAATAATGGCAAAGCAAGGCGCTAAACTTGATTGGCCAAGCCGCTACCAGCAGCAACTAAAGGTAAGTAAACAGCCATTAATCCAAGAGTTTTATTCTTCAGCCATCAATGATTTAAGCATGCCTATCAGCGACGTTCCTATGGTCGCGCTAGATTTTGAGACGACTGGTCTAAATTTTGATGGTGACGATATTGTCAGTGTGGGATTAGTGCCTTTTAATTCAAAGCGAATTTTTTGCAAATACAGCAAGCATTGGATTGTTCAACCACGGCAAAAGCTCGCTGAAGAGTCGATTGTTATTCATGGTATAACTCACTCAGAAGTGAGTGAAGCACCAGATTTTTCTTCTATCATGGAGCCTTTATTAGCTGCATTAAAAGGCAAAGTGATTGTGGTTCATTTTGCACCTATTGAACGGCACTTCTTATATCAAGCGTTGCAAGCACGGTTAGGGGAAGGGCTTGAGTTTGCCGTTATAGACACGCTAGACCTTGAAACGCGAGCGCTTAAGGCAAAGCAAGGGTTACTAGGACGGTTATTTAATTCTAAGCTCGATTCAGTACGATTAGCTGACTCGCGTATTCGGTATTCATTGCCGGCGTATCAAAATCATAATGCGCTTAATGATGCCATAGCCACCGCAGAGCTATTACAAGCACAGCTTGCCTACCATTATCGCTCTGATACACCATTAGGTGAGTTACTTATATAACGTGAGTAGCACTGACTTTAGTCGGGTATTTAAAAATAGTTGGTAAAGCTTAAATAATAAAAAACGCCGCAATGCGGCGTTTTTTGTTATTTAAAGTTTTGTGATTAGTTACTTGGCTCTGTTCTCAAACCAAGAATTAAACTCACGCACATTAATAACAATACAAAGGTAAACGGTAAGCCCGTAGATACGGCGCCTGCTTGTAATGCTTCGATAGCTTGTGTGCCACCAATCCAAACAAGTGCAGCTGCAATAGCACCCTCGATTGTTGCCCAGAAAATACGTTGTGGCACTGGCGCGTCAACTTTACCACCTGCAGTGATTGAGTCGATTACTAATGAACCTGAGTCAGATGACGTGATAAAGAACACGAGTACTAGCACAATTGCAATGAACGAAAGCACTTGCGACATTGGCAGGGCTTCAAACATTTGGAACATTGCAAGAGGTACATCAGTTAAGCCTTTCTCACCCAGCACACCCACTTTATCAATAACTTGCTCAATGGCGATACCACCGTAAATTGACATCCAAAAGATGGTAACGATAGTAGGAATAAGCAATACGGCAATTAAGAACTCGCGAATTGTTCGGCCCTCAGATACGCGCGCAATGAACATACCAACAAATGGTGACCATGAAATCCACCAAGCCCAGTAGAATACGGTCCAGCCGTGCATCCAAGTTTCATCTTCTCGACCATGCGGGTTACTCAATGGAATGATGTTTTCAACATAACCCATTACTGTATTCGGGATATTGCCAAATGCCGCGGCAAAACCGACAACACCAACAAACACTAATAATACGAAGGCAATGACCATATTAACGTTGCTCAGTAATTTTACACCGCCGTCAATACCGCGAACAACTGAGATCACCGCAAGTAACGTTACCCCAGTGATAACACCAATTTGTAAGCCAATTCCTGCATCAGTACCAAATACATGATTAATACCTGCAGCCGCTTGCTGCGCACCTAAGCCAAGTGATGTTGCAAGGCCAAATAACGTAGCAAGTACCGCTAAAATATCGATGATATGACCCGGCCAACCCCAAGCTCTGTCACCTAAAATAGGGTAAAAAATCGAACGAATAGATAACGGCAAGCCTTTGTTATAGCAAAAGAATGCCAATGACAGTGAAACAACAGCGTAAATTGCCCAAGGGTGAAGACCCCAGTGGAACATGGTTGCACCCATTGCAAGTTTGGCGGCTTCAGGGGTGTTAGCTTCAACGCCGAGTGGTGTTTCGTACCAGCCTGTAAAGTAGGCCACAGGTTCTGCGACGCCCCAAAACATTAAGCCAATACCCATGCCCGCAGCAAAGAGCATGGCTAGCCATGAAATTCGAGAATGAGATGGTCTTGCGTCATTGCCACCTAAGCGAATATTACCGTAGGGTGAAACAATCAACGCAAGGCAAAACAATACGAATAAGTTTGCTGACCACATAAAAAAGCCATCAAAGTTATTAATAATGTCATTCTTAATGCCATTTAGGGTTGTTTTTGCTGTTTCAGCATCTGAAATGAGTGTTGCCACTAAAAATAGGGCGATTAAACCCGCGCTGATGCCAAAGACAGGGTTGTGCACATCAAAACCCCATTTTTGTACATTGTCCTGACCGACAGTGTAGTCGGTATTGTCGATACTGTACTTGTCATGATGTTCGCTCATGAATACCTCTTGTTGTGATTATGTTTAGCAGAGAGCTAAACGGCCGGTTGCTACCTATTTATTTCATTGCAAGTTATACGTATGAACACTAAAAATAGTTCGTAGACGAAATAAATTTGTACCAAATATTAGTCTTTAGTGTAGGAGTTCGAAAATAAATGTAAATGGTTTAAGCACTAAATAGGCGAATAAAAGCCATTTTTATGTATTTTTGACGGATTTGTGAACGATTTTACAGGTGGGAATAATTATTTGATTACAGTATTATTTCAAATCAAATTATTTTAATTCAGAGGAAAGTGCTGCAAACACAAGATTTGCAGCACAAAAACATTACTTCTTATAGGCGTCGTTATGAACACCCGCAGCACGACCTGAAGGGTCAGCATTGTTCTGGAATGACTCATCCCAAGCCAGTGCTTCAGGTGTTGAACAAGCAACCGATTTGCCGTGCGGAACACATTTAGCTGCTGCATCGCCAGGGAAGTGTTCTTCGAAAATACTACGATAGAAATACGCTTCTTTAGAATCTGGCGTATTGATCGGGTATTTGTATTTAGCATTAGCAAGGTCTTGATCGCTTACTTGCTCGCTCACGTACTCTTTCAACGTATCAATCCAGTTATAGCCTACTCCATCAGAGAACTGCTCTTTTTGACGCCATAGCACTTCTTCTGGTAGATAGCCGTCGAATGCTTCACGAATAATGTGCTTTTCGATTTTACCGTCTTTACACATTTTCGCTTCAGGGTTGATACGCATTGCTACGTCTACAAATTCTTTATCTAAGAATGGTACACGTGCTTCCACGCCCCAAGCTGCCATTGATTTATTAGCACGTAAACAGTCAAACATATGTAGTTTAGACACTTTACGGTTAAGCTCTTCATGGAACTCTTGTGCATTTGGCGCTTTATGGAAATAAAGGTAACCACCAAACAATTCATCAGCACCTTCACCCGACAACACCATTTTAATACCCATGGCTTTGATCTGACGTGCCATTAAATACATAGGCGTTGAGGCACGAATGGTTGTTACATCGTAGGTTTCGATGTGGTAAATCACTTCACGAAGGGCATCAATGCCTTCTTGAATAGTAAAGTGAATAGGGTGGTGAACTGTGCCAATCATATCAGCCACTTTTTGTGCAGCTGCTAAATCTGGCGACCCTTCAAGCCCCACAGAGAATGAATGCAGTTTTGGCCACCACGCATCTGACTCGTCATTGTCTTCGATACGTTTTGCAGCAAAACGCTGTGTGATAGCTGAAATAACAGATGAATCTAAACCACCAGATAATAGAACACCGTATGGAACGTCACACATTAATTGACGTTTAACTGCTGCCTCTAGGCCTTCTTTTACATCGCTTGCTTTAGCTTCGTTGTCTTTAACCGCATCAAAGCTTTGCCAATCACGGCTGTAGTACTTACGAAGTTGACCATCTTTGCTCCATAAGAAATGACCCGGCGGGAATTCTTCAATATGTTTACAAATTGGCGATAATGCTTTTAATTCTGAGGCAACATAAAAGTTACCGTGTTCATCGTGACCCGTATAAAGCGGAATAATACCGATATGGTCACGACCAATTAAGTAGGCATCTTGCTCTTCGTCGTATAAACAAAAGGCGAAAATACCATTTAAATCATCTAAAAACTCAGGGCCTTTTTGCTTGTATAAAGCTAAGATAACTTCACAGTCAGACTGAGTTTGAAAAGTAAAATCTGTTTCTAAGTTAGCTGCTAACTCTTTGTGGTTATAAATTTCACCGTTAACCGCAAGAATATTTGTACGCTCTGGGTTGTACAAAGGTTGTGCACCACTTGATACGCCAACAATCGCTAGACGTTCGTGCACTAAAATAGCTTTATCTGATGAATATACCCCTGACCAATCTGGCCCGCGGTGTCTTAAAAGTTTTGACATCTCAATTGCTTGACTTCGCAATTGGACGGGATCAGATTTAATATCTAATACCCCAAAAATTGAACACATAGTGACTCCTCATTCCAAATATGTGCGCAGTTAACAGAATTTATATAACTGCGAATGTTTGTTTTAACAGAAATAATTACCTAAGTCACACAGGTTTTTTAATTAATTAAGAATAAAATATGCACCTTAAGCGGCGGCTTTGCACCAGTATGGGGTAATTGTTTAAAGGATGAGCAGTTTAAATGCTTGATTTACACAAATAGGCTGATATAGAACCCGTAACAAAGGCTATTATTACTATCAACGCTGCACAAGTTTAGTGCAAAGGGTTATGTGAATTTTTTATTATTTAAATGTATAGACAAGTGGTGAAGGCAACGCGAGCAAAGGTTTTCTTTGCTCGCTATTTTTAAAAAGTATTTAGGCTTACTTGTTAATATAGTTTAGTGCTATCGCTAGTTGATTTAAGTGCGCAGTGAGCTTTTCTTGTGCTGCATGGGCCTCTTTAAGTGTGACAAACTTAAAGTGCAAGAAGTCTCCGGGTTTTAATTGTGCAAAATGACGAAGATCTGCTTCGATCACTGTGCCTAGTAATGGGTAACCACCTGTCGTTTGCGCATCATTTAATAACACGATGGGTTCACCATTGGGCGGTAATTGAATACAGCCCGGCGCAACGGCCATAGAGGGTAATGAAACAGTGTGACGAATGTCGCATTCATCACTTAATAGCCTTGTGCCCATGCGGTTACTATTTGGCGATACATGCCATGAATGATTAATAAAGTTAACGATAGTGTCTTTTGGTAACAGTGCTGCATGAGGTCCCGCATGAATACGTATTTGCGTACTCTTTGGCGGTAGCATAGCGCCTAAGCCAACTTTAGTATTGTACTTAGGGGTAACCTCAAAACTATCGCCAGCTTGTAAAGCTTGACCAGTCAAGCCACCAAATCCCGCTGAAATATCAGTTGAGTAAGAATTCAATATTGGGTCTGGTAAATGCCAGTCCCCGCCAATAGCAAGGTAACTTCGAAACCCATGGCGCGCAGCATTGAGTTTTAGTACATCGCCTTTTTTTATGTAGAAGCTCCAACCAGGCTCAACAGCATTGCCATTCACGGTGGCTTTCATATCTGTACCGTGCAGTGCGATGTAGTAATCGTTATCGAACTGAATTTCCGCAAGGCCTAATGTAATTTCAATAACGGGGTTGTTATCATCATTGCCGACTAAACGGTTTGTAATAATCTGCGCGTAAGGGTCAATGCAACCAGATTGACCAATGCCTAGATGGCGAGAGCCTGTGCGCCCTTGATCTTGTATAGACATTTGCATGCCAGGTTTGATGATGGTGATCATTTTAACACCTCCTGAATAACAAACTCCAAAGTATCACCGGGTTCTATCGCACAGGGCGAGGCTGCATTAATATCAAATAGGCGAAAATCTGTATGACCAATAATTTGCCAGCCACCAGGAGAGCTTTCTGGGTAAATGCCGGTTTGTTCGCCGCCAATAGCAACAGACCCTTTTGGAACCGAGAGCCTTGGTTCAGCATGACGAGGGGTAAATAATTGTGGGTTTAGTCCGTCTAAATAAGCAAAGCCGGGTTTGAAACCAAGAAACAACACATGGTATTTGGCACTACTGTGCATTTGAGCAACTTCATCGACAGACAGATTATGATGTTTAGCAACATGTGCGATATCTGGTCCATATTCACCACCATAACGTGTCGCGAGTTTATGATGACGCGAATTGAAGTCACTGGCTTTAAGTTCATGCCATTGATCAAGTAATCGTGGCAGCCAGCCAGCAAGTTGGGCGGGCTCATTAAGGTAAAGCGTTAAGTTATTATTGGCGGGAACTATATCAACAAAGTCATCACTGCTTTGACAGTACTGTGCTAAAGCCCATATTTTCTTTTGGGTTGTTAGTGTGTCGCTGCCTGTTTCATAGGCATCAAAAAAGATGCTATGTGTCGTGAGCGCCATAATCTTGGGTGTTCTATCGGTCGTCATTGCGTATCAATCTTATTATTATCCCTTGATGCTTATTAGCATATAGGCTGGATGTTGATGATGTAAATGCGTCTTTAGCGTTAATTAGAAAAAATCAAGATAGCCAAGCGGTTATAACCGCTTGGCCGATGACTAACTTGGTTAATTTGAGTTATTTAATAACCAATTAGACAATAAACGTACGCCGTAACCTGTACCACCTTCAGCAAGTTCATCTTTCGCTTTTGAGTTTAGCGCGTTACCAGCAATATCAATGTGAACCCAACGCGTGTCACCAGCAAAGTTTTGTAGGAAACTTGCAGCTGTGGTTGCACCTGGACCATGTGAACCGATGTTTTTAAGATCAGCAATATCAGACTTTAATGCATCTTCGTAACCGAGCGGTAAACGCCAAAGGTTTTCGTTTACTTGCTTACCCGCAAAAGTTAGTTGCTCAACAAGCGTATCATCAGCTGAGAATACAGCCGCATAGTCATTACCTACAGCACCAATCTTAGAACCCGTTAGTGTTGCAACATCAACCATAATACTTGGTTTGAATTTATCGCGGGCATACCACATTGCATCACTCAGTACTAAGCGGCCTTCGGCATCCGTATTTACAATCTCAACACTTAAACCTTCGGCTGTTCTTACAACATCACCCGGCGCTACAGCAAATTGCGATACCATGTTGGCAGCCATGCCCATGACAGCAACAACGTTTGTGTCGGCTTTAGCCAGTGCCATTGCTTTAACTGTTCCCAGTACTGCAGCTGCACCTGCCATATCTGATTTCATGCGGGCAATTGAAGCACCAGTTTTAAGGCTGTAGCCACCTGAATCAAACGTAATACCTTTACCTACTAATGCGATAGGGGGGGTTTTATTCCCTTGATAGTGTGCAACTACTAAACGTGAACCTTCTTCGCTACCACGGCCAACCGCTTCAAGTGCACCCATGCCTAGCTTTTTAATTTGCTTAGGTTCTAAAACAGTAATTTTAACACCCAGCTTTTTAAGTTCTTTTGCCGCTTTAGCAAAATCAGAAGGCGTCATTTCTGTTGCAACTTCAGAGGTTAAATCACGTGCTAAAAATACACCTTGTTCAATGTGTTGTAGTAATTTATGGGTTTTGACTGCTTGGTCTAAATTTTCAACGTCGACAGTGTAGTTTACAACATGGCTGTCTTGTTCTTTTTTGTACTGCTCAAAACGGTGGTCACGTAAATTCGCACCATGTGCAAATTCAGCTGCGTATTTAGCATTGATTGCGCTGTCTTTTAGCTCTGAAAAATCGAGGCTTACGGTTGCTTGTTTAGCAGACTGTAATTTAGCGTGAACATTACCACCGAGTTTTGCCATTTTTGCTGCATCTAGTTTTGGCTGTTCTCCTAAGCCAACAAGTAAGATGCGCTGGTGGTCGCTGCCATTAGGAGCGATGACTTCTAATGTTTTGCCATAACCTGCTTTAAAATCGCTGAACTCAATGACCTTATTTAGGTGAGTTTGGGTTTCTGGCTTTAAATAATTAAAGTTAGCAACTTGACTATCAGTGTCTAAAAATAAAACTAAGGTGGTGTCGTTTGGCTTAATTGACTTTGCAAAAGTGAACTCTGCGGCATTCACTTGCGTAGCAAGTGTTAACCCTAATGCAATAGCAGACAAGCTGTGTGCAATTTTCATTTTTTAATATCCCAATGTTAAAAAGCTGTGTTTTACCGTAAATAAGGTTAAGAGTTAAATTGTTAGCGGTGAATAGCTGTTTGCATGCGTTTAAGCTGAAATTATTAATGCTTATGCTCGGTCTACTTTAAATACAGGCTTTTAAGAGGAAATTAGTATGACAATTAAGTCGATGTTACTGACACTATTTACTTGCAGTGCCATTTTTACCACCAGCCAAATTAAAGCTGACACAATGCCAGATAACGCAACAGGGCATATTGAATCGATCGTGCTTGGCTCTGGTTGCTTTTGGGGAGCTGAAAAACGATACGAAGCACTGGATGGCGTGTTAGATGCTGTATCAGGTTATGCCGATGGGCATGGATTTAAAGCGACCTACAAGAATATAACACGTAGCTCACGACGCTTTGATGAAAACAATTATGCAGAAGTTGTTAAAGTCACATACAACAGTAACGAGTTAACAACACAATCACTTTTAAAGCATTATTTTGAAAATCATGATCCAACACAGCTAAATCGCCAAGGTAATGATATTGGTACTCAATACCGCTCAACAATTTTGGTTAGTAATAACGAGCAACTCGAGATTGCTAATAAACTTAAAGGTGAATACCAAAGCAAATTAACGGCAGCAGGGTATGGCAAGATTGTAACTGTGATAAAACCACTTGATGCGTTTTATGCTGCAGAGGATTACCATCAAGATTATTTAAAGAAAAACCCTAATGGTTATTGCCCGGATCATTCAACGGGCGTTGTATTCACGCCAGTAAAAAAACAGCAGGTTGATAACACAGCCTTATTGGCCGGCAAGCAAATTGTGGTGATTGATGCTAAAGGCTATTGTCCTTATTGTGAAAAGTTTAAAAAAGACGTCGCGAATGAGTACATGGGAACAATTCCGATGACGTTTCGACATGCTGATCAGCTCGATGGTTTAACAATTAAAACCCCAACATGGGCGACACCCACACTCTTATTTATTGAAAATGGCGAAGAAGTGTATGGGAGACAAGGTTATGTTAGTAGAGATGAATTTTACAAAGCCTTAGGTGCATTTAAACTGGGGGACAGTGAAGCCTTTAGAGTGGCATTTCATGCCAGAACAGATAGTCCATTTTGTAAACAATACGATATCTTTAAAAATACACCTGATGGGATTTTTATTGATAAGTTAAGTGGAGTGCCACTTTTTGATACCCGAGATCGATTTAATTCAGGCACCGGCTGGCTTTCATTTATTCATCCGATAAAAGACAGTGTAACTATGCATGAAGATAATAGTTATGGCATGCAACGTATTGAGCTTAAATCAAAAAGCTCAGGTATTCACTTAGGGCATTTGTTTCCAGGTGAAGGGCCAAGAGGTAAAGACCGATACTGCATTAATGCTACCGTGCTTGATTTTGTGCCAAGAGATAAATCTTAAAAGGTAATTGATGTAAGAAAACCAGCCGACATGGCTGGTTTTCTTTTAGCCTGATGACTTATTACCACAATTTTAATTCCTGTTTAGCGAGATTTAAGTTAAACGACACCAGCTCGTTATTATTGAGCTGCACAGCCTCATAAAAATCAGCAATGGCCGCCGTATCATTTTTTGCCATTAGTCGAGCAATGCCTCTATTACTTAATGCATAAGACGTCAGTTCATTACGCTTATAATGTGGAGCATTGACCTTTTTTAGCATCGCGATTGCTTGTGAGCAATCTTGATCAGCTTTATCAAACTGTTTTAGTTTCACACTCACAACGCAACGATTAAATGGCACGATATAGTTGTTAGCATCGTTCATCGTCTCTAAAGAATTAGCAAAGTTACCTTGCATAATTGCTTTTGAGCTTGCGTTATCGTCAACAACCATGAGTTTAAAGTCGTTGTTGTTGGCGAATACAAAATTTGAACAAACAAATAATATTAACCATAGGCAGGGTTTAAAATTTAATTTAAACATTGTTTTCTCCTTGTTAGCGTAAGCAATATGCTTACTCTATAAAGTTAGAAAACAGGGTATAAAACTGACAAACGAGATATTCGCACTCGTTAGGTGAAGAAAAGTATTTTATAGATAAGAATATGACAGGCAAAAAAAAGCCCGGTCAGAACACACAAGAACCGGGCTTTCGACAACAATTTGGTTGGGGGAACTTTTACAGCGCTAAGTTTTGTTTTGCGCGGCTTAAGTTGTGATTAACAAGTTCATTTTTTGAAATTTGCACTGCTTCATAAAAGTCAGAAAGTGCAGCTGTATCGTTTTCAGACATGATGCGTGCAACACCACGGTTACTAAGTGCAAACGATGTTAATTCGCGACGTTTGTAACCAGGTACTTTACTTGTACTTAGAAGTGAAATTGCTTGTGTACACAGGCTTTCCGCTTCTGAAAAATTCTTTTCTTTAACGCTTAATGCACAGCGGTTGAAGGCAGTTTCGTATTGGCTTGTTGCATTATCGTTAGTTTGAGCTTGCTCAATAACCATCAGTTTATAATCAGCTTGATCGGCTACTGCCATCGCTGAGCAAGTTAATAAAGAGCTAAGTGCAATAGTGGTTACAAGTGTTTTTAACATGATAGTTTTCCTCTGAATAAGTTGGTGTTTCTTGCCAACGAGTGAACTTTAAAATATTCCTATAAGCTAAACAAACGATTAAATTAAAACTGATAGATGAAGAAATTTAATCTATAGAGTAATTACTCAATTCTCAGAAGTTTACTAGGGTGTAGAGCAAGCAAGTGAATTTGATTATTTATTTAAAGGTGAAATTTACTTAGACGAGTGTTTATAAGTTTAATGCTGTCACTAATGCATAGAAATGTTATTTGGGCCTGTAATTTATGGTTTAAAATTGTAGTTAGGTTAAAGGGGCACAGCCTTAATGTTTGAACAGTAGCAATCGGTTAGTAACTTTGTTAAAACTAAACCTCTTTAATAACAGGTGTTAACATCACAAAGGAATTCTGGTGCAAGGATATAAAATCAGCACAGATAAAACTGACCTCGATTTTGAAGTAATTTACGGTTTTATTTCAAAAAGCTATTGGGCGTCAGGAATACCAAGGCAGACGCTAGAAACAGCCATTTCAAACTCATTTTGTTTTGGTGTCTATGATAGCCATGATTATCAAATAGGTTTTGCCCGCCTCATAACAGACAAAGCAACATTTGCCTATCTTGCTGATGTATTCATAGTAGAGAGTCATCGAGGCAAAGGTTTGAGCAAGTGGCTCGTTGAAAGCATAGTTTCTCACCCCGAGCTTCAAGGCTTAAGGCGTATGGTATTGGCAACAAGAGATGCGCATGGTTTGTACACGCAATATGGTTTTCAACCAATTGAAAATCCAGAGATGTTTATGCAAATTTGGAATCCAAGTGTTTACCATGACCTAGAAAAGTAACAACAATTTCAAAATTATATAAAATCAGGTAGTTATAGTTTGTTGCTAACTTTAAGTGTCAGTGTTCTTGCAGTGTAATAATGAATAGACATTAGAGTAGATAAGGGAAGTCATGGATAAATTTTGTTGGGAAATTACTGTTCAAGATCTTAATGAACATGCTGTTTGGCTTTTTAAGTATTGTAAGGATGATTCAGTTGATGAAACGATTGTAACACCAGCAACTGAAGCTGATACCTTAAACCCAAATAATCATTTACTCGTAAAATCCCTGTTTACTGATGCTATTGGCAATAAATTCTTGGGTTACATTAAGGTTGGCTTAGCTGGAGTTGTGTACACACAACCATGTATGTTTTTTGATGATGAACCTGTTAGCTTTTGGTTTGGCATATCAACACCCAATACAATTGATTTACCAAAGCTAAACTTTCCAATTCAAGCTGTTTCAGAGCCTATCTATGGCCTGCCTTCTCAAATCGAGACAATTAGTGGTTATGGCTATTTAGACATGCACTCAAACAAAACCTATCTCGATTAAGCCTGATTAATCGCTTTATTCTGTTTAGGATGTATTTTACTCGAAATTTTTGAAATATAGATTTGCACATAAACATTTATACAAAGGAATTCATCAATGAAAATCCCAGCAGCCAATTCAGCACCATGGAATATAGCAGAAAGTGATAATGGCGGTATGCCAAGATTAATTCGTTATCGAACTGATCTGGCACCTTTTATCGCCAACAGTGATTATCCTCAAAGATTAGTTATCATATGGGAGTATGATGCAGATAACCTTAATGGAATGCCATCAACTGAGCAAAGTGAAACGATGAAATGTTTTGAGAACGCTTTAGATGCGACTCTTGACTCAGATCGTTTAGCTGTCTTATCCCTTGTATTTACTTGTAATGGAAGCCGTGAATGGCATTACTATATTAATCGTGTTGACGAAGTCGGTCTTAGAATCAATACAGCCTTATCTGAGTTTCCAAAATTACCTATACACCTGCAGGTTGAAAACGATCCTGAGTGGGAGCAAATTAGTCTTGTATACCAAATCTGCGGTGTTTAGCTAAAACAATTAAAATGTTGTTCAAAGGTTTGATCCACGATGAATAAATTAATTATTTCAAGTTTAATGCTTGTTAGTATGATTACATTTTCTGCACCTGGTCAAGTTATGCATTGGGGGGATTTAGCATCAATTAAGAGAGAATTAATCGAAGATAAAGCAAGAACATTTTTATTGCGTGAGAAGCCCGAACTCAAAAATGTTGCGGTTAAATTTGTTCAAATCGATGCTCAAATCCATAAAAACGAAGGCCCAACTTTGAATGTGGTGTTTATACATGCAAACTCCTTTAAACCAATCGAGCAAAGTGAACTTTACGATAAATCAAAGAATTCCAGTGAAATCAAATATTGTATGGAATTTATCTTCATCTTTTTTCAAAAAATGGCGAACCAGACAAATTGGTCGTAAAAGATGTTTTGCTTAGTAAAGATATTGAATCTTCGAAGAAAGGTTTTTGGGATACATACAATTCATTTTAATACAGAAAAAATGAGTTAAGATTTTAATCTTATTTTTACTTCTTGGTATGCTTTAAAGTAAATTTTAACTTGGAGCTTATACTTTTTAAGGACAAAATTATGAAAACAGGACTTTTATCAATCGGGTTATTATTTACATCAAATCTTGCTTTTGCTGATTGTAAAGTAGCGCTTGAGGAAAGGTTAAAAGACGATTTGAACCTCACATACCAACAATTTGATCAGACATACGATGCTGGGTTTAGATTGTTAGAAAAATCAGGTTGCCATGCTGAAGCCGCAATTCTGATAAAACGTTTTATCTCTCATAATAACTCTAAAGAAAGCTCGTTAACGTGGCATTTAGCGCAAATGGAAGGGCTAGCTGGTGATTATCAACAAGCAGTTTTTCACGCAAAAAAAGTATTGGATCCCGATGAAGAGCTAAGTGGTTCAAAAATGTATTGGAATGACTTTGTGTTAGGAAATATTGCTTTTTGGAATAAAGACAAAGAAAAGCTAAAAAAACACATAGCAAATATTGAAAAGGGACAAAGCTTTAAACCTAACCAAATAAACCTAAACTACCTGAATCAGTTACTCAAACATTTTGATTTTAGTTACAAACAAGCATTGTCTGAAGCTTAAGGTAAGCTTCGTTAGCTTAATTCCTAGATTGCTACTCGAATTTGCAAGAAGCATAAAATGATCAGTACATATACGACAAAACCCAGCCGAGGCTGGGTTTTGAGACAACACAATTCTGTGAGAACTTATAACGCTAAGTTCTTTTTCGCACGTGTTAAGTTGTGTTCAACTAACTCGTTACCTGAAATTTGTACTGCTTCGTAAAAGTCAGACAATGCAGCTGTGTCGTTTTCAGACATGATGCGAGCTACACCGCGGTTGCTTAACGCAAATGACGTTAATTCACGACGCTTATAAGCAGGTACTTTGCTTGTGCTAAGTAAACTGATTGCTTTTGAACAAAGCGCTTCAGCTTCTGTAAAATTCTTCGCTTGAACACTTAACGCACATTGGTTAAATGCTAATTCGTATTGACGGTTAGTCTCTACTGATGCTTGTGTAGATTGGTCAATAACCATCAATTTGTAGTCACTTTGATCAGCCACTGCCATAGCTGAACAAGTTAATAAAGAGCTAAGTGCAACGCGTTTCATAAGTGTACTAAACATAATCATTTCCTCTATTTAAATCGGTATCAATCGCCGACAACTGAACTTTAATTGAACAGCGCTGATTCAACAAACGATAAAAAATGACCTAATAGATGAAGAAATTTAACCTATAGACTTTAGTCTAATGTAATGAATTAGTTTTAAGCCGTCAGCCGTCAGCCGTCAGCCGTCAGCCGTCTGATCTGACCCCGATGATCTGACCCCGATAAAGCAGATACGGGGTTTAAATAGGTAATGTTTACGATAAAGAACAATAAAGGAGTAGAGTACGCAAAACAAACAAATTGTTGTTAATTAAAAATAAAATCGGTACTTTATGATGGTATGTGTAGTTGATAACTTAATTTATTCTGAATAAGCGTATAACCATGAAACTGATATTTGCGTTGTTATTTTTAGGGCCTGTTATTGCCAATGCAGCTGAAGATAAAGTGGCTGTTTATCTTAATTTAGAGCAGGCTTATTTGAGCAACGATGTATCTTTGTTTACGCCATTATTAAGTAAAAACTATACCATTAGACAAACATTGCATATTCCAGGCATAGGGTCAGATACTGTGCCTGTTACTAAAGCTCAGTTACTTGAAGGCATGAAGCAAAATCCTAAGCCTAGTTCATTACCGCGTTAAAAGCTGAATCAGTCAAAGTAGAAACAATTTCATCAAATCAATTCTGTGCAAATTCACAAACTCTCGATCAAGTCGTCGTGGCAGGTAAAAACTACGAAGAGAAGGAACTACGCAAAGCCTGTTTTAATCATAAAAATAACCGCTATGAAGCTATATCACATACCATTGATGTGTATTATAGAGAGCTTTGATTGTGATAGTTAACATTCTGAAATTTCTTGTATCAAATAAACCTAGTAACTGATATTGATTACGGATAAACCCTATAATTGAGATAAGGAAATTTATATGAACAAACAGTTAGGTTTAATAGCTGGAGCGTTGCTAGTATCAACGAGCTGTTTCGCAGCTGATAGCTTTCAAGTTGAAACATCTGTTTATAAAGCGAATGAGCTATTAGCATCGCCAGTAATGCTGGTGGAAGAAAAAAAACCTGCGACCATCTCTATAGGTGAGGGGTTTAGCTATGAAATTACAGTGATACCACAACAAAATAATACTGCAGCTGTAGAAACATCAATCACACTCGCTGGCAGCAATTTTACACCTTCTTTTATTGTGGCATATGGTAAACAATCATCTTTTGAAATAGGTGAAAATAAAGTGAGTATCTTAGTCAGCAAATCTAAAAGCTAAATTTTCAATAAACGACCCTCAATGAAATTGAGGGTCTTTACGATTTATCATTTAAGATGTTTAAAGGTATCAAGCATCCATTTAATAAATAACTCTAATTGTGCATTGGTTTCACTAGGGTCGTGTTGCACTAAGTAATATTTATCTTTTGTTTTTAATGGCATATCTGTGAAATTAAATAGCCATTGCTCATCAAACCAAGTTTGACTAATTGGCAAGGGGATTAGGGCAATACCCATACCCTGTTGCGCCGCACGTGCCACACCAAACATACTATCAACCTGAATAATTTGCTTTGGTGCAAAGTCATCAATACCAGCATGCTCTGCCCATTGGTGCCAAGCCCAAGGGCGTGCTTTATGAAGAATGAGTGGAACTTCATTTAAAGCCTGAAACGGGTTTTCTTGCCATGCTTGCCAGTTTTCTTTATTGCAAGCTGGTGTATACGATAGCGAAAATAGCTCATGTACAACGCCTTCGTGCGGTTTAGATGAAGACAATACAATCGACAAATCGCTTTGCTTAGTCAGCTCTTTACGCGTTTTTAAGGTATTAAGCTGTAAGTTTGTATTTGGATGATCGCTTGTCCATTCGCTTAGTTTTGGCATTAAAAGCTCACTAGCGAAAAACTCAGGTAGCGTAATACTAATAGTCACATTTTCTTGTAACTGACTAAACTCGTTGATGGTTTTTTCTAGCGCTTTAATAAGCGGCGATACAGAGTCATAAAAATTCTTGCCTGCAGCTGTCAGACGAATTGAACGGGTTTGACGTTCAAACAGTTCAATACCCAATTGTTCTTCTAATTGTTTGATCTGATGGCTTACGGCAGACGGTGTAAGGTAAAGTTGGTTTGCTGCATCTTTAAAGCTAAGGGTGCGTGCAGCAAAACAAAATGAGCGTAGGCCACGAATAGGTGTTTGCATAGTTAATTTCAGTAAGTCTCAAAAGCGCTTGTTAGTTAATTAACTGCTAAGCAATTATTATCCCAAAATGTAAAAAAATAGATATTAAAGAATGAATATAGCTAACTCTTGCCATATTGTATAAAAAACAGTCGCGAATCGCTCGTTTAATCTATGTTTAGGCAAATGTTTAGCAAAAAAGTGATCTTAGCAGTTTTAGCTATTAGGTCATAGTCTCAGTATTAGATACTGCCAATTCACTAAAGCAGGGCATTTTATACTATTTATGTGACAAAATGGTGCGAACAATGCCCCAATCAACCAGTAATTTATAGATAGTTTTAGTTTGAAAGTTATGTGTTGCGCTAAAAATCAAGGTAACTTAATCACTTTATCTAACTGAGACTGGTTAACTACTTGTTTATTTTTAAACGCAATTAACTCGAATTGTTTCCACATTAAAAGTTTTTTTAATGGAAGAGGCTTATAAAAGTAATAGCCTTGCTGTGTATGAACGCCGCGTTTCAGCAAAGCATTAGTCTGCTCTTTGGTCTCAACACCCTCAGCAACGATGTTTAAGCCAAGTTCTTGATACATCTTAATATAGCAATCGATAACTTTTGAATCACCATGGGCAATCCTACTAGTAAATGATTTATCAATTTTAACTCCTGTGATATCAAACTCTTGTAAATAATAATTATCACCAAAGCCACTTCCAACATCATCTAAATAGATATCGATACCTAACTTACGTAACCTATCAATAACACCCTTTGCAGTAGTGAAATCTGTTACTTTAGTTCTTTCTGTTATTTCTAAACATAGCCATTTACAGTTAGAGAATTTGTTTTCGATAAAATCTACAAAACTGTGTGTCAACATCGAGGGTGGTACATTGAATGACACTTTAAAGGTATCATTTTCTAACAATATACAGTTAAGCTGAACCGCTGTTTTTAAGATATGGTCTTTCATGAGTTCTGCCAGAGCATCACTTGCTTCGAGCTCTTCAATAAAAGCATCTGGCAATATTACTTTTCCGTTAGACACTTTTCTTATCAAAGCTTCTGCGCCAATCATTTTATAGCCTTCAGCAGTAACTTGAACTATTGGCTTGAAATGGAAAATATACTCAGAGCAATCCATTTTCCTAGAGGTGTATTCGAGGCTTGAATTTGTTTCACTGATTTCTATTAGGTTGTGTTGTATTGCACTTTTCATTTTAACTTCACAGCTGATTTAAGTTGTTTGTACTTTATCTGTGACAGCTAAAAAAGTGTCTTTATTAAATTTTATAATTATTAAAATGTTATAAATCAACCTGTTAAATTATATCGAGAGTTCACTTTGAGGCCTCAAGCATTTTATAAAATTATTGTTTAAATCTTTGTAGCAAAAAATTCTGCTATTTATAAACCACGTTTCGTAAATACGTTTTTCTTTAACATTTACGCCAAGCATAGATTTTTGAATCTTCCTTACAATTGGTGACGACGATGCAACGTAGACAAAATATGGTTCTGTATCACTTATCTCTTTGATATTCTCAGTAATAGCTATCAGGCGATCTTTATCTTTGTAGATATCGCCATTAATAAAAAAACCACCATGATTTAACTGATTTTCTAGATCTGATATGTTTGTTATTGATGTGTACTTGTCTGCGGCTTGTAAAAAATTGACCTTAGTCTCAATTTGTAGCGGTTGCTCATTTTTTATAAATACTTTTTCGCTTCTTAAGTAAAACCCTGAAATAGGAAGCTTGCTGTGTTGCTGAAAACAAATGAAAAATACAAGCAGTACGAAAAAAATAATGTTGAATATTTTCATAATTTACAGCCTATAGCTTTTAATTCAGATAAAATTTTATCTACATGATCCCCATAAAGTGAATCTAGTTGATTGCCTCTAATACAATCGATGATTATTTTTTGTCTATATTTACTAACAAACAAAATGCTTTTCCCAGATGTACTTACATCTGTTAGATACTTGCTCATTTCATCGATGTTTAGCGTTGATCTTGAAGTGATAGAGTCAAAAAGGTTTTTAATGTGAGTGCCTTTAGGACTAATGATGACAGCACTTTGTGTGTGGCTTATGTCATAAATTTGGTCTTTCTTTGTGTATAAAGAAGTTTTTGCAATCAATATGTAAGCTAAAAACACTATGTTAATGATTAGCAAAGGGAACTTTAGAGATATATCCAGCGCTTGATTAACTCTATTGATTGGTAGTCGAATTTTTTCTTTTACAGCAACATCAGTTAACAAGCTTGAATTTGCTATTTGAACATCAGAATCAGCACCTATTATGTATCCTAGATTTTGAGTATTTAAGATCACTTTTTGGGCTGTGTGATGTTTAAATATTTTTCGAAGGTTGGTAATAGCAACAGGTACCGAATTTACAGAAACAACACGATCCGGCCAACCAATCAACATCAAATCTTCAATTGTAAAATAATGATTTTTCTCATTAAGTAATTTTTTTAAAATAGCGTATTCAGAATACGGTGATTTGTATTTTTCATTTTCTATTACAATGAAGTAATTACCACCAGACTCGAAAAACTCAACAACAATTTTTAAATTCACTTCACTCACCACACTACGACGCTCATTGAATCAATTTTCGTAGACTCAATGTTTAACTATGAATAAGCAAACTGAAACTGATAGATGTTTTTACCTCAAAGTCCATTTTTAAATTGGTATTTAAATCTCAAAACCTATGTGCGAAGGCCTTTGCATTAACTGTTTAGAATTATCCAAATAAATATGGTCGTATTATATGTTTTAGCTAAGACTAAAATTTGATTTAGATCAAAGTATCTACGAACCATTAGCTAGTCACTTAAAAGCTTGTTAAATCTAGTGATTAAGCATTATTTTGGATTGGTAATAGATAAAAAAAATCCCTCTTGCGAGGGATTTTGGGTAACTCAGCGCCATTGGCACTGGGAATGAGGTCGGTACATGGGATGTGAGTGGTTTAAAAAACCATCTCTGGAACATCACCTTCAACAAGCAATTTGCCTGCCGTTTTGCTAATTATTTCATCTACTGACACGCCCGGAGCGCGTTCGATTAGATGAAATGCGCCGTCTTTAACTTCTAGTACGGCTAAATCAGTTACGATTTTCTTTACACAGTTAACCCCAGTTAGCGGTAAAGTGCAACTTTCTAATAACTTAGAGTCGCCATGCTTGCTTGCATGAGTCATCGTAACAATAATATTCTTCGCGCCAGCAACGAGGTCCATCGCGCCACCCATGCCTTTAATTAGCTTCTTTGGGATCATCCACGATGCGATGTTACCGTTCTGGTCAACTTCAAATGCACCTAAGACCGTTAAGTCTACATGACCACCCCGTATCATGGCAAAACTATCTGCACTATTAAATATTGCTGCACCTGTGGCTGCTGTCACGGTTTCTTTACCCGCGTTGATCATATCTGCATCAACTTGGTCTTTTGATGGGTACGCACCCATGCCTAATAAACCATTTTCAGACTGCAGCATAACTTCGATACCCTCAGGTACATAGTTAGCAACGAGAGTAGGGATACCAATACCTAGGTTTACGTAATAGCCATCTTGTAGCTCTTGTGCAACACGCATTGCAACTTGTTCACGTGATAATGCCATTTTATTGCTCCTTAATCGCGAGTTGTTACACGTTCAATGCGTTTTTCAAAGTCACCTTTGATCACGCGATTAACATAAATACCTGGGGTATGAATTTGGCTTGGCTCAAGTTCACCTGGCTCAACAATTTCTTCAACTTCAGCAACAGTAATTTTACCTGCTGTCGCGGCCATCGGGTTGAAATTCATAGCTGTGTGGCGAAATACAAGATTACCGTAGCGGTCGGCTTTCCATGCTTTAACAATGGCAAACTCACCCGTAATTGACTCTTCTAAGATATACGGGCGACCATCAAATTCTTTAACTTCTTTACCTTCTGCAACCGGAGTGCCGTATCCTGTTGCAGTATAAAACGCAGGAATACCCGCACCACCGGCACGCATCTTCTCAGCGAGTGTACCTTGTGGTGTTAAAACCACATCAATTTCGCCATCGAGTAGTTGTTTTTCGAAAAGCGCATTTTCACCTACATAAGACGCGATGATTTTTTTAATTTGCTTATCGTGAAGTAAAATACCTAAGCCGAAATCATCAACACCGCAGTTGTTTGAAACAACGGTTAGATTTTTAGTCTGTTTACGCTTAATTTCACTGATAAGTCCCTCAGGAATACCACACAAGCCAAAGCCACCAGCGATAATAGTATCGCCATCTTTTAAACCTTCCATTGCAGCTTCATAACTTGAAACCACTTTATCGAAACCGGCCATGAGCCTACTCCTTAATTATTCTGAGTGTTCTTTAGAGCAAGTGATACCTTGCTGACAGGTTGTTTATTTAATGCACTGCAAATAGCCCAACCAGCTTTCGCCAGTCTTTCTAAATCAATTCCATGCTCTATGCCAAGCCCTTGCAGTAAGTAAACTACATCTTCAGTGGCAACATTTCCTGACGCGCCTTTGGCATAAGGGCAACCACCAAGGCCTGCAACAGCACTGTCAACCGTTGCTATACCGCGGCTTAGGGCGGTGTAAATATTTGTGAGCGCTTGCCCGTAGGTGTCGTGAAAATGTACAGCGAGTTTAGATTTATCAATATGTTGCAAGAGTAAATCTAATAACTCATCGACTTTTCTCGCCGTACCCACACCAATGGTGTCACCTAGGCTAATTTCGTAACAGCCAAGCTCAAGTAATCTTTGTGATACTTTTAATACATCATTGTAGTCGACATCACCTTGATATGGGCAACCCATAACGCAGCTCACATAACCTCTAACACGAATGTTATTCGCTTTGGCAAAAGCCATCACATCTTTAAAGCGATCAATACTTTCATCAATAGAGCAGTTAATGTTCTTTTGACAAAACGCTTCACTTGCTGCTGTAAAGATAGCAAATTCTTGAATGTCGACTTGTTTTGCTGCTTCTGCACCCCGTAAATTTGGGGTGAGGGCACTTAAGTTAACACTAGGCAAATTTAACGCGCTAATTACATCGCTAGAGTCAGCCATTTGTGGCACCCATTTAGGTGACACAAATGCGCCTGCTTCAATATCTTTAAGCCCTGCATCAGCAAGAGCGTTGATAAGAGCGACTTTATCTTGAGTACTAACGGCTGCTTCATTTTGCAAACCGTCTCTGGCGCCAACTTCTACAATGCGAACAAAATCAGGAAACTGTGCCATTACGCCTCCGGCTCTTCAACGATCGCGAGCATATCACCGTGACTCACCAGTTCACCTTCAGCAAAGCAATAGCTCGTTAATACACCATCATGCGGGGCATTGAGTGTGTATTCCATTTTCATAGCTTCAATAATGACGACCGCATCACCTTTAGCAACCGTACTACCCACCTCAACCAAATGCTTAACAACAGTACCATTGAGTGGCGCAGCGAGTGGTAGTGCATCACTTTCGTGTTCACTAATATAGTGTTTATCAATCAGTTCTAGCACCGTTTGCTGTGCTTTGTACATCACTGTGATGTGAGAGTCTGCTTGATTAATATGAGCCACAACTTTTTCGCCATTAACGACTAAGTCCGCAAGGCCATTTTCCATGCTACCTGAAGTTGTATAGTCAACTCCATCTAGGTTGATTTTAAAGCCTTCTGAGGCCTTAACAGCATGAACATTTAAATCAACAAACGGAATTGTTGTTTTAGCGTCACTGTTTAGCATAAAGCCTGTTAATTGTTGCCATGGGCTGCTGCTTTCACCCTTGAGTTGATGTGCATACGCATAGGCTGCCACAACAGTTGCAATAACAGATTGTTGCTCGCTTTTAGCAACAAGGCGTTCACCTTGGTCTTCAATAAAGTGCGTATCGGGTGCACCTGCTTGAAAAGTAGGGTGGTTAGCAAGATTATGTAAGAAATTAACGTTACAGCTAAAACCTGCTAGGTGGAATTGCTCTAGTGCTTTTGATAAACGCCCAAGCGCAGCCTCACGGTTATCATCATGAACAATTAACTTAGCAATCATAGGGTCGTAGAACGGGCTAATTTCATCACCCGCTGCAATCCCTGTATCTATACGTACAAATTCAGATTCGTTCGGTGTAAATAGAGCATCAATGTGACCAGAACACGGAATAAAGTCATTACTTGGATCTTCTGCATAAATACGCGCTTCAAAGCTGTGACCTTGCAGTTGAATATCTGCTTGGCTAAGTGGTAATGCTTCACCTGCCGCAATGTTGATTTGCCAATTCACCAAATCAACACCAGTAACCATTTCTGTTACTGGGTGCTCTACTTGTAAACGGGTGTTCATTTCCATGAAGAAGAATTCATCACCGCAAAGTAAAAACTCAATCGTACCTGCACCGCGATAGTTAATCGCTTGGGCACAACGTACCGCAGCTTCACCCATTTCTTTACGAAGTGCATCAGATAAACCCGGAGCAGGGGCTTCTTCAATAACTTTTTGGTGACGACGCTGTAAAGAGCAGTCACGGTCGCCTAAGTACACACAGTTACCATGGCTATCTGCAAAAACTTGTACTTCAACATGGCGAGGTTTAGTGACATAGCGCTCTAACAGCACTAAATCGTTACCAAAGCCGGCTTTTGCTTCACGTTTTGCGCCTTCAAGAGCACGATAAAGTCTTTTGCGTGTTCTACAACTCGCATACCTTTACCACCGCCACCAAAGGCCGCTTTAATCAGTACCGGGTAACCAATTTTTTCAGCTTCGGCTTGTAAGAACTCAGTATTTTGATTATCACCATAGTAACCAGGCACTAAAGGTACATTCGCTTGGTGCATAATTTCTTTAGCGCGGGTTTTTGAGCCCATGGCTTCAATGCTAGATGCTGGTGGGCCAATAAAGGCAATATCATTTTTCTCACACGCAAGCGCAAAGTCAGAGTTCTCTGATAAAAAACCATAGCCCGGGTGAATACAATCAACACCTGCTTGTTTTGCCACATCGATGATTTTGTCTGCCACTAAGTATGAGTCTTTACTTGGCGCAGGACCAATATGGTACGCCTCATCAGCAAGCTTTACGTGCTGAGCATGTTTATCTGCATCTGAGTAAACAGCAACCGTTGTTAAGCCCATTTGCTTTGCTGTACGCATAACTCGGCAGGCAATTTCACCACGGTTGGCAACGAGAATTTTTTTCAATGATTTTGTTGTCATAATGGTTCCTATTTCTGCCAGTTAGGGGCACGTTTTTCAAAAAATGCAGTTAGGCCTTCTTGGCCTTCTTCAGATACACGAATCCGCGCAATGCGCTCAGCGGTTAACTCAATCAGCGCATCATCTATTACGTTGCCAGCGACATCATTGATTAGCTGCTTCGCTGCTTTAACAGCAATAGGGCCATTGTTCACAAGGTTTTGTAAGTGTTTATCGAGCGCTGTTTGTAAATCGCCGGTGATCTGGTGAATTAAACCCAGTTGCTTAGCTGTATGCGCGTCAAAAATCTCTGCCGTTAAAAAATAACGACGTGCAGCGCGCTCACCAATAGCTTTAATGACATAAGGGCTGATAACTGCAGGAATAAGACCAAGCTTTACTTCACTTAGGCAAAACTGTGCATCGTCTTGGCAAATCGCGATATCACAACACGCAATCAAGCCTAACGCACCGCCAAATGCAGCACCTTGTACGGCACAAATTGTAGGGTGAGGGCTTGTAGCAAGGACTTTCATAAGCTTTGCTAGCTGCATAGAGTCCGCTAAGTTTTCTGCAAAGTCATTGCCAGCCATTGACTTCATCCAGTTTAAATCAGCGCCAGCAGAGAAGTGCTTACCTTCGGTTTTTAAAACCAGTGCGCGCACATCACAGCTATTTGCGTGTTCAATTAAACGGATCAGCTCACTGATGACTTCTTCGTTAAATGCATTGTGTTTTTCTGGGCGACTTAGTACCAGTACAGCCACATTTGATTTTGTTATTTCGAGTGTTACTGACATAAGGCCTCCATTACATTCTAAATACGCCGAACTGCGAATCGCGCTCTGGTGCATTTTTAGCTGCACTTAAGGCAAGCCCCAATACATTGCGGGTATCAGCAGGATCGATAATGCCATCATCCCAAAGGCGGGCACTGGCGTAATATGGATGACCTTGTTTTTCGTATTGCTCGATAATTGGCTTTTTAAACTCACTGACTTGCTCATCAGTCATGCTTTCGCCTTTACGGGCTAAACCGTCTTGTTTAACTTGTGCAAGAACGCCAGCTGCTTGTTCACCACCCATTACAGATATACGGGCATTTGGCCACATCCACATCATGGTTGGTTCGAATGCACGGCCACACATACCGTAGTTACCTGCACCATACGAGCCACCAATTAATACGGTGAATTTTGGTACATCAGCACATGACACAGCGGTTACCATTTTCGCACCATGCTTGGCGATGCCTTCGGCTTCGTATTTTTTACCAACCATAAAGCCCGTAATATTTTGTAAAAACACCAAAGGAATTTTGCGTTGCGCACATAGTTGAATAAAGTGCGCGCCTTTTTGCGCCGATTCACTAAATAAAATGCCGTTGTTGGCAACAATACCTACAGGGTGACCAAATATTTTTGCAAAGCCGGTTACTAATGTTTCGCCAAAGTAGCGTTTAAATTCATCAAATGATGAATCATCAACAACACGAGCAATTACTTCGCGTACATCAAATGGCTTTTTAAGGTCGGTACCCACAATGCCGTAAATTTCGTTAATGTCGTAACGCGGCGGTTTAACATCATCAAGTAACGGTGCTGTTGGGCGCTGATAGTTGATTCGTTCAATACATTGGCGCGCGATAGAAAGTGCATGGGCATCGTTTTCAGCATAGTGATCGGCAACACCTGATGTTTTACAGTGAACATCAGCACCACCTAGCTCTTCAGCACTTACTTCTTCACCCGTAGCCGCTTTAACTAGTGGCGGACCAGCTAAGAAAATTGTACCTTGCTCTTTTACGATAATACTTTCATCAGCCATTGCAGGTACATAAGCACCACCTGCAGTACATAAACCCATAACAACCGCAATTTGTGGGATGCCTTTACCAGACATACGTGCCTGATTATAGAAAATACGGCCAAAGTGTAATTTATCTGGGAATACATCATCTTGTTCAGGCAGGTTTGCACCGCCTGAATCAACTAAATAAATACACGGTAAATGACAACGCTCTGCGATATCTTGGGCACGTAGATGTTTTTTCACTGTTAGTGGAAAGTATGTACCGCCTTTTACGGTTGCATCATTGGCGATGATCATACATTCAACGCCTTTCACACGACCAATACCGGCAACAACACCGGCACAAGGAATGGCTTGTTCATACACGCCAAAGGCTGCAAATTGTGAAATCTCTAAAAATGGCGAGCCTTCATCAAGTAGCGTTTCAATACGGTCACGAACAAACAACTTACCACGGCCTTGGTGGCGCTCAATCAGGGCAGGGCCACCACCTAAACGGATATCAGCGACTTTTTCACGTAAATCACTTACGAGCGCTGCCATGTTGTCGTGATTTTGCAAAAATTGCGGATCGTGTGGATTTACACTCGATTTTAAAATCGTCATAACAAGGTCCTATCTGCTTTCAGTGAATAATTCGCGACCAATTAACATGCGGCGGATTTCAGAAGTACCTGCGCCAATTTCATACAGTTTTGCATCACGTAATAAACGACCTGTTGCGTACTCGTTGATATAACCATTACCACCTAAGATTTGAATAGCATCAAGGGCCATTTTAGTCGCAAGCTCTGCGGCATATAAAATTGCGCCAGCCGCATCTTTACGCGTTGTTTCGCCGCGGTCACATGCACGAGCTACCGTGTAAACGTATGAACGAGCAGCATTCATTTGCGTGTACATATCAGCAATTTTGCCTTGAATAAGCTGGAATTGACCAATTGGACTATCAAATTGTTTACGTTCATGAATATAAGGAACCACAATGTCCATACATGCTTGCATAATGCCAAGCGGGCCAGCGGCTAAAACAACACGCTCATAATCAAGGCCACTCATAAGTACTTTTACACCTTCGTTTAAGTTACCTAGAATGTTTTCTGCTGGTACTTCGCAGTTCTCGAACACTAATTCACATGTGTTAGAACCACGCATACCAAGTTTGTCTAGTTTCTGCGCAGTAGAAAATCCTGGTGTGTTACGTTCAACGATGAACGCTGTAATGCCCTTAGGGCCAGCATTTAAATCTGTTTTTGCATAGATAACAAAGGTATCGGCATCTGGACCATTAGTGATCCACATCTTGTTACCGTTAAGTACAAACACATCGCCTTTTTTCTCGGCTTTTAATTTCATTGATACAACATCAGAACCCGCATTTGGCTCACTCATCGCAAGGGCACCAATGTGCTCACCGCTGATAAGCTTAGGCAGGTATTTTTCTTTTTGAGCCTGTGACCCATTACGGTTGATTTGGTTAACACATAGGTTTGAATGAGCACCATAACTTAAACCAATCGATGCGCTTGCACGGCTAATTTCTTCCATTGCGATTACATGCTCAAGGTAACCAAGGCCCGCACCGCCAAATTCTTCAGGTACTGTCATACCTAATAATCCCATTTCGCCAAGCTGTGGCCAAAGTTGATTAGGGAAGGCATTGTCTATATCGGTTTGTTCTGCAAGTGGGGCAATTTCTTGGCTCGCAAAGCTATTAACGTGATCGCGGATCATGTCTGCTGTTTCGCCAAGTCCGAAGTTCATTTCTTTGTATAGTGAAATAGTGCTCATAATGTGTGTTCCTGTGAGAGTCTGTTGACGAGATTGTTGTCAGGTTATTCGTCTAAATTATTAAGGGTTTCACGACAGCGGCGTTCTGCTGTAACCAATTCCATCAGTACAACTTTAATGTCGTCCATTTGTTGGCTCAGGTCCGCTTTTTTCTCTGCGATAAGGTCAAGCATAGTCACTAGCTGTTTAGCACTTGATTTATCTGCATCGTAAAGTTCAAACAAACGGCCCGTTTCAGCCAAGGTAAAACCTAAGCGTTTACCACGTAGAATAAGTTTTAGTCTTACTTTGTCGCGTTTTGAATAAATACGGGTTTGACCATTGCGATCAGGTGAGATCAGGCCTTGGTCTTCATAAAAGCGGATAGAGCGGGTTGTAATATCAAATTCTTTTGCTAGTTCGCTGATACTAAACGTTTGCTCATTGCTTGCAGGTTCAACTGCTGCGCTTTCAAAGTTTGTTTGATTGTCTTGTTTCATGATTTATTTACCTCATTCGAATAACACCAATATAAGTGAAGTTTACGTAAAGGTAAAGGGTGATTTAGGAGTTATACTTTAGACTTATAAAGATAACTGGTTGGATTTGTTGAAAAGCTTTATTTATCTAGCCTTGTAAGCAGATGTTCGATTTTTCATACAACAAAATACAGATAAGTTTACAGTTTTGCCGGCCGCAAAAATGTTGATTTTAGATTTACGTTGGCGTAAACGTAAATATTATGTATGCTGAATTAAATCGAAATTAAACTATAACAAATTAACTGTTTGGTTACACATGATTTGAACACATGATGATAACCACTTACATGGAGCCAATTATGACTACTGAAGCCGTTGTTATTGTTGCCGCAAAACGTACCCCTATGGGTGGTTTTATGGGCGCACTAAGTGGTGCACACGCAACTGATTTAGGTGCTACAGCTATTAAAAGTAGCTTAGAGCAAGCCGGTTTATCTGCCGATAAGATTGACGAAGTGATCATGGGCTGTGTATTACCAGCTGGTCTTGGTCAAGCACCTGCTCGCCAAGCAATGTTAAAAGCGGGCCTTAATCAAGGTACTGGCGCAACAACAATCAACAAAGTTTGTGGCTCAGGCTTAAAAGCTGCAATGTTTGCTCATGACTTAATTAAATCAGGCTCTATAAACACCGCTGTTGCGGGTGGTATGGAAAGCATGAGTAATGCGCCTTATATGTTACCGAATGCACGTTCAGGTATGCGTATGGGTCATGGCGAAGTAAAAGATCACATGATGTGTGATGGCCTTGAAGATGCTTACGACAACAAAGCAATGGGTTGTTTTGCACAAGACACTGCCGATCAATATTCAATTGGTCGTGAACAAATGGATAACTTTGCACTTAGCTCACTGACTAAAGCAAACAGCGCGATTGAGACAGGCGCATTTGATAATGAAATTGCAGCGCACACTATTTCTACACGTAAAGGTGATGTGACCGTTGAGATTGATGAGCAACCAGGCAATGCACGCCCTGATAAAATCCCAGGTTTACGTCCTGCATTCAAAAAAGATGGCACGATTACAGCTGCAAACTCGTCATCAATTTCTGATGGTGCAGCAGCGCTAGTGTTAATGCGTGAATCAGATGCTAAAGCACAAGGTTTAACGCCACTTTGCCGTATCGTTGCTCACAGCACACATTCTCAGGCTCCAAGCGAATTTACTTTAGCACCGGTTGGCGCGATGCAATCGCTTTTAGAAAAAGCAGGTTGGTCTGTGAATGATGTTGATTTATGGGAAATCAACGAAGCGTTTGCCATGGTGACTATGCTTGCAATTAACGAGTTAAAACTTGATGAAAGCAAAGTAAACGTAAACGGCGGTGCTTGTGCACTTGGTCACCCAATTGGTGCAAGCGGCGCGCGTATCTTAGTTACCTTAATTCATGCATTAAAGAATCGTGGTCTTAGCAAAGGTGTTGCCTCACTGTGTATCGGTGGTGGTGAAGCTGTTGCTATGGCAATCGAAGCTATTTAATCGCTTTAGAATTTTAATCTCTCACAGCCGCAACGTATTTTAAAAACTATCATGTTGCGGCCTCTTTATACCCACTGGGGAGGAGTGCCTCATGCACCAAGTACCTTTATTTATCAACGGCGAATTTACCCAATCAAGTTCAACGCAGTTGATTGATGTTATCAATCCTGCAAACCAAGAAGTGTTAGCGCAAGTTCCGTGTGCAACGGATGCTGAAATGGATGCAGCCATTGCCTCTGCAAAAGAAACATTTAAAACATGGAAAGAAGTGCCAATTTCTGAGCGTGCGCGCATTATGATGAAATACGCTGCACTACTAAAAGAAAACCATGACGAGCTTGCGACGATTATTTGTCATGAGCTGGGTAAAACTTTTGAAGACGCCAAAGGCGATGTTTGGCGTGGTATTGAAGTTGTTGAGCAAGCAGCCAATGCACCATCACTAATGATGGGCGAAACAATGGAAAACGTAGCGCGTAAAATCGATACTTACTCTTACATGCAGCCACTAGGTGTATGTGCGGGTATTACGCCATTTAATTTCCCTGCGATGATCCCATTATGGATGTTCCCACTGGCTATTGTGTGTGGTAACACCTTTATTCTTAAACCATCAGAGCAAGATCCACTAACACCAATGCGTTTAGCTGAACTATTTGTTGAAGCGGGCGCGCCAAAAGGGGTGTTACAAGTTGTTCACGGCACAAAACCACAAGTTGACCGTTTATTAGAAGACCCAGCAGTACGTGCTATTTCATTTGTTGGTTCGTGTGGTGTGGGTGAATACATCTATTCAAAAGGCACAGCAAACCTTAAACGCGTACAAGCTTGTGTTGGTGCAAAAAACCACATGGTTATTATGCCAGATGCAAGTAAATCGCATGTTGTAAATAACCTAGTCGGTGCGTCTGTAGGTGCTGCGGGTCAGCGCTGTATGGGTATTTCCGTTGCTGTATTTGTTGGTCAAGCTAAAGACTGGGTTGATGAAATTAAAGCAGGCTTTGAAAACGTACGCCCAGGTGTATGGGATGATGCCAACGCGGCTTACGGCCCACAAACATCAAAAGCAGCTAAAGACCGTATTTTATCACTGATCGCAAGTGGTAAATCACAAGGTGCAACGTGCTTAATTGATGGCTCTGACTTTACTGTTGAAGGTTACGAGCAAGGTAACTGGGTTGGTCCAACGTTATTTACTGATGTAACAACAGAGATGGATTTATACAAAGAAGAGATCTTTGGTCCTGTATTGGCTTGTATGTTTGTAGATACTCTTGAAGAGGCGATTGAGCTTATCAATAACTCGCCTTACGGTAACGGTACATCGTTATTCACATCAAGCGGCGCTGCTGCACGTAAATTCCAACATGAAATCGAAGTAGGTCAAGTTGGTATCAACGTGCCAATTCCTGTGCCACTCCCGTTTTTCTCTTTCACAGGTTGGAAAGGTTCATTCTACGGTGACCAACACACCTACGGTAAGCAAGGTATTCGTTTTTACACAGAAACGAAAACAATTACTTCACGTTGGTTCGAGGATGATATCGCCTCAGGTCCTAACATGAGTATCAACCTTAAATAAGCCGTAATTAATTTACTGCTGAGCGAGCACACGCTCGCTCAAAGAGCACACATTTAAACGACAACAATCGTTATTCACACAAGAATAAGACAACAAAATAGAGGTCTACTATGGACTTTAATTTAACCGAAGATCAGCAAGCGTTTGCTGAAACAGCCCGTCAGTTTGCAGAGTCAGAACTTGCTCCAAATGCAGCTAAATGGGACCAAGAACACATTTTCCCGAAAGACACCATTAAAGCAGCCGGTGAGCTAGGCTTTTGTGGTTTATATACCCCTGAAGAAGCGGGTGGCTTAGGTTTATCTCGCCTAGATTCAAGCATTATTTTCGAACAGCTTGCAATGGGTTGTACCGCAACAACCGCTATGTTGACCATTCATAATATGGCAACCTGGATGATTGCAAGCTTTGGTACTGAGGACGTTAAAGCTCAGTACTGTGAGCAATTAGTAATGGGTGAGTTACTTGCTTCTTACTGTTTAACAGAGCCTGGCTCTGGCTCTGATGCCGCATCACTAAAAACCAAAGCGGTAAAAGAGGGCGATGAGTATGTGATCTCAGGTTCTAAGATGTTTATCTCAGGTGCTGGTGAAACTGATTTACTTGTAGTTATGGCTCGCACAGGTGGTGAAGGCGCAGCCGGTATTTCGGCATTTGTTGTGCCAGCTGACGCAGCAGGTATCGAATACGGTAAAGCAGAAGAAAAAATGGGCTGGAATGCACAGCCGACACGTTTAATTAGTTTTGAAGGCGTCAGAATTCCTGCGGCTAACTTACTAGGCCAAGAAGGCGAAGGCTTTAAGTTTGCAATGCAAGGCTTAGATGGCGGTCGTATTAATATTGCAACCTGTTCATTAGGTACAGCACAAGCAGCTCTTAATACTGCGCGCGAATACCTAAAAGAACGAGAGCAATTTGGTAAGCCTTTAGCTGCTTTCCAAGCACTGCAATTTAAGATTGCTGATATGAACACCGAGCTTGTTGCTGCTCGTCAAATGGTGCGCTTAGCCGCATTTAAACTAGATACCGGTGACAGCGAAAAAACCACTTACTGTGCGATGGCTAAACGTTTTGCTACAGATGTTGGTTTTAAAGTCTGTGACGACGCACTACAAATTCACGGTGGTTACGGTTACATCAAAGAATATCCATTAGAGCGTCATTTTAGAGACGTCCGTGTGCATCAAATTCTCGAAGGCACAAACGAAATTATGCGTGTGATTATCGCACGTCGTATCTTAGCTGAGTCAGCTGGCGACATTCTATAAGGAGCAACCTATGTCTAATCCATCGATTGATTTAAATATTGAAGGTAACGTAGCGGTTTTAACCATGAATAACCCGCCAGCGAATACCTGGACACAAGATACATTAACCGCGCTTAAAGACACTGTAACTGAGCTAAATGCCAACAAAAATGTGTATGCATTAGTGATTACAGGCCAAGGTGAAAAGTTCTTTAGCGCAGGTGCTGATTTAAACGTGTTTGCCAGCGGCGACAAAGGCGTTGCTGCCACTATGTCAAAAGTGTTTGGTGATGCATTTGAAGCGTTAACCAATTTCCGTGGTGTATCAATCGCAGCTATTAATGGTTATGCCATGGGCGGTGGTCTTGAAGTGGCTCTTGCGTGTGATATTCGTATTGCTGAAGAGCAAGCTCAAATGGCACTACCTGAAGCGAAAGTTGGCTTACTGCCTTGTGCTGGCGGTACGCAAAACCTTGCATGGCTTGTTGGTGAAGGCTGGGCAAAACGCATGATTTTATGTGGTGAGCGCTTAAAAGCAGACAAAGCACGTGAAATTGGCCTTGTTGAAGAAGTGGTTGGCACTGGCGAAAGTTTAGCTGCGGCAATGAAACTTGCTAACAAAGTTGGCGAACAAAGCCCGGTTGCTGTGACTGCATGTAAAGAGCTTATTCAAAAAGGTCGCACACAACCTATGGCTCATGCATTGCCATTAGAGCGTGAGTTATTTGTACAATTATTTGATACGCAAGACCAAAAAGAAGGCGTGAATGCGTTCTTAGAAAAGCGTAAAGCTAATTGGGTAAATGGCTAATGACTAACGTAACACTACTAAATCATCAAGATGCGCCTGTGGTGTTTGAAACTGCAGAGGCCGAAAGCGGCCTCATTGCAATTGCGACACTCAATGCGCCTAAGTCGTTAAATGCCTTAAATTACGACATGATCCAATTGCTTGAGCCGCAGCTTAGAAAATGGGCTGACGATGACGCAGTTGCCATGGTTATTCTAAAAGGGGCTGGCGAAAAAGCATTTTGTGCTGGTGGCGATGTAGTAAGCCTACATAAAGCAATGAGCACAGGTGAGCCTGCTAACTACATTGAAGACTTTTTTACCCATGAGTACAAATTAGACTACCTAATTCACTGCTATGAAAAGCCAATATTACTTTGGGGAAATGGCATAGTCATGGGTGGCGGCCTTGGCTTAATGGCTGGGGCAAGTCACCGTGTGGTAACCGAAACATCGCGTATCGCAATGCCTGAGCTAACCATTGGTTTATACCCAGATGTTGGCGGTAGTTATTTCTTACATAAAATGCCTGAGCAAGTGGGCCTATTCTTAGGTTTAACTGCTGCGTCTATCAATGCTGAAGATGCATTGTTTGTTAATCTTGCTGATCACTATGCAACAGCAGATAAATATGACGCTATTTTAACGGCTATCACAGCTGAAAAGTGGGGAAAAACAGCCTCATTAAATCACGAAAAGCTGACTAACATTCTAATCTCTATTGATAATATTTCAGGTCGTGTCCCTAAAGGTAATGTAAAAGATAACTTAGCGGTTATTCAAAAGCTGGCTGAATTTGACTCACTGCAGGGCAAAGTTGACTACATCCAAGCTTTAGAAACAGAAGATAAATGGCTTACCCGTGCGCAAAAGTCATTAGCGCATGGTTGTCCGCTTAGTTGTGCGCTGGTTGAACGTCAATTAGCTAATTCAAAAGAGATGACATTAGCACAGTGCTTTAAAATGGAGCTGGGTATGTCAGTACGCTGTGGCGAACTAGGTGAGTTCCAAGAGGGCGTTCGTGCGCTACTAATCGACAAAGACGGTGCACCTAACTGGCAGTTTAAATCGCTTAGCGATATCGACGAAGCAGTTGTAGATAGCTTCTTTACAGCACGCTGGGATGAGCAATCTCACCCACTTAACTCATTAACGTCATCTTAAGTCCAAGGGGTAAACAAATGGCTAAATTAACAATAGGATTTATTGGTTTAGGCAACATGGGTGGCCCAATGGCGGCAAACCTTGTCAATGCAGGTCATACAGTTCGCGTGTTTGACTTAAATAAAGCAGCGGTTAATGAGCTTGCCGATAAAGGTGCAATTGCTGCAAACGATGCGGCTGAATGTGCCATTGGTGCTGATATTTTTATCAGTATGCTACCGGCAAGCAAACACGTTAAATCGCTTTACTTAGGTGAAACGGGTCTTATTAACTTACTTGATAGCAAAACCTTAGTGATTGACTGCTCAACCATTGATGCAGAATCAGCACGTCAAGTGGGTAGCGAGCTTGCTCAAAAAGGTATTGATTTTGTTGATGCGCCGGTATCAGGTGGTGTTGCAGGTGCAACAGCGGGCACTTTAACCTTTATCGTCGGTGGTGAGCAAAGCCACTTTGAAAAAGCTAAGCTTGCTTTAGTTGATATGGGTAAAAACATCTTCCATGCTGGTGATATTGGTGCAGGCCAAGTCGCAAAAATCTGTAACAACATGCTGCTCAGCATTTTAATGGCTGGTACCAGCGAAGCGCTACAAATGGGCATCAACAACGGGCTCGATCCAAAAGTGTTAAGTGACATCATGACAGCAAGCTCTGGTCGTAACTGGACACTTGAGCTTTACAACCCATGCCCTGGTGTAATGGAAACAGCACCAGCAAGTAATGATTATAAACCGGGCTTTATGGTTGATTTAATGGCTAAAGACTTAGGTCTTGCTATGGAAGCGGCTCAGCAAAGTAATTCATCTACCCCAATGGGGTCAATGGCGAAGAATCTATACACTATGCTTCAGCATCAAGGTGCGGGTAGTGATGATTTTAGCGCTATTTTTAAATTATTCTCGAAGTAGGAGATTGTTGTGGAAATTAAAAACAACAACATCGTAATTACCGGTGGTGCGCAAGGTTTAGGCTTTGCGATGGCCGAGAAATTTGCATCGCTTGGCGCGAACATCGCCCTTATCGATATGCAACAAGACGTACTTGATACTGCAGTATCAGCGCTTGCCAAGCATGGCACAAAAGTGATGGCGTATGCTGCTAATGTGACCGACGAAAACGCAGTGGTAGCAACGTTTAACACGATTAACAAAGACTTTGGCCATATCGGCGTGTTAATTAACAACGCGGGTATCTTACGCGATGGTATGTTTATCAAAGCAAAAGAAGGCAAAGTGGTAGATAAAATGTCGTTGGCTCAATTTCAATCTGTGATTGATGTGAACCTAACCGGTGTATTCTTAGCTGGGCGTGAAGCTGCGAGCCACATGATTGAGTCTGGCAAAGGTGGGGTTATCATTAATATGTCGAGTGTTGCTCGTGCTGGTAACATTGGCCAAACAAACTATGCAGCGTCTAAAGCTGGTGTTGTTGCGATGACAACGGGTTGGGCGAAAGAATTAGGTCGCTTTGGTATCCGTGTTGGTGCAATTGCACCGGGTGTTATTCGCACAGCAATGACAGATGCAATGAAACCAGAAGCAAAACAACGCATGATGGCGGTAACGCCAGTGGGTCGTTTTGGTGAAGCAGAAGAAATTGCCCAAACAGCACAATACATTGTAGAGAATGACTTCTTTACAGGTCGTGTTGTTGAAATTGATGGCGGTATTCGCCTTTAGTTTGAAATGGTAACCCTTTACCCATTGAAAGTACCAAAACGGTAAGCCTAGCTTGCCGTTTTTTTATTTTTAAAGTATTTTAAATTCATAATGATAAGGAGATTTTTTATGAACACTGATGGCATTACAGTATCAATGAGCAAAGGAATTAAAGCCAACTTCAAACTGGGTGAACATTTAATTGAATACTGGGGTTCTGCTTACTCAGGTAAAGAAGTACTGAAAGTAGACGGTGAATTAATAGCAGAATCACGTAACTTTAAAACGAAATCTGTTCATGAGTTTAATGTTGATGGTAAAGCCTGCCAATTAACAATTTCAGTGACTTTATTCAGGAAGTTTTCTTCTACCATCACATTAGAGTGTGAGGGTGAACTAGTTCACAGTTATCAACTCACATATGGTAAAACCCGACAAATTGCTTGGTATTTAAAAGCAATCCCCTTTTTATTTGCAGGGGTTTTAGGCTGGTGTTTTGCCGCTGATATTCTTACCTTATTAGAGTTAGCCATCTTTGGCTGCTTAACCTTTGCAGTATCAGAGCTTCTTATGAAAGATCAAGGCTGGATCATCGAAGAGCAAAAGCCTTGTAATTAAATGCCTAGCATTCAATAATTAAGCGGTTAAATGCCGCTTAACTTTGAGAGATGCAGTGAATCCCAAACAAATCCGCAATTTTTATATCAATGAAGAACAGTCTGTTTATTTGCTGTCTCACCATGATGCTAAAAAGCACCGCCAGTGGCTTAACATTTGTATTAAACAGCTTACTTTGCTTGGTTACAGTGACGTTGAATTAATTGGTTCTGGTGCGTTTGGATTTGTTTTTGCCGGTGTTGATGATGAAGACTTACCTTGGGTATTTAAGTTTTCACGTATAACCCTTGCACAAAGTGTACGTGACCGTTTAGAAGACGAAGCGTACATGCTCTCGCAAGTTAAAAACCCACTCGTACCAAAATTTTATGCCTTTGAGCGCATTAAAAAGCAAGGCATTTTAATGATGGAGCGCGCTCTAGGTGAAGACTTAGAAAAAATCTCTATCAAACAGGGGCGTTTTAGCGCAGCAAAAGTTATGGCGCTGGCTCTTAGGCTACGTAATGTGCTTGTAGATTTACGTGAACATAAAAATGGCTTAAGCCCGCAACCAATTGTGCATGGCGATATTAAGCCCTCTAACATTGTTTATGATGAACAAACCAATAAGTTGTCATTGGTGGATTGGGGCAGCTCTGTTTATGCACAAATAGATGCTGATGGTAATCAGGTTGCCAGCAACTTTATGGATCTAATGTCTGCTGATATCAGTAGTACCAATGCACGTATGGGGGATGTGTATTTTATTGGTGATGAACAAATGTCGGGCGGGCAGTCATCGCCACGATTCGATGAGCAAGGTGTTGCTTCAACTCTTTATGCACTGGCCTCTGCACAATCTTGCCGATTTGGTGCTGCGGTTATTCCGGCTACAAGTCTTAATTTACCTATGGAGCTTGCCCGAGTTATTGACGGTATGCTTTCTAAAGATAAAGCCACTCGCGATGGGGCGGGTGATTATTTTATGCGAAATATGCCTACAATGGCTAAAGCTTACTTACCTGAGCTGCCCCGTAAAGTTATTCGCCCTTATATTCCTTATTGGTTTAGTGAGTTTGATGAGCACCCAGACACGGTTGTTTATAGCTCACGTAAGCAATTTTTAAGACAAGCCGACCATAATCAACAATTACTTGATGTAAACGATGCCCAACTAGACAGATACTACAAAGAGTTTTTATTTGATACCGGCGACACCGAAAAAGCATTTTTGGCCTCAATAAGTCGATTAGCAAAATACCCAGTAGTTGGTGGCCTTAGTTTTCATTGGAAAGAAAACTCACTGTTTGTTGAATCTTCCCTTATTTTGCATGATGAAACGCTTGGCACTGCGTTTACCGATGCGATTAACAACACGGTGATGTTAGCACAGGGGATTGAACAAAAAGGTCTCTTTAAATGTTGCTTGTTTGATGCGCGTAAAACCATTCAGCTCGAACGGGATGGCACAGGTGCGTTTAAATTTGAACATTTACCTGAGCTTGATTATGAAGTGATGGATGTACAAGCCTCAGACGTAACCAGACCGCATTCTTACTTTGAAGATGGTAAAGACCCAGATGAGCAATTACAGCTCCCGAAAAAGGTTATAAAGTGCGTATTTGAACTTAACCAAATACATCATACGGGCTGTATTATTTTCGAAGCCTTACCTGATAGGATGAAAATACATCATTACTATCGACTGCTTGATGCCAGTAAAGAGCCTGAATTTAAACGCTTATTAAGTAAGCTTATGCAATACGCGGTTAGTATCACAGATGTAGGTGTGGCAGGCTTTATGAAGCTACCTTACAAAAATACCCGTGAATTTGATTTGTGCACTAAACAGCCCGATGAGTTTTATCCGCGAGATCCAAAAAGAGTGGAATGCTAAAAGCTGACCTGATTCAAACAGTTAAGGAGAATAATAAACATGGACTACAGCCCAAATTATAAAAATTATTCATTGGATGAGCTTTTAGATGCTCAAAAGTATATTGATAAAGAAAGCTTCCCAGAAAGAGCACAAGAGTTAGAATTAGAGATTGCAAATAAATTAAAAGACCCAGAAATAAAAGCAGAGTTTGAAGAGCTAGAAACGAGTAAAAGGTATGCTACTTTTTGGCCTCGTTTTTGGGCTGCTATTATTGATGGTTTAATTTTTACAGCATTACTTTATATCGAATGCTTACTCTTTGACGTTGAATATTCTTACGAAAACTCGATTTTACAAGCTGTTAATGGCTTTCAGTACATTGGCTATGTTGTTTTCATGCATGGGTTTTATGGTCAAACACTTGGCAAGATGGTGATGGATGTTAAAGTTCTCGATCATGACACCGAAACGAGCATTACGCTTAAGCAATCGGTTCGCAGAGAATCTGTTAATATTGCTATTAACTCGTCTTGGATACTCCTAGTTTTTTCTATTTCAATATCGTTACAACAACTTGGTAGCGTACCTGCGGTTTTAACTTATTTAATTATGGGTCTGAATTCATTAGCTACAGTTTGGGCATTGTCAGAATTTATAACCATGCTGTTTAATGAAAAGCGTCGTGCAGTACATGACTTCATCGGTAGAACGGTTGTTGTTAGGTTGTAATAAGGCGTTCTACTATGACAACCGTAAAAAACACCTTAATTACCTAATGATGTAGTCGTTAGTTCTTTTTGTAGTGGCTAATAATAGGTATTGTTTATTCATCCTTTCAATTTATCTAAAGGCTTTCAGTGAATGCTAATGTCTAAAGTCCTTGTCGAAAATTTATATTATGATGGGCCAAGAGAGGGTATCACATCTATTGAGGGGAGACATTACAGGTTTGTTTCAGACTTCAATGATGACAGTGGTTTTACTGATGAGTTTTCTCTTTATTTAATATCAGAATCTGAACTTCAATTAGAGATTGAGCAATGGCAAATTTTTGTTAAATGGAATAAAAAATATCAGTCAGGTGAATTAAAAGCCGATAGTCATCCTGGGCATGGTGGTATATCTCAAAGATGGGATGAAATAGAGCAAGCTTTGGCAATTAACAGAAAAGATACGTCAAACTTTAAATTTAAAGCTACAGCGACCTTTACCCAGAATGATCAAGAACTGCAATATGATTTAAATGGCCCTTGTTATGATGTTTCTTGGCACTTTCTTTAATTATAAGAGTATTTAAAAAACGATGGCTATTTGGCAAACAACAATAGTTCTAATACCTGCACAATGGGTAGAAGATAAAAATAATTCAGTTGAGGAACTCTACAATGCCGATGGTTATTTCGATACTGCCTGCGTGTGGAAACACCACCAACCAAATGTGCAAATAGACAAGCTGTTGGATAATGTTTTAGTAAGAACTGAAAGTAATATTTCCGATTTTAAAATGTGGGGTAATAGTCAATCAAATGAAATTACTATTTCTGTTAGTGATGAATCGATTGATGAAATTGTAATTAGAGTTGATTTAAGGAAAGACATAAGTAATTTTTGCTTTTCAATTTGCCAACTCGCTAAAAAATTACAGTGTTTTTTATTTATTCCAAATAAAAAGCTTCTTATTGAGCCTGACATTCACTTACTAATGCAAAACATACAAACACTGACTACTACAAATCAAAAGCGTAAATTAAAATAACCTGCTAAATAGCAGGTTATTAGATGGTGAAATCTTACTTATGCTCTTCAATTATTTCAGTGATCCCTTCAGCTGAGAGTATCTCTATCCAATAGCCATCTGGGTCTTTTATAAAGGCTAGGCCTTTCATCGAGCCATCGTCTGGTTTTTTTACAAACTCAACATCGTATTTTGCAAAACGCTCGCATGCTGCGTACACGTCTGGCACACTAATACCGATATGACCAAAGCCTTTTGGTTCATCATTACCACTATGGTAACCAGCAAAACTGTCGTCGTGTTCTGTACCCCAATTATGTGTAAGCTCAATAAGAGCAGGGCGGCGAAATACCCACTGTGCTTTTTCTTTATCGCTGCCTTTTGGCATTTCTTGCTCATAACCTAAAAAGTACAGCGTAAACTCCATTTTTGGGAAGTCATATTTACCAAGTAACTTCATACCTAAAACATTTTGATAGAAATCTAAAGAAGGCTTTGGATCTTTAATGCGCAACATTGTTTGTTGCATTACATAACCTTGCGTTGCATTTGCGATTTGTTCAGGTGATTCGTTGTAGTTAGACATACACATCCTTTTTTAATGACATTAATGATGATGAAAGCAGTCTAACATAATCACGTTACCCTTAAATTAATAACAAAAATATTGACGTCTTTAAATAGCCCTTCAAGTCTTAACTCGCTAACTCGCTAACTCGCTAACTCGCTAACTCGCTAACTCGCTAACTCGCTAACTCGCTAACTCGCTAACTCGCTAACTCGCTAACTCACATAAAAAAGCCGCCCTAACAGGCGGCTCATTTCAACTTACAGCTAAAAACTTAAAGATCAATTACCCCAAGGGTTACTAGCACTTGAACGTTGTTTACGAGCTCGAGCAAGTTGTTTTGCTTCTTTTTTAGCGTGGATGCGTTTAGCGTCAGTAAAACTTAACTCACATGGTTCACCTGGTTTTTGATCTGCAGGGATCACACGATCGCGCGGAGGTAATTCGTAGTTTACATTGTCTGGGCGTGGTAAGTTTTTAAGACGATACAAATAAAAGTTCTCGACTTTTTCTTGTGCCCATTGGGTTTTACGTAAAAACTTAACCGCAGATTTTACATCTGGGTTATTCTTAAAGCAGTTCAAACGCATATAGGCGTGGAGTAATTCCCAGCCATATTGCTCGACAAGTTCTGTCACGACTTGCTCGATACCAACACCTTGCAGTGGGTTATTGCTGAAAATTTCTTTATTACTCATTAGACTTTCCGGGATTACAAAACTAGGGTAAGTATAATTGCCTTTACCCTAGTTTTATAGCTAACTTGCTAAGAATGTTTATATTCGAGCTTATTCTTTACAATTAACTACTACACGGCCGCGAATTTCACCTTTTAATAGGGCTTCTGCATTTGCAACGGCTTCAGAAAGTGGAATTTCTTGCGAAATAGCATCTAGGTACTGCGCCTCAACTAACTCACTTAAACGTTGCCATGCTTCAATTCGGTCAGCTTTAGGGCGCATTACACTATCTATACCCATTAGACTAATGCCACGAAGGATAAACGGCGCTACCGTTGCCGGAAAGTCCATACCTTGTGCTAAACCACAGGCAGTTACAACACCACCGTATTTAATCGATGCGCACACATTTGCAAGGGTGTGGCTACCCACAGAATCAATTGCGCCAGCGAATTGCTCTTTAGCGAGTGGTTTCCCAGGTGCTGAGAATTCTTCGCGAGATAAAACACGTTTCGCACCTAATTTTTCAAGGTGCGCTTCTTCGTTCATGCGGCCTGTTGTGGCAACAACATCAAAGCCAAGTTTATTTAGTAAATAGATAGCAAAACTACCCACGCCACCATTGGCTCCGGTGACGAGAATTTCGCCGCTTTGTGGTGTGATACCTTGCTTTTCTAAGGCAATAATACTGAGCATTGCCGTATACCCAGCAGTACCAATTTGCATTGCCTGTTTTGGTGTTAAATTAGCGGGGAGGGGAATAAGCCAATCAGCGTTCATAGATGCTTTTTCACTTAGACCACCTAAGTATTTCTCCCCAACACCAAAGCCATTTAGCAGAACTTTATCACCTACTTTAAATTCATCGCTTTTAGAGTCTGTTACTGTGCCTGCAAGGTCAATTCCGGGGATCATAGGAAATGTTCTTACCACAGGGCCTTTACCTGTAATGGCTAGGGCATCTTTGTAATTCAATGAACTGTAGTCAACATCAATATTTACCTCGTGCTGGTGGATGTTCTCTACAGGGAAATCTGTGTATTCGGCACGATAACCTTGATCATCTTTGTTGATAACTACCGATTTTACTGATGTTGTCATGGTGACTCCTTTTAGACCGATCGTCTTTTAATGGTTAAAATAAAACCGCATCTAAACGGCTTTATAAAATTAAACGTAAAAATTGCGCTGTATAGAGTGTGAGTGGTTCACTTGATTTATCAAGTTTTGAACGCATCACCGCACCTTCCCAGCCAATCCAAAAAAATTCAGCAAGCATTTTACAATCTGATGCCTGAGGAATTTGCTTTTGCTGCTTAGCATCAAATAAGCACTGCTCAATTAAAGTTTGCCAGCTGGCGTAAGCCTGCTTAATACGATCAATCATCGGCTCATCAAGGTGACTGAGTTCTTGATTTAAATTCCCTATTAAGCAACCACGCGAAAATTCAAACTTTGCCATACCTTGTTTAGCATCATTGGCAAACAACACAATTCTTTCAAGGGGACTTATCTCATCGCTAAGTAAATGGCGCTTTAACTTGGCCTGAAAATAACTGTCATACGCATCAATGAGTGCTAAGCCAAAGTCATTTTTACTTTTGAAGTAATGATAAAAAGAACCTTTAGGTACTTGAGCAGATTTTAAGATTAAATCAATGCCGGTCGCACTAAAGCCTTTTTCGGTTAACACAGCTAAACCTGTATTAATTAACAGGGCGCGCGTATCGGCATTTGATCGTGCTATTTTTGGTGGCCTGCCGCGACGGCTTGGCGTGGTCTTATTTGTTTCCATACATCATATTAGACCGATTGGTTTTTAATATGCAAGAACTAAATTGCTTAAATTGTAATCATCATAAATTTGTCATGATTACAATTTAATTGGGAACTTTGCTCAATTGATGTTGGTCACAAATTATGACGCTAAAAAGAGCTGTAAGCTTTTTAGCTGAATTTAAGTGTATTAATAGATGGTTTTAGTTGAAGAGGTACGACCACTTAGTCATTTAAAATGTTAATTCATTTGATCATCAGCACGTTAGTTTTTGTCAATTTATTTAATTGCTTTTTGTTATTTGAATTTAACAGTTTTATTAACTATTCATTAAATGTAGATGTCAATTTCGCTACATATCTATAAATATAAAAGGTGAGGATATTACCTATGAAGAGACAGAAAAGAGATCGTTTAGAAAGAGCTCATTCTCAAGGTTATAAAGCAGGCTTGGCAGGCCGTTCTAAAGAACAATGCCCTTATCAACAAATCGACCCTAAATCAGAATGGTTAGGCGGATGGCGAGAAGCTATTGAAAACCGCAATATGTTCAAAACTTAAAATAGGCACCTTATTTACGCAAAAAAGCCCCAGTTAGGGGCTTTTTTGTATCTGCACATCAATATTAGAATGCAGTTGTATCTTGGAAAAGACCTACTTTAAGATCTTTTGCTTCATAGATAACGCGGCCATCAACTTCTACAGTGCCATCAGCCATACCCATGAATAATTTACGTTTAATAACACGCTTCATGTCTAAACGATAAGTTACTTTTTTAGCTGTTGGTAAGATTTGACCTGTGAATTTAACTTCACCTACACCTAGTGCACGGCCAAGACCTGGGCCGCCAGACCAGCCAAGGAAGAAACCAACTAATTGCCACATTGCATCAAGGCCAAGACAACCAGGCATTACCGGGTCACCTTTAAAGTGACAATCAAAGAACCAAAGATCAGGGTTGATATCTAGTTCAGCAACAATTTGACCTTTACCGTGCTCACCGCCGTCAGCAGTGATAGAGATAATGCGGTCCATCATTAACATGTTGTCACTTGGTAAACGACAGTTGCCTTCACCAAACATTTCACCTTGACCACAAAGGACCAATTCTTCTTTTGTATAGCTGTTTTTAGGTTCCATAACTCTTATTCATCGCTTAGAAATTGCCCCGTACTTTAGCGTACACTTGTACGCTAAACAACTCGGAGCAGTTAATTAATTGCTATTTTTCGCTTGTTTTATGACCATTTAATTAAACTGTCGCCGATAAAGGGAGATAAAACCGCGCATTGTGAAGTAAAAATCATTATAATTGCTGTGATTCTTTAACCAGTCTAAAGGAAATTTATGATCCTTTTTGTAAACTCACTGACAGTGATTGATTTTTCTTACTTGTGTAATAAACGCGGCGCAGTTGGCGAGAGCTGGATTGTGGATTTAACTCTGCATGGCCAATTAAATGATGAGTCGATGGTGCTTGATTTTGGCTTAGTTAAAAAGCAAATCAAGGGCATTATTGATAACTGTATCGACCATAAACTTGCAGTGCCTGCCAAATTAAATGGTTCACTTAAACAGCATGCTGAGCACAGCGTGCTAGATTGCCATTTTGGTGATAATTACCACCTAGCTATGAGCGCTCCAAACCAAGCATTTTGTTTAATAGATGCAGATGTTGTTGATGAAAAGTCGGTAACCGAGTTTTTAATCAAAACCATTATGCCAGAGCTGCCTAGTAACATCGAAAAGATCGAAATTAAATTATACCCAGAGCATAGCCAAAGTTTTTATTATCACTATAGCCATGGTCTTAAAAAGCACGACGGTAATTGTCAGCGTATTATTCATGGCCATCGCTCTCAAATAGGTATCAGTCTTGATGGAATGGCAATGCCGCGCTTACAAAAAGAGTGGGCAGATAAATGGGAAGACATTTATCTAGCAACAGCTGAAGATGAAATCAATAAATCAGATCTTAAGCATGTAACTGCACAAGATAACGATGTGTGCTTTGCTTACACATCACAGCAGGGTTATTTTGAAATGGCGATAGACAAATCACGCTGCGACATTTTACCTTGCGATACCACGGTTGAGTGCATTGCAGACTACTTAAGCTCTCAAGTAAAAATCCAATACCCAGAATCAGAAGTAAAAATTACGGCTTATGAAGGTGTTGGCAAAGGGTCTATCAGTTATGCGTAAAGGACTACTGTTAGCAGTATTAGCTGGGGTGTTTTCACTTTCAGCTACTGCTGTCGAATTAAAAGGACATTTAACTCAAGGTGGCTTAGTAACTGGGCAAATCGAAGGTGCTAAAAGTGTCAGTTTCAATGGCGAGCCACTTAAACTATCTTCTCAAGGTGAGTTTGTATTTGGTTTTGGCCGTGATGCAGATACAAATCACAGCTTAAGTTGGACTGACAGCAAAGGTGTTAGCCACGAACAAGCAATTGTCATCACTAAGCGTGATTATAAAATTGACAAAATTACTGGTGTTGCACAAAAGTATGTTTCGCCACCAAAAGAAGTGTCTGAGCGTATTAGCCGTGAAGCTGTTGCTGTACGTAAAGCCCGCGAAGTTAATTCGGATTTACGATACTTTTTAGACCCTGTTTATAAGCCGGCAACTGGGCGTATCTCAGGTGTTTATGGTAGCCAGCGTTACTTTAATGGTGAGCCTCGCCGCCCGCACTTTGGTTTAGACATTGCCAATAAAACGGGTAGCCCAGTGTATGCACCAGTAAGCGGTACTGTGGTGTTTGCTGATTCAGACTTATATTACTCTGGTGGTACCTTAATTCTTGATCATGGCCATGGCGTTACTTCAACTTATATTCATTTAAGCAAATTAGATGTCAAAGTAGGGGATGAAATTAAGCGTGGCGATAAAATTGCGGAGATCGGCGCGACCGGACGCGTAACCGGCCCTCATTTAGACTGGCGTTTTAATTGGAAGAATGAACGCCTTGACCCTGCGCTAATGATGCAAGACACATTAGCTAATGAAAAGTAGAGACTATGACACAACAAATCGATCGTGACGCTATTATTGCAAAGCGTATTGCTGATTCAACAACATCAGTTACAAAAACAGTTTTTCCTGGCCGTACTAATCACCACAATACTTTATTTGGTGGTGACGCATTAGCTTGGATGGATGAAGTAGCATTTATTGCAGCTACACGTTTTTGTCGTAAGCCACTTGTAACGATTTCGTCTGACCGTGTAGATTTTAAAGAAGCCATTCCAGCCGGTACATTTGCAGAACTTATCTCGAAAGTTGTGCATGTAGGTAATACCAGCCTTAAAGTTGATGTTGAAATCTTTTTAGAAAGAATGCACAAAGATGACAAACACTTAGCTATTTCTGGCAGCTTTACGTTTGTAGCGGTTGATGATAATCACAGACCAACGCCAGTTGTATGCGATAAAATGATCAACGGTTTTGAATAAAACTGTCTGAAAGTGTTAACTTAATTAAGTACCTTAGGGTACTTAATTTTATATCTATAAAGAACACATCATACTATAATTTGTTATATGAATCTCTCAGCAAGAAACAATATATGAAGCTATAAATAATCAAAGGGGGAGAGTGATGCGTTTACTATTTTTATTCAGTTATATAGTTATATTAGTGTTAGCCTTTAATCAATTCGATAATTACCTGTTTGATTTAGCGGCTGCTTTACGGGGCGTGCTGATTGTATGTAGTTTTGTCCCCGCCGTTTTTTTATTGTGGTGGAGTAAAAAGCTCTCTTTGAGTTTACTTGCTTTAAGTATTGGCTTAGTTCTATTTCATTTTAAACCTTACTCAGCTGATACAGAGGCTAACAATACTGATATCAAAATCGCGCAAATAAATTTGCAATATAGTAATCCGAATTTATCACAGATCATCAAAACCCATTTTGTAGAAGAACGAAACGATATCTTAGTGCTGTTTGAGTTTAATGATACTCAGCGCCATGTTCTTGATACGCTAAACACTCAATATCATGTGTTTGGTTATGCCGAAGTAGAAGGGGCGCCATTTGGTATTATTGTTATTTCTAAACTGCCTATTGTGCAAAAGCAAATTAAACGCTTTGACAACCCAAAGCTTGGCTACGTAAAACTCAGCTTTTTAAACAATAACGTTATGTTAAATAGTGTGTTTTTGCATCCTCCATCACCTAGGACTCACACTTTGTGGACTCAGCGTAATAGGGTTTTGGCAGAAGTTAATGCAGAAATTAAAAATTTGAAAGGCAGTTGGCTAGTTGCTGGCGATTTTAATACAGTTCCATGGTCTCGCTACTTCATTAACACAAACAACACCTGCTTTAATAGCATGGGTTACTATGGCAGTTGGTCAGCCACTTCGGTATTAGCGAGTTTACCTTTTACAGATTTGCCAATTGATCATTGCCTTGCAAGTGACGACATAAGCTTATCGCGTGTGCAAACTTTACAAGTAAAGGGTAGTGACCATAAATTACTTCAATACGAATTAACGTTTGATAATCCCTGAGTAATTTTAAGGTGGCTATTTTCAATTAATATTTCAACTAGCATGGTTAGTTCAAAATTATCCCATGGTTTAGCTGTGATCATGTTAGCAATATTATTCGTTAATGCATTTTTCGAAGATTCAAGTTCTGCGTAACCGGTTATTAATAGTCGAGAACAGTGTGGTTGTAGCAGTTTAATATCTTCTAAAACAGCAAAACCACTAATTGCAGGCATCAGCAGGTCACATATGACCAGGCTGATAGGGTTTTGCTGCGCAAACTCGATTGCAGATAAAGGATCGCTAAAACAAATAACATGGTTATTGGTACCTAACAGTCGTTTTAGCGATCGTAAAATAGCTTCATCATCATCTATGATTACGATGGTTTTTTTCATGAATGTACTCCAAATAAGTGCTTTAAATCATAGAGCATATGTTTAAAGTTTCGTTTATGAGGAAAGAGCCAAAATGCTTTGTTTGAATACATTAAGGCTTTTGAATAATGCCCAAGCTCACGATAAAACTCGCCATAGCATTCACTTAATCGCGCCTTAATTTTTTTAAGCTCATTGTTTGATACAACAGATTGGTTACGATTTATAATTTCGACCATCGCCGCTAAACGGTTCTCTCTGTTTGCTGTAATAGAATTGGCGCGCATTAAATAGTGCATTGCACACAGAGTTGAGTAGGCGACATCACCGCGTTTAGCTATTTTTAACCAGCAATCTAAATCGGTAGCGCTACTTAATTTATTGTCAAAACCACCCACACCAACAATGGCTGAACGTTTAACCATTACTGATGATGTACCAACAATATTGGTGGTGATCATTTGGCTGATTGGGTTTTCAAGTAATTGGAAATCTTTACTTTGTTTATTGCATTTAAACTCAGGCCAATAGTCGAAGCATCCAATTATGTCCTCATTCTGTTCATTAAAATGCATATAGTCTGTGAAGCTTAAAACACAATCTGGATGTTTAAGATGGAATGCAAGTTGGCTAGCGAGCTTATCTGCAGACCAATAATCATCGGCATCTAAAAAAGCAAGGTAGTCTGAGTTTGCTTGTGTAATTGCAAGGTTTCTTGCAGCAACAACACCTTTTCGTTGTTGACAAAAAATCCGTACTTCATTTTTTTCAGCGGCAAGTTGTTGTAGGTAGTCGATACTGCCATCAGTAGAGCCATCATCGACAATAATGATCTCGAACTGCACATTTTTTTGCTGATAAATGCTGTTAATACAAGTATCTAAATACTGTAAACAGTTGTAGTTTGGAATGATAATACTGACTTGGCTGTTCATAATATGCTCCAAAAGCATTTCTTCACGTAGTAAAGGATACGCAATTTAGACGCCAGCTTTAAATCTGTATTTTCTGTTAAATAACTCAGCCTTTTCTCTTTGTGCGTTGCATTTTGCAAATGCAACGCATGTTTTTATCTCATTTCGAGAATTTAGTGGCTTTTTTGTCGGGTATGGAACTTGCCATAGCTCTTATAACCGTTTTTATAGGAGCGTTTTTTATGAAACACATTGCTATATTAGTCCCAAGCTTTCCGATTGCATCAGAAACCTTTGTGGTAACAGAAATAAAAGCGCTGTTAAACGCAGGGCACAAGGTGACGGTTCTCACCTTCGAAAAAACCAGTGTGTTGATTAACTTAACCAGCGCTATTGAAGTGAAAAAAATCACTAAACCGGCGTTTAAATTAATACTGCCTTCAATGCTAAATATTTATAAGTTAGTAAAAGCAGCTCACACTGCAGCTCAATTTAAATCAATTTCAACCCAATCATTACTTGCGTACGGTTATCAAATTGCACGATATATAAAAGCGGCGAAGATTGATCATCTACATTGTCATTTTATGCATGGGCCACTTGCTTATGGCATAGTCGCTGCAAAGCTGGCTGATATAACTGTGTCGTCGATAGGTCATGGCCATGACGTTTATGTAAACAACGCCGATTTAAAACCAAAACTAGCGCTTTGCGATTTTTCGATTGCGGTATGTGAAGAAATGGCAATGCAATTTAAACGCTTCTCAAAGAGCAATGTTAAATTACTTCATTGTGGTATTGATACCAGCCAATTTAAATATGTGCCTTCATCACTCAATGAGTCAGTACGATTAATTTTTATAGGTCGTCTTGTTGAAAAGAAAGGGCTGCAATTTCTTTTACCCGCACTCAAACACATTCCTAAAGAGTTCGGTATTACGCTCGACATTGTGGGCGACGGCCCAATGCTCAACGATTTAATGTACATGGCAGAAGAACTGGGGATCCGCAAATCTATTCGATTTTTAGGCGAAAAACCCCATGATTGGGTTAGCTCAAACCTGATTTATTACTCAGCACTTATTGCCCCATTTTGTATTGCAGAAAATGGCGACCGTGATACGGGCCCGTTGGTCTTAAAAGAAGCCATGGCCTGTGGCCTGCCTGTATTAACAACTACTTTGATGGGGGCAAACGAAATTGTAACCCCAAACGTGGGTATGAAGTGTATGCCCGGCAGTATCTCTGGGCTAAGTAAAATGCTGTATAAATTCCATCAGCTTTCTCCCCATAAACGCTATTTACTTGGTCAAAATGCGAAGCAACACGTTAACGAGCATTACAACGCCGTTAAACAAGCAGAGCAACTTTCCAAATGGGTTGAATCTTTATAGGGAGGTTTTATGAGTAACTTAAAACAAATTGGCTATTTTGCTTTAGCTATCCTTGCAGTTAAAGGGTTCGGCTTTATTTTGTTACCCATAACCACGCGCTTTTTAGAAAAAAGTGAGTTTGGCGAACTTAATTTCTTAGTCACTATGTCGGCGTTATGTTCTCTGATTGTTTCACTTGGCTTGCCAGAGCTATTGCTCAAACAACAATACTCCTCTTTTCGTGAGAAAATGGCGTTATTTAGAGATTCGTTAGTATTAACAATCGGATTTAGTGCGGTATTTTTAATTGGGTGTTTTTTATTTGCCGAACAAATAATTTCTCTATTACCTGCGCAAATTAGTGTGCTTGATTTTAGGTTGCTCGCTGTTAATTTGTGTTTTGCATCAGTACTTTCGATCCCTTATACCTATTATCGTTTGTTTGGCTATGCGCAAAAATATTGTTTCTATAGTATTGCTCACGCAGTCATGCAAACCTGCTTAACTATCACTTTACTCGTTCTGGGCTTTAACGTGACAGGTGTGATGGCTTCAGGCGTTGCCTGTACGTGCATTATTATGTGTTTAACTCTGAATGATATGAGTTCGGCGCTAAAAGTTAGTTACTCACGCTTTAGCTGGCGAATCAAAAAATCGCAAACGATTTTTTTAACCTCTATCATCGCTTCAGGCCTTTTCGTTTATGCCGGAAATGGCGCAGAGAACTGGTTTATTGTTGCCCAGTTTAATGAAAGTGTCTTGGCAAGCTATTACGTTGCTGCGCAATTTGCCATTATTACATCCTTCACCTTTGAGCCAATTCGTCTTTGGTGGTTTGCAAAACGATTTAGTTTAATTAAAGAAGATAAAAGCCAATATCAACGTTATGCAATTACGTCTTTAAATGCCGGGTTAGCGATGTGTATTTTAATGAGCTTGCTTGCCCCAATCGCGTTTAATTCGGTTCTACCATCAGACTATCATGGAAAAGATAGTTGGCTGATTTTATTAATCATTGTTGTCGCTATTCGCCATCACAGCGATATTGTTAATATTGGCTGCTACATGCACAAAAACGGTGTGTTTGTATCAATAATAAACTTTTTAACAGCACTTCTTGGGCTGAGCTTATTGTATTATTTAGTCCCAAACCAAGGTGTAGAAGGGGCAATCCTCGCACTAATCATAATGCAAAGCTTCAAATTGGTTTGTTTATATTCAGTTAGTCAGTACTTCGAACCTCTACAGTTAAATTTTGCGGCATTAATTCCGAGCTGGTTAGCACTGGGGTCTATGGTTCTTATCACACTAGAGTTTAACGAACTCATTTTTGCTAAATGGGTTGTTTGCTTTTGCTATTTTGTCGGCCTTTCATTTCAATATAAAACCTTGCTTGTGCAGGTTATGAAAAGTCTAGTTAAGGGGCATCAATATGCTCAATTACTATAAACAAAATCAACTATTCATTAATGGCATTTTGGTCACTTTACTTGTCGTTGCGACTTACGCATTGCTAGGTCCCATTGCCGTATTTGCCTTATTATTATTACCTTTTGCGGCTTTTACGGCAGTGAAGGTAAGCGTTGCGTTTATCATTTTGTTTATATTGTTTAGCTACTTTAGATTGCACGAAGCATTTCCGTTTTTGATGCCGTTCAAAATTCCAAAGTTACTCGCGTTGGCCTCTTTATTAGGGATTGTTTGGCATTTATTTATCTCTCAAAAATTAAAACCGCATTGGCATACAAATCATCTAATCTTTTTCATTTGGTTTGTTTGGCTCACTGTTTGTGTTTTTAGTGCCTCAAATCGTGGCTTAGCGATGGAATATTGGTCTGGTGTACTCACAAAAGTACTGATTATGGTGTTTGCAATATCCTGGTGGATGACCACGTTAAAGCATTTTAATGTGGTACGAATTGGCATCATGATCTCAGGAGCCGCTATTGCCTTGGTTGCCCTGAGTAACAAAATGAATGGTATTGGTCTAGTTGAAGGAACCCGCGTCACAATTTCTCGTGAGCTGCGTTCACAGCTAGGTGACCCAAACGATTTATCGCTGGTAATGATGTTCCCTGTGTCTTTTTTAGCAGCCGAAGTGTTTGATTCAAATGCGCATAAACTAAGACGTATCATCGCCTTTATCTGTTTGATCACGGCAATTAGTGGCGTAGTTGCGACGCAAAGTCGAGGTGGTTTACTCGGCATTGCTGCTGTTCTTAGTTTTTTCATTTATCAAAGAGTTAAAAACCCAATTGTTGTTGGCTGTATTGGTGCGGTAGGCATGTTAGCCATGGTTGCATTTGCGGGTATCGCAGACAGGCAAAGTGGTGGCTCACACGAAGGGGGAGTAGATGAATCAGCCATGGGCCGTATTTATGCGTGGCAAGCTGCCATCAATATGGCGATATACAATCCATTGACCGGTGTCGGGGTTAATAATTTTGTTGTTAATTACTATTTTTATAGCCCGCATTGGGATGGCAAGAATCATGCAGTACACAGTACATGGTTTCAAGTATTAGGTGAAACTGGTCTTGTTGGCATATGTATTTTTGTCTTAGTGATTGCCTGTATTTACCGTAGCTTAAACCGTGTGTTTTTAATGAATAAGCAAATTAAAGACGAACAAATTGATGTAAATGCTAAAGCGCTAAAAGGCGGTTTAATTGGCTTTATGGTATCAGGAACCTTTTTAACTCAAGCATTTACATGGCCTATTTATATCATTCTTGCTTTAACCATTGCGTTAGAAAAGCTTGTAATTGATAAACAAAGGGAGACCTCACATGAGTGAACAAATTAAACACTGGCTTAAATCAAGCGACAGTGCAATTGCAAAATCGCTTTTTCAAATTGCCAAATCGATTCGCAATCCGCAAATGTGGGTGATCCCAGGCCTTCATTCACTGTTATATAAATTACATTTAGTGATAAAAACATTGCTGAGTGAAGTTGGACGAATTTTTTACTATACGCCCTTGTTCAAAAGCCAAATTAGCGGTTCAAAAGCTAATTTATACCTGTATTCAGGAATGCCTCAAATTTTAGGAAAACTTGAGATAAGTTGTAATGACAATACCCGAATTAGCGGTATCAGCACATTTTGTGGGCGTAGTCATGGCCATTACACACCTAAACTGATAATTGGCAGTAATGTGGATATAGGTTGGCAAAATGCCTTTTCAGTTGGCCGTAAAATTGTACTTGAAGATGATGTGCGTTTAGCGGGCAGGGTGTTTTTAGCAGGGTTTCCAGGGCATCCATTAAACTCTGCAAGACGAGCAATAGGTGAGCCTGATGACGAGTCACAAATAGGCGATATCATCATTAAACAGGGCGCCTGGATTGGTACAGGTGCGACTGTACTTGCCGGTGTCACAATTGGTGAAGGGGCAATCGTTGCTGCAAGTGCGGTCGTAACCAAAGATGTACCAGCAAATACCATCGTGGCCGGTAATCCAGCAAAAGTAGTTAAACAGCTGGAGGACTGATTATGAAATTCATTGTTTTTGGTGAAGATTGGCAAAGCCACCCAAGCAGTACTCAGCATTTGTTCAAACAACTGGCACAACAGCACTCCGTTATTTGGATTAACTCGATAGGTATGCGTAAACCAACATTGCGTTTAGTTGATGTAAAGCGGGTCTTCAATAAATTAAAAAGCCTTTTATTATCAACAAAGAAAACGGCAAACAATCGAACAGTAAACAAAATAAACGATGACAATTTCACTGCACACACATTAGCGGTTTTACCTTGGCACGATAACGTTTTAGTAAGGTTATTTAATAAATGGGTTTTTCAACGAAAAAACTTTATAAACGATGAGCCAATTGTTTATTGGCTAAGTGTGCCAACAGCAATCAGTTTAATTGCACCGCGTGAGCAGGATAAAGTGGTGTATTATTGTGGCGATGATTTCGCAGCTCTTGCAGGCGTTGATCATAAAATGGTTGCGCCGTTTGAACATGAGCTTATTGAAAAAGCAGACACTATATATGTTGTCAGTGAGCGTCTTGCCAACAAAATGCCAAAGCACAAAGTAAAAATGCTCTCACATGGCGTTGATTTAGCGCTTTTTACTACGCAAACCGCGAAAGCCTCTGAACTTGAGCATATAAGTGAACCTATCATTGGCTTTTATGGTTCTCTCAATGCCTGGTTAGATAAAGCCTTATTGTTAAAACTCGCTAAAGAGAGGCCAGACTATCAATTAGTGCTAATTGGCCATCTAGTAGAGGATTTCCAAGAGCTTCTAAAACTTCAGAATGTAACGCACATAGAGGCTGTTGATCATCAGCGTCTAGCCTCATTTTCGCAGCATTGGCAGGTATCCATCTTACCGTTTGTTGATAACGATCAGATCAGAGCATGTGATCCTCTTAAATTAAAAGAATACATAGCGACGGGCACACCCATCGTAACCACACGTTTTGCTGCGGTTGACCCATACCAAGAAACGATCTTAATCGCTGACAACCATCAGGGCTTTATTGAGCGCGTTGATTATGCTGTGAGCTTAAGTAAATCTGATTTCTTAAATTGGCGCGCAAACCAGTCATTGCTTGCACATAACCATAGTTGGCAAGCAAAAGCCTCATTAGTCTGCAAGCAACTTAGATTTTGCTGATTAAACTATTAAACCCAAAAGCTGCATCTTGTATCGCTTCATCATGCAGCTTTTTTCATTTTGGCTCACTAACTGCAATTTACTAATTAGCTAAGAAAATCTCGGTCAATTTTTATCAATTTGCGAATTAACACAGAGTAATTTCGCAAAATGCAAAGCAAAAGGTCAAACATGTTAGTAAAAGAGCAGATCAAACGGTTAATTTATTTAGGGCTTTATGCGCTATACACGCGTATTAAACTCTTTATCATTCCGTTTTGCATTATTCCAATTGTCGTTATCGCACTTGGATTATCAGCTCAAAAGCAATATACCAATCACGCAACGATTTTGATTGAAGAGTCAGCGTTACTGAATCCTTATTTAGATGATCTTTCTTTCTCGTTTCAGCTTTCTGATCGTATGGCTGCACTGCGTACCTTAGTTATTAGTCGCAAAGTACTTATCGCGGTTGCTAAAGAAACTCAATTAATCGCAGAAGATGCGCCACCCAAACAAGTAGAAGAAATTCATCAACAACTCTCAAAAGCCTTATCGCTTTCTTTAATTGGCGATGAGCTGGTACGGATTAACTTTATTTGGCATGACCAAACGCAAATGAAGCCTGTGCTAGAAAAGGTGGTCGAAAAATTTATCGAACGCTTACTTGCCCCAACGAAGGCATCACTGGATACCTCTGAGCAGTTTTTCTTTAAACAACTTGATAGCTTGCGAGAAGAACTTGAGCTTTCAGAAGAAGCATTAGCTGTCTTTAAAACACAAAATAGCAATACCTTACCTGATGTATTACACAGTAATCGTCAAACCTTTGATAATTTATTAAGCGAGAAACAACAAAAGCTGATTGCTCTTTCAGGTGCCAAAGCAAAGCTAAATGCACTGGTGAGCAAGGTTGGTCAAGCAAACCCAATTTTAGGCAATTTAGAAGAAAAAATAGTCCGTACTGAATCTGAGTTAAGTCTTTTACGCACACGCTACACCGAAAAACACAGCAAAATCATAGAGAAGAAGCGCACTCTCGCAAATTTAAAAAACCGTCAACAAGCGTTATTAGAATCAAGCGAAAAGCTCGATACCACAAACCTCGATCAGTTATGGCAAATGGTAAACACCTTACCATCTGGTGATGGCAAAGAGAGTAGTGTTTTGGTCTCTCAATTCTTGCCCTAGAAGAAGCTCGCAATAATTTACTTCAGCAAGAGCAAGAGTTTGCGATGTTAGAAGAGCAGGTAAAACTTGTAAGTGAACGTTTGTTAGTAACCAGCGATGTTGAAAAACAATTACGCAAATTAGAGCGCGATTACGAAGTTAAGCAATCGCTCTATAAAGACATGCTTAGCCGTTATGAAATGGCAAAAGTAACAGGCAAGTTAGTTAAATACGAAGGCCCAGATAAAGTAAAAACCATAGAACGAGCTTACAGCCCAACTCAACCTATCAATACCTCTATGGTAATGACTGTCATTGTGGGTCTAATTCTTGGCATTTTCACAGGTGGTGCAAGTGTATTTGTAGCAGCGCTTTGTGATAGCCACCTCAAAGATATTAAAACCATTGAAAAACTTACCAGCGCCCAAGTGGTAACAGTACTTCCTATCGTCAATGCCGAGACTAACTTCGGTAACATTGAAGGAGATAAATCATGAATGTCATGCACTTAGTTCAACACCTTCAAGTAGGTGGCCTTGAAAAAATGGCAATTACACTTCTCAAAAATAGTCAATTTAGCCGCTCTAGCATCATTGTTTCGCTCGAAGGAGACAGACAGTCTGCTTTTGAACAGTGGCCCGAATTAGAAGAATTTAGCCATCGTGTTATTTGCTTAAATAAAAAGCCCGGTATCAGCCTTTCTGTTATCGCAAAGATTAAGTCTTTAGTTAAAGAGCACGATATCGATATCATCCATAGCCATCATGTTGGCCCAGTTATTTATGCGGGCTTAGCGTGCGCATTGTCGGGTGATTCAGTTCGCCACATATCAACCATTCATGACGCTTGGTATTTGAACAATGTTAAGCAATGTACATTTACAAAGTTACTTGATTCGTTGACGAACATTTATTGGGTCGCAGATGCGCGAATAGTTGCCGATGAATTTAGAGCAAAAACAGCCATTATCCCAGAACGAACCATTTTAAATGGCATTGATTGCGATAGCTTTATAGCAATCTCGCAAGACACGGCAAGAGATCAGCTTAACTTACCAAAAAAGATAAAACTGGTTGGCTGTGCAGCACGCTTAATAGATGGCAAAGGGCACAAAGATCTTATTCACGCTTTGCATTACTTACCTCAAGACTATCATATGGTATTTGCAGGAGATGGCGACCAGAAAGTGGGGTTAATGAATTTAGTGCGTAATTTAGGGCTAAACGAACGTGTTCATTTTCTTGGTAATGTTCACGATATGCGCGCATTTTATTCAAGTATCGATGTTATGTGTTTGTACTCACAACGTGAAGGCTTACCACTGTCAATTATTGAAGCCATGGCCTGTGGCATCCCTGTGGTTGCATCCGATGTTGGCGGAATTCATGAAGTGCTCACTGCTAACGAAGGAGAGCTTGTCTCTCCTAAAGAATTTAGCCAGCTTGCCCCAGCAATTTTAAGAGCAAGCAAACTACCGCATGGTTTATGTATTCGTCATCACGCTATTGCTGTTGCTGATGCAAGAACCATGAGCAGTAAATACGATAGTTTATATTCTGCTTTAGCAGTGTAGGAGCCAATCATGACTATTTTAACGACCTTATTTGTCATTTTACTGTGTGTTGCGCTGTATCATCACATTGGTTATCCGTTATTACTTAAGTGCGTTAGCACAAAAAAAGTAAAACCGGTTAAACCTGCACAATACGATGAAAATACACTCCCTAACATTGCTATCTTGATGTGCGCTTATAATGAACAAGCCCACATAGCAGAAAAGCTACATAACTTAGCGTCACTGGTTTATGACACGAACCATTACACTATTCATGTATATTTTGATGGCTGCACCGATAAAAGTTATCAACAAGCCCTTAAAGCTCAACAGGTTTTACATAAACAAGGTGTAAAGTGTTTCTTTCATTTTCGTGATGAAAACCAAGGCAAAGTTCAAGGATTAAACACCTTAATGGGCGTAGCCAAATACCATAACGACATTTTGCTTTTCACCGATGTCAGTGCATTACTCAGCATAGATGCATTAGACAAAGTAGCCCAGCAGTTTAGTGATCCTAAGGTCGCTATTTCGACCGGTGTTTACACCTTAGATGAAAATGCCCCTGATGCGCAAAAAGCTTATTGGCAGTATCAGAATAAGGTTAAAAAATCAGAGTCAAACCTTGGTGCCGTGATTGGCGTACCCGGAGCGATGTTCGCCATGCGCGCTGAATACGCGTGTGAATTAGAGAAAAACACCATCAACGACGACTTCGTGTTATCAATGAAAGCGTTAAGCAAAGGGGGTAAAGCCATTGTTGATGAAGAGGTGGTCATTTACGAATGTGAATGCGACGAACAAAGCGAAGATTATAAACGCAGAGTACGTGTTGGCGCTGGTAACTGGCAGCAGATTAAAGCACTGCTTTTATTACTTAATCCACGCTTAGGCTGGACGTGTCTAAATTTCTTTTCGCATAAAGTCCTACGTGGAGTGATGCCAGTTATTTTAGCGGGTATTTATGTCTGTGTCTTTTTAGAAGCCCTCGTGTCGCAGTCGTTGTGGTCTGAACTTATCGCAGCAGCAATTTTATCACTTCATACCGTGCAAGCGATTAAAACGCTATTCGAGATTAAAAAACGTATTCCTATCGTCGATAAAGTGAATTACATCTTAAATAGCTACTTTTTAGCACTTTGGGGGATCATCCGTTACGAGCAAGGTTATTTTAATAACCCATGGCAACGGGTGAAAACGGCAAGTAAAAAACCAACAAAATCGGTTATTAAAATCATTAAGCGAAGCTTAGATATTACAGGTGCCTTATTTGCGCTAAGTCTTGTTTGGCCTGTGTGTTTAATCGCCGCATTGGCAATAAAGCTAACCTCAAAAGGGCCAATCATCTTTAAGCAACTTAGGGTAGGTGAAAGCTCTGATGATTTTGTTGAGCTATTTTATGTTTATAAGTTTCGCTCTATGGTGGTTGATGCGGAGTCACGTTCAGGCGCTGTGTGGGCCAGTAAAGATGACCCAAGAATAACAGCGGTCGGGCGTTTCATGCGTAAAACCCGGATTGATGAGCTCCCACAGTTAATTAACGTACTTAAAGGTGAGATGTCATTAATTGGGCCACGCCCTGAGCGCCCCGTATTCTACGGTAAACTAGAAAAAGATATCCCTTACTTTTGCCAGCGTACTTATGGCGTTAAACCGGGTATCTCTGGCCTTGCTCAGGTGATGAATGGTTATGACGAAACCATTGATGATGCACGCAGTAAAATTGGCTGGGATTACGCTTATTCACTCAGTATGTCGTCACCACGCGCTTGGGCAAAACTAGAGTTTTCAATTGTGCTTAAAACATTACAGGTCGTTTTTACCGGAAAAGGCCAATAACTAACTAGCTTTTTGCAATATCAATTAAGCAAATCACGTTGCATAATGCAAATTAACAGTAAAAAGTTAATTGCATTATGCATCGCCTCGATATTTAACCATTAAATATCAACATCTTATAAACTGGCATTCTAGTTGTACTAGTTACTATGACTAACCCATTATACAAAGGTGCAGATCATGGCTAACAACACTACATTCTCAAACGAAACCAAACTAATTTCACTACCAACTGATTTCTCTGGTCTTGCCGTTGATGGCTTTAAAGACCAGTTTGAAGAAGTTGCACACGGCAAACAACAAAGTGTGGTTCTTGATTTTACCTCGACGAAGTTCATTGATTCATCTGGTATCGGTGCCATGGTGTTTTTATATAAACGTATCGAGAAAAAAGGGCAAAAACTATCACTGCTTAATGTTTCAGGGCAACCGCATAAGTTAATGAGCCTATTAAGGGTTGATAAAACGATTCCATTTATCGAACAAGCTGATATCGCGTGAGGTGATTTATGAAGCACATACTATTTACAGTCATTTTGCTCACGCTTGGTGGATGTGCTTCTTGGCCTGATGAAGGGCAAGGAGGCTGGGCTGAAAAATATCAAAATTACCCGCTAACTGATGAGCAACACGAGATGATTTACGACACGCAAGAAACGGTCGTATTGAGTGAATTTCAACATCATGTTTTAAAGTTAGATCTATTAAAAGCACAAGGTATTAAGCAGTGTATGCCTGCCCAATTACTTAAAGCGCAAATTTACGAAAACCGTATTAGACGCCTTATAGCTGCGCAAATGTGGTCTGATGCTGAGCATGACTTATTGATTCATTATCATGGCTTAAATCAGCTTGCTAAGCACTTTGAGACCGTCAACGCAATGAGCCAATGTGCAGGAGGAACACGATCTGAGGCTACCATGACGGCGTCGTTAAAAGATCAAATCAGCGAGCTTTTAAACAGTGATAATCAGTTTTCGCTAAACGATTTTCAGGTTACTCCGAAATACTTAACACGTTTAGCGCAAGCGGCTGACTTAATTAAGCAAGTTGATGAAGTGGACTTACTGCTTGTTGGTCATGCAGATATAAGTGGTCAGCAACAAAATAACTACGAGTTAGCACTTAAACGGGCAGAAACAGTGAAACACTGGCTTGGCATTTATGGGGTGAATCCAGCAACCATCACCACCTTAACGCAAGGTAGTTTAACGCCATACAGTGATGAACCTGACTCACGATCAAAACGCCATTCTGATAGACGTGTTGAAGCGATTATTATCGACATGAATGAAGAAAAAAGCACGAAACAAAGCCATGCATTATCCAGCTGGACCAAAATCCTAAATGGTCCTAAGGAGCAATAACATGAAACAGTTAATCTTACTTTGCTTACTGATTTTCGCCTTACCGACTTTCGCCGAAGAAATAGAAGTAGGTAATAAACTTTACTTATATTTACCAGGTGAAGCTGAATTTAGCGAACCGTTTGAAGTTGATAAAGAAGGCACAATTACATTACCTGAGCTAGGTCGTTTTAAAGTAGCAGGCTTACAGCTTGATGATGTGCAAAGCCAACTACGCACAGCATTAAGTGAAATGTATGTGGCGATGGATGACTTTTACGTTGAAATTCACTCTCGTGATATTTTCATTAATGTAATGGGCTATGTGAACGATCCATCGCAAGTGAGCATCCCTAAAGATGGCAATATTCAAATGGTAATTGCGCGAGCAGGTGGATTAAAACCAGGCGCTCAACTTGACCGTTTACAAATTCGCCGTGCCGGCGAGATGATTGAGTTTAACTATAAAGCCTACCTAGACTCAGGCAACATTGATTTGCTTCCTACACTTCAAAGTGCAGACACGGTATTTGTCCCTGTGTCGCCATTATTAGGAAACGTGCAAATCGACTTTGATGCACAAACGTTAAGTGCATCCGGTGACGCAAGTGATAACAGTGCTATCACATTGCTTGGCGAAGTACACAATCCGGGCAGCTTTTCATTTAAAGAAAACATGAGTGTACTTGATGCTCTGATGCGTGCCGAAGGGGTAACACGCTATGCCGATGTGACGAAAATTCGCGTTATTGTCGATAAGACACCGGTTGTATTTGATTTAAAAGCCTATTTAGATAAACCCAATAACGATACCATGCCACAGCTTAAAGCAGGCTCAACCATCTATGTGCCAATTATGGTTGATGATGTAAATACCACATCAAGAACTGTCTATATCATGGGTGAAGTACAAAAGCCTGGCGCTTATGAAGCAGCAGATAACACCAGCTTTTTAGACATACTTGCCAATGCAGGTGGGCCAACTCGCTTTGCCGAAACGCGTCAAATAAAAATCTTAACGCCAGCCGGCGAAAGCATCCTGTTTGACCTGCAAGGCTACAGTGAAGGGCTCATTGCTGTAAAAGTACCAAATCTAAACCCAGGCGATGTGATTTTTGTACCAGAAAAAACCGATCAAAATGAAAAAAGCTGGTTAAAAGTTCCTCCTAAGCGTGCCATTAAAATTATCGGCGCCATTTTATCGCCGGGTCGTTATGAGTGGAGCCCTGAAATGGACTTTACAGATTTACTGGCTCATGCTGGCGGTCCAACCAAAGGGGCAAACATCAATGACATTAAAATTGTTAGAAACGGCGAAATCACGAAACGTTTTGATTTAGAGCAATACACGATTAATGATTCAGGTAAATATGCTTTACCTAATTTATTGGCTGGCGACACCATTATTGTTGAAGAGTTACCGGTTGACCCTGCCGACAATAAATCACAATGGATCCGTCAAGAATCAAGTAAATCAATTTATATTATGGGGCAGGTGGGCTCACCAGGTCGCTATGCATTTAACACGAATATGCACTTTATCGACATTTTAGCCGCCGCTGATGGCCCTACAGATAACGCTGATTTACGTAATATTCGTATTACACATCGCAATGATAACACCGCAAGAGTTAGCAAGTTAAACCTTGCACTGTATTTTGAAACCGGTGATGAAACCTTATTCCCGCATGTGTTACCGGGCGATACCATCTACATTCCAGAAAAAGATAAAGACTGGCTACGTACACCGAAAGAGCAAGTAGTTCGTATTATGGGGGCGGTTGAAAAACCAGGTCGTTACAGCTTTGATGACACCATGACGGTACTTGATGTACTTGCAGAAGCGGGCGGTCCATCGAGCTCAGCACTTATCGACAAAATTGTGGTGGTCAATCACTCATGCTGTAAAGAGCAGTCTCGTGTGTTTGATTTAGAAGAGTTCGTAAAGAACCCTAACTCTGCGTATATCCCGGTGTTACGCGCTGGCGATACCCTTTATGTGCCAGATAAAGGCCAAGATTTAATGAGTCAGTTTAAATCAAACTTCTTAGATTTTATTACTGTCGTTGCTTTAGTGGTGGGCTTATGAAACTAATACCAGCGCAATACCAAGAACTTGAAGCCGTGTGTAACGAGATAGATAACACTAAAGCGCGTTGTATCTGCTTTATCTCGTTAACGGGGAATGAAGGCTCTACATCGCTATGTGCCAGTGTTGCAAAACGTTTAAGTTTGCAGGCGGCCAAAGTTTTAATCATCGATTTAAACCCGCTCAATCCGTTTAAATTTGAACAACCAGACACAGTTGAATCATGGTGCTTTAGTGATATCTCATGTCAGCTTAATATCATTAATACTGAGCAAGTTGATTTACTGACTATGCAACACTTAAGAGAGCTTGAATCAGTTAAAAGTAAAAATGTGCTGAATGACGCCATTGAACGGATAAAACAAGAGTACGACTATATTTTTTTAGATATGAGCCCGGCGTTAAAATGTAATCGCGGTAATGTGCCACTGCATGCTTTAAGCCTATGTACGGATCTCACATTTTTAACGGTATCGCTTGGCTATAACGATGAAGAAGCCTTGTGTCATGGAATGGCGAATTTAGAACATGCTGGTGTAACTAAGATAAAAATAGTTGTTGCCCAGCATCAATTTGCACCTTTAGGTAGCCGTATCGTCAGAACTCTTAAAGCATTTCAGCCAAAATGGCCTAAACTAACAGAGTATCTATTAAACAAAGTTATTAAACAGCGTTGGTTATTTTTACCCCACTGAGACTCTGAATGGACTGCTTATATCAAAAGACTTTTAATTTAGATTGGCCTACGGTCAGCGAAATTCGCCATATTTTAAAGCATGTTTTAACGGCGATCAGTGTTAAAAATCAAGATATTGATGCAGCAGGGTTAGTCGCTACCGAATACCTCACTAATCTGTTACGACATAGTGATGAAACGGCTAGGTTTGTGCAGTTTTCTATGCATAAACTTGCAGACCAACAACTATTAATTGAATTTAAAGACAGCATGTCAAGCTATGACTTATTTAATCAACAACCTAATCAGTGGCAAATAGACAGTGGCGAGTTAGTTGAAGGGGGCATGGGGGTGGCGCTTATAAAGCACTACTTTCCTAATGCCAGCTATAATACTGTCGATCAGCAAAACATATTTTCATTTTGTTTAACCAATATAGATAAACGACCCACACTCATCTACATTGACGATGATAAAGCCCAGCTTGCCTTGCTTAATGCCTATTTGTCTGAACATTTTCAGGTGATTTGCTGTGAAGACAGTGAGTCAGGCTGGCAAGAAATTCTTACCTCTGGCGCTACAATTTTGCTACTTGATCATAAACTCAAAAATGGTACCAGTGAGCCAATACTAAAAAAGCTAAATCAATCTAATCTTAAAACAAATTTATCTGTGGTGATGCTAACAGGTGATGACAGTGAAGAGCTAATAAAGCGCATAAACCTATTGGGGGTTGATGATTATTTAGTAAAACCAGTTAGCAAAACACGCTTACTGCAAAGCATTGAGCGCATTGTGCATCGTTTTTCAGCACTAAAGTATTTAATTAATGAAGAACGTATGCAAACCAAACAAAAAATAGGCGAGTTTAATGCGTATAATTTTGGCTCAATCATCAGTCAAAATGGCGGGGATTTTTGTATGTACCCCCACCAGCAGCAAACCCCCGTTATTATCGGCGATATGATGGGACACGGTATAACAGCCCTCAAAGAAAGTTTTGCTATAAAAGGATTTTTAAGTGGCTGTTTAGCGACACAAATTCCATTAACCGATGTTTTAAAGACACTGAATCTGGCACTTTATGAACAGCGGCTCTGTAAAAACAGCCTAGTAACATTATTAATTGGCTTTATCGAAAATAACACGCTTCATTGGTTTAACGCAGGTCACCCAGCCCCTTGCGTGATAACAACACAAGGCAAGCTGCTGCAACTTAGCGGAACAGATCCTTTGTTAGGTCTTTCTGACGACCATCAATACCAGCATTACCGCTATGACTTAAGTGATGTTGCGCAGGTTTTATTATTTACCGATGGCTGGCTTGATAATCAGAAGATGAGCGATGTTGACCAAATCATTGCTAAATTAACGCATGATAACTTACACAGTGAGGAGTTTGCCTATGCTCTTTGGCAAGCAAGCCAAGTAAAACTATCGGCTGAAATAGACGATGCCTCATTAATTGTGATCAATAAACACTAAAGTTTGAGTTTACAAACCCACTGAATACACACTAAGCTACTAGTAAGGATCTGTTAAATAATCACTTTATCTCAGCATAAAACGATAATAAAGGAAGTCAGTAATGCCACCTAAAATACTCATTGTTGAAGATACAGAATCGCTTGCGCTGATGTACCAATCATATTTGATCCCAACAGGGGTTGAAACTCGCATTGCCTACAATGGTGAGCAAGCTATGTGCGCACTAAACGAGTTTGAACCTGACTTAGTGATTTTAGATGTTATGCTGCCTGATATGAATGGGCTTGATATTTTATCGTCTTTAGACCCAGATACGGCACCACAAGTGATTGTTCTAACAGGGCATGCAACCAAAGAAATGGCCATTAAAGCGATTAAACTAGGTGCCAGTGACTTTTTAGAAAAACCGATCGAAGCAGATCGTTTTCGCATCACAGTAAACAACGCATTAAAGCTCAAAGATTTAAAACAAACAGTTAAAAGCTATCAAACAACCTACGAGAACGGTAAATATTACGACCTGATCGGCAGTTCATCCGAAATGCAATCGGTTTACCAAATCATAAAGTCAGCATCGGCGAGTAAAGCCACTGTGTTTATTACTGGTGAAAGTGGAACAGGTAAAGAACTGTGCGCCCGTGCGGTACATTTAGCGTCACCGCGCGCTAACAAACCGTTTGTAGCCCTTAACTGTGCAGCCATCCCAAAAGATTTAATCGAAAGTGAAATATTCGGCCACTTAAAAGGGGCGTTTACTGGTGCTATTGCTAATCGTGAAGGGGCTGCTGGCCAAGCTGATGGCGGGACTTTGTTTTTAGATGAACTATGTGAAATGGACATCAACTTACAAAGTAAGCTACTGCGCTTTATTCAAACTGGTTGTTACCAACAAGTGGGAAGCGAAAAAGAAGTCAAAGTAGATGTACGCTTTGTGTGTGCGACTAATCGAGACCCTTTACTTGAAGTGCAAGAAGGGCGTTTCCGTGAAGACTTGTATTACCGTTTACATGTTATTCCAATTGCTTTACCGCCATTAAAACAACGTGGTAAAGATGTTATTGAAATAGCGGACGCATTATTCAAAAAAATAAGTAAAGAAGAAGGACGTTCATATAAAGGCATGTCTGAAGGAGTAAGAAACTTATTTTTGAGTTATGGCTGGCCTGGTAATGTTCGCCAATTAGAAAACACGATTCGTAATATCCTTGTGTTACACGATGAAGCGTTTATTGAAGCAAATATGATCCCCGCATTGCCAAATGCACAAAGCCAAAGCCATGCGGCTACACCTGTTACTGCGTCTAATCAGTCAGAAGCTGTTACGCAAAGTGTCACATCTTCGACCAATGAACTCGCTACGAGTGTTAACAATACATCCTATGTGTCTTCACAAGTTGGTTTTTCTCAAGCAGACATAGAACCACTTTGGATAGTCGAAAAGCGCTACATCGAACAAGCAATTGACGCCTGTGATAACAATATACCTAAAGCAGCTGCTTTATTAGATGTGAGCCCTTCCACGATTTATCGTAAAATCAAAAGTTGGGAAGAGATGCAAGTAAGCTAGTGTTATAAACGCGATCTAGCTGTTTAAATTGTTGTTCACCTGAAAAGCGTTGCTGAATTAATTTTTGTGCATTGTTAAGCATGTATTGTTTTTGCTCAGTGCTCAGCATTTCAACGTTTTTAAGCTGTTTTTGGAGTGCCTGAGCCGAGCTTTCGCCCATCATTAATCCGTTAGATAAATGATTGATAATATGCGGCAATTGCCCAACCGCTGCAGCAATCACTAACACCCCATGCGACATTGCTTCTAATGCCACCATTGGAAGTCCTTCTGCGCGAGAGCAGATCACCAATACATCGAGTTGTTGCCATATTTGTTGTTGCTCACATTGACCATGATAATTGACCGCTGATAAATCCAGTTCATTCACCATTGGCCCATCGCCAAACATATGAAAATTCAAGTTTGTTGATGCAAAATGTTTAGCCGCTTCAATGAAAATATCAGGCCCTTTTTCATGAGATAAACGACCCACAAAGCCAATATTAATCTCCTGTTTGCTACGAAGTGTTCTTAGTTTTGTAGGTTTTTTCACTGCGATGAAGTTTTCAAGTAACTCCGCATTGTAAAGCTCTTTGGTCAACGAGTTCGATACGGCAAAGTTTAAAGAGAAGTAGCTCAGAAGCTTATCAAGCTTATTGTAAAAATACACTTTGCCGACACCTGCTTCACCTGCGTGATAGGTAGAAATACAAGGGCGGTTTTGCCAGCGACACACCAACTTCCCCATGATACTTGCCTTGTACCCATGGGTGTGTAGTAACGCTGAACGAGGAAACATTTTTAGTATTTCGTTCAAGCTTTTTAAATTTCCGCCAGCAAAACCGTAAGTGATATTCGCTTTTTCTAAGCGATGATAAAACTCACGATTATTATGATCTTGATAAAATAGTACCGAGCTCATAATATTATATCGTTCTAATAGCTTACTCATGGCAATCAAATGGCTTTCGATGCCACCAATTAAGCTTGAATCTACAAATAAAATAACACTATATTTCATATTCACTCCAAGGTGAGACCATGATAGATACAGCGACCTATGCTCAATTACAACAGGATGTTGGTGACGACCTAGCAAAACAGCTTTTACAGGTTTATATCACTGAGTCCCGCCAAATCGTTGCTGATCTTGCTGATGCAACGAAACAATCAGAAATCGAAATAAATGCCCATAGCCTAAAAAGCAGTAGTCGCAGCTACGGTGCATTAGCCGTAGGCGGCCTTGCTGAGCAAATCGAGCAAAAAGCGAAAACATCACAATACGATGATGAATTACAAAGCCTTATTGCATTACTGCAAGACCAATTTGCGCAAACCTTAACCCATGCGCAAAGCTTGATCGGAACTCACTAGTCGCTCAGTTTCTAAAATTAATGGCATTTTTAAAATTTCAGCAAACACATTACTTAATTGCTCAATGTCGTGCTGTTGATTGGGTGATTTAACAACATCATTAAAATGAGAGACAATTTCACTCAATGCATCCAGTGAAATACTTAAATCACAAAAGCTGTATCCGAGCATGCCTTCTAGCCAATCAACCGGTTTCATATCGAGCGATTTAATCACGCTGGCTTCTTTAGCAATATTTTCAATAAACACGCGACACGCCGATGTTTCTTGCACCGCTTTTGCAATGTCTTCAACTAACATGGCTGGCATCACACTGGTTATTAAGCTACCTGGACCAATTATCAGCATGTCTGCATTATGAATTGCTTGAACCACCCCAGGGGCCGCATTGACATCTTGCGAGAGGGTGACATAGTCAGGCAGTACATCTAGTGAATCAATTTCACATTCACCAAAAACTTTTACACCCGATGGCATTACCGCTAATAAATCAGCTGGTTCATCAGACATAGGGAGTATTGTTTCTGAGTTACCTAGCATGGCATTAAACCAAGCAACTGCTTGAGTTGCAGAGTTGGTTTGTTGGGTCAGACTTAATAAGGCAAGGTTGCCAAGGCTGTGGCCATCGAGCTCACCACCTTCAAAACGATGGTGAAATACTTGATGAACCAAAGAATCATCGTCGGCTAGTTGCAAACAACAACGCCTAATATCACCTAGTGCAACCACATCTTGGCTTTCGCGCAATTTACCCGTACTGCCCCCGTTGTCTGTCGTGGCTACAATCGCTGTTAATTCTGCGCAGTGAGGTCTGATTGCGCTTAACATATGGGATAAACCATGCCCGCCGCCTATGCATACTATTTTCATGACTGATACCTCATTGAACTCTATTACTGACTAAAAAGCATAGCGCGTACCAAGTCTTTGAATTTATATAACACAATGAAATTTAATAATTTAATTTCAAGAATTAATGGCTAAATTGAAATCTGTTTTCTATATTTGCATTATGCGATGCAATATTAATTAGGAATGGCAATGGCACAGTTCAACTTAGAACAATTACAACTTGAGCTAAGGCAGTTTCACGGCATCAATGATAGCCGGGCACTGAAAGCGCAACTTGAAAAAGTGCTGTTACCGTATTTTTCATTTAAAGAATTTTGTTTGATTAATATTGAAGAGTTAAAAATGACACTTGAGATGCGCACGCTTAAGTATCTTGAGTTTGACGAAGCGTTATTAAAAACCAAGTTACAGCAAGCATCTTCACCTTGGCTGTTTTCTGAAGATAACATGCTTTTTTGTAATAATACTGAACTGCATAATGCCTTGATTTTTAGAATTGAAATTTCTGATCACACAACCCAGTGCATGGTGTTTTTTGATATCACAGAGCAAGCGAAATTTAGTGATAAATCAGAAACAGGCATCATGATCTTGTTGCAACAAGTTGCTTTACAACTCTCAAATCAAACGCGGCTTAATCGCCAAAAGTTTCATTCTACCTCATTGTTAACCCGCCTTGGGGAGCTGTCTGAGTTGTTCCGAGATTTTGCCAGTGAATGGTTTTGGCGCACCAACAAAGAAGAGCAGTTTATTAATGTATTAACCACAGCCAGCCACAGTAATTTGTATAAACGCCATTTTTTACATAAAAACTTCGATGCTATCATCACTGAACAAGAGCAAAACCAATTAAAAAAGTGGTCTCACTTTAAACATTTACTTGCTGAGCAAGCTGAGTTTTTAGATTTCGAATTTGAAGTAAATTGTTCACCGCCTGCTTGGGTGTCGTTCAGTGGCAAGCCACAATTTGATGCAAGTGGCAATTTTCGTGGCTATTTAGGTATCGCAAAAGATATCACCGTTAATAAAGACCGTGAGCAAGCACTGCAATTAGCCAAAGAAAAAGCTGAAGAAGCAAACCTTGCAAAGTCACAGTTTTTAACGGTGATGTCTCATGAAATTAGAACGCCGATGAATGCGATAGTCGGCATGCTCGAACTATTAGCAGACTCGGAACTTAACGATAAACAAACGCGCTGGCTAGATTATGCAAACTCCAGCTCTGACTTATTACTGGATTTGATCAGTGATGTGTTGGATTTTTCGAAAATTGAAAGTGGCTCGATGGAGCTTGATGTTAAAGCAACAGATATAAATGCGCTCGTTAAAAACATCACCGCTCAATTTCAAGAAACAACACAGGGCTCTAAAGTGATGTTTTCAACTGAAATAAAAGATGGACTACCAAATAAAATAAACATTGATGGCGTTCGGGTTGGGCAAATCCTATTTAATATTTTAGATAACGCCTTTAAATTTACCAAAGTAGGCACGGTCAATTTCAGAGCTGATTTTAATGATACCCATTTATTATTTGAAGTCGCTGATACTGGGCAGGGGATTTCACAATCGCAAATAGAGACCATTTATGATGCTTTTAAACAGCATGATTATGGTGTTAATCGACAAGTAGAGGGAATTGGGCTTGGACTTAGCATTACCAAAAGTCTAGTCGATTTAATGAAAGGCGAAATAAGAGTGGCAAGTGCTATCAATATTGGCACTAAATTTACCATTTATATTCCATATTCTGTTGTTGCCGATGATCAGCAAGCCATTGAGCATGAGCAAACACTTGAACCCATGTCTATTCTTGTCACCGAAGATAACAAAACTAACCAAGTATTAATTAAAGCATTTTTAGAAAAGCTCAATCACCATGTCACCCTTGCAGATAATGGCCAACAAGCCATTGATAAAGTGCAACAACAAAACTTTGATTTAGTTCTGATGGATATGATGATGCCGGTGATGGACGGCATCACCGCAACCAAATACATTCGCAATGAGTTGCAAATGAGTCTGCCAATTGTGGCCTTAACAGCGAATGCTTCACATCAAGATAAAGCGACTTGCCTCGACGCAGGTATGAACAAAGTACTGACAAAACCCATTCGCTTTCATGATTTAAATCGTGCATTACGTATTTTGTTTAGCCAATAAAAAAGCCCCAAATGGGGCTTTTAAATAAGTAACTCTGCTTTACAACACCATTGCTGCAATCCAGCCTGCAATAAGTAGCGGAACATTAAAATGGATGAATGTAGGTACCACAGAATCCCAAATATGGTCGTGTTGACCATCAGCATTTAGACCAGATGTTGGGCCAAGTGTTGAGTCAGAGGCAGGGGAGCCTGCATCACCTAACGCACCCGCAGTGCCAACCAGTGCAGCTGTAGCCATTACCGAAAAGTTAAGCTCCATACAAAGTGGTACAAACAAGGTGGCTATAATTGGCACTGTCGAAAACGAGCTACCAATGCCCATGGTGATCAATAGCCCAACGAGTAAAATTAACGCAGCGGCGAGGGGCTTGTTTCCTTCAATCAACCCTGCGGCAGAGCTAACTAATGAAGCGACATCTCCCGTTGCTTTCATCACTGAAGCAAAGCCTTGCGCCGAAATCATAATAAAGCCAATCATCGCCATCATAGCGATGCCTTTACTAAATACATCGCCATTTTGCTCAAGTTTTACAACACCAAATAAAGTAAATATAGCCACCCCAACAAGACCACCAAGGATCATAGAGCCACTAATATTTTGTGCGACTAAAGAGCAAAGCACAGCAGTAATTCCCACTGCGAGTACTTTCTTTGGTTGCTCAATGACAACGTCTTGTTGCTGCTCTGTCAGGCTATGCGGCTCGTAACTACGGCGTTTTCTGTAACTGATAAAAACAGCAACCAATAGACCAAACACCATGCCTAAAGCAGGAATGATCATCGCCATTGGTACCTGCGTATTTACAATCTCTAAACCATTTTCAGTGAGGTTTTTATGTAAGATTGAGTACAAGTAAATGCCACCAAAACCATAAGGCAGCACCATATATGAGGTGGCTAAGCCAAAAGTTAAGATACACGCAATGGCACGTCTATCGAGACGTAACTTATTAAACACCACAAGAAGGGGCGGAATAAGAATAGGGATAAACGCAATATGTACGGGTATCAAATTTTGTGACGAAATCGCACACAGTAAAATGATACTTAATATGAAATAACTTAAGGTTGTTTCGCCTTGGTGGCTGTTGTCGTTAACCTGTTTAAGCAATTTAGAGGCTAATATACGCGTTAAGCCCGACTTAGAAATAGCCACCGCAAACGCACCTAACATCGCATAGCTCAGTGCTATTTCTGCACCGCCCGATAAGCCATCATTAAATGCATTAACGGTTTGTGATAAACCAAGGCCTGCGGTTAAACCCGCAACAATCGCGCTCACGGTCATCGCCACAATGACATTAATACGACAAAGTGTCAGGATCAGCATCAACATAACGCCGACAATTACTGCATTCATATTGTTCTCTATTTGGCTGTTTTGAGAGAGTTTAACAGAACTCGCACCTGGTTTTTGCGATTTTGAGTATATGATTGCTGTTGATAACGTACTTCGATGATTATTTGCTCAAATTCACTTAAATAAACTGCCGCCGTAGGCTTTTTCTGTTTGATAAGTGCAATATTTTGCAGTGGTGTGTTGGTTTCAAGAGGCTCAATACCTTGTTTTTTAGCCCACTGATAGAGCTTAGTGATGTCATCTACCAGTGGCTCTCTACTTCGAACTGGGCGTTTGTTATAAAAGAAATAGCCAGTAAAGCTTAGTAATAACGTACCTAACACTATTAATGGCGTTAGCCATGCCGATCTATTACCAAACAGTGAATCAAATAAACTTTGCTGAGATGCTTGGTCAAACGTAAGCACCCAGTTAGTCCATTTATAATCGAGCTCTTCAAGGTGAATTCGAAGCCAGTTTATTGCTTTAAAATGACTCCAACGTTTTAAACCAAAGTTAAGATTGTCGTTAAAGCTTTCATTTAAATCACCCAGTTGAGATAACGAACCATTTAAACGCTCAGGGGCAACTACAGCGGTAGCATCAAATATGTGCCACTTTTCATCGAAGAACACTTCAACCCATGCATGGGCATCGTATTGATAGATATTGAGCGTAGCGGCTTTAGTTTGTTCACCGCCTAAATAACCCGACACAACACGGGCAGGGTAACCAGCAACACGAAACATAAACGCAGCGGTGCTGGCATAGTGGCCGCAAAAGCCACGTTTGGTATCAAATACAAACTGGTCTAGCGTATTATCACCATACATTGGCGTAGGTGTTAATGTGTAAGCAAACTGCTGCTGATTAAAGTAATCAAGTAGTGCGTTAAAATAACCTTGCGCATTTTCATACTCAGCAGCCAGCTGGTTTGCCAGTGCCATTGTTTGTGGATTGGTAGTTTTCGGCAAGCGGGTGTAAATGCGTTTTTCAAAGTCAGTAAGGCTCAGAGTAGCCTCACTACTGGTTACCGCGTATTTAATGTTCTTGTTTAAATTGCCTTTACGTTTTAACAAACCATTGTAGGTATTAAACACATCTGAATTAGCACTTTGTGCAAAGCCAAGCCCAAACAACCAGTTTGACGATGAAGGCTCTGCAATAACCTGATAATCAATACGATTATTATGAGTCATAGAGCGGCGGACGGGATTAAATTGTTGCGACTTCAAAATGTCCGATATTAGCCATTCACTACCATTAAACTCATCATGAATAAGGCTGCGCCAGTAATAGGGGGGTTGTAGGGCTTGCCCTGGCTGTTGTTCTACCCGAAAAACCAAGTCATCAGACTCAGCTAATTTCGCAATAGAAAAGGGGTTAACTTGCTCTGATAAACCGGTTTTAGCAAGCTTTGGCCCCGGTAGCTGCCAAAATGCGGGGAGCTTGGGTAAAAATAAAATCAAAAAAGCGGCAATGGGTAAGGCCAATAATATGGTTTTAAAACTTTGTTTGTTAGCGGCCTTAAAGCTTTGCGGGCTAGTTAAGTAGCCAAGTACTGCAAAGTTAACAATATAAAGTACACTCACAACCAAGGTTTCGAACAACCCTTGATGGAACAAATACACCGTTGAAAGGTTAAAAAATACCAGTAAACACACAGTTTGATACTGTTTAACGGTTTTCGCTTGTAGCAATTTAAAGCTGCTAGCAAGTAGCATCATCGAGACAAATAACTTGACCGTATCGCTTACACCAACCAAAACAAATAAGGCAACTAAGCAAACTGCTGCTAAAATATTCGCAATCAGTCCATTTAGTTTTTTATAAAACTTACCTAAAAACAGATTTAAAAAACTCAGGCCTGCCAATATGGCTAAGAATGGGGTCGCTACTTCAGTAAACAAAAATCCACTAATAACAATAAACAGCAGTGATAAAACGCTATTTATAAGCGGCGTATTCATACTTAAAACTCCGCTAATGCCTGCAAGCAGGCTTTTTGGTGGTTGATCCCTTGGCCTTTTGCAATATGTTTATTGGGTAAGGTTAACGAAAACGCCATGTGTTGGTCGGTTAATTGGTTCACCAAAAAACATAACTGGCTTAATCGGTGCTCATTATTGCCACTCAACATATTGAAATTAAGCGCTAATTCCTGTGATGCATCACTGGTAAATTCTTTCGTTAATAGTTGCTGAGTTTTAGCGTAGTGTTTCCACGATACTTTATTAAGCGCTGTACCTTGCACAAAAGGGGTAAGTTGATGAAAGTCATCATTACCCGCTTTAACTTGTGCGTTAACGCCGTCGTGTTCGTCATTGTCATGGAGCTGAGTATCAAACTTTTCTGAGGCGATAGGCTGTGGGTAAACATACACCGTTTCGGTTGGTTCTATATAACTCCATACAGACACCAAACCAAACGGAAAGTGACTAATAATTTTAACTCTATCAAAGCCATAAACACCACGTTCACTGCATTTAAGTGCAATTTCAACGGTCTTTTTCTCTTTGCTTTGCAGTGACACAGTTTCAGATTCAAGGTTAAGATTAACCAGTTTTATAAGTTCACAGTGTGATTGTGCGTGAATTTGAAAACGCGCAATGGGGGCATTGGGCGCATAACTTTCATTTACTGATAGGTATTTAACCGACAAACCTCGCATATTTTTATAGCCAGTGAGTATCGCAAATACCAAAACGACCACCATTAAATACGCCATCGCTAAAATCAGGTTGTTTTGATAGTTAATCCCCATCACAAAGTTAAGCAAGGCAATTAGTAAAAACTGCCCACCGAGTTTTGAAGGTAATACATAAATGGTTTTATGTTTGAGTTCAATTTCGTTAGTTTTATGCTTGTTTTTTAATAACTTATTAAAAACGGATTGACGAAATTGATTAACAAAAGCAGGGCGCTTGTACATGTTTTACAAGCTTACAGGCACATGTTTAAGTGCATAGCCACTGTCACCAGCGTTTAAGCCAAGTCTGTGATCAGTCACACTAGGAAAAACCGCTTGTACATCTTCAGGCATTACAAAATCACGGCCTTCAATATACGCCCATGACTTTGCAGCGCGGGCAAGCGCAATACTGGCTCTTGGGGATAATGGGTTTACAAAATGGTTATCTTGGCGAGTAAACGCAACGAGCTCAAGGATATAATCAACCACCGCATTACTTATCGTTACAGTGTTAATTTCTTTTTGAATTACAGCAAGTTGCTCAGGATTAATGCGAACAGGTAAGTCGTCATAATTTCGGTTGTTTAAGCCTAAAATGAGGTTTTTCTCAGCGTGTTTATCAGGAAAACCTAAACTAATACGCATAAAAAAGCGGTCTAATTGCGACTCAGGTAACGGATAAGTACCAGATTGATGCACAGGATTTTGCGTAGCAATTACAAAAAATGGTGATGGTAGGGCGTGTTTAACCGAATCGACCGTCACTTGTTTTTCTTCCATTGCTTCTAACAGTGCACTTTGTGTTTTCGGGCCTGCACGGTTAATTTCATCACCTAAAACAACTTGGCTGAATACAGGACCTTGATGAAATGAAAAACTATGTTCTTTAGCATCAAAGATATTAGTACCAAGAATGTCAGAAGGTAATAAATCGCTAGTGAATTGAATACGTTGATACGACAACCCAAGAACTGCGGCAAGTGCATGAGATAAAGTGGTTTTTCCCATGCCTGGTAAATCTTCAATTAACAGGTGACCTTCGCTAAATAAGCACGCTAAGGCAAGTTTGATTTGTTGCTGCTTACCAAAAATAACCGTGGATAGGTCATCGATAATGAGTTGGATTGTCGAATTCATAAACTACTTAATTTGTTATGGTTTCCATCAATTCTAGACGTTTCATAACTGAGTCGACTTTTTTTGCGTTGAATGGTTTAGCGATAAAACCTTTAGCACCTAATTCCCAGGTGTTTTGCACATTCTCAAGACTATTATGGCCAGAGCACATAACAACGTGCGTATGAGGATGGTGGTCATTTAAGTATTCAAGAATTTCCGTACCGTCAGTGTTAGGTAGTTCAATATCAAGAAAGATTACATTAGGTGACTTTTCTTCAATAACCGTTTTAGCTGATTCAAAATCTCGACTTTCTAAAATATCGTCAAAACCAAGACCAGTTAAAATTTGATTTAGATAGTCGCGGATATCTTGCATATCATCGATTATCAAAATAGGTTCTAACGGCTTCACAAATTCCATATCGTTTACATCTTATCGTTACATCTCAAGTTGATAGTTTTAATATAAGTCATGAGATAACTAAGCTCAAGAAACATACACTAATAAAATGAATAATATGATAAAACACCACCTTAATGTCCGATACCGTCTAGTATTGGACTTAACATGCACAGAGAATAGGTATAGCTATATAGATACATTACTTCCTATAATTTATATTATGTTAAATAGCTTATTTATCTTTATAAGCAGGTTCATTAGCCGTTAGATTTTAAGGTTTTTTAACCCCTTTTTGCTTAATTTGGGTTTTCACGAATTTATAGCTTTCTATGCAGTTCTCATTTTTACTTTGTAAATTTTCAACAAAACTTACTTCATTCCAATAAGCCCACAACGGTGACTTTTTACAAACCTAGATTTTAAATGCCTTTCTTGTACGGCTTCACAAAAATATAAAAGCAATTTTGTTTTCATTGCCTGTAACCGTTATGGCTTTGAGTTCATTAACTATGACTTGTTCTACAACAAACTGTTCGTTATAACGAAAGCCACGTAGATGCCCTACAAACTCAAATTGGATAACGGTACGATTTGGTTTAAGTAAGCTAGACGCTGAATATCATTGGTAATGACTTAATCAAAATGAGTGTTCAACTGCTCTGTAAGAAATTACTATTTCTGAATGTAAAAATGATTTATTAATTTTAGACTTTCATGAATTGCCTGTTACTTTAATACGTAGCCAACTACGTACCAGCCAATTGGCCAAAACGCCAACAAACTATATGTGATTAGGTTTGCATTCCTAACTTTTATCTTAATGTTATTTTTACTAAGCCCTGTATCTGCAAGTATTTTCTTTGAAACTAAAAATTCAGACCACCATGATACAAAATAAAAAGGAATAAGTAGGAATAACCCAGCAAATAAAATCATCCAATGTAAGTCAGATTCATAAGGGATTAACCAAGGTGCTTGCCACGTTACTGCTAACATTTTGCCGACAAATGTATCTATGCCATACGCTGCGCCACCACCCGTCAGCACTTGTATTAAAACAAGAATAACCCAAGTTAAAGGAACCCCAACAATTGTAGATACTAAGTTTGAAACAAATGCCGTTTTTACCGATAGTACTTTGGTTAAATCTAGGCTCTTTCGAAGATATATTGCTTCAATAGCAATTATTGGTAACAAAGAGATCGAATACACAGGCACTGCAAGCATAATCATAGGTAGTCCTGCGTTTGCTGAAGCACCAATTGAGATAAAAGCGAGTGGCAATAAAAATAGATAAATTATGAATTTATTCAAAACTATCCTTAGTGTTCTGTTCTTCCTTATAGTTAACTGTCAATTTAACTTAATGTAATTTCCAAATCAAAGTCTACTCAAACTATCTGTTTATTTGCTTAATTTTAGCTAGGTATTTAGTTTGCATCGACTGCCATACCCTCCCCCTTATCTGCTTTGTTATGGTTTATTACTTTAATTATGATGTTTGGTTAAATTGAGATTTTTAACTTAACAGGCATGCTAACGAGTATTTTGCGTAGTGCTGGCAAATCTTTTAACGGGCATCGGCGTGATATAGCAATCTGCTCGTTTTTAGACTTGGCCGACACAATAAGCTGAGCTAATAACTCAATAAATGGCGCATGCACTGTTTTTGTCATGCGTTAAGTAAATCAATTTAGAGGGGGGCATTCCGCTGTAAAGTAGTTTTCAGCGTTGTGTTTTGCGGGTGTGTTATTAGGTTAAAATGAAAAGGCTTGAAAATGCAAGCCTAGTTGTTTAGGACATCTTGTGAATGCTCTAAAGCTTTATTTAGATAATGAAGTAAACCTTTCTTTAAGCCTGTAGGTTCAGTTTCTAATAACTCATCTATTAAGTTTTTCAAAAACCTGATTGTACCTTTTTCTTTCTCAAATCTTTTTTTAGACTCATTTATTTCATACCTCGTAAATAAGTAATAACCGAAGCAACCAATGTCTTCAGAGGTCCAATTATTAAAGAGTGTTCTCCAGTCTTTTTCTGAAAACTCGTTCAATATAGGCCTTAACTTGTAAGAGTTTCCAACGTATAACTCACAATTTGCAAATGAATTTTCCATTGAACTAAATAGCTTATCCAGTTCATCTTGATTTGTTATATACCTAAACTTACCAATATAAGCTTCGCAAAGGTTTTTATAACGTTCATCGCTTAAAGTTAAGTTATGGAACTTAGGAGAATTATGAAACTTTTTTTGGTCCGCTATTTTTGATATCTGGTTATATTCGATGTCTTTATCCTGTTCAATGTAACCGTTTGATACTAGGTATTCATGATAATAGCAACATTCAAAAAATTTCTTAAGATGGACTTCTTTCTCATTCAAAATATATGTCTTAAGTTCGCGAATACCTTCACTAAAATCGGTTTCACTGAGCCTATAAGGCTCCTGATAGAGCAACTTATCTAATGGTTTTCCTTTTAGTGGTAAGTTTTCATGATCCAATATATTTTTAGTGTCTACATAAGAACCAGTAAAATAATTAATAAAGTCTTCATTAAGTAAAAACGAATGCCTAACCTTTAGCTGGATAGATTCGTGCTTGTTTGCTGGTTGAGATATTTCAGTAGTTGTTTTGTTGTCAATATAGAAAAGTTTAGCAACTTTAAAACTATCTTCTATTATGTTGTTTTTTATAACGTCTAAATCTAATTCATAATCTGAACTAAATTCGGAGAACAATGCTTCTGAACGTTTAAACAGTCGACTTAATACTCTTAAATTTGTTAAATTCTTGGAATCAATTTGATGAATGATTTCAGCTCGTTTATCTTTTAAATGGTACAAGCTTTCTTGCAATATTTCGAAAAGATCTTCTGGTGTCGGATTAAAAGAAATCACTTCCGAAAAGATTTTTTCTGTATATGTTTGTTCGATTTTCAAGGTGTCTAAATCAGTTACAAACAAAAACTTATTTTTCTTATCTTCACTTTTCTCTGAAAGATTTAAGCATTCACCCAAGATTGCTTTTTTTAGGCTCTTATCTTCAAGGCGCTCAATGTCATCAATTATAAAAATTTCATCATCAATGTTTTTCAACATGTAGTGTTTTACTGCACCAGTTGAACCTTTTATAACACTGCTAATAGTGTTATTACCTCCTATGTGTTTTTCAACAGAGCTAAATAGATCAAATAGTTTTGTTGTTGCAGTATTATCATGTTTTTCTTCTAGATAAACTTTGGATACTAAAAGATCTTTAAAATCTTCTATCGATGTAATCCCCATTAATGATAAGTAGTGTACTTTCTTGTCGTGTTTTGTAACTAATTCTGTTGTAAGGTGATTTTGAACATAAAACGTTTTACCAATTCCCCATTTTCCAGAGAAAGCAACAATTGGAGGAAAAGAGTCATCTTCAAAAAGATCATGGATTTGAGTGGCATAGTCTTGCATTGTAACTTCCTTATTTTTCTACAAGCTAATTCATAGCTATTAGTTTTTCAACCTTTTATACGCCCCTATACTCTTCCATTAAACCCGTTTCATCAAAACCCAACACCTTACGTTGGTTGATGTATCAGTTTGATAACTTTCATCAAAACTCAGAGTAAGTTAACAAAACTAGTAAATATCTTTCTAATTAGTTGAATTCACTTCCCCCAATTAAACGCCTTAGAAACCCCCAGCGCTATTTCATGCAATACCACAAAACCCGCTCCATATAGGGTAGCCCAAACTGGGATGATGATAAAATCGAGTGTTGAGGTGGATGATGAAACGGCGACTTCTTGGTAATTTGTAAGCCAAGGGTAAAAGCCAAAGCAGTAAAAAATAATGATTGGAGCTGAAAAAAGTATTAAACGCAGTTTTCGCTGTTTAAAAAATGGGATAAATGAGCTACCTAGCATTAGTAATAACGGCACGAACACGTAGATCACCGAGGTAAAATCATTGAGCGTCATGCTTAAACCTATGGTTACTATCAGCATGAATAAAGCAGTAAAAATGCGGTAAGCGGCTGTAAAATTCATTGTCATTCCTTGTAATGTACCTACAACCACCCTAGCACGCTTAATTATAAATGGCTATTTTATAATACAATTTGCCTATTACAGCCGACACTTTCTACAAAGTATTTATCATGGCTTACGAGTATAAACCCGCTTTTAAAACCCTGTAATGAATGAGCCAAGAGCTGTTTTGATTCAAGGTCGAGATGGTTATCGGGCTCATCGAGTAACAAAAATGCGGTGCTTTCAATATTACTGACGATACACATGGCGAGCTTCATTTTCTCGCCACCACTCAAAAGTGCGGCATATTTAAAAACAGCGTCTTTTCTAAAGCCAATACTGGCAAGTAGAGTACGTACGGTGCTTTCATCTAGGTTTTTACAGTAAGTCATCACGTTTTCAAGCAGAGTTAGCTCGTTGTGTATTAATGTAAAATGTTGGTCTAAATAATAGAGTGCTTGATTGCAATGTAACTGCCCTGCTATTACTGGTATGTCGTATGTCAGAGTTTTAAGTAAGGTTGATTTACCAGTACCATTTGCGCCCGCTAAATGAATTTTATCATCACTGAATACCTGAAAATTAAACGGCTTTTGTGTTCCGTGTGCTAATACCACATCCTCCAGACTGAGTACCTTTTGATGCTTAGCATCATCTGACTGCGCTAAATAAAATTGCTGCGCTTTAACATGTTCAAGCTGGCTAGAAAGCTCTTGTTTATTACGAGTGAGCATACCCTCTCGCTTAGCGGCGTTTTTACTTTGTGATGATAAATTAGCGCTGGCTTTATCTTTTTTAGCATCCATAAGCACTTTGGGCTGGCTGCCTGATTTTCTGAGGGCTGCGCCCTGGCCTGCTCGTTTTTCTACTTTTTGCTTTTGTAGTTGCTCTGCTGCCTTGAGCTTACTTCGCTGTTTAACAACGTGGTTTAATTTATTTTCAAGGGCAGCAACTTGCTGCTGCTTTTGAGTCTGGTACTCAGAAAAACACGTACCATATTGTGTTAAACCCAGGGTTGTTAGCTCCCAAACTTCATGGGCATGTTCTAATAATTCTTGGTCGTGACTTATAAGTAATAATTGGCCTTTAAAGTTGTGTATTTGCTTTATAAGCCAGCTTTTACCTTTTGCATCTAGATGGTTTGATGGCTCATCCAGTATTAAAATATCGGGCTTTATGCAGGTAAATAGTGCCCAAAGCTTTAATAGGCAGAGCTGGCCGACACTTAAATGTTTACTTAATGAGTTTTGGGTTTTATTCTTAATCCCAAGCCTTAAAAGTTCTGCGTTAAAGCGCTCTGCTAAGTCCCAATTACCCTCAACCGACATTAAGTTTTGTTCTGTAACTTGCCCTAGGTTTATTGCATCAAGGGCTTTAAACACTGGCTCTAGCCCTATAGTCTCTGCAATTGTTTGGTTATCAGCCTGATTTACATCGTTCATTTGCCTGTAAAAACCGAGGGTTGAATGACAAACAACCGTACCAGAGCTAGGCTCTTTTTGCTTAGCAAGTATTGACGCTAATATTGATTTACCGCAGCCGTTCCTGCCGACTAACGCGGTGACTTTAGCTGTGAGTGAAAATGAAAGGTCGTTAAATACAACATCGCCATTGCCATGTTGATAACATAAATTAAAAGCTTGAAGTTGTGGCATAGTGCCTCCTGTAATACAGGGGCATAAGCGTGTGATCACACGAGATGTAACATAAAAAAGTGATAGTGAGCAACGCCTACTAACCCTGTTGGTCCAAAAAGATAAATATGAAATTGGATAACAGGTTTAGTTGTTCATGTTGGCGGTAACTCCTAAAAAGTGAGGCTAGATAATAACCACCCAGTGCTCAAATAGCAAAGAGTTATGTTAGTCTTAAATTATTAGCTGCTTAAAGGAATGTATTTTGAATTTAGTTAAAAGCCCACTTGCCTCACAAAACCCAATTCAAGTTAAGATGCAACTTGAACAAAGCAAACGTGTTTTTGTTATTGGCGATTTAGATGCAGATTTAACTAAATTTGAACAAGCGCTCTGCTCTGTTAATTTCAACCCCAGCGAAGATATCTTGTTTTCATTGGGTGATGTGATTGATCGGGGTGAGCACAGCATTGCGTTACTAACACGTTTTAAAGAGCTGGGTGTACATATGTGCCTTGGTAACCACGAGCATATGTTGCTTGAGTCATTACTTGCAAATGATAAAGGTTACTACCGTTTATGGGTTGAGAATGGCGGTCGCTGGCATCTAGAAGCAACCGATGAAGAGCTCGCCTTTGCCTGTAAGCAACTACTTAACTGCCCGCTTTCTTACTATGTTGAATACGGCAGATTAAAAATTGGTTTATCGCATACCACCCGTGCTGATTGGGATTGGCAAAACCCACCACAAGAAATACAACAAGCGACTGGCGCTTTACTTTGGGACAGAAGCTTAACCAAAGCGAAAAAGCCTTTAATAAACCCAAGTATCGATTTCTCGGTGCATGGCCATAACACAACCAATCAGCCCTATTGGCTAGGCAATACTTATCATCTAGATACCAATTATCTCAGCGGTAAGCCCACCATTGTTGAGCTTAACACGCTGATCATGCAGTTTTTATCAATGTAAACTTGCCAGTCGTTCGACTGTTTGCTCTTCAAGATACTTTTTGTAGGTAAGCCTTGCATGCCACAATTGCTCATCAGTCTCTTGAATATAGATAATTGGGCCAGCAATTTTACTCGCTAAACTTGTTAGTTTACTGTACTCACGGGTATCAATTTTGCCATCGCTAAAGTAGCTTTGTGCGGTATTTAAAAACTGATCATCTTTATAAATATCACTATGCCAAATAAGCGAGCGATACATACTGGCGGTTATTTCGGTAGGTTTATCGTTGGAGCGGAAAAGTTTCACTTCGGTGTAAATTGAATTACCGGTAATTACAATCCCTATTAACGACAACGTCGTGAGAGTCATCATCCATTTCATGCTCTATTCCTCACAGTTAGGTACTAAATTAACTATAGGAGAGAAAGATGAATGTATGCTGTTTATTTAATCAATTAGGATTGTCGAAACTATTCTCAAGATACTTAATTATTGTTTTTAGTCCCTAATTTACTGCTTTAGAGCGGAACCTTTAATTTGTGTATTAAGCCAAAAGGCCTAATACACAAGCACTACAGCTAGTGAAGCGCTGCTGTAAACGGAATATTTTTACAAATTTCGGCTTCTGCGATAAGGATTTCTTCGAGGCGTGCATCAACCTCTTGCTTATCAAAATACTCGTAGGCAAGTTCAACGAATAAGTTTTTATGTTTTTCTTCTGATTTTGCAATCGCTACATAAAACTCTTTTTCTTTACCCGCTGGTAAGGCTTCTGCGACAAGCGAGAAACGCTCGTGTCCGCGTGCTTCAATAACGCCTGCCACTAATAAGCGGTCCATTAAAAATTCATCACGGCCATTTCTAAATACCGCACGAATTTGTTTGATGTAAGGATCTTTTTGGTCATTACCAAGTGATACATCACGTTCCATTAATAGCTTTAAAACTTGCTTAAAGTGGATCATTTCTTCCAGTGCTAGGTCTGTCATGGCTCTAACAAGCTTACGACGGTCTGGGTAATGAGAAAGCATAGACATAGCCATACCAGAGGCTTTTTTCTCTGCTGCAGCATGATCTTGTAAAAAGGTATCGAAGTCAGCTAAGACACCTTCTGTCCATTCAAATGGTGTGTGGTATTTCAATTCAAACATGATAAGGAACAACTTAACTTATAATGGCGGCGATTTTACCGTATTTTACGTGTGATTATAACCAAGAGATTTATCAATTTTACCACTTCGCGTCGATGACACTTTATCTGGATGCTTTATATCATTCCACGCTGTGACCTTACCTCCCATATTGAGCTGTTTAAAGTTAATTGGCTGATGAGTGTTTAAAAACTGTTGAAGTAATTGCGGGCTGTTTGGGTCGGCTACATCCAGTGTTAATAACTGCTGTACACGGCCTTTAAAATAATCTTTCACTTGCTGTTGGTGACGGTTATAACACGCAGTTAGATATTCATCAGATTCTATCTCTTCCAAGCTATACTGGCCAAACACATCTAGATAACAGCGCTTTAAATGGCTATTAAAGCCACCATCTGGACGCATTAAATTAGTATGCATTCGTACTAATAATTGCCTAATCGATGGTAGCCACTTAGGTAAATCGCGCTCAAGGTTGATAAAGCGGCTATTTGCAAAGTGCTTATCAAGTAAGGCGTATTCACTAAATACCGGGGTATCGGCAATAACATCCGCAGTTGTAATTGCTTGTTGGGTATAGGCTGTATGGGCGGTTTTATATCCGAGTTGTAAAAAGCTGTTACAGATACTGGTTGTGCCGGTTCGTGGTAAACCGATTATAAAAATTTTAGAGCTCATGGCACCTTATCAAATGATAACCACAGCGATTTGTCGTTGACTGGGGTTAACCTTGGTAAATCATAATTGCGCAATTCTATAACAATTTTGTCGTGTAGGTGGGCGTTTTTAATTATTTCGCCATTGTACTGATAAAAAAGCTCATCAAACTCCCCCGTCTCACGCATGATTTTTAAGCCCTTATTTACTGCTTTTGCTATTTCTGGGTTGTTCTTATTAAAGAAAAAATAGATTGGGCTTTTATACTTAAGCATTAGCTGAGGCAGTACCGCCAGCGGCATTTGGTTTTTGAATACTGCATATTCGTCTTTGATTTCGAGTATAGAACGAGGAAATAAATCGCCACGTCCTCTTTCAAGCATCACAAACAAAAACTCTAAGTCTAACGAGGTAGACACAACTAAGCCGTTATCACGCAATATTTTGGTATCTGGCCAATCCTGACCTTGTAAAAAGTAAATGTGTTTTAAATCGCCTAAGGTTTTAAGTTGACTCAAATGCGCTAGATTTTGCTCATTGATAAACATCATACGCCAACCAAACAAGCCTTTGAAAAGCGGCACGCGTATTGGTAATAAACGCTCTTCTCGTTCTTTATCTGTCATGGTCCAGGTAACATCAATGGTGCCTTTTTCAATTTCTTTTAAAACACGATTTTGCCCTAACACTTCTGCTGCCGGTGTAAGTGTGTATTTGTAACCACTTCTTTTTAATGCCGTTTTAAGTACGAGCAATGGGTAATAGTTTTCCTCGATGAGGCTTGGCATGGTTTTAGGATAAATAATATTGAGTGTAGATGGTGGGATAGCGGCTTCTTTTTTGCCATTGATTGTTTTTACTTCAGCAACGCCTGAAACCGAAAATACCAAAAGTAGTAAAGTAAAAACAATCTTCTGCATATTAGAATACCTGTGTAACTAATAACATCACTGCACTGATTAAAATTGTTAAGAAAGTTAGCATCATCCCTAATACACGTAATTTCATCAGATTATCAGCGAGTGCATAACTATGACAAAAACGGCCAGCAACCAGCATTGCCCCTAAAATATAGCAAAAATGGCTTGGAAGACCTTGGTACTCTAATAAAAATAGCAGAATCAGCGAAAATGGCACATATTCAATAAAATTTGCATGGGTTCGAATAGCCGCTTGTAGGATAGCATCACCACCATCGCCAAGTGAGATACGCTTTGCTTTACGCAGTTTAATGACACGAAAGCTAAGTTGAATGTATAAAATCGCCAAAATGGCAGCAAACGTTGAAACAATCACAGTTTTTCCAATTTTTATTTAAAGTTAGACGCTTAGCACTGTTTATTGCTAGGCTATTAAGTAAGTAGTTAGGTTAGCTCAGTATGATATTTAATGTCTAACAGTTCTTAAGGAAGTGCATGTTTACGCCAAGAAAAATTGCCGATAACTACCGCGAAATGATCAGCAGTATCGGATTTTACCCATCAATGCTCTCTGTGGTGTTTTTAGTATTTGGATTAATTACCACAGCGGTCGAGTATTCATCATTATCAATGGAATTTAAAAAGCTAATTGGTGTGTTATTGGTCGATAGCGAAGAGAATGCCAGAACCATTCTCAGCACCCTTGCAGGTAGTATTATCTCATTAACCGTTTTTAGTTTTTCTATGGTTATGGTGGTGCTTAATAGCGCCAGTGCCAGCCTATCACCACGTGTATTACCAGGGCTTATTACCCGTAAGTCGCACCAATTAGTACTGGGCTTTTATCTTGGCAGTATTATCTACACCATATTAATGCTGATAAACATTCGCACCATTGGTGATGGCGACATGGGTATCCCATCGCTCGGGATCTTCTTTTCATTGGTGTTTGGGTTAATTTCGCTGGGCTTTTTTGTGTATTTTATTCACTCAATTTCAAAAGCAATTCAGGTCGATAATGTACTCAATGACTTGTTTAAAAATACCAAAGGCGAGCTTAAATGCATAATTGAAATGCAACATGAAAACCCTGTCGAGAATTTTCCTGAGTTTGATGATTGGCATAGTATTAAAAGTAAAACCGAAGGCTACTTTAAGGGAACTCACACCGATAAATTGTGCGCGTTATGTCAAGAGCATGGCATAAAGATTTATATTTCGGTTAAACAAGGCTTCTTTACGGTTAAAGGTTACCCGTTTTTAAAGTGTGATACTGATTTAACGGATAAACCAGAGCTTGTAGAGCAACTACTTGGCTGCTTTATCTTTTATATTGAAGAATACATCAGAGATCATTATCGCTACGGTATGACGCAAATTTCAGAAATCGCAGTTAAAGCCATGAGCCCGGGTATTAACGATCCTGGTACTGCGGTAAAAGCCATTGATATGTTGAGTATCTTGCTGATCTTGCGATTAGATATTTACGATGTGAACTACTCGCTTAAACGATGCGAAAACAATCAACCGCACTTGTTTATACACGAAACATCATTCGATGAGCTGCTGCACGATAACTTCACGCCAATTCGTAACTATGCGAAAAATGACGCCTATGTAATGGTGAATGTGTTAGAGGCCTTTAAAAACATCTTGTTTAGAGCATCTGATAACGAAAAAGCGACAAACAGTTTGTTTGTTTACTTAGGGGCGATTATTGAAGATATAGATACGCATATTAGTAATGAGTACGACCGTGAGCAAATTACTAATATGCTAAAAGCGATTGCTCGTATTTCAGAGCAACAAGGTGAAAAATTGCTGGCAAAGTTTACCAGCAATCAATAATTTAACTTAGTTTTCGATTAGATATACCGCATAGCTGCTTGCGGTAATAGTAAGCTCACCACCGTTGTATGCATCAGGTACATAATTATCTGGTGCAGCTTCGGCCATAACCATTTTGCTGGCACGCATATAAGGTTGACTACCTGTATCGAGTGGGCTGCTTGACGCTGTATAAAGGCCTTTAAGTTCAACCCCATAATCATTAGCAAACTCTTTAGCAGCAGCACGCGCATCTTTAATAGCTAGCTTTTGCGCTTGCTTTTGTAGCTCTTCATAGCGGCTTGATACAAATTGCGTTTGGTTAATTTCATTGATACCCGAATTCACTAGTTGCTGAAGCATAATCGGGTACTTTTTAATATCCGTTAAAGTAACCGACAGACTACGTGTTACTCTATAACCTACAAAGTCCTGCTTACCTGTTTCACGGTTGTATTCTGTTTGGCGATGAATTGAGATATTAGAGGCATAAATGCCTTTTTCTTCTACGCCTTGGCTTTTTGCAAGCTTAATTGCTTTCGCCATGGTTGCATCCGCTTTGTTTTTCGCGGCAATTAAATCTTTATCTACTTCAACAATACCTACCGTCAGTTTGACGTTATCAGGAATTGCTTTAACAGTTGCGTTACCTTGAATATAAATATGCGGCGCATCTGGTGTTGCTTCTGCTAACACATTAAAACTTAGCGCGGCGGCCATAGCGGTAAAAACTAACTTACGCATAATACTGTTCCTTAATTAAAAACTCCGTTCATTATCACCTTAAAGGGTTAATTGAATCTGAACAAGACTCTATTATCCAGATATAAAAAAACAGGCATTAAAAGCCTGTTTTTTCAATTACTCAAACGTTATAGCTTAGATGCTACGACGCTTGTAGTTACGGTATTCTGGAAGCCAGTAGTTTTTCTCAATTGCTGCCCATAACGCTTCATCGCTCAGCTCAAGTGCCACACCTTCTTCCATCGCTTTTTTCGCTACTGCAAATGCAATACGTTTACTTAGCGCTTGGATTTCAGTCAGCGCTGGTAATAAGCTGCCCTTACCTGTGTTAGCTCTAGGTGAAGACTCAGCCAGCGTTTCACTTGATACAATCAGCATTGCATCATGATGCGTGTTGCTTTAGCAGCGATAACACCTAAACCAATACCCGGGAAAATGTAGCTGTTGTTACATTGTGGGATTGGGAAAGTTTGGCCGTTATACTCAACCGGATCAAATGGGCTACCAGAGGCAACAATCGCTTGACCGTCTGTCCATTCGATAACATCTGAAGGAAGTGCTTCAACTTGCTTAGACGGATTACTTAGCGGGAAGATAATCGGTTGTGGGCAAGATGCATGCATTGCACGAATAACTTGTTCAGTGAATAAACCAGGTTGACCAGATACACCAATTAAGATGTCTGGTTGAGCACAATGCATAACATCTAATAGTGATGCGTACTCACCGCTGTATGTCCATTCAGCAAGATTGTCTTTAGATTGGCAAAGCGCTTGTTGGAAATCACGTAAGCCTTCCATACCATCAGTAAGTAGACCAAAGCGGTCAACCATAAAGATTTGAGAACGCGCTTGCTCATCGCTAATGCCTTCAGCAACCATGGTACTGATAATTTGCTCAGCAATACCACAACCCGCAGAGCCTGCACCAACAAACACCACTTTTTGCTCAGAAAGCTTAGCACCTTTAACGCGACATGCAGCCAATAATGAACCTACAGTAACCGCAGCAGTACCTTGAATGTCATCGTTAAAACTACAGATTTCATCGCGGTAGCGTTTAAGTAATGGCATAGCATTTGGTTGTGCAAAGTCTTCGAACTGAAGTAACACACTTGGCCAACGACGTTTCACCGCTTTAATGAATAGATCTAAGAATTCGTCGTACTCTTCTTGTGAAATACGCTTATGACGCGCACCCATGTACATAGGGTCGTTAAGTAGTTTTTCGTTGTTAGTACCAACATCTATCATCACTGGTAATGTATAAGCCGGGCTAATACCACCACATGCTGTGTAAAGTGATAATTTACCGATTGGAATACCCATACCACCAATACCTTGGTCACCTAAACCAAGAATACGCTCACCGTCTGTTACAACGATAACTTTTACTTTGCCTTTAGTCGCGTTACGTAAAATATCATCAATTTGGAAACGATCTTCGTATGAAATAAATAGACCACGGGCACTGCGGTAAATGTCTGAGAATTTTTCACAGGCATCACCTACTGTCGGTGTATAGATAATTGGCATCATTTCTTCAAGATGATCACGCACTAAACGGTAGTAAAGTGTTTCGTTGTTATCTTGAATTGCACGAAGGTAAATGTGCTTGTTTAAATTATCATTAAAGCTTGAATACTGTTGGTAACAACGCTCAACTTGCTCTTCAATCGTTTCATAACGCGGTGGCAGTAAACCGGCTAAGTTGAAACTTTCCCTTTCTTTTTGTGAAAATGCACTGCCTTTATTTAATAGTGGCGTTTCGATCAGACCTGGGCCTGAGTAAGGAATATAAAGATAATTCGGATCGGTATTTGTAGTCATATTTCCAAGCTTTGATGCGTCATAATTATGACCTGACATTATTACTCTTGAAGGTGAAATTGCAATGACAATTCACCTTGTCAGACCATTGAAGAAAATGAATTTTATGCTCTAAATAGCATAGCAGGTAGTATACATGAAAACTCAGCAGCTTTAAGGCTGCTGAGCTTGTTTTTAGTGGCTTTTATCACTTAAAGCGATGCCTTCGCGGCGCGGATCGGCAGCACCGTAGAGTTTACCGTCTTTAACTTCAACAGCATGTAAACCAGAGTTTAAATCTAGGATACGAACTGTGTGTCCGCGGTTAACAAAATCAGCTTCTGCCTCAGCAAGTTCAGTGCCCTTTTCAAGGCTTGTATAATTATTACGATTAGTAATACGTGGCAAGTTAATAGCTGTTTGTGCATCAAGATTCCAATCAAGTACACCTACAACCACTTGAGCAACGTAATCAATAATACGGCTACCACCCGGTGAACCAACCACTAAGCGTAAGCTGCCATCTTTGTTAAACACCATAACTGGCGACATTGAACTACGCGGGCGTTTACCTGCTTCAACACGATTAGCCAATGGCTTACCATCTTTGGTTGGCGATAAAGCAAAGTCTGTTAGTTGATTGTTCAAAATATACCCGTTCACCATTACGGTTGAGCCAAACGCCATTTCGATAGAGCTTGTCATAGACACCGCATTACCTTGACTATCAACAATCGATACATGGGTCGTTGAAGGTAGCTCGTAAGCATCATCTTGTGCGTACGCAAGTGAGTTTGGTGGTGTGCCAGCTTCTGCGTGAGCATCTTTTTCAGAAATAAGCTTTGCACGACCTGCAAGGTAGTTTTTATCTAATAAACCTTGGGTTGGGATTGGCATAAAGTCAGGGTCGCCCATATACACGTTACGATCAGCAAATGCTAAACGCGATGCTTGTGTAAAGTAATGCAGCGCCTGTACTGAGTTTGGTTTAAGTTTAGCCATGTCTTTGTGTTCAAGTAAGGCTAAAATCTGTAACACAGCTACACCACCACTACTTGGTGGTGCCATTGAGCACACTTCGTATTGGCGATAATCAACGCACACAGGTGCTCGCTCTTTGCTTTTATAATTAGCTAAGTCGTCAACCGTTAAAGTACCCGGTGCAACTGCTGAGTTTTGCACTGCATGCACAAGCTCTTTAGCGTTATCACCTTTATAGAAAGCATCAATGCCTTGTTTCGCAATATCTTTATAAAGCGCGGCAAGTTCTGGGTTCTTTTTCACCGTGCCAACAGCAAGTGCTTTGCCATCTGGGAAGAAGTAATCACGAATAACAGGCAGCTTAGTAACCCCAGGGTTTAATTCTTTAACCAGTAATTGATGTAAACGCGGCGATACAACAAAGCCTTGCTCAGCTAATTCAATAGCAGGGCCAAACAAAGTTTGCCACTCTAACTTACCGTAACGCTTATGGGCAGTGGCAAAGGCATCTAAAATACCCGGTACACCAACAGAGCGACCACCTACTACAGCTTCAATCCATTTCACTGCTTTACCATGTTTATCTAAAAACAATGTTTCGTCAGCATGGCTTGGTGCAGTTTCGCGGCCATCAAAGCTGGTTAGGCTTTTTGTTTTGTTGTCGAAGTACATCATAAATGTACCCCCACCGATCCCCGACGATTGTGGCTCTACCAGTGTCAGTACTAATTGGGTTGCAATGGCAGCGTCAACCGCTGAGCCACCTAATTCAAGCATTTTTTGACCCGCTTTTACTGCATAAGGGTTTGCTGCAGCGACCATGTATTTATCGCCTTCAACAACCTGTTTATGAGCAAAGCCCGTTGCGGCTTCAGGTTCGCGGGTTTCAACTTTTGCAGGAGTCGCGAAAATAGCGGTTGAATAAATTAATGAGGTGGATAGAGCTAATAGCGCTTTGGTTTTGAATAACATAAATAAACTTAATCCCGTAGTGTATTTGGCATCTTAAAATTAAACGTGCACAATAGGCGACAATCTCAGATACAACAAAAATAACATGATAAACCTGCCCCTGAAACTAGAATATATTCTGCCTCCTTTGTGTTTAGTACTACTTAGTTCCTTGTTTGCACTATTCAACTTAAATGAATATCTTGAATTTAACCGTGAGTTAGTTGCAAATGGTGAGTTTTGGCGTATTTTCACCAGTCAATTCGTACACGCTAATTGGCCTCATTTAGGCTTAAATTGTGCCGGAATTTTATTAATTTGGGCTCTGCACGCTGAGCATACAAGCCCGCCTCGTTATGCGTTTAATATTGCCATTCTTGCATTATGGTGTGGATTAGGTGTGTGGCTATTTTGCCCAGATATCCATATTTACACCGGATTAAGTGCCCTACTGCATGGTGTGATTATTTGGGGAGCAGTAAAAGATGTACAAGCAGGCATGTTTTCAGGCTGGTTATTGTTTGCTGGTACTTGGGCTAAAGTGATTTGGGAGCAAATTGCAGGCCCGAGTGAATCTGTGAGTCAGTTAATCGCCTCTAATGTTGCCATTGACGCCCACTTTATCGGTGCGATTGGTGGCACTCTACTCGCTTTGCCTGTCTTTATAAAAATAATAAAAAAGCGCGGGTAACTTTACTCGCTCTTTACAACTGCTCTTTGTTAACTTGAAAAATGAATTTTAAATGAAAGAAAATAAAGGCCGCCTTTATCTAGGCTTCATCCTACTTTGCCTTTACGGCCCATTGCTGCTTGGCATTTTAAGATCATGTATTAATTTAAATTTTGCTTCACCAAAGTATATGAGTGATGTTTCTCAGGTAACGAATGTAATTATACTTGGCTCATCTATTTTGGGCTTCACATTATTGCTAATGAAATACCAAGAAGTTAGATCGCTTTTTAAAAATAGAATAATTGCCAACACGCTAATTATTATTAGCTTTTTGTATGCTTGCTTAATGTTCCTTGCTGCGGGGTTAGTTGTTTTTTTGGATGCATCTTTCGGTTCAAATAAAGATTACATTTATCATGAGCAAACATTTAATGACCGTACTTTTTATGTTTATACAGCTGACCCAGGTGCTTTTGGAACTGCTCACCATTATGTGTATTTAAAGTGCCCTGCTTCTTTTAACCGCTATGAATTGGAGTTAATAGCCAATATATCATGGATGAGAGACTATAAAATGAGTTTAGAGGGTGATAATTTAATTTTTGAAAACGACTCAGAGGAAGGCAAGACAGTACTTGATGTGAGTGAATTTTACTGCAAATAACCCTATAGAGATAAATTCTATTACAAACAAAAACAGCCACTTTAAGTGGCTGTTTTTCATTTACGCTATTGATTAAAGCGTTTCTTTAAATAGCTTATGAATACGACGATATTCATCTAACCAGCTTGATGGTTGTACAAAACCATGTGGTTCAACTGGGAAGATAGCTGTTTCAAAGTTTTCTTTTTCAAGTTCAATTAAGCGCTGTACTAAGCGAACTGAATCTTGGAAGAATACATTGTCATCAACCATAGGCGCGTTAATTAATAAACGACTCTTAAGACCTTCAGCAAAGTAAATTGGTGAGCTCTTTTCATAGGCAATTGGATCAACATCTGGGTGATTTAAGATGTTCGACGTATAAGGGCCATTGTAGTGAGCCCAATCAGTTACCGGACGAAGTGCAGCACCTGCTTTGAATAAATCAGGTTGTGTGAATAGCGCCATAAACGTCATGAAACCACCGTAAGAGCCACCATAGGTGCCTACAGCTTGGGTATCAACGTTTGCGTTGTCTGCCATCCAGCTTACGCCGTCTGCTAAATCTTGGATTTCAGGTGTACCCATTTGACGATAAATGGCTGTACGCCAATCACGGCCGTAACCTTTTGATGCACGGTAGTCCATGTCCATTACTACGTAGCCTTCTGAAGCCAGTAGTGAGTGGAACATAAACTCGCGGAAGTAACCAGACCAACCCATGTGTGAGTTTTGTAGGTAACCAGCACCGTGGTTAAAGATAACCGCTTTACGGTTTTTACCTGTTTCGCCTTCTTTATAGTCAGCTGGGTAATATACTTTTGCATAAATTGGCTGATCAGTGTGGCTTGAAGGCACAGCAACAATCTTAGGTGCGATTAGCTTCTTCGCTAAGAACTCATCTGAAACCGTGTGCGTTAACTGCGTTGCTTTAGTATTTGCTTTTGCATCAGCAACATAAAGCTCAGGCGGCGACATAATTTTTGAGTGAGTTAGCAATAGTTTGCTTTCATCTGGGCTTAACTGATAATCAGTCATACCATCAAGGTTGGTTACTTGCTCAGATTCACCGTTTGCAGGGTTTACACGATAGATTTCGTAAAGACCTGGGTGCTCAACGTTCGCTTTGTAGTAAATCGCTGAGTTATCAGCTGTTAACGTTAAGTTAGAAACAACAAATTGGCCTTTAGTTAGCTGTGTTGCTTTACCATTAAGTGGCTTTTTATAAATGTGGCTGTAACCAGACTCTTCAGATAAGTAGTAAAGCGTGTCTGAGTTGTTCAACCAACCAAAATCGTTGTATGCATAGTTAACCCATGCATCGTCGTGTAAGCGGTGCTGCGAAACAAGTTTGTTGTTTTGTGTATCAACAGTGGCTAACCAACGGTCTTTGTTGTCCCATGCTTCAAGCATAAGTGCCACTTTTGAACCATCTGTGTTCCATTGGATTGCACTTTGGTCCCAACCCCAATCCATCATCAAATTGATGGCACGTGGTGCTTTTTCAGACTTGTAAGTTTTACCATCACGAGCGTAGTTTTCTTTCTTAACAGCTGCAAGAACGTCTTCATCAAAACCTGGTAAGGTATCGAATGCAAGGGTTGTTTGCTCGCCTGATTTAAGGTCAATGTAAACAACGTCTGAGCCGATTGGTTTTTCATCAGCAACACGACGGCGTACTTTTTCTGCTTTTACGCGCGCGTCATCAGCAATGTAATTAGGCATGATATCGCCTTCATCACGCCATGAACGGCTTTCTGTGGTAACTGCAACAAGTGCTTGGCCATTTGGTGAAAGCTGTACATCGGCTAAACGCTTACCTTTACCTAAATAAAACTGTGCATTAGCAATGCTGTCGTTTTGCTCGTTGATTTGTGCTTTACGCTCTTCACGATCTTTTTTGTTTTTGTGAGTCAGCGCAATGTAATCAATTAGTTTGTGCTGCTCTTTTGCGATGTAAGTGTCTGGCTCTTGTACACCTTTAGGTGCATCGTCTAGGTGTAAGTTAACTAATTCAACTTGACGACCCGTTGCTAAATCAACTTTATAAAATGCATTACCTTGGCGATATGCAAGGCTACCATCAGTTAAAAACTGTGGTTTTGATTGCTGTGCGCTGTCGTGAGTGATTTGTGTAATTTGACCAGTGCTTAAGTTTTTAACGAAGATATTACCTTCAAATGCATAAGCCTGTTGTTTTTTATCTGCTGAGTAAACGGCATTTTTAGCGCCTACAGTGTGTAATTTGTTTAACGCTAATTGTGATGCAGAATGGCTATTTACCGCTTGAACGTATAAATCGCGTAACTCATTGCCTTGTTGCTTTTGTGCATAAACGATGCTGTTAGAATCACCGTTCCAGAAAGCACGCTCAGGCTGACGGCCTAACCAATCAGGGTGAGCCATAGCTTGCTCTAACGTGATTTCAGCTGAACCTGTATCAGCAGGAGTAACAACAACTGGGGCTACATTAGTAACTTGTTCTTCAGAAGGCGTTGAGGCGGTTGATTGACAACCTGCTAGCATGAAGCTAGATGCGACTGCGAGAGCCACTAACGTTTTATTAGCAGTGGTTTTGAATTTCATAGTGCTTCTTACGGGTTATTATAATTCGCCCTATTTAAGCAGAAGCACTGATGAAATAGCAATTTTTATAGGATAAACAGCCAAAGTTTTCCGTTTAATAACAGCTTATTTTAAGCTGATATCAAGCCATACCATACGGTGATCAGACGATGCGTTACGATCTTTAATTAAACGGAACAGTTCAGAGTTTTTCTGTGGCCAAAAAACCCCACCATCGTTTATCTCAATACCATAATTTGATGGTAAAACGTAATCAGCACGAGCTTGCCAATAAGCGGTATAGTTTTTAGCGTAATCTTCTTTATACGATTCTTTTGCGCCTTTGCTTGTTGGCGTAAAAGAGGTATTCACTAATGGATTTTTTAAAATTTGGTCAGTGGTATTCGGGCGTGCTTTACCTCCTTCTGGCGCAGCGTTTAAGTCACCAACAATAACAAAACGGCTTTTCGCTTTTAAGCCACCTTTTTGACCTTTATCATCGTAAATGTAGTTAGCATTGTTGATGTAATCCGCAATTAAGCGTACTTCATCGTGGTTACGCTTACCGTTGCGGTCTTCGTCACCATCAAAAACTGGCGGCGTTGGGTGCGAAGCAAGCAAATGCACCGTTTTACCTTTTACATCAATTGGTAAATCCCAAAATGATTTAGAGCTTAGGTGAATTGCTTGCCATTCCTCAGCAGAATACCAATCTTTACCTGTTTTAGGGTCTGTAGGCATTTGTGCATTTGGCATATCTTTGTATTTGAATGTTTGTAATGTACGCGCTTTATTTAAATCGATTGGGTAGCGCGACAATACGGCCATCGCATAATGCCCCTCAAAGAAGCCAAAGCCGTGTGCGTCGCCTTTGTAATGCCCCTTTACACCATCGTTATCTAAGTCAAACTCGGTGGCTAAACCAGTGTTAACTGGTGCAATAAAGTAATAAGGGTAATCGATGGCAACCTGCTTATTTTGCGATACTTGCAGGTAGTTTTTACGAAATACGTTAATGCCTTTGTCGGCATCAATATAATCAAATTCATTTAGTAAAATAACATCTGGTCTTACGCGCTGAATAATTTCGGCAATGTTGCGAATTTGCTGGTGGTTGCTCGCTAATGCTTTGCTTAAAGCGTCTTTATCTATTGCTTCGCCTTTTTTAGCATAATTGGTTGCATCCATACTCACGTTAAAGGTCGCTACACGTAAATCAGCAGCCGATACATTGTTAGCAAAGAGGCCCATGGCCAGTGCTATTGAAGAAGTTAATAAAGCGTTTTTCATGAAATAAATCCGTCTACTATAAGTAGTAAAATAATACTGCTGACAATGATCCATAAGATCATCGCCATGATAAAAGGTTTAATGCCCGCTTGTTTTAAGACTGAAATAGATAAACCACTACCAATCAAAAATAAGGTCATTACTAACACTTGTTTAGCGCCAACATTGAGAGCATGCCAAAGTGTTTGATACTCAGGAAAGCTTGAATTAATCAGTGCTGCCGCTAAAAAACCAAATATAAACAATGGGATACTTGCTTTTTCGTCTGATTTCCAAAACACACCCGCGATGCTTGTATAAGGGATGATCCACATTGCTCTAGTTAGTTTAATGGTTGTGGCAATAGCAAGTGCTGATGCCCCATAAGCAGCGGAAGCCCCCACTACACTACTGGTATCATGAATCGCAAGTGCCGCCCAAACACCAAATTGCTGCTCAGTCAGACCAAAGTAATGGCCAATCATTGGGAATAACACTAAGCCAAGGGCGTTTAATAAAAACACCACAGCGAGTGATATGGCTACTTCGTGATCTTTGGCTTTTATAACCGGCGCCATTGCTGCAATGGCGCTACCACCACAAATGGCGGTACCAAATGAAATAAGTACACCGGTGTTTTTATTTAACTTAAATAACTGAGATAAAATTTCACCAAGGCCAATAATCGCGGTAATACTGACTATGGTAAGCACAATAGAGCTACGCCCTACTTCTATTACTTGATTAAAATCAACAGCAAAGCCTAAACCAATCACCGCCAACTTTAGCATCCATTTACTCATTTTTTGTGACTGCGCTGCAAATGGATTACCCAATATCATGGCAAATAAAGCACCGACCACAAGTGCCGTAGCAGAACCAACAAATGGCAAAGCAGATACTAAAAATAGCGCAATAAATAGAAACTGCTTTGGGCGTTCGGCAATCACAACGGTGCTCTGATAAGTTTATTGGTCAACTTATGCACCACAGGTGCAACAAAAATAACAGTAGGAAATGCCACACAAAACGCAAAAGCCCATGCTTTCAGCCAAATGGTTGCAATGTTATCGATTAAACCAACGTTAAAAATGCTGATCACTAAAGACATAAATCCAGACATAAACAGCGCCATAAAAAACGCAAATACGACTGTTCTAAATCGAGGATGTAACATAACGAACTAATATTAATATAAAAATATTAGTCTATAGCAAGATGACCCTGACGCAAGTGCTTTGAGACAAGAGGTACAAAATTAGCGAAGTTTGTGGGTAAAATACAGCGATTAAAAAGCCGAGATAAACTCGGCTTTTAATAATTTAAACTGATTAGTTTAAAATAAGTTGGGTGCTGGTATCAGCTACACCTGGGTAGTCTTGCTCTGGCAAGATTTCGGCCAGTGCCGCTAAACGTTCACCTAATTGATGAAGGTTATCAGCTGATACATTGATATGACCCATCTTACGACCTGGTTTAGCCGTTTTACCATACCAGTGACTTGTAACGTCTTGCGTTGCCAGTACTGAGTGTGGGATTGAAGGCTGACCTAGTACGTTGATCATAGCAGTAGGACGAAGTAATTCTGTACTACCTAATGGTAAACCTGCAACAGCGCGCATGTGGTTTTCGAACTGTGAGCAATGTGTACCCTGCTGTGTCCAGTGACCAGAATTATGAACGCGTGGCGCAATTTCGTTTACTAATAACGTACCTTGTACATCAAAAAACTCAATTGCTAGTACACCTACATAATCAAGTTCTTGCGCTAACTTGTTAAATGCAAGCTCTGCTTGTTCTTGAATTGCTGCTTTTTCTTTACCGGCAACTGAAAGCGTAAGCACACCATTGGTGTGTTGGTTTTCAGTCAATGGATAAATAACGGTGTTACCCGCTTTGTCGCGTGAACCAATGATAGATACTTCACGGTCAAATGGGATCATCTTTTCAGCGATAATAGAATGCGGCGCAGTTTCGGTACCTGATGCAATGAAATCTGCCATTTCTGACCAGATTTGGTCAATTTGATCATCAGACTTTAAGCGCCATTGCCCTTTACCATCGTAACCCGCTTGGCAAGTTTTGATCACAAGCGGCTTGCCTAAGCGCTCTACAGCAGCAATAAGGTGCGCTTTTTCTGTAATTAGCTGGTAAGGGGCACATTCAACATTTGTTTTATCAAGTAAAGCTTTTTCAAGTGCGCGGTCGCCACCTGTTTTAATTGCCGCTTTACCCGGATAAAACTTATTGCTTTGACAGCATAATGTAAGTACATCATCTGGAATGTGTTCAAACTCTGCTGTAATTGCGTCTGCGCTATCAATAGCTTGTTGTAATGTACTGTTATGAACTTCACCGGTTAATGGGTGAATGATTTTTTCACTACCCACATCGTAGGCAACAACATTTAAATCAAGCGGTGCACCCGCTAAGCTCATCATACGAGCTAACTGACCTGCACCTAAAATTAGAATATTCATATTACTCTGCAGGATTAGGGTTAGCTAAGATAGTGTCTGTTTGTTCTTTACGGAAAGCTTCAACTTTTGCGAAGATTTCAGGCTGTTGGCAACCTAAAATTTGTGCCGCTAAAAGGCCAGCATTTGCAGCACCCGCTTCACCGATAGCCAATGTACCTACCGCAACGCCTTTAGGCATTTGGCAAATAGATAATAATGAATCAACACCATTAAGTGTTTTAGATTTAACTGGTACGCCTAAAACTGGTAGTGATGTAAACGCTGCAGCCATACCTGGTAAGTGCGCAGCACCACCGGCACCGGCGATAATGATTTTAATGCCGCGATCTGCAGCTGAGCTTGCATAGTCAGCAAGTAATTGAGGGGTACGGTGAGCAGAAACAACTTTAGTTTCGTATTCAATGCCGAATTTTTCTAGCATTAACGCCGCATGTTCCATCGTTGGCCAGTCTGATTTGGAACCCATAATAATGCCAACAGTCATAAATACACCTCAGTTAAATTGTTTTCTAAAAAGCGGACTTTTGTCCTTATTTTGTGGCGGGTATTATATACCCAAACCACATCAAGATGCGAGTTTCAGTTGGAATTAAAAGCGATTTAGGCAAGGCATTGATTGCAAATAATAGTGGTTCTATTGTTAAAATCGATAACGCAGTATAAATCGCTTTTAAACCAACCCTTTGGGCGCTTCACAGGCACTCACTCTCATCGTTGTTACTTCTTAAAAGGGACTGCCATTTCTACAAAGTAACGCCTTGATATTAAGCACCTGTGAAACGCTGAATTCTGTATCTTGATGTGGCTTGGGTATATCCCCTAACTCACATCAAGATGCGACTCTAGAAGCACAAAAAAGCCATGACATGCATGGCTTTTAATCACTCATTAGCTAATTATGCTTCTCTACTTGCTAGGTACTCTGTGTATGTACCTTTAAAGTCAATAATTTTGCCGTCTTTGATTTCCCAAATACGGTTAGCAAGTGATGATACAAATTGTCTATCGTGAGATACGAACAACAAAGTACCTTCGTATGCTTCAAGTGCTAAGTTAAGCGCTTCGATAGATTCCATATCCATGTGGTTGGTTGGCTCATCCATTAATAAGATGTTTGGTTTATGCATCATAATTTTGCCAAACAACATACGGCCTTGCTCACCACCTGAAATCACTTTAACTGACTTTTTAATGTCGTTTTGTGAAAACAGCATTCGACCTAAGAAACTACGAACAACTTGCTCGTCATCACCTTCTTGTTGCCATTGTTCCATCCACTCAAATAAGTTCATATCTTTTTCGAACTCGTCAGCATGGTCTTGTGCGTAATAACCAATATTAGCGTTATCAGACCATTTAAATTCACCTTGTTTAGGTGCTAAGCGACCAGCTAGGGTATTTAATAATGTTGTTTTACCAACACCGTTCTCACCGATGATTGCAATGCGCTCGCCTACTTCGACTAGACCTTCAAGGCCGCTGAAAAGCATTTCGTCAAAACCTTGCGCTAAGTTTGTTAACTCTAAGGCATTACGGAATAACTGCTTTTCTTGTTCAAAGCGAATAAATGGGCTTTGACGCGAAGACGCTTTAACTTCTTCAAGCTGAATTTTATCGATTTGTTTAGCACGTGATGTTGCTTGTTTTGCTTTTGAAGCGTTTGCAGAGAAGCGCGATACGAACTGTTGAAGTTCTGCAATTTGGCTTTTCTTCTTCGCATTTTCGCTTAGTAGACGCTCACGAGCTTGCGTTGCTGCAAACATGTACTCATCGTAATTACCAGGGTAAATACGAAGCTCTCCGTAATCGATATCAGCCATGTGTGTACATACTGAGTTTAAGAAGTGACGGTCGTGCGAAATGATGATCATGGTACAGTCGCGCTGATTTAACACGTCTTCTAACCATTTGATGGTGTAAATATCCAAGTTATTGGTAGGCTCATCCAGAAGCATGATATCTGGATCAGAGAACAGCACTTGTGCAAGTAACACTCGCAGTTTAAAACCCGGTGCTATTTCAGACATAGGGCCGTAGTGTTGCTCTGTGCCAATACCTACACCAATTAGTAACTCACCCGCTTTTGCTTCTGCTGAGTAACCATCCATTTCAGCAAACTCAGTTTCTAGGTCTGCTACACGCATACCATCTTCTTCGCTCATCTCAGGTAAGCTGTAAATACGATCACGCTCTTTTTTTACTTCCCACAGCTCTTTATGACCCATGATCACTGTGTCGATTACAGAAAACTCTTCGTATGCAAACTGGTCTTGATTTAGTTTTGCGATACGCTCGTTTGGATCTGTACTGACATTACCTGAAGATGGCTCTAGTTCACCACTTAGGATTTTCATGAAGGTTGATTTACCACAGCCATTCGCACCGATTAAACCGTAACGGTTACCATCGCCAAATTTTGCTGAGATATTTTCGAATAAAGGTTTAGCACCAAATTGCATGGTGATATTAGCTGTACTAATGATAGCGGTACCCTCCAGCGGGTAAAAAGTAAAAATGAAACTGTGTGCAATTTTAAACTAAAGCCGCTTGGCACGCCATGAAAGTTTAATTAAATACACAAGCTAATTTTACAAGAACAACACTTACGACTACCTTTAGTGAGCGCGCTCACTTAATTATATGAGCACGCTCACTTTTAAAATAACTAAATACAAACAGTAGGTTAAGAATGAGCAAACATGGAGACACTCACCGACGTATTTTAGATGCGGCTTGGCACCTTTTTACTGAGAAAGGATTTAACGATACTTCAACACGGCAAATTTCAGCAGCAAGCAACATAGCAGTGGGCACCTTGTTTAATCATTTTGCTGATAAAGTCGCTATTTTAGAAGCCTGCCTTGAAGCTAAATTTATTGATGTGTTGGAGCGCGCAAAAGAAACCGATATTCACCGCCCTGCTCGCTTAAAGATTAATCATTACGCGCAATATTTTTATCAGTTTTATTGTTTGCATCACCGCTTCTATAAAGTGCTTTTTAGTCAGCGGCTATTTTCGCAAACATTCCAACAACAACACATGGAACTAATTCAATCATTGGTTTTTGCTGACCAACCACAGTTTAATAAAGTGAAAGCTGCTATATTACTCGACTGCTATTTTATGACCTTGCTGTATGGCTTAGGCGCCGAAACCCCAAATACTAAACTCATGCTTAGAACGCTAAGCCAGAAGGTGTCTATTTTTTAGGCTCAGTAACTCATTGATAATTCAATATAGTGAACCTAAAGTGAATAATTTTTCCTCAAACTCGGTTTGTTGCATGATAATTTTTCACTTTTGACCCTATTTTAGCTTTGATAATCTCCGTTCCTTAACTAAATTATACCTATTAGGGACAATATTTAATCAAGGTACTTTATGAAAAGAACACACACTGCCTTATTTGTTGCAGGCATGCTTGCCATACCTACAGCCAATGCCATCGAGATCTATAACGATCAAACCAATAGTGTCACAGTTGGTGGTTTTATCGATGCTAGGGTGATTAATACGCAAGGCGAAACTGAGGTAGTAAACGGTGCATCACGCATTAATTTTGATTTTAAGCGCCAATTAAAAAACGGCTGGCAAGCGTTTGCTTTACTTGAATGGGGTGTAAACCCTGTTGGTAGCAGCGATATCGTATACAGCAATCGCTTTGAATCAATTCAAGATGAGTTTTTATATAACCGCTTAGGCTATGTTGGCCTTAAGCATGACGATTACGGCCAAGTTACATTAGGTAAACAATGGGGTGCATGGTACGACGTTGTTTATAACACCAACTACAGCTTAGTGTGGGATGGTAATGCAGCAGGTGTTTATACCTACAATAAAGATGACGGAGCTGTAAATGGCACAGGCCGCGGCGATAAAGTACTGCAGTATCGTAATACCTGGGGTGATTTTCATTTAGCGATCCAAGCACAGCTAAAATCTGATGAATTTTACACCTGTGACATCGTTGATATTTCAAGAAGCTCTTGTGAAGTACTTTGGAACCAAGGAAACAATGCTGCGCAAAAAGTAGAATTTAATTCGACTTATGGCGCTGCACTCACCTACTCGGTTAGCCCTAATTTAAAAGTTACGGCCGGTGTTAACCGTGGCCAGTTTGATATTGTGTATGCCGGTGGCCGAAATCAATCAGTAAACGATTTAATTTATGGTATGGGCATTACCTATGGTGATTTTTATAAACCGGGTTGGTATGCATCAGCGAATATCAATAAAAACGAAAACCACGATACCGACAACTTAGGCCGCTTAATAAAAGATGCTGTTGGTTTAGAGTCTATTTTAAGCTATCGCTTTGATAATGACATACGTACTTTTGTTGCTTATAACGTTTTTGATGCAGGTAGTGACTATGTTATTCAGCCGAACTTTAATGCCGACCCTGAAGATGTGTTTAAACGCCAATTTGCAGTAATTGGTGCGCACTACTTTATGGCAGAAGACACCATTTTATATATCGAAGCCCGTAAAGATTTTAGCGACTTCTCGAGTAATGACGCTGAACAAGAAGCTCAGATGGCACAAACCGAAGATGACGGTATAGCTATCGGTTTTAATTATACTTTGTAATTACGATAAACACTTAGCCCACTATTGTGGGCTTTAAACTCGCAAAAAATCACTTTCGTACATTTTCTTTTTTGGTCGCAATATCAATCAACGTCTGCTATTACTTAACAATCATAAAACTAAAATACGTCAATATTTGAGGTTGTTGTGTCTAACAAGGTAAAGCTAATTCTACTTTCATCAATATCTAGCGTTTCGTTCATGCTCTTTCACTGGCTAACAAATGTCAGAGAATCGGATACGGTATTTGGTGTTAGTTCCGATTTATCGGGTGGTTTAGTAATGGGCTTTGCTATTGGTGTGATGCTGGTTACATTAAGCACACTTAAGTTAAACAAATATTGAGCGTTTTTTGGAAACAAATGTTTAAACTCTTTTGACTATTTGTTTCGAGATAAACAAAAAGTTGGCGACAAAGTCAGTAGCCAAATAATGTGATTTTTCTTATTATTTCATGAGCTCCTTATTGGATCTTACACACTTACCCTGCTTATTAAAAAGCTCAAATTCAAAGCCATGCTGAGATTAAAATAAAGCCCAACACAGTATGATGTGTTCTTTTAATTATTATCACAATGAATAATCACGCTCTACTTTAGCAATACGCGTTGTAAACGCACTGTACCATTTGTCTCTGCCGAGCTGTTGGGCATTTAAGTGCTCTACGTTTTGTTTCCAGGCTTTTATTGCATCTAAGTTTTGCCAATACGACACCGTAATACCCAAACCATCACGTACAGACTCCATACCTAAATACCCTGGTTGTTGCTCTGCAAGTTCTACCATTCTATTAGCCACTTTTTCATAACCGGTGGTATCGTCAGATAAGGTATTCGTAAAAATTACGGCATAATAAGGGGGGTTTGGTGTATTCGCTATCATGACTGTTACTTGCCTCTGCTTGGTTCAAATCCATCATAGCATGGGATTTCTGTGTTAAAGGTATCCCAATTTGCTTTAGAGCTTACAAAGTTATGACTGATTGGGCGCTCGTTTATATCGCTATCTAGTAAACCTAAGCGAATACGTAAGCGGCTTGGATCGTCTTTATTCTCGCTATAAACCGGCGAGCCACAGTAGCTGCAAAAATAGCGAATTCTGCCGGGTTTAAATTCAAAGGCACTTAAATGCTGCTTACCTTCTGAGAGGTTAAAACCATCTCGTTGAATAAAGCCATTGGTTGCGTAGGCTGTGCCTGAGTTTTTACGACATAAAGAGCAATGGCAATGAATAATTGAGTCTATGCCACCAGCAACCGTTACTTTTACTTTGCCGCACAAACAACTTCCTTGATACATAGTCCCTCTCAAGTTTAAAGATTAATAACCGCGATGCTTCCAAAACTCAGTGGCAGAACCTTCGGCTTCCTTTAATAAGTTAAAGGATTTATCAGCAATTATATGGCCATTTAACTCAATAGTCATGCGCCAAATACCGACTTTATTATCAACAGGCGCCCATATCGTATCACCTAAATAAAACTGCCAATCGTTTGTTTTAACGTACTGTTCTCCCTCAAACGGTGGCATGATCTCGCCATCCTCATCGGGGATATCTGGGTGGTAAACGCAAAATTTAATTTTTTGTCCTTTGGCCTTTTTAATATTAACAATAAAGCCAAATTCAATATCTAACTGTGCAGGAACGTCTGTTGTAAATTCGGTGATTTGAGGCAGGTCTTTTTCTTTTGCATCCCAATGACTGTAAATACCGTAACTTTCAATACTGGTAATTGGTTTGGCCTTTGCCATAGTTGCTGGCGCTCCTTTGTGAAAATAAGGCGCTATTTTATAGTAGCAACTCTAGCAGAACAAGATTGTACTATTATAGTAATTAGCAAACGTACTTTACCCAGTGCGCGTCATGTTGTTGAAAGCCGCATTTAGTCAAAAGTTTAATACTGGCGCTGTTATTTGGGTTAATTAAGGCGACCACACTGTTTAGTGGTGTCGTTACAAAGGTCGTCAGATTTTCAAATAGCATATCTAATACCTTTTGCATTATTCCTTTGCCAAAGTATTGCGATGCCAATTCAAAGCCCAACATGCCCTGCCCGTCAATTATGTTAAATAAGCCCACGCTACCAATAACTTGCCCACTAGTTCGTAAAACAATAACTAAACGAATGCCTTGTTGAGTATAAAAACGTTCTATGTCGCCTTGAATAAAATCATACACGTCACCTTTCGTTATATCAGTGCCGTAATCATTAAACGATTGTACTTGCGGATCTTTTAAAATATCCCAAATTGCTTGGCAATCTTTATGACGAATGGGGCGTAAGTCAAAGGCTAAGTCATCGTGGCTAGACACGTTAATTTCTTCTTTTTGCTTTATGAGCAGGCATTATTGTCTTACTATAAACGCAATTTCAAGCAATTAGATTAAGTTCGATGAGTAAAGAATTTAAAGTAATTCAACCTACCACCACAGTGTACTGTAAAGAGCGCGGCGAAGGCTGGACCTTAACAGGGATCACCAGTATTGATGAACACACATCTGTGATGTTCGATGGTGTAAGGTATACCTTACCGGCCCGTGAAATTGTTGAGGTATTGTTGCCACAACAACTCGAGCGAGAGAAAAACCAAGAATAAAAAAAGCCAGCATCAAGCTGGCTTTTTCGTGTTTTAAATTAACGTAATGCGTTAATACGCTCATCAAGTGGTGGGTGTGATGAGAATAACTCAGCAACACCTTTACCGCTTGCAATACCAAATGCCATCATTGAACCTTCTAGTTGTGATGGGTGGTTTTGTTTTAAACGCTCAAGGGCGCTTCGCATTTTATCTGCACCTACTAGCTTAGCTGCACCGGCATCCGCAGAGAATTCGCGTTTACGGCTATAGTAAGCAACTATCACACTTGCTAGAACACCAAATAACATTTGGAAAATCATATCGAACAAGAAGTATGTCCAGCTACTACCGCCCTCTTCTTCATCACTATTAAGGAAGTTATCAACAATACCTGCTAATACTTTCGCCATAAAGATAACAAAGGTATTCACTACACCTTGGATAAGTGTCAGCGTTACCATGTCACCATTTGCAATGTGTGACACCTCATGAGCCAATACCGCCTCAGCTTGATCTTGATTCATGTTATGTAATAAACCTGTGCTCACAGCCACCAGCGAGTTGTTCTTACTTGGGCCGGTCGCAAATGCGTTCATTTCAGGGCTATCGTAAATAGCCACTTCTGGCATCGCGATACCTGCTTTTTTCGCTTGCGCTGCTACCGTCGAAACTAACCATTGTTCTGTTTCAGAACGAGGTTGTTCAATAACATGTGCACCGGTTGATTTTTTTGCCATCCATTTCGACATAAATAACGAAATAAACGAGCCACCAAAACCAAACACCGTTGAAATAACTAAAATGCCGCCTAGACTGCGATGGCTAATACCCAGTACGCTCATCACAATAGACAACACAATACCTAACACTAGCATTACCGCTAAGTTAGTCAGTAGAAACAAAAATACACGCTTCATAAAAACCTCAGAATAAACATACCAATTGTATTAACTAACGACATGGTTAAAAATCGTTAGTTAATAAAATTATCTGGGTGTTCTACCAACTCAGTTTAGGGCTTATGCAATTGGTTGCAAGGAACTAATTGCAACCAATTGTGACAGAGTATGTCAAAAGTAACAACTCAATTATTATGGGTTGATAGATAAAATTTCAAGTAAGGTTTTGTAAATTTTTAATTTAGGGGTGCCGTCTGTATACGGACTAATCGCCAAAAGCGGGAAAGGTAATGCTGATTTTAGTGTTTCTAAATTGGCCTCTTGTTCACGCATATTTGGGTCGACATGATTTGCAATCCAACCCACACAATTTACACCGAGCGCTTTAAAATGAGCTGCTGTCAGTAATGCGTGATTTAGGCAACCTAGTTTCATACCCACAACTAAAATTACATCCAGCTGCTGTGATTTAACCCAATCACTGAGCAAATCGGTTTCGTTGATAGGTAAACACCAACCGCCGGCACCTTCTGTAAGAATATAATCGGTATTGAGGGCTTTTACATTCGCATAAGCAGCATCGAGCTTGTCAAATGTCAGTCTGTCACCTACTTGGGCAGCTGCAATATGCGGTGCAATAGGCGGCTCATAGGTAAAGGGGTTAACTATGTTATATTTAACCCCAATTGATGAGCTTTCCATTAAGGTTAATGCATCATCATTCACTAGCTGACCAAATGCTTCTTCTGCACCTGCTGCAATGGGTTTAAAACCCACCGCACGCTGTTTATGTTGCGCTAGTAAGTTTAGTAATAAACTGGTGACATGGGTTTTTCCGGCATCGGTGTCTGTACCCGTAATAAAAAATTCTTTCATTTTTGAGTTAATTCTATTTTTCTAGTTCTAAAAGGACAACTTGATAGCTCACTCTAGCATGCCCATCAACCAGAGGGTATGCCTTACAAACACTATTAAGTGCCTGCCTTGTTAATAACCCATGGCGCTTTTGCTTAGTTTGCAATGAGGTAGCACCAATCGCTTTTATCGAGCGCAGTGCTTCTAATGGAGAGTTATAGGCGTCTATATAACATCTATCGGCTGCAAAATTCAGTTTAAACCCCGCCAATTTTGCATACTCAATAATGTGACTAGCACAATGAAACTGATTAATATGGCTTTGCTCGTCTAAACAAGCAAATGCCTGTTTGATCTCTTTGAGCGATCCATCTACCACGCAGCTTAAATAAACCTTACCGCCCGCTTTTAGTGAATAAAAAAGACTTTTAAGTAGTGCTTCTAAATCAGCAGACCATTGCATTGCAAAATTACTAAACACACAATCAAGGGAGTTTTGCTGTAATGGTAGGTTATCCATATCAGCACAGACTTTTAAACAACGCGGGTTTTGCTCTGTGCTTAGCATGGAATGACTTAAATCCATTGCCAATACCGTATCAAAATGTGTTTTAAGCATTGCCGTGTTAACTAAAGGTCCAGCCCCTAAATCAAGGCAAGTACCCTGCTGATGCTTACTTGCCATCATTTTAAATAAGTGCGCAGCCGCTTGTTTTTGAACATTAGCATGGCTCGCGTAATTTGCAGCCGCTTTAGAGAACTTAGTTTGTGTTGTTAGCTTATTACTGTGTAGAAAGCTTAAAGGCGCTTGCAGTTGAACACTCATAAACACTCCACTAGCGAATCAACCAGTTTTTTTATATCGTAAGCTTGATGCGCGCTACTTAGGGTTACCCTAAGTCGTGCCGTATTAAAAGGCACCGTGGGCGGTCTAATAGCGGTTAACCACACGCCTTTATCTTTAAGTTTATTAGCAACGGCAAGCGTGTGTTCTGCATCGCCCAATACCAAAGGCTGAATAGCCGTTGTTGATTCCATTAATGCTAAGTTATGCTCTTTGGCAAGCGCTCGAAAGTAGGCAATATTCTCTGTCAGCTTAGCCCGTCTCTTATCCGCCTTTAATAACTTTTCGAGTCGCTCTAGAGTACAACTTGCCATCAGTGGTGACATCGCCGTTGAATAAATGTATTCGCGATTAAACTGCAGCATGTAATCAATCATTTGTTTTGATGCAAGCAGGCAAGCACCACTACTTGCTAGTGCCTTGCCAAAGGTGATGATCAGTAAATCAGGCTTGATTGCCTCACAACTTCCTAAACCTTGCTCGCCCAATACGCCAAAGCCATGAGCATCGTCAATCATCAGCCACGCGTTGTATTGTTTAGCGAGTTTACAGAGTGCTTCAATGGGGGCTTGATCGCCATCCATCGAAAACACCCCTTCACTTACTATGAGCTTATGCTTTGCTTTTGACTTTTGTAACCGAGATTCTAAATGCTTAAGGTCGTTATGATTAAAGCGCACCATGGCAGCGGCACAATGAAGTCCGCCATCAATTAAGCTGGCATGATTGAGCTTATCTTGAAATATTGCCGATGATTGCGAAACGGTTTTATCTTGAAACAATGCTTTTAATACGCTGCTATTAGCACTAAATCCGCTATTAAATAACATGGCGCTTTCATAGCCTAATAACTCGCATAAACGCTGCTCAAGCGTTTGCTGCGCTTGATTATAACCATTTACTAGCGCTGAACTGTGGCTACCTAGTTGCTGCGCTTGTATTTCAATAAAATCATCCGCAAAGCCAAGGTAGTCATTACTGGCAAAATTTAAATACTGTTTGCCTGCAACCTGAATAAAGCGCCCGCTTGATTGCTCAACAAGTTGACGCTTTCTCAGTAATGCATCTGCTTGTCGCTCAACAAGATGCTCGGCAATAAAATCAAAAGCCATTTAATTGCTACGCTTCGTAAAATAATTCAGATGTTGCTTTATCGGCAACCTTTGATGAAAGTGATGCTTCTACTGCTTCATCTGAGTAATCTTCACGTGTTTCTGGGTTCATGCCTAATTTTTTAATTAGCATCATATCTGCGTCTGCTTCAGGGTTTTCTGTAGTCAGTAGTTTATCACCGTAGAAAATTGAATTAGCACCAGCAAAGAAACACAGAGATTGCATTTGTTCATTCATCGCCGTACGACCAGCTGATAAACGAACATAACTTTTCGGCATCATAATACGTGCAACTGCGATAGTACGAATAAACTCAAAGTGGTCTAAGTCTTCGACATCTTCAAGTGGCGTGCCTTTCACTTTAACCAACATATTAATTGGCACACTCTCTGGCTGTTGCGGCAAATTAGCTAATTGCATTAATAAACCAAAACGGTCAGCAGCTTGCTCGCCCATACCAACAATACCGCCAGAGCATACTTTCATGCCGGCATCGCGCACGTTATCAATGGTATTTAAACGGTCTTGGTAAGTACGTGTTGTAATGATCTGTTGGTAATACTCAGGTGATGTATCTAGGTTATGGTTGTAGTAGTCAAGACCCGCGTTTTTTAATGCATGAGCTTTGTCATTATCTAACATGCCAAGGGTCATACAGGTCTCAAGCCCAAGCTCTTTCACTTCTTTGACCATTTTTTCGATGTATGGCATGTCACGTTCTTTCGGATCAGACCACGCAGCACCCATACAAAAACGAGTTGCGCCTTTTTCTTTGGCAACACGCGCTTGCTCAACCACTTTTTCTACTTCCATAAGGCGTTCACGGTCTAAGTCTGTTTTATAATGACCTGACTGAGGACAATATTTGCAATCTTCTGGGCAAGCACCGGTTTTAATCGATAACAAAGTAGAAATTTGTACTTCATTTGGGTTGAAGTTTTCACGATGCACACTGGCCGCTTTAAATAACAAATCATTGAACGGCATTTCGAATAATGCTTTTACTTCTTGGTGAGTCCAATCGTGACGGACAACTGCGTGCTCCATAATAGTCTCTTTTTTTAAATTATTGGGACGGTAAGATTGGCTTAGTCTACGACTTGACGTAACATTGTCAACGAATCGAAGCGATATAAAGTTTACATATGATTAATAAACAACCAATAGATTTAGATTTTGATCGTGAGCATATTTGGCATCCTTATACTTCTATGACTCAGCCCCTTCCCGTGTACCCAGTCAGTCATGCCAATGCAAATCGTATTTTCTTAGAAACAGGCGAAAGCCTAATAGATGGTATGGCCTCTTGGTGGAGTGCTATCCATGGTTACTGCCATCCTGTTTTAAATGAAGCGATCACCAAGCAAGTTAGCAAAATGAGTCATGTCATGTTTGGTGGCCTAACTCATGAGCCCGCTGTTGAGCTGTGTAAAAAGCTAGTCAGTATCACACCTAAGTCTCTCGATAAGGTGTTCTTAGCCGACAGTGGCTCTGTGAGTGTTGAAGTTGCCATAAAAATGGCCTTGCAGTACTGGCTTAGCCAAGGTTATACCGGCAAACAAAAACTAATGACACCGCTTAAGGGCTACCATGGCGATACCTTTGCAGCCATGAGCGTTTGCGACCCGGTTAATTCAATGCACAGCATGTACTCAGGCTTTTTACCTGAACATGTTTTTGTGCCTGCGCCGAGTGCTAAATATAATGGCGAGTTTAGCCCTGCTGAAGCTGATACACTTGAAAGCTACTTTGCCGCTCACCATCAAGATGTTGCGGCATTTATCATTGAACCCATTGTGCAAAATGCTGGGGGCATGAATTTTTACCATCCCGATTACTTAAAACACCTGCGCATTCTTTGTGATAAGTATGATGTTTTACTTGTTTGTGATGAAATCGCCACAGGCTTTGGCCGCACTGGCACCTTGTTCGCTGTTGAGCACGCCTCCATAGAACCTGATATTTTATGTATTGGTAAAGCATTAACGGGTGGCATGATGACGCTCTCAGCGACATTAACCACCAGCAAAGTCGCTGTGGGTATTAGTGAAGGTGAAGCCGGCGTATTAATGCATGGCCCAACTTTTATGGGTAACCCGCTTGCCTGTGCTACAGCCTGTGCGAGTATTGATTTACTGCTCGAGCAACCGTGGCAAGAGCAAATTGAACACATAAATGATGTACTGACAGCGCAACTTGCAAAGTGTAAGCAGCTCGATGCAGTCGTTGATGTGCGAACATTGGGGGCAATTGGTGTTGTAGAGCTTAATCAAGCTGTTGATGTAGCAAAAATTCAACGCTTTTTTATCGAGCAAGGTGTGTGGATCCGCCCGTTTGGCAAGTTAATTTATTTGATGCCGCCTTACATAAGCGACGAACAAAGCTTAACTAAGCTGTGTAACGCTATTTATGAAGCCATAGAACAGCAGGCGTATTGCTAAAAAGGAAGCTAACGCTTCCTTTTCCTTTAAACTTTACCATTCAAACATATAAGCCATTTTGCTTATCATGCGAAGTGGCACTTTATGTTCACAGCGCTTGGCATAAAGGTGCTGTAATGATTTATCTTTAATTTCACCTACGATCACTTCTTTTACTTGATAACCCAGTGCAGTAGCCGCTTGCGCATAGGCAATGAATTCCCATTTTTTGATATTGGTGTTATCGACAATCACTAACGGGATTTCTTCAGCTAGCGCATTAATAAAACGGGCTAAGTTTAAGTTGTGATATTCAGGCAGCTTGTACTTATCAAATTGATACTCACCTTCGCTATTGTAAAAATAATCATCTGTTGCGCACACTACATAATCACTTTCATTGCCAGCCACCAGCTCATCAGCTAGGCTTTGCGCATAATATGATTTACCCGAGCCGGGTAAGCCGCGAAGAATAAAAACTTGTTTCATAGCACCTGATATACAAATTAATTAAAGATTAAAGGACCATTATCCTATTGAGAATTGTTAATAATGCCACAAAATAACCGATTAGCGCAGCGAGAATTTAAATAAACGCAAATTTTACGCAAAATATTGCTGCTATTTTACTCAATTGAAGAAAAACTACTAAAGAGTATGCCTGAATAGTTTTTTTATTTGATTTACGAGGGTAAGATAGTCGATTCAAGTGCAATGCACAGCATTATTATATTAGGCAACTTATATCATTGGAGTGAAGATGAGCCATTTAGCGATTTCAGAGCTATTAGAAGGCAAGGTTGCGGTAGACAGCCAAGTAACAGTAAAAGGCTGGATCCGTACACGCCGCGATTCAAAAGCAGGAATTTCATTTTTAGCCGTTCATGACGGTTCGTGTTTTGATCCTATTCAAGCGGTAGTACCTAATTCACTCAATAATTATGATGAAGTAACACGTTTAACAGCAGGTTGTTCTGTATCTGTAACGGGTGTTCTTGTGCCTTCTGCGGGTCAAGGTCAATCTTTCGAAATTCAAGCTAACTCTGTTGAAGTGTTAGGTTGGGTTGAGAATCCAGATACTTACCCTATGGCTGCGAAGCGTCACAGCATTGAATATTTACGCGAACACGCTCACCTTCGTCCTCGTACTAACATCATGGGCGCAGTAACACGTGTACGTAACTGTTTAGCACAAGCTATTCACCGTTTTTACCACGAGCAAGGTTTCTATTGGATCAGCACACCTATCATCACAGCAAGTGACTGTGAAGGCGCTGGTGAAATGTTCCGTGTATCTACATTAGATATGGAAAACTTACCACGCACAGATAAAGGCGACATCGATTACAGTGAAGATTTCTTCGGTAAAGAAGCATTCTTAACAGTATCTGGTCAGTTAAACGGTGAGACATACGCATCTGCAATGTCAAAAATCTATACCTTTGGCCCGACGTTCCGTGCTGAGAACTCAAATACATCTCGTCACTTAGCTGAGTTTTGGATGGTTGAACCTGAAGTTGCATTCGCAGATTTAGAAGATATCGCAAAACTTGCTGAAAACATGCTGAAATATGTTTTCAATGCAGTATTAACTGAGCGTCGCGATGATATGGAATTCTTTGCACAACGTGTTGAGAAAACAGCTATTTCTCGCTTAGAAGAGTTCGTAACTAAAGATTTCGCACAAGTTGATTACACCGATGCTATCGAAATCTTAAAAGCATGTGGCAAGAAGTTCGAATTCCCTGTTGAATGGGGTGTGGATTTACAATCTGAGCACGAACGTTACCTTGCTGAAGTACACTTTAACGCACCAGTTGTAATCAAAAACTACCCGCGTGATATTAAAGCCTTCTACATGCGTCAAAACGAAGACGGCAAAACAGTGGCAGCGATGGACGTAGTTGCACCAGGTATTGGTGAAATCATCGGTGGCTCTCAACGTGAAGAACGTCTAGATGTATTAGATAAACGTCTAGAAGAAATGGGCTTAAACAAAGAAGATTACAGCTGGTACCGTGACCTACGTAAATACGGTACGGTTCCACATTCTGGTTTTGGTCTAGGTTTTGAGCGTTTAGTTGCTTATGTAACAGGTATGGGCAACGTACGTGACGTAATCGCCTTCCCACGTACAAAAGGCAGCGCGACGTACTAATAAGTAACGTCACATAATCTAAAAGCCGCTCACGAGCGGCTTTTTTGTGTCTAAATCATTCAATATTTTATAAATTTTCATTAGCAAAGCCAGACATATTGCCTATATTGATAGGTAGCTAACTATTAAGGAGTTTGTGTCTACTATGCTATTTCGCTCTATGAAAGCCCTTTTGCTATCTACAACCCTTATCTCTGCACATAGTGCGTATGCAATAGAAGAAAATATTAATTCGAAGCCAATATTTATTGCAGGCTCAACCACAGTGACAGAATTATTAGTCGATATAAAAGACGACTTAAGCCAAGAGTTTGGCAATAGCATACAAATTAGACCAATGGGCAGTGACAAAGGGATTAAAGCCATTGCTGATAATGTAATTGATATTGGTACCAGCTCTCGTTACTTAACAAAAGAAGAGCAGCAACGTTGGCCCTTTTTACGGCAAATAATCATAGCCCAAGACGCAATTGCATTTTTTGTAAATAAAAACTTAAACATCACTGAGCTAACGACTAAAATGCTAAGCGAGATTTACCAAGGTAAACTAAACAAATGGTCGGCGGTGTCGCCTTATACTCCCGAGCTCAGTACAAAAAATGATGAGATCCTGCTATTTAGTAAAGGCACTAGTCATGGTAGTTTTGATGTATTTTTGGAATATTTAAACTTAGATTATATTCAAGAGCCAGGCAGTAATTACATACGCCTAAAAATGGCAGGTAACAGAGGCTTATTTTCAGAACAAAAAGTGGAACTTTACGATCAGTTCAATCAAGCGCTGGGTATAGTGCAGCGTATTCCAAATGCCATTGCCTACGATTCATATGGCGCTATTAGTAAATTAGAAAATGACAGACGAATTAATAAAGTGACATTACTTGAGATTGATGGTGTAAGCCCTTCAGTTGAATCAATTCAAAATGGTGACTATGCCTTTGTAAGGCCGCTGGTACTTATCGTAAATACTCAATCCCCCCGCTCTAAAAAGATTGGCGACAAGCTAGCCGTGTTCATCAAATCAACTAAATTACAACAAAAAATGCTTGAGTTTGGTTACCTTCCTGTAAAACAGTAATCTCTAGCTATAAACGAAAAAAAGCTGCGCACCTAAAAGGTGAACAGCTTTTAACAACCAGAATCGTTATGAATTACAGAGCGGTTTCTAGCTCTGGTAATACATCAAATAAATCAGCAACTAAACCATAGTCTGCGACTTGGAAAATTGGCGCATCAGGGTCTTTATTGATGGCAACAATCACTTTAGAGTCTTTCATACCCGCTAAGTGTTGAATTGCACCACTGATACCTACAGCAATATATAAATCTGGCGCAACAATTTTACCGGTTTGACCCACTTGCATATCGTTTGGTACAAAGCCAGCATCAACAGCAGCACGTGAAGCACCAATGGCTGCGCCTAGTTTGTCGGCAATCCCATTTAATAACGCAAAGTTTTCACCATTTTGCATACCACGACCACCTGAAATAACCACAGGTGCAGCAGTAAGCTCTGGACGCTCAGATTCAGTTTGTTCTTCTGATACAAACTCACTCAGACCAACAGAACCTTTACCAGCAACACTTGTTACAGCTACTGGCGCTTGCTCTTGTGCAACATCAAAGCTACTTGCACGAACAGTAATAACCTTTTTGCTATCCAATGATTTAACTGTCGCAATTGCATTACCTGCATAAATAGGACGCTTAAAGGTATCTGCATCAATAACGTCGATGATTTCAGAGATTTGCGCTACATCTAAAAGTGCTGCAACACGTGGCATAAAGTTTTTACCCGTTGTTGTTGCACTTGCGACAATGTGTGAATAGTTATCAGCTAAAGATAAAACCAAATCAGCTAGGTTTTCTGCAAGTTGATTTGCATAAGCTGCATCATCAGCAATAAGTACGTTACTAACACCTGCAATTGACGCTGCTTGCTCGCTCATTGCTGATAAGTTTTCGCCTGCAAGTAGTAAATCTACATCAAAGCCTAGTTTAACAGCAGCTGTAATCGTTTTATTGGTTTCAGGCTTTAGAACACCTTTATCGTGTTCGGCTATCACTAATGTTTTCATTTAGATCACCTTCGCTTCTGTTTTTAACTTTTCTACCAATGTTGCTACATCTTCTACGATGATGCCGCCACTGCGTTTTTCTGGCTCGTTTACTTCTACCAGCTGTACGCGAGGCGCAAGATCTACACCTAGGCTATCAGCAGCAATTACATCAAGAGGTTTACGCTTTGCCTTCATAATGTTTGGTAATGAAGCATAGCGTGGTTCATTTAAACGTAAGTCTGTGGTTACGATAGCAGGTAGTTTAAGAGCAACTGTTTGTAAGCCACCGTCTACTTCACGCGTTACATTAACGGTACCTGCTTGAACATCGACTTTAGATGCAAAGGTACCTTGGCCACGACCCGTTAAAGCAGCAAGCATTTGACCAGTTTGATTGTTGTCAGAGTCAATCGATTGCTTACCTAAAATAACCAGCTCAGGTGATTCTTGCTCTACAATCTTGCTAAGTAATTTAGCAACATGTAAAGATTCAAGCTTTTCTTCTGTTTCAATATGAATGGCTTTATCAGCACCGAGTGCTAAAGCCGTGCGTAATTGCTCTTGAGATGATTTATTACCAATAGTTACAGCAACAACCTCAGTGGCCGTCCCTGCTTCTTTTAAACGAATAGCTTCTTCAATTGCAATTTCACAAAACGGGTTCATCGCCATTTTTACATTAGCTAGATCAACATCCGTTTTATCGGCTTTAACGCGTGCTTTGACGTTGTAGTCAATTACTCTTTTAATTGGAACGAGGACTTTCATCGTGACTCCATCAATTGTGTGTTCTCAAAGTTGACCTAAACGTCAACTTATTTATTTTATGAATTCAGACTACTTCCTGTTGACGTAAACGTCAACCTAAAATAACCTTAAAGTATTCACAGCCTGTAACGTTTCATTTGCAAGTATGAAATAAGGTTCTTTATAGCAGGTCCGTCACCGAGAAGAGGTTTATATGGTCGAACGCGAAACCATGGAATTTGATGTAGTCATCGTAGGCGCAGGCCCAGCAGGTTTATCAACTGCGATTAGATTGGCTCAACAAGCACAAGAAAAACAACAAGAATTAATGATCTGTGTGGTAGAAAAAGGCTCGGAGGTGGGCGCACACATTTTATCGGGCGCGGTTTTTGAAACCAAAGCACTGGATGAGTTATTACCCGATTGGCAATCATTAGGCGCTCCAGTTACCACTAAAGTAACGCAAGATGATATTTACTGGTTCAATAACAGTGAAAAAGCCACTACCATCCCCCACTTTGCTAGCCCTAAAACATTCCATAACGAGGGCAATTATATTGTCTCTATGGGTAATGTATGTCGCTTTTTAGCAGAGCAAGCGGAAAACTTAGGGGTAGAAATATTCCCTGGTTTTAGTGCTCACTCTTTGATTATTGAAGACGAAACAGTGAAAGGCATTATCACTGGCGATATGGGTCTTGATAAAGACGGCAACGAAAAAGATGGGTACATGCCGGGTATGGAGCTTAGAGCAAAATATACGGTATTTGCTGAAGGCTGCCGCGGTCATTTAGGTAAAGAGCTAATCAAACACTTTGCCCTTGATAAAGATGCGTCACCACAGCATTACGGTTTAGGGTTCAAAGAAATTTGGCAAATCGACCCGAGTAAACACAAAGAAGGCACTGTAGTACATGGTACAGGCTGGCCTTTAACTGGTGATACCAGTGGTGGTGCATTTATGTATCACAGCGATAATAATCAAGTTGTGGTTGGCTTAATTGTCGATCTTAACTATTCAAACCCCCATTTAAGCCCGTTTGATGAATTCCAGCGCATGAAACATCACCCTGTTTTTAAAGATGTTTTAGAAGGCGGTGAGCGTATAGCCTATGGTGCAAGAGCAATCGCCAAAGGTGGCCTGCGCTCATTACCAAAAATGCACTTCCCGGGTGGTTTACTTGTTGGTTGTGATGCCGGCACATTAAACTTTGCCAAGATCAAAGGTAACCATACCGCAATGAAATCAGGCATGGTCGCTGCTGATGTGATTGTAGCAGCCCTTAGCGACGGAAAAGAAAATACCGATTTAGCAGAATATAAAACGGCCTTTGAACAAAGCTGGGCGTATAAAGAGCTCTATCAATCGCGTAATTTTGGACCTGTTATGCACAAATTGGGTAAGTTCTTAGGTGGTGCTTATAACACACTAGACCAAAACCTATTTGGTGGCAGCTTACCGTTTAACTTTGAAGATAACATGCCAGATCATGCCACCTTAGTTTCTGCTGATCAGGCCGAAAAAATCGACTACCCAAAAGCAGATGGCAAACTAAGCTTCGATAAACTTTCATCGGTGTTTTTATCAAATACCAATCATGAAGAATCGCAACCATGCCATTTAAAGCTAAAAGATAACTCGATTCCAATTACAGTGAATTTGGTGCAATTTGATGAACCAGCGCAACGCTACTGCCCTGCTGGTGTATACGAAATACAAGAAGTCGAAGGTGAAAAACAGTTTGTGATTAATTCGCAAAACTGTGTGCATTGTAAAACCTGTGACATAAAAGACCCAAGTCAAAACATTACTTGGGTAACACCTGAAGGCGCTGGCGGGCCAAACTACCCTAATATGTAACGCACGTTACTCATTTAATTAAAATTTATCCTAAATTGCAGGGGCTTCGGCCCCTTTTTTAGGCTATGCTGAAACTGTCGTGAATTAATAAGTGAGTAAAGTATGCCGTCTTCAAGTGTAACCTTTCGTTTTTTAGCTGAACCTACCGATGTCAATTTTGGCGGTAAGGTTCATGGTGGTGTAGTAATGAAGTGGATTGACCAAGCTGGTTACGCCTGTGCTGCAGGTTGGAGCGGTCATTACTGCGTTACTGTGTCTGTTGCGGGTGTAAAGTTTCAGCGCCCTATTCTGGTTGGCCAAATAGTCGAAGTGAAAGCCAGTATCGCCCACACGGGTAAAACCAGCATGCAAATCTTTATTCAAGTACGCTGCGGAGACCCAAAAACGCAAAATCTGGTTGAAACCAATCATTGTGTTATTAGTTTTATAGCAATGGATGAAGCAGGTTACCCAATCGAAGTACCTTCATATACTGCCGTGACAGACGAAGAAAAGAAAATTGAAAACTATGCGATAAAAATGAAAGAGATCGCGATAGAAACAGAAACCCTTTTACAAAAAGCCTAAAAACTTAAAGCAACAAAAAATTATAAACTGTACCTAGTAACTTCTACAGAGCACCCTGAAATTGTTACGACTGCCAAACTGAATGGCTGATTACAGTTTCAACAAACTGCGCAAAATCCGCTGATTAAAGCCTAAAAACAATACTTTAGGCTTTAATTTTGTATTGGCATTGCCATTGCAATACTCCTTGTGAATGACGCGAAACATTCGTTTATTTATTTTATAAAGGAGCTATTAAATGATTAAAGCAATTTCACTTTCTGCACTTTCTTTAGCACTGCTAGGTTTTAACAATGCTGCACATGCAGATATTACCGAAATGGATTCTCCGCGTATTTATACCGGTATCGGCTACGGCCAATATTCTTTCCAATTTGAAGACAGCGAAAATGACACTGACTTCGATGATGATTCACAAATGCTTAAAGGCTATATCGGTACTCAGTTTAACAAGTACTTAAGCCTGGAACTTGCCTATCAAAATTTTGATGAAGTAAGTGATATCGATTCAAAAGCTGAAATTGACGGTGTTTCACTTGCAGCACGTTTGGCAGCACCAATTACAGATAGCTTTTCTGTATATGCCAAAGGTGGCTGGCTAGAATGGGATGCTGAAATCGAGCAAGATTTAGGTGAGCTTGGTAGCATTAGTGCTGACTCAGACGGTGGTGATGTGTTTTATGGTGCAGGTATTGAATATGCTTTCACAACAAACATGCAAGTTCGTTTAGAGTATGAACGCTATGAACTAGAAGATGACATTGACCCAGATATGGATGTAGCGTCTGTATCATTCCAATACATGTTTTAATTTAGACTACACAGTCTAAATATTTAAAAGGCAGTCTCGACTGCCTTTTTTTGCGCTTACATGTAATGCATGTAAAATGTCGGCAGATTTTCTTAACGACAATGCACAATGAGCGAATACCAATTAACTGCCGTCGGCCACATTCAATCTCCTTACAAACAAAAGTTTGCCATACCTCGCCAACCTCGTTTGGTTCCTGAAGCGAAAGCAAAGCTGGTATTTAGTAGCGATTTTAATCGTGAAGAGTTTGTACGCGGCCTCGATGAATTAGCCATATTTGGCTACTATTCAGATTTCATGAAACCGCTGATAAGGGGTATTCAGCGATGGTGAGACCCCCTCGCCTAGGCGGTAATGAACGTAAAGGTGTATTTGCGACACGTGCCACCTTTCGCCCCAATGCAATTGGCATGAGTGCCGTAAAATTAGAGGGCATCGAATATAAAAATGGTCAGTTAAGCTTGTTGTTATCCGGTATCGATTTACTTGATGGCACACCAATTTTAGATATTAAGCCTTACTTACCCTATTCAGATGCCATGACGGATGCCAGTGCTGGTTTTGCCGATACCCGACCAGAAACCGATATGAGTGTCGAGTTTAGCGATGAAGCCCTTGCGTTTATCGAAAAACAGACCGAACAACCTGAATTAAAAGCGTTTATCACCAATGTATTAAAGCAAGATCCTCGCCCAGCTTATAAAAAACAACGCGAGTCTGATCAAAGCTATGGCATGACCCTATATGATTTTAATATTAGGTGGCATGTTCAAGATAATCATAATACAGTGACCAGCATTGAAAAATGCTAGCTTTTTTGCACTTTTTTTAACACATAGCGCTTTAGTGTCAGTGCGTCCACTGGTAAACTTAGCGCCTTGTTACTACTCAAACGTCTTGAGTAAACGATAATAATTTTAACACTACTTGGAATAGAGATGCGTACCAGTCAATATATACTCGCAACACTTAAAGAAACTCCGTCTGATGCAGAAATTGTTTCTCATCAATTAATGCTACGAGCAGGCATGATCCGCCGCGTTGCGTCGGGTTTGTATACATGGTTGCCCTCTGGTTTACGCGTACTTAAAAAAGTAGAAAACATTGTACGTGAAGAGATGGATAAAGCAGGCGCTATCGAAATGTTAATGCCAATTATCCAACCAGCTGATCTGTGGGAAGAGTCAGGTCGTTGGGAGCAATTCGGTCCTGAATTACTGCGTATCAATGACCGTCACAACCGCCCATTTGCCCTTGGTCCAACTCACGAAGAAGTGATCACTGATTTTGTGCGTAAAGAAGTGAGCTCTTATAAGCAATTACCACTTACTTTATATCAAGTACAAACAAAAGTACGTGACGAAGTTCGCCCTCGCTTTGGTGTAATGCGTGCCCGTGAATTCACCATGAAAGATGCTTACTCATTCCACTTAAGTGATGAGTGTTTAGAGAAAACTTACCAAGTAATGCACAAAGCTTACTGTAATATCTTCGAGCGTCTTGGTCTTGATTACCGCCCTGTTATCGCGGATACCGGCTCTATCGGTGGTAGCGTTTCACATGAGTTCCATGTACTTGCAGAGTCAGGTGAAGATGCAATCGCATTTAGTGATGCAAGTGAATACGCTGCAAACATCGAAAAAGCAGAAGCATTAGCACCGGCTGAAGAACGCCCAGCAGCAAGCAAAGAGCTAAAATCGTTCCCAACGCCTGATGCAAAAACCATAGCTGAGCTGAAAGAACATTATGGTGTTAAACCTCATCGCGGTGTTAAGACATTAATCGTGTATGGTGCGCCAGATGAAAACGAACAACGTGGTTTAGTTGCCCTTGTATTACGTGGCGACCATGAGTTAAACGAGCTAAAAGCTGAAAAACACCCACTAATAGACTCACCGCTTGAAATGGCGAAAGAAGAAGATATCGTTGCTGCTATTGGTGCAAAACCAGGTTCATTAGGTCCAGTAGGTCTTACAATGCCAATCATTGTTGACCGCTCTGCTAATGTTTTAGCTGACTTTGTTGCGGGTGCAAACAAAGATGGCGAACACTTCAGTGGTATCAACTGGGATCGCGATGTAGAAAACTACGAAGTAGCCGATATTCGTAACATCGTTGAAGGTGACCCAAGCCCTTGTGGTCAAGGTACACTGCAAATCAAACGTGGTATTGAAGTGGGTCATATTTTCCAACTAGGCACTAAATACTCAGAAGCAATGAAAGCTGGCGTACTGAGTGAGTCTGGTAAAAACCAAATAATGACAATGGGTTGTTATGGTATTGGTGTTTCACGTATCGTCGCGGCGGCAATTGAGCAAAACAACGACCAATACGGTATTAAATGGCCACAACCAATCGCACCATTTGACTTAGCAATTGTACCAATGAACATGCATAAGTCTCATCGTATTCCTGATATCGCTGAAAACCTATACAAAGGCTTGAAAGAAGCCGGTTTAGACGTGTTGTTTGATGACCGTAAAGAGCGCCCTGGTGTAATGTTTAACGATATGGAACTGCTAGGTGTACCTTTCACACTCGTTATTGGTGAGCGTAACCTAGACGAAAACAAGGTTGAACTTAAAAACCGTCGTACTGGTGAAAAGTTAATGCTTGATTTAGACACTGCAGTGGCAGAGATCGCAGCATTGACTAAAGGCTAATTTAGTCAGCTCTACAAAATATAAAAAACCGCTTCGGCGGTTTTTTTGTTTTATTAATTGTCATAGATGTTTCGTTAAAGCGTCTTTTAACTGTCATCGTTCCTGCCTAGCATTTACTTTATTACACCATGAGTAAATGCCATGAATAACACCACTTGCAGTAGTAAAACCCACTATCCTGCCGTTTGGATTTCCGACGTTCACTTAGGCTACAAAGACTGCCAAGCTCAGTACTTACTAGACTTTTTAAATGCTATTGAATGCGATGTACTGTATTTGGTCGGTGATATTGTTGATTTATGGTCAATGAAACGGCAATTTTTCTGGCACCCAAGCCATTACGATGTGCTGGCGCTTATTCAACAAAAAGCGAAAGATGGCACGCGCGTCATTTATATACCGGGAAACCATGACGAAACCTTTCGCCATTATGCTAATGATTCATTATTCGGTATCGAAGTACATAAGCAATATATCCATACCACAAAAGCCAATAAACGGTTTTTACTTCTACATGGCGACGATTTTGACTCAGCAACGCGTTACAACAAATTAATCAGTATTGCAGGCGATGCAGGATACGACTTTTTACTATTTTTAAATCGCTGGACTAATCGCATTCGCCGTTTATTTGGTGGTAATTATTGGTCATTGGCCTCTTGGATCAAAGCGCGAGTGCATAAAGCGCGCGAAGCGATTGATGCATTTGAAAAAGCGGCCATTCACGAAGCAAAAAAACAAGCCGTCGATGGCATCATTTGTGGGCATATTCATCACCCAACCGTTAAAGTGGTTGATGGCATTTTATATTGCAATGATGGTGACTGGATTGAAAACTGTACTGCGTTAGTTGAAAACAGTGCTGGCCGTATTGAGCTACTACATTGGAGTGAAACACAAAAAGTGATTCACTCTGCAGACATTAGTACACTGACACCTAAACCTGCATTTAATAAAAACCAAGATGCCGCTTAGGCTTTCAGCCACATTGAGAGCTTTTTGCGCAATGTGGCTTGTTTAATGGGCTTGGTAATATAGTCATTCATGCCAACACTTAAGCATTTTTCTCTATCGCCAGCCATGGCGCTTGCGGTCATCGCAATGATCACCACATCTTGATACCTTGGGCCTGTTTTACCTTGTCGGATTGCTTTAGTACAGTCATAACCGTTTAAGTTTGGCATTTGGCAATCCATTAAAATCAGATCAAACTGAGTATCACTGTTGTTTAACACCTCAATTGCTTCTAGACCATCACTGGCAGACTCAATATGCACATGGCTATCTCTTAAAATCGCTTTGCTCACTTCAATATTGATCATGTTATCGTCGACAATAAGCACTGAACGAGCTGTTAAATCAAGCTCAATACGTTCCTTGTCATCAAGGGATTTACGCTCAATTACAGCGTCTTTATCATTGAACAACACAGCCAGTTTATAAGCCAATTCATCCGGGGTCACTGGTTTTGCTATAACCGTACAGTTACCTGGTAATGTTTGCTTTTGCTTAAGCGATGCCATTACACCTAAAATTAATACATGTTTATCTGGATAGTGTGATGCTAAACCTAAAACAGTATTAAAATCAGGGTGTTTGTGATCGATAATCAGTAAGTCTAATTGTTTAAAGGCGTTTTCAGATACATCGGATAAACGTGTTATTGTAGGTCGTTGATGCTGGCATAGTGTTTCTAGTTGCAGCTCAACATTGCTAGCTAGTAAATCATAGTGAAGCGCACAGCCTACTTGTTTATCATTAAGTAGATTGATCTGATGTTGGCCTTTTGGCGATTCACTTATTGATACACAAATACTTGCCCAAAATCGGCTGCCCTGACCTTTTTCACTCTCTACGATAATATCGCCCCCCATTAACTGAGCGAGTTTTCGACTGATTGAAAGTCCTAAGCCACTACCGCCATAATGGCGCGTTGTACTTGAGTCTTCTTGTGTAAACACTTCGAACAATTTACTTTGGTTTTCTTTTGAAATACCAATACCTGTATCTTCAACAACAAAGCTTAGGCAAAGCGTATTATCTGAATGCAGCTGCTCTTTTACCGTTAAGCTAACATGACCCTTGTGGGTAAATTTAAATGCATTACTCAATAAATTATTGAGAATTTGTTTTAAGCGGTGGCTATCACCCATCACGGTTCGCTGAGTAATAGCATGCGAATCAAACAGTATTTCAAGGCCTTTTTTCTGTCCTTGTACAGCCATCGACGTTATTAAATCACTGCACACTGAAACAACATCAAACGCGTGACTATCTAAATCAAGTTTACCAGCTTCAATTTTTGAAAAATCGAGGATGTCATTGATCAATGTCATCAATGAGTTTGCACTGGTATTCGCGTAGTGTAAGTATTGCATTTGCTGAGTAGATAATGGCTCTTCTTCAAGCATTTCCAGCATACCGAGAACACCGTTCATCGGAGTGCGGATTTCATGGGAAATATTAGCGACAAATTCACTTTTCGCTTTACTGGCCGCTAATGCTTCTTCGGTCGCCTTTTCAAGTTCTGCTGTGCGACTTTTTACTTTTTCTTCTAAAGTTACATTAAGCTTTTCAAGTTGATGTTGAGCACATTTTAGTGAATCGATATTGCGCAGTATGGCAGCTATTTGGTACTGCTGTTTTGCAGCATCAAAGACTGGTGCCATAGTGATAGAAAAGTAGTGTGTGTTATCTTCGCTAATGTGGACCGCTTCAAACGAGCATCGCTGTCCCTCTTTTATGGCTTGTCCAATCCCTTGAAAATCTTCATCATTATAATTAAATAAAGTATCAAAATGGGTCGTTTGTTCTTTGATACCAAAAAATGTTTTTGCTGTTTCATTGGCATTACAAATAACGCCATTTGGCTGAACCATAATGATGGCATCTGTTGAGCTTTCAATTATTTTGCTGTTTTTTTCTTTTAAAAAACTGAGCTCAATTTTTCTGTTGATGTCACGTTGATACACTATAAATAACATCATGACTGCAAAAATAATTAAGCATAATATGCCAATAAACCTTAATCGCTTTTGATGTATTTCATTGAGTAATGTATCTGTATTTATTGAGATAGCCAGTGTCAGTGGCTGCATTTGAACGCCATTGTTAAACTCAATAATTTTCTGAACATATAATTTTTCGGGCAAGTTAACTACATCAAAAAAATCAACGCCTGCCATTTGTTGTTCAGTGCTAAATTCTTCAGACCAATAATGAGCATCATCCAGCTCAAAACTAAAACGATATGATTCCTTTGGATGATAGATAAATTGTTGCTGCGCATTTAATAAATACACTGACAGATTATCAGCGGTGTTACTGGTAAGCTTATTAAGCAAATCGGCTGCATAATAGTTGAGGATCAACACTGCAAACGCCTTACCTTCATTATCTTTTACTAATTTGGCTATTCGATATGTGCTGATATAAGGCTGTTGTAAACGGCCATTTTCACGATTGTAGTTAATGGGTGAAATGTAAATTTGGCCATTTTCAAGCTTTGCCGTAATTTGCATGTAATCACGTTGGCCTTTGTGTTGTAACTTGTCATCAGCCACTCTATAAGCCTGACCATTTAAACTATCAACCCGCACAACTTCTTTGCCATTATCAGCAATATAAATGTACCGAGCTTGTGCGAGGTCTTTATCTGTTGACATAAAACCAGTAAAGATTTTTGCTAGGCGGTCTTTCCATGCTGAGATAGGCGTGCCTAAAACGGGATCGATATTTTGATCATTTGTAGCACGCATGATTGCAAGCACTGGCGGCGTTGAATCTAAAAAGTTAAGTGCTGAAATATTCTCTCTTAAACTTGTTTTTAATACACTTTCTTTAGTGTCGAGCTCTCGCTGCATCTGTTCAAAGGTGCGAGTGAACACATCTTCTCGTAGATCATATTCATATTTTACAGTAACAAAAATGCCCAATACTAAAAGAATACATAATGCCAGTATTGGTAATTTATGACGTTGATAGAAATGCGCTGAATGTCCAGAATCCATTGAATCGAAAGCCTTCTTTTCTACTCTGCATTAGAGTATAGGAGAGATTGATAGCAAAGGAGGAGTATACAGAAAAAATATTAATTAATAAGGACTAGCAAGCACTTAGATAAGCTCATAAACAAATAAAGCACCAAAATGGTGCTTTATCATTAGGTAAAATCAATAAATCGCTTATCTAAACAAGACATCTTCTTTATTAAACCATTTAACACAAAATGCGAGTAATGCACCTGCGACAATCACTGTCGCTAGGAAAATTAAACCCACAAGTGTGTAATCGACGGTGCCTTTAATGATTTCTTTTATTGCCAACGCAACGTTTGTCACAGGAATAAAAGCGGTTTTGCTCGTCAGTTCAACATTCGGCATTAAAGCAACCATAATTGGAAAAATGACACCCATGCTTAGTGGTGCCATGTAGTTTTGTGCTTCTTTAAAGGTTCGCGCATAAATAGAAATAGCCAGCGCTAATGATGAGAAGATTGCAGCTATAGGCAATAACAACACAAAAATCAGCCCTAAATCTAATACCGTTAAAGAGCTAAATGCGTTTTTAACAACAGCTAAATCTACAAATGCAATGGCCACTGATATCCACACCCCCATACTGAGTACGGTAATGGTGGTTGTTGCAATTGAAGAAGCAAGTAAGGTTACAAACTTACCTAACACCAGCTGTGTACGGGTGATTGGTGTAAGTAGAAGGGTTTCGAGTGTACCACGCTCTTTTTCACCAGCACCGAGATCAATCGCCGGATATGTTGCGCCCATTAATACGAGAGGAATGAGTAGGTAAGGAATAAATCCGCCTATTTTTTCACCGAGATTTTCACGTTTATCAGCAGTGTCGACCTTCACCACTTTAATAGGCTCAATAATGGCGGCTTGCTGCTGCTCTGATACACCAAAACTTAACAGCTTTGTCGTGCGCAGTTTATCGCCATACTCTTTTGCAAGCTCTTTTACACGGTCAAACAAAAAGTTAATTGCCTTAGCGTCGTTATATACAACTTGCCATTCGCTTTGCTTGGCATCATCTAGTGTTTGCTTTGCGTCTGACGGTAAATAGATCCCCATGTCGATGGTGCCTGCTTTAACCGCTTTGGTGAGCTCTTCTACCGTATTAAAGGTTTCGTCGCCTTTATATAAAGCAAAGCTTTTATGGTAAAACACCTTATCTGTAAACTCTTGTGCATAGTTACCATTAATAATGGCGTAAGTGTGGACCTCTTGTTCTGCCTCTAACGCCGCTTGTGAACTGATAAAGGCCATAATTGCAAATAATAATGGGAAAACAGCAACTGGTAATGCGACCACGAAAATCAATGTTTTACGGTCACGTAACAGCTCTCTTAATTCCTTTTTAAATACTTCAAACATTACGACTCTCCGTCAAAATATTCATAAACGCTTGGTTTAGCTCTTCGCTTTGACCCGTTTGTTTAAACTCATCTAAAGTGCCATCAAAGCAACTGATACCTTGGTTTATCACCGCAACACGGTCACACAGTAAGGCAACTTCATCTAAATGGTGCGTTGAGAAAATAACCGGTGTGCCCTGCTCTTTAAGGCCGCGAATAAAGTTAATTACGGTTTGTGTAGTCATAATGTCTAAACCAGTCGTTGGCTCATCGAGTATAACCACGTCAGGGTGATGAACGACTGCACGAGCAATATTGGCTTTTTGCTTCATACCCGTTGAGAGGTTTTCGGCGCGTTTATCAATAAAATTGTGCATATCAAGCAAGGTGAATAACTCGTCACAACGTGCTGCTACTGCTTTTTTACTCATGCCATGTAAGCGGGCAAAATACTCAACGTTTTCTTTTACCGTTAAACGACCGTATAAGCCTGTACTACCAGATAGAAATCCAATTGATTTGCGGCCAACTAAAGGTTTTTTAACAATATCGTGACCAGAAATGGTGATGCTGCCTTCATCGGGTTTTAAGGCTGTTGAAATCATTCTAAGGGTGGTTGTTTTACCAGCACCATTTGGGCCGAGTAAACCGAGTACTTCACCTTTGTTACATTGAAAGCTGACGTCTCTTACAGAATGAAAAAACTCTTTATCTTCACGGGGGTCTATGTTGTCCGTTTTATTTTTTTTATGATCTTTTGTTAGCTTAAACTTCTTTTTAAGCCCTGCCACTTCAATCATGTGCGTTTCCTTCGTTTCGGTCTAAAGTAATCAGTGTTACTGTAAAATTCTGGATTTTCATTGTCAGTCCACCATCCTGGTACGCCTAACAAGGGTAAAGGTGATAAGTTTTTATTATCACGTAAACAATCATCGACTTTTATCATCTCATAAAGCCGTTGATCTAGATACGCATATTGCTCGCTTAAATCTTTACAAAGTATGTCATTAGGTACAATTACAAATAATGCTTTACCCGTTAAACCAATATACGGCTGAGTAAGCATTTCGTAATTAGCATGACCAAACATAAATGGCCTAATACTTTTACCCCATTGTTCACGTTGTTCTACAAAGGCCTGCTGCCATTGGTGGTCGCGTAATTGTTGCTGCCAGCTTTGCTCAGTAATCGCGAGAACCACGCCGCATTCATCAAATAAAGTAAGCGCATTGCGGTGTTTACTACGCTCTTTTAGACCATGCAGTTTAATTTCTTCAATATGCTGATGATTGATCAAGGCTTTGGTTTTTGGGAATAAACACCAAATAAAGCCACCAAAAAGGTCATGCCAATTTTGTTGTCTTGTTGGTACTTGCCCTGTCTCAAATATGATTTGCTCATAATAACGGGTTTCATCTGCAAACTTTTCATCTTCAACAAAACTAATCGCAGTGCCTTGTGACGTTTCGGCATTGAGGTATTGACTAAACCATTGGCAAGATGGCCAATCTGACAGTTTATCGATCTTAAATAGTGTTGCTAGGTCACTAAAAGCACCCGTTGTAAGGTATTGCGTTGACCATTGCTCAGGAGCAGTAAATCGTTTCATTGCTTAATTTTTAACTTCTTGATGTATTGTGGGTAGTTTACCGTAAAAACTGGTTCTCATTAATAGAACCTCATATACTAATGCCACCATAAAACAAAAAAAGAGCTATTATGAAACGCTATTTTCCACTCACAGTACTTGCAAGTGCCATTCTTGCTGGCTGTGCTTCAACAAGTATCACATCAAGTGATGTCGAAAAAGCCTATCAAAGCATTAACGCAGAGCAACTTGCAGAGCACATTAAAGTGCTTGCATCTGACGAGTTCGGTGGTCGTGCACCATCATCTAAAGGTGAAGAGCTCACGCTTGCCTATTTAACAGAGCAATTTAAAGCACTTGGTTTCGAACCGGGTAACGGTGATAGCTTTTTACAAGAAGTACCGCTTGTTTCACTTGAAGCAGACTCAAACATGGTTCTTAGCATTGGCGGTAAAGACTACCAATACAAAAAAGACATGGTAATGGGTAGCAGCCGTATTAGTGCAAAACAAAGTATTAAAGATTCTGAATTAGTATTCGTTGGCTACGGTGTTAATGCACCAGAGTACAACTGGAACGACTACGAAGGTTTAGACGTCAAAGGCAAAACTGTTGTGATGCTGGTAAACGATCCGGGTTTTGCAACTAAAAACCCTGATTTATTCACGGGCGATGCCATGACCTATTACGGTCGTTGGACATACAAATATGAAGAAGCAAGCCGTCAAGGTGCAGCAGGTGCGATTATCATCCACGAAACAGCACCGGCTTCTTATCCATGGTCTGTAGTTGAAAACTCATGGAGCGGTGAGCAATTTGGTTTCCAAAAAGAAAATAACAACATGGATCGCGTTGCTGTTGAAGGCTGGGTAACAACTGATGTTGCTAAAGAGCTTTTCACAAAAGCAGGCTTAGATTTCGATACCATGAAAGCTAATGCGGCAAAAGGCGCTTACCATGTTGATATGGGCGACCTAACTGCGAGCGTTGAAGTAAACAACACAATCAAAAAATCAATTTCGTATAACTTTATCGCGTCGTTACCGGGTAGCGAAAAGCCTAATGAGCACATCATTTACTCTGCTCACTGGGATCACCTTGGTACTGATAAAACCCGTAAAGGCGACCAAATCTATAATGGTGCCCACGATAATGCGACAGGCACAGCGGGTTTAATTGAAGTTGCAGAAGCATTTGCTACTTTACCTGAGCACCCTAGTCGCTCAATGACATTCTTAGCTGTTACTGCAGAAGAGCAAGGGCTACTTGGCTCAAAGTATTACGCTGCACACCCAGTGATCCCTGCGTCGCAAACTGTTGCTAACATCAATATGGATAGCTTAAACCTATTAGGTAAGGTAAAAGACATCAGTGTTGTTGGTATTGGTAAATCAGAAATGGATAGCCTGCTAGAAACAGCTGCAAAAGCACAAGGCCGTACAGTATCTGGCGATCCTAAACCGTCTTCAGGTGGTTACTACCGCTCTGATCACTTTGCATTTGCAAACATGGGTGTCCCAGCAATGTATGCCGGTGGTGGTAGTGAAGCTCTTGATGAAGAAACGGCAAATTACCGTAAGCGTATGAGCCTAGTGCTTCGTGGTTGTTACCACCAGCCATGTGACCGTTACCGCGATGAGTGGGATTTATCAGGTGCCGTTCAGGACCTTCAGTTATTCTATCAAGTAGGTTTTGATATCTCTGAACGTAAAGAATGGCCGACTTGGAATGCGACTTCAGAGTTTCAACGCAAATAAACACAAACGAGATTGATTTTCATTTAATTTAATAATACAGTGTAACCTGATTAATTGATAGGTTGCACTGTATGCTTTCATTGACACAAACGAGGTTTTTTCCACACAAAGCGAGGTGTTATATTACGGACAATAAACGCTTATTTTTACCTCTTTTATTGCTAATAGCCCTAGCAATACCTGCAACCCGAGAGTTTACCCTACAAGCATTAAGTGATGCTTTTTTTCAAGTATCTGTGTTTGTTGCAGCCACCTTATTAATCTATTACTACCTTATTGATCGACTTCCTCAATTGCAGCTTAGCTATTTACGCGCTAAATCAGGCATTTTAGAGGTGGGCTTTGCGTCTATTTTAGGTGCTTTACCTGGCTGTGGGGGTGCGATAATCGTTGTAACCCAATTTACCAAAAAACAAGCTAGCTTTGGCTCTGTTGTTGCCGTATTAACAGCAACCATGGGCGATGCCGCATTTTTACTTTTAGCAACCCGCCCGCTTGATGGTTTATTAATGATGTTAATCGGTGTTGCTGTGGGTATTATTAGCGGTCAGATAGTTAATACCTTTCATAACCCCAATCAATTTCAACCTGATGAAGCAGGTGAATACAGCGAGCAGCCACAATGCCAACCAAGCGCTTTGAAGTTTAGCCGACCTATTTGGAAATTTACCTTAGTACCAAGCTTAATTATTGCTTCTGTCATAGCGACCAACTCTGACCTGAGCGCATTTAGTCATAGCGTTAACACTGGCATCACCCTGTTTGGCTCAATCATGGCGTTATTTACTGTGGTTGTATGGGCACTTTCATCAAATGGCAGCAGCTATAAGCAAGTAACCAGTGAAGAAGCGCCTTGCACACCTCCTTCTAAACTCACGAAAGTGTTAATGGACACGCACTTTGTCACAGCTTGGGTTGTTGCCAGTTTTATGCTGTTCGAAATTCTCGTTAATCTAGTTGGCGTTGATTTAACTGCCTGGTTTTCTGAGTATGCTTATCTGGCACCGCTGGTGGCTGTGGCTATTGGCTTATTACCTGGCTGCGGGCCACAAATCGTTGTAATGACACTGTATATACAAGGTATTATTCCATTTAGTGCGATGGCAGCCAATGCAATTTCAAATGATGGCGATGCCCTATTCCCAGCTATCGCCTTAGCACCAAAAGCTGCACTAATGGCGACAGTGTATTCAACAATACCTGCGCTGTTACTCGGTTATGGGCTGTATTTTTACGGCATATAATCCGTAGCATTAAAAAAACCAGCCGAGGCTGGTTTTTAATGCTTACTGATTTAGCTCATCGCCATCATCATTTTTGCAGGATCTTCTAAATAAGACTTCCACAAGTTGTTAAAGCGAGCAATTGTTCCGCCATCAATCACACGGTGGTCACCAGACCAACTCACTTGCATAATTGCTGCTGAAATCACATTACCTTGCGCATCAAAGCGAGGTAAATGTTGCAGCTTACCTAAAGCAACAATCGCTACTTCAGGTTTATTGATGATCGGGGTTGCAATTGTGCCACCAATCGCACCGATGTTAGAAATGCTAATAGTGCCGCCTTTCAAATCATCTGGTGAAACACGACCATCACGTGCCGCTTCAGTTAAGCGGGTAACTTCGTTAGCAACATCGACAATGCTCTTAGATTGACATGATTTAATGTTTGGTACGAGTAAACCAATCTTAGAATCAACGGCCATACCGATGTTATGATCAACAAAGTAAGTCAGCTCGCTACAATCATCATTCACTTGCGAGTTAAGTACTGGGAATTGCTTAATCGCTAACGACAGTGCTTTGATAAAGAACGGCATCATCGTGAGCTTAACGCCCTGTTGCTTGTACTGCTCTTTTAGCTCACTTCGCATTGCAATCAGTTTAGTTAGGTCAATTTCATCACAGAAAGTAAAGTGAGGAATTGTAGAAACTGAGGCAACCATTTGCTTCGCCATTGCCGCTTTAATGCCTTTAATTGGCTCAACACGACGACCACCAGCAGACGCTGTAGTTGATACAGGCTCTGCCGCTTTTGGCGCAGCTTGTTGTGATGCTGCTTGGCTTGGCGTTTCATTCAAGAAATCTTCGATATCTTGTTTGTAAATACGGCCATTTTTACCAGACCCTGGTACTTGCGTTAAATCAACATCAAGTTCGCGGGCTTTACGACGAACAGCCGGTGAAGCAACTGCTTTCTTATTAAGTTGTTTGCTAGAGTTTGTTGAAGCCGCAGGCTTCTGTGCAGGTTTAGTCGCTGCATTTGTTTGTGCTTTAACTACCGCTGAGCTTACATCTGGCTCTGCGCTTTGGCCGGCAATGCTCATTTGGAATAATGGGCTGTGAACCGCTGCAATATCGCCTTTTTGATAATAAAGCTTTTCTACTTTACCTGTGTATTTAGCCGGAATTTGTACCAATGCTTTGTCTGTCATTACATCACACACAGCTTGGTCTTCAACGATTTCGTCGCCTTCACTAACTAACCACTCAACAATTTCACACTCAACAATACCTTCACCGATATCTGGTAAAATAAAGTCTTCTAAGTGTTCAGCCGACCCTGTTGTAACTGCTGGAGCTTGCATTTGTTCACTTTGTGTTGGTGCTTCGCCATCAACATCCATCGCAAATAGTGGCGCATGAACTTTTGCAATATCACCTTTTGCATAATAAAGCTTACTGATCACACCATCATGAACAGCAGGAATTTGCACAAGCGCCTTGTCGGTCATAACATCACAAATAGGCTGATCTTCTTTTACTGACTCGCCCTCTGCCACTAACCATTCAACAATTTCACACTCTACGATGCCTTCGCCGATATCTGGCAAGATAAAATCTTTAGACATACTGACTCCTAAAACTCTACTGATTGCTTAATCGCAGCAAGCACTTTAAGTGCATCCGGCACATATTCTTTTTCAAGTGCTAATGGGTATGGTGTATCTAAACCACACACGCGAGCAATTGGCGATTCAAGGTGTAAGAAACACTCTTGTTGAATTGTTGCAACGATTTCTGCACCAAAACCATTGGTAATAGGTGCCTCATGGCTAACCACTAAACGACCCGTTTTGGTCACTGATTTAGCAATAGTCTCAACATCCCACGGTAAAATGGTACGTAAGTCGATTACTTCACAACTAATACCTTGCTCTGCTGCTTTTTTAGCGGCATCTTCGATGATTTCCATCTGCGCACCCCAAGCAAGTAAAGTAACATCAGTGCCTTCTTGTACGATTTCAGCTTTACCAAGCTCAATGCTGTAATCTTCTTCTGGTACTTCGCCAGTTGATGCACGGTATAAACGTTTCGGCTCAAAGAAAATAACAGGGTTATTGTCTTTAATTGAAGCACGTAGTAAGCCTTTTGCTTGATACGGGTTACGCGGTACAACCAACTTCAAACCCGGTGTATGAGCAAAATAAGCTTCTGGTGATTGAGAGTGATATAAACCACCCGCAATACCACCGCCGTAAGGGGTGCGAATTGTTAGGTTGCCAACATTAAATTCATTACCACTACGGTAACGGAATTTAGCTGATTCATTCACGATTTGGTCAAATGCAGGAAAAATATAATCTGCAAATTGAATTTCGGCTAATGCCGGCGCACCAAATGCCGCTAAGCCATTGGCAAAACCTAAAATACCTTGTTCTGTTAATGGTGTATTGAACACACGGTGCTTACCATATTTTTCTTGTAAGCCTGATGTAGCACGGAATACACCACCAAAATAACCAACATCTTCACCAAAAATACAGGCATTTGGATGCTCTGCCATGGTGATATCAAGGGCAGAGTTAATTGCATGAAGCATGTTCATTTTAGCCATTACTTTAATCTCCCTGCAGTTGTTGGATAAGCATCAGGATGCTGCAAAATATGCTCTTTTAATTGTTCGTATTGTTTTTGCAGTGATGGAATTGGCGTATCGTATACGTCAGAAATAAGCTCTTCTAAAGCAGGTTTTGCAACCTTCTCTGCACGCTTAAGAGCCGCTAAGATCTCTTCACGAATAGCTTCTTTATCTTTAGCGTCTTGCGCCTCGTCTAACCAACCTTGCTTTAATAACCATTTGCGGAAACGCTCGATTGGGCAGCCTTTATGTTTCGCTTCTTCATCTTTACTACGGTAACCGCTTGGATCGTCACTTGTAGAGTGAGCACCTAAACGATAAGCAATTGATTCAATTAAAACAGGTTCACCTTGAGTGGTAACAATCTCACGGGCTTTTTTGGTTGCAGCATACACAGCAAGAGCATCAGCACCATCAACACGGATTGTTTTAATGCCATAACCGACACCACGTGATGCAATACCATCGCCTTTAAACTGCTCTTCTGCAGGTGTTGAAATCGCATAGCCGTTATTACGTGCAAAGAAGATAACCGGTGCTTCGTGAACTGCGGCCATATTTAAACCAGCATGGAAATCACCCTCAGAGGCAGCACCTTCACCGAAATAACAAATAGTGATGTTATCAATTGTGCTATTTAACTCGCCAGTTTGGGCATCGATATGACGTACTTTTTGACCGTACGCATAGCCTGTTGCTTGTGGAATTTGTGTACCAAGCGGTGATGAAATGGTCATGTAGTTAAGTTCGCGAGAGCCATAGTGAATTGGCATTTGGCGGCCTTTACCTAAATCTTTTTCATTTGAGAACATTTGGTTCATGAATTGGTCAAGACTAAAACCACGATAACGTAGAGCAGCTTGCTCACGGTATTGGGCCATGATCATGTCGTTTTGATCAAGGGCTGCTGCTGATGCAGTTACAGCCGCTTCTTCACCTAAACATTGCATGTAAAAGCTTACGCGACCTTGACGCTGTGCAGCCTGCATACGCTCATCCAGCGCACGAATAAAACGCATTGTCTCGTATAAACGGATTGCTGTTGCTTTGTCGATATCAGGTGCGGTTGCACCTTCGTAGATGTCGCCTTCCTCATTAAGAATGCTTAATGTAGGGATCGTTAATGCGTGACCATCAATAAATGACAGTTCATGATTAATGTTTAGCGATACGTTATTTGGATTACTCATAACCTACCTTCTTTCGTTGTCAGAAACCTACGCCACTGCCCTTATTTGTATTTTTATCAGCATAAGCTGTAAGGATAAAGTTTGCGCAATATTCAATCTAATTAAATTAAACTGCCGTCACTTTACGTTAACGTAAGTTGTTATTCAACTAATCATAGACGAATAGGCGCTAAATGGCTAAAAACGCATGGAAAGTTAACTATACAACAAAATAAAACCTTAAAAGTCATACAGTTAACTTAATTTAGGTGGGTGTTAATGCAGAGATTTTAAATAAAGTTGCTATCAACTTGCATTGGGATAACGGTAAGCAAAGCGCGCTGACCCAAGGCCACATCTGCGTTTGGGAAGATAATTGCTTCACCGTCTACATCCGCTTCATATCTGGTCTGACCATCTACAGCTAATAATTCCCCCTTCGCAAACCCGGTGAAATTTTCGACATCATCAGCAAATGGAAAGCTAAAATCTTCTGAAGTACGGTTTATTGTTCTATAAACTGAAAACAACTCAAAGTCTTCTGCATTGAATTCTTTGTATTGAATCGATTCTTGGCTAATTAATGCAATTAAAGTTTGTTCGGTTTTCTCAAATCGTGACATATCGTTTTCACCAAATGGCTTTACTTGGCCTAGTTCAACAGTAAACGAATCAGCGCCATGTACAAACGATGAGTAGTAACTAAAGGTGGTAGCTGCAGATTTCATCATTAATACTGTATTTACGCCACAGCTAAGTAGAAATTGCAGTTGTGATTTTTTCCATGGTTTACCATGTAAAAAAGGATACACTGCGAACTTTTCATTTTTAGAGCCACGAATTGCCGTATGTAGATCATAATGAAAACGCTCACTCCCCTCGCTGCCTCTAGCAAAGAAATCAGCAACCACATCTTCAAGTAGCTTTGCACGCACTCGCTCAGGGTTTGAGGCAATACCTTCTATAGTATGATGACCATTAAACAAGCGGTTTAAGTTTTCATCGACAAAACGTTTACCGATATTAATTGATTTAGGATTACCATAAATAAACAAAACACGCTGCTTTAGTTCAAGTTCGTTTGTAATGATTGACTTGATTAATTGATCGCAGATCTCAATTGGCGCAGTTTCGTTACCATGGATAGCACTTGAAAGCACAATATCTTTGTTTGTTTGCTGTGTTGGTTGAAACTCAATGATACCCGTATCATGAATTGTGACCTCTGTGCCATTTTCAAGGGTGAATGACGTTGGCTCAAGTGAAAATTCATTGTTGCGAGTGAGTGTTAAGAAGTCGCCGGTAGATTTTAATTCGTCAAGATATGAAGGGGTTGAATAGCTCATTGTTCTATCCTAAAAATGCGTGAGAGTAGAATACAAAAACGGCTGATAATATCAGCCGTTTTGATAGATGAAAAAAATTAGCTAATTACTGAATCAACCAGTTTCTTTGCTTCTTTTTCTAATAATGCTAGATGTTCTTCACCTTTGAATGATTCAAGGTAAATTTTATAGATGTCTTCGGTACCTGATGGACGTGCTGCAAACCAACCATTTTCAGTCACAACCTTTAAACCACCAATAGCAGCATTGTTACCCGGAGCATGAGTCAGCTTTTGTGTAATAGCGTCTCCTGCTAACGTGCTAGCAGTCACATCATCTGCTGATAACGCTTTTAAACGTGATTTCTGCTCAGCATTCGCTGGTGCATCAATACGTTTATAAATAGGTGCACCGAACTCTTGTTCAAGCTCTTTGTAAAGCTGCGACGGTGTTTTACCCGTTACTGCTAAAATCTCAGCAGCAAGTAGACCTAAAATAAAGCCATCTTTATCTGTGTTCCAAACTGTACCATCGAAGCGTAAGAATGACGCCCCTGCACTTTCTTCACCACCGAAAGCAAGCGTACCTTTGCTTAAGCCTTCAACAAACCACTTAAAGCCTACTGGGACTTCTTTTACTTCGCGGTTATTACGTGCAACGACTTTATCAATCATACCGCTAGATACGAGCGTTTTACCAATTGCAACATCGTTTGACCATTCACGGTTATTTAGTAAGTAATCAATAGCGACCGCTAAAAAGTGATTTGGGTTCATTAAACCGTCAGGCGTAACAATACCGTGACGGTCATAATCAGGGTCGTTGCCAATGCCAATATCGTAGTCATCTTTTAATGCAATAAGGTTTGTCATTGCATAAGGAGATGAACAATCCATACGGATTTTGCCATCTTTATCTAAAGGCATGAACGAGAATGTTGGATCAACAGACTTATTTACGACCGTTAAGTCTAAATTATATTTTTCTGCAATAACTGGCCAGAAATTGATACCTGAACCACCAAGTGGATCCACACCAATTTTGATTTTTGCATCGCTAATCGCTTTTAAATTAACGATATTAACTAAATCATCAACATAAGGTGTAATCAAATCTTGATACTTAATAAAGCCAGAGCGTGATGCTTTTGCATAAGGGAATAACTCCACTTCTACCAAATCTTCTAACAATAATTGGTTTGCTCTGTCTTCAATCCACTTTGTTACATCAGTATCAGCTGGACCACCATTTGGCGGATTATATTTAAAGCCGCCATCTTCTGGTGGATTATGTGAAGGTGTTACCACAATACCATCAGCAAGTTCATTTGGGTTTGCTTTGTTATGGCAAACAACAGCATGGCTGATCACGGGTGTTGGTGTGTAGTCATCATTTTCTTGTGCTATGACTTGTACTTCGTTCGCTACAAGTACTTCAATTGCAGAATTAAAAGCTGCTTCACTTAACGCGTGAGTATCTTTACCTAAGAAAAGTGGGCCAAAAATATTGTTTTCTTTACGGTAATCACAAATTGCTTGCGTGATCGCTAAAATATGCGATTCATTAAATTTTACATCGAACGAACAACCACGATGGCCAGACGTACCAAATGCAACGCAATGTTCTGGATTTTGTTCTAGGTCTGGTTCATTTAAGTAATAAGCTGAGATCAGTTTTGGTACATTCACTAAGCTTTCTTGCGGTGCAGGCTTGCCTGCATCTGGATGAATCGCCATATTATTTCCTTATGGATTATAAGTAATCACGTATTTTTTCTGCTTCATCTGCGCTGTAACCTAAGCACAGTGCTACTTCGTGAAGCATCATTTTCTTTCTGGTTGTGTTTGAATTTGTCATCACCCAATACTCTGTATCAGTGATATTTTTTGGATTCATGCTGCTACCGCTTTCAAGTAATGCTTCTTTACTTGTTGCAAAATACACACGGTCACGGCCTTTAATCTCAAGCACATTTGCAAAATCAGTTTTATGCGTTCTATAAAGAGCCGCAAGAATAAATAAGAAACGACCAACAACACCTTTTTGCATTGCGAGCTCTTCTTTATTAAGAACATTAAACACATTACCTTTAACTTGTGTCGGTGCTGTGACAGTCTCAACTGCATGTTCTGTATCTTCAGTGCTCGATTGCGGGCTTAATTCTTGTTTTATTTCTTCTTGTACTTCAACAACTGGGGTTTCTTGTTCAGTTTTGGTAGTCGTTGTTTCAACTGGGGCATTAGTGCCATCAGAGAGGTTTAATAAACGACGTAAAATGGTTGATGCACTTTCACCAATACTTTGCGTGTTACTTGCGATGTATTGATATAACTCGTCGTCTATGTCGATTTTTTTCATGTTATTCCTGTCTTTACGGGTCACATTTTAAAAGTTCTCAATGATTATACCTAAGCTCGCAGCAATTCTCTATGTTTTGCAATTTGTAATTTCACTAGGCAAAATACTGCCATTAAAATTAGGAGTTGAAAATGCTATTAAACTACCAACAAATGGGTCAAGGTTCAGACGTTGTATTGATCCACGGTTTGTTTGGCTCGCTTGAAAACCTCAATGTTATTGCTAAAGCTTTATCTGAAAATTACCGCGTAACAAATATCGATTTACGCAATCATGGTAAGTCATTCCACAGCGATACGATGAATTATCACACTATGGCGAAAGATGTCAGTGAGTTACTTGAACATCTCAATATTAGTAAAGCGCACATCATAGGTCACTCAATGGGTGGCAAAGTAGCCATGCAATTAGCTCTTAATCACCCACAGCTTATTGATAAACTTGTTGTGTTAGACATCTCTCCTGTTGCGAATAACCCAAGGCACAGTGCTATTTTTGCAGGCCTTAACGAAGTTGCACAATCGAATGTCACAGATAGAAAAGCAGCTGATGAAATTCTTGCCAAACATATTGATGAAATGGGTGTCCGTCAGTTTTTATTAAAAAGCTTTGCCAAGAATGAGCAAGGTCACTATCAATGGCGCTTTAATTTAGCGGTTTTATACCAGCAATATGAAAATATTTTAGCGCAAGTTGATGAAAATGATTCTTGTTTATGTGATACTTTATTCGTTAAAGGTAATGATTCAGACTATATTTTAGCAGAGCACCGCCCTGCTATTATGGCGTTATTTCCTAATGCGAAAGCAAAAATTATTCATGGTGCAGGTCACTGGCTTCATGCGCAAAAACCACTTGCTGTAAATAAAGCAATCAGTGATTTTTTAGCGCAATAATAGGCCTGATAAAATTCGCTGTTTTTGATCGTGCGCACTAAATTATTACAAATTTGTGTGCTATAGTACGCGCCGTTTAATTTAAAGGTTTATACGTTGATGGTCAGTCAGTTAATTAACGAATTTGATACCTTAGGGTTGTATTTTGGCTTAGCCGGTATTTTCTTTTTTATTGGAATGGCAATTCAAGACGTCCTTAAAAAAGGTGATGTACCACGATTTGGCCGATACATCGTTTGGTTAGTGCTATTTTTAGGCTGTTCTGGGTTTATAGCGAAAGGACTTATTCAAGTCTTCTGGCAAGGCGCAGGTGTGGGCTAGACATGGCAAAGTCAGAAACAGATAGAACAACACCCGATTTATTTGAATACGAAAAGCGTCCAGGTAGGCCGAAAACAAATCCCCTACCTCGCGATATGCAATTAAAAGTAAACAAACGTAATCAAATAAAGCGAGATAAAGCACGTGGTTTAAAGCGTGTAGAATTTAAGGTTTCATCACAGTTATATCAAGCGTTAAGCGATATGGCAGATGCGCAGAATATTAGCCGTAGCGCGTTGATTGAAACAATTTTACAAGAAAGATTGGCTATTGATAGATAGAAGGTTTTAAATCCATGTCAAGCGTAGGTATTTTTTTCGGAAGCGACACAGGCAATACTGAACACGTAGCTAAAATGATTCAAAAAGAATTAGGTAAAAAGCTTGTAGCGGTTCATGACATTGCAAAGAGTTCTAAAGAAGAGATTGCTGAATTCGATTTATTGTTATTCGGTATTCCAACTTGGTACTACGGTGAAGCACAATGTGACTGGGATGATTTCTTCCCTGAATTAGAAGAAGTTGACTTCGAAGGTAAACTAGTTGCTATTTTCGGCTGTGGTGACCAAGAAGACTATGCAGAATACTTCTTAGATGCAATGGGCATGATCAACGATATCGTTACTGAGCGTGGCGCAATTGTAGTGGGTCATTGGTCAACTGAAGGCTACGATTTTGAAGCGTCAAAAGCACTAGTAGATGACGGCCATTTTGTTGGTTTAGGTATTGATGAGGACCGTCAACCAGAATTGACTGAAAAGCGTGTTAAAGACTGGTGTGCTCAGGTTTATGATGAAATGTGTTTAGCGGAACTTGCTGATTAATAACAAGTACTACTCGCATTTACTAGCTGATGTAAAGATGCACAACCAGTTCATATTTGTCTGAAAAATCGGCAATTAAACGAATTGTTCTTTGCACTTAATAACTAGGCACGTTATTCTAATAGTTGCTAATGTGTCGTGTGCATCTTTATGATGCCTAGTATAACTAAATAAAATTGAGACAGATTGAATGACTGATCACAACTTGGAATTAAAAAAAGCAGGGTTAAAAGTAACCTTGCCACGTATTAAAATTTTAGAGATTCTACAATCTCCGGACAACCAACACATCAGCGCTGAAGATGTCTATAAAATTCTTTTAGACAAAGGCGAAGAGATTGGTCTTGCAACTGTCTACCGTGTTCTTAACCAATTTGATGATGCAGGTATTGTTTCTCGTCACCATTTCGAAGGTGGCAAGTCAGTATTTGAATTATCTGGTAGCACTCACCATGACCACTTAGTGTGCCTAAAATGTGGTAAAGTTGTTGAGTTCGAAGACGATACAATTGAACGTCGTCAAGAAGAAATCGCAAAAGAGAATGGCATCAAGCTTACTAACCACTCTCTTTACCTTTATGGTGAATGCGAAGACACCGCTGCGTGTAAAGAATACGCTGAAGCAAATAGCTAATTCGCTATTCCTTCAGACATAAAAAAACCTGCATTAAGCAGGTTTTTTTATGTCTATTAGAAATCGATTAGATAATTTCTAATAACTCAACGTCAAAGATTAGCGTTGAGAAAGGAGCGATTGCTGCACCTGCACCGCGCTCACCGTAAGCAAGCTCATGAGGTACGTATAAACGCCATTTTGAACCAGTGCCCATCATTTGAAGTGCTTCAGTCCAACCTTTAATAACGCCACCTACTGGGAACTCAGCTGGTTGACCACGCTCATAAGAGCTATCAAATACAGTGCCGTTGATTAATGTGCCGTGGTAGTGCGTACGAACAGTTGAATCAGCAGTTGGTTTTTCACCTTCACCTGCAGTTAATACTTCAAATTGAAGACCTGATTCAGTAACTGTGATCTCTGGACGCTTCGCGTTTTCTTCTAAGAATGCGATACCTTCAGCTGCAAGAACTTTTGCTTCTTCTTCACGACGAGCTTGGATCTCAGCATTGATTTTCTCGAAAGCTGCTTGAATTGCTGGGATTTCAACTTGGAAATCGTTACCAGTGTATGCGTCTTTCATACCTTCAAATACAGAATTTAAGTTTAAACCTTCGAATGGATTTGCTTTTAATTGCTCACCCATTTGTAAACCAATACCGTAACTTGCTTTTTCAGCGTCTGTTGTAAAATTATCTGACATGTTTTTAATTCACGTTTATTTAGTTAAAAGACGTGCCCATACTAACATAAAAAAACGACGAATATCGCTTAGTTTTACTGCGTTTGCTCAGTGTTTGCACTAATTCGCTGCTTTATTTTAGCAATCACAAATGTAGAAACAGGTAGTGTGGCAATCATTGAGGCAATAAAAATCCCATTCATTAACCCCTCTTTACCGAACATAACTAAAGGCACAGCAATAAGACCCACAGTTGCAATAACAGCAGCAGCAATTAATGGCCAATGTTTATCATACTTACCGATCAAATGACCGACTAATACATTAAAGCCGATACCATAAGCAATCGAAGACAATAAACCGTAGTCGGGCTGCGCATCATGGGCCATAGCGACAAGCACATTAATGCCGCTGTGATAAAAATAAGAAAAGATACACCAAAGCAAAACATGTTTAATTATGCGCATTTGTGTAGAAGAAGACTCGCTTGTAGACATTACTTATCTCCAGATAGCAAAAAACCGCCAATTAGGCGGTTTTTTAAATAATGGTGGAGAGATAGGGATTTGAACCCTAGAGGGGCTACAAACCCCTGCCGGTTTTCAAGACCGGTGCATTCGACCACTCTGCCATCTCTCCGTACGGCGCGCATAATAGTGTTTACCGCGTTCGTTGTAAAGTCTTAATTGTAAAAAACTTTAAAAAAGTAATTTTCAGTAATACTGTTTAGGCCGTTTTGCAATTAATGAACAAATTAAGCAAACAATTAAACTAACTAAAGCAAATCCAGAGCCCTGCACTATCACATCAATTTTATTAAGATTGTAACTTGGTATGATGACTAACGCGAAAGCGGGTAAACAGGTGATCGTTAAAACGTAGCAACAAATTTTAAAAGCGCGGCCAAAATCGAATCGTTTAGTACTTTGCATCCACCATGTAAGTAGAAATAATACTACTACAGCAGATAAGCCAAGGTAATGAGGTTGCTTCGTAGACATAGCAACTAAGAAGGTTACTACAGCGCCTATTACGCCCCAAACTGACCAAGCGAACCAATTTTCTTTTTCACGTAAAAATAAGTTTCCCATTGTTCTCGTCTTCTTTATCGTTATTTTTTTAAGACCATCCATACGTTAACAAAAAATAACCGATTAAAAAACACACTGAAGAAGAATTATTTCGTTTTTTGCATCCGTGCGCTTCTTACAGCTAAGCTAAATCTGAAAAAACTAACATAAGTAAGCTTAATAGTGTCTGACTGCTTAACTGTATAAAAGTTCCTACTATTTATAAATTCTCAAAAAACGACTCAGGTTTGTGCCTAATAGGTTTTTTAATGTCAATTTCTGGCGTACCTAAATAGAGGTAACCTACAATTTCATCGTCTTCTTTACAGCCAAGTGCCGCTTTAACAGCAGGGCTTTGTGCAAAATAACCTGTGCGCCAAATTCCCCCTAAACCTTGAGCAAATGCGGCTTGTTGCATAGCGAGTACTGCACAGCCCGCACTTTGAACCTGTTCGATACGTGGCACTTTTGGATTTTCTTTCACATCCGCAATGGCAATGATCATCATAGGTGAACGCAGCGGTAGCTCTTTAGCACGCTCAATGGTTCTATCATCTTGGTTTTCAGCAACAGCGGCTTGATGGTAAATTTCACCCAATTTAGTACGTGCGTCGCCTTCAACCACAATAAAACGCCAAGGCGCAATACAACCATGATCGGGTACTTTAATGGCTGCACGCTTAATTATGTCAAGTTGTTCAGCTGTAGGCCCTGGTGCGATAAGGCGAGGATCTGATTGTCGAGTTTGTAATAGCGTTAAAGCGTCCATGAATATTCCGTAAATGCTTAAGTACGACGCCCCTTATTAATAGGGGCAGAAAGCCCAAGCTTATCATTGATCTTTATGAGCAATAAAGCTATTCGATACTTTTCTAGTTAACCAATAATCAATACTGACGAAACGACCACCGCCTGTAAAAAATAAACTTAATAACATCACAAAATAGATAGCCGAAAACTCAATACCATTATTTAATATCACTGGTTTCCCTTTTGCATAGAGGTACTCTGTATAACCATGTGTTTCTAGCAACTCACGCATTTTCGTTAATCGCTCACTGGCTTCATTTGAATTAACTAAACTAGCTTCACTTCCTGGTATTGCAAGCCAATTCAGCACTCTTGCAGGGCTCGTGCTGGCATCTGTGGGTGTTACAGCAAACCAGCCATTACTAGCATGCACGGTCGTCGCAGCAACCAACATAGTGATCATCAACGGAATTGCGGTTAAACGAGTAAATAAACCCAATAATATAAAGATCCCTCCTAAAAACTCAGTCCATGCAGCTAAAAAAGCTAATACAGAGGGCATGGGTAGGCCTAAACCCCATTCACTATTGCCGAACCAAGCAACAATATCTTCTGACGCTAAAAAGTATTGATAGATGTGAGTTACATCACCGCTCAAAGCTAGTTTATTAAAGCCGGCAATGATCATCACTGGGGCTAAGATCAAGCGAATTAACAGGCTGGGAAGCCCATCTAGAAACTGCAGTTTATTTAAGATGCGTTGGTAAAGGGGTATTAGGTGTGTGTTCAACATAGCGGTCTCGTGACTAAATAGATTAATCACACAGACCGCACGTTTTCTAGTTTACTTTCAATTAAATTTTACGAGCAACTTGTAGCGCTTCAAAGATCGCACGTTTAGCATCGATAGCAGCAGCTAGTTTTGCGCCACCAATCACGTGAACTTTAGCGTTTTCGGTTTGATTGTCGAACGTTTCAGTATTAGACACCTGACCAATACAGGCAATCACAGTATCAACATCGAGGATTTGCTCTTCACCTTTTACAGTAATCTTCAAACCTTGCTTATCAAAGCTTAGATACTGACACTCAGCGATTTGTTTAACACCGTGCTGTTTGGCAACTTGACGATGGATCCACCCCGTTGTTTTACCCAGTTCACTACCAAACCGCCCTGCACTTCGCTTAAGCATGTAAATTTGGCGATTGTCTTTTTCGGGCGCGGCTTCGCATTCAATACCCCATTGAGTTTTGAACTGCTCAATTGTTTGTCCTTTGTGTTCACTTAAAAAGGCAACCATATCAAAACCGATACCACCGGCACCTAAAATCGCAATTTTCTCACCGAGTTCTACTTCACCACGAATGACTTCATCGTAAGCGAATACTCGTTTGCCATCACTGCATTCGATTTTCGCTTCGCGCGGACGCACACCTGTTGCAAACACCACATCATCGTATTGATTAAGCATATTGTCGGTAAATTCAGTGCCTAGCTGTAAATCGACATTTAAACGCTTTAATTCATTAGTAAAGTAGTTAAGGGTATGGTTAAAGTCTTCTTTACCCGGTACTTGCATGGCTAAATTAAATTGGCCACCCATTTGTTCTTTACGTTCAATTAAAGTCACTTTGTGACCTTTCGCTGCTAAGTAACAACTTGCAGCAAGGCCTGCAGGGCCTGCACCTACAACCAGTACTAATCGAGAAGATGGTGCTTTTTCAAGGCTATAATCTAATTCAAACGCAGCTTGTGGGTTAACCAAACAGGTAGCACGTTTATTTTTAAATACATGGTCTAAGCAGCCCTGATTACAGCCAATACAAATATTAATTTGCTCAGCTTTATTATTCGCGTACTTATTAAAGAACTCAGGATCAGCCAATAAAGGACGTGCCATTGAGATTAAATCAGACTCGCCTGCTTCTAAAATTCCATTGGCAATTTCTGGAGTGTTAATACGGTTAACCGCGATAACTGGCACTGATACCGTATCTTTTAAGCGTTTTGATGCTTCTTTAAAGGCACCTGCTGGTACCATACTGGCAATGGTTGGTACACGAGCTTCGTGCCAACCGATACCAGTGTTAAAGATATCAACGCCAGCTTGTTCAAGAGCCAGGGCTTGTTGCCTTACTTCATCAGGTGTTGATCCATTAGGAATTAAATCCATCACAGACAAACGAAATATAATAATGAACTTTTGACTTACTTTAGCGCGTACAGCTTTAACAATATCTACCGCCAAACGCATACGGTTTTCTAGACTACCACCATAGTTGTCTGTTCTTTTATTGGTGTGGTTAGCCATGAATTCATTAATCAAATAGCCTTCAGAACCCATAATTTCAACACCGTCATAGCCTGCTTTTTCAGCCAGTTTTGCTGAGTTTGCAAAGTCTTTGATGGTTTTTTTAATCGATCCTAACGACATTTCTTTAGGTTTATATGGATTAATAGGAGCCTGAATCGAGCTTGGTGCTTGATTGAATGGATGATACGCGTAGCGACCTGCATGCAATAATTGTAAGCAAATTTTTCCGCCATGTTGATGCACAGCATCTGTATATGCTTTGTGCTTGATCACATCATAAAAAGAATTAAATGTTGATGCGAACGGAGATAACTTGCCACGAATATTTGGGCTGTAGCCACCTGTAATAATTAAGCCCGTGCCACCTTTAGCACGTGCTTCGTAGAATGCACGTAAGCGTTTACGGTTATGCCAGCCTTCTTCTAAGCCGGTATGCATTGAGCCCATAACCAAACGATTACGAAGTTCGGTATGCGGTAATTGTAATTTTTGTTCTAACATTGTGTGCCCCGTTAACTGGTCGAACCTCTATTTGAAATAGATTCTGCGGCAATAACTTAGAATAATCAACTTTTCACTCGTAATTAATCTGTAGCAAATTGTCGTTTTAAACACTCTGTTACTATTTAACAGTTAATTTTAAAGTTATTCTAAGCTAAGATGAGTTCACTACTAAGCTGTACTGAATTAAGGATTTATTTTGCTAGCAAAGATATTTAAAGGCATTTGGACCGGGATTAATTTTTCCCGCCGTTTGGTCCTAAACATATTATTTCTATTACTAGTAATACTCTTCTTTGTCGCCATAACAGGTGAAGAAGATCAAGTAAAAGTAGCAGACGGAACCGTGCTACGCCTAAACTTAAATGGCCCTATTGTTGAAGAAAAAACCTATGTTGATCCTGTAGAAGCAGCCATCAACGATGCAACTATGGGCAAAGAAGCGCCATCAGAAATTCTTCTTGATGATGTCATTGAAGTGATCAACGAAGCAACTAAAGATGATCGCATCACTGTTATGCTTCTTGACCTACAAAAAATGCCAAGCGCGCACATTAATAAGCTAAAACAAATAACTAAAGCAATTGATGCGTTTAAAGATGCAGGCAAGCAAGTTATTGCGACGGGCTACTACTATACACAAGCACAATATTATATTGCTGCCCATGCCAATGAAGTGTCTATGCACCCATATGGTGGTGTGAGCATTGAAGGCTATGGTATGTTCCCACTGTACTTCAAAGACGCGCTTGAAAAGTTAAAAGTGACTCAACATATTTTCCGTGTGGGAACTTATAAATCAGCGGTTGAACCATTCATTCGTAATGATATGTCAGATGCGGCAAAAGAAGCGAACAGCGTTTGGTTAACTGCACTTTGGAACGAGTACAAAACTGACGTTGCAGCGAGCCGTCCATTCGATGAAAGCAATTTTGATGAAGATATGGATGTTTACCTTGCAAAAATGCAAGCAGTTGACGGTAACTCAGGTCAGTACGCGTTAAATAATCAATGGGTTGATTCTTTAAAAACATCGCAACAAATTCGCCAGCAACTTATTGAATTAGTCGGTGCTGAAGAAACAGGTAAAACATTTAAACAAGTAAGCTTCCGTGAGTATTTATCACTTGTAAAACCGCCTGTTGAGTTCGATAACCCAATTACTGAAAAAGTAGCTGTTGTGGTAGCTAAAGGCACCATTGTTGATGGCGAACGTAAAGCAGGTGAAATCGGTGGTGACTCTACAGCTGCCCTACTTCGTAAAGCACGTCTTGATGATAAAGTGAAAGCGGTTGTGCTTCGTATCGATTCAGGTGGTGGTAGTATGTTTGCCTCTGAAGTTATTCGTGCTGAAGTATTAGCACTTAAAGCAGCAGGTAAACCGGTTATCGCATCAATGAGCTCAGTAGCTGCGTCAGGTGGTTATTGGATTGCATCAGCTGCCAATGAAATTTGGGCAGCCCCTAGCACAATTACAGGTTCAATTGGTGTGTTCGGTACTTTCATGACGTTTGAAAACACCATGGCTGAGTTAGGTATTTACTCTGACGGTGTTGCAACAACTGACCTTGCTGGCTTCTCTATTGCACGTCCACTAGATGAGAAGATGTCAAACATCATTCAAATGAGCGTTGAAAATGCATATAAACGCTTTTTAAATGTCGTAGCTGAAGCACGTAACATGACCCCTGAGCAAGTGGATAAAATTGCCCAAGGCCGTGTATGGATTGCAACTCAAGCAAAAGAACTGGGTTTAGTTGATAAACTTGGCGATAAGCAAGATGCAATTAAGGCTGCTGCTGAGCTTGCTAAACTTAATCATTATGATGTTAAGACCATCAAACAGTCATTAACACCACAAGAGCAAATGCTGCAAGATATCTTTGGCACAGCGGCTGTTAAGAGTTTCTTTGCTAAGTCTGATTCATCACACTCAGTACTAGCAACACAAGCTAACTTACAAAGCCTTATTAATCAGTTAAGTAGTGAAATTGATAACCTAAAAGATTACAACGATCCACAAGGCGTTTACGCTCGTTGTTTAGTGTGTAATGTAATTCAATAAGTTACTTAGCTAAACGATTTTAGGTATACTAAGCCCAGTTATTTAACTGGGCTTTTTTTTATGAAACGTAAACGTATATATATCGCCTATACGGGTGGTACCATCGGTATGAAAAAATCGAGCCGCGGCTATGTACCGGCAGAGGGTTTTTTAACCGAAACAGTGGTCAATAATGCAGAGTTTAATCGTGATGAAATGCCTTTGTTTGATATTCACGAATATTGTCCACTCATTGATTCTTCAGATATGTCCCCTGCCCACTGGCAATTAATTGCTGACGATATTAAGAGTAAATACCAAGACTATGATGGCTTTGTGGTTTTACATGGCACCGATACCATGGCCTACACGGCTTCTGCTTTGTCTTTCATGTTCGAAAACCTAACGAAACCTGTGATTGTGACAGGCTCGCAAATTCCCTTGTCGCAACTTCGTTCTGATGGCCAAGTCAACTTACTGAATGCAATGTATTTAGCCGCTAATTATCCAATTGCAGAAGTAAGCCTGTTTTTCAATAATCAATTATTCCGTGGTAACCGTGCGACAAAAGCCCATGCTGATGGCTTTGATGCGTTTGCATCACCAAACCTTGAACCATTAGCACTATCAGGAATTAATATTCAACTAATCAAAGGTCAACTTAGCCCTTACGTTGATAACGAACTACAGGTATCGAATATCACGCCACAGCCTATTGGTGTACTTTACTTATATCCTGGGATCAGTCCTGAGGTGGTGAAAAGCTTAGTTAATGACAATATCAAAGCACTTGTTTTACTGAGCTTTGGTGTGGGTAATGCCCCGCAAGATCCCGCATTTTTAGATATTCTTAATGACGCAAGCAAACGTGGCATGGTGATTGTTAACCTAACACAGTGTCTAAAAGGCCATGTTAATATGGGCGGTTATGCAACCGGTAATGCTTTATTAAACTGTGGCGTGATCAGTGGCTACGATATGACATTAGAAGCATGTTTGACCAAGTTACACTACCTATTTAGTCAAAAGCTTGAAGTAGAGACGATTCGTCACTTGATGCAAGATAACCTACGCGGTGAGTTAAGCCGTTAAATACAGTAGATACAAAAAAGGCACCTACGGGTGCCTTTTTATACTTTTGATAATTAACGAACTTTTTCGTCAATCTCAACTAAGTCAGTTAAATGGCAAATCTCACCACTGTGAGTTTTAATGCCATGCTCACCAAAGTAGTCACGTTGTGCTTGTACAAGATGACCATTACTCGGCGTTGTTAACGTTGCGATGTAAGTTTGTGTTGCTGTTAACACAGGGAAAGCTAAACCAGATGCAACGGCTGCACCCGTTACCTTACGTAATGCTGCTGATTCACGCTGCATAGAATCAATAAATTCTACACCTTCAGCGACATTGTCTAAGTAATCAGCGCGGATGATACAACCTGCGCGCCAAGTTTGTAGCGTTTTAGAAAGATCAACTTTCCACTGATGCGCACGTGACGCACCTTTGATAAGTGCTAAACCTTGACGATAAGCAAGTAAACTTGCCAATGTGAATGCATCTTTTAACTCAGCTAAATCTAAATCAACCGTATCCGTTGCTTTAGCAGCGTAAGTCATTTCTTTTGCAGCATGCGTATCACAGGTATTTGTTAAGTGACGAGCTTGAACAGCTGCAACTAGTGATGGCACTGCAATACCAAGCTCTAGGGCATTTTGTGCAGTCCATAAACCCGTGCCTTTCGCGCCAACTTTATTGTCGATTAAATCAACGAGCGGCTCACCTTCTGTCGTTTCAAGGCTTAAGATATGGCTTGAAATTGACAGTAAGTAGCTATTTAAAGTGCCTTCTGACCATTCATTGAAGATGTCAGCCACTTCTTTTGGTGAACGATTAGTACCTAAACGCAGTAATTGATACATTTCAGCAATTAATTGCATTAACGCATATTCGATACCGTTATGAACCATTTTCACAAAGTGACCACTTGCAGATTGACCTACACGCGCGAAACATGACTCGCCTTTGTAGCTTGCCGCTACTTTTTCAAACCACGGCTCAACACGCTCCCAGCCGCCTTCTGAACCACTTGCCATCATTGCAGGGCCGTGACGTGCACCTTCTGCACCGCCAGAAATACCCATAGTGGCAAATTCAAATTTGTTTTGATATTTAAGTTTACGGCTAATGCCATCTTTATAGTTACTGTTGCCGCAATCTACGATAATGTCATCACAGTCAACACCTGCTTCTGCAAGCTCTGTACATACTTTATCAACCAATTCACCAGCAGGAACTAAAAGTAGAATCGAACGAGGCGGCTCTAAGCGTCTAACCATATCATTTAAATCAGACACAATATGTAAACGGTCTGCCAAACCTAGTGCTTTCGCACAGCTTAGTAACTCGGCACCCGCATCTGGGTTTTTATCATAAGCTACTAATGTCAGCCCTTTTTCAATCAGGTTGAGGGCAAGATTTTTACCCATAACGCCTAACCCTACTAATGCAACTTGCATTTAGTGTCCTCCTCGGTAACAACTATTGGTTAGTTAATCAAAATAATTACGCGCGCATTATACCCAAGCAGCCCAAAAATGCGAGCTTGTAAGCCAACTTGAGATAAATCATCGAAATCATGAAGCGACGTTGCACTCAGTATATCAAAATTACTAAGGCATCGGACCAGATTTTTATAATACCCTTTAAAAAGGTATGTGTATTGACGCTACCTGACACCGGTGTCATAATAACGTCATTCACCCTTTGTATACTCTATAATTAATACAAAGAGCCAGATCCTCATAAGTAAAAACAATCATTTTTTACTTATGAGTTCTACTTCGTGCAGATGTATAAGCCAATGAAGAAGGTTTATAGCACGACATTTTAATAGATAACCATCAATTCGCTAAAAATTTAAGCGCACAGGAGAATTTGATGCTAAGACGCACAAAAATTGTTGCGACCCTTGGACCGGCAACCGATCGCGATAACAACCTAGAAAAAATTATTCGTGCAGGTGCAAATGTGGTTCGTTTGAACTTCTCACATGGCGTAGCACAAGATCACAAAGACCGCGCAGATGCGGTACGTAGCATTGCTAAGCGTTTAGGCAAACACGTTGCTATCCTTGCAGACTTACAAGGTCCTAAAATTCGTGTATCAACGTTTAAAGACGGTAAAGTAAACCTTGAAGTAGGTGCAAAATTTACCCTTGATGCAAAAATGGAGAAAGGTCAAGGCGACGTTAATGCTGTTGGTATCGACTATAAAGAATTACCAAATGATGTTAAATCAGGTGACTTACTTCTTTTAAACGATGGCTTGATTCAATTAACAGTCGATAGCGTTGATGGTGCCCTAGTACACACAACAGTAACTGTTGGCGGTGTGCTTTCGAACAATAAAGGTATTAACCGTTTAGGTGGTGGTTTAACAGCCCCTGCTTTTACCGATAAAGATAAAGAAGATTTAATCACAGCGACTGAAATCGGTGTTGATTATATTGCTGTTTCATTCCCACGCAGTGGTGATGATATGCGTTATGTTCGCTCTTTAGCAGAAGCTGCGGGTTCAAACGCACAACTACTTGCAAAAATCGAACGTGCAGAAGCAGTTGAAACTGTTGAAGCAATTGACGATATCGTTCTAGCATCTGACGCAGTAATGGTTGCGCGTGGTGACTTAGGTGTTGAAATTGGTGATGCAGCGCTTGTTGGTAAACAAAAGCTGATTATTAGCCGTGCTCGTTCACTTAACCGTACTGTTGTGACTGCAACACAAATGATGGAATCTATGATCGATAACCCAATGCCAACACGTGCTGAGGTTATGGACGTTGCAAACGCCGTATTAGATGGTACTGATGCCGTTATGCTATCAGCTGAAACAGCTGCTGGTGACTACCCTGAAGAAACTGTAGCGACTATGGCTCGCGTTTGTTTAGGTGCCGAATCACAAAAAGAAACACACGTTTCTAAACACCGTTTAGACAGCCGTTTTTCTTCAAATGCAGAATCAATTGCGTTATCGGCGATGTATGCAGCTAACCACCTTGATTCTGTAAAAGCGATTGTGACACTGACTGAATCAGGCAGCACAGCTAAATTAATGTCGCGCATTAGTTCTGGCTTACCAATTTATTCGTTATCACGCCATGCAAGCACACTTGGTCAAACGGCACTTTACCGTGGTGTTTACCCTGTATTCTTCGATTCAACGAAATGTGAAGATGACAGCATGGTACGTGACGCATTAAACACACTTGTTGAGCAAGGCTCGCTTGTTGCTGGTGATACTGTGATTTTAACTCACGGTGATGCGATGGAAACGATTGGTGCGACAAACACGATGAAAATTGTAACCGTTTAAACGGTTACAATTATTCATTAAAAAAGGCGCAATTTATTGCGCCTTTTTTGTTTTTAGCTGATTTAGTTTTAAACAGCTATTAGCTCGCCAGAGCTGCTTTCACTTTGTCGCGATAACTACGGCTTACTTTTAATTCTTGGCCGTTATCTAACACTAAAAGATACTCACCGCTCACTTGGGTAACAAGTTTGCTAATTTGTTTTGTATTCACAATTGCGCTGCGATGAACACGCACGAATAATTGTGGATCAAGCTCTTGTTCAAGCTCTTTCATTGTTTTACGAAGAATATGCGTTTGCCCGTCTTGGCAATGTAGACACATATAATCACCAGCCGCATCGACCCATTGAATTGTCACCACAGGGACACGAACAATCTCGCCCTGCTCTTTTACTGCTAACGATTCAGGATAACGACGATCAGCTAGGCTATCGCCCGTTGCTAACTTCTTTAAAATTTCTTCGCAATTATTACCGGTAATACCTGCAACAAAGCTCGCTAGTTTTTTCTTATGGGCGTTATCTTGTTGCGTTTTTAAATAGGTATGCACTTTTTCTACCGCCTGTTTTAGTCTGTTGTCATCGACTGGTTTAAGAATATAATCCAACGCATGAATCTCGAATGCTTTAACAGCAAACTGATCAAAAGCTGTAACAAATACAATTGCTGGTAATGGGTTAACACTTTCACTAAGTGCACGTGCCACCTCAAAACCGTTCATATTTGGCATTTGAATATCTAAGAAAACCAATTGAATATTGCCTGATACGCATTCATCAATTGCTTCTTGACCATTGCTACATAAACGAATGACTTCTATATCGTCAAACTCAGATAGTCGAACAGCTAAGCCTTTACGTGCTAACGGTTCATCGTCAACGATCAAAGTTCTAATTTTGCTCATTTCTTAACAGCCTTTTCAAACGGAACGCGCAGATTAACTTTTAATCCACTTGGCGTATTGTCAGAGAGAACGAATGAGTAGTTGTTCTCATAAAGTGTTTTTAAGCGGTCCTGTGTATTTGCTATGCCAACGCCTTGTGAATTAACCAGTTGGCCATTTTTTAGCTCAGTGCCAGGACCATTATCGCCTACTTCCAATAATAGTTCATTTGCAAAAACTTGTGCTTTAATATCAATCACACCGCCTTCATTTAATTGCGCTATCGCATATTTAATCGAGTTCTCGATAATAGGCTGGAGGATCAAACTTGGTACTAAGGCTTCTTTTGCCTGTTCGCTTACTTCGACGTTAACTTGTAAACGTTCATCAAAGCGTACTTTTTCAATCTCTAAGTACAACATCAAAGCGTGAATTTCTTGCTCTAACGGTACTTTCTTAATCGGATCGGTATTGAGTGTGTAACGTAAAAAGTCACTCAATTTAGATACCATTAAATTCGCATCTTTGTTCTCTTTAACCAAAATTAAGGTTGAGATGGCATTTAAAGTATTAAATAAAAAGTGTGGATTAAGTTGATAACGCAGCATTTTAAGCTGTGCTTCGTGCGCCATGGTGGTTGCTTTAAGGGCTTTTTGGCGCTCACTTTGCAACAACTGGTAGTACTTAATACCAAAATACAAGCCACTCCAACAAAGTATGATATAAACCGAATCTAAGCCTTGTTGAAAGTAATAAAACCATTCATTTGGTCGGTAACCGTGACGGTAGATTTCCCATAAATTGAATTTTTGAACAACAGCCCACAATGTACCGGTAACATAAGAGGCCCCAAATACAACAAGCATCAACACCCATGGCGAGGCATTCCAGACTTTACGATACATATAACGCAAAGGTACTGTCATTAAACAGCCTGCGTAAGCGTTTAATACAATAACAAATACGTAAATATCACGCATTTCAAAGACTTTAGAGCCGATATAATTAACTAACGCATACCCTATCCAGCCTGCAATTTGCAGGACCCAGAAAAAGCGTTGTCGATTATCAACTAATGATTGCCAATTCAAAATATCAGATTACCTTTCATAATTATTTTTATTATACCGATAGTCACGAGAACAAAGCACTGCCGCCTATCTTAATTTTTAATAGCCTTACCGCATTCTGCAGATATAAAAAAAGCGAAGACGATCCCGCCTTCGCTTTTCCTAAGCTTGATTTTTAAGCTAATTTATCTGATGCCACTTTATAATGTGGATCTTCAATGACATTTACTTCAACTAAATCACGTGCTTTATGCAATAACTGAATACAGTCTGGGCTTAAGTGACGCAAGTGTAATTGTTTACCTGCTTTAGCATATTTATCAGCTAGGCTATCAATTGCTTCAATTGCGCTGTGATCAGCGACACGGCTGTGTTTAAATTCAATGATCACATCTTCTGGGTCATTTTTAACATCAAATAACTCAGCAAAATTCTTAACCGAGCCAAAGAATAATGGGCCATGAAGCTCATACACTTTAGAGCCCTGCTCATCAATGTAGTTACTCGTGTAAATGTGTTTAGCATGTTGCCAAGCAAAAACCAGTGCAGACACAATCACACCTACACATACCGCAATTGCAAGGTCTGTCGCTACTGTAACACCTGAAACAAGTACAATAACAAACGCGTCCGATTTTGGTACACGCTTCATCATCTTAAAGCTTGCCCATTCAAAGGTGCCCAATACAACCATGAACATAACACCCACTAGCGCTGCCAGTGGGATCATTTCAATGTACCCTGCTGCAAAAATAATGAACACAAGCAGCATTAGCGCAGCAGTGATACCCGATAAGCGTGAACGACCACCCGAGTTAATATTGATCATAGATTGACCAATCATCGCACATCCACCCATTGCCCCAAAGAAACCACAGGTAATGTTTGCAGCACCTTGGCCAATACACTCTTTATTACTTTGACCGCGGGTTTCGGTAATTTCATCAATTAAGGTCAGCGTTAATAACGACTCAATTAAGCCAATCGCCGCTAAAATTAATGCATATGGAAAAATGATTTTAAACGTTTCTAAGTTAAACGGGACCATTGGAATATGGAATTCAGGTAAGCCACCGGCAATGGTTGCCTGCTCATTACCAGTCATACCTTTTAAGAAATCAAGTACAGTGCGCGCTTCTAAATCAAAGCCAATCACGATTGCAGTCACGGTAACAATCGCAACTAATGATGAAGGCACGGCTGTGGTTAACTTAGGTAAAAAATGAATAATGGCCATGGTTAAAGTCACTAAACCAAGCATGATGTAAAGAGCTTGTCCTTCCATCCACTGTTGACCACCCATGCCATCAGGCACTTTGAACTGACCGAGTTGCGCTAAGAAAATAACAATCGCAAGACCATTAACAAAACCCAGCATAACTGGGTGAGGTACCATTCGGATAAACTTACCCAGCTTAAAAATGCCAGCAAGTATTTGCAGTATCCCCATCAGCAAGACGGTTGCAAATAAATACTCTACGCCATGATCTAATACTAAACTTACCATCACAACGGCTAGTGCACCTGTAGCACCAGAAATCATACCTGGACGACCACCAAAAATAGCCGTGATTAAACCAACAATAAATGCGGCATATAAACCAACCAAAGGCTCAACATTAGCAACAAAAGCAAACGCGACTGCTTCTGGTACCAAGGCTAACGCAACGGTCAGGCCTGATAATATATCGTTTTTAGCAGAGCTTGGCGCTTTGCTGAGTAAGTTAAACATTAAAATCCTCTTTGTAATGAGTGCATTTCGGCAAGGCGCAGAATTCTAGCAAAATCCGCAAAAGTTAACAATTATTAACAACAAAACGGCTAGTACCGAAAAGCACTAACCGTTTTTGAAAAAATAAAACGTAGTAGAAAAAGATTAAAGAGGTAAAGACGTACTACGCTTAACGCAAGTCATTGTTACGTTCGAGTGAACCTCTTGAACAAATTCAAGGTTTAGTAGGTTATCACGGACAAATTGCTCGTAGCCCTCAATACCTTTAGAGATAATACGAAGCATAAAGTCCATCGTACCCGCCATGCTGTAACACTCAGTCACTTCATCATAGCTCATGATCAAACGCTCAAATTCAGCGAGGTTTGTTCTGCCGTGATTAGATAAGCGAACATGGGCATAAACCAACATATCAAAGCCAAGCTTTTTCTCATCAAGCAAAGCAACTTTACCTTTGATATAGCCATCTTGCTCAAGCTTAGCGATACGACGCCAACATGGAGATTGAGATAAACCAACTTTATCGGCAATTTCTGCCGTAGATAAGCTAGCATCCTGCTGTAATAATGCCAAAATTTGGCGATCTACTTGGTTCAGAGACATTTTATTTCTTTTTCTGTAAAAATACTGGTTAAATTATATAACTGATTTAAAAATCAGTCTGCCTATTTTCTACTATTTATGCAAAAAAATTGCAATTTTATACCGATCCACTTAATCAAATAACTAGCTGTTTGTGCGAGTTGACATTAACCAAATCGACCACTAATAAATGGATTTGTTCTTCGCTCGTGCCCTACGGTGGTATTCGGACCGTGGCCTGGCAAAATAGCAACGTTATCTGAGAAAGATAAAATCTCAGACTTAATTGATTTGAGTAATTGCGCACTATCCCCTTTTGGAAAATCAGTACGACCAACAGAGCCTTGAAAAATCACATCACCCACAATCAGCTGTTCTGAATCTTGATGATAAAAAACAACGTGACCAGGTGTATGCCCTGGGCAATGACGTACGGCTAATGCAAGTTCACCTACTGTGATAGTGTCGCCATGAGCTAACCATTTGGTTGGATAAAATGGCGCGATGGCTGCAAAACCAAACATTTGTGCTTGCATTGGCAAAGCGTCAAACCAAAATTTATCGTCTAGATGTGGGCCTATGATATCGACGCTGAAGTGATCTGCGAGTTGCTTTGCAGCACCCACATGGTCTAAGTGACCATGAGTCAAGTAAATTGCCTCTAACTCACAATTTAACGCAGCTAGTTCCGCTTGCAGCTTCTCTGCATCACCACCTGGGTCTACCAGTGCAGCTTTATTCGTTTGCTCACAAATGATAATGCGGCAATTTTGCGCAAAGCCAGTAACAGGAACAGCGAGTACCTTCATGTTATTGTCCTTTTTGTAACTGCTCAAACGCCATTAAAATTGGGTATTTTAAATAGCCTTGATCATAAAACGGTGTACGCTCATAAAGCCAATGCAAACGTGCATCTGCATCTTTTGCAAAGTTTTTATCTTCGCGAATTTTTTTATCGAATTCTAAAGCCAATGCTGGTTTTTCTTTAAGCATTTGGCGTGCGTACGGCATTAACGCGTAATTCTCAACGTATTCAGTGCGCTGAAAAATAGTATTAAACTCACCCCAAGCAAAGAATGAATCAGGCGCTTCTGGGTGTAATAAATGCGTAGCCAGCTCAGAGTATGGTTGATCGGTTGAAACCTTGTACCAACCCGTCATATCAACATTTTCAACGGTATTGTATTCAAATGTCGCCTCTACACGAAAGCGCCCTTCAAAGGGAGCCTTTGCAAATGCATAATCCGCAACGCTTGCTTGAGTTAATGTCTCAGAAACAGATTCATTGAGTGCCGTTACTTCTACGCCATGTAATTTAAGTTTACTAACCAATTGGCTGTACGCAGGCGGAATATAAAATGCGGTTGGCACATTTACGGTCTTTTTAACGTCTTTTTGCCAGTAAATAGGCAAGGCGTCATAGTTTTTAGCTTCACCTAAGTATTTAACTTCAGGCTGTCCTGACAATGCGCTTTCAGTTCTTGAATAAGCGATACCTTTAAATTCGATGGTATCTGCTTCTTTTGCATAACCACGTTCAACGACTAACTGCGTTGGTTTGAAATCGAGCTCTTTTTTAACTGCATCATTCAGTGCTTTTTCGTTTGCAGCTAAGGCATCAATTGCGCCATCGATAAACACATACGTACCTAAAACACGCTGTTTATACGGTTTTAATGAATGGTTTTCAACCAAAATAGTTGGTAATGAACGTAAATCCCCCCAACCATTCGAGAAACGAGGTGTTGCAACCCAACCTGCTAAGCCTTTTTTAAACTCGCGCTTGTCCATTACAAACACCAGTGGACCTGGAATATGCCCAGCTTTTTCTAATTTTGCATCAATAACAGGTTTAAATAGGTTATCAAGCGCCTCTGAAACGCTCGGTGACTCACTAGAAAAAACAGGATTGTAGCCGTAGGTCACGTCATACTGATAATCAGCGCCATCTGTTACATGAACATCCACGTATAAATCTGGCTTAAATTGATTAATCACTTGCATCACACCGCGTACTTCAGGTGTATCAAGCTTAGTGTAATCACGATTCAAATTTAAATTTAAACCATTCGTTCTAAAACCCATTTCAACTGGGCCACGCTGATTAATACGGTTATATTGGCTACTACGCTCGTGACCATCAACGTTTAAAATAGGAATAAACAGAATATTGACTTTACTCAGTATGTCTCGGCGTTTACCTGTAGCAATATCGCGTAACAGCATAAACATGGCATCTTTGCCATCTATTTCACCGCTGTGAATACCTGCTTGAATGAAGATAGTTGGTTTAGTATCTGCAACAAGTTGTTTTGCATCAAATAAACCTTGTTCATTCGCCACTAACATTTTCACCGCACGACCCGCACTGCTAGTTGCAATGGTCGTGACTTTGAATTGCGTTGGGTTTGCTGCAACGAGGCGGTCTACAAACGCCATTGTGTCTGTGTAGTTTGGAGATAATGTGCCATTGCTTAACTCAAAATCAGTGGTCAATGGTCCTTTTTCTTGCATTAAAGACACACTGTCGCCTTGCCATGGCAACAATGGGGGTAGGTGGCTGTCTAAAGTTACTGCAGCAGATAAAAACACTAAACTCGCAAACATATCACTCTCAAGTGCGGTACTTATTTCTATTGGGGAAATTATAACAACTAATCTGAATGGATTGCGTAAACTGCGGTGATTCAACAAAAAAATGGAGCAAACGACATACGCTATGCAAAATCGTTGTTATTTATGAATTTTATTTAAGATCAAAAAAAGGAGCACTAGGCTCCTTTTTAAACTTTATGAAAAGCGAAATTAAGCCGCTAGGCCTTCTTTTGCTTTTGCAACAAGCGCTGCGAATGCAACTTGGTCGTAAACAGCGATATCTGCAAGGATCTTACGATCGATTTCTACAGAAGTCTTTTTAAGACCATTGATAAAACGGCTGTATGAAAGACCGTTTTGACGAGCTGCTGCATTGATACGTGCAATCCAAAGTTGACGGAAAGTACGTTTCTTAGCACGACGGTCACGGTAAGCGTATTGACCCGCTTTAGTAACTGCCTGGAAAGCTACGCGGTAAACACGTGAACGTGCTCCGTAGTAACCTTTAGCTTGTTTTAAAACTTTTTTGTGACGTGCACGTGCGATAACACCGCGTTTAACTCTTGCCATTTCTGAAGACTCCTATTAAGCGAATGGTAACATACGTGAAACTAGACCATGGTCATTCTTATGAACCATCATCTTAGGACGTAAGTGTAATTTACGCTTAGAAGTTTTCTTAGTCAGAATGTGACGAAGATGCGCTTGTTTACGCTTGAAACCGCCAGAAGCAGTTTTCTTGAAACGCTTAGCCGCGCCTCTGTGAGTTTTTAGCTTATAAGCCATTGCAATAACTCCAAATGTATTGCTTAAAAATTAGCAAGCAGGCGAGAGATATTAAAACAGCTCTACTTTTAAGGCCTAACTTACTGCCATAATCCGGTGAAGGCCCACTACAAAAGCAGTGCAACCTTACTTAAACCGGTTATTTCAGGTGAACAGTAAACTGTTACTTGCAGACCTGAAATAAAATCGGTGCGTAATATACCCTGTTTATTGCTTTTTAGCAATAGGTGCCATCATCATAACCATCTGGCGACCTTCAACACGATTTGGGAACGACTCAACTTGTGATACATCTTCCAAATCGGCTTTAACACGGTTTAATAATTCGATACCAATTTCTTGGTGAGCCATCTCACGACCACGGAAACGGATAGTAATTTTAGCTTTGTCACCCGCTTCTAAGAACTTGCGCAAGCTGCGAAGTTTAACTTGGTAGTCACCTTCGTCAGTACCAGGACGGAATTTGATTTCTTTAACCTGGATCTGCTTTTGCTTTTTCTTTTGTTCTTTTAGTTCTTTGCTTTTCTCAAAGATGAACTTACCGTAGTCCATAACCTTACAAACAGGTGGCTCAGCATTAGGACTGATTTCTACAAGATCTACACCCGCATCATCAGCGATAGCTTGCGCCTCTTTTAATGACACGATACCAGCTTGCTCACCGTCGATGCCAATTAAACGAACTTCTTTAGCTGTAATATCTTCGTTGATACGATTTTTTTGAGCTGTTTGTTGCCCTTTCTTGCCGCCTCTAATGGTACGATCCTCCAAGAATATAAAATAAAAAGCGTGTAGTTGGCTGTTTGTTTGCCCTACACGCTCATGCTTTATTGTCGATTTTTAATTTCTTCGCTTAATTTTGCAATGAAATCATCAACACTAAATTTGCCTAGGTCTTCACCTGTGCGAGTGCGTACTGCCACTTCTTGTTGTTCAACTTCTTTATCGCCAACAACAAGTAAGTATGGAATACGTTTTAACGTATGTTCACGGATTTTAAAGCCAATCTTCTCATTTCTCAAGTCAGCAGCGGCTCTAATTCCAAGTTTATTTAATTTTTGTACAATTTCTTGCACATAATCTGCTTGTTTATCCGTGATGTTCATGATCACTACTTGCTTTGGAGCAAGCCATGTTGGGAACAAACCAGCATACTCTTCGGTTAAAATACCGATGAAACGCTCGATTGAACCTAAAATAGCACGGTGGATCATAACCGGTGTACGACGCTCGTTGTTTTCAGCAACATAAGTTGCACCTAAACGACCTGGTAATGCAAAGTCTAGCTGTACAGTACCACATTGCCATGCACGGTCTAAACAGTCATACAGTGTGAACTCAATCTTCGGACCGTAGAACGCACCTTCACCTGGTAGGTAATCAAACTCAATGTCGTTTGCTTTTAATGCTTCTGCAAGTGCAAGCTCAGCTTTATCCCACATTTCGTCTTCACCGATACGCTTTTCAGGACGAGTAGAAAGTTTTACAACGATTTTCTCAAAGCCAAACGTTTCGTATGTGTCGTAAACCATTTTGATACATGACGATACTTCATCCATGATTTGCTCTTCAGTACAGAAGATATGCGCATCATCTTGGGTAAAGCCACGAACACGCATTAGGCCGTGTAAGGCACCTGATGGTTCGTTACGGTGACAACAACCAAACTCAGCCATACGTAAAGGTAGATCACGGTATGATTTTAAACCTTGGTTAAAGATTTGTACGTGGCCTGGGCAGTTCATTGGTTTAATTGCGTACTCACGCTTTTCAGACTCAGTTGTGAACATCGCATCTGCGTATTTGTCCCAGTGACCTGATTTTTCCCACAACGCACGGTCCATCATTAATGGGCCTTTGACTTCTTCGTAATCATACTCGCGTAATTTTTCACGAACGAAGTCTTCTAGCTCACGGTAAATGCTCCAACCATCATTGTGCCAAAACACCATGCCTGGTGCTTCTTCTTGCCAATGCCATAAATCAAGCGCTTTACCAATACGACGGTGATCACGTTTCTCAGCTTCTTCTAAACGTTTTAAATACGCTTTAAGTTGCTTTTTATCTGCCCATGCTGTGCCGTAGATACGTTGCAGCATTTTGTTTTCTGAATCACCACGCCAATAAGCACCTGCCACTTTCATAATTTTAAAGTGTTGGCAGAATTTCATGTTTGGTACGTGTGGACCACGACACATGTCGATGTATTCTTCGTGGTGATATAAACCTGGACGATCATCTTTTGCGATGTTTTCGTCTAGAATTTCCATTTTATATGTTTCACCGCGTGCTTCAAAAGTATCACGCGCTTCTTGCCAGCTTACGGTCTTTTTAACAACGTCGTAGTTTGTTTTAGCAAGTTCAAGCATACGCTTTTCGATTGCATCTAAATCGTCTTGGCTTAAAGAGTGATCCATATCGATGTCGTAATAAAAACCGTTATCGATGGTCGGACCGATTGCCATTTTTGCTTCAGGGAAAAGTTGCTTAACCGCATGGCCGATAAGGTGCGCACAAGAGTGACGGATGATCTCTAAACCATCATCATCTTTTGCAGTGATAATTTCTAAACGCGCATCTTCGGTAATTAAGTCACATGCATCAACACGGGTGCCATTTACACGGCCTGCAATAGTTGCTTTGGCAAGACCTGGACCGATATCATTTGCTACATCATATGTGCTTACTGGGTTTTCAAAACTACGCTGACTGCCGTCAGGGAGGGTAATAACTGGCATTATAAATCCTTATACAGTGGTGATGCCTACAATGCACCACATGTAATATTTTTAAATTAATTTTAAGTAACTCTGCAACGCTTTTACGAATAAGCATTGCTAATTAAGCTTGTATTTACTGAGTCTTCGCAAATACAAGCAGCTATTGTCGCCGCTCACGTACTCAAATACAAGTAATAAGAAGACTAAATTGACAATTAGTTAACTCATTTCATACTTAATGAGTTAGTACTTTTAGGGTGATCAAAATGCCACACACGCGTACGTTTAAATTTGCGACGTTTAATTTATTAAATTATACCGCGCCACCCTACTCCTTTTATCAGCTACATGAACGATACAACAATACACAATGGCAGCAAAAACAATTGTTTGTAGCTAATTTCTTAAATGAGGCAAACCCTGATGTGGTGGCGTTTCAAGAAGTGTTTAGTCAGCATGCTCTAGAAGTGCAATGCAAAGAAGCAGGCTACGATTATTTTAAAACCGTAGATAGCCCGTCCCATGATAGCCTTTATCCGCAAGTGTTATTCAATCCTGTGGTTGCCATTGCCAGTAAATACCCGTTTAAATCTGCCGATGCATTGACACCATGCCCTGAATTACTTGAGTATTTAAATAATCAGAATGAGTTCAAATTTAACCGCACGCCGATTAAATGCTTAATTGATTTACCTGATTTTGGTGAAGTATGCTTTTATGTGGTTCATTTTAAATCACAGCGCGTCCAGTCAATGGCGCATATACTTAATATCCATAACCTTGAAGATCCACTTTTGCAGTTGCTACATCAAACGGTGGGTACCATGCAGTCTCAAATCTCGCGCTCATTAGAAGCATCCATTGTTTATTATGATGCCCTTAAAACCCAACGCGAAAAGCAATGTGCAACACTTGTTATGGGGGATTTTAATGATGTACTCACCAGCCCAACTTTATCGTTTATGACTCAAGGGTTTCACCCAACTCGCTGCGAACCTTGCATAGAACATAACGAACCCGTTGTAGGTTTAACCGACAGCTATGAGTTTAGCCGCTCATTTTATGAGAATAAATCAAAGCCCTTTAGTCATTATTATCAATCAAAAGGGAATGTACTTGATTACATTCTCGCCTCTGCACATTTTAATCCTGACTGCCAAGTTTCGAAGGTTAAAGCGCTCGATTATGAAAGTTATGATAGGCATATATCACCAAGCATCCTTAGTGAAGATATTAGCGTAAGTGACCACAGTGCTATCGCTATTAAAATTCATTTTTAAAGCACCTGTTTTTCATAACGTTACTTGCTATAATTGCGCAAATTAAGTTATTTAGAGAAAGACCATGAGAACATGTGGTGTAGAAATTACAGGTAGCGACGTACTACTGTGCATTTTAACCAAAGACAATGACGTATTTGATATCCGTGATGTTAGACAAACACGTTTTACCTTAGGTAACGGTAATGACACAGAAGTAATGCGTAAATTCCAATTTGATTTCAAAAAGTTAATGGAAGATTATCAAATTGACTCTGTGGCAATCAAAGAGCGTCAAGCTAAAGGTAAATTCGCTGGTAGCGCAAAAGGTTTCAAAATGGAAACGGCTATTCAGTTAATTGAGCGCTTAGATGTACAAATTTTATCGGCAACTGAAATCAAAGAGCAGCTTAAACGCAACCCTGTGCCTATCGACTTTGAAGATACAGGCCTGAAAAAGTTCCAAGAAAACGCATTCATAAGTGCTTACGTGTACATCATGCGTAAAACTTATAAGCAAGATGAGCCAAAAGCTTAATTGCTAATTTAGTATCAAAAAGAACGTGCTACGGCACGTTTTTTTATATCCAAAACCCATTCTTTATTCTGCTTTGTTTAAATCACACTCTGTACATTAGTCTTATAAAGCTTTTCTTTGTCGACAATCTGTGTTTAGTTAATCAGGTACGCATGTTTTGAAATTATCTTAAATGATAGTTTCAATTCTTTTGCATCAAGTCCATGACAACACATTAACCGGACACGGAGAACACAATGCAGATAACGAACACACACAGTAATGCGCTTCCACTTTCTCAAAGCTATTATCAAGGCCGCACAGACATTCCTTTAATTAAAAAAACTATTGGCCAATACTTAGATGATATTGTCGACAATCACCCTAATCACCCCGCGATTGTTGTTCATCATCAACAGATCCGTTTAACTTATAAACAATATCAGCAACAGATTAATCAATTAGCAATGGGGTTATTATCGCTTGGCGTAAAACCCGGCGACCGGGTTGGTATTTGGTCTCCTAACAATATTGAATGGTGCTTAACCCAATTTGCTACAGCCAAGATTGGTGCAATTATGGTCTGCATCAACCCAGCATACCGACCAAGCGAATTAAAATACGCACTCAATAGCGTAGAATGCTCAACATTGATTACAGCGAGTGAATTTAAAGCCAGCAATTATATAAACATGCTCAATGAGCTCGCACCAGAACTTAAAGAATCTCAAGCAGGTAAATTAAATTTAACTGCCCTGCCACATCTAAAAAACATTATTCGTATTGGGGATGAGCCTGCTGCTGGCATGTTTAGCTTTAGCGATATCATGCAGCGCGCAACAGATGCCCATAAGCTAGAGCTTGATGCAATAGCTGCTACTTTAAGCTGTGACCAAGATATCAATATTCAATTTACTTCTGGTACTACGGGTAATCCAAAAGGAGCGACCTTATCGCATAAAAACATCCTCAATAACGGATTTTTGATGGCCCAAGCGATGAAGCTGACACATGAGGATAAACTCTGTATACCGGTACCGCTATATCACTGCTTTGGTATGGTGCTTGGCAATTTAGTATGTATAAGTAAAGGCGCCACCGCAGTTTTTCCGGGTGATTCATTCGACCCTAAAACAACCCTAGAAGTTGTTGAAAAGGAACGCTGTACAGGCCTGCATGGTGTTCCAACGATGTTTATCGCCGAGTTAGAGCTTAAAGATTTTGCAAACTATGACTTATCTAGCCTACGAACAGGCGTAATGGCCGGCTCAACCTGCCCTGAGCAAGTTATGCGTAAAGTTCACTCATTAATGCATATGAAAGAGGTTGTTATTGGTTATGGTCAAACTGAATGTAGCCCTATCAATAATGTAACCGAAACCGACTCACCACTCGAGAAACAAGTCACCACAGTGGGCCGTGCATTAGCTCATACTGAAGTTAAAATTATTGACGAGCTAGGTGATGTTCAAAAAGTTGGCTTACCCGGGGAAGTATGTAGCCGTGGCGCTGGAATTATGCGCTGCTATTGGAATGATGAAGAAAAAACGAAAGCAACAATAGATCAAGACGGTTGGTTACACTCAGGAGACTTAGGTGTGATGGACGAAGATGGCTTTGTTGCTATCGTAGGCCGAATAAAAGACATGATCATCCGCGGCGGTGAAAACATCTACCCTAGAGAAATAGAAGAAGTACTTTATACCTACCCCGGTATTCAAGATGCGGCCATTTTTGGTATAAGTGATGAAAAATACGGCGAAGAAGTATGTGCCTGGATCCAACCTAAAGATGATGCGGTACTTGATGAAAATGCCATTCGTGATTTCTTAAAAGATAAACTAGCCTACTTCAAAGTTCCAAAGCACATACGCTTTGTTGAAGAATACCCAATGACAGTAACAGGCAAACTTCAAAAATTTAAAATGCGCGAACAAATGCAAGAACTCCTAAGCGAAAAAGCCTTTTCGTAATCATTTGCTTGCAAAATATAACCTAATTTAAAAAGCTCAGCCCCGCCTGAGCTTTTTAATTTATTAAGAAATTTATTAAGACACCCACATTATGAATAGAAAATAATTTAGACACCCAATTTTAAATTTCTCACTTTTCAAAATTATGACTAAACTTATATTGTTCAACTCATGGAGGAGAAGAGCATGGCAACCCCACGTAGAAACTTAATTAGCGTTTCAAATACACCTTACTACCATTGTATTTCACGTTGTGTTCGTCGCGCTTATTTGTGTGGACAAGACCCACTTACGGGTCGTTCATATGAACACAGACGGGATTGGGTTGAAAACAAACTTCTTCAACTTGGCAGGATATTTTGTATTGATATTTGCGCCTACGCCGTTATGAGTAACCACACGCATTTGGTCCTTCACATCGATATAGCAAAAGCAAAGCGTTTGAATAATAAAGCGATTCTGATTAGGTGGCATAAGGTATTTAAAAGTACATTCTTATGTCAACGATTCTTAAATGGCGAATTACTAACACAAGCCGAACTCGTTGCGGTTAATGCCAGAGTTAATTTATATCGAGAACGACTCAGCAGTATTAGTTGGTTTATGCGTGTGCTTAATGAGAGCATTGCACGAAAAGCGAATCTAGAAGATGGATGCAAAGGGCGGTTTTGGGAAGGTCGCTTTAAATCACAAGCTTTACTTGATGAAGCAGCACTTGCCGCTTGCCTTGCGTATGTTGACCTAAACCCTGTAAGAGCAAAAGTGGCTGATTTACCCGAAGATTCTGACTACACCAGTATTAAATCTAGAATTAATGCAGCACAAAATAATAAACAACCAAAATCACTAATGCGCTTCGCCGATAAACCACGCAAACACATGCCTAAGGGACTGCCATTTGAGCTTGAAACATACCTAAAACTTGTAGATTGTACTGGGCGCTCAATACGAGAAAATAAGCCAGGCAAAATTTCGGAAAATTCGTTACCAATACTTGAAAGATTAAACATCTGTACTGAAAACTGGCTCACACTCACCACTTCCTTTACCCGCTCGTTTAAAAATACAGCGGGTAAAGAGCAAGCTATCACTGCTTATACAAATCACGTGAAACGAAAACGAAGAAGCTCTATAGCTAATAGCCAAGCTTTATTTTGTTGAATTTAGAGCACTTGAACTACTTTTTACTCTATTTTTTATGAATAGAAAATGTCTATCTTCTGAAAATAACTTTATCTAAAACTAAATTACCAACCCTTAAATCTGGATAATGTAAAAGAACTAAACATCATTTATATACAAAATTAGCTCAACCAAAAGCTATGACAATCTACTTTTTAGATACTAAAGTGGGTGTCTTTTTTAAAAAATGGATGTCTCTTTAACTTTAATTCCGAAAAGTTACACAACTCCTTGCTTTAACATTGCATCCGCAACTCGTTCGAAACCTGCTATATTCGCACCAAGCACCAAGTCATGTTCATTCGAGTACTTCTTAGCTGTCGTTGAAATAGTTTCAAAAATAGATTTCATAACTTGTTGAAGTTTTTCATCAACTTGTTCAGGGCGCCACTTTTGCATGCTTGAGTTTTGAGCCATTTCAAATTGACTCGTTGCAACACCACCTGCATTTGCAGCCTTGCTTGGCCCTAAAAAGACATTGTGCTCTTTAAATACTTTTAGCGCATCAGCTGTGGTTGGCATGTTTGCACCTTCACATACAACAGAGCAGCCATTTTCAACCAATGATTCTGCATCTTTTTTAGTAATTTCATTTTGTGTCGCACAAGGTAGAGCAATATCTGCTTCATATCGCCATACTTGGTGTCCATCGCTAGGGTATTGGTTTACGGGTGTAAACTCGGCATTTTTATGCTCATTCAAATAATCCCTAAGCTCAGCGCCACGCTCATTTTTTAAGTGTTTAACAAGAGCTACATCAAGTCCGTCTTTACAATATAAGGTCCCTTTTGAATCACTACAGCTAAGAATAACAGCATCGTATTGGTCAAGCTTTTCCATCAAATACAATGCTACATTTCCAGCACCAGAAACTAAGCATCGCTTACCCCTCAATGAATCACTTTTAGCGTCTAACATAGCATTCAAAAAATACGCAACACCATAGCCAGTAGCTTCAGTTCTCAGTGAAGACCCACCCATAATCTCAGGCTTACCAGTTAGTACCCCTTGAAATTGATTAGTGATCCGTTTGTATTGACCAAATAAATAACCAATTTCTCTCGCCCCAACGCCAATATCTCCTGCAGGTACATCTGTGTTAGCACCTATGTGACGGTAAAGTTCAGTCATATATGACTGACAAAAACGCATAATTTCATTGTCACTTTTTCCTTTGGGATTAAAGTCAGCACCGCCTTTAGCGCCTCCCAATGGCAAGCCGGTAAGTGCATTCTTTAAAATTTGCTCAAAGCCTAAAAACTTAACCACACTTTGATTGACACTCGGATGGAACCTCAAGCCCCCCTTATAAGGGCCTAATGTTGAGCTAAATTCAATTCTAAAACCACGGTTAACTTGCACTAAACCATTGTCATCAAGCCAGGGTACTCTAAAAATGATTTGTCTTTCAGGTTCTACTAATCGCTCAAGAATTGCTTGCTGTTGATAAACGCTATTACCTTCAATTAGCTGACTAATTGATGAAAGTACTTCTTCAACAGCTTGATAAAACTCAGGCTCATTTGAATTAGACTCTTTTACTGATTGCAGTATCTGTTGAACATATTGCATAACAAAATCCTCTTTCAAGCTGTTGAAAATATTAACTCTATTAAAATTAAACTGAATAAATCATAAAATCGATCACTCATGTTTAACGAATAGTGAACACCGCTGATTGCCCTTCTTCATGCTGCCAATAAAAACGTAGTGGCTCATTTTGAGAATCATAAAACCAAACTTCTGCCACCAGCTCTAATGCACTGTTAGCAAGCATCACAGTCGAGGTTAACTTGCTTTGCTTTAAAGGTGCGCGCAATAAGCATTGGTTGTAATCTGCTTTATTATCATCATCTTTTAAGCAGATATTTAAGTAGGCTCTGCTATCACCCATATTCAAATCTACATCTACACTCAGCTCAATTTTGCTACTTAAATCAAATTCAGGAGCAATTGTTAAGTCGACCATTGTCACAGGATCTGTACTCGTCTCTGGAGGTGATGTTTCTGGTGGCGGAGTACTTGTGGTGGGTGTCTGCGTAACCGTTGTACTTTCCGCCTTGGTTGAAGTACTACCTTCTCCACCGCCACCACACGCCGATAACATTAAGCTAATGATTACTAAAGTATAATGTTTCATGATTATTCTCCTCGTAAAATAACATTTGCAAGTTTTGCATTATTAAACCAAAGAGGCTTATCTCGTCCTGCTGATTCAGCAAATGCTCTAAAGTCACCATACGCATGTGTTATATCAACACTCTCTTTTGGGTGCGCCCATGCGCTACCAATCTCCATTGCCCAAGGTAGGCCTGTTTCTGTTTGGAAATAATAACTTTGAGCACTATTACTCGCATCATCAGAGCCATTGATTGAAAATAATTGTGCATTGAATTTTTCGGTTGGTTGTTGATTCTTAATATGAACTTCCCAACCGCGTGGGTTTTGTCCAACTAAAAACTCACCATGGTAGTGATCTTGAGCCGCAAAAATAAATGGATCTAAAGTATATTTAGGGGCTTCTATTGTTGTTACTCCACTTTGAAGTGAAACAGTTAAACTAAACGAAACTTTGCTGTTGGTATCACAGCCTGTTTCAGTTCTAAAGTAACTACAGCTTGATTGCTTATCTGTAAAATCCCATGTATCTGGCATGATAATAAAAATAGCATTCTCAACCCCTTGCTCTAAAATAGAATGTGATTGTGTTTCGCCATCTATAGTTAAATTAATTGAACTTGTATCAATCTGATTTCTTAATATTCGCTTATCAGCACCATCGGCTATCGTTTGGTACAAGCGTACTGCAAAGCCATTATGAAAATCAGCACCAATGCCAACTAATTCCCCTTCAATCTTGTAGCCCATGGCCTGGCCTTCTTTATCAATCAATGTAGTACGATAATTTACAACTAAATCGTTAAAGTCATAGTCACCAGCGAAAGGCCATTGATCTTCATAGGCAAGGGTTACCCAACCATTCTCACTTGGGTATACCAAACTGCCATAAGTGGTTACCGGATAGTCCTCCACTTCGCCGCCTGTTACCCCACCACTTGCGGTAATTGGGTTAGCTTCGCTGCCATCTGTGACACGAAAACGTGCCCATGTTGCTCCCATCACAGCATCACTCGGTACATCAACCAGCACACTGTTATCACCTTGATTTAAGCGATACTTGCTCACTGTGATTTCATCTGGATCAAACTGGAAATTTTGATCCCAATCGAACCAAGCATATAAATACCCATTATCATTAGGTGCGGTCACTATTACCTGGCTGGTAGAGCCTGCAACAAAATCAGTAACAAATCTCACACCATCATCTGAACTATCGACTGGCGATGCCTGTAAATCAGCAGGTGTGTTAATATTTTCGCCATCAACAACGGCTCCTAAATAAACTAAATTTGATTGGTCTTCATTAGGGTCAAACAAATGGCGGGCACCACTATGAGCAAGTGCTGTTTTATATGGCATGGGTGCATCACCAAAGTCGATAGAGTTATCAGTTACTTTTACTTCAGCAATAGCACAGCGTGCACCATCATTTTGATTCGATGTTGGCCCTAAGGTAAACACTGAAGCAGTAGGCGTATAACCCATTACAGGGCTGGTGCTCAAATCTACTTTATGGATTTTACCGCTGCGGTTATTACTAAAATAAAACTGGCCTTGTACATCAAAATAGCCTGCACCATTAGCACCGGTATCACCTGCTATGTCGAGGTTAGCGACAAAAGTGGGTGTCTGGTTATCTAAATTTATTTCATAGAGGTCTCCGTTTGACTCAACCGCATACAAAAGATTGCTGTGTGGATGAAAAGCAAAATCATAAATAGCTAAATTCCAGTTCGCTGAGCCTGCAACTAATTGTGCCTGATACTCGTCGGCCTCTTCAGTTAAATCAATGCCATATAAACCAAATTTAGGGTGGTATAAATAGTAAATCGCCTGATTAGTTTCACTATTTACATGAATATCACCAACATAAAAATTGGTATCTGGCAGGCCATTTATAGTCAAACGTTGTAAAACATAATCGTCACCAATACGCACAACACTTTTTGGTGCTTGTTTACTAAAGCCATACATATATTGGTCTTGATAATTAAAGCCAACCGCATTAACGCTGTCGTTATTCGTTTCTGTTGAAAAATCCATTGACGCTGCAAGCACGGTGGTTTTGGCTGATACCAGGTCAACGCCATACATTTGCGCAGGCGAACCTTGAATTAAAAATGCCTTACTTGGGCACTGTTCAAATGGTGCTGCACTTACGAAGCCAGTTGCAAGTGCGGTTATTAGGTAAGCGGGTAAGTTACTTTTCATAATTACACTCTCCTGTGGATGTGTTATTACTCAAAGCAGTAACCATTCCAAAATACAACTCATTCTAAAACAAGACGTTATGAACAATTGGGCTGAGTATTTGCAAGATGCAAGAGGCATAGTTGCATAATGCAATTCTTTTTAGCTATAAAAGCAAATCATTCCCACTTAAAAGAATGACATGCTAGACTAGTTAGGAATAAAAATAATAATAAACCCCACTATGAAACTTAAAGCCTCTGTAATTCTGTACTTTGCCTTATCAATGAACAGTGCTTTTGCATCAACACTGCAACACAACATTGATGAAGCCAGAACAATCAGTGACTACCAAAAACGATATGACTATTTAAAAGCCATCGATAAAAAGCTTATTGAGTCCGCCAGCCTTGCAGAACAAGTCAGTTTTAACGTTAGATTAATTCACGTTCACATACACCTCGGCCAATTTCAACAAGCGCAAACTATTATTGATGAACTTGAAGCAAGCCCTAAATACAAAAGCGACGCCCCCATTTACAGCGAGTTATATCTTGCAAAAGCCCGCCTCGCCTACAGAGAAGGTGACTTAGTATCTGCAATCAATTTATCGCAACAAAATGTCGCCCTGTTTCAGCGTTTACAACTTATCGATTATGAAATTGATGCCGTGGCGAGCCTTGTCAGTGCTTATCATAATGCAGGCGAGTATCAAGCAGCCTTGAACTTGCTTGAGGTTTATATACACGACAAAAATCGTGAATTAACTTTAAAACAAAAAGAAATGCTCTACCATGGTTATTCGCGTAATCTTGAGCAGTTAGACCGGTTTACGCTTGCTCTAGAATATAAGCTAAAACGCCGTGAAGTTATTCAGCAGATGTCACCGTCCATCTCATTACAAGCAGGCATAAGTTATTCAATTGCCCAAAGTTATTTAGATTTAGAACAATACGAAAAAGCAAAGAGCGAATTTATTATAGCCCTTAGTTTTGATAGGCAAACGGGTTCACTTTCTGATATCGGACATAGTTTAGTTAAACTATCCCAATGCGAATATGGGCTAAAAAACTACAATGCAGCACTTGAATACGCACAAGAGGCTCAACAGGTGTTCGCAAGTTATAACAGCACACGAAATACTGCCTGGGCAAACCATAATATTGCGATAAATTTGCTCGAAGTCGATAAAGCAACTCAGGCATTAACCATTGAAAAACAAGTGATCACTGAACTCAAGCAAGACGATCACTTATATATTGATGTATTACTCACATTAGCAAAGCTATACATTGGCTCTACTGAGCACGAACAAGCTAAACATTTTGCTGAGCAAGCCTACAAGTTAAGCAACCAAAAAAATAAGCTGCAAAAGCAAATCACAGCCCTAGAACATTTGATCACTGTGGCAGTACAACAAGCTGATTACAAACAGGCATTTTCGTACCAACGGACTATTACAGAGCTTGAAAAAGGCTTTGCCCGCAACAACTACAATCAACGTTTAGCGGAGCTGCAAAACTCCATTACGATGCGCGACCGCGATTTGGCCATTCAAGATTTAAAGCTCCAAGACAATGAAAAAAGCCAAGCAATTGCTTCACAGCGCCAAACTATCTTATACAGCATTTTATTATTTAGCCTTCTTTTAGCTGTAATGGGCATTGCTTTATTACGAGTAAGACAAAGAAAACAGCTTATTGAACAGCGCCGAAATTATCTAGATAAACAAATCAGTCAACGTAGTAAGTTATTATCACAAGTTGCTCACGAGTTAAGTGGTCCATTAACCGGGTTGCGCTTACACCTTGAAACGCTCCAAGCAGGCTTAACTCAATTTAATGAGCTTACATACGAAAAACTCAACCAAAAAATCACCGACATGGCAACTTTAGTCACTGATTTAAATAAAATTTCACTTTTAGAGCAAAGTAGCTTTCAGCTCAACGTAACAACAATTAATGCAGCTGAGTATTTCCAAAGCTTACACGCAGATATGCTGATCCAGCTTGATAAATTTGAAGTGAGATTCTCACAAAATGTTGCTGATGAATTAAACTTTGAGTGCGATGCAACACGGCTTTCACAGTTATTTGCAAACTTAATCAGTAATTCACTTAAGTACACAAATCACCCTGGTAAGATTACTTTGACGATTAGCCAAAACCAAACACAGCTTTTAATCTGCTATGAAGATTCAGCCCCTGGTGTCAGCGATGAAAGTTTAGCAAAGATTTTTGACCATCTTTATAGAGTACCAGACTTAAAAACGGTTAAACAGTCAGGCTCAGGCATTGGGCTTGCGATAGTAAAACAAATTGTCGAAGCCCATAACTGGCATATTACAGCTGTTCATAGCGAACTGGGTGGTGTCCGCTATGACTTAACGATTCCTATTTAGTTGATTTGTCTGGCCATTCAAACGCGCCAACATCACCAGGAAAAACAACCGGTGATTCAATACCGTCTTTGTTTACAGCGGCAACACCAAAATAGTAGTTATCGATAACAACATTTTTCAGTGTTGCTTCGGTGACGTTGCCAACATCGCGGCTAAATTGCCATTGTGGCTCACTGGTGTAACGCCAATAAATTTTATAACTGACCACCGTTGGATCATCACTTTTATGCCACGCTAATGTTGTACTTGGCTTTACAGCACCTGAAATACTAACACCCGTTGGCGGCGCTGGAGCCCACGCCATTGAAGCCATCGTCACTGCATTAAGTGACGTTAATTTCGCCGCATAGGCAAAATCAACATGGTCAATAGTATCACCGTAGGTAATGCCATCTTCAGTACGCAAGTCTTGATGCTGTTGATTATAATTTTCGTTGGTTTCCATTATACGCACAGCGGCAAAGCCAACATCGTTAAATGGACGGTGATGCCCTCCTCGACCAAAACGATCGAGTCGATATACCAACATGGTATCCAGATTTTCAATGTAGCGATCTGCGATTGTATCTATGTAACGCGCAAGGTTACGACTTGCAGAGTCAACTTCACCACCGGTAAAACGGCGTTTATGGGCTTGCTCTTTGGTTTCTATAACGCGAGTGCCTTCAGAGAAGATACGTGCAGTTGTGTTATCTGTTACCCCATTAATGCCAGTTGAATTACCAATCATGTCGTTGTTTAAAACACCATGAACACGCCAATTATGCTCTTGTGCATATTTAGCTAAAATTTTACCGCCAAACAAGCCTTGCTCTTCACCAGATAAAGCTGCATAAACAATTGAGCCATTAAATTTATACTTTGATAAAACACGCGCCGATTCCAGAACGCCAGCCACACCAGATGCATTATCGTTAGCCCCTGGCGCATCTGAGGTATAGTCCATTACATCAGACACTCTCGAGTCAATATCACCCGACATCATAACCATTCGGTTCGCATCAACTTGACCGCGCTGAATAGCCACAATATTGACCACTTCAACCGGGTTTGGAATACGCTTTTCACCGGATATAGTGTCTTTTACTTCGATGATTTCTAGGCAGTTACCGCAGGCTTTAGAAATCGCCTCAAACTCAGACTTGATCCAACGTCTTGCAGCACCAATACCACGTTTATTTGATTTCGTCTCAGATAGAGTATGGCGAGTGCCAAAATCAACCAGCGTTTGAATATCTTGCTCTATACGTGCTTTAGAAACGGCATTTGCAATATCATGCAAAGCTTGTTGATCTTTATATTGAGGTGTTGTGGCATGAGCTGCCGAGATCAATAACAGCGATGAGCTAAACAAAGCACCCGTTGTTGTTATTTTTTTACGCTTAAACATAGTTTCACTCCTTCAATGAATCATTAAAGGCTAACTAATATTTCATTTCGCGCAATAGTTATGAGTTAGAAAACAAATTACTAGGTTAAAACTACGGGCCAAGCTTTAATTTAGACGCTGGTAACTTCAAGCTATAACGATAGCGAGCAGTTCGCTCGTCCCTTTCACTATCAAAAAGATAATCACATGCCAATCCTTCAAGCACGCGTTGCAGCTCAGTTTTAATTTTATTGCGGTTTTGATCTAAGGTTTTGCCTTTTAAGCCTTCATCAAGATCACGTATCGCTTTTTGGTGACCACCATACTGCTGCATTAATTTGGCTAGCTGCTGGCCATTTTTATGATCAGGTTTACCCTGTGGCGGATTTAAATAAGCAGGCTCGGCTTCAAACTTTCTTTTTGCATACCAAAAATAATAAAGTAAAGGTGTCTTTGAAAGCCGGATGGGCACACCATGAATAATTACTTGCTGATTTGCTAAGTCAAAGCATAACGCATCATCAGCCTCTGCTGCTTTTAATGCTTGTTCAATGTTTAAACCTTGCTTTAGGGCTATGCTAAACCAACATTGTTGCTGCTCTTTAATCGATGCCAATTGTAATTCTTGCTGTGCCGTTAAACCCTTTATTAAACCCTGTTGCTTTAAACCATCAAACCAGCGTAACTCTTCAATAGCTGTGCTTAACTTATCTTTCCCAGAGTTTACTGCATCAGGTATAGATACTTTTTGCCTGAAAGGTTGAAACTTAAAAATAAGCGTGAACAAATAATCAATAAGTAGACCTAGTGCAGTAAATGCACCTGCCCAAAATGCCACCAGCCAGTAGTTAAAGTTAACCGAGCTATCAATGCTTGCATAGAGAGTGTGATTACCAAATTGCCAGTTAAGTGTGTTACTTCCTGAAAGCTTTGTTTTACTTAGGTTTAACTCAGCTACAGTCAAAGAGGCCACTAAGTCAACCGGTAGCTTTGATACAAAAGTAATGTCATGTAAATCATCTACTAGTGAGTGGCTCATGCGCGAAAGTTCTTGGCTTTCATCTATGGCATTATTGAGTGAAGGGTTAACCACCTGAGGAAGCTGCTCTGCAAGTGTCATCATTAGTTGCTGCTTAGCATTTTGGCCAGATAAATAAATCAGCCCAACAAAAATAAGTAAAAATAATACAAGGGCTTTTAAGTAATTCATCTTAGCCCCTTATCGAGACTATAAGGATGCGTGGTATGAACCTTTAACAACCTGACTGATATTGCTGTAAATAGGTTACAAGCGACGGCGCTAAATCAGCATATTGATCATTAAGGTACCAAGATAAGGTTGATGAAACATGCTGTAAAGGCTGTGTTTTTGAAGCTGGCCAACGCTTTAATTGCCCATGGTGACCGACACTCGGAATAATATCGAGTTTTTCTGCCAAGAAGTCATTAACCAAACTTTCTCTATTTGGGTAAAAAACCAATTGTGCATTATCAAGCCCTTGACCAAACTGTTTTAATTCACTCATAGGGGCTAAATAACCAGACTCACTGCGCTTGTCTTCGAGTAAACCTATTCGTTTATTCTTTAATGAATTTGCTGAAAGCTGCATATTGTCTTGATGTGAAAACCATGAAATCTGATAACTTGGCAAGCTTAATATTGCTGTATAAAAATCATCCCAATTTGGCAGTAGACCACTTAAGGCATAATCACGATTTAGAAAAAGCGCATAATTGTCACTGAGTAATTGTTCTGTACTTAGCATTTCTCTGGGTTGCCAATACACAGTGACAGTTTCAAAACTCTGCTTAGCGAGCAACGTATCGCATAAGGTCTGCGCAAACTCTTCAACCTGCCAATTAGTCGGCATATAAATATGAAAATGCTTTTTACCGCTCGTATTTTTTACTTTGCAGCTGTAACTGTATTGCTCTTTTAAAACCACAGGCTCAATTGTTTGCTGGCTTAAAAACACCATGGCAGGCAGTAAAACCAGTGTGGCAATAAGCAGTCTTAAAATAGTGAAAACAAAATTACGTGGCATTTTTTATTGTTAAAGGTGTCTTTTAAATGACTAATTTATAGCATTTGTATTACAAACTTATGAAAAACGATTGGGTTAGTTTATTTGTCATAAAAACATCAAATTTAACCTTTCATGTCCCCTTATTTGGTTAAGTAAATTAACTAAAAAGACATCTCTAAAATTTACCAACTCATTGTTTAATAAACACTAAAATTTAAAAGATATCCCTGTTTTTTATAACGATGCCAGTTTAACCAAACTGCAATATTTCTATTCCATTCTTTGCCCAACTTTTTAAAACATCCAAAATAACCCGGAGTATTCAAGTGACACCATTTGCTCGAAATCGATTAGCGGCTTGCGTAGTACTTGCCTGTTCATCGTCGTATAGCTATGCAGCACAGACAAACGACTATAACGAAATAGAAGAAGTCGTTGCTGTTGCATCCCCTATAAAAGACAGCCAAAAAGCAGCTATCATGGCAAAGCAATCTGCCTCTAACTTTGTTGATATTGTCGCTGCTGATACCATTGGCCGCTTTCCTGACCAAAACTTAGCAGATTCATTAGGTCGCGTTCCGGGCCTTGCTATCGAACGCGATCAAGGCCAAGCCCGCTATATAAACTTTCGCGGTGCACCATTTCGTTACACCACAATTGCCATAGATGGCATGACCATTCCTGGCGCTGAAAATGGCCGTATTCCGCGTTTTGACAGCTTCCCGTCTGTTATTACTAGTCGTTTATCTGCCAATAAAGCAATTATGCCTGATATGCCAGGCGAATCGATTGCTGGTTTTATTAATATCGAAACTTTTAACCCGTTTGATGTCGAGGGTTTCTCACTAGCCACTGATGTAGGTTTAGGTAATCAAGCATTAGGAGATGGTGATATTAGTAAGTTTTCAGTGCGAACGTCATGGTCAGGCGAAAATGTAGGTATTAGTTTATTCGCATCACAAAACAGCCGTGAACAAATCACGGATAACCGCGAATTCGACTTAGAACAAGTGGATTCAGAGCTTCTAGTTAACGAACTTGATATGCGTAGCTATAAAGTAAAACGTGAAGACGAAGCCTATGGTGGCCGATTTGAATATCGTCCGAGCGATTCAATGAACCGTTTTTTCTTTAGTACGCTGTACAGCAAATTCCAAGATCATGAAGAGCGCAACCAGTATGTGTTTGATTTTGCAGGCGGTGCAGAAGCTACGGGCAGCAATCTAGCTGCCGGTGAAACAGGCACAGGTCTTGCCATGGTAAGCCGCTCTTTAGAGTATGGTTTATATGAAAACTCAACATGGACCAACACACTAGGCGCTGATCTCCAGTTAGGTGATTGGTTTTTAGAAGCGCGTACAAACTTCACAAAAACCGAAAACGATGTGTTTTTACCTCTGCCTTACAGTTTATATGGCGCTGCGGTCGCAAGCTATGATGTATCAGATATTAACGACCCTCTTGTCACACTTGCACCAGGCACTTCACTTAACGATATAGACTATGGCTACGAAATGCTGCTGGTTTACGGCAGTGCGTTATCGATTGATAGCCTGCAATTTAAGCTAGACGCAGAAACCGACTTTGCTTTCGCAGGGCTTAACAACACCTTTAAAATGGGGCTCGGCCATGACCAGCGTGAAGCACAGGGCTATGGCACAAATGGTGGCATGGCATCACTTTATGGTATTGACCCAAGTGACTATGTAACTGAACAAGCGTGGCATACTGATTTCACAAACAGCATTAACGGCACTTACTACGATAATAAACAGCTGAGAGCTGATTTAGAAAGCGCATCAGGTGGTCTTACGGTCACCCCAGATAACGCCAGCAAAATCAATATTGATGAAAACATCACTACAGCCTATGCCATGGTAACCAACCAATTCAAATGGGGTTCTTTAGTCAGTGGTGTACGTATCGAAAGTACTGACTACACCAGCAGTGGTCCAGAAGGAGAACATTCTGATACCTTCACCGAAGTATTACCGAGTGTGAACTTAAATATTGATTTATCTGATCAAGTAAAATTCAGAGCCGCACTTTCAACGGGTATGAGCCGCCCTACTTACAATGAATGGCGCGCATCAGCCTCGATTGATACCACAGAGCAAACCATCTCAGGGGGTAATCCGTTCTTAGAGGCTGAGTCTTCATATGGCGCTGATATGTCATTAGAGTGGTATGCAGGCGATGCAAGCCTTGTTGCAGTAGGCGCTTTCTACCGACACATTGACGATGTAATTTATGCGGATACGACCTATGTAGATGCAGGTAACTACATCAGTGAGTTTGCCGGTGAACAATGGAAATACACAGGGTTTGTCAATGGTGACGAAGGTCACTTCCAAGGTATCGAGCTTAACTTTATTGGCCAAGCCAGTGATTTTATCTCTGAAAGTTGGGATGGTTTTGGTTTCTCTGCCAATCTAACCCTCTTAGACAGTGAATTTACCACGCTTTCAGGAAGCAGCTTTAGTTTACCGGGCACATCAGACATGATTTTTAACAGCTCCGTTTACTATGAAAACGACCTATTCTCTGCGCGATTAAATTATCAGTATCGTGATGATTGGTTATCAACAACAGAAAACGACAGCATGGGTGAATATTGGGCTGCACAAACTCGTTTAGACCTTTCACTGAGTTACACATTAGCAGAGCCTGTGTATGGTTCAGATGTGAGTTTTTACGCCAACATCAACAACCTTACCGATGAAATTGACGTGCGTTACATCGGTACAGAAGCCACTCCTAACCAAATTGAACGCTACGGCCGCCGTTATATGGCGGGTGTTCGCATCAACTTCTAACCTACTTTTGAATTTACCGCTCAGAGTTTAATCGCTCTGAGCCGAGTAATAACTAAGGAATAACCATGAAAACAATCTTTAAAAAAATTGCCATTGCTGCGTTAGTCTCATCAACACTTACAGCGTGTACAGCAACTGCGCCTAAAGTCGCTATTGAATCTGCACAGACTAATTTTAATAATGAAAACTACCAAATTAGCTGGCAGCAAAATATCCCTGCAGCTGTTGATGTGCTGGTATCAACAACACCCGATTTAACGAATGCAATACTCATTGCTGATGATATTACTACCAATGTATTTAATTGGTCACCTAACAATGAACATCAGCGTTACTACTTTTTTGTAAAACCAGAGAATGGTGAAGCAACTATGACCACAACGCGACTAATTCCACTTGAAGGTGGCCGTAACTTCCGTGACTTAGGCGGCTACAAAACCCAAGATGGCCGTACTGTAAAATGGGGCAAAATCTACCGTTCTGGTGTTTTAGCGAATCTAACAAACGACGACTATGCGCTTATCAATAGCTTAAATATCGATACACTTGTTGATTTTCGTGCTAACTCAGAGCGAGATTCAGAAGTCACGGTGTGGGCTGCTGATAAGGTTGAAATCATCGACCGTGACTACGAAATGGACTTTGATATGGGACAAATTGGCAAAGTACTTCGTGACCCTAACCTAAGCCGTGAAAAGCTCGAAAATGTCATGGTACAAATGTATCCGCGAATTGTAGAAGACCAAAAACAAAACTACACACAGATGTTCGACCGCTTAGTAAACAAAGACGGCGGTTTATTGTTTCATTGTACGGCAGGAAAAGACCGTACGGGTATCAGTGCTGCATTGATTTTAACTGTGTTAGGTGTTGATCAGCAGACAATTATGAATGACTATCTTGCATCAAACGACTACCTCAATTTTGAAACTATGCTTGCCAAAGACACAGGCAAAATGGACCCAAAATATGCAGCTATGATGCAGTTTTTTGCCAGCCTACCAAAAGAAGTAGCGATGCCACTAAAAGGGGTTACTCAGCCTTTACTTGAATCTGCAATTGAGAGCATGGAGCAGCAACACGGAAGCGTACTTAATTACATTCAAGCTGAATTAGACGTAAGTGATGAAGACATTCAAATCCTGCGTGCTAAGTACTTATTGTAAATAAGACTGCATTCACTCCAAAGTTACCCTGTGTTTTTAGCGCCGGGTAACTTTATTCCATCATTATAAAACACCATGCGATTACCCCCTTCATACTTTGCTTTGTACATGGCTTTATCGGCACACTGAATGAGATATTCTGCGTCACCATAATGCTCAGGGAATAGTACGGCACCGATACTTGGCGAGTAAATAAGCTCGGCATCGTTATAAATTAAGGGTTGGCAAATCTCGGTTATTAATTCATCAACCATTTCGATGACGTCTCTTTTATGTTTAATGCTATTGAGGATCACTACAAACTCATCGCCCCCTAAGCGCCCTACACTGTCTTCTTTTTTTAAGACATGACGAATACGCATGGCAATGGTTTTTAAGAGTTTGTCGCCAGCGCCATGACCATGAATATCATTAACTTGCTTAAAGCCATCAATATCGATAAACAGTACTGCAATCACCGTTGAAATGGTATTCGCAATCGACAATGATTCCTCGAGCTGGGTGGTTAAGAAACTGCGGTTGGGGAGATCGGTCAGAGGGTCGTGCCCTGCCATATAAATCAGTTTTTGTTCGAGCTTTTTTTGCTCTGTAATGTCATAAGCAATAGCCACTCTAACTTGCTTTTCTTTTGACCAATAAACAGACCACAAAACATGCACTACTCTGCCATCTTTTCTAACCCAGCGGTTTTCAAACCGTGGATGCTGATCATTGACCACAATTTGATTAATGGCATTGATGGTTTTGGCTCTGTCTTCTGGATAAACAAAGTCCAACATGTTTCTATTGATGGCTTCTTCTGGCGCGTATCCGAAAATTGTTTCAAAGGCTGGATTAGTAAAAAGTAACGTGCCTTTGGCATCAACTACGCATACTGCATCGAGTAGAAGCTCAATAATGTCTGACAAGTAATCCGATGTATCTATGTTCATACGCAACTTTTAAGCTAGGTCTACACTGAGTATAGACGAAACCTAACAAGTCACTGAAAGTTTAGACCTTAATTGGATATAACTTTTTACAAAGCCAAGCTGAAAAAGCACTGAATACGGCAATACCCGCAAAGTCAGCAATTAAATCGACAAAGTCTAGTGTTCGAGATTCGACAAAATGCTGGCTTAGCTCTTCTAAAATCACAAATGTACTAACAATCAACACAGCTAAATAAATAGGACGCCCTGCAACGTTCATTGTTTTAAATTTAAAGGCAAGGTTGATGAATAATGTGAGTAGTCCAAATAAGCAAAAATGCCCCAACTTATCACCGTAAGGAATAGCCGCAACGAGTTCGAAAAACACCGACTTTTGCCCAGTATTGGCAAGATAAATAACCCAACCAATAAAACCAAAAAAGCTGATAGCAATTAACACAAGAATACGTTGAAACATCTTTTATGGCGCCATATGTGAGGTTAAAAATAAAAATTGATAGGCAATCACTTTATTCCAATAGTGCCAGTCATGAATACCCGGACGCTCAACATAGTCATGGCGGATACGCATTTTTAACATCGCTTGATGTAGCGCTCGGTTTTGCTCAATAAAAAAGTCATCGATACCAATATCAAGCATAATTGGTAAGATATCAGCGCCTTTTTTCCATGCCGTATTACCTGCAGCTATTTTATGAAGGTTGTTAATAATGGCAATGCTATCCCATTTTTCTTTGTTTTCAGCATAACTGCCGAGTACTTTTGCAAGGTCAAACTCTGCACTAAAGGGCCTAACATCAACCCCAGCAGATATCCCAGAAACTGCTGCAAACTGGTCCGGGTGATTTATTGCAATGTGCAAAGCACCAAAGCCACCCATCGATAAACCAGTGATTGCACGGCCACTTTTAGACCGATTGGTCGAATACTTGGAATCGATATAATTTAGTAAATCGTCTGTGATGTAGGTTTCGTATGCGAATTTTTGTCGATATCAGAATCGAGATACCACGAACCGAAGTTACCATCTGGGTTAACTATGATGACATCATATTGGTCTGCCAGTTTTTCTATGTTTGTCAGCTTAGTCCAATCGCTGTGATTACCACTGTAACCGTGTAATACATAGATAACATTGTACTTTTTTGAGTCTTGATAGCCATCCGGTAATGTCACCGTTACAGGTTTTTCGATGGCAGTTTTTTTACCCTTAAATATGTGGGTATCGGTTTGGTAGGCACAAAGTGGTAAGCTGAAAACGAGGGACAGCGTACAAAGCAACTTTTTCATCATTAATTCCTTTTTCTTATTATATTTTCATTTCTCATACTAGATGTAAATAACTGAATAGTTGATAGATTTTAATCTTAGTTTTTAAATTAAATGAACTGCTAAAAAACCACTCAAATGGTATAGTAAGGCCACTTTGATTTTTAAAAAGCGTCGTGTATGTATCGTTTATTTGAGCGGATGACTAATCCGTTTCCTAAAGAACAACCTTCTCAACCGCCTAATAGCTTATTTGCTTTTTGTCGTCATTATACCCGTGGCATGGAGCTTTCATTGCTGCTGATGTCGTTAAGTGCCGCAGCACTCGCTATTTTAGAAGTATCGCTATTCAGTTACATGGGCCAGCTTGTCGATTGGCTTGGTCAATATACCCCAGATACCTTGTTTGTTGAGCAGCAGGCTGAACTGACAAAAATGGCAATTATGTTGCTGGTGGTGTTACCTATTGTCGTGTTCTTTCACTCAGCGGTATTACATCAAGCACTGCTTGGCAACTACCCTATGTCTATCCGTTGGTTAGCCCACCGTTATTTGCTTCGCCAAAGTGTTAGTTTTTATCAAAACGAATTTGCTGGCCGTATTGCGACAAAAGTGATGCAAACCTCATTAGCTGTTCGTGAATCAGTGATGAAATTGCTCGATGTACTTATGTATATCGTGGTCTACTTTGGCGCTATGGTGTTTTTGGTCGCAGAATCTGACTGGCGTTTAATGTTGCCATTATTGATTTGGCTGGTTTTATACGCCGCTATTCAAATGTATTTTGTACCTAAGCTAAAAAAAGTAGCCAGCTCGCAGGCTGATGCACGCTCAGAAATGACCGGCCGTGTGGTGGATAGTTACACCAATATTTCTACTATCAAATTGTTCTCGTACACGCAGAGAGAAGAACAATATGCAAAAGACAGCATGGATGTGTTTTTACAGCCGGTATACAAGCAGATGCGCTTAGTTACTAGCCTAAACTTCTCTATTAACACGCTAAATTATTTATTGGTATTCAGTATTGCAGCCCTCTCTTTGTATCTATGGTCAATTAGTGCCATAAGTGTTGGCGCAATCGCCATAGCGGTAAGTTTATCACTGAGATTAAACGGCATGGCACAGTGGATCATGTGGGAGATCAGTAGTCTATTTGAAAACATTGGTACTGTTGCTGATGGTATGAAAACGCTATCAACACCGATTGAAGTGGATGATAAAGAAAACGCGAGTACCCTTGCAGTTAATAATGGGTCGATAAGCTTTGATAATGTGCAATTTAACTATGGTAAAGCTGCCAACGAAACCCATCGCGGCCCTGTTATCAATGGTTTAAATCTAGACATCAAACCGGGTGAAAAAATAGGTTTAGTGGGTCGCTCTGGCGCAGGTAAATCTACCTTAGTTAATTTATTACTGCGCTTTTATGATGTTGACTCGGGCACAATTCGCATTGATGGCCAAAACATCGCTGAGGTAAGCCAAGAAAGTTTACGTAAGCACATAGCGATGGTGACGCAAGATACCTCGCTGTTACACCGCTCAGTAAAAGATAATATTCTATATGGCAGGCCCGATGCTACTGAAGATGAAATGCTCGCTGCAGCAAAACAAGCGAAGGCGCTTGAGTTCATCGAAGACCTTGAAGACAGCAAAGGTAATAAAGGCTTTGCCGCACAAGTTGGTGAACGCGGCGTGAAGCTTTCTGGTGGTCAACGTCAACGTATTGCTATTGCACGTGTCCTTCTAAAAGATGCGCCAATTCTTATATTGGATGAAGCAACCAGTGCCCTTGATTCTGAAGTAGAAGCTGCAATTCAAACTAGCTTAGACGATTTAATGACGGGTAAAACAGTGATTGCCATTGCGCACCGCCTATCAACTATTGCGCAAATGGACAGACTTATTGTACTTGATGAAGGTGGCGTGGTTGAACAAGGCTCTCACGAGCAATTAATCGCCCAAGGTGGCATCTATGCTGCCCTATGGTCACATCAAACAGGTGGCTTTATTGGCGTTGAGTAGCTAGGTTTTCACTATTAAAAAAGGCATTGAATGAATTTTCGTTCAATGCCTTTTTTATTGTTAGCAATGCTGTTTAAATCAAACGTAAACCAATCATAACTAGCATCACACTATTTGCCAAAGCAGCGATTAAAAAGAAATAGCTGCGTGGGCTTGGGTTCTTCTCAGTAGCCACACCATAATACAGCAGCATATGAATGATTCTGGCTATCACATACATCCAAATACACAGTGCAAATGCACTACTGTTCAAGTTTAAAAAGAACCCCAGAAATACGGTACCTAAAAATAACGGGCTATTTTCTAATGTATTCATAAATGTGCGATGTGAACGAAAAACAAAGCTGTCATGGCTTAATGAGTTATCGAGTTTACCAGGCACTGCATTGGGTTGTTTGGCTTTAGTGACAGAAGCAATTATCCACTGAATAGTCAGCATAATTAGATAAACATACACAGCTGCGTATGCTGAAAAAGTAAGTTCAGGCATTTTCATTTCCTTTTGTATAACAACATGAATGCCTATCCCTTGCAAAAAACCAACCAAACCACAAATTAAAATAACTTACTGATTTTAAATGATTATCTATTTATTGAAAACTATGTATGCAGTGCCACTGCTACCCACTTTATATAAAATTTACAGAGTGGATTGGTATTAGTTAACACGCGAACTTTACGCGACTCACCTCTTTTACTTTACCCTTGCTTCGACTCTCTATAGTCTTAAGATCTGTTTTATATAACGATAGCTGTTTTATCTATCCGTTAATGTACTAAAAATAATAATAAAAGGTTTTATCATGCGTTTAGGACCCGGACTTCTTGTCACCGCTGCTTTTATCGGCCCAGGTACCATCACCACTGCCAGTGTTGCTGGTGCTAATTTTGGCTTTGCTCTTATTTGGACTTTATTGTTCTCTGTTGTAGCGACTATTTTGTTGCAATCCATGGCTGCTCGTCTTGGTGTGGCTACAGGACTTGATTTAGCGTCTGCACTTAGAACCACCATTCAAACACCAATTTTTAAAGCCCTGGCTGCTATATTAGTAATAAGTGCAATTGGTATTGGCAGTGCAGCCTATGAAGCAGGCAATCTGACTGGTGCCAGTTTAGGACTGCAAGAAATAATGCCGTCAATAAGCCCAATACTCTGGACTCCCCTTATTGCAATTTTAAGTGCAGTGCTTTTGTATACTGGCAAACATAAAGTCATTGAGGGGGCGTTAATTGTTTTAGTGGTGTTGATGAGCTTAGTGTTTATTTCAACGCTAGTGATGGCGGCTCCACCACTTGGAGAAGTGCTAAAAGGGTTTATACCTAGCTTACCTGATAATTCTATCACCACGGTACTTGCCTTAATTGGTACAACTATCGTGCCCTATAACCTATTTTTACATTCAGGCGTGCTTGCTGAAAAACACGATAGCTCAAAAAACATCGACAAAGTCATCATAGAAACAAATCTTGATACCAGTATTTCGATTACTTTAGGCGGCATAATTACGTTAGCCATTTTATCGACAGCATCAGTGGCATTTTATGGAACCGACGCTGGAAAAATATCAGCGGCAAATATGGCTGTGCAACTTGAGCCTCTTTTAGGGGGTATGGCTCATTATTTCTTTGCTATCGGTTTATGTGCGGCTGGACTAACTAGTGCAATAACTGCCCCTCTTGCGGGTGCTTACGCTGTTTGTGGGATGCTGGGCTGGTCAACGCAAATGAGTAATACACGCTTTAAACTCGTTGCTATTGTTATCCTTGTTTTCGGTGCACTGGTCGCATCGCTTGGGCTTGATCCGGTTGCGGTTATTATCTTTGCGCAAGCTGCCAATGGTTTATTACTTCCAATTGTGACCTGTTATCTTGTTTGGTTAGTGAATCAAAAATCAGTGATGAAAGGCTACACTAATTCGCTTTTACTTAACCTTGTGATTGTGCCAGTAATACTGCTTATATTTGGCCTTAGCCTTTATAAACTAAGCAATCTAATTTTTTAGCTTATACTTTATAAGCATTAAAAAGGCCGCAAATTTGCGGCCTTTTTATATGTTGAGCACTTATTTAGTTTATTTAGTATAAGCGCGTGGCATCGCTGAGTCAGTTGTATAACGGTCGCGTAGTTTGTCTTGACGCGCTTCGGTTGAAACTTCTTCACCGTTGATCCACATTTTGCTCACGTGAGCTTTAAAATCAAACGGATCGTCAGACCACATTACAAGGTTTGCACGTTTACCTTTTGCAATGGTGCCCGAGTTTAAGCCAAAAACATCAGCAATATTGCTGGTTACGGCACTTAGTGCACCTTGCTGGCTCATACCGTAAGACACAGCATTACCTGCATCAAAGCGTAATTGGTATACATTGTGGCTTGAATCACCCGCAACACCAATAATGACTTTAACACCGGCTTTTTCAAGCTTACCTGCATTAGCAAGGTTTGCATGAAGTGAGTCAAAGCTGCCTGGTAAGTTTGCCATTGAGCTGATGATCACAGGCACGTTAGCTTTAGCGAGTGTATCAGCAACCACAACGGCATCATCACCGCCATGAATTACTAAATTAAGGCCATAAGTTTCTTTCAACTTAACAAGTTCATAAATGTCTGATGCACGTTGAACACTCGCAATCAGCGGCATATCACCAGCCAGTACAGCTGCTAGCACTTTTTGCTCTGTCGATGGCTCTTTTTTGTCATCTTTTTTAGCTGACTTTTCGCCTTCAAGCTTGTCGATAAGTGTTTTCATCGACATAGCACGTGAGCCTTTGCTCTTTTCGCCTAGGTGAACAACAAGTGCAACTTGCTTTTTATTCACACTTTCAAAACTACCTGATAAGTCAACCACAGAGGCAAGACCCGCAAAGATACTGTCACCACCACTTGGTACAATTACATCCTGAGTAATGCCGCCTTTGCGAGCATAAGGAATTAAGCTACTGCGAGGATTAAATGCAAGGCTTGGATCAAAATCAATCCCCGCTTTGTCGTCTCCACCATCACGTGAGCCATCAACTGCACCCACTTCGACTAAGCCTAACTGGTTCATTGTGCCAATAAAGCCAGCAGTTACGATTTGGCCTTTGGCGTCAATCGTTGTATCAGCATTAATAGAGGCCGGGTTAATAGCAACAATTTTGCCATCTTCAATAACAACGCTTGCGCCTTCAAGTACGCCTTGCTCTGTTGAAGTGTGTAGTGTCGCATTGACAATCGCGAGCGATGCAGCACTTGCTGTCGCAGAAAATAAGCCAGCAGCAACAAGTGACAGCTTTAATGATTTAGTTAATTTTGTCATCAATGTTACTCCTATTTTTGACCTAGCATGAAATCGCTTTGTGCTTGGTATTTATCATCGTTGCGATCATACACTTTGGCACCATCGATAAATACTTGTTCAGCTTTTGCATAAACACTGAATGGGTTTTGGTTCCAAATAACCACATCAGCTTGCTTACCAGCTTCAAGTGACCCTGTTTTATCATCAATACCCAGGGATTTCGCCGCGTTTGAAGTGATCCACTTAATTGCGTGTTGCTCAGAGATGTCGTAACCCACATCATTCGCGCGGTACATTACTTTACCGGCTTCTTGGTTTAGGCGTTGAATAGTTGTATCTGAATCTGAGTGAACAACAGCACATGAATTCTTAACTGCATCAACAATTGCTACGTTCTCTTGAACCATATCGTAGGCTTCCATTTTAAAGCCCCACCAATCTGGCCAAAGTGCCGCACAGTTACCGTTTTCAGCCAGTAAGTCAGCAATTTTGTATGCTTCAACACCGTGATGGAAAGTACCAGAGTGATAACCAAACTCTTTACCGAGATCGATCATCATGGCCATTTCTTCTGCTTTATAACAGTGGTTATGAATTAAAATGTCACCTTCTAACACACCCGCTAGCGTATCTAGCTTAATGTCACGATGAGGTGCTGCAGGGTTTTTACCAGCAGCATAGTCACTTTCGTATTTATCCCACTCGCGCTTGTACTCTGTTGCGTCAATCCACGCTGTGCGATAGCCCGCCATGTTACCCATACGCGTTGATGGTAAAACACCTTTACGACCATAAACACGTTTTGGGTTTTCACCACACGCCATTTTTAAACCATACGGTGCATCAGGGAATTTCATACCTTGCATCGTGTGCGATGGAATGTTTTTAAGCGTAACACCGCGGCCACCGATTAAGTTTGCTGAACCTGGTAGAATCTGTAACGACGTAATGCCGCCTTCACGAGCACGGTTAAAACCAGGGTCTTGTGGCCATACTGAATGCTCAACCCACACTTCTGCAGTCACTGGGCTAGTCATTTCGTTACCATCTTGGTGAGAGGCCACCGAAGGAGTTGGGTATGCACCTAAATGTGAGTGCACATCAATAATACCTGGTGTTACCCATTTACCTTGTGCATCAATAGTTTTGTCTGCTTGAACAGATAGGTCCTTACCTACTTGTTGTACTTTGCCATCAACAAAGAAAACATCTGCATCATCTAAGCGTTCACCTGTGCCTGTTAATACAGTAGCGTTGGTGATTAACGTACTTTGCGATGCAAGTGGCTTATAGGTGCTTGGGTATGGGTTTTTGTTAATTGAGACTTTTGGATCTTGTGGGCCATTGTCTTGGCAGCCCGCTAACGCGACACCAAGCGCCATAACCAACACAGATGGAGCAAATTTTTGCATTATGTTGTTTCTCCTTTTTATTATTCATTTACTTTAACTAAATGTTAATGTGAATGCGAACAAAAGAGGCCAGTCACCAATTTTCAAGATGAATAACCAGCCCGCAGCGCTCTATTTCTTTATGTAGTTGTTATATAGCTGCTCTAACGCACCTTCGGTCGTCAAGCTCGGATCTTTGTTGATAAAATGTTTCACAGTTCGAGTTACAAAATCAGAGTTTTGCTTATGCTGCTTGGCAAAACTTTTAATTAGTGAATCTGCATCGTTAGCTGCGGTTACTTTTTCGTGTCGATGGCGGTATTGACTCAATGCACGGTTAAAATCGCCATTGTAATCTTCTACCACCAGCTTATAGAATTCTGTTCTGTCGACTTGTAAATCATTAATGCAGTAATTAAGCGCGTCTTTAAAGTCATAAAAGACTTTGCCTTGCACATCAAATTCGGCACGCTTCTCACGAATAGTGACACTGGCATCTTCAGTTGCATAGCTATAACCTTGAAATGCTACTCGCTCTGCTGCCTCTGCACCTAGCTTCATGCCGGCTTTAATACTGTGCACAAACTCATCACTCATATCGTGAAGTTCACTCTCATGCCACATGTGATAAATTCTCAGCGCTTTTGCATACTTTGTTGAAAGTTTCTTTTTAAGCTTTGTAACTCGCCCATCAATCGTCAGCACTCGCTCGTTATGCAGTAATGCAAAGCACTCATAACATGCTGGAATTGATATAAATTCAGCCTCTTCGCCTAAATCTATAATGCTTTGCAGCATATGCAGTGGCGGACAAAAATCTCGCTCAGTTGCTTCACAACCACAATAAAAACATTGATTAAAGTGTTTTGATTCAGATGCATAGGCTTGTTGATAATAGCCTGCTAATTTTGTGGTCACTCATGCTCCTTATACTCTGATTAGCCTTTTTAAGAAAAGCTAGAGTTAATACTTAAATGTAACAGCTACGTAAAAATTAAGCCTTTAATACGAGCCAAAACACGTTTTAAAAAAATAAATGAAAAAAAATTCAGCCTATTTGTGTCAAAATTCACACTTTAAAATAGCACTTATCAAGCGGTTAGTTTTACTTGTTCACATCTACATACTTACTTACATCTTGTCGATTTTCATTAACAGCAATTGTTCTTGTTTAGCGTAATACTTTAAATGTGCCCAGCAAACAGGAAGTGTGAAGTATCCATAAAAGTGAGGTCGCACAAACTAAACGTAATACGGACAACAACTGGAGAGAAAGATGAATACGTTAACTACAGCACTAGGTACAGCATTAATTTTAGGTTCTTCATTAGCAGCAACTGATGCAACTGCAGCACAATTTGTCGCAGCAGATAACTCGCCTGGCACGCAAGCTTGTATGGCCATTGCTTCTAACAAACCATTAAACGTATCAAGCACAATGCGCGATCTACGCTTAAGCAAACGAGTAATGACAGAAAAACTACTTTGCAATGATATGACGACTGATAAGTTTGCAAGCACTTATGGTTTTCATAACTCTGCGAAATACTTAAATTTTGAAACAGCAACTAAAACAAGTATTCAAGATATTGCTAAAGTATCTGATGACACGGTGATTGTTATTGCTGGTTCTAAATAATGATGAATTCACTGTAGCAGGTCTTTAAAGGCCTGCTACAAGTTTCTTCTTCGTTAAACGAGCGCAGCTATCAGGCCAAATAGGCCGCCAAATACCCCACCCCAAATCACTAACCAACCTAAATGTTCTTTGATCATGGTTTGAATAATATCTTTTACCATCGTTGGCGTAAGCTCATTCAAACGCTCATCAACTAAACGCTCAACTGTACCGTGTAATGAGCCACCAAGATGAGAGTTGGCAAATAGCTTTTCATCAAGAATGGTTTTAAATTCGTCGCTCTTTGAAATATCAATCACCGCCGCTTTCATTTTTTCAATAAAAGGCTCTCGCATTGGCTCGAGCGCATCACGGCCACCAAACATCGACAGCATGCCACCAAATTGAGAGTTTTCGATAACCTCAATTAAAGAGTCATAAGCCGGACTTAAATTAACTTCACTGATCACAGGCTCTAAATCAATATTTGGCTTAGCGAGCGCCATGACCTGATCTATTTTCTCTTCGGCGAAGAACTCGGTCATTATCAGGTTACGAATAGCCACTTTAAAAGAGGCAAACTTTAGAGTGATAACCCCAGAGCCGTATAAAAATGGTACTTTTTCGAATAGCATGTGAATAGCAAGCCAGTTAGTTACTGCGCCCGATAACGCAAATAAACCAACAGAAAGCACAATTGCTTGTTCAAATAAAAATCCGACTAATACTAAGGCAAGCGCCACTAAATTAGTAATGAGACTTTTATTCATCTGACCCCTCATAAATACTTCGATAAACTTTAACAATATTAACGCTATGGGTTTGTTAATTCATCGTCTTTTTGCCATAGTTTAATTATATGGTTAAAAGGTGAACAAAATTATGTGGAATTCGGTGAATGAACAGATTAGCCAAGCGATGCATTTTGATTTTAAGCATACCTTTAAGCGCCAATTACAATCACCCAATAACGACAAATACTTCCAAATTGGCGATGATTTACACCACTTCTTTGTGAAAGTCGCTCATTTAAGCGATCTGGAGCGCTTGGAGTGTGAAGCCTTTAATCTAGAGCTGTTAACACAAGAAAGCCTATTTATGATCCCTGATTGCATCACCACAGGTTGCAATATTGAGTTTTCATTTATCGTGCTTGAATGGTTAGAACTTGATAAACAGCCCCATACTAATTGGCATGAAATGGGGGAACACCTTGCCCATTTACACCAAAAGCATACCCAAGCCATGTTCGGCTTAGATAACGATAATTTTCTTGGCCCTACTCTACAACCAAATCGCTGGCACAAAAAATGGGATGTCTTTTTTGCTGAAGAACGCATTGGTTGGCAATTGCAGTTATTACAAGAAAAAGGCATTGAGCTTGTCAATCAAGACACCTTCATCACTTTTGTAAAAGACGCACTACATAGCCATGTTGTAGAGCCTTCGTTATTACACGGAGATTTTTGGCGCCGAAATATGGGCTTTTATAATAATGTGCCCAGTGTGTTTGACCCTGCTTGTTATTATGGTGATCGGGAATGCGATATAGCAATGAGTGAGCTTTATGCACCACTGCCCGATAGCTTTTATGATGCCTATAACGATATCTACCCATTGCAGGTAGGTTATGAGCAACGTAGAGCTATCTATCAACTATATCCTATGCTCAATAATGCCAACATATTTGCAGGACACTATCTTACTGAAGCAAAACAACAAATTGATCAGCTACTGAAATAAGCGCGAATTCACTGTAAAAGGAATGTCACAAACCCCTAAACACAGCTATATTTAGCTTATAAAGCGTATTAATAAAGATGCTAGCCGTTTGTTGTAGCGCTACGCTTATACCAATTCGGTTAGTGAGTTATATCAATCTTATTAAATCTAGATTCATTTTTAATGAGTTAGGTTTAATTTAGATTGCAATTTAACGAACTCAGGCATGCCTGATTAAGGTAAAAGCTGATGAAAGACCAATACACACAACGAATTTCATGCCCGCACTGTGGCCACCACATTCACGTAGCACTTGATGCAAGCGAAGGTGACCAAGATTACTATGAAGATTGCGCAGCATGCTGTAACCCTATCCATTTGAATATGCATATCGATTACGCAAACAACAAACTTGAATTACATGTCGATAGTGACGACGAGCAAATTTTTTAATTTGCTCGTTTGCTATATTTATTTAGCTCGTTTTATGTATTTATTTTGCTTGTTGCGAAAGATAATTTTCGACCGTGTTGATAATGGTATAAGTTTGCTGATCAACTTCGATATTTAACTTATCACCTTCGCGGTAGTTATCGAGATTGGTAATAGAGAGTGTTTCTGGGATCAGGTGTAGCCAAAAGCCCTGCTCATCAACTTCACCTACAGTGAGGCTTGCCCCGTTAACGCTCACAAATCCCTTATACAAAACGTATTTTTGCCACTCTTTTGCTAATGCTAATTGCATCTTACAGTTATCTTGAAAATGGTTAATTGAAAGTATCTCGGCCATACAATGAATGTGACCCGACACGATATGCCCACCTAGTTCAGTACCAAAAGTCACTGAACGTTCAAAATTCACCGTATCATTGACAGCCAGCATACCTAAGTTGGTTAACTTTAATGTTTCATCTATCACATCAAAATTTATAACACAGTCACCTTCAGTGGTAGATGCAAACTTCACCACGGTTAAACAACAACCATTAATGGCTATGCTCGCGCCGATATTCAAGTTTTCAGCATATTGCTGCTCTACTTTTAAAGCTAGCCTTAATACACCGCCTTGGTTATTAGTGTCAACGACAACGGCTTGCGTTTGCACAATTCCAGTGAACATCGCTTTCTCTTTTCTTCATTAAATAGATACCTGCGATTTTTATTGATCTATGAATAGATTACAATGGCTGTCTGTTTATTTAGTCGTGTAATTTATGTCTTTTTGTAGTTGGGAAGCCAAAAGGTTAATTTCGTTAGCCATTCCTGTTTTTTTGGCACAGGTAACCCTTATTTTAATGACGGTTGTAGATACCGTGATGGCAGGCCAAGTAAGTGCAACAGACTTGGCAGCACTTTCTATTGCAACGGGTATTTGGAATCCGTTAATGCTTGCATTGCAAGGCATATTATTGGCGTTGACGGGTATCATAGCGCAGTTTGCTGGTTCAAACGATAAACAAGGTATTAGCCATTATTTTCAACAGGGTCTGTATCTGGCGTTAGTACTTGCCATAATCGGTTTAGGACTGGCAAGCCTTGCTGATTCGGTGCTTAGTCAATTAGATACCTCACAGTCTATTACCCACTTAGCTGAGCAATACATTCATTTTGTTAAATGGGGTATTTTTGGTTTTTTACTTTTCAGTGTGTATCGCAATATCACTGAAGGTATGGGAATGACCAAACCTGCTTTTTACATTAGCTTAATTGGCTTAGCGGTCAATATTCCAGCCAACTACGTATTTATACATGGTAAATTAGGTTTTCAAGCTTATGGTGGCGCAGGCTGTGGTATTGCCACCGCACTTGTATTTACGGCAATGGCGTTAACTCAGGTTATTTATTGTCACTTTAATAAAAAGATTAATGCCAAAGCATTATTAGCAAATTTCGAAGCGCCAAAGCCCGCTACTTTATGGACTATCACCAAAGTGGGTATTCCAATTTCATTAGCTACCTTTTTTGAAGTCACGCTATTTGCTTGTATTCCTTTGTTTATAGCGCACTTAGGTGCAGTTGCCGTTGCGGGTCACCAAATTGCGGCCAGTGTGACGACATTATTGTTTATGATGCCGTTGAGCCTCTCAATTGCCATTAGCATTCGAATAGGCAACTTATTTGGCCAACAACATTATCAGCAGTTAAAAAATGCTGTTAAAACGAGTTATATTCTCGCGGCAATTATTGCTTTTCTGCTGGCAAGTGTGACCTTTTTTGCTCGAGATATAATAAGCCAATTGTATTCTGACAACCCTGAAGTATTGGCGCTAGCTTCTTCAATCATGGTACTGGCTTGTATCTACCAGTTACCAGATGCCCTGCAAGTTTCAGCCAATGGTATTTTACGGGGATTAAAATACACGGCACCGATTGGTTATATCACCTTTGTATCGTATTGGTTGATCGGCTTTGCGCTTGGCTTCGTACTTGCTCGTACAGATTTAATTGTTCCAGCAATGGGCCCTCATGGCTTTTGGATAGGCATTATTGTGGGGTTAAGTGCCGCAGCAATTATGTTGATGTTCACGGTTCATAGGCGATTTAAACATGCACCTTTTTTGCAAAACCAATAGCCTTTTAAACTCTATCATCGCAACAGCGTGCGTGGCACTTATTGCCTGCACGCCCTCTTCGGGTGATGTAAATCACACCTACGCGCAACGATTAGAAAACGTGCTTAAAACTGAAAGTTTTAAACTCTCTAAACCAAGTACGATAACTGCTAACCACTTCACTGAAAATACTGAAGATAAAGCAACCATTGGCATGATCGAGCTTGCCCAATTACGTCAATGTAAACTTGCAACCCTTATTGCTGAGCACAATAACCAACTTGGCAAAACAGCAACGCCTGCTAATGTTCTTAGTTATCAAATTAAGTTTATTCAAAGTGCAAATGAGTGCTTAGAAAGCTTTGAAGAACAAGATGATCTATTTGAAAAAATAAAACTCACCGCAGGACAAAAGCAAGCAAACCTTGCTAACTACTTTAAAGCTATGCTGCTCAACGAAACCGAGTTTAAGCAAAGCTGGCAGCTAAGCTCGACACACATTGATGAAAACACCGCAGGTTTTAGCGAAACCGTGAGTGCGATGGAGCAAATTGCTAAGTTAAACAATCAAATTAATACCGGCAAAATAAACGCTATAGAGCCTGAGCAAATCATCAGCCAACTCGAAGTATTAAATCGTTTTAAATACAACAAGCTACTTATTTCTGCGGCTCGTGTGCAAACACATTACAATCAACAATTAACAGCGCTGCTCATGCAGTATTCAAAAGATGATCTCTGCCCTGCCAACAAGAATAAACAAAAAGCGCAAACGCTTAGCAATGTGTTTAAAAAGTTTTATTTAGAGCAACTACAGCCTTATCAATCATTCTTAGTGGGTAGATTAGAAACCCTACAACCTCTTTACCAGCAAATATGGCATGACACCGAAATGGCCCAGTTTGTAGATAGCGACAGTAATGACGCAATTTTACAAAGTCTTAAGCACTCTGCGAAAAGCCATGTTGCTTGGTGGCAAGGTTTTTACAGAACGTGCGAAATTAGTCCGTTATGAATAAAAAACCAGCACTTAGCACAAAAATAGCTAAAGCTGCTTGATTCACACAACCAGTCGCTATATATTAGCCTCCGTTGTTTAGCCACGCTAACAACAGTTTTAAATCAAAATACAACCGTAGCTCAGTTGGTTAGAGCACTACCTTGACATGGTAGGGGTCGGTGGTTCGAATCCACTCGGTTGTACCATGATTTAGGTATAACCAAAGGAAAGAGCACTACCACTCTTAATGGCCCGGTCCAAAGGTCGGTGGTTCGAATCCACTCGGTTGTACCATGATTTAGGTATAACCAAAGGAAAGAGCACTACCACTCTTAACGGCCCGGTCCAAAGGTCGGTGGTTCGAATCCACTCGGTTGTACCAAAACATTTAATCTACTTCAGAATTAAATGCCTGTACGACCGTAGCTCAGTTGGTTAGAGCGCTACCTTGACATGGTAGAGGTCGGTGGTTCGAATCCACTCGGTCGTACCAATTATATCTTTATTGCTTCTTTGTAATTCCACAACTTCTATTAATAAGTACATTAACCTAAAAAGATTTACTCAGTTGGTTAGAGCACTACCGCTCTCAATGACCCACGCCAAAATCAGTGGTTCGAATCCACTCAGTCGTACCAATTATATCTTTTTTGCTTCTTTTTAATTCCACAACTTCTATTAATAAGTACATTAACCTAAAAAGATTTACTCAGTTGGTTAGAGCACTACCGCTCTCTATGACCCACGCCGAAATCGGTGGTTCGAATCCACTCGGTCGTACCAATTCTAATTTTCTTAGTTTTAATTATTTTATATCTCAGTTGGATAGAGCACTACCGCTTTCTATGACCCACGCCGAAATCGGTGGTTCGAATCCACTCGGTCGTACCAATTTATTCAAATTCCTCATAATTTTATTATCCTAAAATCAATATTATACAGTTGAAACTCAGTTAGTTAGCACACTACCGCTCTCTATAACCCGACCCAAATTCAGTGGTTCGAATCCACTCGGTCTACCCTAGCGCCTAGTACCCAGCCCCTTGAAACTTGTAACTTGAAACTAGCCCCTCGAAACTTATATTCGGAAACTAACCCACCTGTTCCCCTAGCGAAAATATCCTCTCTACTAACTGCCACTTACTTTGTTGATTATTGCTTCCCACGTTCTGAAACTGCTCCATTAGGCGCTCCCATTGTTGCACCTTTGGGTTCATTGCATCTTGTTTTGCTTTTTCTGTAAAGCTAAATGAATCATCGGTTTGCAGTATCATGATAAGGGTTGTGCCAACACGATGAATCGCCATGTCTGTAATTCCTGAATCGCGAATAGCACTTATGACTTCAGGCCAAACTTGCTTAGGGCTATGGTATTGCTCGTAGATAGCTATAAGCTCTGGGTCGTTTTTTAGCTCTAATGTAAGGCAGTACTGCATCCGACTCTCCTTTTATTGTTTATGAATAAATACAACACGATACGCAAAAATCGTAATTGCAACAAAACACAGCATAGGTAATAAAAATGACGCTTGTTCAGCACTTAAAAAGGCAATGGGGTTCGCATCAATAATCATCCCTTGTAATGGTGGCATTAATGCCCCGCCAACGATTGCCATTACCAGCCCCGCAGAGGCAATACTGGCATCTGCTTTTAAGCCATTTAGCGCAATGCCATAAATAGTTGGAAACATTAAAGACATACAGGCAGAGGTGGCGACCAAAGAGTAGAGCCCTACTTCACCACCGATAAAAACCACCAAACACATCAAGCTCGCACCGGCTATTGCAAACCACATTAATAACAACCCCGCTTTAAACCAATTAAGTAGGTAGGTGCATAAAAATCGGCTCGCAAGAAAAAAGCACATAGCAATAATATTAAAATGCTGCGCCTCGGCTGCACTTAGCCCTACTTCAGCCATGCCGTAGTGAATAATGAAGGTCCAACACATAATTTGAGCACCCACATAAAACACCTGTGCTACTACCCCTTCACGATAGGGTTTGTTGTTTATGAGCTTTATAAATAAAGGCTTTAATGCTTGATCGCGTTTATCTGATGCCATGAGCTGTGTATTCGGCAACCGATAAAACAAATAAACAAACAATAAACAGATCACAACCAATGCAATTGCCACATACGGAGTGCGAATAGTCACTAAATCAGCGCTTTGCATGAGTTGGTGTTGTAAAGGGTTGGTTACTGCAAACTGCTGTAGTGCATCGGTTAATTTACCATCGACAACCGAAGGTAGCATTTGCGCATACTCGGGATGTGCTGCTTTTTCTTCTGCGCGAAACTTTGCAACATGAAGATTATTTAAAATCAGGTTTGAGGCCACAAACATGCCAAGTAAAGAGCCTAATGGGTTAAATGCTTGCGCTAAATTAAGTCGTTTGGTTGCAGTTTGTGGGCTACCCATTGATAAAATATACGGGTTTGCCGTTGTCTCTAACAGCGCTAAACCACAGGTCAAGATACATAATGCCGCAAGAAAATAGTTAAACTCGCCATACATACTTGCTGGAATAAACAATAAAGCCCCAACAGAATAAAGACCAAGCCCTAAAACGATGCCGTATTTATAACTAAAGCGTCGAATAAACAACGCAGCAGGAATTGCCATCACTCCATAGCCTAAATAAAACGCAAATTGCACCAAGCTGCTTTGTGTGTTTGAGATCAAGAAAATATCTTTAAATGCTTTAACTAAAGGGTTGGTTATATCGTTTGCAAAACCCCAAAGCGGAAATAGTGCCGCCACCAAAATAAATGGTATCAGCATGTCATTTGATACGACGCGGTCCTTGTTACGTTTCGTGTGTGTTCTTTTGTGTGTGTTCATAAACAAGCCTGTTGTTTTAATACAAGGCTCACTGATTACTCGCTATGCCATGTAAAATCGATTCAAACAATGTCAAACCAGTTTATATAGACACACATATTTCATGTAGAAAATCACCATCAACCAGAGTGATTTTTGTACAAATGATTAAACATAAAACATCACTACAGCCAAAATTTCATATACAAAAACCTGTTTAAAATACGCGCTAAACGCGTTGACTCACTTCATACCCAAACATATTTTACAAAGAAATTCATTTTTCAAATCGTTGCAGATTAACAACGTGAGATGGCTATGGCTGAGAATAAATTTGTACAGTTACACCCACACGATAATGTCATTGTTTGCTGCCAATCGGCGCAAAAAGGCGAACAAATTAACATTGCAAATCAGGTAATAACACTCGATTCAAGTGTCACCATCGGACACAAAATTGCCTGCCAAGATATTGCTGCTGGTGAGCAGATTTTAAAGTATGGGGCTTCAATTGGCTCTGCGACTGAAGCAATAAAAACGGGCCAACATGTTCATCTTCACAATATGAAAAGTGACTACATTGCCAGTCACACTCGCCATTCTGTAACGGGAGAATAATATGCGCGGCTATTTAAGAAACGATGGTTCAAAAGGCATTCGAAATACCCTAGTTGTGGTTTATTTGGTTGAGTGCGCACACCATGTGGCACGCTCTATCGTCAATAAGATGGATCATCCCGATGTGCAACTAATCGGTTTTCCGGGCTGCTACCCAAATAACTATGCCCTGGCGATGATGAAAAACATTTGCACCCACCCTAATGTGGGCGGTGTTTTATTAGTATCACTAGGCTGTGAAGGTTTTAATCGTGAGTACTTGAGCGATGCGATTGCTGAGTCTGGTCGCCCAGTCAATACCCTAGTGATCCAACAAAATGGCGGCACCAAAAACACCATTGCCAAAGGCATTACCCAAAGCCAAATCATGCTTGAGCAACTTGCTCAATGCCCAATTGAGTACATGCAACTTGAAGAGCTTGTCATTGGTACTATTTGCGGTGGCTCTGATGGTACCAGTGGCATAAGCGCAAACCCGGCAGTTGGTAAATGTTTTGACCGATTAATTAGCGCGGATGCAACCTGCATTTTTGAAGAAACCGGTGAACTTGTCGGTTGTGAGCAAATCATGGCTCATCGAGCCGAAAGTCCAGAACTCGCCAAGCAACTTATTAATTGTGTTGTCAAAGCAGAAAATTACTACGCCAAAATGGGCTATGGCAGTTTTGCCCCAGGCAATGCGGAAGGCGGCTTAACAACTCAAGAAGAAAAATCAATGGGCGCCTATGCCAAGTCTGGCGCATCGCAAATAAACGGCATTATCAAACCAGGAGAAAAGCCAAATAAAAAAGGCTTGTTCTTAATGGATGTGGTGCCCGATGGCGAACCTATGTTTGGTTTTCCGAATATTTCAGACAACCAAGAAATTGTCGAAATGATAGCCTCAGGAGCTCATATCACCTTATTTACCACAGGCCGCGGCTCTGTCGTTGGTTCTGCCATTTCACCGGTTATTAAAATCTGCGCCAACCCAGAAACCTATGCAAATCTCAGTGATGATATGGATATAAATGCCGGCGCTGTTATTGAAGGCAGTAAAACCGTTAAGCAAGTGGGTGATGAGATTTTTGAGTTGATTGTTCGAGTTGGCAATGGTGAACAAACCAAATCAGAGCAAATGGGACATCAAGAGTTTTTATTAACGTATAAAACCTTCGATAGCATTGGGCCTGCGTGCTTGAAATAAAGCTGAGGAATTCATCATGAGCAATTACTTTAACCACCTTTACCCAGACGTTGCCGACCTTAAGAAAAAAGCCAAGCAACGCATTCCTCGCTTTGCCTTCGATTACCTTGAAGGCGGTTGTATGCAAGAGCATGGTGTAAAACGAAATAGAGATGACATCAATAGTGTGCAATTACGCAGTGAGCTATTAAAACCATTTACAGGTAGCAGCCAAACTGTCGAGTTATTTGGTCATACTTACGCGGCCCCATTTGGTATTGCGCCTGTTGGTTTACAAGGATTAATGTGGCCAAAAGCCCCTGAGATTCTTGCTAAAGCCGCCGCTGAAAAAAACATTCCTTATGTGTTAAGCACGGTTTCGTCATCTAGCCTTGAACGAATCGCAGAAGTATCACAAGGCCATGCGTGGTTTCAGCTTTATAACCCAACGGATGAAAAGATTAGGCTCGATTTACTCAGTCGCATCAAAGCAGCTCATTACCCTGTGCTAGTGGTCACCGTTGATGTGCCTACCTTTGGCTACAGACCACGTGATATTCGAAATGGTCTAGCCATGCCACCGAAGATGACGTTGTCTAATATTCTGCAGATGCTAGCAAGACCCCGCTGGCTTTATGAAACCGCCCTTGCTGGCAAGCCAGAAATGGAAACTCTCAAGCCGTATATGCCAAAAAATATGCCTACCGATGAGCTGGCAGCTTTTATGAATAAAACTGTCATGGGCCGCGTTGATCTGGAAGGTTTAAAACCGATTCGCGATTTATGGCAAGGGCCTTTGATCATTAAAGGGTTGATTAATGAGTCTGATGTACAAGCGGCCATTGCGCTCGGCGCAGATGGGGTTGTTATGTCAAATCATGGCGCGCGTCAGCTAGATGCCGGTGAATCTCCCGTCAAACCACTGCAAACAGTCGCTGTCAAGTATTCAAAAGACATCAAAATTTTTATGGATAGCGGGCTTCGTAGCGGAACAAACATTGTGAGTGCACTTGCAAGCGGTGCTGACTTTACATTCTTAGGCAGACCCTTTGTGTATGGCGTGGGTGCCCTTGGCGATAAAGGCGGCATTCACACCATCAATGCCTTGATGATGCAAATCACCCAGATCATGAACCAATTAGGTTGCGCCACTGTATCTGAACTGCCCGATTTTTTGGTGAAGTAACACAAACTGCTTAAGAGGTAGGTTATGAAAAACACATTTAAAACGCGTCCACTTGGAAAAACCGGCATTGAGGTTTCAACCCTCGGTTTTGGCGCGGCCTCTATGGGTAACCTATATCAAGCAGTGAGCGATGAAGAAGCTAAAAACACCTTAACTGCAGCAATTGATGTGGGCATTTCATTATTCGATACCGCCCCTCGCTATGGTGCTGGGTTAAGTGAACGTCGTGTTGGTGATGCCCTGCGGGGTCTTGGTAAAAAAGAGTATATTCTATCAACCAAGGTTGGCAGATTGATCAAACCTGATCCCCATGCTGATGTAATGCAGCTGCGTCATGGCTTTGCCACACCAATGCCTTTTGATGCCCAATATGACTACAGCTACGATGGCATTATGCGCTCTTTTGAAGATAGCCAACAACGTTTAGGTTTAGCTGAAATTGATATTTTACTCGTACATGATTTAGGCGTTGATACACACGCCGAGCGAGATGCCTTTTATTTTATGCAATTTGAGCAAGGCGGCTACCGAGCGTTAGAAGAGCTCAAAACAAGTGGGCAAATTAAGGCTGTCGGTTTAGGGGTTAACGAAGTTGAAATATGTCAACGTGCAATGGCAATTGGTCAGTTCGATTGCTTTTTATTAGCTGGTCGTTATTCGTTATTAGAACAACAACCTCTCGATGATTTTTTACCTGCATGTATAGAGCATGGTGCGTCTATTATCTTAGGTGGCCCCTATAACTCGGGAATATTAGCTACGGGCGTTCGTCATTTTCAAAACCCTTACTACAACTATCAACCAGCGTCACAAGAAATCATCGACAAAGTCGCCAAAATTGAAGCTGTTTGTGTTGATCATAATGTCACATTAGCAGCTGCAGCTTTACAGTTTCCACTCGCGCATCCTGCTGTTGCCTCGGTTATACCTGGGCTTGGTAACGAAAAACGGGTGCACAAAACCGTCGAATTATTTAATCAGGTGATCCCGAACCAGTTTTGGCAAGATTTAAAAACAGCGGGTCTCATTGCACAGCATGCACCGACTCCAGAAAGCGGAGACGCATCATGAACACAATCAGCACACTCAACCCGATTAAAAAAATAGATAGCCATCAACATTTTTGGAAATTGAGCCGTGGCGACTATCGCTGGTTAAGTGAAGATTTGACTGTACTTTATCAAGATTATTTACCAGAAAGGCTCACTACGACCCTTGCTATTAATGACATTGCTAACACTATTGTGGTGCAAGCGGCCGATTCACATGATGAAACGCGCTTCCTACTAAAACTTGCTAGGTCCCATAGTTTTATTGCTGGTGTAGTTGGTTGGGTCGACTTTACCAATGCCAACGTCCTTAAACAGTTAACCTTATTTGCTTCAGATCCTTACTTCAAAGGTGTACGCCCTATGCTGCAAGACATAGAGCAAATTGATTGGATCTTAAACCCTAAATTTACACCAATTTTCCAATTTTTAGCGGCGCATAAGCTCTGTTTTGATGCCCTAGTGCATGAGTGTCATTTACCGCATATCGTTACTATTGCAAAGCAACACCCTAATTTAAATATTGTTATTAATCATCTGGCTAAACCGGATTTAACAAAGCCAAAGTCTGAACATTGGGAAGACATGCTCTATCAACTTGCATGCTTAAAAAATGTTGCAATTAAGTTTTCCGGGCTTATGTCACAAGCACAAGCTGATTGTGTCGATATCGATACATATCGCCCCTACTTTGAACTCATTTATCAGTTGTTTGGTGCCAATCGTATTTTATGGGGCAGCGACTGGCCAGTGGTTAACATGAACGGCTGTTATACCGACTGGCATTACATCAGCGATGAGCTGATAAGTGTTCTACCAGTCTCTGAGCAGCGAAAGATTTGGTCCGATAATGCCAAAAGACTTTACCGATTATTTTAATTTCCCCAGTTAAGGACATTTTATGACACAGCAAAACACAAAAAAAGTTGCCTTAGTGACCGGTGGTGGAAGCGGCATCGGGCGCAGCATCTGTTTGCGTTTGGCAAAACGTGACATGCATATCATAGTGATTGATTTAAATCTTGACGCTGCAAACTTAGTGAAAGATGAAATTGTTCGCAACAATGGCAGTGCCGATGCGTATGCCGTTGATGTTGCAAGCCACCAACAAGTTCACGAGTTATTCAATACGATTACCAAGCACTACCCCATTGATATTTTGGTTAACAATGCCGGTATTGCCCACATCGGTAGTATCGAAAACACTACAGAAGCTGATTTAGACAGACTCTATAACATTAATGTTAAAGGTGTTTATAACTGTATTCATGCAGCTATCGAGATCATGAAATCTCGAAAAAGCGGCGTCATCATTAATCTTGCTTCTGTTGCATCATCAGTCGGTATTGCTCACAGGTTTGCATATTCAATGACGAAAGGCGCGGTATTGACCATGACCTATTCCGTTGCAAAAGACTATATAAATGATGGCATCCGCTGTAACTGCATTGCGCCTGGTCGAGTGCATACTCCATTTGTTGATAATTTTTTAGCTCAAAGTTACCCAGACAATCAGGCTGAAATGTTTGAAAAGCTCTCTAAAAGTCAGCCAATAGGCCGCATGGGTAAACCTGAAGAAATTGCAGGACTAGTCGATTACCTCTGCTCAGATGATGCAGCTTTCATTACTGGCAGCAATTTTCCTATTGATGGCGGTTTCGTCACCTTGAATAACTAATAGAAGTAAAGAGAATCATCATGAAACTACTAAGATACGGCCCTTTTGGCCAAGAGAAACCCGGCATCATTGATAGCGATGGTAAGCTACGTTGTTTAAGTAACGTGCTCAAAGACATCAATGGCCAAGCTTTATCACCAGTAACACTCAATTTTATTAGTCAAATTGACTTAAACACCTTGCCGCTTATTGAAGAGCCTGTGCGTATCGGTTCATGTATTGCTGATGTAGGTAAGTTTATTTGTATCGGCTTAAACTATGCTGATCACGCTGCAGAATCTGGCATGGCCATTCCCAATGAGCCTGAAGTATTTAGCAAGGCCACCAGCGCGATTAGCGGCCCTAACGACAATATAATCAAGCCCAAAAATAGCGAAAAGCTAGACTGGGAAGTTGAACTTGCCATTGTCATTGGTAAACACGCCTCGTATGTCGATGTAGAAAACGCTTATGATTACATTGCCGGTTATTGTGTATGTAACGATGTGTCTGAACGAAATTTTCAATTAGAACGCGGTTCACAATGGGATAAAGGCAAAGGCTGTGACACATTTGGACCACTTGGTCCATGGTTAGTCACCAAAGATGAAATTCCGGATCCACTTAATTTAGATATGTGGTTAAAGGTGAACGATACCCAATACCAAAACGGCAACACAAAAACTATGGTGTTTGATCCAGCGTTTATAGTTAGTTATCTCAGCCAATTTATGAGTCTGCAACCGGGTGATGTTATCTCTACCGGAACGCCACCGGGAGTAGGTTTAGGGCAAACGCCACCGGTTTACTTAAAAGACGGCGACACAGTTACCCTTGGCATTGAAGGCCTTGGCGTACAACAGCAAGTCGTCGTTGATTATAAAAAATTACACTAATTAATAAATCCCAAATTGCATTTGATCTAGACCCAAAATCCGATAGAGCAACAGCCTATCGGATTTTTATTCAAACACTAATTGGCGAGTTTCAAACCAATAATGCCAAGAGCAATCAGCAGTAAGCTGGCTATTTTTAATAGACTTACGCCTTCAGATAATAGCGTCATGCCAATTATTGCTGAGCCAATTACGCCGATACCAACCCAAACTGCATAAGCCAAACTGAGTGGTAATGATTTAAGCGCCACGCTTAAGCAATAGAAGCTCGCAGCCATGGTTAAGAGTGTAAAGAATGAAATGAGTGGTTTAGTAAAACCGTTTGATTGTTTTAGGCCATAAGCCCATGCGACTTCAAGTAAGCCAGCAGCAATAAGTAGGATCCAATTCATGGTCGACCTCTTTATGGGGTCGTCCCCGAATTTAATTTCAACTTTAAGGTCGTCCTTAAAGTGGTGTAGTACATCACCACACCCGACGAAATCTAGCACGCCCAAATTAGTAAGGCAACTATAGCCAAAAAAAAGCGAGCAACCTGCTCGCTTTCCTCTACTTGTTTTTTTATCGCCTATTAACTCACATTTAGCGACCAATAATCAGTGCACCGCCTTGAGCTAATAAGTTTAAGGTTAACTTGCCACTGTTACTTACTGTGACTTGCTTAGTACCAGCACTGCCATCTTTTTTGTCAAACAACAGGGTGACTTTTTTGCCCGCTAACATAGGTAAATCGATAACTAATGTTTTGACTTTATTTTCACCATTCACAGCTGCTACCCACCATGTTTGCTGATGACGCCTTGCAATCGTTGCATCTTGACCCGGTTGACCTGCAATATAGCGTGTTTCATCCCATACCGTTGGCATCGCCTTTAAAGTATCAATAACAAAGTGAGGTTGCTCTACAAGGTTATTTGGCGTCAGGCCAAAATGTTGTACTGGTGATTGATAAAGCACACCTGTAGCCAGTTCAAATACATCTGTGGTTTTACGAATAGTGCCGACGGTTTGATCTTGAGATAAGCGTTTGTTTAAAAACACTGGGGCAAAATCCATAGCGCCAATAGCATTACGGGTAAAAGGTAAAATAGTCGCGTTATAGGCATGTAAATCTAACGAATTTTGATGAAAAACAAGGTTCTCCGATGCTAGAACCGCTTCAGATGTGACGAAGTTAGGATACATTCTTTCCCAACCACGCGGGATGGTGCTGCCATGAAAGGTGATCACTAAACCATACTGATTTGCATCAGTGAGAATATCTTCATAGAGTTTAATGGTTTCTTGTTTGTCACCACCAAAAAAATCTACTTTAAGCCCTTTAACACCAATGCTTTGCAACCACGCCATTTCATTTCGACGTGCAGGTGCACTGTTCATTCTATTTTGTGGGGTTTGAGGTGCGTCATTCCACCAACCATTTGAGTTGTACCATAAAATAACATCAACGCCCTTACCATTGGCGTACTTAACCAATTCAGCCATTCTGTCGCGGCCAATGTTTTTGTCCCACCAATTATCGATTAATACATATTCAAAATTTAATGATGAAGCTAAATCGATAAATTTGATTTGATCATCGTAGTTGATACTTGGGTCTTGCCAAACAATCCAGCTCCATGTTGAACGACCCATTTTATAATCTTGGCTTGCTTGATAAAGGGGTTTAACTAAATCAAACGCCACGGTTGATTCAACGATTGGTTTTAAACTTGCTCCTAACGTAATAGTACGCCAAGGTGTGGTTGCTGGCATCGCCATAGCGGCATAAGTCGCACCTATGCCATTGTTTTCGGCAGCCTGAGGAAATGAAATCCGATAAATACCGTCTTTTGTGCCTTCACTTAATTTTGAGCCAACATAATGGCTATCAACCCCGGTTTCAGAAATTAATAACCAGCCTTTATCGCTATTTTTAAATAATGCAGGAAAGGTATAGCCCACCCCGTTCGCTGACGGTGTACCAAGGGCTTCGTTAAAGGTGTAAGGCTCTTCGTAACTTGGTTTTGTTTGCATCCAGCCCGTTTCAGGTAAGGCTTGTGGGCTTATAAATGTGGTTGCAGAATCTGGTAAATTAAAAGCGCTATATTCAGCTAATACCTTGATACGGGTATCTGTTTCAGTCCCTGAGATTTGATAGCGAAACGCAACATCGCTATCAGACACATTAAACTCGACGCCAAGCATTCTGCCGTCTTGGTTTTCAAATTGCGCTTTGAGTGAATTTGCCGTGTAGTTTACGTCACTAACCTTCGCATTATGCAGCTTATAGCTTTCATTGACTGAAGCGGTTGTATGGCTTTTATATTTTAGGCTTTGTGAAAAATCACCCAGGTTGGTTTTTAAACCAAGCTGTGATTGCTGCAAAAACACTTGCTTGCCATAATTTACGCTATAAACAAGTTGGTTTTGTTGTTTTTCGAGTTTTACAGTTATTTGTCCATCTGGGCTTGTCACGCTAAGCGGTAAATGTGCGTGAGCAAGCATAGAGCTTGTAAGCAGTGATATGTAGATACTTGGTTTTATCATTGTTGTTATCCTTAAGCTGTAAAAGCATTAAGTGATATCATAATACAATTAAAGTATTTTTGTCACCCAACTCCTATCGAGTTAAAAGTGATCGAAAAACGTATCAAGCCCGTTAGATATTGTTACAGTTCCTAGGTTGTATATTTACGACAAAAGGCTAAGCTTTAGATAAATAACAAAAACTTAGAAAATTTATGAAACTACTGACCGTGCTTTTTTTATTCGTCTCATATCAAGCTCTTGCGGGTCTTACGCCTGTTAGCTTTGAAAAAAATGGCGAAATCATCACTGAAGAAGCGGTGCGTTTCAACGGCGGATATGGTTATAACTTAGATGCCAACCATGTTTTAAAGCTCGTCACCTTAGATTGGCCTCCTTACATAGACGAAAACTTATGCAACAAAGGCTGGCTTTACCAATTTGCTGTAAGCTCCTTACTTGAAAAAGGCTATGGCGTGCAAATTAGCTTTTATCCGTGGGCACGCGCCGTAAGAGAAGCTGAATTAGGTCGCGCTGATATTCTCTTCCCTGAGTACTTTATTGAAGATGATGTTATCTCAGATAATTTCCTCGATAAAACTCGCAACGATTTACTCGCTTTGAGTCATGCTATTCCGGGTGGGGATTTATCATTCGTGGCGTTAAAAGGAAATCAAATTCCATTCAATGGGGATTTAAAATCCGTTAAAAATTTACCAATTGGTGTAGTACGTTCGTATAAAAACACTAAAGAGCTCGATGCCATGATTGATAATAAAGAAATCGATACAATCGTCGCTAATAATGAGTACCAACTAATTCACCTGTTACTTAGTAACCGAGTAAGCCTGATTGTGGCAGATCTTGAGGTCTTAAAAGCCAGTGTTTATAAATCTGAATTATCAATTAGCGGCAAACGACAAATTTTAGAATCACTGGTCGCGCTAGAGCCTAAACTTGAATACAAACCGCTTTATTTTTCTGTCAGTAAATCAACGCCGCAGTGGCAAAAAGTTTTACAAGATTTAAATGATGAAATAGAACTCATGCAACAAAGCGGCAAGTTTAACGAGTTCATCGAAGGAATGAAACAACAGTGCTACGGATTAGAAAAAGCGGCGTAACCGCCGCTTTATTTTGATAATATCAGTACGCGATTGAGTACTACTCAGGCACTCTAACCCAGCCTTCCATCAATACACGCGCACTTCGGCTCATACTTGCTTTAGTGACTTGCCAATTACCATCAACAAGTTTTGCAGCAGCGCCCACTTTTAAAGTGCCAGAAGGATGACCAAAGTTTACCTCTTGTCGCTCACCACCGCCTGCAGCAAGGTTTACCAAGGTACCAGGAATAGCGGCGGCAGTACCTATTGCAACCGCAGCGGTGCCCATCATGGCATGGTGCAATTTACCCATCGACATAGCACGTACCACTAAATCAATATCTTTATCACTGACAACTTTACCACTTGATGCATGATACGTCTTAGCTGGTGCAACCCAAGCTACTTTTGGCGTATGTTGACGTGCTTTTGCTTCATCAATATGAGAAATTAGCCCCATTTTCAACGCCCCGTAGGCACGAATCGTTTCTAATTTTTCAAGTGCAGATGCATCACCGTTAATGGCTTCTTGTAGCTCTGTGCCATCGTAGCCAACTTCACTGGCGTTAATGAAAACTGTCGGAATACCCGCATTGATCATCGTTGCAGACAACATACCAATACCTGGCACTTCTAGCTCATCAACTAAGTTACCTGTTGGAAATAAGGCCCCTTCGCCATCTGCAGGGTCCATAAATTCAAGTTTCACTTCAGCGGCTGGAAAGGTCACGCCATCAAGCTCAAAATCACCGGTTTCTTGCACTTCGCCGTTAGTAATTGGCACATGTACTATAATGGTTTTACTTATGTTTACTTGCCAAACTTTAACTTCGACAACGCCGTTGTCTGGAATTTTGCTGGCATCAACAAGGCCGTTCGACACAGCAAAGGCCCCGACTGCTGAAGTTAAATTGCCACAGTTACCACTCCAATCAACAAACGCTTTATCGATAGCCACTTGACCAAACAAATAATCAACATCGTGATCAGCTTTCGCGCTTTTCGATAAAATCACCGTCTTACTGGTGCTCGAGGTTGCACCGCCCATACCATCAGTTTGTTTTTGGTAAGGATCGGGGCTGCCAATCACACGTAATAACAGGCTATCGCGCGCCTCACCTGCCACTTGGGCAGGCTCAGGTAAATCAGTTAAGTTAAAGAACACCCCTTTACTGGTGCCGCCACGCATATAGGTCGCTGGCACCTTAATTTGTGGTTTAAATGCCATTGCTTAGTGCTCCTCAGATTCTAAGAAATCTTGCGCGAAACGTTGCAGCACACCACCCGCTGAATAAATTGACACTTCTTCAGCTGTATCTAAACGACACGTCATTGGTACTTCAACAGTTTCACCATTGGCACGGGTAATAACTAATGTCAGTGTCGCGCCTGGTGTTGGCTCACCTTTGACACTAAAGGTCTCACTGCCATCAATACCTAGCGTAGTTCGCGTGGTGCCTGCTTTAAACTCAAGCGGTAATACGCCCATACCAATTAGGTTAGTGCGGTGAATACGCTCAAAGCCCTCGGCTGCAATCACTTCAACACCAGCAAGGCGTACACCCTTAGCTGCCCAGTCACGTGATGAGCCTTGGCCATAATCGGCACCAGCCACAATAATAAGCGGTTGTTTGCGCTGCATGTAGGTTTCGATAGCTTCCCACATACGCGTCACTTTGCCTTCTGGTTCAATGCGAGCATATGAACCTTGCTTCACTTCACCATTTTCTTTAACCATTTCATTCAGTAACTTAGGGTTAGCGAATGTTGCACGCTGTGCTGTTAAATGGTCGCCTCGGTGAGTAGCATACGAGTTAAAATCTTCTTCCGGCAGACCCATTTTAGCGAGGTACTCACCAGCTGCACTTGACGCTAAAATCGCATTCGAAGGTGATAAGTGGTCAGTAGTGATGTTGTCACCCAATACGGCTAGTGCTCGCATTCCGCTTAATGTACGCTCACCTGCTAATGCGCCTTCCCAATAAGGAGGACGACGAATATAGGTACTTTGTGGACGCCATTGGTAAAGTGGATCGTTGTCTTCACCGTAATCTACACTTAAATCAAACATTGGCTCGTAAACCTTTTTAAATTGTTCAGGTTTAACACTTTGTTTGATCACTGCATCAATTTCTTCATCTGTTGGCCATAAATCCATAAGGCGAATTTCGTTGCCTTGTTGATCATGCCCTAATACATCTTTTTCGATATCAAAACGAATAGTACCAGCGATGGCATAAGCAACTACCAGTGGCGGTGAAGCTAAGAATGCTTGTTTTGCATAAGGATGAATACGACCATCGAAGTTACGGTTACCCGAAAGTACAGCGGTTGCGTATAGGTCGCGGTCAATCACTTCTTGCTGAATTTTAGGATCAAGCGCACCACTCATGCCGTTACAAGTTGTACACGCAAAGGCAACGATACCAAAGCCAAGTTGTTCAAGTTCAGGTAATAAATTGGCTTCTTCTAAGTAAGACTTAACCGCTTTAGAACCCGGTGCCAGTGATGTTTTAACCCATGGCTTACGAGTTAACCCTTTAGCGTTAGCATTACGCGCAAGTAAACCTGCGGCAATAACATTGCGTGGATTACTAGTATTCGTACAACTTGTGATTGCAGCAATGATACAGGCACCATCTGGCATTAAGCCTTCTTCATTCTCAACGACGCCAGTGATACCTGCTTTATCAAGTTCGCTTGTTGCAACACGCCGATGTGGATTTGAAGGGCCCGCAATATTGCGACCTACTGACGATAGATCAAAGGTTAACACACGCTCATACTCAGCCGTTTTAAGACTGTCACTCCAAAGCCCAGTCTCTTTTGCGTAAGTTTCGACGAGTTGAACTTGCTCTTCTTCACGGCCAGTTAAACGTAGGTAATCAAGTGTATTGTCATCGATGTAGAACATCGCAGCTGTTGCGCCAAACTCTGGCGTCATATTAGAAATAGTTGCTCTATCGCCTAAGGTAAGTGCATCGGCACCTTCACCATAAAATTCAAGGTAGGTCGACACAACTCTTTCATTACGTAAAAATTCGGTGATCGCTAGTACGATATCGGTTGCAGTAATACCCGGTTGTGGCTTGCCTTTGAGCTCGATACCCACAATATCTGGTAAACGCATGTAAGATGCACGGCCAAGCATCACACTTTCAGCTTCAAGACCACCTACACCGACTGCAATAACACCTAGCGCATCGACCATAGGTGTGTGGCTATCTGTACCAACTAATGTATCTGGGAATGCCACGCCATCACGTTTTTGGATCACAGGTGACATTTTCTCTAAATTGATTTGATGCATAATGCCGTTACCCGGCGGGATCACATCAATATTTTTAAATGCTGTTTTCGTCCAATTAATAAAGTGGAATCGGTCATCGTTACGACGGTCTTCAATAGCACGGTTTTTTTCAAATGCGTCAGGTTCAAAACCTGCGTGTTCAACCGCTAATGAATGGTCAACAATTAATTGTGTTGGTACCACAGGGTTCACTTTTGCAGGATCGCCGCCTTTTGCAGCAATAGCATCACGTAGGCCTGCTAAATCAACTAACGCTGTTTGACCTAAGATGTCGTGACACACAACGCGCGCAGGAAACCATGGAAAATCTAAATCACGCTTACGGTCAATCAATTGCGACAGTGCATCATTTAGCATTTCAGGGTCACAGCGACGAACTAAGTTTTCGGCAAGTACTCGCGATGTGTAAGGAAGTGTGGCATAGCTGCCTGGTTTAATTGCATCAACAGCAGCGCGCGTATCAAAGTAATCGACGCCGGTGCCTGCTAATGGTTTTCTAAAGTTTGTATTCATGATGATTCTACTTGTACTTGGTGACGGTGAACAAAGGTGGGCTGATTGTTTTTGTATTTATTTCGCCCCTTCATAAAGGGGCAGCTAAGCTACCCCTATCACTGATTTAATTAACGATTAACGCTCAGAAATTGGCGTATAGCTACGCGCTTCTGGACCCGTATAATCTGCACTTGGGCGAATAATACGGTTATTAGCACGTTGCTCTTTCACGTGTGCTGTCCAACCTGTTACACGGCTCATCACGAAAATTGGCGTGAATAACTTAGTTGGAATACCCATGAAGTGATACGCAGATGCATGGAAGAAATCAGCATTACAGAATAATTTCTTTTCACGCCACATAACTTCTTCACAGCGAACAGACACTGGATAAAGCACATCATCACCCACTTCTGCTGCCAGTTTTTCTGACCACTTTTTGATGATCACGTTACGTGGATCTGATTCACGGTAAATGGCATGACCAAAGCCCATGATCTTGTCTTTACGTTCAAGCATGCCCATCAGCGCATCTTCAGCTTGGTCTGCACTTGTGAAGCCTTCAATCATATCCATAGCCGCTTCGTTCGCACCACCATGTAATGGACCACGTAAACTACCAATCGCACCCGTTACACAAGAGTGAATATCAGACAATGTTGATGCACACACACGCGCAGTGAATGTTGATGCATTAAACTCATGCTCTGCATAAAGAATTAAAGACACATTCATTACTTGCTCAAACAGTGCTGATGGTGCTTCGTCATGTAATAAACGTAAGAAGTGTGCACCTACCGAATCATCATCAGTTTCAGTATCGATGCGAACGCCGTCATGGCTAAAGCGATACCAATAACAAATAATGCTTGGGAATACAGCAACCATGCGGTCAATCGCATCATTCGCTTCTGAGAAGTCTTGCTCAATTTCTAGGTTACCTAGCATAGAACAACCCGTACGCATTACATCCATTGGATGCGCGTCTTTAGGAATATTTTCAAGCACTGTTTTAAGTGCATCTGGTAAACCACGTAGTGATTTTAGTTTTGCTTTATATTCAGTCAGCTCAGACTCTGTTGGTAATTCACCACGCGACAGTAAAAAAGACACTTCTTCAAACTGCGCTTTATCTGCTAATTCACTAATATCATAACCACAATAAGTTAAACCTGAACCTGATTTACCTACTGTACACAGTGCTGTTTCACCTGCTACTTGACCACGTAAACCTGCGCCGCCTAATGCTTTATCTACCATGAGTGTTCTCCTTATATGTTGTCGTTATGATTTTTTAGCTGAGAAAAGGTTATCGAGTGTGTTTTCATATGAGTGATAATCTAAAAACTCATATAATTCCGCACGGGTTTGCATATTGTCTAATTGGCTTTGCTGCGAGCCTTCGCTAAGAATAGACGAATACACATTAAGTGCTGCTTTGTTCATCGCTCTAAATGCACTGAGTGGGTAAAGTACAATTTCAACACCTACTTCGCTTAATTGCTCAGTTGTATAAAGCGGTGTTTGGCCAAATTCGGTGATGTTCGCAAGAATCGGCACATTTAACGCTTTAGCAAACGCTTGGTAATCTGCTAGATCATGTACCGCTTCTGCAAAGATAGCGTCTGCGCCAGCTTCAACACACGCTGCTGCGCGGTCAATAGCTGCATTTAAGCCTTCTTTTTGGAATGCATCAGTACGCGCCATAATGTAAAAATCACTGTCTGTTTTGGCATCAACCGCTGCTTTAATACGGTCAACCATTTCATCTTTAGACACGATTTCTTTATTCGGACGGTGACCACAACGTTTTTGTGCTACTTGGTCTTCAATATGGAAGCCCGCAGCACCTGCTTTAGTCATTTCTTTAACCGTACGAGCAATATTAAATGCACCGCCCCACCCTGTGTCAGCATCAACAAGAAGCGGTAAGTCGGTAGCGCTGGTGATTCGACGAATATCTTCAAGTACGTTATCTAGGCTAGTCATACCTAAATCTGGCATGCCGTATGATGCGTTAGCAACACCCGCACCTGAGAGGTAAAGTGCTTGGTGACCGTTTTCTCTGCCATCATTGCGCAGTACGCATTGACGGTGCCAACCACTTGTAATGGCTTGTTGTTGGCGATTGCCTGTTTGAACTTTAATCCTGCTGACATTGGATAACTCCTATCTTTGAACGGTTTCAGCTCTTTGGCTGACTCTATTTTTTAAATCTAAATTGTGACTGTTTAACTACGGCGCTACTGATTTTTTGCTGCGAGTAAGTCAAACTTCGTCTGAATATTTGCCTGAGACGCACTAATATGGCGCTTCATAAGCATTTCGGCTAATTCACCGTCATGGTTTTCAATGGCATTAATAATAGCTAAGTGTTCATCAAACGCTTTTGATACACGCGGCCCAACCATGCCCATTTGTACACGGTACATACGAATTAACTGGTACAACTCATTACATAAAAGGTGAATTAAGTGTGCGTTTTTCGACCCTTTAATAATGCGATAATGAAAATCAAGGTCGCCCGCTTCTTGGTAGTATGATTCACCTTCTTTTACACGCTGTGTTTGTAAGTGCTGGTTCAATAACTGCTTTAAACCCTGCACTTCTTCAGGTTCCATGTTGTCGGCAGCTAACCGACAAGCCAGCCCTTCTAGGGCACTACGAACCTGATAGACTTCGATTAAACGCTCGGCGGTTAGCGCAACAACACGACAACCGACATTCGCTTTACGCTCGACCAAATAACAGCTCTCTAAACGATTTAGCGCCTCACGCAAGGTGGCACGGCTTACACCATAGCGTTTAGCAAGTTCTGGCTCAGAAATTTTGCTGCCCTGCTCAATGGTGCCTTGTACAATTTCACGACGCATGTCGACAAACACTTGGTCTGATGCAGTTGTTATCGTGATATCGTTGTAGTTATCGTTGGCTTTTTGCTCTGTCATAAATAGGTCTATCAAAGTACTAAATTAAGATTGTCGACAATTTGTGAGTTCACTATGCGCCCTATCATTGCATGTGTCAACCTTGAGATCGGAAAAAACAGACTAAAAAACCAGTAAAATGTCGACATAAAATGATATTTATCAAAAATAATGGCTATAAAGAACATTTATATTGGTAATATGTCGACACTTCAATCTCGCTCTTAAAAAGCTAAAAATATCCCCCGATAGCGCTATAAATGGTATGATCCAGCTATTATTACGTGATGTGAGAGCCATTTAGTGGACGCTAATACATATATTCCTGACTCATTTATTGATGATGTAAAAAGCTACCTTCCTGAACATTTATCATTAGACGACTTTATTGCAGCCTGTCGCCGCCCACTAAGACGATCTGTTCGCGTAAATACATTAAAAATGTCAGTCGCTGAATTTCAGCGTCAATGCGCCAAAAAAGGTTGGGAATTAACAGCAATTCCATGGTGCGAAGAAGGATTCTGGCTAACACGTCCTAGCGACGAAGAAGCCGCCCTTGCAATCGGTAATACCGATTTACACTTAAGTGGTGCTATGTATGTGCAAGAAGCCAGCTCAATGTTACCGCCGGTAGCACTGAGAGCCGAAGTTAAGCAAAGCGACGCGGTACTTGATATGGCATCGGCACCAGGTTCAAAAACATCACAAATCGCCGCCATGATGGATAATAGTGGCGTGTTAGTGGCCAATGAGTTTTCATCGTCACGCCTAAAAGTATTAGCAGCAACCCTTAAACGTATGGGCGTAGGTAATTGTGCATTATCACATTTTGACGGAGTGATCTTTGGGGATTACATGTATGAGTGCTTCGACAGTATTTTGCTAGATGCCCCGTGTTCAGGTGAAGGCACGGTTCGTAAAGATGCAGACGCCCTAAAGAATTGGTCAATCGAATCTAATATTGATATTGCTGCTGTGCAAAAAGCCCTTATCAAAAGTGCCTTTTATGCCCTAAAGCCTGGCGGTACATTAGTTTATTCGACCTGTACTTTAACACCCCTTGAAAACCAACAAGTTTGTGAGTATCTATTAGCAGAGTTTCCGAATTGCATCGAAGTACAATCGCTCGATACCCTGTTTGATGGCGCAGACAAAGCGACAACCAGCGAAGGTTATTTACATGTTTGGCCGCAAACTTACGACAGTGAAGGTTTCTTCATTGCTAAATTTAAAAAAATAGCGTCAAGCGATAACCCAAATCAAAAAGTTAAAAAAGGCGCATTTCCGTTTGCTGAGTTTGATAAAAAGCAAAGCCAAGCGTTTATGCAAACAATTAAAAAACAGTTCGGTCTAAAATCACTCAAAGGCACCTTAATGCAGCGTGATAAAGAGCTTTGGTTGTTTCCAGATGGCTTTGATGAACTGCAAGATAAAATTAAATACTCACGTTTAGGTATTCAACTTGGTGTGATCCACAAAGGTGGTGTTCGATTAACTCACGAGTATGCCACTGTCTTTGGCCAAGATTGCGATAAAAATACCTTTGAGATGTCTGCTTGCCAAGCAAACGATTACTTTAACGGTAAAGATATTCGACTTGAAAAACCAACGCAAGATAATGGTGAAGTAGTTTTAATGTTATGTGGTTGTCCGGTAGGCCTAGGTAAGTGGCAAAAGAATAAAATTAAGAACTCTTTACCTCGCGATTTAGTCCAAAATACCCAGTTGATAACTTGGGTATAAGTTGCGCATAAAGACTGTATAAATAAGGCGCTAATTTAGGTAAAAAGCTGTAACAGACTGATTTTAAACTAGTATAAAATTTGTACATTTACCGTGCAATTTCCTGCTGATTAACTACACTTAAAAGTACTTTCTACTTCTCCCTACTGAATTTAGAAGGTGTTTTTTTATAGTTAGCGCAGGCTCACACGAGCCACCCCCTAAGCCCAGAACAATGCGGATTCGTTCTGGGCGTTTTTTTATTCAAAAGTCGCATAGCAAAGCATTAGCCTTTTTGATTTCATTGTAAAAACAATGATAAAGGATTGATTATGCTTAAACCCTTGTGCGTCGTACTACCATTTTTAATAAGCTGCCAAACTCTGGCAAAAAGCAGTGACTACCTAGGCTTTGACTACCCTAATAAGGCTAAAAATGCTGTCAGTATCACTTTTGATGATGCAAGACATAGCCAAGTTGATACCGGTTTAGCGCTTTTAAACAAGTACCAAGTAAAAGCGACATTTTATGTATCCCCTTTTAATGTAAAAGAACGTGTTGAAAAGTGGCAAATGGCAGTAAAAACAGGTCACGAAATTGCTAATCATACAGCAAGCCATTTATGTACAGGCAACTTTGAATGGCTACGTGAACTTGGGGTTTCGCTTGAACAATTTACTCTAAAAGAAATGGAGCAAGATATCCTAAAGGGGCAAGACTATATAAAAGCCACACTCAATGTGACACCAACCGCTTTTGCCTACCCTTGCGGTAACACCTTTGTTGGACGTGGTGCTAATACAAAAAGTTATGTGCCGGTAATAGCTAAACACTTTAAAACCGGTCGAACTTGGCTAGACGAAACGGCGAATAATCCTAATTTTACAGATTTTTCGCAGTTAACCAGTTTACCTATTGATGGGCTGACTTTCGAAGAGATTAAAAAAACCATAGAGCAACACCGAACCAACAATAGTTGGATCATTCTGGCAGGCCACGATATTGGTAAGCGAGATCAGTACACCACCGGCAGCGATGTACTCGAACAGCTCGTTGTTTATCTACAAGATCCTAAAAATGGCTTTTGGTTAGATACGGTAAGTAATGTTGCTGACTACGTTGAGGCGAATCGTAAAGCATTCGATTAATTATCGTTTAAATCGAATTCAGTTATTTGGTTATCAGCGTGAATAAGTTCATATTTAGCGAGTAAACCGTCATTGAGCTCAATTAAGCTGATAGCCGCATTACTGACTAAATACTTTTGTCCTTCGCCTATGGTTTGGTGTTTATCAACTTCCATTTGCCAACGCTTAGTGAAAAAGTTAAGTGGGCTTTTCGGGGCATATAAAATTGAGTCGAGCTTATCGAGTACATTAATAAGTTTGCGTGGGAACTCATTTTTAATACCACTGGCAGTCAACTGCCAAATTCGGTTTTTATGTTTACCAAAGCGCTTTTGCACTGAAAAACAAAATGAATAATGAACATCACCAGAGAGGATCAAGGTTTCTTTTGGTGTATCTTCACGGCGAAAAGTATCTAGCAGTTTTTTAGCAGAACCTTCATGTGCCATCCAGTTTTCCACATCAACCAACAAGGGTTGACCGCAAAAATTAAAAATCGCTTGGATTGCTTCAATCGATTTAACACCAAACACCGGTGCTGGAGATACGATAATCACTTTATCGTGAGACAATAAGCTTTCTTCTAATTCGGTGAGCCTTTCCCAATCAAGTAAGCCAGATGGTTCATTGAAGTTTTGCTCATTACGCCAGCGATGGGTTCGGGTATCAAGTACCACAACTTTGGGGATGGTATTAAGCTCATAATGCCAATGGTTAAAATTGAGTATTAGTTTATCAAAGTCGTTAAAATGCCAGCTCTGTTGTTGCAGGCTTTGTTTAAAACTGGCTAATAAAGACAGGGAATTATCACCTGCATCATTACCAATTCCTTGCATTAACCAATAACTAATCAGGCCATTATTTACAATACGACGGCTAGCTGGGTGCTGATAAATAGCTTGCTCCCAGCCTGCGGTTAAATTCCAATCATCGGTGACATCATGATCGTCAAACATCATTAATGTCGACACATTGGCGAATAACCTTTCAACACTGTGAAGACCCTTTGCAAAACCAAGCAGTGCATCTTTTTCAAGTTTAAATAGATTAGCGTATTTAGGGGCTAATGCTGGGCATTCAATTGATTCGAACTCAATTAGCTGCCAAGTAACCGCGCTGAAGTTTAATAAATAAAGCGCTATAAATTCTTGAAAATGGATTAAGTGGTTTTCAGCTTTTAAGCTTGAGAAGTGCGGCTCATCTTTTTTAAGCCAATAACCAACACCAAATTTGCTTCGTTTCTGCCAAGGCACTTTGGGTAAGTGTAAATGGCGCTGATAAAGTTGCTGCTCAAACTCTTCTGGTAAATCTAAATCAAGCGCTGGCTCTTGAAACACACCAAATAGACTAATCACTTTTTCAATCGCGAGCAACATAGGTCCTGCGACATCATCCGCATATATTTGATCGCCAGACAACAATAATAAGTCAGCGCCTGCATTAAGAGATTGGCGCTGATCATTTTGCCAATTGTCTGCAGCAACAAGGCTGTCTTTTGCGGGGTGATGAGGGTTACGACACGAGCCATGCAGAATTCTATCGAGTCGATTTGGGATCACAAATGCTGGAGATTCTGCACGTTCATAGCAAAAAGACGACAAATCAAGGCTTTTATCTTCATCATGTAACGAATAATAGATCAGTGAGTCAACTGCAAACTGGCCACTGACAGGCATGACATTGATGAAATTTAAGTAAAGCTGTTGCCCTAATTGGATTGACTCTAAGTTAGAGAAAGTCTCAACACCGCTAAACTCAATTCGGTAGTGGCAAGGCACAGTTGTGACAAATTGAAAGCACACTCGCCCTGCATCTGCTCGGCGTACCATTGGCCCCAATACTAACTGAGGTAAATTCGATACGCCGTGCACTATTACGCCCTTTTAGCTTGATTGAACAACGAATAAAAGTTGTTAGTTGTTGCTTCAGCTAACTCGTTAAAAGTAAGCCCTTTTAACTCAGCGATGTAGTAAGCGACATCTTCAACATAGGCTGGTTGATTTGTTTTACCACGATATGGCACAGGTGCTAAATACGGTGAATCTGTTTCGATCAATAAGCGATCTAGCGGAATTTGCTTAACAACGTCTTTTAACTCTACGGCATTTTTAAACGTAACAATGCCCGAAATCGAAATATAAAAGCCCATATCAATGGCTTTTTTGGCCATATCCCAGTTTTCTGTAAAGCAATGCAATACACCACCACAATTTTCAGCATTGTGAGCACGCATTAAGTTGATGGTGTCTTCTCTAGCGTCTCGAGTATGAATAATTAGCGGTTTTTTAAGCTCATTTGCAACCTCGATATGACCCACGAAACTTTCTTGCTGAACAATATGGGTGTCTTTTGAGTAATAGTAATCGAGACCTGTTTCACCAATCGCAACCACTTTGTCGTGGCTTGCAAGTGAAATAAGCTTTTGCTTATCGAGTGCGTCTTTTTGATCAAGTGGGTGCACACCGCATGATGCAGAAACATCTGGATAGTGTTTAATTTTATCCAGCATAGATGGGAATTGATCTAAGGTTACACTCACACATAAAAAGTGTTCAACTTTTTTAGCGCGAGCGTTTTCAAGTACTTGGTCTAAATTAAGGTCGAGTTTATCGAAATCAAGCCTGTCTAAATGACAATGAGAATCTACAATCATGGTACTACTTTTTTACATGGTATAGGTCGGATTGCCTGAGTTTAACATAGTACCGAGTAGTTTTTCGATTTTCACATTTAAATTGGTTTTATCATCGATAAAATTAACACCCACTCCTGGTGGATTTGAGCTTTGTGCACCTTGTGGTGTGATCCAAGCAACTTTACCTGTTACTACATCATCTTCTAACGCATCGGGTAAGGTAACTTTTAGAGCCAATGAATGCCCCATCTCAAAGCGCATATTAGTGCGAACAAATAACCCACCATTTTTTAAATAAGGCATATAACAGCGATATAATTCTTCTAAGTCTTCAATATCTACTAATAATTCTTGCACGATTTATCCTAATTTTGGCTTTCACGTAAAGTAAACGCTAATTGTGAAATGGCAAGTTCCAAATTTAAACCAAGCACATGTGAACTGTTATAAAGAAACTCTGAAATTGCAGATTGTGCTTTCTGATAATTGAAAAAGTCCATTCCTAAAACCAATTGCGCCTTAAGATGCTCCGTTAAAAACAAAGCAAATACATTAACCAAGCTGTGATCTTTATTTAGTATGTCGACTAACGCACTGAAATTATGGCTGTCTTTTATCTCAGTTGCAAATTTATAAAGGGAATCGACAGCTTCAAGTTGATTGTCATTTTGCCACTGCTCAACTAGCAGTGGCTGTCTAGCAAATAAATCCAACCATGAATAATTAGCAATGTTTAATGATGCTAACCATTGTGTTGTATATTCTGGGTTAACTTTTATTTCGTGTACGGCGCAGCGACTTAATATTGTTGCTGGTAATAGTGCGGTTTGCTCACACGTTAACAATAGATAACGGCGTAAACTTGGTTCTTCGAGTGTTTTTAATAATGCATTTGCTGCCGCAGTGGTCATTTTATGACACTGTTCAAGTACCACCACTTTGTTACCATTTTGCGCCGCTGAATGATTGATAAAATCACTGATCTCACGAATTTCATCCACGCCTATTGTTTGGCCTTCTACCTTTACAACGCGTTTATCTGGGTGAGTACCCGCTTGATTTAGTTGGCAGCTTTTACAATTGCCACAGGCTTTTAAGTTTACAGGTGACGCACAAAGTAGCCCATCAGCGAGCGAATCGACTAAACGTTGCTTGCCAACACCTTTATCACCATTAAATAGCTGTGCATGATGAAAGCGTTGCTGTGCAAAACTTTGCGCAAGTTGCTGATTAAGCCCTTCAAGCCATGGCAAAGGCATATTAATTTAAACCTGCAAAAAAGTTATCAAGCACAGTTGTTATTGCCGCATGTACTTCAGGCATAGTTTGGTTTGCATCCACTGTTTTGATACTACTATCAGTTTTAGCTATCTCGAGGTAACGTGCGCGAGTGCGCTCAAAAAAGCCTAATGCTTCTTGTTCGATACGATCAAGTTCACCACGTCCTTTTGCACGGGCAAGGCCCACAGCTGGGTCAATGTCTAAATAAATGGTTAAATCAGGTTTTAAACCATTTAGCACCATATCAGCTAAAAAAGAGAGTTTAGTCTGTTCAATACCACGACCACCACCTTGATATGCTTGAGATGAAAGATCATGACGATCACCTAAAACCCAGGTACCCTTTTCAAGTGCGGGATTAATAACATTAGCAACCAATTGTGAGCGTGCTGCATACATAATTAATAGCTCAGTTTCACCCGTCACTGTTTCTTGGTGAGCCTGTTTAACGATATTACGCAGCTCTTCAGCCATGGCTGTGCCACCTGGCTCACGTACATTAATAAAATCGACTTGTTTATTTTCTAAATAAGCTTGGCATACGGCAATGGCCGTTGATTTTCCGGCCCCTTCTAGGCCTTCAATCACTATAAATTTCGCTGTCATATGACTCAATTCTGGTTGTTAGTTTAATTGGTACTGCTTTACCGCACGATTATGTTCTTGTAATGTTTTCGAAAATTGATGGCTGCCATCCCCTTTCGCAACAAAATACACATACTCAGATTCAGGTGGATTAACCGCGGCCAAAATCGCTGCTTTAGAAGGCATGGCAATGGGTGTTGGCGGCAAGCCTTTTATCTTATACGTGTTATACGGTGTATAGGTTGTTAAATCTTTTCGTTTTATATCACCATCAAAATCAGCACCAATGCCATAAATAACCGTTGGATCGGTTTGTAATCGCATATTGGTTTTTAAACGATTGGTAAATACTGCAGAAATTAATGGTCGCTCAGAAGCAAGGCCCGTTTCTTTTTCAATAATTGATGCCAATATTAACGCTTCATACGGTGAACTTAATACTAAATCGGGTGCTCTAGTTTGCCATGCAGCGTCTAATTCCTGCTGCATTTTGTTGTATGCGCGTTTTAATACGCCGCTGGCTGTATCTTCACTATGGTAGTGATAGGTGTCAGGGAACAACCAGCCTTCTAAATTTTCTTGTGTGCTACTTATCTGCGTCGCTAAATTTTCTGTCTGTAAGTCTTGTGTTAAATGTGCTTGTTTTTGGATATTAGCAACAACGTCACGAAGTGGCTGACCTTCAATAATTGTAAAGCTAAAGCTTACTTGTGCACCTTGATTGATACGGCGAATATTATCAATCACAGCGCTCGTATCAAGTTCATAAAGACCCGCTTTTAAATCGGTAAGCGTAGGGTCTAATTTAGCGAGTATCTGAAATTTAAAGCAGCTATCGAGCCACTGCTTTGCTTGCCATGCTTGACAAAGCTGATTAAAGCCGGTGCCACGTTCTACTTTGAATAAAGTACTGTTTTCAACTTTTAATGGCATTTTTAATGCCGATTGAAGTTGTTGATAGCCAATTCCACAACATAGCAATGCTAATAACAGCACGCTAACAATGACTTTTATCACACACTCTCCTTGGCAAACTGCGCCGCTAATAGCGCTTTACTGCGTTCAATATCAAACTGCGTATTAGCAATCCGTGCAACGGGCACTACGCCCATTAAACTATTACACATAAATACGGCATCCATAGCTAAAAGCTCATCTAGTTGGATTGCTTTAAACTCAATGGCTAACTTATCACATAAAGCGCTGAGATAAACCCCAGTGATACCACAGCGGTCTAACTTGGGAGAAACAATATTACCGTTTTGAATGGCAAATAAATTTGCAGCAGAGCACTCGATCACATTGTTATCATAATCAAGTACAACAACGTCATCACATTCAAGGCTGCTCATTTGCTTTTTGATAAGCACTTGCTCTAAACGGTTCAATGTTTTTAAGCCTGCAAGTAAAGGTTGATGTGCAAGTTTCACGTCGCTGACCGCTAGGTTTACACCCTGCTGTTGCCAACTTTTATAGTGTGAAACTGCAGGCATGATACTGATCAACACTTGGATACTTGGTGTATCTGGTAAGCCATAACCACGCCCACCTGCACCACGGGTGATAAGTATTTTTAAAATACCGGTTTGTGTATCAGTGATTGCGTGGTTAACTTCACGCTCAATTGCGCTTAAATCTAATTCGGGGAAAAATAGTCTTTGCGCGCATTCTTCTAAACGCGCTTTGTGTAAATCCCAGTGCTCAACGACAGAATTCACCACAGAGGCTGTGGTAAAAAAGCCGTCACCATAATTTAAGCCACGATCTTGCGTGCTTATTGTGGTATCTGGTGTGGTTATTGTTATTGTTTGTTTTAATTTACTCATACAAAAAAGCCCAGTTAAACAACTGGGCTCTTCTTTTTAGTCCGTTGTTAAAAAGAATTATACCTTTTTAAATAGCAACGAGCCATTAGTACCACCAAAACCAAATGAATTACATAGTGCGTAATCCAATTTAGCGTCACGTGCAGTGTGCGGTACATAGTCTAAATCACAGCCTTCATCTGGGTTATCAAGGTTGATTGTAGGGCTTACTTTCTGGTCAACAAGTGACAAGATAGTAATTATTGACTCTACCGAGCCTGCTGCCCCTAACAAGTGACCCATCATTGATTTAGATGAACTTACCATCACATCTTTCGCTGCATCACCAAAAATAGTTTTAACAGCGGATGTTTCGGCTTTATCGCCTGCATTAGTCGATGTACCGTGAGCATTAATGTAGCCAACTTGGTCTGCATTAACTTGTGCATCGTTTAAGGCATTTTCCATCGCCAGTGCTGCGCCAGCACCGTCTTCAGGTGGAGACGTCATGTGATATGCATCACCACTCATACCAAAACCAACAAGTTCAGCGTAGATTTTCGCACCACGTGCTTTAGCATGCTCATACTCTTCAAGTACGATAACACCTGCACCATCAGCAAGAACAAAACCGTCACGGTCTTTATCCCAAGGACGAGATGCTGCTTGTGGATCGTCGTTACGAGTTGACAATGCACGTGCTGCATTAAAACCACCCATACCTATTGGTGTCGATGCTTTTTCAGCACCACCGGCTACCATTGCATCTGCATCGCCGTATGCAATCATACGTGCAGCATGACCAATGTTATGTAGACCTGTAGTACAGGCTGTAACGATTGAAATATTAGGGCCACGTAAACCGTGCATAATCGATAAATGACCAGAAATCATATTGATAATGGTCGAAGGCACGTAGAACGGAGAAAGCTTACGCGGGCCGCTGTTTAATAGTTTGATGTGGTTTTCTTCAATTAAAGTTAAACCACCGATGCCAGAACCCACTGCTACACCAACACGAGTGGCGTTTTCTTCAGTGATCTCTAGACCAGAATCTTGTAGTGCTTGTACACCCGCTGCAATGCCATATTGGATAAACAAATCCATTTTCTTTGCATCTTTCGGTGACATGTAAGCTGATGCATCAAAGTCATTCAGCAAACCTGCGAATTTGGTGCCGAAACTTGAGGTATCGAAATGCGTGATAGTTTGAATACCACTTTTACCGTTTAACAAACCTTGCCAAGTAGATTCAACATCATTACCTAGCGGTGTCAACATTCCTAAGCCAGTTACGACGACTCGACGTTTAGCCACGGGTTGCCTCCAATAAGGAAATTATTTTAGGTGGGGTGTATACCAAATTTATTAGTATCATTCTATAGATAGACTAAGGGCAGCTTGATGCTGCCCTTAAAATCAAAATGCGTAAAATTACTCAGCGTGAGCTGTAACGTAATCGATTGCAGCTTGAACTGTAGTGATCTTTTCAGCTTCTTCGTCTGGGATCTCAGTGTCGAACTCTTCTTCAAGAGCCATTACTAGTTCTACAGTGTCAAGTGAATCAGCACCTAAGTCGTCAACGAAAGAAGCTTCATGTTTTACTTCTTCTTCTTTAACACCTAGTTGCTCAATGATAATTTTCTTTACGCGTTCTTGGATGTCGCTCATTCTTCTTTCCTTTATTAAAAACGCCAATGCGTTATTTTCAGATTGCGGCGTAGTTTACGCCGCATAATTCTGTGATTCAAGGATTTGCTGATAATTACTTATCTGGTCAAACCTCTCGAATAGTATTTGTTCATTTATCGCTTATTTTCATAGCGAATTCAAGTATGTTTAAAGCAAGATCACAAAAATTTCAACAATTTTCGATAATCTTTCGTTAGCAAATTTTTGCCAACTTTCATTAAACCATGTACATCGCGCCATTTACGTGCAATGTTTCGCCTGATACATACGCAGCAGCGTCAGATGCTAAATAACATACTGCAGCAGCGATTTCTTCAGGTTGACCTAAACGTCCTGCTGGTACATTTGCAAGCGTAGCCGCTTTTTGCTCATCAGTCAGCTCATCGGTCATATCGGTTTGAATAAAACCCGGTGCAACAACGTTCACTGTGATGCCACGTGAAGCAACTTCGCGAGCTAATGACTTAGTAAAACCAATTACACCCGCTTTCGCAGCAGCATAGTTAGCTTGACCCGCATTACCCATAGTGCCCACTACAGAACCAATATTAATGATACGGCCATTTTTCTTTTTCATCATAGGGCGTAATACAGCCTTAGATAAACGGAAAATTGAACTTAAGTTAGTGTCGATGATGTCATCCCACTCACCGTCTTTCATACGCATTAATAGGTTATCGCGAGTGATACCCGCATTGTTAACTAATACGTCGATATCGCCTAAATCAGCCTTGATCGCAGCAAGTGTCGCCTCAATCGACTCAGGATCGGTTACGTTAAGAGCATAACCTTTACCGTTATCACCTAAATACTCACTGATTTTAGCAGCACCAGATTCACTTGTTGCAGTACCCGCTACTTTTGCACCTTGTGCAACTAGCGTGTTTGCAATCGCTTTACCAATACCACGGCTTGCACCAGTGATTAGGACAACCTTGCCCTCAAGAGAAAATAAATTTGTCATTCTATTCCTACTTATTTCGCTTCATCAATCGTAGCTTGCGTACTAACCGCAGCGCATACCATTGCTTTATCAATTCGTTTAGCAAGACCCGTTAAAACTTTACCTGGGCCAAACTCGTAGCTTTGTGTAATACCTTGTGCAACCAATGCTTGTACTGTTTCAGTCCAGCGTACTGGGCTGTAAAGTTGGCGTACTAATGCATCTTTAATTGCTTCGCTTGATTGCTCAGCTTTTACATCAACGTTGTTGATTACATCACACTTAGGTGTATTAAATGTTAAAGTTGCTAAATCAGCAGCTAATTTTTCAGCAGCTGGTTTCATTAGTTTACAGTGAGAAGGAACGCTAACCGCAAGTGGTAATGCACGTTTAGCACCAGCTTCTTTACATGCTTCTGATGCACGCTCAACTGCCGCTTTGTGGCCAGCAATAACAACTTGGCCTGGTGAGTTGTAGTTTACTGGTGAAACAACTTCACCATTTGCTGATGCGTCACAGGCTGCTTTAATTTCGTCGTCACCTAAGCCGATGATTGCAGCCATAGAACCAACACCCGCAGGTACTGCTTCTTGCATATATAAACCACGATTTTCAACAAGTTTAACTGCTTCGCTTAAGCTTACAACGCCAGCACAAACTAATGCTGAATACTCGCCTAAACTGTGACCAGCCATAACAACATCGGCATCAGGGTTTGCGTCTAACCATTGACGGTAAATAGCAACACTAGCAGTAAGAAGTGCTGGTTGTGTACGATGGGTTTGATTTAATTCTTCTTCTGGACCATTTAGTACAAGCGCAGCGAGATCATAGCCAAGAGCTTCAGATGCTTCAGCGAATGTTGCTTTAGCAATCTGTGAATCAGCTAATAGTTCAGATAACATGCCCACAGCTTGTGAGCCTTGACCTGGAAATACGAGTGCAATTTTATGTGCCATACTTTGCTCTTATAATTAAACAAAAAAATTTTCTGTAGCAGGCAGCATAACAAGTTTTAGATATGCTGCACTACTTTGTTGTTGGATGTGTTTGCTCAAAAATCGCAGCGATTTTTTCAGGGAGTTGGCGTTCGACTTCCCGCGCGGCTTCATCAATAGCAGCATGAAACGCCTTCGCAGAGGCATTACCATGGCTTTTAACAACAATACCGCGCAATCCTACCAGACTTGCGCCGTTATACTGGTCGGGGTTCACCCGCTTGTAGAGTTTTTTTATCACTGGGCGTAATAAAAACGCTAAACTTTTGTATAAGAAATGTTTGTGTAAGGCTTTGGTGAGTTTATGCATGATGAGTTTGGCAATACCTTCACAGGTTTTCAATGCCACATTACCTACAAATCCTTCGCACACTATAACATCGGCTTTACCACTGAAAATATCACTACCTTCACTATAACCTGTGTAGTTGAGATATTTACACTGCTGCATTAACTGTGCAGCTTGTTTGATTCCTTCATGCCCTTTGATGTCTTCAGAGCCAATATTTAATAAACTTACTTTTGGATTATCGCACCCAAGTGCCTGCCCTGCTACCACAGACCCCATAATGCCAAATTGATAAAGAGTTTGTGCATCACAGTGCACATTGGCGCCTAAATCTAATAAATAGACAGGGTTTTTACGTTCGGTTGGAACAGCAGAAATAAGTGCAGGACGTTTTACGCCTGGAAGCATCTTTAATACATAATGCGCCATAAAAAATAACGCGCCGGTATTACCTGAGCTTACACACGCTTGCGCTTCACCCGATTTAACTAAATCGAGGGCAACTCGCATTGATGAATCTTTTTTAGAACGAACAGCAGAAGCAGGCTCACACGCGTTAGTGACAACTTCGCTACAATGGCGAATTATTAAACGAGGATGAGAAACAGAATCGAGTGCTTCGAGTTCTTTCAGGATAACTTGCTGATTACCACATAAGATGAGTCTTAAGTTGGTATTAGCATTGACCGCTTTCACGGCAGCGGGGATAGATGAACGGGGGCCGTAATCGCCCCCCATCATATCTAACGCTATGGTTAGATTGGTCAGCATATAGCAATCTCTTAGTTAGAAATTACTTTAACGCCTTTGTAGTAACCGTCAGCAGTTACGTGGTGACGACGGTGAGTCTCACCAGAAACTTGATCTACAGTTAAAGTTGGACCACTGATCGCATCGTGTGAACGGCGCATGCCGCGTCTTGCACGAGACTTTTTGCTTTTTTGTACAGCCATTAGTCTTCTCCTAAGAATCTTTCTTAAGTTGTTTCAAAATATCAAATGGATTTGGTTTGTCATCTTTTGCTGCTAATTTACCAAAGCTGCTAGGCTCTGATGAATAACTGCACGAGGCTTCGTTGTGTGTAGGCACTATTGGAATAGCTAAAATCAATTCGTCTTCGATTAACTCAAATACGTTGATTTCACCGTTTTCGTCCAGTTCTACTTCATCGTAACCTGCAGGAAGATGATCTGACTCTGCATCCAAACCGACTGGCGAATACACAAAGTCTTGATCCAAATCCAACCCTAAATCACCATTACAGCGTTGACAAGTAACAGTTACATGTGTTGATAAGTTACCACTTATCACTACCAAACCTTGCTCATCAATTTTGCAATGAATCTTTACCGCTATTTCACCTACTTCCTCCTGCACAACTTGCTCTAAACGAGAAAGTTTTTCAAGCGGAACAATACCGTCATAAGATAAACGATGTTGTGCTGCTTTGCTGGGATGAAGAGTGATGGGAATTTTCACCTTTTGCATAGGGGCTGCATCATATAGATAGTTAGTAAGTTAGTCAAAGTAAAAAACCATTTTTAGTAGGTTTTTAACGATCTTCTGCTTTGTTTTCGGATTCATTGTGGCTTATCCTTGGCAAAATACAATTTTCATCCAGAATTTTTTATGAAACCAACACTTATATTAGCGTCAAGCTCGCCATTTAGACAGCAATTATTAACTAAGTTCAACCTACCGTTTCAAAGTTTCTCTCCAGATATTGATGAATCTCCCTTTGTTGATGAAACACCTGAGCAATTAGTAACGCGATTAAGCGAACAAAAAGCGCGTGTAGCTACTAAGCACTTTCATGAAGGTTTAGTAATAGGTTCAGATCAGGTTGCGGTTTTCAACAACACAATATTAGGAAAACCACACACTAAAGAGAACGCCGTGGCTCAGTTATCTTCGTTTAGTGGCCACACGGTCACCTTTTTAACGGGTTTAAGCGTCTTTGATATTCAAAGCGATAAAGCGATTACCACCGTGGTGCCATTTGATGTGACATTTAAAGCACTCACCCTTGAGCAGATCAATGCTTATTGCGATGCTGAGCAGCCCTACAATTGTGCAGGCAGCTTTAAAAGTGAAGGACTCGGGATATGTTTATTCGAAAAGCTTAGTGGCGATGACCCAAATACACTAATTGGCCTGCCACTAATCACATTAACTAAAGTACTGGCTGAGTTTGGTGTTGATGTGTTGACGCTGCAAGGGGCGTAGTTAAAACTTGTAATAGATGTTGGTACGAATCAACAACACATAACGGCGTATGCTGTTGCAGCTGCGCCGTACTATGGGCTCCAAAACTCACACCAATACAGGCAATTCCTGCAGCATTAGCCATAGCCATATCGAGTTGGCTGTCACCAATCATCACAGCATCGCATTGAGCGATGCCCTGCTCACGTAAAATTTGCTCGAGCATATCTGGAGATGGCTTTGATTTAGCATCGTCAGAGCATTTTACATTCACAAAGTACTTACCAAGGCCAGATTCGTTCAGCAACCTATCGATGCCTTCACGCCCTTTTCCCGTGGCTATCGCCAGTTGCATTCCTGCTGCGTGTAGTTTCTCTAACACAGTTTCTACATCTGCGAATAATGGCGTGGGCGTTACATCTAACTCACGGTACTGTGCTTTGTAACCTGCAACGAGTTCATCATTTAAATGTAAATGCGCCGGAAAAAGTACTTCAGTCGCTTTTGCTAACGACAAACCTATCACATCTTTCGCTTGTTGCTCTGTTGGAACAGGAATACCTAAGTCTCGCGCAGTATTTCGCAGGCAGGTAACAATTTTTGGCACAGAGTCCATCACTGTGCCATCCCAATCAAAAATAACTAGCTTAAACTTGTTCATTATCAGCACGTAGCTTTTTGATACAGTTTTGAAGTGCATTATCTAATGGCGCTTCAACATGCATAGTCGTTTCGTTTTTAGGGTGCATAAAACGTAGATCGTGAGCATGTAAAAACAAACGATTTAAACCTGTCAGCTTGTTTACGTATTGATCAAACTCCGCAACACCGTATTTATCATCACACGCAATTGGATGGCCTTTACATTGTGTATGTACGCGAATTTGGTGTGTACGCCCTGTTACCGGAGATGCTTGCACTAATGAACATTCTGCATATCGCTCAAGCACCCGAAAACGTGTGTGCGAAGGTTTACCTTCGGTGTTATCAACCCTCACAACACGCTCACCTGATTTTAAGGTGTTTTTACGAAGTCCTTCGGTGACATTTTTCGTTTTAGCATCCCATTGGCCATCGACTAATGCCCAATAGTTTTTCTCCATGGTTTTTTCACGTAACTGCTTATGTAAATCAGTCAGCACTGAACGACGTTTAGAAATGAGCAGACAACCCGATGTATCGCGGTCTAAACGGTGCACAAGCTCTAAGCTACGCTCTTCAGGACGAAGAACGCGAAGCGCCTCAATTAAGCCATAACTTAAACCACTGCCACCATGAACAGCCATACCTGAGGGCTTATTTATCACCATCAAATACTTATCTTCGAATAAAATGGCCTCTTCAAGTTGTTTCACTTTATCTAATTGCTTAGGAACAAACTCTTCTTTTTCTGCCACTTTAATTGGTGGAATACGAATCACATCGTTTAGTTGTAGTTTGTATACAGGTTTTATGCGTTTTTTATTTACTCGCACTTCGCCTTTACGAAGGATTTTATAAACTGCACTTTTAGGCACACCTTTTAGGTGAGTAATAAGAAAGTTATCAATACGTTGACCTAGATGGTCTTCACCAATGGTAACAAATGAAACTTGTAAGCCGGTTTTTTCTGACATTGCCTAATCACTGATTTAAGTAAATAATTTAGTTGCTAACGCGGTTGTAATAGTGGGATAATCACCATCGCGAACATAAAGTTTGCAAGTAACAACGGTGCTTTTATCACATTAATACATTCGTGAAGCATATTCTGGGTTGCCGATCATACAGATCCGCGCTAAGTTTTCCAAAGCTTTTATAACTACCCAGCCAACACGAGCGTTCAATTATCGGCGATGCGCGTAATATATTGCCTGAATAATTTGAGCACGAATGTTGATTAATGAACATAAAAAGCAATTGAACAAGATAAATTGACTGATAGTGACGACGTAGCAACGTCATTCAGAAGCAGCTGTTGTAGCAAGACATTGAATAAAAATTTGAACATGGTCGACTTCGGGACAGAACTCGTAAATTAAAACCGCAGACATCGCGGCAGTTTTGACACCAAATGAATTTAATAACGTGACAACATGTTATTGTCAGCCACACTTAGTGATGCTCAATGTAAGAAACAACTTCAGGTTTTGACTTTAACCAGTCGTGAGACTGCACAAAAATAACCGTCAGAAACCACTGAACAGACGAGTTTATATCGTCATGTCAGCGACAGAATTAGTAGAGTAACAATATGAAACGTATGCTAATCAATGCGACGCAGCAAGAAGAAATGCGCGTTGCACTGGTTGATGGCCAGCGCCTGTATGATTTAGACATAGAGAGCCCAGGTCACGAACAAAAAAAAGCAAATATTTACAAGGGTAAAATTACCCGTATCGAACCGTCATTAGAAGCAGCCTTTGTTGATTACGGCGCTGAAAGACACGGTTTCCTTCCTCTTAAAGAAATAGCTCGCACCTACTTCCCACAAGGCTATACATTCCAAGGTCGTCCAAATATTCGTGACGTGATCAAAGAAGGCCAAGAAGTCATCGTGCAAGTTGATAAAGAAGAGCGTGGCCAAAAAGGCGCTGCGTTAACGACTTTTATCAGCGTTGCAGGTAGCTATTTAGTACTTATGCCTAACAATCCTCGTGCCGGTGGTATTTCTCGCCGTATCGAAGGTGATGAGCGTACTGAACTTAAAGAAGCACTAAGCCGTTTAGAACTACCTAAAGGCATGGGCTTAATTGTTCGTACAGCGGGTGTTGGTAAATCATTTGAAGAGCTAGAGTACGACTTAAAAGCACTATTAGTGCATTGGCAAGCTATTCAGCAAGCAGCTGACAGCGGCCCTGCTCCGTTCTTAATTCACCAAGAAAGTAACGTTATTTTCCGTGCTATTCGTGACTATTTACGTCGCGATATTGGTGAAATTTTAATTGATAAAGCACGTGTATTTGAAGAAGCGAAAGCGCACATTGAGCGTTTCCGTCCAGACTTCATGAACCGCGTTAAGCTGTATCAGGGCGATGTACCACTATTCACCCACTACCAAATTGAAAGCCAAATTGAGTCTGCTTTCCAACGTGAAGTTCGCTTGCCATCGGGTGGTTCAATTGTTATTGACCCAACTGAAGCGTTAACGTCTATCGATATCAACTCATCTAAAGCCACTAAAGGCGGTGATATCGAAGAAACAGCACTTAATACGAACTTAGAAGCAGCAGACGAAATTGCCCGTCAATTACGTTTACGTGACTTAGGTGGTCTTATTGTTATCGATTTCATCGATATGACACCACCACGTCATCAACGTGAAGTTGAGAACCGTTTAAAAGACGCTGCGCGCCCAGACCGTGCACGTGTTCAAATCGGTAAGATTTCGCGCTTTGGTCTACTTGAGATGTCACGCCAACGCTTACGCCCATCATTAGGTGAAGCAAGCCAAGGCCCATGTCCTCGTTGTAATGGTCAAGGTACAATTCGTTCTAACGAATCAATTGCACTGTCTATCCTGCGTTTAATCGAAGAAGAAGCAATTAAAGACAATACGTCACAAGTTAATGCACAAGTACCTGTTGCTGTTGCAGCTTACCTATTAAACGAAAAGCGTCGTAGCGTTCAACGTATCGAAAAACGCCATAATGTTGATGTAGTAATCATTCCTAATCAGCATATGGAAACTCCGCATTACGAAGTTCTGCGCTTACGTAAAGACGAAACAATCGAAACAGTAAGCTACGAGCAAGTTATTGCGCCTGAGCCAGAAGCATTTGAAATGGCTAAAGCACCTTCTGCACCAGTTCGCGAAGAACCAGTTCTTAAGGGTGTCGTAATGCCGACCACACCTGCCCCTCAAGCTGCACCAAAAGCTGAGCAAGCGGCTCCTGCTGCTAAGAAATCAGAAGGTGGTTTATTCGCTGCAATTGGTAAGTTCTTTAAATCGTTATTCGGCGCTGCTGAAGACGAGTCAGAGAAAGAACAAGAAGAGAAAAAAGCAGCGCAAAAACGTAGCAATAACCGTCGCAACAATGACAACCGTCGTCGTAGCAACAACCAGCGCCGTCGTAATTCTCGTAACAAACGCCCTGAAGATGCACAGGCAAAAGAAGAAAACACTAACACTTCTGCACCTGAGCAAAAAGACACAAACGAGAACCGTAACAAGCGTCGTCGTAATTCTAACAACAGAAAGCGTAATGAAAAGCGCACTGATGATGTAGAACAAACGACAAAAGAAACTGTTCAAGAAACTCAATCAGAGCAACCAAAGGAAACTAAACCTAAGGTTCGTCGTCAACGTCGTAACTTACGCAAGAAAGTACGTGTACAAGACGAAAATGCTGATGAAACAAATGCAGTACAAACAGCAGAAACAGCTGAGCAAGCACCTAAAGCTGAAAAACCAGCAAAGCCTGCAAAAGAAACTGTAGAACTTGAGACTGAACAAACTGAGCAAGCAGCGGCTGAAGTACAAGTAAAAGCTGAACCTGTAAACGTGCATGCTGATGCCGAAGTTATTGAGCAAGCTGAATCTGTAGAAGTGTCTGCTGATGAAGAACAAGCACAGCCTCGCACTCGCTCTCGTCGTTCACCTCGTCATTTACGTGCTGCTGGTCAACGCCGTCGTCGTCCAGAGCAAGATGAAAAATCGAGTGATGCCAAGTCTGATGCACCAGCATTCATCCCAGTTGCTGATCAAGCAGCCGCTGAATATGAAGCTGAGTTAAAGGCAAAACAAGCTCAAGCAGAAGTATCTGTACAAGCTGAAGAGCCTGTTCAAGCTGAAGAGCCAGTACAAGCTGAAGAGCCAGTACAAGCTGAAGAGCCAGTACAAGCTGAAGAGCCAGTACAAGCTGAAGAGCCAGTACAAGCTGAAGAGCCAGTGCAAGCTGAAGAGCCAGTACAAGCTGAAGAGCCAGTACAAGCTGAAGAGCCAGTACAAGCTAAAGAGCCAGTACAAGCTGAAGAGCCAGT
>NZ_PQCG01000007.1:610933-712467 GCF_002964825.1 Pseudoalteromonas sp. T1lg122
CAAGCTGAAGAGCCAGTGCAAGCTGAAGAGCCAGTGCAAGCTGAAGAGCCAGTGCAAGCTGAAGAGCCAGTGCAAGCTGAAAAGCCTGTTGCCGCTGTAGAACCTGCTAAAAATGAAAAAACAGTTTTAGTAAAAGGTTCAGCAAGCGCTGCGATGGCAAAACCAGCACCGGTTGCAGACAGTGAGCCAGAGCCAACACCAGCGGCTATGGCGCATGACAAGCGTACAGCTATTCCAGATAGCGGCCTTCGTGCAGGTTCAATTAAACCTGCTGGCAGAGCCCGTGCTGATATGGCAAAAACCTTAGCGGCTGATTAATTTAGTCGCTTAATAAAAAAGCCGCGTTTATAACGCGGCTTTTTTGTGTGTAATGCTTTTAAATAACAACCTGTTGAGTACCTAGGTGATTGGCATAGCCGCCCACAAGAACCTTATAAACACCCTGCTCATCCGAATAAACACTGGCAGAAATATGTGAACTGCATCCCATTGCTCGGCCTTGTTCAAACTTGAAATGTTTTTCTTGCTGTACAAATACGTGTTTTGATAAATAGCATGCAAGCGCACCACTGGCACTACCGGTTGCTGATTCTTCAGGTATTCCAACCAAAGGCGCAAAGTTACGACAACTCGCAGTAAGCTCACTTTGCTCTTCACATAATTCGAAGGCATGCACACCTATCACGTTATGCTGTAGGCAGAACTCGCTAAGCGCCACTTCATCGATAGTGATTTTATCTAAGTAGCCATTCGGCACAGCAACAATAATATCCGGCAATCCTGTAGTTATTACATCGATTGGCAAGCCTGTTTTTGCCAGTGTTGTTTCATCAAGCCCTAGTAAGCCTGCAAGGTCGTCATAAGCAAAGTTGCCAAGGTACTTTGGCAAGGCTTGCTCCATGGTAACTTGCCCATCTGCGGCAATTGTTACGCCTAACAAGCCCGCTTTTGTTCGCTGAGTGTAATAACCAGGGTTTAAGAAGCCCTGTTCAAAGAGCGTAGCAAACACCGCTAGGGTTGCGTGGCCACAAAAATCAACTTCTTCAGTTGTCGTAAAAAATGACACAGCAAAATCAACTTCATGATCTTGCGCAACAAATGCGGTTTCTGAAAAGCCAATTTCTTTTGCAATCGTCAGTTTTTCTGCGTTTGTGAGTTTATCTGCATTCAAAACGACACCTGCTGGGTTGCCCCCTGTATTATTTGCACTAAACGAGTTAACTAAAAATGCGGTTATTGTCATTATTGTATGCCTTGGTTTAAGTTAAATTTATAAAACAACATGCCATTTTCTTTAGATGCTTGCTCTTCAAAAGCTAACTTTTTTAAAAGCTTAATTGATGGTGTATTTGACTCATCAACACCTGCGATGAGCTTATGCCACTGTGACGAAGCGCCAACCAGATTGATAAAACCCTGCAATAACTCAAATGCAAGACCCTGCCCCCAATATTCCTCAGCTAACAAATAACCGATATGTGCATCATGCTTTTCGGTATAGATAAATAAAAGGCCAACAACTTCTTGTTGTTGAGATTGCAGCATTAGTAAACGGCACTCGTTAAGCATGTTAGCCAGCCACTTTTCGCAGCAGCAATAGAATCTATCCCCTGAAAATAACCAGGTAAGTTTGCAACTACAGCAGGGGTTAATATCGTTGGCAAGGCAATCGTTAATTGATGATGCTCAACCATTGACGAGCTTGCGTCTATTTCAATCACATTTAATCTTTTCGTAGTGAAAGATAAATTCATTTTTCATCACCCAGAAAAGCATTAGTTAAGCCATTTATTTGAAACAATTAAGATTGCAACACTAACGCTTATTACAGCAAATAAAAGACCGATAATCAGTTGCTGATATGCAATGAAAATCGAAAATCCAATAGCAGCACCGATACAAAAAATTAGCCCAGTATTAGCTTTGTTACGTTTTATCATGGTCGTGTCCCTTATTTAGCTGTTGCTTTATTCCTAGTACTCATTTTTTACATTACTTCTGCCCTGAATATCCATGTTGCTGCAAGGCAAAATTATTAAATGAAGTTACTTTTCTATGACCTCTAGTTCATCGTATTCATATTTAGAAATCTTTATTGCATAGGCTTTACTGCGCCACTTACTTCTCGACTCAGCGGATACATTTGCATGATCTAGCGTTGTTTTAATCATAAGTAAGAATGAATCATCATGTTCTACAAAACTAACGTATTGCCAGCCTTTGGATTTTGGTAATTCAAATAAGGCTGGAACTTCGTAAAGATCGCCTGTATTTACTGATATGAATAACCTAGCATTTGGGCAAGTTTGATATTCACCATCACATTCAGTCTGCGACTCCCAGCTTTGAATGACCCTAATTTGCGGGAAAGATTTATTCTTATAAAGCACTTCCATAGAAGAAAATATAAAGCTAAGTTCAGTATTAGACAGCTTCTGAACCGATTTAGCCTGACAGCTTGACGCAAGCATTAACAACACTAGAATCTTGTACTTCATATAATCAACCTTGTTATTCGGTATTCATTACTGTTTCGGTAAGTCAGGGTCGAGCTTCCCGCCTTCGTTGATATAAACGCTGTCCTTTATCAATTCCGACAAGTACTCAGCATAACCTTTTAACTCAGGATCAGTCACCGATTTCAATGCTGTTTCCAAATCGGCCCAGTAACTTACAGTTTTATTTTGCTCTGCAAACTGCTTTGAGTAGTTCGTCGCCAAATAAAGGTATTCAAGTCGTTTATATCCATCTAAATCTCCATTTAGGGCATGTTGAATCTCTTGAAATGCTCTAGCTCGATAGCTATTTGCCTTATTAAGGTTACCTAAAGACTGCTGCCAACGAGCAAGGATTCTTAGCAACTTATTTTTAAAAAATTCATCTTTTTCGCGAAGTGCGTATGTTTGCTCGAGCAAAGCTAACTTTTGCTCGAGAGTTGGCTTCGAAATGTGTTGAGACGCAAGAAATTCCGTTATTCTCTCAATTTCTGCGGGTTTAAGTTCGTCAAAATCACCAATTAAAGCTATAAAACCCGATGTCTCGCAAAACCAAATGCCATTTCTATCCGTATGCGGCCAAAACACCTGATCGTATTTTGATGGCCAGCTGTAAATATAACCACCATAGCTTGCAGGCTCAGCAACCGCACATTTTGCACCTTTAACGATTGGGTCATCTACTTCTACCTCTCCCCACGTTGTTGAGTTAGCAAAAGATGATAAAACCAATAAAGCCACTGATAACTTTTTTTTCATAAAAACTCTCTTATAAACATCTTTAAAAATTAGATATGTTGTTACATCTTCACGATATTCACTAGAACGTTTCAAAATCAGTTAAGGGGTTATAATTGTCATTTTAATTTTCTGCTGGTTGGTTTTATGGATGAATTACCACTTGCCTACGGCCTCCCGAGGACATGCATTTTTTATCTCTGTGACAAGTTTTCTTTGCTGAGCCGTCGGTTCACCTTCAACATTCGCTACCTCATCGACGAGATAACAAATTGAAGCTGCTTGCTCTTTTGTTACTTTATCTAAGCATCGCTCAATTACTTTGTGAGGTTTATCGTAAACGTCGCTAGTATGCCCTAATAAATGCGCACTTGAGCGTAATAAATCAGTTGCTTCTTTCATAGTTAAATGAAATTCGCTATTAAAAAGCGATAGGATTTTTTCTTTTTGTTCTTTACTCATTTCACCGTCTATTTTAGCCACTGCGACCATATATAACGCAGCTACATCCATGGGTGAATCTAACTTAAATGCAGGATTTAAATCATGGTGTTTTCTGAACTTGCGACGTCGGTGCCAGCTAAAAGGATTCAACCAACCAATATCTACCCCCCCTTCTTGAAGTCGATTCAGTAACACCAAAATGGTCACAACAATACCTAAAACACCTAATACAACATGCATAATTTTTCCTTATTTTTATTGCAGTCTATTGTTATTTATATTTTTTAAATTCTTCAACCGTAAAATTACTTTTAAATGTAAAAGCATAGGGTGTGTCGCCGTTATCTCGCAGATATTGCAACCTTTCTAATGCCTCTTGAGGTGTTGGAATATGGTTATCTTCAACCCACCATAAAACATAGCTATCTTCTGATAAGCGCTGAAACCATTCACCTTTCCTGCGCATGAAATCTCTGTGATGTGTGCGAAACATAAAATTTTTAAGATCTTCAACGCTTTCCCACACCGACATATTGATTATTATATTCGGATCATCAAACAATTTAATATTGGTGGCATCGCCTGATTCGTCTTTTAATCGCCATACAAAACCTACACTGTTTTCAGCAACGCCATTTATTAAATCAAGATTATCAACAAAATCTTTTATTTCTGGGGCATCTAATGGATATTTAGCAAGAGCGATATTCAGTTGGGCAAGTTTCATTTATGACTCTCCTTAGCCATCGGGGGAATTTGTACCTTTAATGTTTTAAAACTAAGCGATACTGAAGGAAAAGAAAAGCATTTTTACGCCTTCCACTATTCGAATTTTTATATTAACCATGCTTAAAACCATCAGTAGATGTTTTACTAAATCAATGATGGCAAATGGAACTACTTTATCTAATCTCCGCCACCGCAATCACCGCCGCCGTCAGAACATGAACTGTCTGATAAACTAAAGCTACTCCCAGTAGAGGAGCTTCCACTTGATGGCGATTTTCTAGAAATGCCTATCCCTAATAACAAAATACCCACGACCAAGGCTGGCCATGCAAAAGCTAAATGATGATCATTAAAAATATTAACAATACCAATCACAATTAAAAATATGGCTAAAACAATCATACTGAATATCCTTTTTCTATTTTGAAGCTAAGAAAACATCGTTGCTAATTTCTCTATAAAAGCAAAGAAAATATTAGAAGTAAATTTTTACTTTAGCTTAGGTAAATCGATTTGAAATTCTAAAGCTGTAAATTCATCTCTAGTGTAAGGCCCAAAAACAAACTCATTATGTTCTGCATATTTATGATCGTTCACTTTATCAATATAAAAGTAAGAACAGATATTTTCAGGGCAAGCCAAAACCGAAATGTATTTATCGTTTGACGCAATCAATTTAGGTTCATCTATACGTCCAATGAATGCACCTTCACCAAGCGAGTAGCCTAACTTTTTTGAGTTATCAGTAAAATAGACTTGATATGGAGGCTCTTCCCAAAGCGGTGAACAACCAAGAACAAGCAGTGATATGAATAATAGAAGTTTCTTTGTCATTATTATGCGAGCTAATTTTTGTTGTTATTTAACCAATCAAAAGACTTCTCTAAGAACGAATGAGCATCATCCAACACCAGTGTACCATGTGTTACAAGCTTCTTAGCGTGCCAACCTAACATGGTATTAAGATGGCTTTTAATCCGTAATCTCTTGGCATATAAGTTTGAACTTTGCTTTTTTAAAGCGACTCATAAAAGAGAATAAATAAATTAACTGACCATATTCATCCATTGTTGATTCTCTGTTAGATACACCAAGCCAATGCTGGTAAAAACCATCGAAGTCAGAATAAGCAATTTCTTTTGAGAACCCTTCTACTAGCCAACAATGAGCTACATCGACTAAATCAAGATTAATTGTTTGCCTTATACCTAAACCGAGCATTGCAAGCAATAATTTGAGCTCTTCTAAATTATTCAGGCATACAGATTCTTGCAACTCAAGCCGTGACTCTAAGTTATTTAACATATTAATATCTAAACTATTTGCCGCTACAAAACTATAGTAATGCAATGTTTCTTCCTTGTAGTAGTAATAATGTTTTAAAGTACCTAAAACTAAAAAGCCCAGCAACTGCTGGGCTATAAAAAGAGTATTTATCAGCTTATCGCTTAAAACTTAGAGCTTTAAGCTTAAGCAAGATTAACTTTCTTCTTGCTCCATAAAGCGCTGTAGCTGATCTTTAAGATTAGGTGGAATACCTTTGATCACAAGGGTATCGGTTGCTTCGTTATACATTACGCGCTCACCTAAGTGTTTACGTTCAAAGCTCACGCTAACACCGCCGCCCATACCTGAGAACTTCACCATGCTGGTAACTGTTTTCTTATCAACCGGGAACGACTCTTCTAAATCGTAGTTTTGTTCTTGGCAAAAACTTTCAAATGGGCTGTCGTCATTTTTCGATAAGGTTGCAGAAAGTTCTTTCACGTTGGCATCTTCGCCTGTAGTTACGCAATCATTACAATAATCAAATACTTGCTTACGTAGCTCGTCTTTCTCTGACTTGTCGTATTGTTGCTCAGATAAGTAGTCTTCTACGGCATTCAGCATAACTTGGCTTTGCTGTTTAGGGTCAATACCCTCTTCGCAGCCTAAAAAGTCTAAAAAGAAGTCTGCTACTTTACGACCCGCACGGCCTTTTATAAACGACACATAGCGATTATCTTCTGGTTGTGCATCCCACGCTGTTAAATCAACTCGTGCTGCTAATTGCATACGCGAAATATCTAAGTGACGTGATGACGCTAAATCAAGCTCAGAAGTAATAGAGTAATGCTCTTTAATATTGATCATTGCGATTAATAAATAGTCGCTGGCAACATATTGATAATGGCAAAAAACTAAATAACCCGTTTCGTTAAAGGCATACTTATTTAACTCTTCTTTTAATACATTCGTTGCTTGCTCTGTCATGTGCCAAAAGCCAAGTTCGTCGTTACGGTAGCTTTGCATAGCCGAAGCAACGATGCTGTTTTTCTCGCCGTTGAAAGCACAGTAACCTTTACCCGGTTTACCATTATAAGCATGGTGTAACTGCTCGATAAAAACGGCTACTTTATCATTAACAACCATCTCATCATTGCGTAAATGAATTTCTGTATCGTCATCTTTTTTGTCTACATAATGAACGACTAATTTTTTAACATCTATTGTCATCTTTGTTTTTCACGCCTCTGGTGTTAAAATACGGGAATATAACTCTTTTTATTGAACCAACTGATGCCTATCATATCAAAATATTCTAATGAGCAAGTAGAACAAATCGTTGATCAGCTGATTGATGTACTAACAGAGCACAAAGCGCCTGTTGATTTAAGCCTTATGTGTTTAGGAAATTCTATCACGCATATTTTAAAAGAGCATGTACCATCAGAGAAAAGACAAGCTGTTGCCGACAACTTTGCAAAAGCATTAGCACAGTCGGTTAAATAAGATTTATGAATTTATCGCAACAAAGTCAGTTTTCTTCAAAAGTAAGTCAGCTTTTAAGTTGGGGCCATTGGTTCACCTTTGCAAACATAGGTTTAGTGCTATTTATTAGCTTAAGCTACTTGGTTGCAGACAGTGCACCGACTACCTTCATGGGCTATGTATACATGCTCGTGACTTGGTTAAGTCACACCAGTTTTATTACTTTTATTGCCTTTGTTTTAACGATATTTCCATTAAGCTTAGTGTTTCCATACCCTCGGCACATCCGAGGGATGGCAGCTATAATCGCCACCCTTGGGGCGTCATTGTTAACACTTGATGCCTATGTGTATTTCAACTTGGGTTATCACTTAAATACATCTGCCCTGCCCGAAATTGTTTCTTTGTTATGGCATCGCTTAACAAGCTCACCTGCATTAACAACGATTTTAGCGGGCGGTATTGTGCTGCTAATTTTAGCGTTCCAATTATTAGTCAGTAATTACACGTGGCACCACCTAGCGCGCTTAAAGCAATATAAGTTCCCGCGTTATGCAACTAGCACTATTTTAGTGTGCTTTGCACTTAGCCACAGTATTCATATTTGGGCTGATGCGAATTTAAAATTTGATATCACAAAACAAGATAACGTTCTGCCTTTGTCATACCCTACAACGGCAAAAAGCTTATTAGCTAAAAACGATTTGCTTGATATCGAAAGTTATAAAGAAGCACACGATGTGAGGCTTGACCCACATAATATTGATTACTTAGCTCCCACTCCACTTGCTGAATGTAAAGCAGAGTCGAGTGCCACGATTGATATTTTAGTGTTTGAAAACAATGCAGCTCTTGAGCAATTTGTTGCTACTGAACCTGCGCTACGTAAAACTGATTTGTTCTTACAACCGGTTGAAGCCGAAGACACCTTATTTAGCATAGTGTATGGCCTACCAGCATTTTACAAAGCACCTATTTTAGATAAGCAGCAACTGCCTGTTTGGCTTGCAGATAATCGTTCAATTCAAATTAATGGCTTTGAACAATTTGAATTTATAAATAACGACGACGCAAATCCTGCTGTACGTCTTGTACGTGCAGACGCAACAACAAAAGCGCGCGGATCTGCCAATGCCGTGTTTGCCTTTAGCCTTGCTAAACAAAGCAACGGCATTGTTACAGCCTCGCGTTTATACAGCTCAGATAAAAAAGTTGTGCAAACCGAAGGCCTTATTCAGCCAAGCGATATTATCGCCACCAGCGTTGGCCATTATTTAGGCTGCAAAACCCTTGCTAAACAAAGCATGTTAGGCAGTAACTTATACAAGCGCCACGACGACACAGGTGTTAATTACTCGCAAAATGTGTTCATCGCATTTAAAAAAGACAGAATTACCCTGATTGATTCAGATGGTAACTTTAAAAACATTTCAGCAGCACAAGGCTTTGCCATTGAACAAGGGCTCGATATTCCGTTCTTAGTGCAAAGCATTAAAAAGCTGAAGCGATATACGCCCTAGCTCTTATTGATAAATCATTATTTCGAGCTAGCTTTAGATATTAGACACCTTATTTGATTAGGAGACACGGACGTCATGAAAGCCATAATCATTTATCTAATATCAATAGTTCTACTTTGTTTTACTAACACCTTAAACGCTGCCAGCACAGAATACTATAAATGTGTCACAGACAGAGGCACGGTATTTAGTGAGTTCCCCTGTGGTAGCCGTGCTACCAAACATAAAATTCAAGTAACCGACCCTGACTTACAAGCACCACAAAACTTTGTTAAAGAGCTCAACGAGCTTGAGCGTCAGCAAATTATCAGAAACCTCGAAGCTGAAATACGCAGCTATAAGTATCGTTTAGATATTTTAAGCCGCGAACGCGATAGAGCCCAATATCAACAAGAACAGCGCTTAAATCGAATTTTATCTGACAAAGAAGCTAAGCAAATTAGTAAAGACATCAACAAGCAACTTAAAGCGATTAATAAGCAATACGGGCGCGACGTTAAAAGCGTTAATAAAAAACTCGCAAATCTTGAGAAAAAACTCGCTCGCTATAATTAAATGCATTTTACTATTGGGTTTGAAGAATAAATAACATATTCTTAACACCAATAGAGTTATTGCTCTATGCCGTTATGATTGGCAGAAGGAGTTTATATGCAGCCACAACACATTGCAGAGTTAATTTTATCTGGGTTTCGCAATCACTATAAACTCTTTCAAGCGATTACCGCCAAAGCCCCCTCAGCGTTTGCACAGCGTGATTGGCAAAAGATTAATGAGATAAGTAAGCTAAGAATTAGCCATTACGATGATCGGGTTAACGAAACAATTGCCAAGCTCAAATCGCTCAACGAACAGCAAATTATTACCTTAGATCAAACCTGCTGGCTCGAAACCAAACAGCTCTATCAGCAATTTTTGCGTTTTCACCCTCAAGCAGAACTTGCCGAAACCTTTTACAACTCTGTTTTTTGTCGTTTATTCCACCGTCGCTATTTTCACAATGACTTTATCTTTGTCAAAGCCACACTTGCAGATGCGCCTGCACTGCCTATGGAGGCAGAGTACCGCAGTTATCACCCCGTTGTTGATGGTTTAAGACCGACCATACGCAAAATTATTAATCAGTTTGATTTTAAAGCGCCCTTTGTTGATTTAGAACGCGATATTCGTTTACTTGTTAAGGCGTTTTATAAACAAGCCCCCGACACACACCATCAAGCGTGGCAAATGCGCTTTGATATACTGCAAGCGCCGTTTTACCGTAACAAAGCCGCCTATATCGTTGGCCGCGTGGTGTCAGAAAGTGGCGTACAACCATTTATTATTGCGGTGTTACACCATGAAGACAAAGGGCTATACCTTGATGCCCTACTTACCAAATCATCGCAAATGCGGGTTATCTTTGGTTTTGCGCGTGCTTACTTCATGGTTGAAACCCATGCGCCATCTGCGTTAGTGCGCTTTTTAAATCAACTTATGCCAAATAAAACACTGGCTGAGCTATACAACGCAATAGGCTTTCATAAACAGGGTAAGACCGAGTTTTACCGAGAGTTTTTAAGTCATTTAGATCATTCAAACGATCAGCTCGTAATTGCCCCTGGTACACCGGGGATGGTGATGATGGTATTTACCCTGCCTTCGTTTGGCTATGTATTTAAAGTGATTAAAGACACCTTTGGTGAAAGCAAACCCTTTGGCCGTGATACCGTATTAAAACGCTACCAATTAGTAAAAAGCCATGACCGTGTTGGCCGCATGGCCGATACCATAGAGTATTCGAACGTCGTATTTCCACTGGCTCGATTTGATAGTAAATTGCTTGCAGAGTTACATAAAACGATTGGCTCTTCGATGATTATTGAAGGCGAATGGCTAATCATTAAGCATTTGTATATTGAAAGACGCATGACACCGTTAAATCTGTATCTTGAAAATGCCAGTGAGCAACAAGCGTTTGAGGCGATAGAAGAATACGGCCAAGCATTAAAAGAAATGATCGCCGTTAATATTTTCCCAGGCGACATGCTGTTAAAAAACTTTGGGGTAAGTAAACACAATCGCGTTATCTTTTATGACTATGATGAGGTTCAATACCTAACCGACATGAACTTTCGTGCCTTACCAAAAGCCAAGTCGTACGATGATTACTTAACCAATGAGCAAAGCTACTCTGTGGCACCACAAGATGTGTTTCCAGAGCAATTATGTACCTTTGTGACAGCAAACCCGGTGTATAAACAATATTTATTGAGTACACACCCAGAGCTTGAAGATCCAGCCTATTGGCGACAAGCACAATACAATTATAAGCAAGGTGTAGTTAGCCATATTTATCCATACCCTGCTGCACAACGATTTATCCATTATTGGTAAACACCAAGGACACACAATGAATATAAGTAAAATAGATTTAAACTTACTTGTTTACCTAGATACTTTACTAAGGGAATGTAATGTCACTAAAGCTGCTAACCAGCTAAGCATTACCCAACCTGCCATGAGTAATGGCCTAAAAAGACTCCGTAATTTATTTAACGACCCTATTTTAGTGCGTACCAGTGAAGGTATGGTACCAACGGAGCGTGCAAAAGAGCTTCAGCCGGTGATCCGCGGCATTTTAATGACCCTTGAAGAAACACTTGCCCCAAATCGCGAGTTTGAAGCATCACAAAGTAAACGTGTTTTTCGTATCATGGCCAGTGACTATGCAGCAAGTACCCTTGCCCCACGCTTGTTAAGTAAATTACACGAAGAAGCCCCCGATACCACACTCGATATTTTGACCCCCAGTGATGTCACCTTCCACGAGTTGAAAACGGTAAAGTGGATATGGCTATCAACCGCTTCGAAAACTTACCGCAATCGTTTCACTACAAACAGATTTGGAAAGACAGCTTTTGTTGCCTAGTAAAAGCAGATAACCCAATCATCAAAGAATTTAGCCTAGATAGCTATTTAAAAGCGCGCCATATTTGGGTAAGTAAAACCGGGTTTGGTGTAGGTGTGGGCATGGACCCTAAAGATGTGCAAAAACTAGGTTGGGTCGATGAGGCGCTCGCTCACTTTGGCAAACACCGTAATATTGCCACGTTTACTCGTAATTACCACGTAGCCATTCACTTAGCGAAAGAGCAAAACTTGGTTGCAACGCTGCCTTCAAAAGCGGCGAATATTTATTTAGACGATCCAGGCCTTAAAATTCTTGAGCCGCCATTCCCTATTCCGCCATTTGAGCTAGATATGATTTGGAGCCCGCTATTACATCGTGATGCAAGCCATATTTGGTTACGCCAAAAGGTTGCTGAAGTAGCCGAAGAGCTTAAGTAAGATTTTACCAACCAGATTGTAATTATTGCTGATAGGCCAAGCGTTAACTTAGCTTATCAGCATCCCCCTCCGGTTAAAAATCCATAACCGCATGAAATATAATAACTTTATATTTAAGTAATGAACTGGAATATGCTTTGCAAGTAACTTATTGCATTGTTTTTAATATTCAAAAAGAGGTCATTATGAATACTCATCAAGGACACGACGTTCATCATATTGCAGATATCATTCAAGTTATGAATAGCGGTATCGATTTTTATGAAAAAGCTCAGGAAAAAGTAACCGACCCAAGCATTATTGCCTTATTTCAACGCATGATAGATGCCCGCAAAGTCAGTATCGAGCGCTTACAGCCCTATGCTATTAATGAAACAGGCCACAGAGAAAATGGCTCTGATTTTGCTGTAGAAGCGCGTAAAGCCTATACATCGCTAATTACCAAACTCGGTGCCGACAAAAACGCCACCTATGTTAGCGAACTTGAAGAAGTTGAAGATAAAACACTAGCAGAAATCAAACATGCGCTAAAAAAACCACAACCCCATGATTGTGAAGCCGCGTTATCAAAAACCCTGCTGACAATTCAAAGTTGTCATGCTGAAATGAGTAAAATGAAAAAGCATTAAATTGTGAGAGTGCAAAGCCCAGTTAAGCTGGGCTTTTATCTGTTTATATGAACTGTTTATTTTTTATCTAGATTTAGCCTCTTGGTTGTAACTTCATTAGACATACAACTAGGAATTAATTTACCATTCGAAGTACGTTCTTTGCCGAAGTTCGGCTAAGTGCCAATTACTGTCCATCAAGCACAACTCGTTTTTGCCCCATTTCGTGCTGGAGAAAGTAAATGCGCCCCGTTTAACTTCAAGAGTTTTTCATAGATTTTTTAATACCAAACAACTTTTCGGATACAATCAGTTAAGAGTGCAACTCAGACTAACTTAGTGCGTTGATTTTGCCTTGTAACATTTCGATGGCAAGCTGTAAGTTTTCTTGTCTCTGGTCATCAGCAGCTAAACGCAATACAGCTTGGATGATTGGGTCAACCTGTGTTCGGCCTCCCTCTTCGTGGTAGCGTAACAACCCACACACTTCGATGGTTTTCCATCCTTTACCATGCTTGTCCCCCTTATACCTATAGGTTATTCCAGGCACCAGTGCGGTGATGTGGTCTTCGTACCTATCGTAGTGTGCATGGACGATAGTGTAATTCGATGACCGAGTGGGGAATTTGTTATAAGTAGGGGATTTGGTAATTAACGATGTACCTTTGTATCCATTACATTCTTTACAGGAGACACAGAGGTTCTCTGGGTGAAACATCCACTTATCAAAATTGTTTTTGTGCATGATATGTTCTAAATCCCAATCCCCACCATGCAAGGAAGGTTTGTGAACCTTACAATAAGCACAGCAATATTCTTGCTGTTCGATGTAATGTCGTTTCATTCTAGTTTTGAGTTCTGTCACCGCAGGATCCGCCCATTTTTCATTAGGGGATAAGTTTTTTTCCAACACGCTTGTGATGATCGCTTCGTCATCTTCGTTCAGAACAAAAGGGGTCATAGATACCCTCCTGCCAACAAAGTTGAGCGCATAATTCCCAGTAAGACTCTGACTTTATCGTGTTCTTCCAATTGAGATTCAAAGCTCAATAGCCAATTCGCAGTTATTAACGCTTCTTCGGAAGGGTTTTCTGTCTTACAGACAGAATCCAAGACCTCAATAATTTGAGTAATCAAATATTCATTGTTATTGCCTGGATTATGGAACAACGTCGCCAACTGATAATCTGCAGAGCGCTCTTTATGAGGGCGAGCATCAATTAACTTGCGATTAACCATATCGTACACGCAACTATTTGAAGCGGAGATGTCTGATACAATTAAGGGAGAGTGCGTTGCGATAAGAAAATGGCACCCTTGATAGCCTGAAAATGAGTCCCTAAGAATTTCTACAAACTTCTCTTGCCATTGCGGATGAAGGCTGATTTCAGGTTCATCGATGCAGATCAGTGCATCATCTTCTATAGAAGAAATAATACCCAAAAAGAGCAGGAACAAGCATTGCTCGCCAGAACTACGCTTAGCTAAGCCCGTCAGAGGTACATCTGATATATCAAGATCGTCTACATAATTTGAGGGACTTTTTGTGTGACGAACTGTCTCAAGATTTTCTAGCTCAATAAGTCCAGCCCTAAGCAGCGTTGAAACCACATGACGATCAATGTCAACGCCAGAAAAGATCTCTTCGTGTTTTCTTAAGTGTTTTAATGTAAAAACATTGCGATCTAAAGAAAGAAGGAATTCTGGTTCTTTGTAGATTTCTTCACAATATTGGATTAGCCCAAGGATTTCTTCTTGTTCATATTCTTCTAGGGCTTCCTTCAGTATCAGAGCTGTTTTTGGCTGTAATTGTTGGCCATTTTGCAAATTTGTAAAGTCATCGCTAGAAATAGCCACATTAAAACGCAAACGCAATAAACCACCAAAATCGAACTTATGCAGGAAATTTGTTAACGCAACAAGTTTTCTCGTTTCAAATTTTTCATTGCCCAATAATTGTTGAATTGCTTTCGACGCGATACGTGTTGAAGGTGCTTGAAATGGTGAATAAGGTTTAGAACCTACGTAGGCATAAAACCCGTTTTGTTGAATGTCCTTTTTGTTCTTCCATCTTTGTTGGAACTTTTCAAATTGACTCGTTGACGCTGCAATCAATTTTTTTGGTAAAGGAAGGCCGAACCTTTCTCCTAATAGACTCCACTGAGCAGAATATTCATTTACATCACGGACTGCTGTAGCTACGTTAGGCTTGTCGCTATTGAGCAACTGAGAGTACATTTCTTGATAATAAGCACAAGTATCAACTAATAGCTGCGTTTTTCCACACCCATTATTTCCTATTATTACAGTAAAAGCGTTCTCTTCAGTTGAGCCCAAATGCCAAAGCTCATGATTTGCGATGGTATTAACTCTGAATCCCATGTGATTATCCACACTATCCGATTGTATTAATATGGAATTTCTCACATATAAGTTAGTAAGTATAGTTGTTGAGGCATGTTGGCAGTCAATTTTACGTTAGCCATACTTCTAGTTATTCGTCATGAACTAAACTAGTAAAGTCGCTAACACGCTTTTGTCCAAAAACGAGTTTATCTTTCAGTCTGCTTCTCGCTCGTACACACCTGTCAGGTTTATTAATTCCTTTTAATCAGACCTGACAGATACTTAAGATTTATTGCCCCGTTAAACGCTTCGCAAATGAAATTGCATAGGCTGTTGAGCGTAATTTAAGTACTTTGTCATCACTTGGCATAAAGCCTTTAGACAACAGGTTTGGGTCATAATTTGTGAGGTCGCAACCTGATTCACCTGTCGATTCTATGGTGAGCTTTCCTAATTCAATTGTTTTGCGATCCGCAGGCCAGCGAACTGAAGGGTCAGTTAATGTATCACCCGGCTCAGCTAATTCAGCTTGAAAACGATAATGCACCTTCCCTTTTGCTAAATCTTCTTCAAGTCGCTTAGCCAGAAAAGATTTAGGGAAGGTTTTCATTTGCTCTTCTGTTAGCACCTGTTCTGGCTCTTCTGGCACCATGGTCCATCTAAAGGCATGTTTAGCGCCCTTTTCATCAACCATGTAAAAGGTATGCACACCAAAATAACGCGAAGACACATACGATGCTGGCGGGTTATGGCTTTGTAGCCAATTAAATTGCCCTAAGGTACTCGGGTTTTGCTCTCTGTATGCTTTTACTTTTGCAAAATCGATTTGCCCTGTTTTCTCGTCCGGTAATAAGGTACTTAGTAAACCGAAAAACGCTTCTGGGCTGTTGCCTGCAAATACTGGCGTACTTAGCCCTGCAATATTGTGTACATCACCATTTTCTAGCACAAACTGCACCCCCATTCCGCGTGGAGAACGTGATGTTTCATCAGCATTAGGGTTACCCCCGCCCATAGAAAAGCGAATATTTGCTTTTGACGGTGCGTTAAATAAAGGGCTAATTGAATACTGCTTTGCTGCTTGATTAGGTGTAAATGTGCCGACAGCGCACACCCCTTTGGCGTGACCTTTTCTGTAGCCTGGTTGTTTTCCTGACAGCTTTTCAAATAAATTAATAAAATCTTGCCCGTTTACTGATTGCTCAGCAAAACTTGCTGTCGGTAAAACAAGACACATTGCACAAACTAAAGACGTAACTTTTTTCATTTATCCATCCTTTAAACTTAGTTCCAACAAAAGTGACCAGATACACTTCGAAATGATTTCATCAAAGCTAATAAATATTTTTTACCAACAAAAACGCTACAAACATTTAATAAACTTAGAATATTTATTTAACTACCATTTTTTTAAAAGCTGCTAACTTTAAATTTAGGATCCTAAAAACTGCTGTGGCGCCCAGCATTTTAAAAATAATCCGTGGTATTAATCACGACTATGGCTAGTCCACTTAATCGTAAATTTTGTGGCTTGGTCAAAACAACAAGGACCTAATTATGGTGAAACAACATAAAAAAACCACTGCAAACGCTGATGTAGATATGACCCCTATGCTTGATATTGTGTTTATCTTGCTTATATTCTTTATCGTCACAACCTCGTTTGTTAAAGAGCGCGCTATTGAAGTGAATCGCCCTTTAGCAAAACCAAGCCTTGAAAACCCTAAAAAACAAGCGCAATTCACTATCACTGAAAACGACAGTATTTATTTTGCAAACCGGCTTATCACACCAGAGCAGATAATCGCTAACCTTGCGTTATTTGCCGCACAATTTGAAATGACCAATGTGCAAGTAACCGCAAGTGAGCAAAGCAGCCACAAAACCTTGGTCACCTTGCTTGATAAAATAAAACAATATCAAGATGTGCCAATTTCTATAAGCACGTCTTTATAACTTATCTCAAAGGGTCATTTGACCCTTTTTTAATATTAAAAATAAAAAACCGTCACATCTTTGTAAAAAAGCCTCTCTATGATTGTCTGCAGCAAATCTGGTCTAGTCCAGATTAATTTAAAAATAAGAGGCTCAACAGATGATTAAACGACGTACACTCAGCACAGCTGTTTTTTTGTGCAGCTACCCATTTTTATCAGCGCATAGCGCTTTTGCCACTGATGCAAAAATTAAAGGCTCTATCACAGATCATAGTAATCGCTTGCCAGGTGCTTTGGTTAAAGTCGTTGGCACAAATCAATCTACGGTGACTGATTATGACGGTAAGTTTGAGCTTGCTAAATTAGATGCAGGTCACTACCAACTTGAAGTTTCGTATATGGGTTATAGCAGCCAGATTGTTGATGTTGAGATAAGCAACAATGAGGTTAAATTACTCTCTCCTATTGTGATGGATAATTCAGCTAACACCATTGAAGAAGTCGTTGCTGTTGGTCAAATTCAACGTGGTGAAATGGCTGCGGCCAATAGCCAAAAAAATGCTAAAAATATTAAAAATGTAATTTCGGCTGATGGCATTGGTAAGTTGCCAGACCGTAACGCAGCTGAAGCAGTTCAACGCATTCCTGGTGTTTCTATAGAGCGCGATCAAGGCGAAGGCCGATTTGTTGCTGTTCGCGGCTTACCTGCCCAGTGGAGCTCTGCAACAATCAATGGCAACCGATTACCAACTGCAGAAGAAGAAACCACCAGCCGCGCCACTGCGTTTGACTTTTTCCCGAGTGAGCTTATTGAATTTGTTGAGGTATCAAAAGCATTAACGCCAGAAATGGAGGGAGATGCTATTGGTGGTAACGTTAACTTTATAACCAAAAAAGCACCTGATGATTTTGTATTTAATGCCAATTTAGCACTCGGTCAAAATGAACTAGCTGATGGAAATAACTACTCTGCCAACTTACTTTATGGCGATCGCATCTTAGATGACAAATTAGGTTTTTTAATTAACGCAACAGCTTGGCAACGGGACTGGGCAACAGATAACTTTGAGCCTCGTAGAGGAAATGATGGTTTAGGAATTTATCGTTTAGAGCTAAGAGATTACACCGGAACTCGTGAAACTTACGGTTTAAATGGTTCTGTTGAATACCAGCTAGAACAAGGCAGTATTAGTGCGAGTGCCATGTACGGCACACTAATCGACGATGAAACGCACTATAAGCATCGTATGCGTTTTGATAAAGACAGAGCAGAGCTACAACATATAAGAAATGAGCTCATAACAGAAATGACTGGCTTTGAGTTTGCTGGTGAGCATTTCTTTGGTTACGACAAAACATTAAATTGGTCTTTATCTAGCTATGAAAACGAATTTAGGTATGGCAACACGCCTAACAGCGAAGATAACAGTTATTTTGTAGTTCGATTTGACCAAAAAAATGTCGGTTACGAAGGCCTTGAAGACAGAGATACAGGCAAAAACTACGCTTATAACACGATTGATGGTGGCTCAGATCCATGGGACCAAATCAGCACTCATCTACCAAGTGGCTTTTCGTTTGATCCAAGCCAAATGGGCTTATCGTGGGTCGAACTATATAAAATTAAGGTGAATGAAAAAGATAAAATTGTTGCCGCTTTAGACTTTGAGTGGCAACTCAACAGCGACCTTATTGTTAAAGTAGGTGCAAAATACCGCGATAAAGAACGCGTTGCTAGGTTCAGCGATGAATTTTATGCATGGGATACTGAAAACTATGGCGCAGCCCCTACTCTGAGTGATTTTACATTAGCGGACCAACCGGGCCGAAGTGACTATTTAAGCGAGCTTTCTTACGATTATCAAAGTCAGTTTTCGCAAGTTGCAAGTACTGATGACTTAGCAAATTTTTGGAATAACAATAAAGGCAAGTTTGTCCTTGATAAGAGTGAATCTGCTTTAATCGAAAATGGTGGAGCACTTGGCAGAAACTTTGATGTTAATGAACAACATGCATCTTTATATGGTATGGCAACATATACCATTAACGCTAATTGGGAAATGCTAACAGGTCTTCGTTTAACTCAAACAGACACCGAAGTTGACGGTTATATTTACCTTGCAGATGAAGATAAAGTCGAAAGCGTTAAAGCAAACAATGACTACTTGTCTGTGTTACCTGCATTGCATTTAACCTACCACCCTAACAGCCAAACCAATTATCGACTTGCATTAACTCGCTCTTTTGCTCGTCCTGACTTTGGCTCATTAACGCCAGGGGCGACTTACTTAGAAGCAGACAACGAATTAACTTCTGGTAACCCAAATTTAGAGCCGACTTATTCAAATAATGTCGACTTAATGGCTGAATACTTCTTTGACCGCTTAGGGTTAGTTTCTCTGGGGGTATTTTATAAAGATATTACCGATCCTATTTTTCAAAGTAGCTCTATAGGAGAGTTCGGCAATAATACTGGGGTTAATATTATTCGCCCTGAAAATGGCGATAGTGCATGGCTTGCAGGCCTCGAGGTCGCGTTCAATCGTGATTTAGGGTTTATTACACCTGAACTAAATAACTTTGGCATCATGGCTAATGCAACATTCATGGATTCAGAAATGACGATTCCTGGTCGCGCAGACAAAGTCTCAATTCCTCGCCAAGCAGATAGTCTCTACAACTTTACGGTGTATTACGATAACACACATTTTGCAGCTCGATTAGCCGTTAACTTCAAAGGTGAATACATTGAAGAGCATGGCAGCAGCAAACAATTTGACAGCTATTATGGCGACAATACAAGCGTTGATTTTACGACGTCATATCAGCTTAACGAAAACGCATTAGTCTACCTCGAACTGAATAACTTAACCAACGAGCCTCTTAAATACTACCTAGGCGATGAAAGCCGTCCTCTACAAGTAGAGTACTACGGTGTACGCGGCATGGTTGGCTTTAATTATCAGTTCTAATCAGTCTTTGAGTTGTATGCGGGGCCATTGCCCCGCAAAGGATACCTAATGTTTTCACACCCTAATTGGCTTAAACGTGCCCAAGGAACCGGTTTTGTGTTATTTGCAGCCAGTGCTGCATTTCTCACTTACTTTTCTATGTACGCATTTCGTAAGCCATTCACTGCAAATAGTTACACTGAATTCGACGATCCGAGTTGGCAGGTAAGCTTTAAAATTGCACTGATTTTGGCGCAAGTTTTTGGCTATTTATGCGCTAAATTTATTGGCATAAAAGTTATTTCAGAGATGCAGCATCAGCAACGAGGTTTAACAATTATTGGCCTTATTGCCGCTGCAGAAATATCGCTGGTGTTATTTGCTATCACTCCGATTGGGTTAAATGTTATTTGGCTATTTTTTAATGGCCTCTCACTAGGCATGATTTGGGGACTTGTTTTTAGCTTTCTTGAAGGAAGAAAAACCAGTGAAATTCTAGGCGCAATTTTGAGTGTCACATTTATATTGGCATCAGGCCTTGTTCGCAGTGTAGGCAAATGGCTTATTGATACACTAAATGTACCTGAGCTATGGATGCCTGCAGCGACAGGTGCGCTATTTTTCCCGCTGCTATTGTTTAGTGTTAAATGCTTAACCCTAATTCCAGAACCAACAGCAGAGGACGAACAAGCAAGACAAAAACGCTTACCTATGGATGGCAAAGCACGTTGGCAATTTTTTAAACAATATTGGTTTGGTATTAGCTGCCTCATTTTAAGCTTTATGCTGTTTACTGGTTTCCGTGATTTCCGTGACAATTTTGCAGCTGAAATTTGGCAAGCTCTTGGCCATGGTGAAGAACCTGCCATTTTCGCCTACGCTGGGATAAGAATGTCATTTATTGTCCTTATCGCATTAGGTGCGATGGTTTTGGAAAAAAACAACAAAACCGCATTTTATGTCAATCACGGCTTTATTTTATTCGGTGCCGCTTTGTTATTGTCGAGTACCTTTGCTTTTGAAGCTAACTTGATATCCGCAAAAGCGTGGATGGTATTACTTGGTTCAGGTCTCTATATCAGTTACATCCCGTATAACTGTTTTCTATTTGACCGAATGATTTCAGCCGTTGGCTCCGTCGCTAATGCTGGTTTTTTAATTTATCTTGCTGATTCTGCAGGCTACCTTGGCTCTGTCAGTATTTTACTGTACAGAACATTTGCGATGCCTGAGCTCAGTTGGCTTAACTTCTTTATTAACGCTTGTTACTTAGTTGGCATTGTAGCCGCCGCTTTAGTTGCATGTTCACTGTGTTATTTCACAGTACGTTTGTCCCCTATTCGAACTCATCACTCAAAACAGGTTGTGACCTGTAACAATTAAAAGAGAATCTTATGAAAAACATAGAAGCTATCATTTTAGATTGGGCTGGAACTGTCGTAGATTATGGCTCAGTTGCACCCACCACCATTTTTGTTGAAGCATTTAAACAAGCTTATGAGTTTGAGATTTCACTTTCAGAAGCGCGTATTCCAATGGGTATGGGAAAATGGGATCACATTGCCACACTTGGAAAGTTGGAGTCAGTTGCTTCACGCTGGCACTCTCAGTTTGGCCGAGCAATGTCAGAAGCAGATATTGATCACATCTATCAAACTTTTATGCCATTGCAAAAAGCAAAAGTAGCAGACAGAGCAATCCCTATTCCTGGTGCGCTTGAAGTGATCAATCGCTTAAAACAGCAAAACATCAAAGTAGGCAGTTGTTCGGGATACCCTCGCCAAGTTATGGAAGTGTTAGTCAGTGCCGCTGCAGACTATGGTTATCAACCGGATCATTGGGTAGCAAGTGATGACCTTAAAGCCGGCTCTCGCCCTGGCCCTTGGATGGCTCTTGAAAATGTAAATGCTTTAGGCATTAAAAAAGTCGCTAACTGTATAAAAATTGATGACTCTGCCCCCGGCATCGAAGAAGGTTTGAATGCCGGAATGTGGACAATTGGCCTCGCATTAAGCGGTAATGCGGTTGGCTTAACAGAGCAAGAGTGGCAAGCTTGTAGTGCTGAACAAAAGCAACAACTGACACGCCAAGCATACCAAAGCTTGTACTCTGCAGGTGCACATTTCGTGGTCGACTCACTGGCTGATATTGAAACTGTTCTAATGCAGATTGATGCCAAACTAAGCCGAGGGGAGCGCCCATAATGCAGTTTCAACCTTTTTGGTTTGATAACGCAATGCAAGAGGAAGCCTATGCGCTTCCTCTTTCATTACCCACAAAGCACCATTGCGATGTATGTATCATAGGTGGGGGTTTTACTGGTCTTTGGACTGCTATCAAACTCAAGCAGCAACAAGCTAATTTAAAAGTTACCATCATTGAAAAAGGCTTTTGCGGGCAAGGTGCATCAGGGAGAAATGGCGGTGCAATGTTAACTTGGTCAACTAAGCTGCCCAGTTTAAGTAAGTTAGTTGGTCTCGAAAAGGCACTGTTTTTAGTCAAAGAGTCTGAGTCAGCGGTTCATCAAATTGCAGAGTTTGTTCGTCAGCACGGTATTGACTGCGATTGTCGAATTGATGGCTGTTATTACACCGCCTCAAATGAAGCACAAAAGCACTTGTTAACCCCCGCAATTAAAATGCTTGAGGATAATAATCTTAATGCGTGGCAACACCGTGATACTCAAACACTCATCAATACAGGATCAGCCGCCAATATTAGCGGTCATTATTCACCTCATGGTGGTAGTATTCAGCCGGCAAAATTAGTTCGTGGTTTAAAAAAGGTCGCTGAAAGTTTAGGCGTTAAAATTATTGAACAGTGCCAGTACAAAGCACATAGTGGACAGTCCCCTCTAAATGTTGAAACAAACCAAGGTAATATTTGTGCTAATCATCTTGTATTTGCCGTTAATGCGTGGCTCCCTAACCTAAAACCGCAGTTTCAACGCAATATCGTGCTGGTTTCAAGCGATATGGCAATTACTAAACCGATGCCTGAAACCCTTGCGCATTTAAGTCTCAATCATGGCGCTGCAATAATAGACTCCCGTATTTTTGTAAACTATTACCGCACCACTACTGATGGTCGATTAATGCTAGGCAAAGGCGGAAATTATTTTAGCTTCGCAAACAGAATGAGTGATAAATTTGAGCAGCCGAGTCGCTATCAAACGCTAATAAATAACTCTTTATCACACTTTTTCCCTAACCATAATTTTGAAATTGATCGAACTTGGACAGGCCCTTCTGACCGAAGTGTCACTGGCTTCCCGTTTTTTGGACATTTGAATAATCAAGCAAACGTTATCTACGCCGGGGGTTATTCTGGTAATGGCGTCGTACAGTCTTTTTTAGGGGCAAATATTCTGTCTGCTTTAATCTTAAAAAATGAACCTGTTTGGCAACACTGTGGCCTTGTAAATCAAACATTAGACAACTTTGTGGTTGAACCATTTCGAACTGTCGGCGCTTACCTAATTCGTAATGCAATTCGTCGTAAAGAACGAGCAGAAGACAATAACACGCATGTAAATCCAATAGATACGTATCTTGCCAGTCTCATAGGCAGTGCAGGAAAAGTTGATATGAAATCGTAGAGCTTTTTAGATGACCATTACACACCAACAAACAATCACACGGATCCGTTATTTATTTGAGCAGTTTGGCTATCAACACTATGACGAAATTTGTACCCAGTATTCTCATGCAGCCCAGTGCGCTGGGCTTGCATTGCGGCAAAAATTAAGCGCCGATACTGTCGTTGCTGCATTTTTACATGATATTGGACATTTAATCGCACAGCAGCAAAATCTCACGATGACCAAGCAAGGATATGTGAATCACTGTGAGCTTGGCGCAATTTTTTTAAAAGAAAATAACTTTAATGATGCTGTTGTTGCCATGGTTTCTCAACATGTTCAAGCTAAACGCTATTTAGTCGCAAAGAATACAGGTTATGAGCAGACACTTTCGCCTGCCAGTACACTCACCTTGCAACAACAAGGTGGCCCTTTGTCGTTACAACAAGCTAATCAATTTGCAGCTCAGCCATATTTTGAAGAAATTTTACAATTAAGAGAACTTGACGACTGCGCAAAAGATCCAAATATGCACATTGAACCACTTTCTTTTTGGCTAAATTACTTAGATAACTATTTAATTTCATAATCAAACGTTATAAATCCCTTTATTATCAGTTAAGCTAAAGCTGTATTTAGCAAAAAGGCACGGTATGCTTTTATATCAACAAATCAGAAATTACATACATCAATTACTAAGCGAAGGGACTCTGAACACGGGTGACAAACTCCCTTCTGAGCGTTTGTTACAAGAACAATTTAACTCGACCCGTATTACAGTCCGTGAGGCACTACTTCGTTTAGAAGCTGAAGGATTGATCTATAGCCAAACGCGCCGTGGTTGGTTTGTAACACCAACAAAACTTAAGTGGAATCCTGCCACTAAAGTAAATTTTTATGAACTTGCAAAACAGCAAGGCTTTGTTGCTGATACCCAAGTGATTAGCCATCAAGAAATTAGCAATCATGATTTAAAAGCAGAATTTTCTGCATCAACTTTACATCATTTGCAACGTGCCCGCAGCCTTGATGAGCGCTTAGTAATGTTTGAAGATATTTTTTGTGATGCTGTGCGTTTTGATGGCCTTGCTGAACACAACCTAAATGGCTCGATAACACAAATAATGGCAAATCAATACGCAACAAATGTAGTCAATGAGCAGTGCGCTATAAGTGTTACTGTCCTTCCTGACGATGTAGCACAGGTATTGCAAAAAAATAGTGGTACACCCTGCTTAAAAGTAATTCGTAAACGCTTTGATGAGCTTGGCAGTTTAGTGGATTACAATATTGAGTATTGGTTGCATAATGCCATTGAGATGACTGTTGAAGGTCACTAAGGTAATAAATGAAAAAAGGCTTTGTTAAACAAAGCCTTTACACGGGTGAACATTCTTTATAACCAATATCTGCTGTTTGATATTACCTCAATTAAACGTGTAATATCGTTTTCGAAGACATGACCAATATTGCCAATTCTAAAGCAGTCAGCATCTGACACCTTACCCGGGTAAATAACAAACCCTTGTTTTTTAAGCAAAAAGTAAAACTCTTTAAAGTCATACCCATTCGCTGTTGGAGAATAAAATGAGGTGATAATCGGTGAATGTAAGCTCTCATCTAAGAGTGTTTGAAAACCTAAATCTCTCATCGCAGCCACTAAAAGTTGCTGATTATTTTTATAACGCTTATGACGTGCTGCAACACCACCCTCTTGTTCTAATTCAGTAAGAGCTTGATGAAATGCGCGTACAACATGTGTAGGAGATGTGAAACGCCATTTACCTTGGTTGTTCTCCATACACTGCCACTGTGCATATAAATCAAGTGACAACGAACGTGCAACCCCTTGTGATTCTTCAATTAAGTCTCGCTTGCAAATAACAAAGCCAAAACCTGGAACACCTTGAATACACTTATTAGATGAGCTAATCATTACATCAATGTGCCAATCTGCTAAGTCAAACGGTACGCCACCAAAGCTACTCATTGCGTCTAAAATATAAACTTTGTTATGGCGTGATAATAGTTCACCCACTTGCTTTGCTGGGTTTAGCATGCCAGTCGTCGTTTCGCAGTGCACCATAGCAACATGACTAATTTTTTCATCACTCAAGAGTGTTTTTTCTATGTCGTCACAGCTTGGTAGCTGAGTTTCAGTGTAATTTAAAACACAATGGTCAATGCCTAAATACTCAGCAATTTCAGCCATCCGTTTTCCATATGCGCCATTGTTTATTATCAATAACTTATGCTCTTTTGCGACTAAACTACCTAAAGCACTTTCTACACTCGCAGTGCCACTGCCCTGCATTAATGTACACGTATAATCAGTACTTTTTGTGGCCAAAGTTACAAGTTTGCTGCGAATAGCCTGTACAACACCTAAGTTATAATCGTCATCCCATGTACACCAATCCTTTAACATCGCTTGTTTTACCGTATCCGATGTTGTTAATGGGCCAGGAGTTAACAGTAAGTATTCATTCATTTTAATATCGCCTAAATCTGGTCTAGTCCAGATATTATTAGGGATTTAGCTTGATAAAAAAAGTGAAGTTTTTATGACTGCATTAAAAAAGGGCCTAACGGCCCTTTGCAAGTTAAATAATAAAGGAATCTAAAGGGAGTTTAGAACTTGTACTCTGCACCTACGTAGTAGTACGCACCGTTAAAACCAAATGGTGCTGAACGACGTGAGTAAGTGAATACACCTGGGCTTGAAACAATTGTGTTGCCGCTTGCATCAACAATCGTACCCGAGCGTGAATTACCAATGGTGTTCTTATCTGGGTAAACATCAAATAAGTTATTTGCACCAATGTTAAATGACAGATTTTCGTTAAAGAAGTAGTTAACTTTTACATCAGTTAATATTTCAGCACCGTATGTTTGACGGCCACCATCTTCAACTGTGTATTCGCCGTAACGGTTTAGAGAAAGGTTTACTGTCCAATCTTCTAAACGGTAAAGCGCACTTAAGTTAATGCGATCTTCAGGTTGCCATTCTTCAATAATTGATGTTTCTTGAGCAGAAAACACATCTTCTACCGGAATAGTCTCAAGGCCACTGCCTGATGGCGTAAATAAATCAACTACATCAGTTTTAGTGAAGTTAGCAGCAAAGGTGAAATCTAGCGTACCGCCAAGGCCTTCTGTGTTCCATGTGGCAACTAAATCAACACCTTCGGTTTCGGTGTCTGCACCATTTAAGAAGAACTGACCCGCACCTGCGCCTGAGCTTTCAAGTGCAGCATCTAGCGTATCTGATAAACCTTTACCTAAACGGTTTGAAATAACGATACGGTCGTCGATATCAATCGAGTAGTAGTCAATGGTTAAATTGATATTGTCGGTAACGTTATACACAATACCTAAACTACGGTTTTGTGACTTCTCTTCTTTTAACTTAGGAATACCTATTGATTGCGCTAAGGTACTGTCGTTTCTGAATGTACCTACTTGCTCAGCCACTAAGCTGCCATCATCACCTACAACGAACTGTGTACTTACGTTATTAAAGTAAAGTTGTTGCATCGAAGGCGCTCTAAAGCCTGTGCTTAGTGCACCACGTAAAGATACATCTTCAGTAATTGACCAATTACCCGCTAACTTAAAGTTAACTGTATCGCCAAAACCTTTGTAGTTATCGTAACGTACCGCACCTGAGATAATTACATCATCAATAACATAGGTTTCTGCATCCATGTAGAATGAGATCACATCGCGCGACTCATCAACTGATGATGCCGGATCTGAACCACCAAAACCTTGCGTACCGCTTGCAGCATCAACACTGCCTACCCCGCCATTTAAACCAGAATAGATGCTCACACCATCAACTGTGTCGTAATCACGATAAGCATATTCGCTACCTTCAAGAATACGGAACTCATCAGTACGAAGCTCAGCACCTAGTGCTAATGAGAAGTTATCGTAATCTTTGGTGTAATCAAGGTTGATTGTTTGAAGTGATAATTCAAGGCCATATGCATACGCTGAACGTGGAATCGTGGCACGAATTTCATCAGCCGTTAAACCTTGGTCATAACGAAGATAGTTAGCGTATGAGCCATTGATAGTGTCACTCGTTGTGTAATCAATGCTGTTTTCACCGTAGGTGTACGATAAATCAATGCTTGAATCATTGTCGAACGACTTTTTAAAGCCCACGTTGTAAGACACGTCATCAATAATAGTATTAATTTTCGGTAAGAAACCCATTGGAATGGTCGCATCACCATCTTGCAATACAGGGTTACCTGTAGCATTTGCGTTATGACGGAAAAACGCTGCAGATTCATTTTCACGATTCGAATAAGTGATAAAGCCATATAGCTCACCACCAGCAAGCTCATAGCCAGTGTTAATAGTTAAAGCAAATTGCTGTGAATCTGCATCACCAATTCTAAACGTATCACGAGGTGCCGTTAACTCACGCGGATCACCTGCTAATAGCGTACCGTCATCAAGTTCAGTACAGCCGTAAAATTGACACGAACCATGCAGGCCTGCACGGTTAGTCGGTGCACGGTCACGGTAGTTGATTGTAGTATTTAAATAACCATCATCACCAAGGGCAAAACCAGTGTTGAAATCAACATTGACTGTTTCACCATCACCTTCTGAATATTCACCGTAGTTAATCGCCGCTTTACCACCTTCTTCAGCGTCTTTTAATACGATATTAATTACACCCGCAATCGCATCTGAACCATATTGCGCAGCAGCACCATCACGTAATACTTCAATACGTTTGATTGCAGCAGCAGGAATAGCGTTCATGTCGGTACCTGCGGTACCACGACCTACTGACGTATTAATATGGATAAGGCTCGCTTGGTGACGACGCTTACCATTGATAAGAACTAAGGTTTGATCTGGCCCTAAACCACGTAATGTTGCAGGGCGAAGCGCGTCAGTACCATCACTGATAGACGAGCTTGAAAAGTTAAAAGACGGTGCGATAGCCTGAAGCATACGGCCTACTTCTGTTTGACCTGTATTCTCAAGTGCTTCGGCACTTAAAATATCAACCGGAACCGGTAAATCTTCAACCGAGCGACCTGCTACACGGCTACCGACAACGGCAATTTTTTCGATGTTTTTTTCTGCTGATTGATCTTCTGCGAACGCTTGCGTATTGGCGGCAAGCAGTAATGGCACGACTGCAGCGCTGACCCCTGATACTTTGATCATGTTATTATCTATCCTATCTACTTGTTTGAGTTTTATACTCAGCAAGCCTTGTTGATCAACAACCGCATCGAGCTCAGTGCCTTCTAACATCGCATTCAGTGCATCCAATTTGGTATAAAAACCAAATACAGATTGCGCTTGATATTGCTTTGCTAATTCGAAAGAAAAAATGACAGTTTGATCTGTTTGCTTTGCAAATTCGATTAACGCCAAATCAGCTCGTTGCGCTTTGATATCAAATTGCAGCATTTGTTTTTCAGCTGCTATTGCTATTTGGCCTGCTGTGAGGCCATAAATGACAATAGACGCTGGTAACAAAGGCAATTGCTTACTGCGCAATTTATACAAACAAGTGAGGAAGAAAAATCCGCTATGTAAATTTAACTTTTTTTTAATTAATTTTTTGTGACGAGAAGGTGGCGCACAATTAACATCATTACATTGGCGTATTCTCATAGGCAAAACTAACCTTTTGCAGCGATAGTTAAGCTAACACGATGTTCACCTAAACGTTGATGTTCTACACCTAAGTTGGCCTGTAAAGAATCAAGTAACCCCTTTATGTCGCCTGTTTTAAATACACCAGCCACTTTCAATGAAGCAAGTTTTGGGTCATTCAATTCAAAACGTGTAGCGGTATAACGACTCACTTCTTGCAAAGCTTCTCCAAGCGGTTCGCCGTTAAAGATTAACATTTCTTGTTGCCAAGCTAAGTCACGCTGTACGTCATCAACAGATAACTGTTTAATCGGCTCAGTTTTACTTTGTTTTATCAGTGCTTTCTCGCCTGAAACAACAACATTCGCGCGAAGTGCTTTGATATCAGCACTGTTATCCGAGGCATCTTTTAAACGATTAAAATCACTGGCATCAACCTGCGTACTCGGATCAGCAATCATCACCTTGCCCTCGGTCACCACTAACTCTAAGTCTGAAGCTGTATTTCGCTGCACATTAAACACGGTACCAAGAGCAGTAAATGATTTATCACCGGCAATAACAGTGAATGGACGACTTGCATCTTTAGCAACATTGAAGCGGCCTTCACCACGGCTCAAGATCAACTGACGGCGATCGCCGGTATAAGCAACTTCAAGTTTAGTATTGGTATTAAGCTGCACAATCGTGCTGTCGGGCAATACAAACGTGGCTTGCTCGCCCACTTTAGTGCGGTAAATTTTGCTAAACTTTGCGTAGTCGTTTTCTTCGTTCTGCCAATAGCTTGAATAAATGAGCATGATACAACCAAGCAGCATCGCCACTAAAAAGCTAGCCGCCGTTGCCATACCAAATACAGCGGGTTGTTTTTGCGGGGCTTTATAAGGAAATAAGCTACTTAACTCGTTAAGCACACTCATTTCATCCCATAATGTCGCAAGTTCAAATAAGGCCTCTTGATGAGCCGCACTTTGATGAGCCCATAAATGTATTTGGCTCACTTCATCTTTCGATAAACCACGATCAATTGCACTGATCCATTGGCTCGCTTGCTCTTGAATCATTTCTTTTGATGAAAATGGGTGAACATTACTCATTTGTTCACCTCTTTTGCAGTGAACTCTGTGGTAGGGCTATATGCCTGAGGTTGTACATCGTGTGATTTCATTGCTCGGTGAACATGTAATAAGCCTTTGGCTATGTGTTTTTCAACAGTACTTTCGCTGAGTTCCATTTTAGCAGCAATTTCCTTTTGGCTTAAGCCATAGACTTTTTTTAATATAAAACATTTTTTTACTTGCGGGCTTAATTCGTTAGTTACTCGGCAAAAAAACAAAAAGCGCTCTTTAGAGGTTACTTCATCTTCAAGTGCCATAGAACGCATGTGATGTTCAACTTGTTGTTGTTCATCTAACGATTCTTTGTATTTATTGTCCCATTTAGCAATGTGATTGAGTGCTAAATGTTTAGCCGTTTTCAGCATATAACTGTGAGTGTATTCGATATTTTGTTTAAGATCTGCTTCATAACTTTTTATAAACGTCTCTTGCACAATATCTTCTACATCATCAGGGCTGACGATACGTGATACAAAGCGCCTAAGTTTGCTCGATATCTCGGTAAAAGCGGTGATAACCCCCAGTTTGATCTGTCATCCTTAACTCACCTTTATTATATTTTTATTGCTTTAGGGTACGAGATTTCAGTTTAATTACAAGCCATTTGTTAAGTTTTTGTACCTTCGGTAAACAAAGATTTCATAAACTCATAAAAAACCTCTGTTTTGCGCGTCACTAGGCTGTTTTGTGGTTTTAAAAACCATACAGGCGCGTCAGCATCAACAAGGCTATTAGGGAGTATTTCGATTAACCGCCCTTCTGCTAAATCATCTTTAATTGCAATATATGATTTAATGGCTATGCCATGACCTGCAATCGCAGCCTGCGTCATGTTATCTGAGTTAGATACGGTAAAACGCGTTCTCGCATTATAATTAACTATTTGGCCACCCTCGTTAAGTTTAAGCTGTCGCTGCCATGGCAAGCATACCCAGTAATGCGCTTTAAGATCAGAGACCGTTTTTGGTAGCCCATATTTTTCAATATAGCTTGGGGCTGCACACAAAATACGAGAGTTACTAACAAGCTTGCGTGAAAGCAGGTTTGAATCTGCCAACTGACCTACTCGAATAGCTACATCTTGGGCATCATCCACAATATTCACAAATTGGTCTGTGATCATAAAATCGAGTTTCAAGTCAGGATATTGCTGTTCAAAATGACCAAGCTCTGGCATCACAAATTTTGAGAAGACCCAAGGCGGCATAGTGACTCGTAAAAGCCCTGTCACCGCCGAACCTCGTGCGCCAATTTGATGCTCAGCATCATACAGAGCCTCTAAAATGGCCCCAGCACGTTGGTAAAACAGCTCTCCTGCTGGTGATAAGCGTATTCGCCTACTATCACGAAACAGCAACACAGTACTTAATGCTTTTTCTAATTTACTTAAGCGATGACTAACCGTAGCGGGTGAAAGGCCTTGTGCTTTAGCGGCGGCAACCACCCCTTGGTTTTCAACTATGGCAATAAAGGTTTCTAAATCACATAAACTGTACATGGCTTGATTCAATATTTTCGAATTTAGGTTTCAGTTTTGCATTGTATATATAAAAATTTAAAACTCTATACTTACTACAAATAATCAAAATGATTGGAGTATGTATGTCTTTAAAAACCCAAATCGATGCATTTGAAGTGCAAAAGAAAGCCAATGTCCCTGCTGATATCCTAAATTTGATGGATGTCACGACTGAAAAGCTGATTGCTGAACAATTAAGTGAACATGCTTTAAGAGTGGGTGATAAGTTTCCAGCATTTGAATTACCCGATAGCAAGGGTAAACAAATTAGCTCAACAGAATTGTTATCGAAAGGCTCGCTGGTGCTGAGCTTTTACCGTGGTGGTTGGTGCCCATATTGTAATTTAGAGCTTCGCGCACTTAATAACATGCAGCAAGCATTTGCAGATCAACATGCCCAATTAGTTGCTGTTTCTCCTCAACTACCCGATGAATCACTGTCGACTCAACAGCAAAACGAGCTGGCATATACGGTGCTTTCTGATATGGCTAACTCATTGGCTAAAAAGTGTGGTTTGGTTTTCACGTTAGATGAGCGCTTGATCCCTATTTATGATCAGCTAGGCTTAGATATTCCTAAAGCCAATGGTGACGATAGCTACGAATTACCATTACCGGCAACTTACGTAATTGATAGCCAAGGGGTGATTCAATTTGCATTTGCTCATGAAGATTACACACTAAGAGCGGAGCCTTTAGATGTTCTTAACGCAGTTAAAGCAATTAACCGTGTTTAGTAAAGCCCTTTTTAGTCTCGTTTTATTGCTAACCTTAACTTTCTCGGGAGGCACAATGGCAGCGTCGCAAATCCAAGCAAAACCAAAGGTAATTGTGTTTGATGTCAATGAGACCTTGCTTGATCTTGAACAAATGCAAAGTTCAGTCGCTAAAGCACTCGATGGTAATACCCAGTTATTGCCGCTTTGGTTTTCGACCATGCTGCATCACTCATTAGTGAGTACGGTATCGAATGATTATCATGACTTTGCTGACATAGGCGTTGCCGCGCTGATGATGGTCGCAAGTAATAATCAAATTTCGTTAACCAAAGAGCAAGCTAAGCAAGCGATTGTGCCGCCGCTTTTATCTTTACCTGCGCATAGCGATGTTAAACCCGCATTGGCACAATTAAAGCAAGATTATAAACTAGTCAGCTTTACCAATTCGTCAAATAATGGTGTCAAAGCGCAGTTTCAACATGCTGGCTTAACAGATTACTTTACTCACCGTTATAGTGTTGAAGATATTAAAGTATATAAACCCGATCTGCGCGCTTACAAGTGGTTGCTTGAACAATTAAATGTAGCGCCTCACGAAGCTTTAATGGTTGCAGCACATGGCTGGGATGTGGCAGGCGCTAAAGAAGCAGGAATGCAAACAGCGTTTATCGCAAGACCCGGTAAAGCCCTTTACCCATTGGCTAAGCAACCAGACTACATCGTTAAAAATCTTGAAGAGTTAGTCCTATTGCTTACTCAAAAGTAAGAAGCGATTTAATCTGTCTATCAACGCAAAGCGAAAATGCTTTGCGTTTTTTTGTGTCCAATAAAAAAGTAAACTACAGGGTGTACCTTTCTCTTTTTTGGGTATAAACTAGACGACAAATGAATATACATAGTTACGTCTGTCATGTTGATAGACTACTTTTTATGTATACCTACTTAACAATTGGACTGTGGAGTAAACATGCGTCTGCCTTTCGCACCTGCCAAATTATCATTATCTGCGTTGTTATTAGTTTCTGCTCCTTTGCTATTGCAAGGTTGTTCTGAAGCGCCACAGCAACAACAGGGTCAAATGCACCCCGCTGCTGTCGCGACTATGACAATGGAAACACACGATGCACCTTTTACTATTGAGCTGCCAGCGACGCTGTCTGGTTCAAAAGAAGTTGAAGTTCGTGCCCGTGTCACCGGTATTCTTGAATCACGCAACTTTGAAGAAGGTCAGCGTGTAGAGCAAGGCCAATCATTATTTACAATTGACCTAGAACCTTATCAACTTGCAGTTGATCGTGCGCAAGCTGCACTTGATGGTGCAAAAGCAGCGCTTGTTCAAGCTGATCGTGACGTTAAACGATTAGCTAAACTACGTGCCGAAAAGTCCGTTTCACAACGTGACTACGATAACGCAAGCTCAGCCAATGATATTGCAAAAACTGATTTAGCCGCAGCAAAAGTTGCCTTAAAAGAAGCGCAACTAAACCTTGAATATGCGCAAGTAAAAGCCCCTGTCGCAGGAGTAATGGGACGTGAGTTTGTCTCTGAAGGAACGTATGTTTCTGGTCCAGATTTATTACTGACTCAAATGACTCAGTTTGATCCTATTCGTATTCGTTTTGGCTTATCAGAGCGTGAACAACTGCAAATGCGTCAAGATGTTAAAAATGGCTCACTGACGTTACCAGAGCAAGGCCACTGGCAAACACAAATTAAACTTCAAGACGGTTCTTTATATGGACAAACCGGTGAAGTTAACTTCTCTGATGTGCGTATTAATCCAAACACAGGTACCAGTGAGTTTCAGGCAATTATTCCTAACCCTGATTTTCAGCTTCGCCCGGGCCAATTCGTTCGCGTTGAGTTAAGTGGTGCAGTACGTAAAAACGCTTTCATCGTGCCGCAACGTGCGGTCCTTGATAACGGCACTGGTAAGTTTGTTTATGTTGTAAGTAAAAACGAGCAAGGTATGGATGTCGCTTTACCTGCCCCTGTTACTGTAGGTGAGTGGATCAAAAAACCAGAAAATGAGCAATACCAAAACTTTTGGTTAATTCGCAGTGGTTTAAAAGAAGGCGACCAAGTTATTGTTGATGGCATGGCACGTATTTTCTTCCCGGGTATGCCAGTCAATGTTGGCAAACCTGCCGCTAACCCAAGCCACGCAGAATAAGCACAGGGAGTCTTATGTTTTCTCGTTACTTTATAGACAGACCCATTTTTGCGTTTGTTATATCTATTGTTATTGTGCTTGCGGGCCTTGCTGCGATGCGCAGCTTACCTGTGGCGCAATATCCTGAAATAGCACCTCCGGTTGTACAGGTAACCGCAGCCTACCCAGGTGCATCAGCTGATGTACTTGAGCAAACGGTTGCCACACCAATAGAAAATGCTATTACCGGTGTTGAAGGTATGATGTATATGTCATCAACGTCAACCAGTGCAGGTTCAACGACCATCGAAGTTACTTTTGAAATTGGTACTGATGTTGACCAAGCAGCCGTTAACGTAAACAACCGTGTTAAGCAGGTTGAAGCCCGTTTACCTGAAGAAACACGCCGCCAAGGTGTGGTTGTTCAAAAAGGTTCTTCTAGCTTTTTACAAGTTCATGCCTTCTACTCACCAGATGGAACACGTTCAAGTTTATGGACATCAAACTATGTCACTATGAACGTCCTTGACCGTGTTAAGCGTATACCTGGCACCACCAGTGTACAAATTTTTGGTGCCAAAGATTACGCAATGCGCATTTGGCTGCGCCCTGATGTAATGAGCCAGTTAGGCGTCACTGTTGAAGAAATTGCAGGGGCAATTCGTGTACAAAACTCGCAATACGCGGCAGGTAAAATTGGTGCCACACCTACTACGCAATCTCCACAAGAGCTTGTTTATAGTGTGACTGCACAAGGGCGTTTGTCTGAGCCTGAGCAGTTTGAAAATATCATTATTCGTTCAAACACAGACGGCAGTAGCTTACGCTTAAAAGACGTTGCCCGCGTTGAACTTGGCTCAAAAGATTATAACTTCAAAGGGACGATTAACGGTAAAGAAGCGGTACTGTTAGGTATCTTCTTGCAACCTGGTGCTAACGCCCTTGATGTAGCCGAAGAAGTAAACAGTGTTATTGAAGAAATGAAAAGCCAGTTCCCTACCGGTCTTGCTCATTTAACGTCATACGACACAACCCGCTTTGTTGAAGTATCAATTCGTGAAGTTGTAAAAACACTGCTTGAAGCCATGGTATTGGTATTCTTAGTGGTGTATTTATTCTTACAAAACTGGCGCGCGACCCTAATACCGACCCTTGCAGTGCCAGTATCACTACTAGGCACATTTGCCGGCATGTATATGCTGGGATACTCAATTAACTCACTCACCTTATTCGGCATGGTGTTGTCGATTGGTATTGTTGTTGATGATGCCATCGTGGTTCTCGAAAACGTTGAGCGTATCATGCACGAAGAAGGCCTAGGTGCCAGAGACGCCGCCGTTAAAGCGATGGGCGAAGTAAGTGGCCCTGTAGTAGCCATTGTTTTAGTACTTTGTTCAGTGTTTGTGCCAATTGCGTTTTTAGGTGGCTTAACCGGTGAGTTATTCCGTCAGTTCGCTATTACTATTTCGATTGCTGTGAGTTTATCGGGTATCGTTGCGTTAACGATGACGCCAGCGCTTTGTGTGCTTATTTTAAAGCAAGAACACAAGCAAACTGCCCGCTTCTTCCTATGGTTCAACAACATGTTTACCAAGATCACAGGCCGTTATGTCGGTGCTGTTGGCTTTATGGTGCGCCGTGGCCTGTTAGGACTGATCTTAATGACGGGTATGATTGCCGCTACAATAGGCCTTTGGCAAAACACCCCTGGTTCGCTTGTGCCAGATGAAGACCAAGGTTATTACATCTCTGCAATTTTCTTACCTGACGGTTCATCACTTGAGCGCACAGAGCAAGTCACACAGCAAGTTGTAGAGGCCGTGCAATCAAACCCAGCGAACGAAAACGTGGTGGCGTTTACCGGTTTTGACTTTATTGGTGGTGGTTACAAAAACAGTGCTGCAACCTTATTCGTAACTCAAAAGCACTGGGATGAACGTGAAGTTGATACCAAGGCGCTGGTGCAAGAGCTATTCATGAAAACAGCGGGTATTAAAGAGGCACTCGTGCTTGCCTTTAATCCGCCTGCAATTTTTGGTTTAGGTAACACCGGTGGTTTTGAGTTCTACATTCAAAACAAAGGTGATAGCGACCCAGACAAACTTCAACATGCAATGCAGTTGATGACAGCTGAAGCACAAAAGAGCCCTATCATTAGTGGCCTGCAAACACTTTGGCGCCCTGATGCACCGCAGCTACGTGTTGATGTTGACCGTGAACAAGCACGTGCTATGGGTGTCGAAATTGATGATGCGTTCACTGCCCTTGCGGGTAACTTAGGGACTTATTACGTTAACGACTTCAATAAATTTGGTCGCGCATGGCAAGTACTGATGTCTGCAGATGCTGAATTTAGAATGAAGCCTGACGACATTGGTCGTATCTATGTTAAAAACAACCAAGGTACTATGGTGCCACTTTCAGCCTTTACTACTATCGAGTATAGCCGTGGGCCTGAAAACCTAAATCGTTATAACAACTTACCTGCGGTTAAACTGATGGGTAATGCAGCACCGGGTTACAGTTCGGGTCAAGCTATTGCTGAGGTTGAGCGTATTGCGCAAGCCGTTTTACCACCTAATATGACTTACGAATGGACAGGTTCTGCATTCCAAGAAAAACGTAGTTCGGGCACCACTGGGATTGCCTTAGGCCTTGCTGTGATCATGGTATTTTTGATTCTAGCAGCGCTATATGAGCGTTGGTCACTGCCGCTTTCAGTCATGCTTGCCCTGCCATTTGGTACCTTTGGTGCGCTTATAGCGGTTTGGGTCGTTGGAATGACAAACGATGTGTATTTCCAAATTGGTCTGGTAACACTTCTTGGTCTTGCTAGTAAAAACGCGATTCTTATCGTTGAATACGCCTTGATGAAACATCAACAAGGCTGGAGCGCAAGTACTGCTGCACTAGAGGCTGCACGGTTACGTTTTAGACCTATCATTATGACTTCACTTGCATTCATTTTAGGCGTAGTACCTCTAGTATTGAGTTCTGGCGCAGGTGCAGGTGCACGTCATAGTGTTGGTACCGGTGTAATGGGCGGTATGATGGCCGCAACATTCCTGGCCGTATTCTTTGTGCCACTGTTCTTTTATTGGTTAACGGCGCGTAAGTTAACTGAAAAACGTTCAAGACAAGAGCTTGCTGATGAGATAGCGAAACATCATCAACAAGAACATGTCAAAACCCAAGAGGGTAACCTGTAAAAAATGAAGGGCAAACAATGAGTTTGCCCTTTTTTTTGATTATTTGATTACTAGCAATTTACTGCTTCGAACGCTAGTATTAAGGAAAGATGTGTGGAGTGCAGCATGAATAATCAAAAATTAGCCGAATTTGAACAGTTTTTTCAAATCAATGAGAGCAATCGCGTCAACTTATACGCCGTTGAACCTGAAGCTGTGCCAAAAACCAATGCTGAACTCGAAGCTGATATCCCTGCTTTATTTAAACTTGCTAACGAAGTAAACGAACTTGAGCAAACCACCTTACGCCCTCTTCGTAACCTAGGTGATGTAGCTCAAGAGTTAGCGGTGTTCTTACAAGCCCAGTCACGCAAAATTGATTTAATTATGAGCCACATTCTAGCCTCTGAGCAGCCTGAAGATAACGCTAACTATTGCGATAGCTACGGTGGTGGCGGTGTAAAACTAACTTCAACAGAAGTGTATGAATTGGGTCAAACATTTCGTACTAAGTTGTTCTTGCAGCACGAAGCATCTGCCATTTATTGCTATACCGAATTAGTCGCCATTGAAAAGTGTGATGATGATAAATACCAATACACATTATTGTTTACAGCGATTCGAGATGCTGACCAAGATTTAGTCGTAAGAGCTGCGTTGCATGCTCAAACGCGCCAACTAAAAAAACGTCAACAAGAAAACAAGCAACAAGACAGTTAAAAATCACGCTTTATCGCGTACAAAAAGCTGACATCTATGGCTAAAATGCTAAACTAGCCCCACCTTAGTTTGTTTATTACCTTCATGAAATTTAGACTTTTACCTGAATGGGCTGAGCAAGATGCCGTCATGCTTACTTGGCCACACCAAGATACTGATTGGGCAGCAAATTTAACTGCTGTTGAGCCTGTGTATGTAGCACTTTGCCAAGCAATAAGCCAACAACAAGATGTTGTTATTGTGGCTCATGATAATGCGCTTAAAGCACATATTGAGACATTACTTGAAAACGCAGAAGTTGATGCTAAACGCATTCACTTTGTGGTGACACCGTGTAACGATACTTGGGCACGCGACCATGGTCCATTAACCTGTGCGAATATTGATGACGCAACAGAATTAAAAGTAATGGATTTTATTTTTAATGGTTGGGGCAATAAATTTGCAAGTGAACTTGATAACCAAATTAATCAAGTGCTTGTAAAACAAGTCGCTAATCCTAAAAATGGTTATCAGCAAAGTGAACTGGTTCTTGAAGGCGGTGGCGTTGAAATCAACGAACACGGTGTGCTACTCACAACGAGCGAGTGCTTGTTAAACCCAAATCGTAACCCAGAACTTACAAAAGCAGATATAGAAAAAACGCTGGTTGAGCAACTAGGCGCTACGTCGTTTCTTTGGGTTGATCACGGTTACCTTGCGGGTGATGATACCGACAGCCATATTGATACGCTGGTACGTTTTGCTCCAAACAACACCCTCGTTTATGTACAGTGTGATGATAAAGATGATGAGCACTTTGCAGCCCTTGATGCAATGGAAAAGCAACTGCAATCATTTAAAACAGCTGAGGGTGAAAACTACTCACTGATTGCCTTACCTTGGCCAAAAGCAGTGTTCAATGAAGATGGTGACAGACTACCTGCCACATACGCTAATTATTTAATTATCAATAAAACCGTTTTAGTACCAATTTATGGTGATGAAAACGACCAACTTGCGCTTGGTCAGGTTGCCAAAGCATACCCAGATCACACTGTGGTGGGTATTAATTGTGTGCCAATTATTCACCAATTTGGCAGCTTACACTGTATTACAATGCAATTACCGCGCGGCTTTTTAGCAGGAACAAACAATGACTAAACCAACGCATTTAAAGGTTGCTCTTGTTCAGCAATCAAACACCGATAATGCTCAAGACAATATGGCAAAATCTATTGCTGGTATTCGTGATGCAGCAAGCCAAGGCGCTAAGCTTATTGTTCTTCAAGAGCTACACCGCAGTTTATATTTTTGCCAAACCGAAGATGTAGACGTTTTTGATTTAGCAGAAACAATTCCAGGTCCAAGTACAGACACCTTAGGCGCACTTGCCAAAGAACTCAATGTGGTGATCGTGTCATCATTATTCGAAAAGCGCGCTACAGGGCTTTATCACAATACTGCTGTGGTACTTGAAACTGACGGGAGCATTGCCGGTAAATACCGTAAAATGCATATTCCTGATGACCCAGGTTTTTACGAGAAGTTTTACTTCACACCGGGTGATTTAGGTTTTGAGCCTATTCAAACCTCTGTCGGTAAATTAGGCGTATTAGTGTGTTGGGATCAATGGTTCCCAGAGGCGGCACGCTTAATGGCAATGGCTGGTGCTGAAATTTTAATTTACCCAACAGCCATAGGTTGGGACCCGCGTGATGAAAAAGACGAACAAACTCGTCAAAAAGACGCGTGGGTTATTTCACAACGCGCTCATGCAGTTGCCAATGGCGTACCGGTGATCAGCTGTAACCGTGTTGGCCACGAAAGTGATCCAAGCGGTCAAAGTGAAGGTATTCAGTTCTGGGGTAACTCGTTTATCGCGGGCCCTCAAGGTGAAATTTTAGCCGAAGCAAACAACAGCGATGAGCAATTATTGGTTGTAGAATTAGACCAAGCACGTAGTGAAAACATACGTCGAATTTGGCCTTACCTTCGTGATCGTCGTATCGATCACTATCAGGACTTAACCAAGATTTATCGAGACTAAGCAGTAAAAACAGTTTAAAGGAGTAGTAAATGGCGTTTGCGCAATGGGCAGCATTGCCTTGGGTAAAATCTGAAAAAGATAAAATTCAATGGGGACAACTTACCGGTAGCGGGCTTAGCATCGCTATCGCAGAAGGTGTAAAACAACACAACGAGCTGGTTGTGATTGTCACCCCAGATACGCCGAGCGCCCTACGCCTTGAAACTGAACTCGAATTTCTATTGCCTAAAAACCCAGTCATGGTCTTCCCTGACTGGGAAACGCTACCTTATGATCATTTTTCGCCGCATCAAGATATTATTTCAGCGCGCTTAGCCACCTTAAATACCTTAAAAAAAGAACAACAAAGCGTATTAATCGTGCCAGTGTCGACCTTAATGCTGCGTACAGCCCCTGCTTCGTTTATTTATGGTTCAACCCTTAACTTTAAAGTGGGTGATACCCTAGATACGCACACCCTACGTGAAAACCTTGAACAAGCGGGCTATTTACATGTACAACAAGTGATGGAGCATGGTGAATACGCGATTCGCGGCTCTATCGTTGACTTATACCCTATGGGTAGCCCTCACCCATTTCGTTTAGACTTTTTTGATGATGAGCTCGACAGCATTCGTTTATTTGATGTTGAAAGCCAACGTTCAGATGAAAAGGTCGACAAAATTGAGTTACTACCAGCTCACGAATTCCCAACTAACGACGCTGACATTGAGCGTTTTCGTATCAATTATCGTGAACAATTTGGCGCAAGCTCAGAGCAAGACTCAATTTATATGCAGGTGACTAAAGGAACCTGGCCTGCCGGTATCGAATATTATATGCCACTTTTTTTTGATGGATTGGCAACCATCTTCGATTACTTACCAAGCAATACGACGTTTATGCATTATGGCGATATTGAACATGCTGCTGATCAGTTTTGGCACGATGTAAATGTTCGCTACGAAAACCGCCGTGTTGATCCACTCAGACCACTTCTTGAGCCAATTAAGCTATATCAAAGCGTTAATGAGCTGTTTGGTGAATTTGCTAAATACGCACGTATTCGTTTATCGCAAGCCAAGTTAGGCACCAAAGCGGGTCATACAAACCTGGCTAGTAAAGAGCTGCCCAATGTTCGTATTGATCATAAGTTACATGAACCGTATCAAGGCTTAATAAACTACGTTACTAGCGAGAAAAAACAAAAAGGACGTGTACTGCTCTCGGTTGAATCGGACGGCCGCCGCGAATCATTACTCACCTTATTAAAACCAAGTGGTTTAAAGCTCAAAGAATTTGAATCGTTTAGCGATTTTACCAACAGTTCGAGTGATGTTGGCCTTATCGTTTCGCCACTAGAGCAAAGTGTGGTGTTAGACGGCAAACCGCGTTTAACTATAATCACAGAGCAAGAATTATTAGGCATTAAGGTCTCGCAACGTCGACGCCGTAAACACAAATACGAAGCCAGCCAAGATGCGCTGATTCGTAACCTTGCTGAGCTACGCGAAGGCCAACCGATTGTGCACCTTGATCATGGTGTAGGCCGCTACCAAGGCCTTGAAACTATCGATGCTGCCGGTGTGATCACTGAATTTGTTACGATAATCTACGCTAACGAGGCAAAGCTATACGTGCCCGTTTCTGCATTACATATGCTTAGCCGCTATTCTGGTGGCGAAGAGGCCTCTGCCCCGCTCCATAAATTGGGCTCCGATGCATGGGAAAAAGCCAAGAAACGTGCCGCTGAAAAAGTCCGTGATGTGGCTGCTGAACTGTTAGATATTTACGCAAAACGCCAAGCTAAACCGGGCAACCAATTTAAGCTTGATGGCAGTGCTTATCGTCAGTTTAGCGACAGCTTCCCATTTGAAGAAACTGACGATCAACGCAACGCCATTGAGTCTGTGCTCGGTGATATGCAAAGTAAGCAAGCGATGGACCGTCTAGTGTGTGGTGACGTTGGCTTTGGTAAAACTGAAGTGGCAATGCGTGCAGCTTTTGTGGCCGTAAACGATAACAAGCAGGTTGCGGTACTTGTACCCACCACACTGCTTGCACAGCAACACTATGAGAACTTTAAAGACCGTTTTGCTGATTTACCAATTGAGGTCGGTGTTTTATCACGCTTTAACTCAACCAAAGAGCAAAAAGACACCCTCGATAAAATGGCTGAGGGTAAAATAGATATCGTTATCGGTACTCACAAGCTAATTCAACAAGATATTCAATTTAAAGATTTGGGCTTATTGATTGTTGACGAAGAGCACCGTTTTGGGGTGCGTCAAAAAGAAAAAATCAAAGCATTACGTGCCGATGTCGATATTTTAACGCTCACAGCAACCCCTATCCCACGTACATTAAATATGGCAATGAGTGGCATGCGTGATCTATCAATTATTGCCACACCGCCTGCGAAACGTTTAGCGGTTAAAACCTTTGTTAGACAAAGAGATGCAGAGCTTATTCGTGAAGCAATTCTGCGTGAAATTAAACGCGGTGGTCAGGTGTATTTCTTACATAATAATGTTGAAACCATAGACCGAGTTGCTGAAGAAATCAGTGAATGGGTCCCTGAAGCCAGCGTAACAACCGCACATGGTCAAATGCGAGAGCGCGAGCTTGAGCAAATTATGAGTGATTTTTATCACCAGAAATATAACGTGATTGTGTGTACCACCATCATCGAAACTGGTATTGATGTACCGACTGCCAACACCATTATTATGGATAGAGCAGATAAACTCGGTCTGGCACAACTGCATCAATTGCGTGGTCGTGTTGGCCGAAGCCATCACCAAGCGTATGCCTACCTTCTCACTGGTAACCCAAAATCACTTAGTAAAGATGCGGTTAAACGCCTTGAAGCGATTGAATCGCTGGAAGACTTGGGTGCAGGTTTTGCGCTCGCAACTCATGACTTAGAAATTCGTGGTGCCGGTGAGCTGCTTGGTGATGACCAATCAGGTCAAATGCAAACCATAGGTTTTAGTTTGTATATGGAAATGCTTGAGCAAGCGGTCAACTCGCTCAAAGAAGGTAAAGAGCCAACCCTTGAGAACCTACTCGGTCAGCAAACCGAAGTGGACTTAAAGCTGCCAGCGTTATTGCCTGATGATTATATTCATGATGTCAACGTACGTTTAGGTATCTATAAACGCATTGCAAGCTGTGCTAACCTCAATGATATGGACGAGTTACAGGTAGAGCTGATTGACCGTTTTGGTCTGCTGCCTGACGCCACTAAAAACTTATTCAGTTTGCAGCAATTAAAACTGCAAGCCAGTCATATTGGCATTAAAAAGATTGAAGCAAACCCGAAAGGCGGCTATTTTGAGTTTAGCCAGCATACAAAGGTTAACCCTAGCTTCATTATAGGTTTGATACAAAGTGCACCGCAGGTGTATAAAATGGATGGCGCAAATAAACTGCGCTTTGCAATTAGCGAAGCCAACGCTCGCGAACGCTTAAAAATGGTCACTGCAATGATTGCAGATTTCGAGAAAAAGGTTAGCCATTAATGTTGTTTAGAAATAGTTTACTACTGCTTTGTTGCTTATTTACAAGCTCGTCATTTGCAGCACGTTGGTTCGAAATAGAAGTTCTTATTTATAAACAGCGCCCGGCCCCCTATTTACAGGAAGATTTCAGTTTAAAACACGATGAAATCAACGCTAAGCGTAGCAAAGATCTATTAACTCCTGCATACACAGCGCAAGCGAAACAAGCATGTATTGAGGGTGATAGCCGCTTTGCAGTGATTCTTTCACGGATTCTTTAGTGAATAGCAATCCTCACTCAAACGTGTGTGATGACAGTGTTGATTTTTTAGCAAGCTATAATCAACTGCCTGTTACACCTGTTGTTGAACCCCGTGAAGACACAGACGAAATATATTTAATTGCACCAGAACAATTACAGTTTGTTGAGCAAAAAAATCAGCTTGATAGAAAAGGCTTAACGCCCATTTTGCACACAGGCTGGCGTTTTCCTGAAATGAGTGAAAAAAGAGCACCGAGTATTCGCCTATTTGCCGGCGATCACTTAGCAAAACACGCAAGTCCAGTAGAGAGTGAAAATAACGATTTTATTAGTTTAGTCGGCCCTACTGAACGCTATATTCCTGAACAATTACAACATGTACCTGAGTGGGAATTAGACGGTTTAATGAAGATTTATGTTCGTCATTACCTATTCATCAATGCTGATTTTGATATTAGTCAGCGTTTAGAAAACGGTGATTACGAAAAGGCACGTTTTTCACAATTTAAACGTGTGATCAGTAACGAGATACATTATTTTGATCACCCACGAATGGGAATGATCCTTCAAATAAGACGCTACAACCATTAATGGATACAATTATGAAAAAATATATGGCAATTGCAGCAGCGGCTGCAGCACTTACTTTAGCGGGTTGCTCAAAAGTAAATTTAGAGAACTACGAAAAAATTGAAATTGGCATGGATAAAGCTGAAGTAGAAGCGATTTTAGGCTCTGCAGATAAGTGTGAAGAAAAAACACTACACACTAACTGTATCTGGGGTAACAAAGATAAAAATATCGAAATTACGCTAGTATCAGACAAAGTATCGCTTTACAGCAAAACGGGTTTAGACGCTAAATAAATCCGAGTGGGTGGCTAAAGCCACCCTTTCATCTTTCATCTTTCATCTTTCATCTTTCATCTTTCATCTTTCATCTTTCATCTTTCATCTTTCATCTTTCATCTTTCATCTTTCAAAATGTCTGTTTGCGAGTAAATACGCTCAATATTGATGATCTTGCTGCGATTTAACGTAATCTTGTAACGCTGATACAAAGTCTCTTCTTCACTTTGCGTGAACACTAAAACCACATTTAACTGATAGCGCCTCTCAACAGCCTGCTTAGATATTTTGTTACTATCAAGATGATAAAGCTTACCTTCACCGCGTTTTAAATAACGAGCAAAGGGTGCCAAGCTAAATTGCATGGTTTGTTGCAAGGTGTCGTAGCCAGGTAAAAACTCTTTGGCGTTAACTTGTGTTTCGCTTGCAAAATGCAGCCACTGAGCAGCTTGTTTATTTTGATGACGACGCTTTGAAAAAATTCTTCTGACTGCTTTAGGAATACGTTTAAAGGTGGTGTATTCAAGCCAAATGTATTGGCTGGCTATTTTGTCTTTAGTTATGCTGTTTTTAAACTGAAAACGCCATTTTGGCCGCCCTCTAACGATAGCCCGCCAGATCACCCGTGTGATATCTTCTTTAAATATCTCACGAAGACCGTAAATAACGCCTAAGATCAAAATCAAGGTTGCTGTCACTTCGGTAAAGTTTGAACGTGCATTCAGCACGACAAGCATCACAAAGGCCATAATCACAGCCGTCACCGTGCCCTTCACCATGCGCTTTAAGTAACTGTTTAAATGCCGTGTAGTGCGATTGAGTACCACCCCATGCTCAATTAAACGTTGTAATAGGCGCATTTTATTGGTGATACGGTTGGCATCTTCGAGTGTAGATTGCGAGTTATACTCTTGCTCTTCTCGGTAACTGTTTTCTGCTTTACAAAACTCTAATAGCTCACTACGTTCTTTCGCAAAATCACTGCTGCGCGGCCCTTCATCTAATAACTTCAAAAAAGACTGCTCGACATGCCAGCTTAAGTAGTTATCCGCGTTTTTATAAAAAGGAAGAAGCTTTTCATCATCAGGTGTATAGCGTCTTAGTTTTTTCAGCAAGCCTTTTGTTTGCTCGCACAATTCGATAGCGGCAGGATAAAAATCATCGGCTTCTTGGTACTTTAAAGTGTCTTTGATATCTGCATTGAGCGCGAGTCGCACTTGATAACAATACAAGTTTAAGTTTTGTCGATAATCTTGTTGTTCACCTTTGTTTTTACTAACAAAACGGCTTCTAACTAAGGGTAAGTGAATGTTGTTAGCGTTATACGCAAGGTGCGATTTAAAATTGTTGTTAAAGAAAGATTCTTCGCTCAGTGTTTGTGGGTTAACACTCATTTCATTCGGAATGGAAAAATACAGGTCGAGTCGTTGCTCTGTGCGTGGTTTAAGCTCAGGCTCAATAATAAAAGATAAGTTTTCGTCTTGTTTAAGCAATATCACCTCGTTTTTAACTAATGCTCCCTTAGTTTACGCGTTGATAGGCTTTCAGACAATAAAAAAGGCCCAGTAAAAACTGGGCCTTAGTAATCATTTCAAACTAGATTAGAACTTGATGTTCATACCAGCGAAGAAACGACGACCTAGTACATCGTATGTGTACGGGTCAGTGTTTGAGTCATTGTTACCTGAGTAGTAAGGTGCTTGCTTATCGAATAAGTTGTTAACACCTGCAGAGAATGACACTGTGTCGTTCATGATGTATGAACCACTGATGTCGTGGTATACAACAGTACCAACGCTTGGTACTAAACACTCGCTGTCGTCAGCAAGACAAGAGTAGCTGTCTAAGCCGTCGATCATACGTGCTTGGTATTGTGCATCCCAGTTGTCGCCAGACGCGTTAAGAGTGAAGTTAGACTTAACTTTCGCGTAGCTACCGATACCTGAAGTTACAAGACCTGTGTAATCGATTGTGCTTGTGCCTGAATCAACGATGTACTCATCAAGAATAGTTACATCAAGACCTGTACGCCAGTTAAGACCTGCAGCTTCAAATGCATACTTGAAGTTTACGTCGTAACCTTTAGTAGATTCATTACCAATGTTTTGTAATTGGTTGTTGAAGCTAATACGGCCAGTACTTTGGTTGAAGTTGATTGCAGAAGACTGACATAGTGCAGTATCTTGGTTCTTGTATGCACCAGTAGAAGCATCAAGACAGTTTTCAACGATGTATTGGTTGTTTACGCTTGAAATTGAGTTTTCGATTTCGATTTCATAGTAGTCAACAGTCATTGAGAAACCGTCGAACCACTCAGGAGCGTATACGAAACCAGCTGTTACTGTATCAGCAAGCTCTGGCGTTAATTGGTCGTTACCACCAACAGTTACTTCAGCTTGGTCTTGTGCACCAGGGAAGCTAACTTGTTCGAATGAAGGTGATTTACCTTGGTAAAGCTCAGATACTGTAGGAGCACGGAATGCAGTTGAACGAACAGCACGTAGCATTAATTCGTCGTTTACACGCCAAGTTAGACCTAGTTTCCAAGTCTCGTCTGAACCAAATGTGCTGTAATCGAATGCACGAACAGCAGCGCTTAAATCAACCATTTGTGCAAATGGTGCGTCAGCTAGTAGTGGAACAGCAAATTCAACGTACGCTTCGTTAACGTCGAAACGACCACCAGTTGGTTCAACACGTGGGTCATTTGCAAGACCTTGTGAAGTTAGTGAATCTGGAACGTACCATGCTTTTTCTTCACGACGCTCGATACCCGCTGCGAAACCAACGTAACCTGCAGGAAGTTCCATTACTTCACCGTTAAGGCCAGCAGAGATCACTAGTAATTGGCTACCACCTGAGTTGTTTTCAGTGTAGTTGTATTGTGCAAGGTTGCTACCTGACCAATCAGATTGGTTTAGTGGGTTGAAGTCACCCGCTTCGATTGCGTCTTGGATTGAACCCATGTTAAGTAGGTTAGTTGCGCGGTCAACTGAGTCGTTACGACCGAATACTACTGAAGTATCCCAGCCCCAACCGTTGTCGAATGCACCGTCAAGACCAACTACTGCACGTACTGTGTCAACTACTTGCTCATAACCACGAGGACCTACGTCAGTCATACGACGACCGTAAGAGATTTCTTCACCATCAGCTACGCCGTGAGAAAGAAGTGAATCACCCATAGTTGCTGCATCGTAAGTGAAGTCAAACCATACTGGCTGTGGAGCCATTTGTTGAGTTGACCAACGCTTAGAGTAAGTGAATTCTGACACTAAACGAGTATCGTCAGTTAAATCAAAGTGACCAATACCTGTTAGGTTTAAACGACGCATTGGTGTGTAAAGGTAGCTAGTTGCTGAGTAGTTGTATGCATCACCAGCTGAAGTGAAGTCGTGCCACTCGCCGTCAGCTTGACCTTGTAAGCTTGCATTTTCAGCCCAAACGTGACCGAAAGGCGTGTAAGAAGAACCACCACAGTAGAAGCTACCGTTTTCGTAATCTTCTTCGATTGGACAATCAGAGAAATCACGGTCTGCTTGTGAAGCATCGCCACGGTCAGTGTATTGTAAACCAATAACAACGTTACCACGGTCAAAGCTTGAACCCATTGTGATATCGAAAGACGTTTCGTCTGCATCGCCTTCACCAGTGATAGCACCGTTAAGGTTCATGTCTAAACCTTCGAAGTCGTCTTTTAAGATGATGTTAACAACACCAGCTACCGCGTCAGTACCGTATACAGCAGATGCGCCGTCTTTTAGTACTTCAACTTGCTTGATCATTGATACTGGGATTGTGTTTAAGTCAACAGTTGATGCTGCGCCAGTACCAGAGTTGATCATACGACGACCGTTTACTAGTACTAGAGTACGTTGTGCACCTAAACCACGTAGGTCAACACGTGCGTTACCGCCTGAACCGTTGTTAACAGCAGGGTTAGTCATCGCACCGCTTGCTGCAGTCATTTTTTGTAGAACGCCATCGATGCTTGATGCACCCATTGCTTTGATGTCATCTGCGCCGATTAAAGTTACAGGACTAGACGTCTCCATATCGGTACGCTTAATGCGAGAACCTGTAACTTGAATTTTTTCAATAGACTCTGCTGCATCATCAGCAGCTAAAACTTGCATGCTTGAGAACATTGGGATTGCTGATACAACAGCTAAACCAAGAATTGATTTTTTCATGTGAAAACCCTACTTGTTGGAAATTTACCTTTAGTCAGGTAGCGCTCGTTATTATTAGAATCACGAGTCAGCGGAGGGCAACTTAGGCGCAGTTAACTGAACGAAAACTGAATGATAGATCAAATAAAAAACAGCAATAAATTACAGTTTCCATTTTAGGGAAAAAGGTTTCACCATGTATCAATGTTAACAGAAAAAAACACTAGAAAATCAGGCAAGTAATAAACTTAAGAACCAAAAAAAACACGATTGAAATCAATTGCACGCACTTTGTAATCAAGTGTAACTAACACCTAATTAGTGCTACAAATGAAATTTTTACAAGTTGATCACACAACGTTATAAAAACCGTAAAGGCTTAGTAAGACTGCTAACCATAGTTATTCACTAAAATTAACTAAATAGACAAAGTTAGCCTGTTTAACAGTGCATTAGAGGATGATTTTTAGGTTTTGTTCCGATTGTTTGTAATTTCACACAAACAAACGACCAATGAAGAGAATTTAAATAGAAAAAGATGACCGGGTCATGACATTGCTCACAGTGTTAATTAAGTTTGTAACACGGTGAGCAAGCAAAAATTGGCTTAGTGAGACTGCAGAGAATCGAAATAATAAAATAGTGTTTGCGGCTGATCGTCTGCATTAATATAAGTAACAGTCATTTTCCAAGTCATTACTGACTCAGAACACGCCCCTACCATAGTATCAGCAGCCCAAAGTTGACCTGATTTTTTAAACTGCAGTGGAATAAACCCCATGTACATAGTGACACCTTCGAGTTTTGCAGAAAGGTTATTTGCATTACTTGGCAGCTTTAGGTTAATTGTAAACGGCGTTTCTGGGCTTATATCAGAATTGCTTAGCCAGATTTCATCATTATTAGGGTAATGACAATGGCTGTTATTTTCGCAACTTGTACTTGTGCTGCCCTCTTCTATACTTTGGCTATCACATGCAGCTAAAAATACACTGAAAAGGAAAATGGGTAATAAACTAGTTCGCACTCTATTTGCCTGTATAAAATAAAAGCGGATACTAGTGAGCTACCCGCGAAAAGACAACCATGCTAAATGGAATAAGCTAATAAAAATACAATCTCTGACAAAAAATAACCAACAAAGCGTTAAAATTTGATTGATGTCATAATTTTATGCAATTGACCTATCTTTTTAAGGTCAAAAATTTTATCATTTCCATCGCAAAAATAAGGGTTTCTCGAGTTTGTTTTCTGAAGCTAACATCTTTAGCTAGCTTTAGGTAACACGCTTGTGAAGTAATAGTAGGCCCCACTTTTTATGAAAGTGGGTAATTCATTTCTAAAACGCATTAATTGCAGCGGAAGCCAGAAAATGAGCCAAACAGTAGCATCACAAACTGAGTACAATTATAAAGTTGTACGCCAATTCGCTATTATGACAGTGATTTGGGGCATCGTTGGCATGAGTGTTGGGGTTCTGATTGCTGCCCAATTAGCTTGGCCAGCTCTTAACTTTGATACACCATGGTTAACTTACTCTCGACTACGTCCGTTACACACGAACGCAGTAATTTTCGCATTTGGTACAAGTGCACTTTTTGCGACGTCTTATTACGTCGTTCAACGTACATGTCAAACGCGCCTTTTCTCAGATAAACTAGCAGCCTTCACCTTCTGGGGTTGGCAACTAGTTATCGTACTAGCAGCGATTACCTTACCTTTAGGTATCACAAGCTCAAAAGAATACGCAGAACTTGAATGGCCAATCGATATTCTTATCGCGATTGTTTGGGTTACATACGCAGTTGTATTCTTTGGTACGTTAATCAAGCGTAAAGTATCGCACATCTACGTTGCGAACTGGTTCTACGCTGGTTTCATCATTACTGTTGCCGTTTTACACATTGTAAACAGCATGGCAATTCCAGTTTCACTTACTAAATCATACTCTATCTACGCAGGTGCTGTAGATGCAATGGTTCAGTGGTGGTACGGTCACAACGCTGTTGGTTTCTTATTAACTGCTGGTTTCTTAGGTATGATGTACTACTTCGTACCAAAACAAGCAGGTCGCCCTGTTTATTCTTACCGTTTATCGGTAGTTCACTTCTGGGCACTTGTTTCTTTATACATCTGGGCAGGTCCTCACCACCTACACTACACTGCGCTTCCAGACTGGACGCAAAGCTTAGGTATGGTTATGTCAGTTATCTTATTCGTTCCATCTTGGGGTGGTATGATCAACGGTATCATGACGTTATCAGGTGCTTGGCATAAACTACGTACTGACCCAGTATTACGTTTCTTAGTTGTTTCTCTATCATTCTACGGTATGTCTACGTTCGAAGGCCCTATGATGGCTATCAAGTCAGTTAACGCGCTTTCTCACTACACTGACTGGACTGTAGGTCACGTACACTCAGGTGCACTAGGTTGGGTTGCAATGATTTCTATCGGTGCTATCTACCACCTTATCCCTGCACTATTCTCACAAGGCCGTATGTTCAGTGTTAAATTAGTTAACACGCACTTCTGGTTACACACTGTGGGTGTTGTTCTATACATCGTAGCAATGTGGATCTCAGGTGTAATGCAAGGTCTAATGTGGCGTGCAGTAAACTCTGACGGTACGTTAATGTACAGCTTTGTACAATCGTTAGAAGCTTCTCACCCATTCTATATCATGCGTTTCCTAGGCGGTGTATTCATCGTAACTGGTATGCTAATTATGGCTTACAACGTTTATCGTACAGTGACAGCGAAAAAAGACTCGCTTCAACTAGACGCTGACGCACAATTGGCATAATGGAGTAGGACGATGAGCAATAATAATTCACAAAACAAACACGAAATAGTCGAAAAGAACGTTGGCCTTATGGCTATCTTGACTGTTTTTGCTATCAGCTTTGGTGCACTTGTTGAGATTACTCCACTAATGTTCCAAGACGATACGACTAAACCTGTTGACGGCTTACGCCCTCTTACAGCGTTAGAAATGGAAGGCCGCGATATCTATGTGCGTGAAGGTTGTTACAACTGTCACTCTCAAATGATTCGTCCTTTCCGTGATGAGGTTGAGCGTTACGGTCACTACTCTGTAGCTGGTGAAACAGTATGGGATCACCCATTCCAATGGGGTTCAAAACGTACTGGTCCTGACCTAGCTCGTGTTGGTGAGCGTTACTCAGACGATTGGCACCATGCTCACTTAATGGACCCACGTGCTGTGGTTCCTGAGTCAAACATGCCAGCGTTTCCTTGGTTAGACGAAAACAGAGTCGATACGACCCATACACTTAAAAAGCTTCAAGTATTCCGTGATAGCTTCGGAATCGACAAAGCAAGCGACCGTTACGACGGTAAAGGTTACGGAAGTGACGAAGAGCTACAAGCTGACATTGCGAAAATCGAAGCCATGAACGATGGTAAAGGCGCAACTGAAATGCAAGCTCTAATCGCTTACTTACAACAGCTTGGCACACACTTGAAGTAATTATTATGGATTACGGAACATACAGAGGCATTTTGACTCTGGTAATTTTAGTACTGTTTATTGTGATTGTTGTATGGGCATACAGCAAGCGTAGCAAAAGCCGATTTGATAACGCTGCTAATGCCATTTTTGAAGATGAAAAAAAACACAACAACACAATCTCTAACGAGGAAAAGGAGTCTGAGAAATGACTAGCTTTTGGAGTATTTGGGTTATCGTATTAACCCTTGCGTGTCTTGCTATCATCTTCGGCCTACTTCTGTGGAACTTAAAAAACTACACAGGTGTGAAAGAAGGCGAGAGCTGTGGTCACGAGTTTGACGGCATTGAAGAACTAAACAATCCACTTCCAAAGTGGTGGACATACATGTTCTTCGCAACATTCATTTGGTCTGTCTATTACCTTGCAGCTTACCCAGGTTTAGGTAACTGGGAAGGTTTAGGTAAATGGACAAGTTCTAACCAAGGTATTACTTCTTTAGCTGAGTCTAAAGAAGCAACTGAACAAGCATTAGCTAACGGTGAGAACGTTCAATTAGACCAAGAGTATATCGCTGCTGATGAGCGTTTTGGCCCAATCTTTGAATCATTTGCTAAGCAAGATATTGAATCACTAGTAAAAGATGAAAAAGCGCTTGAAATTGGTCAACGTTTATTCTCTCAAAACTGTGCACAGTGTCATGGTTCAGATGCACGTGGTGGTCAAGGCTTCCCTAACCTAACTGATAAAGATTGGTTATACGGCGGTACGCCAGACAAGATCAAAGAAACGCTTCTTTACGGTCGTGTTGCTGCGATGCCACCTTGGGGTGCTGCACTTGGCGAGCAAGGTGTTAAAGAAATGACAGCTCACGTACTTAGCCTTTCTGGCCGTACAGTTAACCAAAAAGACGCTGCTGCAGGTGCTGCTAAGTTTGCAATGTGTGCTGCGTGTCACGGTGCTGACGGTAAAGGTTCTGTTGCACATAACTTACCATTTGGTGCGCCTAACCTAACAGATAACATCTGGTTATACGGTGGTTCTAAACGTGCAGTTGAAGAAACACTTATGAATGGCCGCGCCGGTGTAATGCCAGCATGGAAAGACATTCTTGGTGAAGATAAAGTTCACCTATTAACAGCTTACGTTTACAGCTTATCGCAAGATAAATAACCACGCGGTTAATAAAATGTATAAACAATTAATCTTTTAATTCAATAGATTAATTAAGATCAAAAAAGCCTCCATCTGGAGGCTTTTTTTTAGTCTTTTGCTTTTAGATCCGATAAAATGCGTACAACGTTTTTAAAGGTATAAGTCTATGAAACCCACTCCTTGGTATAAAAACTTTTGGCCATGGTTTTTAATCTCTTTTCCACTTGCAGCTATCATCGGCTGTGCTGGTCTTATTTATATGGCAATTGGCAACGGCCCAGATATGGTTGTTGACGATTATTATAAAAAAGGCAAAGCAATCAACCTTGAACTCAGTAAATTTAATAAAGCTAAAGCGCTTTATTTACATGGCGATTTAGATATTACTAACGATAAAGTCACGTTCACTTTTACGAAAGGTGATGCTAGTAATGTTCATTCTTTAAAAATGTCATTTTATCATCGCACCATTAAAGCCAATGACTTTGATGTGAGCTTAATGAAAAACGCCCATGGTGATTTCACTGCCCTACTCGACACCCACGTTGATGGTGCATACACAGTGTTTATTGAACCAATCGATAACAGTTGGAAACTTAAAGAAGATGTAATTCTGCCAACTGAAAAAACGATTTCGATTAGCCCTGAATATAAGTAGTAAACTCTAATGTCCGATAATTGCTTTCATTGTCTTGAAAGTGTGCCAAAAGGCTTTAATGCGACTGTCGAAATAGACGGTAAGGCACAACCTATGTGTTGTATTGGTTGCCAAACGGTTGCTGAGAATATCGTCGCCCAAGGCATGACCGATTACTATAAATTTAGAACTGTACGCTCTGGAAAGGTTGAACAACTAGTTCCAGAGCAGCTTGAATTGATTAAAAGTTACGATAACGAAGATATTCAAGATGAGTTTATTTCTGCCACAAATGACTTATCAGAAGTACTTCTTACCGTCGAAGGTATCACCTGTGCTGCCTGCGCTTGGTTAATCGAGAAACAATTACTTAATTTAAAAGCAATTAAGCGCGTGGATGTAAATACATCAACTAATCGTGCCATGATCCAGTGGGATAAATCGGTCACACCGCTTAGCCAAATTATCACCTCATTACACGAAATCGGCTATAAAGCGTACCCATTTCAAGCAGATCTTGAAGCGAGTCAAAAACAACAAGCCGCAAAAGCGTACATCCGCCGTTTAGGGGTTGCGGGTCTGATGACCATGCAAGTTATGATGTTCGCCTTTGCCATGTATTTTGGCATGTTTTCGGGCATGGAAGAGAACTTCGAGCAGTATTTTCGCTGGATAAGCTTGGTCCTTGCGTCACCGGTAATTCTTTACAGTGCCCTGCCATTCTTAACCAATGCCATTAATGGTTTAAAAGCCAAACAGCTGAATATGGACTTACCTGTTTCATTAGCGATCTTTGGTGCCTATGGAGCTAGCTGTTATGCCACGTTAATGTCGGTTGGCGAAGTATATTTTGAATCTATCTGTATGTTTACCTTCTTATTACTATTGGGTAAATATTTAGAATTTAGAGCTCGTTTAAAAGCCAGTGAGTTTACCGCTAACTTGCAAAAGTTATTGCCTCTTACTGCTCGTATTATCGATGAGAATAATCAAGAATCAATTATTGCGGCTAAAAAACTAAAACTGGGTGATGTTGTGTTGATCAAAGCAGGTGAAACCATTCCTGCTGATGGTGTTGTTACAAAAGGCAAAACCACGGTTGATGAAGCCATGATGACAGGTGAGCATCAACCCGTTAATAAGTTTATCAGCCATCAAGTTTACGCAGGCACTATTAACCATGATGGTGTGATCAGTATAGAGATCAACAAAATAGGTCAAAATACGCTGCTTAATCAAATTATTAAGTTACAACACACCGCGTTAACTAAGCGTCCGCGATTAGTCGAAATCACGGATAAAGTCGCGCAGTGGTTTGTTGCTTGTTTATTACTGTTCGCCTCAATTACAGCAATTGGTTGGTATCAAATAGACCCCGAACATGCCTTTTGGGTCACTATTTCGGTGCTTGTTGCAACCTGTCCTTGTGCACTGAGCTTAGCGATCCCTACTGCCCTTACCTGTGCAGTAGCGAGCTTAACAAAGCGTGGAATTTTAATTAAGCAAGCCCACGTATTAGAAACGCTACCGCAACTAACCGATATTGCCTTTGATAAAACAGGCACCCTGACCCAAGGTCGTTTCACTATAGAGCGTGTTGAACTAGTAAATAGCCAGTACAGTGAAGCAGATGCATTACGACTAGCAGCACAACTTGAAAGCTTCTCTGAGCACCCTATTGCTAATGCATTTGCAACTTACAATGACTCAGTTAATCCGATTGAGAATGTCACAATCGAACCAGGTAAAGGCATCACCGCAGAACTCAACGAACAACATATCGCGATAGGTAAAAGCGGTTGGTTCGATACCGAAAAAGCAGATGCTCAAGCAACCTTGTATATCGATAAACAAATTGTGGCGCGCTTTTACTTAGCTGATAGCCTTCGCGGTAATGCAGATAAATTGATCGCTGAATTACATTCGCAACAGATAAAATGCCATATGTTAACGGGTGATGCGTCGAACAGTGGTGAGCGAATTGCAAAACAATTAAATTTAGATACCGTGCATGCAGCATGTAGCCCACGTGACAAACAAACCCATGTCGAAGCACTTGCCAGTAAAGGTGCCATTGTTGCTATGGTGGGTGATGGCGTGAATGACAGCCCTGTATTTGCCAGTGCGCATTTATCGATTGCGATGGAAACCGGCGCTGATATTTCCAAAAACAGTGCCGATGTGGTATTACTCAATAGTGATCTAACCGCCATAGAGCATTTGCTCACAGTGTCGAAAAAGACGCGCCGTATTGTTAAGCAAAACTTGGCATTATCACTTATTTACAATGGTTCGATTTTACCATTGGCAGCCCTTGGCCTTGTTGCTCCTTGGATGGCTGTAATTGGTATGTCTGCAAGCTCCATTTTGGTTATTACCAACTCATTAAGGTTATTAAAACTATGAGTATCATCTACATGCTTATCCCGATCGCCATTTTATTTGTGCTAATTGCCATTGGGGTATTCTTTTGGGCTGTAAAAAGCGAACAATTTTCTGATTTAAACAAACAGGGCCACAGTATCCTGTTCGAAGACGATAAAGAGCAGCACAACAAAAGTAATGATTGATCCGCTGTTTATTAGTGCATTTGTAATGGGGTTGTTAGGCAGTGGTCATTGCCTAGCGATGTGTGGTGGCATTGCCAGTAGTTTACAGCTTGCCGCTAATAAAAACCGTGCTGTCAGTTTTTCTGTTGCTTATAACCTTGGCCGTGCGCTTAGTTACATGCTTGCTGGCGCGCTAGTCGCTGGAATTAGCAGCCGTTTTGCAGCGCAAAATACTACGATTTCAATAGCCTTGTCGTTTTTAAGTGGTATTTTTATGCTCCTTGTTGGGGTTTATATTATGCGCTTAGCAGCAACCCTACAGTGGCTAGAAAAGCTTGGTAAAACCTTAATATGGCAGCATCTAGCGAAGCTCAATCGTTATTTGTTACCGGTTGATACAACCCCAAAAGCCCTGCTGTATGGCGCTTTATGGGGCTGGTTGCCCTGTGGTTTAGTTTATTCAGCGCTAACCTGGGCACTCACTAGCCCATCAGCCTTACATGGTGCAGGTGTTATGTTATTTTTCGCGTTAGGAACCTTTCCTGCGATGATAAGCGTAGGTCTAGTCAGCCAGAAAATAAACACTATTTTCAACCATGTTTGGACTAGGGTTATTCTAGGCAGCGTAATAATATGGTACGGTATATACTTATTAATTATAGCAACCGATAAGCTAGTTCATTAATCTTACGTGTTGTTAACTTATTTGAATGGATTTGATGTATGGACTTCTCACAAAACAAGTCAAAAGGCTTATGCACAATTAGCTGTAATAATTGCAGTATCAGCCAGCTATGTTTGCCATTTTCATTAAACGGTCAAGAAATGGATCGTCTCGATGAAATCATCGAACGTAAGAAACCACTGCATAAAGGTGATTATTTATTTGAGTCTGGCGAAAGCTTAAATGCTATTTATGCGGTACGCTCTGGTTCGTTTAAGTCTTATACTTTATCAGAACAAGGTGATGAACAAATAACTGGTTTTCATCTAGCGGGTGATTTAGTTGGTTTCGATGCTATTAACAAAATGGCTCATCAAAGTTTCTCACAAGCCCTTGAAACTTCAATGGTATGTGAAATTCCATTCGACACATTAGACGAATTAGCAGGTAAATTACCTAAGCTACGCCAACAAATTATGCGTTTAATGAGTAATGAAATTAACTATGACCAAGAAATGTTATTGTTACTCAATAAAAAGTCAGCTGAAGAGCGTCTAGCTAGTTTTATTTATAATCTTGCAGAGCGTTTTGGTGAACGTGGTTTTTCGCGTAAAGAATTCCGTTTAACCATGACACGTGGTGAAATAGGTAACTATTTAGGTCTGACAGTTGAAACAATTAGCCGCCTTTTAAGCCGCTTCCAAAAAGCAGGTTTAATCAAGGTAGAAGGTAAATTTATCACCATTTTGGACCAACAAGCGCTTGCTGCGACAGCGGCGATTAAATGTAAATAGAGTTTGATTTAACGCAACTTTCTATTGTTTGCCCCTTTAACTGTTCTAAATTTAGGTTACACTCAAAGTACTACTTTTTGCGGAACAGTTAAGGAGCAGCACATGGACGCAATTAAACGAATTTTAGCAGTTATAGACCCAACCAAAGAGCAGCAACATAGTTTAAGTCGCTCAATTGATCTAGCCAAAAAATCTGGCGCGACCATCACCGCTTTCCTCAGTATCTACGACTTCTCTTATGAAATGACCACAATGCTTTCTGCTGATGAGCGTGAAGCAATGCGAGAAGCCGTTATAAAAGACCGCCAAGAATGGTTAAATGAGCAAATTGCACTTTACCCAGAGCTTACCATTGATAGCTGCGTGGTTTGGCATAATCGCCCTTACGAAGCCATTATCAATACCGTGATCAACGATGGTTTTGACCTAGTTGTCAAAGGCACTCATCAACACGATACGCTTAAATCAGTTATTTTCACCCCTACTGACTGGCACCTCATTCGCAAGTGCCCTGCTCCAGTTTTACTTGTTAAAGAGAAAGAGTGGCCGGCAAAAGGGAATATTTTAGCTGCAGTAAACGCAGTGAGTGAGAATGAACAACACCTTGAACTTAACAAGCGTATTATTAATGACGCTCGCTTCATTTGTGACTTGGCCAACGCAACGCTTAACCTTGTGAATGCTTACCCAGCAACACCTGTTAATATCGCGATTGAAATCCCTGAATTTAACCCAGGTGTTTATAACGAATCAGTTAAGAAGCATCACTATGAATCAACGCTCTCGTTAGCTGAAGGCTTTGCTATTGACCAAGCTCATTGCCATATTGAAGAAGGCTTACCAGAAGATGTTATTCCTGATGTTGCAGCGCGCTTAAACAGCGAATTAGTTGTAATTGGTACAGTTGGCCGTACTGGCTTAAGTGCTGCGCTTGTCGGTAACACTGCAGAGCACGTCATTGATAGCCTTGACTGCGATGTGTTAGCGTTAAAACCAGATGGCTATGTAAGCCCACTTGCTAAGTAACCTATTGAATAGAGATTAAAAAGCCCCAGTTTGGGGCTTTTTTTATATACAGTTTGGGGGTTTTTATATATTTGTTACATCAATAAATAATGATTCATCAATGTTTGTAGAAGAGACCACCGCCTCGCTAAAATCATAGCTTTCACGATTGCCTTCTCTATCAAGTGGTAAGTTTTCAAAATCAAATAAGTTTCTGTCTGCAAGCTGGCTTGGGCTGACATTCTGTAAAGACTTAAAGATACTTTCAACACGACCAGGGGTTTTCTTATCCCACTCTGTCAGCATAGCTTTGATTGATTGACGCTGCAGGTTTTCTTGTGAACCACATAAATTACAAGGAATGATTGGGAAATCTTTGTGTTCGGCGTATTTAATTAAATCTTTTTCACGGCAATAAGACAACGGACGAATGACCACGTTACGTTCATCATCAGAGCGTAATTTCGGTGGCATCGCTTTTAGTCGTGAACCATGGAACATATTTAAGAACATTGTCTCAACGATATCATCCATGTGATGACCAAGTGCTAGTTTTGTAGCACCAATTTTTTCTGCAAATGAATAAAGTGTGCCGCGACGAAGTCGTGAACACAGACCACAGGTAGTTTTGCCCTCTGGTACTTTTTCTTTTACAACTGAGTAAGTATCTTTATCAACGATGTAATACGGGATATTTAGCGTTTCAAAGTAATCAGGCAAGATATGCTCTGGAAAACCTGGCTGCTTCTGATCAAGGTTTACCGCAATCACTTCAAATTTAATTGGCGCTGCTTTTTGTAAATTAAGCAAAATATCTAGCATTGCAAAAGAATCTTTACCACCACTGATACATGCCATAACAACATCACCGTCTTCGATCATGTTGTAATCAGTAATCGCGGTACCAACATGCCTTCTTAGACGCTTTTGAAGTTTATTAAATTCAAGAGTTTCTTTTCTAGTATCAGTTTGATTCATTTGCTCTGCTCATACAGGCTTTACTAAGCCATGTTTCATAGTAAAAAGTTCGGCGTGGATTATACGGACTTTTTGAGCGAGTTGAAATGATTAGCGTGGGATAATTAAAGCGCTTCACTGAAGAAGATAGCACGTAAAGCAAAGCGCTTTGGGAATAAAGGTATCGATTCAGGATATATATTTATAACAGGCTAAACGATATTTTCTGGATATACTTCATAATTTGTAGAAAACAACATTTAGTCCAAATTAATCTAAAACGTTTGAAGCTGCTACTTCCGCCTCGATTATGGCTCTATGCGCTTTTAAACCAATATTTGTTGAATAAAAATCTGCTGCTATTTTAAGCTCTTGTGGTGATAATAAACTAAGAATTTTAAGCTTAAAAGCCATCTTGGCGGCACTCATGTCTGATGGCTCTGCCAATACAGCAGTCCCCATCGCATTTATCAAAAATTGCTTTTGACTTTCCGGTAAATCTTTTAGTGTATCTGCTAATATTTGCTTTGTATCGACCTCTACATTACCACCAAGGCCATTGAAAATTTCATCCATTTTCAATGCATTATAGAATCGCTCAAACTCTAGTTCCGCATTTGGCTCAGACTGAGCCGAACACACCATAAATGGCAAAGAAAACAAAATCAGCAAACAAAATCTCATTTATTTATCCTTTTTTTAGTTTTACAACTTAGTAGAGAGCCAAATAGCAAATTTGGTAGAGTGCTTAACGACTAATCTGATTGGTGAATAGTAAAGTGAACTTGAACCGTTTACTTTACCTAAGTTCTGGTGTTCTCTTTCATCTTTTTGAATACTTAATACCGCTTGATATGCACTTTTATTATTTTTCTCTAAATAGCTTAATTGCCATTCTAGATGATGAAGAACAGTTGATTCAACGGCTTCTGTACATACCCAAATTGCTTTGCGACCAAATAAAGCGGTAATCAAACCTAGACAATAACCACCCAAAGACCAAAACCAGATTGCGTAGCAATGTCTTACTTTATGTTCTTTTAGCCAACAATCAAAAGTTTCAAAATGCTCGATTTCATGACTTAGCATTTCTTTCAGCTGTACAGTGATATCTCGATATAAAAACTTAGCGACAAGTAACTGCGCGTTATAAATGCTTATCGCCCCGAATTCACCAGCATGATCAACACGTACAATTCTTGCGACTTCTTTCGAGATCACCTTAATTGCTCACTGTGCATTTATAACGGGAAGCTGTACAAGATAGGTCAGGCCAATCATCTCTGCCCCAGCAGTATTTATCATTTCTAAGTGGCTTAAGATGCCAAACAACTGGGTTGCCTTTTTTATCTAAGCGAGTTTCATTTTCAAGTTGCACTCGAATTAAATTTCTCTCTGTCGAAAGAATAGTATAAACAAAGGTTTTTCTTGCTTCAGTCTCAGAAATAAACCCTTGTTCGTCATAAGAAATTTCTAATGTTTTGTTATTAAAGGTTATAGTATGAAAATTAGCTTCACAAACTGGGCTATTTGTAGACTGCCATGAGCCTTGTAACTTAGTTTGCATTTCTTGGTTGATAGGTGAATAACTGCTACAAGCTGAACATAGCAGTAAAATAACAAAAAATGCCGGTATGATTCTCATAAATATGCTTTTAAGTCCCTGAAAAGTTTACGTTTAGCATAACGAGAATCGGAAAAATGTCCAGCAATAAGCTTAATACAAAAATAAAGGGCACATTAGCCTTGTGCCCTTTATTAACTTTAAGCGTTTTTAGTATCAGCCTTATTCTTTGCCATTCGTTTAGCACGTTTTATTGCCGATTTTTTCGATGCATTTTTCTGCGCGATTTTTAACACTTTAGCCTCTTTCAACTGCTTTTTAGCAGCTTTCAATCGCTTTTTTGCATTATCAGCGAGACTCTCTGCTTCATTGGCACACTTTACAGCTGCTTGTGCTTTAAGTGCTGCATCTTTTGCAAGTTCAGTGGTTCTAGCCACTTCTTTTTTGCTTTTTTCGATAATTTTTTCGAGCTTAGCAAGGCGCTTCTCAAATACTGACTCTGAATTTTGCATTGTACTCTCCTTTACTGACGCGTCGACATACGGGTAGGTTCAGTGACAATAAGCGAATCGACCCGATTGACTATGTCGTGATCTTTTTCTGGGTAATCCAAACAGCTTAAGAAATGACGCATACAGTTTATACGCCCGCGTTTTTTATCATCAGAGCGAATTTGTGTCCAAGGCGCATCTTTAGTATGGGTATGAAACATCATGGCATCTTTAGCGTCACTATAATCATGCCATTTAGCTAGTGATGCCATATCAACCGGGCTCAATTTCCATTGTTTTAGTGGGTCGTTTTGGCGCGATTTAAAGCGTCTAAATTGCTCTTCTCTACTGACCGAAAACCAATATTTAAATAACTTAATACCGCTATTCACCAACATACGTTCAAGTTGGGGTGTTTGGCGCATAAACTCTAAATATTCGTGGTCATCACAAAACCCCATTACCTTTTCTACTCCTGCACGGTTATACCAAGAACGATCAAATAGTATAATTTCCCCTTTGGTGGGTAGGTGGTTAATGTAACGCTGAAAATACCACTGATCACGCTCTCTTGCAGATGGCTTCTCTAAAGCCACTACGTGCGCCCCACGAGGGTTTAAGTGCTCCATAAAGCGCTTTATAGTGCCACCTTTCCCTGCCGCATCTCGCCCCTCAAATAGAATCACAATTTGCTGGTTGGTCTCTTTTACCCAGCCTTGCATTTTTAAAAGCTCAATTTGTAATTCATGCTTATGGCGCTCGTACTCAACCACCTCCATTTTACGCTTGTATGGGTAATGGCCATCGGCATTCCATTTTAAACTTGGGTTTTTAACATTTAAGTCAAAAATAACATCTTGCTTAGCTTTCGCTTTTGATAACTTTTGCGACTTAATTGAAACGGCTTCGACATCGACTGTCTGCATAACGACTCCTTTTTTACTATAACTACCTATATTTAGATTTCTATAGTTTTACTTTAAGTCAGTTATTACTTATGAGATTGATCTATATCTATCTTTTAAACACTTAAAAAGTTGTTTAGAAATAATTAGATAACACTTTTCTCCTAATTAAAATCAAGGTCGCACAACCAAAATCAAGCCCTTTTTCTATAGTAAAAAACAACCAGTAAAAATTCATATATTCATACTGTTTTTACATTTAAATACAAGCCGCTCTTTAAACTGCGCAGCAATACAAATGCTTAGCAAAAACATGAATTGAGAAAATAATCTAGGCAAGAGAAGTTGCTATTTAGAACGTGCTATTTACATTGAATTTTACAAATTTAGGCTAAGCCCAAAATACTAAGCTAAATATTGAAAAAAGAGACGTCTTCACTACTAATTAAAAACGAAAAAGAGACCTAAAAGGTCCCTTTTGAATAGTTATCAAAGCTGCGGTCAGATTTTTTACGCGCTATTTTACAATCCACGGTGTGGCGCTAATAAGCTTACCATGGCTGGGTAAAACACTTTTATCATCTTGCCACTCATCACTGACCTTCACTGAGCAACGCAGCGCTTTACAGCTAACTGCATTTGCTGAAACAGCATCTTGAGTATCAAATTTCAGCACAACACCTTGTTGTTCTGGTAACAAGAACCACATGAGTTTGCTTACAAAAAAGCCCGACAAATCAGATAATAACTCTTCAAACTCTTGATTGAGTGTATATAAGTTTGCTTTGCTAAGTTCAAAATCTGCCAAATCAGTTGCTTCAATTTGTAACTTTAATTGGCAATCATGTTTTGGATTTTCAGGTTGAACAACAATTACGGCTTTATCAGTATCTAGTTGCTTATCAAAAGGTAAAAGTAACTGAGCCTTTTCTGTGTATGTTAAGTCAAACTCTTGTTTTTCTGTAATAATTTTACCAGACTTAATTGTACACACTTCGTTAGTAGCAATATCAGATAAGTAAAAATTAACTTGAGCGTATTGGAACTCGCCTTTATTAACGACTTTTAAACGATCGTAAAAGCCATCATAGGCAACAACAAATTCAGTTGCGGCTGCCTTAGTTGCAACCGCACTTAGCGCAACCGCAATGGTTGCGGCTTTAAACCATGGAAGGAGTTTATTCATCAAAGTAAGCTCTGTTTTGATTTATCATTTTATTTAATTCTTCAATGTACGCTTCACGGCGCTCAGAATACGACAACAAACCTTGTGTAAGAATGGTCGCTTCAATTGGCTTTTGCTGACGACGTAAATCGGCACGAATTGATCGTAAATCTTTATAGGCCGCATGGGTATTAATATTTTTAAAATAAGAGCTTACCGCAGCACGTACCGACTTAAAAGCGGTCACTTCATGGGCTGCTTCGTTGGCACGACGTTTTGGGATCATGCCGCAGCCTTTTTTATAACACCACTGGCCGAAGAAATTTAAACCAATGCGTGCAAAACGAGAGGTACCCCATGCTGATTCATTCGCCGCCTGCATAAGCGCAAGCTCTTTTGGAATGATATCAACACGACGCAGCGCTTGAGTAAGCGATAAAGTGTCAATGGTGGCTGGCAACTTATAGCTGGTTAAGATTTTTTTAATATCTGATTGCTGTTTGCTAGTCAGTGGCTCATTGTATTCAAGCATCATGCGCGCAATTTCTAAGGTTGCGCGTTGCTGTAAAATTTTCTTGTTTTCAGCCTCGACATGAGGGCGAATAAAATCAAAAAATGCATGTTTCTTTTCTTTCACATCCGTAAATGCTGCAAAATCCGGCAGTTTTACGTTATGCAATGGCTTTTCTTTTTTGATTACGCGCTGGGTTCCTTTTGGCGTTGTCTGTGTTTGTTCAGACTCTTCTACGACTACGTCTTCTTTCATAAATGGCGATAATATTGCCCATGCAAAAAAAGCGGTCAGTAAAACTCGAAAAACGTACTTAAGCATGTATTCTCTCAAATAAACTACTACTCATGTGCGGTAACGTCACGCACATACAAAGGCGGAGTATACCAAAGCTGTGGATTTTTGGCGAATTTGCCCGAAGCACTCTACCCAAAGTTTATACAGAACCGAGTAAGAAACGGCCAATTTGCTCGCAATTTTCAAGCGCTTGCGTATACTTAAAGGCAACCAAACGTGAAATAGGAAGGTTATTTTTATGTGCCAATCTTGGCAAGCTCGTATTATTGACCAGCAAAAATATCGTCCAAACGATAATCGCTCAGCTTGGCAAGTTGACCGCTCTCGAATTATTCACGCCGCTGCATTTAGGCGTTTGCAAGCTAAAACCCAAATTATGGGTATTGGCTTGAATGATTTTTACCGAACCCGTCTTACTCACTCATTAGAAGTGGCCCAAATTGGCAGTGGTTTATTACGCCACTTGAAAAAGCAACACCCTGAATTTACGAATTTTCCGAGCGGTAGCTTACTCGAAACCTTGTGTCTTGCTCATGATATTGGCCACCCTCCTTTTGGTCATGGTGGTGAAATAGCATTACATTACATGATGCGTGAGCACGGTGGTTTTGAAGGAAACGCGCAAACACTCAGGATTGTCTCTAAGCTTGAGCCCTATTCAAATGGCTATGGCATGAATTTGACCAGACGCACCTTGCTGGGTTTTATTAAATATCCTGCCTTTATTGATGATTTGTGGCACTGCATTCCACCTCTAAGTGAACAACGTAGCTTTATTAAAGCCGATCATTGGCGCCCAGCTAAAGGCTTGTATAAAGATGATAAAGATGTTTTCGACTGGATCATTGAGCCACTGTCTAATAATGATAAAGCACTGTTAAGTAGTCATTATAAGGTTGATGAATTTAGAGCCAAAACCCACTACAAATCGATAGACTCAGCAATTATGGAATTAGCTGACGATATTGCGTATGCCGTTCACGATTTAGAAGACGCTATCGCCACCGAGGTTTTAACGTTAGCAGATTGGCAAAACCATGCCCTTGAGCAGCTACAAGAGCTTGACTCAGCGTGGCTAACGACCCATTTAAGCTCGATAACCGCCAGACTCTTCTCCCATCACGAGTACGAACGAAAAGATGCCATTGGTGAATTGGTTAACACCTTTATTATCAACGCTCAGTTAGTTGTACAAAACGCAGATTTCGAATCTAAAATATTACAATACACGGTCAGCCTACCTGATGAATTTGCCGAAATTCTAAATGTGCTAAAGCATTTTGTTTTTAAACGTTTAATTCGTGAGCCAAAGATGCAGCAAGTTGAATTTAAAGGGCAAAATCTACTGATAGAATTATTTAGTGCCTTTGCCAGCGACCCTATGCGGTTACTGCCTGAAACAACGCAAGAAATGTGGCTTAATGCGCACCAGCAAGGCGATAACGCAATGCGTATAATTTGTGATTATTTATCAGGGATGAGTGATGAATATGCTTATAAGACCTATCAGCGATTGTTTTTGCCATCTGCCTAACTAATTTTTGAACAGCACAGTGAGTTGTTCTAGAATTAAACAAGTTATTAGTAATAATAATGACACTTCTTTGAATGCATTTTATTTAACATGGACTGAAATAATGCTCAAAAAATACTTGCTTATTAGTACTGTTGTAGCAAGCTCATTTGCTTGCTACGGCGCAGAAACACTTCCTGATCCGCTACTTGAAGAGCGTAGCATAATCATAAAAGATGCCACCCATTTTGATTGGATACGACTTAACTCTGGCGAATGGCTCAAAGGTGAACTTGTCTCTTTGTACGACAAAGAAGTCGAGTTCGACAGTGATATACTCGACACATTGATGATTGACCGTGCCGATATTTATATGATCATCTCAGACCGCCATCATACTGTTCGTTTTAATGATGGTTCAGAGCTCAGCGGCACGCTCAATATTTCAGGCGGTTATGTGAAAGTCGGTGAACAAGAAGCTAAATATCGTTACCGTGATTTAGTTTCTATCGCACCTTCTGTTGAAAGCGAATTAAGCGCGTGGACTGTCAAAATAGCGCTGGGCGCTGATATATCAAAAGGCAATACTGACCAAACCGAATATTCAGCGCGTGCTGATATCAAGCGCCGTACGGCGTCTAGCCGTTTTCTCGCAGAGTTTTTAGGCTATCGCACCACCAGCGATGAACAAGTAACTAAAAATAACATTCGTGCTAACGGTACCTTCGACTGGTTTCAGACCCAAAAAATGTATTACCGTCCTATCTTCTTCGAGTACTACCGTGATCCGTTTCAAAATATCGCCAACAAATACACTGTCGGTGCCGGTGTTGGTTACTATGTGATGGATACCGATAAAACCGAATGGGACTTCTCAACAGGCCCTGCTTATCAAAAAACTGAGTTTGATACCGTCGCTAGCGGAGAAGAAAAATCCAATTCATCTTGGTCATATTTTATTGGCACTAATTACGAGCTTGAAGTCACCAAAAAAATTGATTTTACCCTTAACTATCGCTACCTAACTGCAAACAGTGACGCCGGTGGTGATTCTCAATATGCAATGGCCGCATTTGAATTTGAAATCACAGATGACATCGACTTTGATATGTCATTAGTATGGGATTACTTAGCCGACCCAATTGCCGATGAAAACGGGGTAGTACCTGAAAAAGAAGATTACAAAATGATTTTCGCACTGGGTATAGATTTATAAACATCTCGATTATTCGATACAAAAACGCCGAGCTAAGCTCGGCGTTTTTAATTCTAGTTAAGTTATATATACATAACCTTATAGCGATTTAACACCCATGTTGTATAGGGTAAAGCCATAAATATCAGCGTATTGATCGATGATCTTACTTGTAGGTGTTCCTGCACCGTGACCAGCATTTGTTTCAATGCGAATCAGATACGGGTTTTGTTTTGCACCTTTTTCTTGCAGCTCGGCTGCAAACTTAAATGAATGCGCAGGCACAACACGGTCATCATGATCCCCAGTTGTCACTAAGGTTGCTGGATAGCTAACACCCACTTTTACATTGTGCACAGGTGAGTAGCCTTTTAAGTAATCGAACATTTCTTTACTTTGTTCACTGGTGCCGTAGTCATACGCCCAACCAGCACCCGCTGTAAAGGTGTGGTAACGCAGCATATCTAAAACACCTACAGCAGGAAGCGCAACTTTAAATAGCTCAGGGCGCTGTGTCATAACCGCACCAACTAATAAGCCACCATTTGAGCCGCCACGTACCGCTAGGTAATCAGGTGAACTGTATTGTTTTTCATTTAAGTACTCAGCTGCTGCAATAAAGTCATCAAAAACATTTTGCTTTTTAAGCTGCGTACCATTTACATGCCACGCTTTACCGTACTCGCCACCACCACGAATATTAGCAACAGCATACACGCCACCGTGCTCAAGCCAAGCCGCAATTGTAGGGCTATAGCTTGGGGTTAAGCTTACGTTAAAGCCACCATAGCCATATAAAATAGTCGGATTTTTAGCGTTAAGTTCGGTGCCCTTTTTGTACGAAATAATCATCGGAACTTTGGTGCCATCTTTTGATGTATAGAAGACTTGTTCAGAGATATATTCTTCGCTATTAAATTTAGCGCCCGACTTGCGATACACATCAGACTTTCCTGACTCAACATCAAACGAGTAGGTATTGCCTGGTGTAGTGTAATTCGTAAATGAGTAATACAGTGTTTGTGCATCGTGCTTACCACTAAAGCCATATGCAGTACCTACACCTGGCAGGCTGATGTCACGCACCAATTTACCTGATTTATCATATTGTTTTACTTGCGAAATCGCATCAACCATATACTTAGCAAAGAAGTAGTCACCGCCTTTCGAAATGCTAAGTACATTGTCAGTTTCAGGGATTAAATCTTGCCAATTTTCTGGGGTAGGATCAGTGGCATCCACTGTCACTACACGCATATTGGGTGCGTTTAAGTTAGTCACCAAATACAGTTTCGAGCCGTCATTATCAATAATTGATGTATCTGAGTCAGTGTTATCTAAAATCGTCACTAACGTGCTGTCAGGCTTAGTTAAATCTTTGATAAACAGTTTATTACCTGAAGTTGAAGTACTTGCAGCGATAATTAGATAACGATTATCACGGGTCACTTCAGCACCAATATAACGATGTTTCTGTGCCTCTGTGCCGCCATAAATTAATTGGTCGTCAGCTTGTGCTGTACCTAACTTATGGTAGTAAACTTTATGTTGATCTGTTTTTGCAGACAGCTCACTGCCCTTTGGCTTATCGTAGCTCGAATAATAGAATCCTTCGTTGCCAAGCCAAGAGATACCACTGAATTTTACATCGACTAATGCTTCTTCAATCGGCTGTTTAGTCGCAGTATCAATAATGATAATTTTACGCCAGTCACTGCCACCTTCAGAGATTTGATAAGCCGCTAAAGTGCCGTCTTCAGTAAATGTTAAACCCGACATTGAAGTTGTGCCGTCACTACTGAACGTATTTGGATCTAAAAACACTTCAGCTTCTGAGTCGCCTTTTTTACGATAAACCACATACTGATTTTGTAGACCATCGTTTTTATAAAAGTAGGTGTACTCACCCTCTTTAAACGGCGCTGTCACTTTTTCGTAGTTCATCAGCTTTTCGAGCGTGGTTTTAAGCTCATCGCGATAAGGAATATTTTTTAGATAAGAAAACGTAACGTCATTTTCGGCTTTCACCCATTGTGCGGTTTCGTCGCTCATATCGTCTTCTAACCAACGATATGGGTCTGCTACTTGCTCACCGAAATATTCGTCAACAACATTGCCTTTTTTAGTTTCTGGATAATTCACAGCAGCTTTAACCTCTGCAGTTTTTACAGTTTGTTCTGTGTTTGTTGGGGTTGATTCACCACACCCCGCCAGTGCAACTACAATTGCACATGCAAGCGTTTTCTTGATCATAATAATTTTACTTTTTAGTTATTGTTAACAAATTGAAAGTAAAGTTAATACAAAAGAATGTCTAGCAATTTGCGGTTAAACACAGGGTCTGCTGTAAACCAATGTAAAAACAAAAAAGCCACGTTATTACGTGGCTCTTTATAACGATGTAATCGCTCAGCAATTATACTTTTGTTAACCAGCCATGAGTATCTGCTGATTTACCCCATTGAATATCATTCAATGCTTGGCGTAATTTCGCGACTTTCTCACCTGGTTCACCCGACCCCACTTTAAACTCTTGGTCGTTATGAATAAGCGTGCCAACCGACGTCAGTACCGCAGCGGTACCCGATAAGGCAGCTTCAGTACCCGGCTTAGCAGCTCTTTCTAGTAACTCAGACACAGTAAAGTTGCGCTCAGATACAGTCATACCTAAATCTTTCGCAATCGTTAAAATACTATTACGCGTCACACCGTGTAAGAATGTGCTATCAAGTGCTTTTGTGATGATTTCATCACCATCAATTAGAATGAAGTTTGCAGCACCCGTTTCTTGTACATCGCCACCTGGGCAGAATAAGATTTGATCTGCTTTATGTTCAGAGCGAGCCTGTAAAATTGGGCCTAATGCACTTGCGTAGTTACCACCACTTTTAACCATTCCCATGTGAGGTGCACAGCGCATGCCATCTTCTTCAAGTAATACACGTAGTGCTGTAGCACCACCAGCAAAGTAATCACCCACTGGCGAAAGTAATACATACAGTAGTGAACTCATTGACGGTGCAGCCGCTTTACCGATAGCCGCTTCTGTACCAATGTGCGTAGGACGAATATACATAGACCCAGGTGGTGCGGGTGTTTCGTCTGCATACTCTTTAACAATGTCTTTGATCATTTGCTCAAGCATGCTTTCGTCAAAGTCAGGTAAGTTAAGTAACTTAGAGCTTTGTTTCATACGCGCAATGTTAGCATCCATACGAAAGATATAGACCGAGCCATCTTCGTGACGAAAAGCTTTTAATCCTTCAAAACAGGTGCTTGAGTAATGTAATACGTGAGCACCCGCATGTAATTCGATTTTATCAGATGGGACCAGCGCGCTTTCACTCCATGAGTTATCAGCAAAACGTGCTTGGATCATTTGTGGCATAAATACAGTACCAAATGCGGCCATTGTTGTTCTCTCTTGTTTGGACTACTTTTACCCCATTGTATGCTAATCCATCCCCGTTTAACCATAGCAAACTAGTGCCTTTTATCGATTAAAGTGATAATAATCCGACCATTTGGTACAAAAAATGCGCAACCCAAGTTGCGCATTGTTTACTGAGAATCATTCACTAACAAATGATAATAAATTATCTGTAGTTCATTTTTGCTGTGAGGCGATTAAAAAAGCCCGGGAAAAAACGCTTAATAGTTGGTGCTAAACCACTTATCCCTTCACCTATAACAACTTCATCTTTCTCGGCTTCAATGGCTTTAATCATTTTTGCAGCCGCTTTTGCCACATCCATACCGTTTTCGATTGATTGTTCTGGTTTATTTTGCGGTTTACCTTGGCCATCTAATGAATTATGCGCAATCGCTGTTTTAATTGAACCCGGGCAAATAGTCAGGCAATTCACATTTTTATCGGCTAATTCTGCTCTTAAGCAATCCATAAAGCCAACAACCGCATATTTAGAGCCCGAATAACCAGTTCTGAACTTTGAACCGACTTTACCCGCCACACTGCTAATTGAGACCACCATGCCCATACCTTGGTTAACCATCTGGGGTACGACCGCCTTGGTTAAGGCAATTAAACCAAAGTAGTTTACTTCCATCAGTTGGCGATACACAGTGAATTCATTTTCTAAAAATAAACTGCGCTGCGACACTCCACCGTTATTGATAAGCACATCAATGCGGCCAATTCGCTCAATCACTGCGGGCATATCTTCAAGTAAGGATTCAGGTTTCGCCAAATCTAGGGCAACCACGTGATGATTGCCACCGAGCCGTTTATTCAGCTTATTGAGCTTATCTTCATTGCGGGCAGATAGTATTAGCGTTGCCCCTTTAGCTGCTAGTTGCTCACAAAGTGCCTCACCAATCCCAGAAGATGCCCCTGTAACCCAGACTGTTTTGCCATTTAATTGCATGTGTGTTCCTTATTATTGTTGTTATGCTTTGTTAGGCCCTGCATGTTGTTCAATATGATCAGCAATATCTTTATAAAAACCAAGCATAATCAAGAACTCTGCTAATACAAATAAAGGCCCTATTACCAAACCAATTAAATCGTCAACAAAGGCTGGCTTTTTACCTTCAAAATAGTGACCAATAAACTGAAACACCCAACCCACCACGAAACTGCCAATACTCACAGCGAGCCATAACTCTATTGAAAGCGACACCACAGGCTCAGCAGCAATGCTTAACGCACTTAAGCATACAGCCATAATTAACCCCATAGATAAGCTAAGCATTAAGTAATAAAGACAAGTGAATACAATCACCACGGTTGCCAAGGAGATAACAGCAGGCTCTGAGATAAGCGTGACGCGTTGCAATAAACAAATAATCGCAAACACAATTAATGGAATGCCAATAAAGTGAGTGTAAATATTGCGTTTAGAACGGTGATAAAGGGCATAATTTGTCAGTTGTTGTTTTAATGTTTTCATTATTTTTCCTGCCAAAACTGTGTTCAAAACTCAGATTAGCAGATAATTCACCGCCAAGAATGTCAACTATCCGACATTTACAGTAGCTAGCTTAAACTCACACATTAAACCAACGCATCAATAACTTTGCCTTTTTCAGCTTCTGGCTGCATATCCATGCGTTCGCGTCCTTTTTGATACTCTTCATCAAGCATCGCTTGCAGCTCATTCATTTTTTCTTGCAGTGCTTTGGTGTCGGCACCTTGTTGCTGCATTTGTTCGGCAAGTTTTTCTATTTGCGCTTTTATTTCGTCAATTTTCTCTTTATCAACCCCGAGTCGCTGATAAACCAAGGCTTCTTGCGCCTGTGCTAAAAAAGAACTGGGCTCAGACTGCTTTTGTAAAAGTTGGTGTGCTGAAGATGCAGGCGTATGCATGGCTTTCACATCATCAATGCGTGTTATTTGCGACAACTTAGCAGCAGCCGAAGCGTGATAAGGGTTATATTGATTATGAAATGTAATTGCCACAAGTTGTCTTCCATTTAAGCTTGATTACAACTTTGTAGCAATTATAGTTCCAAACTAGCATTGAGATTGCAATTTATCGATATCAACAATTTCAATCGATTGATATTTAAGATTAATAATTGAATCAGCTTGCAGAGATTGTAATATTTGATTGATGGTTTGCCGTGTTAAATAGGTCATATCGGCAAGTTGTTGCTGGGTAAGCGGCAAACAGCTTTGGTGTGACGATTGATAAAGCATGCATAAACGCTTACTCACCTTTTGCTTTGCTGTAAGGAGTGCGTGATCTTCTAATGAGTCAAACAGGTTTCGTACTTTATTGGTAAGAAGCAGCCCAAAGTCATGCCAATAAGCAGGATGTTCTTGTAAAAACTGGCTTAATGCCCGCTCAGGAACGTGTAAAAGCCGTACCGCAGTTTGAGCATACACATCGTGGGTACGTTGACCACCATCAAACAGAGCCACTTCACCAAACCACATTGCACTGGTTACAAAACTGAGCACCGCTTCTTTGCCTTGGCTATTAACCCCAGAAACTCTAAGCACGCCATTAATAACACAATACAGACCGGTATTTTCATCACCACGCAAAAACAATGCATCACCCGCATTTAAGGTGATTAATTTAGCATTTTTTACTAGCTTGTCCCTAAATATTTGTGTGCGATTTTTAAACCATTTGTCTTGGTTAATTACCGAAAGGTCTTGTTCATTCAAGTGTTTATACTTTACATTGATTAAATAATTAGTAATTAATAATAAAAGGATACGGGATGTTAAACAAACTACTTTCGACCAGCCTACTTCTCAGTGCTATTTCTACCCCTGCATTTGCTAGTGATATTAATTCTGAACTTAAATCTGCAAATAAAAGTGTCAGCGAAAAAGTCATTAAATGGCGCCGTCATTTGCATCAAAACCCAGAGCTTAGTAACCGTGAGTTTGAAACAGCTAAATACGTGGCTAAGCATTTACGTTCTCTAGGCCTTGAGGTTCAAACAGGTGTGGCACATACCGGTGTAGTTGCCAAACTTAAGGGGGGCAAAAAAGGTCCGCTTATTGCGCTACGTGCTGATATGGATGCATTACCTGTTAAAGAGCAAGTAGACTTACCTTTCGCGTCAACTCAAACAACAGAGTACAAAGGCAATACCGTTGGCGTAATGCATGCCTGTGGTCATGATAACCATGTGGCTATTTTAATGGCAGCCGCTGAGTCTTTAGTAAAAATTAAAGAAGAGCTCGCGGGTGATATTCTGTTTGTCTTCCAACCTGCTGAAGAAGGTGCACCAGATGGCGAAGAAGGCGGAGCAGAGCTTATGCTTAAAGAAGGCTTATTTAAAGAAAAGCCAGAAGCCGTATTTGGTTTACACGTAACCAGCTCTCTTAATACCGGACAAATTGGTTTTCGTGAAGGGCCACTAATGGCCAGCGCCGACAAATTTACTATCACAGTAAAAGGTCGCCAAACTCACGGTTCTCGCCCTTGGAATGGGGTTGACCCAATTGTGGCGTCATCACAAATTATTATGGCAACACAAACCATCGCTTCTCGCCAAGTTGATGTGACCAAAGCGCCTTCTGTGGTTTCATTTGGTGCCATTAATGGCGGTGTGCGTAACAACATCATCCCTGATGAAGTTGAAATGGTGGGCACAATTCGTACCTTTGACCAAGAAATGCGTGCTGACATAAAAAAACGTTTAGCTAAAACCGCTGAGATGGTAGCTGAATCAGGTGGCGCAGAAGCACATGTTCACATTGACCATGGTTACCCAGTAACAGTGAACGATGTTGAATTAACCAAGAAAATGACACCAACACTTGCTGGTGTAGTTGGTAAAGAAAACCTGATCACAACGCCACTTATCACAGGTGCCGAAGACTTTAGTTACTACGCCTTAGAAACACCAGGCATGTTCTTTTTCTTAGGTGTAACACCAAAAGGTCAAGATGCAGTTACAGCACCAAGTAACCATTCACCACATTTTTTTGCAGACGAAAAAGCTTTACAGCTTGGCGTAAATGCAATGACGCAATTAGTGGTTGATTACCTAAAATAAGCGGATTGAGATAATCACTAATCCTACTGGCGGGTGACATCCATTACCCGCCCTATTTTCTTTGCTGTTCAGCATCAATAAAGCTCATTTTGCTAGGGTTAACTTACTAACAGGTAAGGAAGCCCCATGACATCAGAATACTTTCATTTTTTAAGCATTATCGGTGTAGCGTTTTTTGCTATTTCTGGCACTTTACTGGGTCATGAAAAAAGTGTTGGTGGTTTTGGTGTGGTGGTCGTTGCCACAGTCACCGCCTTGGGTGGTGGCACACTTCGAGACATATTACTTAACAAACCGGTATTTTGGATAGCTCAGCCCGATTATTTGTACGCAACTTACATAGCCATATTCGCGTCTATTCTATCAATTCGTCACTTACCCGATTTAAGTAACACCACCATGCTATTAATGGATGCCGTAGGGATGGCTATTTTCAACATTATTGGTATCGAAAAGGCACTGATTGGCGGCGCAGATATGATTGTTGCCATCACCATGGGTATGACCACGGGTATTTTTGGCGGCCTGATGCGTGATGTGATCTGCCGTGAAGTGCCTCTGGTCATGGGCGAAGAACTCTATTCAACCGCTTGCTTATCTGGCGGGTTAACTTACGCGGCTTTATTCACCCTTGAGGTGAGTTATATTTGGTGCATTATTGGTGCATTTACTGTGACGGTATGTTTACGATTAGGCGCCATACACTTTGGCTGGCAACCTAATCTGTTTCGTAAAAGCAGCTTTAAACGCTCTTAGCAAGTCATATAAATACAGCCATCGAGTGGCATGTCAGCGGGGTACTGGGTTTGTATAAACCCCAGTTTTTCATAGGCTGTTTTAGCAAGGGTATTGTGGCTATACACAAACAACGACAAGCTATCACACTGCAACTGCTGTTTGCCCTGCTCTCCTAGTAAATTTATCAACACTTTCGCAAGACCTTTGCCTCGCTCACTTGGCGCGATAACTAGCCGTCCTAAATGGCAACGACCTTCACGTAGATAGTATTGACCAAACCCTAACATCTGGCCTTCGTCATTAACCAACGCGAAGGAATTCAGCGCATCTAGGTTTAAATCGTTTTTAAAGCTTTGCTTATCAAATGGGTAATTAAAAAATGGCCCAGACCAAATACGCAGTTCGGCCTCTGTGTTAAACCAACCCATTAACTCGTTGAGTTGATCACTCGTTACTTTAACTAGCTTCATGTTTTAACCTATCGTATAAACCTGATGCACGAGTAACGGATTTATTCATTGCCATAAGCAATACATTTTTATCTGCCACCAGCTCAAATGTGGTTTTCGCGCGGGTGATACCCGTGTAAACCAATTGCCTGTTAATGCCCTGATTAGCCTGTTTTATTGGCGGTAAATCATTGCGGTATAAGCAAATTCAGAGCCTTGCGACTTATGAATTGTCATGGCATACACTTTATCATGAGCAGGTAAACGGGCGGGCGAAAAGGCGCGAATATTTTCTTGTTCATCAACAAACATGGCTTTTAACTGACCTTGCTCATCATTCATTAAAATACCTATGTCGCCATTAAACAGCTTTAACTGATAGTCATTTTGGCTGATCATAATTGGCATACCCACGTAATGCCTTTGATATGGCGAAATTAAACCTTGTTGAGCCAGTGCTTTTTCAATACGCTGATTAAGGCTATTTACACCGTAATCACCCTCTCTGACGGCAGCCAGTAACTGATAATGCGCAAATGCTTTATGCACATTGGCAACACTTGCCCCTTGCTGGATAAGCTGCAAATAATCGTGATATTGCAACGCCGCTTGTTGCACAAAATACTCAATCGGTTTACTGATCACGCTGTAATTAAGTTTAAGGTCTTTAAAGCCACCTTGATTAATCGTTTGCTCAACGTAGCCCAGTAAGCCTGTGTTATTGGTATTTACAGCTTGTGCTAATTGACCAATGCCGCTGCTGCCATCAAAACGATAACTTTGCTGTAAAAACGCAATACAATCGTTAAGTACAAAATGACTGCTCGCCGCAGGTATCTCGCTCTGATTATTAAAACAAACGCGATTAAGCTGCGCTGCTCTTTCACTGCTGTAATCTGGCATTTTGCCAAGCTCTAAGCCTTGGCAGAGGTCGCTAAGAATACTGCCCGTATCAACCGAGGCTAATTGGTCTTTATCACCCAGTAAAATAAGTCTTGCATGGCTTGGAAGTGCCTCGATTAGTTTTGCCATAAGCGATAAATCTACCATCGATGCCTCATCAATGATCAGTACATCTAAATGCAGCGGATTACGCTTGTTATGGCGAAACTTATTGGTATGCGGAATAACGCCCAGTAAACGGTGAATCGTTTGCGCGCTCTCAGGAATAAGTGGCGCGATATTATCAGGGATCATACTAAGCTTTTGCTTTGCCCCTAAAATCGACTCGGTTAAACGCGCTGCCGCTTTACCTGTCGGTGCAACCAGCTTTATTGTTAGCGGTGCACTGGCATACAAAGATTGTAATATTGCTAGTAGCTTAGTTACTGTGGTGGTTTTACCGGTACCTGGGCCGCCAGTGATCACACTAAAGCCTTTTGTTGCGGCAATCGCACAGGCTACTTTTTGCCAGTTTAATGTTTTAATAGGATCGCTTGGGTTGGGTGTATGTTCACTGCTAGGAAAATACACCTCAAGTAGTGCTGTTAATGCGGCTTCATCAAGGGAGAGTTCTTTCGTTGCTAAATGATGTAAACGCGATGCCAGTGTGGTTTCGTACTCTGCCAATCGGGCAAAGTAAAGTTTATTCGCAAACAATAGCAGTGGTTTGTCGTCCCCGACACACTCAGCATTCATTAGTTTATTAACAGCCTCATTAAGGCCAAATTCCATATCAAACGGGGTTAAAACCTCAGGGGCTGCAATGCTGGCATCAGCTAGGCTTTGCTGTTTAATTTCAAACGGATTTTGCCAGTTTATATTCACGAGCTCTAAACAGCTGTGCTGACTTTGCTGCGCAGCCGCAAGTAATAAAATCAGGTAAAAAACCTCACTGTGCGCTGCTTTGTTATTCTCTATCAGTGTTTGTGAACCGGTTACAGTCTCTGTGCCAGTCAATAGCTCTGCGAGTTTCACATCAACTAAGCGAATACGTTTTGCCTCAAGTAAATAACTCAGTAACGGCTGTGTTTTAAGTTCTGTGGCAGGCAACACTAAATCGCTTTGGGCATGTTGTGCTGGTTGTTCTGGCTGCTTATTCATTGGCTCGTTTGGCTCATGGTCATCAAAGCCGAATGTCATTTGACTCATAGCATGGCTCCTTGTGCGAATAAGCTATCAAGCTCAGTTATTTGCTGTTTCGTAAGCTGATTAAAATACACCCCTTGCCCTTCGCTCATGCCACGTAAGAAGGTGTAGTAAACACCGCCTAAATGCGTATCGCTATCGTAATCTTGAATACGTTGTTTTAATAAGCGGTGCAATGCCACGGTATATATCAAATACTGCAAATGATACTGGTGACTGGTCATGGCTTGCTCTAGTTGCTCATGTTGGTAGTCAGCCGCACTATTGCCTAAAAAGTTCGATTTATAATCAAGAATATAATACTTACCCTGCCAACAAAATATTAAATCTATAAAGCCTTTTAGTAAGCCTTGCACCTCACTAAAATCAAGCTGCCCGGGTAAATTAAAGTGCTTTACCAACACTTGGTTAAGCTTATCACTTGAGAGTGATAACAGGGGTAAGTTAAATTCCATTTCGACCAAACAGGTCTCAGGTTCAAGTACTGATAAACTAAGCCCTTTATCGTTTAATGGGCAATTCAGTGCAGCAAGGATCCACTGCTCGGTCATTTCCTGCCAGCTATCGTCAATATGGTATTTTTCGAATAACGTTTTGATCACTTTATCTAGGGCGTGGTCGTCTTGCTCCATGGCTGGACGCTTTAACGCATAAGGGTCGGTAAAGTCTAATTGCTCAAATATTTCATGCAAACAACTACCCGGCTTTGCCCCTTTTGGGAAGCTGTAAGGTGTTAAAGCATTGGCATTTTGGGCTAAAAACTCATCTTTTTCGTGGTCTTCATCACTGCGGCCAAGCTCAATATGATCAGTATGCTTTTTCAACGTTAAGCTACTAAAGCTGGTTGAGCGCCAATCACGCTGAATGTCTGCTTTAACAGTATTAACTTGGTAGGCTTGCTCACTGTCTGCACCAGCAAATGTTAACTTTTCAAGCTCATCCGCTTCGCTAAACGCCTCATAGTGCATGTGCGAAGAGCCTTCACAAAATTGTTGTAGCAACGTGCGCCATTCATCGCCCGATTTAATCTCTAACCCTGCAAATAATACGTGGCCGATACTGGTACTTTGAATTCCAGGGCGAGCACTACGACCTTGGGCAATGTTATACATACCCACAGAGCAAAAATGCACGGCACGAGTCAATGCCACATAGAGCAAGCGTAAATCTTCAGCCAAGCGCTCTTGCTCTGCTTTTTGCATTGCGTCGTCACTTTTAGCAAGGTCATAAATCAGCTTACCGTCTTTATGATAAAGGGCTTCTTTGCTTTCCCGATAGCCACAGGCAAACGGCATGAATACAATCGGGTACTCTAAGCCTTTTGAGGCGTGCATAGTGACAATTTTCACCAAGTTAGCATCGCTTTCTAGGCGTACTTGCACCGCTTCACCATCTTGTTGACTAACTTTTTGCGCAAACCAACGCAACAATCGATGGGTTCCCTCAAGCTCAATTTGCTTTTGCTGTAAGATTTCCCCTAAATGGCGGAAATCGGTGAGCCAGCGCTCAACGTTGTAACCTAAGCCCTGCCAACGTGCTGCGAGCTGATTATGGCTTAATAAACGCTCGAGCATCGCCATAGCGCCCTGTTTATGCCAAATATGAGCAAGCTGAGCAAAAAAGTTTAAATGTTCTTGCCATGCACTTTCATTTTCGTGAAGCTCATAAATACGGTTGTAGCTTAAACAAAACAATGGCCCTGCTAGTACACCACGCAGTAATGATTCATCATACTGTCCATGCAAGGCCGTTAAAAAGTTCAGTAAATGATGACTAAGCTCTTGGTTAAAAACACTATCTCGCGATAAATACACACTGGCAATGGCGGCTTCTGCTAGTGCGTTTTTCATCAGCTGTGCTTCGTTTCGGTCACGCACTAGCACGCAGATATCGGCGGCAGTGAGAGGCTTTCCTGCAATAGTTGCAGCGCCTGCATCGGCTTGCTTGAGTAGCTCAGTAATTTTTTTCGTATACTGCAAAGCCAATGCCTGTTGAGCCCCCCCTTTGCTGGTTGGCTTGTTGTTCGCTTCGGCGTATTCATCAACAAAAACCGAAAATTCAAACGCACTTGGCATTTCACCGTTCATTAAAAACGCTTTGTCTTGCTGTTTTCCCTTCGCATTAACCTTTTGAAATGGGATTGCGTCGTTATAAATAAAGCTATTGTCATTTTTAGCAAATAAACGGTTTACGCTATCAACAACCCCTTCACTTGAGCGGTAGTTGGTATCTAGGGTGTATTGCTTATCATCTGAAACAGCTTGTTTTGCGCCAATATAAGTAAAAATATCTGCACCACGGAAACCATAAATAGCCTGTTTTGGATCACCTATCATGGCAAGCGTGGTGTTTTTAATGCCATAAATGCGGCTAAAAATACCATATTGAACTGGGTCGGTATCTTGGAATTCGTCAATCATGGCAACCGGAAACAATGCGGCAATTTTTTCACTTAATGCTTGGCCTTGCTCACTTAAAAGTGCCTGATGCAAGTTACTCAGTAAATCATCTGGAGTAATAACGCCTTGCTCTTGCTTGCGTTTAACTAATGCACTTGCCACCCATTTAGCAGCGTATTGCACTATCGCAATATTCAAACCGTTATTGATTAGGCTACTGAGAGTGGCCATTTCATCAAACTGAGCCTGCATTGCATGACTAAGTAAGCTGCCGTTTTTCTTATAATTCGCAGGGTTGCTTAAATTCTCTGTGCTCCACACTTCAAACGAGTATTTACTGGTACCAAATACAAAAAACAATTCGTCATTGTTTAGGTATTCTTCAAGCGCTGCAAGGCTGTTTTTATGTGCAGGTGTTTTAGACTTGCTCAGATCAGATGCTTTTAAAGCATTAATAAATTCACTCTCAACGCACGCCTTTTTAAATGCAGGTACTTTTGCCACAAAGTTGTCGCGCGCTTGCCATATATCGTCAAGGTCATACTCAGGGGTAATTGTTGCCCCTTGTTTGTTGAGTAAACTCACCACCTGTGAATACAGTGACGCCGGCACGGGGAAAATATCTGTAATTGCTTGCGTGCGCTCTTTTGATTGTGGGTAAACAAAGGCACGCCAAAAGTCATTAAGGGTTTCTTGAATAAGCTCACGCTCATCTAAAATAAACTCTAAGTTAAACGCCACGCCAGATTCAAAAGCATGTTGTTTCAGCATTCGCTGACAAAAGCCATGAATGGTGAATATAGCGGCTTCATCCATCGACTTTGCCGCAGCGTCTAGCAAATCAAATGCGGCGTGTTTGTCAGTTACCTCATTAATTACTTGCTCAATCAGCTCATCATCTGGCTTTTTACCAAGCAGTGCATCTCTGGCATCGATTATACGCGCCCGCACACGGTCTTTAATTTCTTGGGTTGCAGCCTCGGTGAAAGTCACCACCAGTATTTGCTCAACACTTAGAGGCGTATTTAATGCTTCATCTTCACCGGTCGCTTTTTGTAAGCCCAACAAATACCGTAAATACAAACCTGTGATGGTGTAGGTTTTGCCTGTACCGGCACTGGCTTCGATAAGGCTTTGCCCACACAGCGCCATACTCATTGGATTAAGCGTTTGCATGATCGGCCTCCTGTGCTAATTCAACAATTGGCGATAACAGCAGTTCGCTCCATTTTATAAACTCTTCTTCACAGTCTTTAAGGCTTTTTATGGTTAAGCGAATGTATGGGTTTTCACCTTCACCTATGCCTATGTATTGCGGCGCGAATTTATTGTTTGCTTTAACCATGTCTCTATCTGTTTTTATGTACTCGTAACCACTGACCGGAAAAAACGCCACTGGGCGAGTTAAAAGCGTTTCATAAAGCGAGAACCAATCGTTTAAATACTTACGGGCATCGTCTTCTGACAAGGGTGAAAAACTAATTTGCTTGTCTAAACCAAGAATGAGGGTTTCAACAGGTTGCCCCATTATTTGCGCCGCTAAATGATGCACAAAGCCACGAATTACATCTTTTGCTTTAATACTGGCGGTGCGATAAAACACCTGTTTTTGACCATAAATATGATTTAACCAACCTTCTAGTGTGGTATTGGCTATTTTAATATTTACTTCAACGGGTAATGCTTCATCACCTTGAATATGCGCTTTCACTTGCCCTGCAAGCGCATCAACTCGGTGCTGCATACTTTCAAACACAAGGTCGCCAACATGGGCTTGGGGTAATTCACCGCGCTGCATAATTTGCGCTTTATTAAGCGGTAGCTCTTGAATGCTCGCTTCGAGAATTTCATCGAGGTAAAAGTAGCGGCGTAATGCGTCTAAACTAAATGGCTCTTCATCTTTAGCAATATCGTTAAATTGCGGTAAGCGTAAACCCAAACTTTGCTGATAAAAGCTCTCGTGCGGCTGGCAAATACTGCGAATAAACTGAGTTAACTCAACACTGCTTTCTGGCTGAACACTGAGCGCTTGCTGTGGCTCAGGATTAACAGGTTGAGCTGGCATCCACACGGGGTTATAGCTGTGTAATTGTGTGGCTAACGGTTTGTTTGCTTTTTGCTCGTCATCAGTTTGGCTTTTATTACCTTCTTTGTTAGTGGTCAGATAATAAGCTGGGTTAAATGGCTGTAAGTGCTGATAATTAATTAGCGCCTCTGGTAGCTTTAAGTGAGTGTCTTTGTCAGCAAATTCAAAACTACGGGCTATATATTCCAACAGCTCGCTCACTAAAGTTGAGGGCATTCTTGGTTGGTTATCAAAACAAGAACGGCCAATATAACTGATGTATAAATTCTCACGGGTACTTAAAATCGCTTCTAAAAACAGGTAACGGTCATCAAGTTTGCGAGAGCGGTCGCCTTTTTGGCGTTTTGAGAAAGGCACTAAGTCAAAACCGATTGGCTGAACGGTACGCGGATAATCCGCATCATTTAAACCTAGCATGCACACCACTTTAAATGGCACTGCACGCATTGGCATCAGCGTACAAAAGTTAACTTGCCCCACTAAAAAGCGCTGTCCTACGCCTTTTTCTTGAATACCTTGTTTTACAAGGTAACTAACAATGCGCTGCGAAACAGCTTGTTGGTAATCGCCATTGTCATAATGCTTAATCAGTGTATCGAGCACTTTTTGCAGTACTAATAAATCCCAGCTTTGTTCGCCTTCATCGCTGTACACATCGTTTAATAATTCTTTTAGAATTTCTGCCTTTTCGTTAAGCGGTGCATCGGCTTGAAGCTTAGCTTTATAACGGGCCAGTACATCAATAAATTCAATGAGTTTATTTAAAGTATTTAATGCCATGCCCTCAACTTCATCGGCACTGTAAATCCCCGAAAACGGCAATTGTTCATCACGTTGTGCAACACCTAATAACAAGCGGTTTAGGCCATGTTGCCAAGTGTTTAAATCTATTGCGGGTAAGCCAAAACTGTCTTTGTGGGCGGCATCTAAGCCCCATTTAACGCCAACGCGTTCAAGCCAAAAACCAATTTGCTCATATTCATGGGCTTCGAGGTTAAATTTTTCGGCAATTTGTGTGACTTGCAGTAAATCAAGAATGTCAGACACACCAAAGCGTGAGTAAGGTAAATCAGCTAAACTGGCAAACGAGCTAAGCACAGGTTTTTCTTGCTCTATCGCTAAATCGGCTAACGCATAAGGGATAAAGCGTCGCCCTTCGGCACCACCAAACACCGCCTCAATATACGGGCTGTATGTGCCAACATCCGGCATCATTACAATAATATCTTTCGGTGTTAGCGCTTTATTTTCATTGAATAAATTGAGTAAGTAATCATGTAGTCTTTCTACTTCACGAAGTGGCGTGTGACAATCGCTCAGCACAATGCTGGTATCATTTGCCTGAATTGGCAGTTTGCCTTCGTCATTAATGAACCATTCTTTATCAGGCGTTAATGACTCACCCTTGAAGGCTAATTGGTAAATTTCAGACTGAATTTGCGATAGCAAGCTTTGATCAAAATCGTTATCGAATCCGTCTAGCCACTGCGCATCTAGTTGTAGTAGCTGCTCAAAATAGTCTCGGCCTAATTTACCCCATGACGAGAGTAGCGGATTACCAATAAAAAAGTACTCGTGATCAGGGTTTTTAGCGCTGTCTTCAAGTGCTTGTAACTGCGGGCGTTTGGCATATTTAGCAGCAATTTTGGCTGCTGTTTTTTCATCGAGTGTGTCGCCCCAGTAATGCTCACTGGGGTTGAAGAAAAACAAAAATACCTGCGTTTTTTTCGCAATAGCCTGAAACACTTCAAGCTGGCTGCTCGCAATTGCAGAAATACCAAATAAACTAATACGCTCAGGTAATAAGCTTGCGTCCATTTTTTCAAGGGCTGCAAGGAGTTTGTCTTGCATGTTGGCGCGGTGATATTGGCTTTGCCCAAGCTCTTTACTGTGCGCCACCAGCTTGCGCCAAAGATCTGGCTGCCATGGCGCAATACCCACATCAACATCATCAAGCTCATCGATGCCCTGCTCCCAAGTGGCAATCCAATTAGGGCGATACATTAAATATTGGTCATAAACGTCGGCAATTTTCTCGCACAAGGCAAAGGTTTTTTGCCCCTCACTGTCACCATCTAAATAGGTTTTCAGTGGTAAATACAGCGGCTCATCAATGCAGTTTGGTAAAATCGCAAACAGCTTCCAAGCAAGGTTAGCTTTGTTATACGGTGATTCACTGGGTACATCAGGCAGCAATTGCTGATAAAGCTGCCATATAAAACTCGAAGGCAACGGAAAATCAACCTGAGCGGCAATCCCTAAGTGTTCACTTAAACCTATTTTTAGCCACTGCGACATGCCCGGTGACTGCACAAGCACAATTTCTTTTTTAAAGGGACTCGTTAATGGATTAACTTTAAGAAGAGCGTGAAACCGCGCTTGCAGTGCTTCCATGCGATTTGATTGAATTATATTCAGCACTTTACACTGTCCTTGCTTGAAACTAACTAATTGACACAGTGTAAGATATTTTAATTAGATGGGATAGAGAGAAATACCCGCAAACAAGGCTTAATCCATGTTTGCAGGCATGAGCTACGGGCATGTGTTAAGAATATGCGCAGCAGGCAATATTTACTGGTATGGGCTTATCGTCGATAACGCGAACTCGGTTTGCATTATCTCATCACCCTTAATACCTTTAAGCGCAATACGAATGGTAGGGTCTGCTTTTTGCCAATCGATTGTTAAGTCGCCGTAGTTAACTTCATGAGTGTAATCACCCACACGGTGTTTATTAGGGCTAACATCTTTCCACTTTTCTGTAAGCCCAGAACTAGTCATCTCATACAACGGGTAATCTAGGTTTTGTTGATACTTAGACAGCTCACCCCAGTGAGTATCACCACTGACAATCATCACACCGTTTACTTTATGTTTTTTAATAAGCGCAAATAAACGCTCACGATCAGCAGGATAATTTGCCCATGACTCCCAGCCTGTAAAATCAGCTAATAGCTGCAAGCTTGAGGCAATGATTTTTATCTTCTCATCTGACTTAAGCTCTTGCTCGAGCCATTGCCATTGGCTTTCACCAAGCATAGAGGCGTTTTTATCAGTTGCTGGGCTATAAGGCCCTTGTTTTGCGGGCTTACGTTCAAGTTGGTAGGTCATCGCCGATACATGATTCAGCGGTGCGCGATTAAAACGAAGATCAGGCATGATCACCTTTACTGTTTGCTCATTTTCACCGTACGTGTACGAAGTGTAAATACCATCTTCACGGGTCCTGCGAGCAGAATCCGCAGGCTCTTGCCAAAAGTCGAGCATGATTTTTCGTGATTGCTGTTTTTTGGGATATTCGCTGCCAGCGTCATTTTCGCCATAATCATGGTCATCCCACATGGCAATGATTGGCGTATTCGCACGTAATGTTTTAAAGCCCGGCTTTTGCCCTAAACGTTGATATTTATCAGCAAGTACCGACATATCTTCGGTATCACCATAAATGTTATCGCCAAGGAACATAAATAAATCGGCTTGCTCTTTGTTGATAGCATCAAAAATTGGAATAGCCTTGTCTTGATGACCACATGAGCCAAACAAAATTTTACTTGGCGCGGCAATCGCACTCACACTACTAACCAGCATTAACCCAGATAAGGCGCTTTTAAACAAACTAAAAGTTAAACTCATTTTAAAATCTCCTTAATTGGCGCGGCCATTTTCGGGTTAACTTGCTGACTGTTGACGCCTAAAATATTCAGCACAGTTGCCGCTACTTGCGCTTGTTTGAGCTCATTGCTTGGCTTAATTAAGCCTGTTGCTTTTATATCTGGGCCAATCGCTGCTAACCAAATATGCTCAGAGCCAACAATGCCGTTTGGAAAACGCTGCTTTCCTTGCTCCGAACGTGCCAAAGCACGCTTCGAACTATGATGCTGCCAATCATCAGCATGACTGCCACGGCCATGATCGGTCGTGATGATCAATGTGGTATTGTCTTTATAGCCCGGTGTTTGTTGAATTGTTTGCCAAAGGTCACGAATAAACGCATCGCTTTGTTTAGCCGATTTTAAATAGGCATCGTATTTACCGTTATGGGCAAAGTCATCGGTTTCACCCAAGCTAATAACCAGCAAACGCGGCTGTTTATTTAATAAATATTGTTTGGCAAATCGGTAGGTAAAGCTGTCGAGGCGAACATTGTGCCAAGGACTTGGGATCTCGCTTTGCATTTGGTTTAGCAGAGTCACTTCCTTTGACTTCACCGCATCAAAAGTTTCAAAGCCAGCATTAACATAAACCCCACTGCGCTCACGATTTACAATATAGGGAAACACATCCCAGCTACCAAAAAGCGCGGTTTTACCTTTAAATTCTGGCTGAGTATTTAAACTCTCTAAAATGGTTTTATTGGGGTTCGGCACTTTATCGTTACTATCGATATTTTCATCTACCATACCGGTTAAAATTTCACTGTAACCAGGGTATGAGAAATACCACGGGTTGCTTACCGACATGAATGAGCCTTGAGTTCTATCGCCAATCAAAACGCCTTGCTTTGCCAATGTTTCGCTAAAAAATGGCATTAACGCTTGAGTTCGTTTTGTTTGGTCATCTCGCCAAAAAAGCGCCGTTAGCTCATCTGTATCTGCAACAAAATCAGTGTTATCGATTAGGTTTTTATCTGCACCAGAGAACACTTCTTGCCAGCGAAGCCCATCAAGGGTCACGAGCACTACATTGTCGGCAGCTTTACTGTTTAAGCTTAATAGTGCTGCCGCTACCACCGCCGTGGCTAAAATTAATTTTTTCATATTTCACCTGCAAAAAAGCCCATCAACGATGGGCTATTTAAAACGTTAGCTTATTACTTAAAACTGCGCTGTCAGTGTTAAAGCTGCGGTACGTGGTGCACCAATAAAGTAGGTAGAGCCATTACCTGTACCACCTGCGAGATATGATTTATCAAACAGGTTATTCACCACAAATGCAAGGTCGAGTGATTTAAACACGCCTGAATCAAGACTCGTGTTATAACCTATGTTTAAATCAACCAAGGTATAACCATCAACTTTGTTACGTGAACGAGTTTGTTCATCAGTCCATGCACCTAAACGCTCACCTGTGTATTTAGCCGATAATCCAAAGCGGAAATCACCGCTGTAGTAGTCTGCCGATACCACAAATAAATCTTGTGCTGAGTCAATCACTTCATCACCCGCTTTAAAGCTGGCTGATGCATCTTCAAGTAACTCACCCTCGCTGTTGTAAGCACTTGGATCGTTCGATTGATACTCAGAGTTATTGTACGTATACGATGTGTAAAGGTTCCATTTGTCAGTCAGCATATAGCTTGCAGAAAGCTCAACACCCGTTGACTCAATACCACCTACGTTGATGTAAGAACCGTTCGTGCCAATCGTGTAGTCAATACCATCGGTATCACTGCCCGGAGCAATAAAGGTAATACGGTTATCAAATTCGATGCTGTAAGCGGTTGCCGTTAAACGTAAACGGTCATCACTGTAACGCACACCTAGGTCGATGTTTTCAGCTGTTTCAGGTTCAATTTCGGTCAGTGTTGATGAATCACGTTCAAGTACACCATCTTTAATTGCTGCAAAGTTTTCGCTGTAGCTGGTAAATAACTCTGTGCTTGCAGATAGCTGATACAGCACACCACCGCTGAATAGCACGTCTGAATCACTGTCGATTTTATCTGAGTATTCATCTTCAAAATGGTTATAACGCTGCAGCTCAACAAGATACTGTTTAGCACCTAAATTAAGCGTGAAATCACCTAAACTGATTGAATCTTGTACGTACCATTTGAATGTATCTGTTTCGAAAGTGTTCTTGTACTGTGTCCAATACGGCGTATGGTCAAAGTGATGATAGACACGGGCGTCAATAACTTTATGCCAGTCACGTGACTCATCGCGGTCTGTTTGTTCAAACCAAAAGCCGGCTTCAATATCATGATTAGCAAGGGTTACTTGGTATTCACCGGTCATACCTAAGCGGTCTTTTTTATAGTGAGTATGACGATACGACATAACTGGAATCGCATCATCTGGGTAACAGGCTGGGTTTAAGCCAGGGCCTGAAGACCATGGCCATTCTAAACTTGCCGTACAACCTGCAGCTGGTGCAAGTGGGTTGCCTTCGCTATCTGTAAAGCCATAGCTGCCAGCATTTTCGCCGCCAATCGTTGTTGGATTGCCATCGCCATCAACCGGCGACGTTAAATAAGGCGGGATCCAATCGCCACGACCTGAATTTTTATGATAGTAAGGAGACAAGCTTAAGTTTGAAGTGGCACTTAACGCGTAATCAAACTTTACATACGCAAGGGTATTTTCACGCAGTGTACCCCAGCCCTCAGCAAACATTTGATCAAAATGCGGCACGCCAGTCCAATTCCAAGTCAAACGATCCCAATCAGGGTTTTGTTCAAACTCACTAATGCTGATGCTGTTATAGTTAATTTCATGAACATCATCATACGAAACACGACCCGTTACGGTTAAGTCGCTAAAGTCTGATACAAACTTCGCTTCGATGTGCTGGTTGTCTTTACCACCATTGCTACCATCTCCAACCCAACGGCTGGTGTCTGTTTGCGAATAGCTGATATAAGCTTGCGTGTTATCAAACACAGTGCCAGTTTCGTGCTTAACAAAGTAACGGCTAGCGTTATGATCGCCCGTTGTGTAAGCAAACGTAGTGCTTTGCTCTGTGCTCGGTTGTGCACTCACAAAATTAAAAGTACCACCTAATGCTTCGAGTGATGCAGAGGCAATATCAGACGTACCTTGCCCTACTTCAACTGTTGCTAAGTTTTCGCTGTCTAAGTAACGGTTTGCTTTTGCACCGCCACCATAGTTAGAACCGCCATTAGGAATACCATCAATCGTCATACCTAATTGCTGTTGATTACCATCGATACTAAAGCCACGCATAGTAATGGTGGTTGACCAGTCGTCACCACCGAATGCATCACCTTCGTTGATGCTAATACCCGGTAGGTTATCAATCACGGCTAACACACTTGATACTGAACTTTGTTGCTCAAGCATGGCAGGTTCAATAACGTTATTTGCATAACTGGTTGGCTTTGCAACAACGGTAATTTCTTCAATTTCGTTAGTCGTGTTTGCATGTGCCGATGTTGCTAAAAGCGTTGCGATCACAAGGCTTAGCTTGGTTTTTTTTGCTACTGTGCTCATTGTTTTTCCAAGGTTACGTATTTAAAAGCGGGCACAGTATGCAGAGCGTGTATTACATTTAGGGTCAAAATTTTTGACACAACAGTTAAACAATTAATGCATTTTCATGGCAGATTTAAGACTTAACTGTTTAATATATAAGAAAGTATTAGAAAAAACGCCCAGTTAAATTAACTGAGCGCTTGTTGGTTGGACAATATTATTAAGTTTGCTTAAATCAATTCAGCCAGCATTTCGTCGCTGTATGGTGTTAATGCTTCACCATTTTTAACTTTACTGATGTAATCTGGGTTCGCAATGAATGGGCGACCAATCGCAATTAAATCAAATTGGTTGTTATCGATAGCTTGATTAGCCGTCTCAAAACTATAGCTACCTACCCCTACTAAGGTACCTTTGTACGCACCGCGCATATATTCAGACGCCGACTTATCACCTAAGCTTGCAAAGCGCATGCTGTCATCAAAAATACCCACATGTAAGTACGCAAGATTACGTGTTTCAAGGGCTGGTAATAGATAATCGAATACCGCTTTATCGCCGTCGCTTTCGGTCATATTAAAATACGCACCTGGCGATAAACGTAAAGCAGTTTTATCTGCACCAATTGCTGCCACGACAGCATCAACGACTTCAAGAGCAAATCGTGACATGTTTTCTGGTGTTTGACCGTATTGGTCTTCACGTTGGTTGGCAGCAAAGTGTAAGAATTGATCAATCAAGTAACCATTTGCACCATGAATTTCTACACCATCAAAACCCGCTTCAATTGCATTTTCAGCCGCTTTTGCGTAGTCGGCAATTAAAACTTGGATGTCTTCGATGGTTGCCGCTTTTGGAGTAACGTAAGTTAACTCACGCATTCTCGGTACCGAACCTTCTACACCAATTGCTGATGGTGCCAGAACATCACCACCAAAAAAGTGAGGGTGTGCAACACGACCTACGTGCCAAAGCTGAGCAAACATTTTGCCGCCTTTGGCGTGCACAGCATCGGTGACTTTTTTCCAGCCTTGAATTTGTTCACTGGTAAATAGACCCGGTGTATTTGGGTAACCTTGCGCATCTGGGCGAATAATCGTTGCTTCGCTAATAATTAAGCCCGCATCGGCACGGCGTGCATAATAATCAACCATTGCTTGGGTTGGTACGAGATTATCGTCGCTCATACAGCGTGTCAGTGGTGCCATTAGTACACGGTTTTGCAGCTCAATGCTGTCATTTAGTTTAAATGGAGAAAGTAAATCGGTTGTCATGGTTTTATCCTTATCTTGAACATACATTCAAGATAAGGGCGAAACAAACATACTTCAAGGTTTATTTTGAATAATCGTTCAAGATTACGTAAACTTCGTTTATACCAATTCGCTTAATTAAGTGGTCTATTTTGAGGCAAGAAAACCTCGTTGATAACAAGGCAAAAATTTCGTTATTTAGTTGTGCTCGGCAATTGCTCCTGCATTGCTCTACCTTCTGCATCCATGCAGTCGTAAATCAGAAATTTTTAACGCGGGTAGCGACAGGTTTAATCCCTCAAAATGACTAAGTATTATTGCGGATTGGTATTATATACCGTGAGGAGCCTTAATGAGAACTGCTGAATTTGATACTGAATTTGTACTACGCCAAGCAATGCATGCTTTTATGCAATATGGCTATGCGAAGACCAGTATGCAAAAATTAAAAGAAGTGACTCACCTTCATCCGGGCTCTATTTACGCGGCTTATGGCAACAAAAAAGGCTTATTCTTAGCCGCTACCGAGCAATATCAAAAAGACAGAAACCAACAATTTACTGCCCTTTTTAATGACCAACAATCAATTTTATCGACCCTCAAACATTACTTAACAGTGATTGTTGATGAATGTATTGAAGGTGAAGTTGCCAAGGTGTGCTTACTTACAAAGAGTATTTCTGAGGTTGAAGGCAATGACCCACAAATTTGTACAGTGCTACGTGGTAACCTTAATGCCTACGAAAATGCCCTCGCTGAGCAGCTTCAAAAAGCCCTAGATAACCACGAATTTAAAAGTAGCAAGTCAGCTCAACAGTTGGCGCGCTTTTTAGTGATGGGCATATACGGTATTCGTACCTATGCACTCACAAATCAAGATCCAAAATCTCTGCAACAACTTGCTGACGATCTATTCGCTGCATTAGTAAATTAATTTAGCTATTAACTTTACTTGTCATATTTATTTATCACCTTATGATTAAGGTGTAGCTGTGTATAACTAAAAGAGTGAGCCTATCATGAATAATGCAACTGCTAAACGTGTTGAAACTGAATTTGATACTGTTCTTGCCTTAGGGGCAAAGAAACGACTCGCTTATATGTTTGAAACGGTTCAAGAGTTTAAACAAGTGTGGATCCTCAATGACGAACATGGCTGTGTCATGCTCTCTAACGAAGACGACGACTGTGTACCTGTGTGGCCTAGCCGCGAATTTGCACAAAGCTGGGCAACCGGCGAATGGCAAGACTGCACACCAAAAGCCATTCCTGTAAAAGATTGGTTAAGCCGCTGGACACCTGGCCTTGAGCAAGATGATTTACTCATTGCGGTGTTCCCAACAGATCAAGACGACGGCACCATTTTATTCCCCGACGAGTTTGACTCACAGCTGAGAATGCCAAAGAAACGATTTTAAATATAAGGGAGCCATGTGCTCCCATTTTTTATGCGATTTGTTGTAACCGCAGTGCTGAAATATCTTTTATCGGTGACTTACCAAAAAAGCGATTGTATTCACGACTAAACTGCGATGGGCTTTCATAACCCACTTTTAAGGCTGCAGAGCCTACATCAATTCGCTCATTCAGCATTAATTGTCTTGCCGCCTGCAAGCGCAGATTTTTTACATATTGCAACGGGCTCATTTTTACTACATCACGAAAATGCAGCCTGAATGTCGAGGGGCTCATGTGTGCATCACGGGCCAAATCATCAATTGAAAATTGACTAGTGTAGTTTTCTTTTAACCAACATAAGGTCTTGGCGATTTTTTGATGGGCTGAGCCAGACATTACAATCTGCCTTAAATAAGGGCTATGCGGACTATTTAACAAGCGCAATATGATTTCTTTTTTAATAAGTGGCGCAAGATTAGCTTTTAAGTGTGGCTCATTGTCGAGTTGAATAAGCCTCAGTAAAGCATCAAGTAAGCCGTTATCAGTATCAACCACCGACATAGCTTGGTGCTTAGGAAACTTGTCTTGCCCTGCAAACTCCATTTCAGCAACAATGTGGCTGATTTCATGAGCATCTAAACGCAAGTAAAGTCCATAAAATGGCTGCTCTTTACTGGCACGAGTAATATGCGACGCAACAGGCACATCGACTGAGGTAACCAGAGATTGGCCGTCAGTGTAATCATAACTATGCTCACCCAGCACAACTCGCTTTGCACCTTGCAAGCTAATGCCCAGTCCTAATTCATACACGCAGGCCATCGGCAATGAGACTTCGCTTCGTCTGAATACCAATAACTCTGGAATCGCTGTTTCAAAACTACCATCTGCAATCGCTATTGCTTTCACTGCTTCTATTAATGCCTGACGCATTTAGATTACCTCACATAAATACTCAATTAAGTGTATCACCGTAATTTAAGGTTAGGACCATTAAAGGTAACAGTTCGTTGTTTTAGGCAAAAATTAAATCATTTATGGCAAGCAGAAACGGCCATTATCGACCATAATGTATTTTCATTTTTTCGATTGCATGCTCTATGCAATCAGCCACTGCTACAAAACCTCAATACATTCAATACCTAAAATCAAAAGAGAAATTATGAGCCATAACAACACGGATTTATTTGTGTTTGTCGCGATCGCTGCTTTGGTCACCGTTCATGACAAGCCTTTGTTAAAACGAGCATGTCAGCACGCATTGAATGATGGCGTTTCAATGCAAGAGTTGTGTGATATTTTACCGCATATCAGTGTGTATTCTGGGGTGCCAAAAGCATTGCTGGCGCTAGAGATTTTAAACTCACTTGATGATATTCAAGGTTCAAATACATTGCTTATCAAGCGCACAGAGCAGCAGCTAAAAACTGCACTCACATTTGGTCAGCTGCCGTTTGGCATAGAGCAGCAGAACAACACTGTATTTGAGCTTGCCTCTTTAGGCGCTTTATTTGCACTAGACGATGCCAGCAGCTTAGTTAGCGAGCAACTTAAACGCTGTGTATTACTTGGTTATAGCCGTGACCAACTTGAATTATTAGTGATAGAACTTGCAAGGAAAGTCAGTAGTCACATAGCCATGCGTGCTAAATGTAATCTTGAAAAGCACTTTGCTATGGTGGGTTAAATTTTTTGGTAACTTGCAAAAAATGAACACAGCTAATGCTGTGTCATTTTTTGACTCTTTCGAAAAATCGTCACGTACGGTTAACTACAAAGTCTCAAAAAACCGAAAGCTAATAGACACTTCCACTATCGACAAGAATATCAAATATGGCATGTAATAGTCGTTATAACGTTCCGAATAACCTATCTCCAGTATCAGGCCCGATATTCCCCTGTATTTTAGATACCTTTGCGCCAGTGTATTTATTATCTGACAACCTTACAGTAAATATTTTCAAGCCAGGTAATAACTCGACTGAACTAGAGGGCATCACCGTTGTAAAGAGCATACTTTTTTTCCTTTCAACTTCAGGCAATTGGTTAATAACACTGAGAATGCTTTTTCCTGAGTTTATAACCGCATCGACGATCAGAACTTGTTTTCCTTTGATTGACGTTAAAATATCATCAGTAACAAGATCATTATTTAGGAAATGAATATCCACCACTTTGCCCATTTTCTCTAACATATCGCTGATACCTAGAGCAAACTTTAAGCCTGCTCTCATCATGACAAGAACAGAAAAATGTTTCTGATTCAGATAATCAGTTTTTACTAAATTTTCAGCTGAAGCTTGTCCAAGATTATAATGAGCCTCTCTTAATTTATAACCTGTAGTTTTTGAGCTACTTTTACAATGCTCAATTAACGCTTTAATTTCTGGAGAAAGTTTAGTTTCTAATACAGTTACACTCATTCTAACTAACTCCAGAAATCTGTTTTACGGGGTAAAGCCAGTCTTTCGCAAACAACTGGGCAATACTTGATTGATTATTTTGTTTCAAATATTCCATTACAGCCTTATTTATTTTTCTGTGAGCTACTATAAGTCCAATATCAGAGCTTTCGAGCATTGGGACATCAATGATAGAGTCTCCAATCGAAGTGACTTTGATATTATGATTTCTTATTTCTTCAACAAAAAATTTCTTAAAAAGAGGTGTGACAAAATAAGGCGATTGAATATTAGATGTATTTCCATAGAGAGTATTTATCGAACCAAGCTCTTCGATTTTAGGTTGCCAAATTTCAGTTAATCCTGAAGTTAAAGCAATAACAAATGAATATTTCTGGTTTTCAACAACCCGCTCTATGTCAGCGCTAATTTTGATTTTTTCCTTTGCAAATAAAGACGCCTCTGTTCTCTTCTGCTTATTAAATTGAGTATACAATTTGTTAGCTTTAAAGAATTGATAACTTGAATAACGATCACCCACAAATATTTTTTTCAATATTTTTGCATCTATCTCTAGATAACTACAATAGTCATAAGTCGTATCATTAGTAGCAAAAGTATTATCGCAATCAATGGCTAAAACCTCAGATATATCTGTGATTTCAACTTCTGATAATAGCTTTCTTACTAGGTCTTTGGCTATGCTTTGATAGTCATAATTCTGTCTAAAGCATTTAACCCAAGATAACACGAACTCAACACAACTTTGAGTATCTTCATCCAATATAACCAACTCTTTTTTTAAGCTTGAACACATAGTTTGCATAGCGCTTATTTCAAAAGCCTTCCATGCTTCTATGTCCTTAGTTTGGATGTCTGTATTTTTTTTATCACCGACACTTTGTCTTGAGTTTTTAATAATTAACTCTGAATCCGTATCCAAATAAAAGAAGTGGTCATAACAATTTTTATCTGACTCAGTAAAAACAATATCAAAACCACCTTGCTTAACATCGCTAGGAAAAGCAAAGTGACCATCAACGAAAACTACTTCGTATTTAGCATCGAAATCGCTGATCAAATTAATAAACTCTTCACGCAAGTGATGCTTTTTATCATCGGACAGCTCTTTAAATTTACTTCCATATATCTCATCAGCAAGTTCATTTAATTTTGTCGAACCCGGAATATGAATTGCACTTACATCATTCTCATTAAGATGAGAAATGATATGACTGATTTGGTAATCTTTACCTGATCTCGACGTGCCATATATTGCTATTTTCATCAGCTTTTAATCCTACATACTTATCAAAGTAACACTCGCCATCTTTCAGAGGTTTCATTTTTTTCATCAATGCCTCTAACTCAGATAACTCCATATCAAATGGCCCATAATTGTAATCTTCATTACCATAAAATCTGCCACATGGATAAATCCCTCTTTTAGTGATAAAAATATTCGTTCGACCTACTCCACAAAGACTCCCATACATAGTGCAGTCATATTTTTTCTTCTTATTTTCATCCAGTTGCCTAACTTCAAACTGGCTTCCTTTAAAAAACTCTAGTAAGTCTTTATATTCTGGTTCAGTAACCACTAAACTTTGATCGTGAGAATCAAAAAGGCGAGAGAAAGTCACATCTTTAAAATTTTCATCAGTTAAAAACTCAAAAAGTTTCACCTGATTTTTGAGCGTCTCTTGATGGACGGTGCAATTTATGGGCGGTTTCTCTTTAAATTTTTCTTCATATTTTTTTACTCCTTTATAGACCTCATCGAACTTTTCTCGACCAACATTATGCAGCTCTTCATAACCGTCTACCGAAAAGCAAAGCTTGATCAAGCTCTGATTTCTATAGAAAAAATCAAGAATGTCTTTATTCAAAATTGTGCCATTCGTTATCGTATAAAACTGTAAGTTCTCAATTCCCTGCCGTAGTACATATTGAATAAGGTCTTTTATCTTACGGTACTGTAAAAGTGGTTCTCCTGACCCAACGATGCCTATTTTAAAAGTATCAATGCCACTTATTTTTGCATAACGATGAATAGCATCAATAATACTTTTCAACTCATCAGTATTAAACTCTTGAGGTAAACCACTTAACTTTCCATTATCTTCGTTGTGGAAGTGGCAATATGAACACTTTAAATTGCACCTTTCACCTAATGAAATGCATGCTCTATCAATCATTTCCTATCCTTAAAAAGTAATGTAACTGTTTGATGATTTATCTTCTTTGGATTAAGGTAATCTGCGGCTTGTTTATTTTTCCTACAACGAATAGCTAAATCAGTTAATGGAACTAGCTTACTGATAATTTTCTCGTAATTTTTAATACATGCTTTAAATAAGGCGGTATAGCCATTGCTATCTTGTTGATTAACGCAAGCACCATTATCTAAGAAAAAATCAACGCCTAAATTAAACCCGCTCCATGCTGAGATCATCAAAGGTGTATTTCCCGCATTTTTTGCGCCACTCCCCAGGTCAATATCAGCACCATGTTCAGCTAAGACTTTAATCATGGATAGATTTTTTAACTGGGTAGCATGATGAACAGGAGAAAAATTGTATTTATGCTTATCTTGCTTATCAACATCGATATTAGGTAATGACAAAATGTATTTCAGAATCTCCTGATTGCGACTTCTTACAGCTGTAATCAATGGAGTAAAACCATCATCTGGATTATGAAAATTAACATCGACACCTTCTAAGTCGTAAGTTTTTATGTCTTCTAACTTGCAGCTTTTAATGAGAGAAACAAACTCTATCGTTTTTACTGGATCAAATTCGGTATCAATATTTGCAAACTGCTGGGCATAAGTCTGAGGGGTTATTGACGATAAGTTTTTCACTCCCTTACACAAAAATTGAAAATATATATCATCCGATAGTAAATATACTTCATTGTTGGGCTTAGCTCTTGCTCGCCTTATCGCCACATCTGCAATTTTTTCGTCATTATTACCATCGTTCTTGTGGTTTTTAGAAATTGTTAGGCGATCTTTAATGTTATTAACCGAACTCATAACCAACCAAGCTTTCTGCTTTACTGCTGGTTTACCACGATCTTTCAAGTTATTTAGTTCTGAGATAACGATATCAGGCACGATTACTTCATCAAACGTTGTCAACAAATCCGATAAAAAATTTGGCCGTTTAATAAGGGCAGAAGTATCAACCACAACCAATCTTTGTGAATCTGTAGCGATTCCTAGTATTTCATCCGTGGACCTTTCGAACGTCTGTGCCAATTTTATTAATTGACTTGACGATGGTTCATTTTTACCATTTTCCCAATTTGATATTACGGGGCGTGCGACATTTATTTTATTGGCCAAATCCTTCTGGGACATTTTTCTTCCCTCTCTAAGTGATTTTATGTTTTTCCCTATTTGATCTGTAATCATTAGTTACAACTCCATTTAATTTTCAGTAGGTTGGCAGAAAGCCTGTATCGAATCATAGCCAACCAATAATAATCACTCAATGAAATAAACCGAGATGTATAAATCTATTACACAATGTATAAAATCATGACAATAATAAGCCACTGGTAATTCGTAATGGACAAATTAACTAGAGACTTTTTGGGGCTAGTAGCTTGAAAAAGCTTTTGCTTGAATAGAAAAGCAAACCAATATGTTAAAGTAAGAATTCCATCCCTAGTATTTCCCACTCACAGAAACTTCATCAGTTAATCACCATCTACTGGAAAGTGAAACTAAACATTCGATTAAATATTTGTGTGACTCTTTAAATCTTGGATTCCCAAAACATCCAGTTATGTTCTGGATGGTGCATCTTAGTGGGTAAGATTGAAACGCGAAAAGCTCTACAAATTATTGTGAAAGCTTTCGTGTACTGTTATCGCTTAAACTAAATTTTTAATAAAAAGTAAAAGGAAGTCTGCAATGAAAATTGGTTACGCCCGAGTTCACAGCAACGACTACGATCAGCAAATCGTGGTGCAGTTTTTCAGTACAAGTTATAAGGTGCTGCTAAAAAAGCAGTTATAAATCTGGGTTAGCTAAAACTAATAATGTTATTTCCTTGCAGAATTCCTTGGCCTTTTCTACTGAGTACATACACCTCATCCAATGATATGGTAAGCAATTGCTTTTATAATTAACAAATGATTTTAAAGCGTAAATGCTTTGAGCTAGGATGGCGGTGACGGAGAGATTCGAACTCTCGATACGTTGCCGTATACACACTTTCCAGGCGTGCTCCTTCAGCCACTCGGACACGTCACCTAAGGCGCTTAGAGTTTAGCGCGGCGTTATAGTATGAAAACAACCCTACAGACGCAAGGGCTTTTTAAAATAGTGCAGTTAAGTGATTAGTAATCAAACAAAAAAGGCAAGGTAAACACCTTGCCTTTTGTATAGACGATTCGTTCTTAGCGTTGAAGCGTTGCTGAAAAATCTAACATACGGTTAAGCGACTTTAATGCGCCTTCGCGTAAGTCCATATCAACAAACACTTCTTTACCTTCTGGGTCTGTCAGTGCTTCTTCAATCGCTTTTAAGCCATTCATTGCCATCCACGGGCAATGTGCGCAGCTTTTACATGTTGCGCCTTCACCCGCTGTTGGGGCTTCAAAGAATTCTTTCTCTGGGCATAACTGCTGCATTTTGTAGAAAATGCCTCGGTCAGTCGCTACGATGAACTTTTTGTTGTCCATAGTTTGCGCTGCTTTGATTAGTTGGCTTGTTGAGCCAACCGCATCAGCTAAGGCTACAATCTCCGCAGGAGACTCTGGGTGAACCAATACAGCCGCATCTGGGTGTAAGGCTTTCATATCCTTAAGTGCTTTGGTTTTAAACTCGTCATGAACGATACAGGCGCCATTCCACATGATCATGTCTGCACCTGTGTTCTTTTGAATGTAAGAACCTAAGTGTTTATCTGGACCCCAAATGATTTTTTCGCCTTGCTCATCAAGGTGCTCAACGATTTCTAGGGCACATGAAGAAGTCACAATCCAATCTGCACGCGCTTTAACAGCTGTTGATGTATTTGCATACACTACTACCTTGCGATCAGGGTGCTGATCACAAAACGCTGAGAATTCTTCAATTGGGCAACCTACGTCTAATGAACAAGTTGCAGCAAGTGTTGGCATAACAACTGTTTTATTTGGCGTTAGGATTTTTGCTGTTTCGCCCATAAAGCGAACACCGGCTACCACAATTACATCTGCGTCGTGCTTAGCGCCAAAACGCGCCATTTCTAGCGAGTCAGCAACACAACCGCCTGTTTCTTCAGCTAGTGCTTGAATTTCAGGATCAGTGTAATAATGGGCAACAAGAACCGCGTTCTTGTCTTTTAATAATTGTTTGATACGTGCCTTATACTCAGCTTGCTCGTCTTTTGATAACGGAGCTGGCTTTGGAGGGAAGATATAATCTTCAGGCATAATTTGTTCAGCTAGACTCATTTCTCGACCACTTAGTCCACAGTGCATTCATGGCGCGAATTATACGAGAATATGACGCTAAAGAACAGTATTGCTGTGCGCTGTTAAGATAAATAAAAGATAACTTAGAAAGAAATGATAAATAAGAAATGGTGGGTCATGATGGACTTGAACCATCGACCAATGGATTAAAAGTCCACTGCTCTACCAACTGAGCTAATGACCCGCTCTGGATATTTAGATGCGTAAATCCGCCGATGTGAGATACCATTTTAGAAATGGTGGGTCATGATGGACTTGAACCATCGACCAATGGATTAAAAGTCCACTGCTCTACCAACTGAGCTAATGACCCGCTCTGCTGCTTATTAAAAGCTACGTAAATCCGTCGATTTGAATAATACCATAAAATGGTGGGTCATGATGGACTTGAACCATCGACCAATGGATTAAAAGTCCACTGCTCTACCAACTGAGCTAATGACCCGCTCTGGTATTA
>NZ_PQCG01000007.1:712757-850453 GCF_002964825.1 Pseudoalteromonas sp. T1lg122
ATGCTTATAAAAGCTATACGTAAATCCGTCGATTAAAGATTACCATTCTAATAGAATGGTGGGTCATGATGGACTTGAACCATCGACCAATGGATTAAAAGTCCACTGCTCTACCAACTGAGCTAATGACCCGCTCTTTTTTCCGCAATTCGGCTGTTGTTACCAATCGCCTGCTGCGGGCGCTTATAATACTTATTTAAATGCTGAGTGCAACAGAAAATATCTCTTTTTTTAAGTTTTTATGTCTAGATGCCTAATTTTAGACCGCTTAAGTCAAAAAGCAGTCTAATCAGGTCAAATCTACATTTGCGACAAACGTTCTGTGGCTAATTTTGCAGCGGTTGTACTTGGGTACTGATTAATTAAATCATTAAAGGTTTTAAGGGCTTGTTCGCCTAAACCTTGATCCGCTAATAAGTTTCCTAATTTTAACATCGCATCAGGGCGCTTGTTAGAATTTGGGTATTCATTCACAACTACTTTAAAGTGCTCAGTCGCACCCGCTGGATCGTTTTGAATTGTTAAAAGCTGGCCTAACCAATAATGTGCATTCGATGCATACACTGAATTAGGGTAAGTCGTTAAGAATGTTTGAAACTCAGGTATTGCTTGCTCATAACGCTTATCTTTCATGATTAACGCCACTGCACGCTCATAGGCTTCGTTTTCAGATAAATCTGAACTAATTGCCTGTGATGGACCCACATCCGTATAAGTGTTCGTAGGTTGAGTTTGTGTTGCAGCAGGCTGGCTATACGCTTGGCTGACACGGTTCTCAATCTCTTGATAAAGCTCACGCTGACGCTGAAGTACTTTTTCAAGCTTATAGCTTTGCTCTTCAGTAATACCACGTACTTGGCTTACTTCGTCTTGTAAAATATTAAGCTGCTGCTGAAGCTCAGCTTGCAATAAATTACGTGACTTCATCATGTTTTCTAAAGCGACTAAACGCTTCTCAATGCTCGATTGCGAGCTTGCAGCTTCTGAAACAGGAGCGGGAGCAGCCCATAACTGGGTGCTCCCGCTTAAGATCATTGCTGCCAAAATAATTTTCGGCTTCATAATGACTCTTTATTAGTAAACTAATACTGCGCGACGGTTCTTCGCGAACGCTTCTTCAGTGCGAGACTTAACCATTGGCTTCTCTTCACCATAGCTCACAACTGACATTTGGCTAGCAGAAACACCTAAACTTTGTAGGTATTTTTCTACTGCTTGACCACGGTGCTCACCTAGTGCGATGTTGTACTCAGGTGTACCGCGCTCATCTGCGTGACCTTCGATTAGTACTTTAACTGAAGGGTTTTGTACTAAGAACTCAGCGTGTGCTTGTAAAAGCTCAGCATATTGGCTTTGGATTTTTGCGTTATCAAAACCAAAGTAAATGATTTGCTCTTGACGTAACGCTTCGTATTTTTCACGAAGTGCTTCTTCAGCTTGTTGCTCTGGAGTAAGTGTTGCAACTTCAACAGTATCAGTGTTGTTTGATTGCTCAACCATACCTTGGTTAGATTGGTTTGCAGAACCTTCATCAACACCTGAAGAAGAGCTACACGCCGCTAATGTCATCACTGGCACAGCAATAAGCAGGCCTTTTAAAGTTTTATTAAGTTGCATTTAATTGATTCCTATATTGAGTAAACCAGTAAAATTACTGTAAATAAGGCGACCAAGCTGGTGCCTTTACTTGTCCGTTTAGCACAGGTAAGCGTGCTTTAAAGCGACCGTCCATAGAAACTAACGCCAACACCTGTTTATTATTATGAAGCGTGCTGTAGATAATCATCGAGCCGTTTGGAGCGATACTCGGTGATTCATCTAGGCGAGTTCGTGTTAACACTTGGAACGCGCCTGTAGCTAGCTCTTTCTTAGCAAGATGGTATTGACCGTTGGTACGATTCACCATCACTAATTCTTTCCCGTCTGGAGAAATCGAACCTGCAAGGTTCATATCTCCGTCAAACGTCATGCGTTTTGACCTGCCAGTTTGCAAATTTAACTTATAAATCTGAGCATTACCACCCCTTTCAGACGTAAACACAATATCTTCACCATTAGGGAACCACGATGGTTCAGTATCTATACTACGGTGGTTTGTAAGACGTCTTTCTTTGCGAGTTGCAAGGTCTAAAACATACACTTCTGTTGCACCATTGCGGTCTTTAGAAAGCACTAAAAGTAACTTTTTACCGTCTGGTGAAAACTGTGGTGCACCATTAATACCCGGATGGCTTGTGATTAGCTCACGTTTACCCGTGTATAAGTCTTGGATGTAAATTTGGCTTTGACGATTTTCAAATGTTACATAAGCAAGCTTAGTACCATCAGGTGACCAGGCTGGTGACATTAACGGTTCTTTAGAACGAAGTAACACTTGCTCATTAAAACCATCATAGTCAGCAACAACTAGTTGATAAGGCTTTGGCTCTTCTTCACGTACAATCACATAAGCAATCTTTGTTAAAAACGCACCTTTTTCACCTGTTAATGCTTCATAAACCACATCGCTAATGCGGTGCGCGTAACGGCGAAAGCCATTTTCTGCAATAACACTTTCACGAGCATCTAAGATATGGTCTTGGCTTTTAACAAGTTGGCCATTGCTCATCATTTGAGTTTGGCCACCGGTAATTTGGCCACGGATCACATCGATGAGCTCATACTTTACTAAGTAACGACCACCCGATTGTTGTTCAACTTTACCAACAAGGATTGCTTCAACACCTTTATTTACCCACGCACCGTAATCAACGTCAGTGTCAGCAGCAGGAAGTTGCGGCATCGTGTTCACATCAATTGGCTTAAACTTACCACTGCGCATTAAGTCAGCTGCAATTACTGAACTTAGTTTTTCAGGGATCGTTCCCACACCTTGATATTGAAATGGCACAACCGCTATTGGGCGTGCACCATCAATACCATCGGTGATCACAATTTCTAGTGCAGCACTGGCAATGCCATGAAAGCCCAGTAATACAATAAAACATGCTGTTTTTATCTGGTTAAACATATCATTCCTTTAAAATTGAGGCGCTATAGTTAAATTAATGTTTTTAAGTTGCTCAAATACTTCACGGTCTGGTGATACTGGTAATGTATCTGCCATACGCACTGCGCGCATTGCCGCTTCACATACCAAGGTATCGCCGCCCAGTGATTTTACTTGAGTCACTAAGCCATTGAAACCAAGACGAATATTAAGACGACATTCTTTGCCTTTCATCTTCTCATCTTTTAAGAAGTTTTGCTGAATGCGCGCCATAATTAACGCTTTATATTTTTCAACTTCGCCCACTACTTGTTGCTGACGCACTTTATTACGTGCAGCCTGTTCAGCAGCTAATTGTTCTTGCAGCATTTGCTCTTGCAATGCTTGCTGACGTTTACGTTCGGCTTCTTCTTCTTTGCGTTTACGTTCAGCTTCTGCTTCGGCCGCTTTACGCTTGCGTTCTTCTTCCGCTTTCTTTAACGCTTCTTCTTCAGCTTTACGTTTTTCAGCAGCCTCTTTCGCAGCGGCTTCGGCTTCTTGCTTTTGCTTTTCTGCTTGCTGCGCTTTGGCACGTTCTTTCTCTTGAATTTCACGTGCTTTTTTCGCTTGTGCTTCTGCTTCTGCTTTTTCTTTCTCTTTTGCGCGGCGCTGCTGTTCTAGCTTTTTAAGACGACGGTCTTCAGCTTCACGTTGCTTACGTGCATCGTTTGCACGGCGCTCAAGATCACGAATACGTTTTGCTTCGGCTTGTTTTTTTGCTTCTTCTTGCTTTTTAAGCTCGGCAATTTTTTGCTCAACCTTTTGCTGATCAACAGTTACCGCAGCAACCGCTTTTTCAGGTTCCGGCAAAGCAGGATTCAGCGTCACTTCCATCACCTTAGGTGCTGGCATGTGAAAACTCGCTGTTGCTACTAATAAACCAGCTATAGCAAGATGCAAAAGAACTGACTTTACTACTGATGCACCCATACTAGCCTTTCGTCCCCTCAAATGATTCGGTCATAAGACCCACTGAAGGCACACCGGCATTTTTCAAAAAGTCCATAAGCAGCAGCACTTCTTGATAAGAAACACGGCCTGAACCTTTGATCATCACAGGTGTATCTGGATTCTTTTGCAATTGAAGTTTAATCACCGCCGCAACATCCAACGCTTCCATTGGCGCTTCAGGATCAGTACCAATACTTACATAGTACTTACCCTCAGCATCAATTGATGCAATGATCGGTGGTGTGTCTTTAGTATCAACTAAATCCGATTCTTCCATTTTCGGCAAATCTACTTTTACGCCATGGGTAATAAGCGGTGCAGTTGCCATAAATATGATTAGCAGTACCAACATTACATCAATGTAAGGTACTACGTTTATCTCCCCAACAGGGCGACGTTTCTTACGCTGATACATTCGCTTTAGCCTCTATTTGCGCAGCTGCTTGGCGGTGTAAAATATTGGCGAACTCTTCCATGAAGTTAATGTAATTACCTTCAAGCTTTTCTACTTTGTTAGCAAAACGGTTGTAAGCAATTACCGCAGGGATTGCAGCAAATAAACCCATTGCTGTTGCAATCAATGCTTCGGCAATACCCGGTGCAACCATTTGTAAAGTGGCTTGTTTAACTTCACCTAATGCGATAAATGCGTTCATGATACCCCAAACCGTACCGAACAGACCGATATAAGGGCTAATAGAACCCACGGTTGCTAAAAACGATAAGCTAGACTCAAGCTTTTCAACTTCACGTGATAACGCAACACGCATTGAACGGTGTGTGCCTTCCATAACAATGCTTGCACTTTGAAATGTATTTTTCTTATGACGTGCAAACTCTTTAAAACCAGCAACGAATAATGCTTCAACACCTGATGCACCACCAGGACGAGCTGATACTTCGTTATATAATTTACTTAGGTCAATACCTGACCAAAATTTTTGCTCAAAACGCTTTGCGCCATTAAGTGCATCAGAAATCGCTTTTTTACGTTGAAAAATAATTGCCCATGACATTACCGACATACCGACTAATGCCAACATTACTAGCTGGACAAGTACACTGGCTTCTAGAATAAGATCTAAAAAGTTAAGCCCTGATCCCACGTTAAACTCCTAAAATAGATTTCTATGTAATTTGTTATATTTTTTACACTTGCATTTATTGACCACAAAGGTGGCCAAAAGTTACATCTAGTGTATCTAGTCAGTTATGAACTGACAACGCTCTTGCTGTGAATTAGCGGCAAATAACGGTAAAAAGCAATTTGCTTAGTTATTTTTTAGCCATATTAGCTTTTATCAACACTTTTATGCATATTTTCACCTTAATAATAAGTCATTACAGTGACACTAAAAAGCAACCAAAACACTCAAAAACACGGCGTTTATTCATAAATAACGCATAAACACCCAAAAGCACTTTTGCAAATCTACTACATAATACTTAAACTAATCCTGAATAAAGATCACAAAATTTATAAAAAGCCTTTTATTCAGTGATTTAAAACATAAACAGACAAAAAGTGAACAAAAAGAAAACAATTAGATTTTTTGCTCACATTAGTTTTTTTTATCTGAAAATAAAATTTTTCTAGTTTGAAGAAAAATCCACCATTGCGTATTATTTACCTATACCGAGCTAGCAACCTCATGAAAGTTTCTTTCATTAAGCTCCGTTTTTAGCAATATGAAGTTTCGTATTGCTCAGGTTTGCTTAAATCTGGATAAAACCTTATTTAAGTAGACCGTAGTTCCCTGGATTACTTCCTTCAACTTGTTGTTTGCCCGCATTCTTATGCGGGCTTTTTTTTGCCTATTCAAACGTCAACGAGAATACCTACCGATAACTTAACAGCATGTGAATTACAGATGTTAAAATGAGACAACAATCCACTGGTTAGTGGTTAGTGGTTAGTGGTTAGTGGTTAGTGGTTAGTGGTTAGTGGTTAGTGGTTAGTGGTTAGTGGTTAGTGGTTAGTGGTTAGTGGTTAGAACAAAGTAAAACCAATTTCATAGATAGCAAGCTTTATGTTTAATTACACAAAAAAATAAAACCACCCTCTCGATCAACTGATATCTAACTTCTGAAGTCTAACTACTAAAAAACCTAACTTCTAATGTCTAACTACAAAAAACCCCGCTTCGCGGGGTTTTAGTTATTTCGCTGGCGTTAGCCCAAAGTGTAAATAAGCGATATCTGAAACAAGTCGTCCGCGTGGGGTGCGTTGTATAAAGCCTTGTTGTATTAAAAACGGCTCTATTACATCTTCAATGGTTTCTTTTTCTTCGCCAATCGCAGCCGCGAGGTTATCAAGGCCAACGGGGCCGCCCATAAATTTTTCGATGATAGCTAGCAAGTATTTTCTATCCATGTAGTCAAAACCGCTTTTATCGACATCAATCATATCGAGGGCTTGCTCTGCAACTGTAGCATTCACTTTACCGTCTGATTTCACTTGGGTGTAATCACGAACGCGGCGTAATAAACGGTTCGCTATTCGCGGCGTACCACGTGAGCGCTTGGCGATTTCTGTTGCGCCTTCATCGCACATCGTTAATTCTAAAAAGCGTGCTGAACGGGCAACAATTTTTGATAAGTCTTCAACAGAATAAAACTCTAATCGTTGAACAATACCAAAGCGGTCTCTAAGAGGTGAAGTGAGTGATCCTGCACGCGTTGTCGCGCCTATTAGAGTAAATGGTGGTAAATCGAGCTTTATTGAGCGCGCTGCAGGGCCTTCACCTATCATTATATCCAGCTGATAATCTTCCATTGCGGGATACAAAATCTCTTCGACTTGCGGGCTCAAACGATGTATTTCATCAATAAACAGTACGTCACCTTCTTCAAGGTTCGTTAAAAGCGCGGCTAAATCGCCTGCTTTTTCCAGTACTGGCCCCGACGTCGTTTTAATATTAACGTTAAGCTCGTTGGCTACAATGTTTGCAAGTGTGGTTTTACCAAGACCCGGTGGACCAAATATTAATAAGTGATCCAGCGCTTCGCCTCGATGGCGAGCTGCCTCAATGAAAATTTCCATTTGTTGCTTAACATGCGGCTGGCCTGTGTAATCGGTTAACAGTTTTGGTCGTATGGCGCGATCAACACTGTCTTCGTTACTTTGTTCACTCGCATCTATTAAGCGATCTGCTTCAATCATGGTTTACTCACAACATTGATTTTAGAGCTTCTTTAATTAGAACCTCGGTCGTCATATCTGGTTTGTTCACTGTTTTAACCGCTTTTTGTGCTTGCGGTAGCTTATAGCCTAATGCCACAAGTGCCGATACAGCATCATCGGCAGCATTGTTTGCCACAAGGGTATCATTACTTGATGGCTCAATGACGGCATTATCGCTAAATGGCGTAAATAAGTCATTACCCCAATTTTTAAGCCTGTCTTTCATTTCGAGCACTAAACGCTCAGCCGTTTTTTTACCAACACCCGGCAGTTTAACCAGTGTGGTCGCATCTTCATTATTAACACAACTTACAAATTGCTGCGCCGACATACCCGATAAAATAGCAAGACCAAGTTTTGGCCCTACACCATTGGCTTTTAAAAGTTCTCTAAATAAAGCGCGCTCGGTTTTGTTGTTAAAGCCAAATAATAGCTGGGCATCTTCACGTACCACAAAATGGGTATAAATAATCGCTTGCTCACCCACTGCTGGTAAATCATAAAAGCAAGTCATGGGCATTTGCACTTCGTAGCCTACACCACTTACTTCGATAAGAATTTCTGGTGGCTGCTTTTCAACAAGTAAGCCATTTAATCGACCAATCATATTACTTCCTTAATCGTCCTCTTACGGTTTTGCTCGCACTACCCGCAAGTTTTATTAAATTTTGTTCTGAGTGTGCATGACAAATAGCAATTGCTAAGGCATCTGCGGCATCGGCTTGAGGGGTACCTGGCAGCTTTAAAATGTTTTTAACCATATGCTGTACTTGAGACTATCGGCTCCGCCATTACCTACGACGGCCTGCTTAATTTGCCTAGCTGAATATTCATAAACTGGCAGCTCTGCCATTGAAGCACCAACAATCGCTGCACCACGTGCTTGGCCTAGTTTAAGTGCCGAGTCGGGGTTATGCGCCATAAACACTTTTTCGATAGCAAAACTGTCTGGGGAGAATTGCTCTACCAATTGACTGATCCCTTGGTAAATCATTTTTAAGCGTACCGGAAAATCATGATCGGCCAGTTTAATGCAGCCACTGCCTAAATAAGTGAACTTAGCACCTTGGTGAGCAATCACGCCGTACCCTGTTAATCGTGAACCAGGATCAATTCCTAAAATAATCGCCAACTAACTGACTCGTCTATTATCATTATTATCTGCGCTTAATAATGCCAGAGCACTGTATAAATTACCAGTAACCAATTGCAATTCATAAAAAATGCCCGCAATTGCGAGCATTTTATAGTCAACATTTAATTAAGACATTTACGCGAGCGAGCGTAATAAGCCTTGGGTATTTTTTCGCATTGTGCGCGCTATCATCAAATAACCTAAACATGCCACAAATAAGCCCCCCACTGCTGGGCCAATCACCCAAATATGAGGGTGGAACTTACCTGCTAAATCAAATATTTGTTTTTGTACTATTAACAGGGCAATATCACTGACGATGGCAGCCACTAAGCCTGCGGTAACGCCTAATAATAAAAACTCATATAAGGTGGCATTTTTAATTAAGCGCCCTTTCGCACCTAAGGTTCGCAAAATAACAATCTCTTGCATACGCTCGCCTAAACTTGCTTGCACTTGTGAAATAAGTACTAAAGCGCCACAGGCAACCACAATCGCGAGTACAAAGCCAATCGCTAACGATACTTGCTCTATGGTTGAACGAATTTGTTTAATGAAACTCTCAACATCTATCACGTTAACCGTCGGATATTGACGCATTAGCTCATTAAACTCTCGTTTTTTCTCTGCTTTTACATTCACTGATGAAATATAAGTAGCAGGAAAACTCGCTAGCACATCAGGACTTAAAATAATAAAGAAGTTAGGTTTAAGCGTTGTCCAATTAACCTTGCGCACACTGGTAATTTTTGCATCGAATGATTGCGCACCAATCAAGAAAGTAAGTGTATCGCCAATTTTTACATCAAGGCGTTCAAGCATCGACTCTTCGACCGATGCCTCGGCCACAGAGTTTTCACTAAACCATGCACCGTCGATAAGCTCGTTTTGATTAGGTAAGTCTTTACGCCAAGTTAGGTTTAACTCACGGCCAATACCAGAGCGGGCTTCTTCGTCTTTCTTTTCGTTGTCTTCTTGTGATACTTCGCGGGCAACCAACTCACCATTAACGGCATTTACGCGACCACGCACAACCGGATAGAAATCAGACGTGGGCATATCGTTTTGCGCTAAGAAGCTAGTAATAGGCTCTAACTCTTGCTCAGTAATGTTCACTAAAAATGAATTAGGTGCATTTTCAGGAAGCTGAGACTGCCAGTCTGAAATCATGTCGTTCTTAAGTACAATTAAAAACAGTAATAGCTTGATAGCCAAAGCAAAGCTAATTAATTGCACGGCATTCACATTGGCACGCTTTTGAATTGATGCAATCGCCAATGACCAACTATTGCCCGGACTCAAGCCAAGTTTGCGGCCACCACCAAAAATAACCTTTGATAGACCAAATAACACAGCAATTAAAAATGCCGTCGAAAGGAACAAAATTGCACTTATTTTGAGGTTGTTACTAAATAACCACATCAATAAAAACACAGTAAGTGCCGACATAGCCAAGTGCACTTTACTTACTAATAAACGGTCACCTAAGTTACGGCGAAGTACACGCAGCGGCGGAATATCGAATAAATCGAGTAGCGGTTTAATCGAAAACATTACCGCACAAATCACGCCTGTGCTAATTGCAATGATCCAAGGTTTTGCCGATGCACTAGGCAGTGCTGAACCCATGGTTTGTGCTAAATAATCAGTGGCAATCGCTTGTAAACCATAACCAATCAGTAAACCCACAATCACCGACATTGAACATACAAGGCTTAAGTGCAGTAAATAGATTTTACGGATCATAGCGCGACTTCCGCCAAGCGTTTTCATCATCGCAACTGGGTCGTACTGACGTTCACAATACCGTTTTGCCGATACCGCGATAGCAACAGCAGCTAAAATAATGCCAAGCAAACCTGCTAGCAATAAGTAACTCTCAGCGCGATTTAAACTATTAGAAATTGGTGACTGGCGGTCTTTAACACCATACCAATTTTGGTTTTCTTTCATTTGTGGTTTTAACCACGCATAAAAGGCATCTAAATTGTCTTTGTCGCCAGCATAAAGTTGACGGTAAAATACCCGACTCCCCGGCTGAATTACCTCTGTAACAGCAATGTCTGCTTCATTGATTAAGATCCGCTGGCTGCTTGAAAACACATTAAACGGCGCATCTGGCTCTTCAGCTACAACATGACTAGCCGTAAACGTAGCTGCGCCAAGCTCTACTTTATCGCCCACGTTAATATTCAGCGCATAAAACACCGATTCACTTAACCATACTTCACCACGGCTTGGGATCTCGGTTGTTACTTCTGCTTGGCCAGTCAGGCTAGTTTTTACTTTTAACTCACCTTTTAACGGATAGGTGTTTGATACCGCTTTAACCGAACCAAGCTGCATTTCGTCACCGGCAAATAACATGGTGTCGAAGTAGGTTATTTTTGCGGTGCGTAAGTTATCTTGGTTGGCTTTTTCTAAAAACTCGGCAGGTAAAACATGATTACTTGCTAAAACGCGATCAGCCGCAATAAAGGCACTGCTCTTTTCTTCAATACTTTGGCCTATACGGTCAGTAACCATGGACAGAGTTAAAACAGTGAGTACAGCTAAGGCTATTGCTGCACTGATCACTGTTAATTCGCCACGCTTAAACTCACGTGAAAACAGTTTTAGTGCTAATTTAGCCCACATTCGCTTGCACTCCTTCGCTTTCTTTTACAGTAACTAACTGCCCTGCTTCAATGTGTAAAATTTGCTGACACTTTTGTGCAAGCTGCTCATCATGGGTTACTAAAATGAGTGTCGTGCCGTGCTCTTTATTTAATTCAAATAATAAAGACTCAATTAACTTACCGTTTTTGCTATCAAGGTTTGCTGATGGTTCATCGGCAAATAAGATTTTCGGTGTGCCAATAAATGCACGCGCAATTGCTACACGTTGCTGCTCACCGCCAGATAATTGCGATGGGTAATGACCAACACGATGTCTTAAGCCTACCTTTTCAAGTAACTCAAGTGCTTGTTGTTTAGCATCTTTGCTACCCGCAAGTTCTGCTGGAAGCATTACATTTTCAAGAGCTGTTAAGCTTTGTACAAGCATGAAAGACTGAAATACAAATCCTACTTTTTCAGCGCGAAGTGCTGCGCGTGCTTCTTCATCTAATTCGTGTAATGCGGCTCCGTCTAAATGAATACTGCCTCCAGTTGATTGGTCAAGGCCCGCCAATAAACTTAATAAAGTAGACTTACCCGAACCAGAGGTGCCCACCACGGCAACTGAGTCACCCGACTTGACATTAAAGCTGATGTCACTGAGGATGGTCAGGTCGCCCTCAACCGTGGTGACCGTTTTAGTAAGTCCTTTAACTTGAATGATGTTTAATTGAGAAAGCGCTGACATATGATGCATCCAATCCTACGTTTTATATTCGTTTTACTGTTAGTAATCAAACCACTTACGGCAGCAGCTGACAACACAATTTTAATTCTAGGTGACAGTTTAAGCGCCGCTTACGGACTTAAACAAGAGCAAGGCTGGGTTAAATTGTTACAAGATAAGTACGATGAAAAAGACCAATCTGTATACCTAGTAAACGCCAGTATTAGCGGTGAAACCACAGGCGGCGCCCTAAGACGGCTCGACGCGTTACTGAGCGAATTTGAACCCACTCATGTACTCATTGAGCTTGGCGGAAACGATGGTTTACGAGGTTTCCCTATTAAACGCCTGCAAGCTAACTTACGTGATTTAATTGCAAAAAGCCAAAAAATTGGGGCGAAAACCGCCATAATGGAAGTACAAATTCCACCAAACTATGGCCCGCGTTATACCAAACTTTTCACCGATAGCTTTAAAACCATTGCCGATGAAACAGATTCTGAGCTCATGCCCTTTTTCATGCTTAGCATTGCAGGCCGGCCAGAACTTATGCAAAACGATAACCTGCACCCAAATGCCGATGCTCAACCATTAATACGCGACTTTATGTACAAAACGATCAACGATTGGCTAGATTAACCTCTAGCCCATTGATTTAATGTGGATTACCTGAACAATAAACAAGCAATCAAACTGCGGGGATATTGATTTTTATAAAAAAAGCCGTACTATGGCTTGCAACGTCGGCATATAGCGCAGCTTGGTAGCGCACTGTCATGGGGTGTCAGGGGTCGCAGGTTCAAATCCTGCTATGCCGACCATCTTTTCTACATCCTAGTCAATAAGTTAACTAAGTTTATACGAAGCAATGTAGCAACTTAGATCAGTTAACATTATATAGATGTAGCATATATGTAGCTTGCTCTACTTCTCCATTTAACAGCTACATACATACTACTTGTACTGCCCTAAATTTATATCCCTTAACCCCTAATACCCTGAGGGGCAGCATACTTAACATCATCAATTAATTGCTTATACTTCGCGACTGTTTGTCGAGTAAGTCCAGTCTCAAGTGCAATGTTCTTTTGAGTAAGTTTGTGGCCTGTGTCGATTAATTTACTAATTGCTTGCCTTAGTAACGCTTCAGAGGTTTCACGTCTTTTCTGATGGGTATAACGCGCGCCTTCACGTTGAGCCAGTGCTGTCGATTGGATAGGTATTTGATACAACCAAGTTCCTGCAACCCCTCGATTGTGGTTAGGAAAGTACTTTTGCCAGGTCCAAGACGCTACACTTTGAGTAATCGACTGCAATTCTTTGTATTGCATCGGATATTCTTTTTCTAGTCCGAATCCTGCAAAGTTATTTAAGGTTTCCGCAACCTCAAATAGATGTTTACGCCAATCTTCAAATCGCCAATTTTCTCTGGCGTAATTAATTCTTTTATAGGCAATGAACCGCAGTTGATGAAATAAGTAACAGTTACGGGAGTTGGCCACACTATTCCAGTCAAATCCATGACCATACTCTCTTTTAGGCTTATGTAAGAAGTCATTTAGTTCATTTAAACTGTATTCATGCGCATGTAAGAAGGTCGTTTTCCAATGGGAGTGGAGCGGGTTTTTACAGAGTGGTCCTGTATAGCCCTCGTCTGCACCTAGCTTTATTCGCATAGCTTGATTTACATACTTCAGAAACGCGATTGGTTTGCGCCTACCTTTAAGGCTCGTTGTAACGCCCTGAATAGCGTAAAGCAGATGCGCCCCCCCTTGCGCCTCTACTTTATCTAATTTGCTTATAGATGGACCACTAACAATTATATTTGGGGCTGGAAGTAAATTGTCTTCCCAAGAAAATGCTGATTCGTCATCAATATCAAAGATCAGCCAATATTGAATAGCTTTTGGATTAACTTGAACATGGAGGTATTCATCCAAAGCTATTTCACCAAAACGGTAACGTCCCTTCGTTATATCTTCATTTGTGCATAATGTTCTTGGTGGAGTGGTGTTATAAAGTCTTTGAATGAGCTTTTCTCGCACACTCAAAGGCACAGCAGAAACTAGCTGTTTCGCGGCATTTGTCATAAAATATCCGTGTTGGAGTAAATTCAACACGGCAGGCGGATAGTTTTGTTGCTTACGCCTGCCGTATTCGCAAGTTAAGCAACGTCGCCGTACTTTCTTAGCCACGCTTCAAGCGCAGACTCTTCAAAAAGTAATTTCCCGCCAATTTTGATCGCCTCTGGAGCAACCTTTTTAGCAAGATCAGAATCGCCTTGTGTAAGCGCAGCCTTGCGTCTATTTCGGATATTGTATAAATGCTGAGGTGAGCAGTTTAAAAACTTTGCAGCTTCTTTTGTGGTAATAAATGTGGACATGAGCCCTCCTAACTAACCAAACCTGTTAAAAACGTATCAACCGTGCTTATGAAAAGCCGTTTGTTTCCTCGTTACGTGTAACAGGCAGCTTGCTAGAAGCGCCTTTTTTGGCACTGGATTTAACCAGTCCATTTAGGCTAAGGTATGATTAGTTAAAAGTAAAGCTAACTCACTACTTGAACTAATAATTTTTAAAAGGATTTAACTTTCATGGCAAACAAAGTCAGTGATGAAGAGCTACTAAGCGTACTTTTTCATAAAACCCAAACCCGCGCTTTTTTACGCAGAGTGAAGAAAAATTATCCCGACCAGTGGCTTCGAGTTATGGGCAACGTATTGATGGCAACTGAAGAGCTCCGAGATAGAAAAGAAATGAAGATGGTATACAGGATTGGAATTTTCGATCCAAATACCGACCTGTCTTGGCCTTGGCACTTTTCCCATTATGATGGCATCTACCTATCTAACAATAAACGCCCTTGCAAGATGTCTAAAGCTGCTAGGTTTGACTCTAAAGAAGAAGCTAGGCTCTTTTTTCATGATTGGAGCGGTAATTCAAAATATAAAATGGAGCTGATAGAAACCCGTGAAGAGGCTTAACCCACCAATAATAGGAATAATTCCCATGTGGTTTTTAACAAAAGTATCCCAGTCAAAACTGTTCTATAACTCTTCAGGGCAAGCAACAGAAGTATCTGATGTAGATTGGACTTACTCGACTAAACACGGTAATCAAATAATTACTTCTTCACATCCTGTAATAGCTAACCCGATGCAAGCTATTGCTGCATTATATGAAGCTAATATACCTGGGTTTCAAACTAAAGCACTGGCAAAGGAATTTGGTAAAACGTTGCCTCAAGGATCTTGGAAGTATCTGAAAATAAAGTATGATATAAGCTATCTTAAAACCGGACCATGGACTGGAATCTAATGAAAAAACAGAATTTAAATATTGCCGTATACATTGACATGGAAAATGTAGCTTCATCGGAGTTTGTTTTAGAAGACGTAATGAACTCATTCTTAAGTGCTGATGATGACTATAACTGTATATTTGCAATTAAAGCAGCATATGGAAACCAAGCCAGAGCCAAAAAATCCCTAAAGAAACAAATAGTAGAACATAATTTTAATATTGTAGATACACCTAAAATAGGATCCGAAAAGAATCGCTCCGACCTGATTCTAAGTTTAGATGCATTTGAGTCACTTTACCTAGATACACCTAGGATTGACCGCTACTGCTTTATGACAAGTGATGCCGACTTTACTGTAATTGCGGACAAGTTGAGGAAGTTTGGTAAAGAAGTTTGGCTTGTATGTAAGAAGTCAGATAAAGATAGAGCTATCCTCACAAAGTCCTTTGATAATTTACTATTTCTTGATGATTTTTGCCCTGACACTGCGCCTAAAGTATCTAATGATATTGATAGGCTGTTTATTCAAGCAGTTAGAAACATGAATCAAAGTAACCTACCGACTAATGTTTCAGTGGCAAACGATAGGATGAAAGCAATAGATCCAAGCTTTAGAGTAACTAATACAAACTACAAAACATTCATGAAACTCATAAAGGATATGGAATCTAAAGGTTATGTAGTGTCGGAAACACTTGATACAGGCGAGAATAGAATTACTGAAATATGTGTATAATATAAAACACCTAACTCGCCAAAAAGTTACGTCTTGCGTATTTTAGTAAGCTACGCAGCCTAGGGCTGCGTATCCCAGTGCCATTGTAAAAACCCGAATTAAGGTTGGCAGTAATTATAAGATAAATCAATAATAAAACTCACCTCGGTCATGCGCGTCGCGAGCCTCTTGCTCTGTGTGCTCATCTCCATAAAAGTTTACATTCCCAGCGCCATCACCATGCTCTTCAATGAACTTATCTTGGTCTGATTTCTTCCTACCGTCATCTTCCAACATCACTTCCAATGCAATCAGCGCTGTAGCTTTTAGTGCTTTCAAAAACATATACACCCCACAAAACTAAGGATTCCTGAGTATCTAAATCATATTAAAGCTAAGAAAATCTTAGTTTTCAAGTTTACTTTGTATTTATATGAAAACTAACGATGAATCGCCTTTTCCGAAACGACTAAAAGAAGCTCGAAAGGCAAAAAGTCTATCCCAAAAAGAACTCGGAATTCTGGCAGGAATGGACACATTCTCAGCCTCTGCCAGAATGAACCAGTATGAAAGAGGTGTTCACACTCCTGACTTTAAAACTGTTAAAGCACTCGCGCTAGTGTTAGAAGTTCCAACTGCATTTTTATTCTGTGAAGAAGATACACTCGCAGAAGAAATACTCAAATACAAAAGAAACTAGCCCAGAGTGAATACCAGTTTGTTATAACAGTTAATAAAATTTACTGTGAACAAATTAGAGAGCAACAACAAACTGAACCTCCGGAGAATTAAAATGAATTTCGAAAGCCTATTCATATCTGAAGACAAGCCTTACAAAGGAAAATCCAAAAGAGACAAATTCCTATCAAGAGTCTTTGGCATATTTAACGAAGAAATCTTCAGAATATGGTGTAACAACGAAAGGTCACCTTTCGTCGATTTGGGAAGGCCAACTATTTACGATAAAGACGGTCGTCACTACACGCTTGATTTCTTATTAGAGGATGAAAAAGGCCGTAAATTCATAACCGAAATGAAATGCGAAATCGAATATCAAAAGTATAAATTTTTAACTTTGTACCACCGAGACCAGCTAAAGCACCATCGAAACAAAAGAGCCTTCCAACTATTATTAGAAGTTGCCCAAGAACCGGAGGGGTATGAAGTTAGTTGTAACAAGGAAGCAGTACAAATAGCTGGCAGCTCACTAGTTTGGGGGCGAACGACTCAGCAAGGAATAAAGGATGTCAAAGGCGCATTCCAACTATCACATGTTCTATCTACGGAGAGCGTCGTAGCGGATTTAGTAAAATGGGGTGACCAAAATTATTTAGAACTTATTGGCCTTTACGAGTATTGGTCTTCATCTTTATTTCATGGACTAACAGGTAGAAGCTAAGGTTACAATAAGCATGCTTCGCTTCAATTTTCTGTTTTGCTCTGAGACACGCTATGAAACAGCAAATAAAAGAACAAAACAACACCCAGGATGAGTAAGTTACTGACGATTACAGGACCCATACTTATACTCCAACGATCGATACCTATCTAAGCCTAAATCCGTTTGTACTCAACTGCAAATTTTCCTAAAAACCAAGCCCTATTTAACCGAGGCATCATGAGCAATTCCCTCCTCTTTTAAAAGGGGCTACGCCCCCCGCTATGTCGAAGCGATAAATCGCTCGCTTCATAGCGGGGGTCTTGGTTTTTCATAGCTTATACGCAGGTTTTTATTTGCAGATTGCACCTAAGCAATTTTAACGCTAACCTGATATTGAAATAGCCCAATGGGCATTTACAAAAAACGGCGCTGTTCAGCTGCCGACAACACGTAGTGAGGACCCTCACTCCCTTCAATCTAATAGTCATGTCTCACGCCACATTTAAGGCGTTATACCGGCGCTCTCTGCTGCCGTTTTCACGTAAAGAGGAAATAAATTAAGGCGAGATCGGTCCGAGCCTTTCGCATGTGCGAAAAACAGGGGCGAATAGGCTTTAGTGTCGCTGAGTAACCTAGTTGCCAGTTAATCTTACAACCTAGGAGAACACCATGACTTTTAATGCAAATACTGAAGTCGCTTTGTTAAAAGCGCATACTAAACTACGAGCCCGTAAGCGACATAAACCGTCCAAACTGGATAAATACCGCACTCATCTTTGCAAACTCTACGAAGCGGGTGCAAGCAAAGCTGAATTACAACGTTGGCTTGAAATGAAAGGTGTCAATGTAGAATGGACGACTGTTAAAAGGTGGGTCGACAAAAATGCCTAAGTTTGCGAAAGCTGAAACTCAAGCAAAAAATGTCATTAAAGGACTAACTAAAGCACAACGCATAAAGTCTTTAGGCACTGCTAGAAACTATATGCAGTCGCTAAAAACGGTTGCCAACTGGTCTAAAGATATCGGCATTAATGGTATTCAGGCTATGACTATTCAGCAAGCACGTATGTATCTTGATTACAGAGCTGAGGTCGTTGGTCAAAAAGCCCTGGATATGGAACGCCAAGCGATACAAGCCATGATGCAATTAAACGGTAAATTACAACCGAAAGAAACTCTCTACCGAGTAAAGTCATGTTTAGACGAGATAAGGTGCTCTCGAGCTTACACAACTGAACAAGCTACTGCTATTTCACATAGACAAACAGAAAGGAATCAACTCGCAACACAAATCGCTTATGCGGCCGGCCTTCGAGCCCATGAGCTGCTTACACTTGCCAAGACCAATGAGCGAAATCCAGATAAACGCCCTGCTCTAGACTCAAAATGGCAAGGCCGAAATGGTGAACTTTACACAGTAGTTGGCAAAGGCGGCTTGATTCGTCATGTTCTTATTCCCAATATCCTTGCTTCTCAGCTAGAGCAACAACGCTTAGCTCAACCAATCACAGTAATTGACAGAGAAATTAACTATTCTCAGCGTTACAACATAGCTGGCGGTAAAAAATGGTCAGACTCATTTTCAAAAGCTTCTAACCGCACTTTGCTATTCTCTACAGGCGCTCACGGTCTTAGACATAGTTATGCTCAGGAACGAATGGTTGAACTGAAAAGCTTGGGGTATAAGTATGAAACGGCCTTAGAGACCGTTTCACAAGAGATGGGGCATTTTAGGCCAGAAATCACGACGGTATATTTATTTTAGATGGCTTAAGCATAAGCTCTATGCTTTAAAGATATCTCCTCCATAATCCCTACAAAATTCTGAAACATTGGTAGGTGATCGGTTTCCTTAACTCTTTTAATAAGTTCATTTGTGAAGCTCTCGCACAATATGGCTTTAGGGTTTCCCTTTGAGTATTTTATTCTTTTATCCATCAAAGCCTTACGAAGGTATTCCGCATGAAACTGGGAATGGGTAAAATCATCGGAGAAATTACCCATTAGCTCGGGATCCTGTAACGTGACATCATGGTAATTGAAATAACTAACAAATTGCGCATTATTAGAGTTTCTAGGAATAACTTTTCTATTACCTAATAAAATAGTTTCAAAGCATCTTTTTTGAATAATTACTTTAATTTCGGTGCGCTCATTGAGATTTTGAGGAGCAGTTTTATTTATTACTTCTTGATAACGTTCTTTTTCACAATCTTCATCACAGTCTAAAACGATAAATAAATAGTCAACATTTCCAATATTATTTACATTAACAATTGCGTTATCAATTTCGTTTAGGATTGAAGGATATCCATCTCCAGACATCAAATAAAATCCGTTATCGCTACTCTTAAAGCTCTCATAATCGTTATGGAAGGGAAGTTTAGGCAAAAAAGCATTTACCCACTTTGGGTAAACCCTCATTTCTGTACCTCTACCCTCCACTAAAAAATACATTTTCATCCTACTGCCCCATTAAGATAGATTTCACTATTTATCAGTTGCAAAAATTTATCATGTTGGCTAGATGAGTTATTGATGCTTTCAGCTTTGTAAGTTTTAATTTCACCGCCTTTACGAGAAACGATTCGCCACTTGCTAGGCGGAATATTATTTATTACTTTAGGGTGGTGAGTACTTAATATCGCTTGAGAGCGATTAGACTGAATAATTTCTAGAATATCGGAAAGACAATTAATTCCTAAGCTATTTTCTATTTCATCGATAACTAAAATACTCTTATCTGATGAAAATAAAAGCTCAGCCAAAATAGTTAAGGATTTAAACATCCCTGAAGACATACTGCCTTGGTCAATAATTGTACCATCGCTCAACTCTAATCTAATAAGGATTGCTGATCGGTTTATTCTGTGACGGATATCTTGAAAGTCTTCGACTATAACCTTTTCTACATTCGTGAAGATAGATGTATACATGTATTCAAATTCTTCGAATGACTCTTTATCTCCGTTAAAGCAATAATACATTTTTTCACGACAAGTTAGTTCTGGAAACTTTTCGCTAAACTGCTTTATATTCAGGTTTTCGTCCGCCATGAGTTTTTTATTTTTCTCACATGCTTCATTTCTTACTAACTGTAGTGCTGTATTATTTGTAAAATCCCTTGAGTTATTTGTAGCAATTTTAACACTACTTAAAGAATCATACACAGTCTCAATGAGTTTATCATTTCTCATTAAATATAATAGGCTGGTGTTCTTATCAATAAGAGGCAAAGAGTTATCATTATATTTTATTGAGTCCTCGTTTCTTTCAAAGATTAATTTACCTTCGATATAAAGAAACTCATTTTCAACAGCTGAAACCTCTATTTCATCATCATCTTCATCATCAGATAGGTCTAACTCGATATTAGCTGAAAACGTTCCTGACCATTTAATTTCCCTATCATGATTGTCTATGAACTCGATATCCCAAGAATCTCCAGGAGAAGAATTCCCTTTCGCAATATGAATCACTGTGTAAATAGCATTCATGATGGTGGTTTTCCCTGCACCTGAAGTACCTACAAAAATTGTTAAATTTTCAAAAGTTGTGTTTTCTATTGTGATGTTTTTAAGACTATCTTTTAAATATATACTTTTAAGTTTCATCCCTTCACCTCTAATGTAGGTGTATTCTTAGTCTTAATCATACTCAAAGAGTAATTAATAAGATACACTAACGTATGAATTTACCCATTTTTGACTACAAAAGCCTTAGATTGGTGTGATTATGCTAATGAGTAATACTAAATTCTCGCTTTACCAAAAAGCTTACTTTCCCATTTTAACAAAGCAACCTTTCTATCCATCATATATTCTTGCAAGTTATAAACCTTTTGCATACCTTGCAACTGGTGGTTAAGTATCTTCTCAACCACAATCGGATCAGCGCCAATATCATCATCACCTAACCGTGTAGCCATTGTTCTTCGCAGATCATGGGGCACAAACTTTGGTACACCTAGCTCGTTTTGTTTTCGGTTTACCGCCCTTGAAAGTGAGTGCCTATCAATGGGCTGTTCACCTACTGCGTTCGTGGTACAGCTTGTACTAGGAAACACATATTTTGAGCCTAAATAGCTGAATGAAGCTCTTAATCCATCAAGCATAACTATCATATTTTGAGTAATTGGCACTTTGTGAATTCGCTCCCCTCCTTTGTTTTGTTTTACTCGCTCGGCAGGAATGGTCCATATCATCTTTTCAAAGTCGAATTCACTCCACTGTGCTCCAGTCACTTCTATCGGCCTGCAACCAGTTAACGCAATAAATTTCAACGCATATATAACTTGAGTACTTACACCTAGCTTAGGCAAGCGCTCAAATACTTGTATCAATTCTTCAAACTCAAGAGCGCGTGTCCGCGACTTTTCAATACCGCCAACGTTCTTTTTCTTTGCAGTGCTTATCGGATTGCCCTGCATTAGGTCTCGCTCAACAGCGAAGTCGAACATCTGTTTGAGAATTGAAAGAGTTTTATTGGCTTGAGTACCAGCTCCCCTGTCGGTTATTGGGTCTAATACTTTGCTTAAAATATCGCGGCGGGTAATGTCTTTTAATTTTACGCCTCCTATCGCTGGTAGAACGTCTTTATTAAACATACGCTCAACCTCTATAGGATCTTTACGGTGTACCTTGATAAAGCGCGTGTAGAACTCCTGAAATAGTGCCTCAACTGTGGGTGATGTATCTTCAATGAATTGCTGTTTAATATTCTGTTGTCTTGTTTCATAAACATCTTCGCCTGAAGCAATGCGACCTTTTAAACTTTCTACCTCTTTTCTCACTTGCTTTAATTCACGTTCACCGTAGTAGCCAAGATGGTAGTTACGCTGTTTGCCCTTAGCGCCACCCAAGCGATAATTCAAATACAGTGCTACACGAGCTGTTTTATTGGTGTTAGTTGGTTTGCCTACACGAGCATGGAAGCCACTCAGCTTAGTATCATTGATACGTTTTATTTGATCAGGGATATTACTTAACGTTGAGTCACTCAGAAGCATTTTTACTGTTGCCATATGTAGCACCTACTTTTAATAAACCAACTACATGCAGCATATATGTAGCATAAACGCAGAACAACTACTTATTTCTAATTAGAGCTAATCATCCCTAATTAAAAATATAATCAACTGATTTTATTAAATTAAAAAATATGAAATGCACCTACTTAATTCTAATTAAAGCTACTTAAAGCTAATCGTTATTATTATGGGGTGTCAGGGGTCGCAGGTTCAAATCCTGCTATGCCGACCATTTTTCTACACTCTATTCAATTAGTTAATTAACTTACCTATTTACTTTATCGCACCTAAACTCTACATTCTTTTATTTATATCGCACATTTATCGCACCATATTAATTTAAACTTATTTTCTCATTTTTAGGTCAGATTAGGTGTTGATTGGGGGGGGGATATATAGGAAGACAGCTAATGGCACCTCAGTTAGCCTTATAAGTTTTCACTTGCCACCGATACGATGGAGTGACGAATTAAAACAGTGTTCCAATTGTTCATAAATCATCAGATTTTTTTCAATATAGTCGTTCACCATTTCAATGAAGCTTTCAATTTCTTCTTTGTCATATGGTATCACAATAATTTTGGTGATCACCCTATGATTGATTTCGTTTAACCATTTGATCCTATCGAGCTTTTCGCTGAGATCCAATTCCTTATCCCACAAATAAACACGAACAGACACAGTTAATGAGTGAGCTAACATTCGAAAAAAGTCGCATCTTTCACTGTCAGATAGCGATTCTATTTTATCGATGAAACTATTGAGCTTAATACCAATCTCCTTTTGAGAACAGCGCCATTACTATTAGGCGCATAAATGCTTGGCTAAATCAGCGACGGAGAAGCAAACGCCGACTGTTTTATCCTTTTTTAATTTCTTGTTATGTTTGAATATCACTAATATATGTTCTTTTGATTTCATAATAGAATTGCCGAATCCAAAACAGCAACCTTTTTAAAAGGTCAAAAGGGATCACTACCAATTACGAGTAACGCAAATTCAGAGTTTTTAGTGAAATAGCGAGTTGCTATAGTAAGTATTTTAAAATAAACATCACAGCATTCGCTCTTTTAACAAATGCTGTGTAATTGACCTAGTTACCTTCACTTTTTAGAAGATAATGCCGCTTCTCTAGCTAGTGAAGTGATCTCATTAGTCAAAGCATCATCAAACGAAAATGAATAGACTCTCCAACCTTGCTTTACTTTAAAAAATTGAAACTCATAACGTAAAGGTTGTCTATCATAAGTAACTAAATAGGTAACATGCACAAAGTTGTCACCTACAAAATAGGTGTCTATTTTGCCTACGTTGTTTATCTCTCCAACGAGTCCTTCAAGAGCATTCAATTGAGTTTTAACATTTTTAACTTGATCAGGAATTGAAGATACGTATTTGTTCGTTTTGTAAATCGAATCTACGGCTTCATTTACCTTACCAGATTGGTAAAGCTTAAAAAAATCATCAATTTCAGATTGATAATCTGATGCTAAAGAATTGAAAGATAATAATGTCGCTATTAAAAACACTGATAACTTCATATTTGGTAATATTCCTTTAGTTATGAAACCCAAAATGGGCATATCAAGCTTGAATAAAATTCGCTAAAACGATCTCCTAGCCAACTTTAAACAACCTTCTTATTGTTTTTTTAGCTTACAGTTCTTATCCTTAAAGAGAAAGTTATAATTGTTTATCTTTAAAGTGTGTTGCATTGATAGTTGTACAATAATTCCTTGCGCGTTATCTTAAAGAATTATGAAAAACATTCCTCTTTAAGTTATTCCATATGAAGCAATTTACAGATTAAATCAAAACTTCTTTAAATGGATTTCTTAATATCTAAAACGTTAATAACGTTGAAAAGCTATACACTAATTTACCATCAACAGCCTCATGATCTTTAGCTACAAATTGTGCCGTCCAACCTTTTTTATCACTTGATGCTAAACCTGAAGAATTCAACTGACAAAAGAGTTGCTCTAAAAATAATGATTGGTAACTAATTAAGAGATCTTCCAACTCTGATTTACTTTTTGAAACTGGAATATTTATTTTTGCGTTGTAGATAGCGTTAATGGATTTTGGTTTATAAGCATTGAATTTAGTATATAAATCAATATTCTGATTGATAAATGAATCGAGTTCATCTCGCTCTGCTTGTTGCAAATGATAAACAAATGCTGAATCACAGCATTCTGTTGCAAAGGATCGCTTATAAGCGTCGTTTACAAAGCGTGAAGAGAAAACAACAGTTCTAGGTTTGTTAGTTTGACTTTGAATATCAAAATCATTGAGTTCTAGAATTCGATGAACTCTCCATATCCCTGAACCATAGCTTCTGACCCAGTCTCCGACCTTCATATTATCGCCCATACTTTCCTTGATGCCTAACGCAGTGATAAACGGAACAAAATAGCAGGCTACAATTTAGAGCGTACACGGCCTGATGTTTTCTGTTCGATTTAATTACCTTGTTAAGGTTATAAAGCACCTTTTTTGATTGAGTGTGCTTCAAGTTCTTTTGCTATTAAATCTCGATCTATATCTTTCGGTAATAAAAATGTAATTTCACTATCATCTGTAAACTTAAAAACTATGCCGTCAACAATAAAAGTATACGAAGATATCAGCTCCCAAGGTATCGAAGTTATATTATCTGCTTTGATTCTAATAAGACCTTTGGGGCCGGAATCAATTTTCACTGGTGACAGCCACCTGATCGTATACATGCCCCAAGCTAAAATGAAACCTCCTGCAGGCGCAATCCAAATAGTTTTAACCAGATGATTGATAAAGTCATCTTTAGTCAACAGACTTACAACTGCCAAAATAACGAAAAACAACGTCCAAATAAGGCAGCTGATTAACACCCCTTTTGAAATGAGGCTATATCTTTCTTGCTTTTGGATTGATTTAACCCAAGGCTCAGTCCACTTCATTGTCTGATTGTAACCCTAACGCCGCATAGAGGGCGGATAAAGCTTGGCTAAAATTAGAAACGAAGGAGCGCAAGCCAAGCGTTTTGCGTCCTTTTCATAATTACTTAATTAGGTTTTGCTTAGCGCATTTCGGTAATTTATACCAAGTAAGACTTTGTTAACTGTATCTTGAAACGAGCCACCGAAATATAATTGCTCATCTGGATCTGTAAAGATATAAAAGTTATTAAATTCATCGACAACTATTTGCATGTGATCTCGATGAGCTGAGGCAACAGAGAAGAGGCTATTTATGTTAGTCCAATATTTATCAAACTCTTTGCCTAAATCAAAAGTTTTAGAGTAAAAACAAATTTCACTCGCTGAAAAGTCTCGACCTGGAGCGACTTCACCTACGGTTAGACCTCCGTATTCTTTTAGAACTCTTATTGCGTTTTTGTATGCTGGCTTAAATAAATCCAAAATATTAGTTTGTACTTTTACATTTCTTCCTTCATACCAACCAGAGTCGTCAAACAATTTCTGAATATATTGCTCGGTGTCCATTAAAAACCTAACATGTTTATAGCGAGCAAATCGGGTGTTTTTCTACCACAGTATCGCTCGCTTTTCTGAATGACTCATTTGTAACAAACTTCTTAAGTAATTGCCAATACTACTAAAATGCAGGAGCTTTAGCTTTTTCTTAGGACAAGAACGAGCTATAGGATCGTTTTCCTGACTATAAAAGCTATATTCTTTGACGAAATAGAAAAGCAATTGTGTACAGACGAAGGACGGCTCTATAAAAGAAAGGCCTTGGTAACACCCAGTTAGGGGCTGATTAATGTTTGGCTAAAATGCAAAGGTAGCGAAATCGAACCAAGCTTTAGCAGTCCCATGCTTAAACAGCTTGTTAGGTTTTCTTATACACATAGAACCTAAATATCATTGCTTGGGACAATGCAGTCAGCGCAAATAATACAGAATCCTGACTTTGAACAAAATACAACGTTAAGCTTACTAGAATACTAACTACCATATAGATCTTGAAGGAAGCATTTGCATATTTACAAATTACCCAATGAACAGGAAAGCCGACACATAGCCACCCGACCAAGGATACAAGTAAATAGACACCTAGAAAAAGTAAACTTGATACAAATAAGTCAGCAATATCACTAGCGGTTGTAGATAGTGAAGCCATAACCGAAGTTATTACGATTATTCCTAAGGCTACCCATGACAGGCTTTTGATAATTGCGCTATCCCAGTTTCCTAAGTCCACCACTCCTCCATTAAAACATAACGATAAGCTCTGCTGCGTCGTTGCTTGAGTGCCTTGTTATGTGTTAGTTATTCGATTCTCTGCAATTACCATAATAATCGAATTGCATAGGTGAAGCTTCTTTTGATTTTCCATCAATACGGACTAATTCAGCTTTACAGTATGAGTCATAAGCACCTAACTTACCCGACACGTTTATTTCATAATTCTGCTCTGCTTTTGGCTTGAATGAAGCGTAAGTTGTACAATTGCTCATGCCTGCAACAGACATAATCATGAAGGTGTATTTTTTATCAGCAACAAGATTTACGCCATCTGGATTTAATGGCGAAATTAAAGGATTACTGTCATCCAAAATAACTAATTGAGCTGCACTTTCCGCACCAAACGATTTTCCACATGATTCCTCTTCTGAGTGAACATTTACAAATGTAGAGTAACCAAGAAAAGGCGCATTGAAATCATGATTTATTTTTAGTGTCGCTGTAGGCTGGTTTGCTAGAGGAGCTTTATACTTAGGTAAGCCTGCACAACCACTTACAATTAACGGTATTAATAAAAAGCCAACTCTCATAATAAATCCTTTCCTAAAATATTCGGGTAACAGCAACGCTTGCCTAACCGCCGCAAAATAGCAGGCTAAAATTAGCGACGTAGGAGCGCAAGCCTGCTATTTTGCGTCCTTTGTTATATGCCTAATTGCATGTGACACGATTGTCTTTGTGCACTGAAATAACAACACGTTTATTTATTTCGTTGTTAGTAACGTATCCGCAACTACCGTGATTTGCAACCGAATTTGCAGTGATAAATGTATAGTTGTATACACCCTCTTGCTGTTGCGCCAGAGAATAATGAAGGGTATTGCTTGCACCGTTAGAAATTGCACCAAAATCTAAGTGGCTATTTGGTAAATCAATTTCCGCTTGAGATATGGTTGCACCCGAATAATTCACGATTGTGATAGCAGGTAAAATAAAGAAGCTAGACCAATAAAGCACGACCAGTAAAGTGAGAACTGATAAGGCAATTTTCAACAGAAGTTTCATCTAGCTCCTATAGGCATATAACGCCGCCTTAAGAGGTGATTAATAGTTGGCTAAACTGTGAAGCGAAGCGGAACCGAGCCAACTGTTACGAATCCAACTTTAAGGCCTTGTTAGGGCATGTTATTTCAAAAACATATGCTTGATTTGGTGTCTCTCCGCAACCACCAGACCGACATTCGTAGCTAATGACAACAATCATGTCATCTCTCAGAGTAACTTCATAATTGCTGCCACAATATTTACCCGAAAACTTATTAATTTCTTCCAAATAAAATGAATAACTTCTAGAAGGATATGAGACTACTTTTGCCAATATTATCTCTGCATTTCGGCTCATTATTACAATACCTTCACCGGAGTCAGCATCATCTATGACTTTCAGGCTAGAAGAGCAGCCTGCAATAGCGACGATTAAAAATATGGTGAGGAATCTCATAGTGCCCTAACAATTTTATAGTGCGCGCGTCGCGCATCATTCTGCTGATGTCACGCTCATGTATTAATAAATCTATTTTTAACAAATAACGTAATGCATTGCCAATTCTAATTTTTTATTGATACTAAAGATATTCAGAAAAAGAAAATGCGCATACTACACAGTATGGAAATCAATTAACTCTTATTTTAAGCCAACCTAATGTTTAACTATCTATGAAAATAGATCTTTAGAGGATTTTTCGGGAACACTCTACTTGTGGACATTTATAGTTGGTTAAAACTGTTGCCGGCAGTGAAACCATCCAACTGTTAACTCACCCGCTTAAGTGCCTTGTTAGTGTGCTATTTACAACCAGCCATCTTTTTGCGGCTCATCGCCTAATACTTCAATTGCAACAGCACACAAATCCTCCCCTAATATTTGATTGGAACCCCAATTTTTATTCCATTTAATTGCACACTCCTCTGCAACACCACGGAAAGAGTACTCTTCGTTAACTCTCAAATGTTTAATCCATTTGGCAGCTTCAAGGCTTATCAATGGTCTTAATTCATCCTTAAAATCCAAACTTTTACTCCTTACACTCTAAAGCCCGCATAATAGGGAGATAATGCTTAGCTAAAATTAGCGTCAGCCAAGCTTTTTGCGTCCACCCTTAGTGCGATTGTTATATTGCATTGTAAACCATTGGCTCACAAGGCTTTGGTTTATATTCACAATACCAATATTCAATGGTTACAATTTGAGCGACAGCTTGCTCTTTTGATACTTGAGTAAATAAACCATTCTTTAATACATAAAATAGCTCATTTTTATTAGCTGCTACTTTTAGTTGATTCCATTGACCAGCATCAACCAAGGTTGAATGGTGATTGAAGCGATATTGTATAGTTGCATCTTCGGCTAATGTAATTGAACTGTAGGATCCAAAATATAGCTTACTATTAATGCCGTTAACTTTTACTTGTTGGTACGCACTCGGATCTTGGTATGCAACCGGAGATATTAGATATACGATTGTACTTTCGGTACTAGGCAGAATAGGAAATTGATACTCAGCTGATTTGGATTTTAAAATTTCAGCAGGAATTCCAACGCAAGATATTAGTGCCGAAGCGACTAAAATAATGATTAGATTACGCATAGCTCCCCTTGCAATATAACGCTTGCCGTAAACGGCACAAAATAGCAGGCTAAAATTGGCGACGAAGAAGCACAAGCCTGCTGTTTTGCGTCCTTTGGTTTGGGCACTTGTTATGTGTTTTTATTCAGGTTTTAAACCTGACAACTTAACGCTTTCACCTTTTGAAATTGACTTTGCTTGGTCTAAAGTAAACTGAAACCAAAATTCAGTGCGATTCTCATCGAAATAACTAAAGCAAAACTCCACTTCATCAGCGTCAAAGCCACCAACAAACGATGGAGACTGAAACATATCGCTCGACTCTATTTCAAGCCATTGATGAGTTGAGTAGTCTTGGTTAACTATCTCAATACAATTAGATTTTAATTCATCTTCAATTGGTATATCCATCACCGACCTATTAGAGCCAAAGCCCGCATAATGAGCGGATTAAGCTTGCTAAAATTAGCGAGGAATGAGCGCTAGCCAAGCTTTAGGCGTCCATTCATTGATGCGTTTTTATGTGCTTTATTTATACCTACATACTTGAGTAGCACTAATTTTATGACTTGCCACTTGGGATGAATCATTCACTGCAAAGCGCAAAAACAAACTGGTATAGCAATTAGGGACTATCTTGCTTTTTAATCTCTCTAATTCGGCTGAATTTGAATCACCACCAAAGTTTTTTTGCATATCATTTTTCATAGCATGAGCATTTAGCCAAACTTCTAAATCAGAATAGTCAGTAGATGCTTGAAGTTGGGCGCCAATTTTTACATTCCACGCGTCTTTCGCCTCTTTGATTGCTTGAATATCAATATTTTGTTGCTCTGAGCATCCGAAAAGAATAATCAACATCAAAAGCAAAGCGACACGCAACGGAAACCTCCTAGCACATAACAATTTTATAGTGCGCTCGTCCCGTATCTTTCTGCCGATGTTACGCGCATGTATAAATAAGTCTATTAGTAACAAATAACTTAAAGCATCGCCAACTCTAATTTTTCTATTAGTACTTAAAGATATTCAGAAAATGCGCTCGTCGTTCATCCTGGGGCAAAAATAAGTTACCCCAAACTCCTTTCAATTATTTATCCATCTGTACTTCAAACTCCTTAAAAATACTGTTCACATTCACTTTTGCGCCTAGCTTTACGGCGATTAAAAACAGGCCTGCTAGTTTTCTGTGAACGAACAAGGCATCTACCGGTGGTGCGTGCCAATGCTCTGAAGCGGTGCTCATTTTAAGGCCAAGTTCTTTAATGCGTTTTGGTAAGTCGCTATTTGCAAAGTCATACTCACCTTGGTGGCGCAGTGGCTCGCAGGCGAATAGAAATATATCAACGACATTATCTATATTCTTGAGCAAGTCCTTGTTGAAAATAGCCAATGTGCTGCTCTACTGTTGCAATACATGCACTGTATTATTGAGTTTCATTGCCTAATAATCTGAATTTAGTTAAATATTTTCAGTTACTTCAATTACCTGTTTACTTTAGATGTTTGTAGTGGAAATATGGGAACAGCTTAATAAAAATTAATTTTCCAGTAACAAACAATAAACTTAAGCCTTTGACGTACAGCTTATTAAAAGGAGTTATTTTGAAAGTATATTTACTATTTTTTATTGTTTTTCTGTGTGGTTGTAATTCTACTCCCGAGCAAGACTTATCAACAAAACCGCTGCAAACCACAGAAGTACCTAAGTCTCAAAAGATTTATTTCTTTCAACATAAAATTCTCCCCGAATGGACTTTTACAACAGAGGGGAAATTTTATGATGACCTGTTAAAAGGTGACTTGAGTCATTTAAAAACAGTAGCAACAGATATTATCTCGATTGAATATGCAAACGGCATTAGTAGTGAAGTGTTAGAAGACGCTGTGTTAATTAAATTCCCAAAACCAATTGCCATGGCAAACTGTTTTTTTGTTTTAATATTAAAATCTAACGATGGGTTTAAGTTTTATACTTACGAGAAGACAATGAGCTTTGGCGACGATGATCCTGTCATTGGTGTTGTTGGTAGCTGGTCACCCGAAGGTAGCCACGGAAACTTGGGTGGTAGAACATATAGCGAGGCAGCAAAATTTGTCTCTGATGTACTCGAAAATGCACATTTTTAAAAACTTATAATAAAGAAAACTATGGATACTCACTTACCCAAACGCCTTATAATTTCGTTCTCACTTATTCAAAGTATAGTTCTTACGTTGCTTTATCGTAGTGCTGAACATGAATTTTGGCCCGGAACAAGCCCTGTTTGGTTATTTTCATTAGTAACTTTTTTTATAAGCTTTCCTCTTTTAGTTTCTCTATGTATTACCAAGACAAATTTAAAAGATACAATAAAATTTTTTTACTGCCATTCTCAATTACTTTATCCCTTTTAGGTGCTTATGTAGGCTTTCAACAAGAACCAAAAGCATTTATAAACAATAGCAATATTATTTCAGTGTTTATTTTTACAGCTTTAATTGCCTGTTTTAAAGTACTTATGTATGTACAACAATACATCGATAATAAGAAATTTAGTTACAGCTCGTTAGTTGAGCTCTCTTGGCAAAACTTCATTGTTTTCTCTTTTAGCTGCCTATTCATTGGAGCACTTTGGGGAATTTTAAATTTAGGTGCTAGTTTATTTGCGGTGCTTGAAATTAATTTTTTCAAGGAGCTTTTAGAAAAAGATTGGTTTGTCATTCCTGTACTTAATATTGCATTTGGCTTTGCGGTCTTCATTTTTAGAAAAATAATACATACCGTCGAAACTGTTTCTACGATGCTACAAACTTTACTTAACTTTATGCTGCCTACGCTTACAGTTATCTCTTTAGGGTTTTTAGTTACCCTGCCTTTTACTGGATTGAGTTCTTTATGGAAAACCGGTTCTGGTAGTTTATTGATTTTGTGGTTACAAGCGCTTACTCTTTTCTGCGTAAATGCGGTATATCAGTACGGATCAGGGCATAAGCCCTATAGTCTACTTATTCACCGCCTTATTTTTATAGGTGTTGCGCTACTACCCATTTACAGTCTAATTTCTGCTTACGGACTTTGGCTTAGAATCGAACAATATGGCTTAACTGTTGATAGATGTTGGGCTATTTTAGTCTGGTCTGTTCTTACTAGCTTCTCCTTTGGTTACTTGATAGGCATTATAAAAAAAAGAGACGCATGGTTAGAAACTCTAGGCTCAGTAAACATTGCAATGGGCTTTATTGTTCTCACTCTTATGCTATTAGTAAACTCCCCTGTTTTAAATTTTCAGCAAATCTCTGCGAATAGCCAAATCGCTCGTTTAGATGAAGGTAAAGTCAATTTCGAAGAGTTTGATTATTATTATTTTGGGTATGCACTAGGTCGTCAGGGCTACTTAAAACTGCAAACACTCATTAATGAATCAAAGACTCTACCTAAAGAGCACATTGCAATTATTCAACGTATGTATATAAATCATAAACTTGCCAACAAAAACAGATCATTTACCAACTTTGAAAGTTTGATAACTTACTGGCCAAGCAAGGAAAGTATACCTGCCGATCTCGTAAAGAGTTTTTACGAAAGAGAAACACAATATGAGTGGTCTATTTATCAAACGAAAGATTATTACTTAATTGCAATAGATTTAGATGATGATACCAAGCCTGAGTTTATTGCAATTGAAGAGAGTAACGAATTAACAAATGCAGATATGTGGGTGATAGAACATGGACAATGGGTTGCAAAATACATGACTACATCTAACTCTGGTAAAGATAACTACATCAAAGAATTAATCAAAAGTGGTCAAATCGAAACGGTTAAACCCAAGTGGAAGAATATAAAGATTGGAAATTTAGAATTAAAATCACCAAACGATTAGTTAAAACCTATTTCAAATTCTTTTAGTTGTACTAGTTCAAAAATAAAAAAGCCGCATAGTTGTATATTAGCTTCCCTATGCGGCTTTGATTAAATTAAAACTCAATGAATCGCTTTATTGATTGTTACTGCTTACCAGACATCAACTGTTCCATTAACTGACTAAAGTCGAAGCTAGCCGCTTTTTGTAGTGGTGGATATTTTGATAATGACTGAATATGCTCACCAAGTAAGTGTTGCACAGGCTCATTTAGCCATTGCTTAGCTTGCACTATGTCTGAACGGTCAGTTAAGCCATCAAAGCTTTCAAACGGGTCCATGCGTAAGTTATAGATAATCGGGAACTTTTGTTTTTCGTACTGAGCGTAATAGTTTTCGCTCGTTTCGAAATGAAGTTTCCACTGTTTGTAACGCACAGCTTTAATGCTCGATTCGTAATAATACAGAAAGCTATCACGCGCACTCTCGTCCGTTTTACCTAACCAGTAATCTAAGTTATTTACGCCATCAATTGGTTGCTTGTGTTCTTTAAGGGCTTTTTTCACGATATTTGGTTCACCCGCTGCTGCTGCAAGGGTTGTATAAATATCCATGTGTGACTGAATGCCATTTAATACGGTATTTGCTGGAACTTTACCTGGCCAGCGAACAATCATAGGAACGCGTACGCCGCCCTCGTAAGTTGTCATTTTTTCACCGCGGAAGGGTGTTGTACCGCCATGTAATCGTGCACTGTGCTCAGGGCCATTATCAGTAGAATAAATCACAATGGTGTTATCTAGGGCGCCCATCTCTTCGAGCGCAGCCATCAACTCACCGACTTGTTGATCATGCTCAATCAAGCCACTACCATATAAATCATGCTCTGTGGTGTACTCTTCAGCTAAATAACGGCTTTCATCACTTAAACGCGTGTACATATGCATGCGGCTTGGGTTAAACCAAACGAAGAAAGGTTTATCAGCTTTTTGAGCTCGTTTAATAAAATCCAGACTCGCAGTCATAAACTCTTTATCGACATTTTTCATTCGCTCACGAGAAAGTTGGCCGGTATCTTCAATTTTTTGTTTACCCACTTTCCCAAAACGTGGGTCCACTGTTTTATCATCTACATTTGTGGCGTAAGTATGTAAAACACCTCGCGTACCATACTTTTTGAAAAATTCAGGGTCTTTTGGATAATCACGTTGCTCGAATTCTTCTTGCGTATTTAAGTGATATAAATTTCCGAAAAATTCATCAAAGCCATGAACTGTAGGTAGGTGCTCGTTGCGATCACCTAAGTGGTTTTTACCAAATTGCCCTGTTGCATAACCCTGCTCTTTTAAAACCTCAGCAAGCGTATAAGAACCCGCTTTTAAACCAAGCTCTGCGCCTGGTCGGCCTACCGTTGTCATGCCGCTACGAATTGGATATTGGCCTGTGATAAGTGCAGCGCGCCCTGCAGTACAAGATGGCTGCGCATAATGATCGGTAAACATTGTGCCTTCATGGGCGAGTTTATCGATGTTTGGCGTTTTGTAACCCATGGTACCTAGTCCATAAGCACTAACGTTTTGCCAGCCAACATCGTCGGGGAATATGATTAAAATATTAGGTTTGTCTTTAGCAAAAGCGACCGAGCTTGCTAAATACAAAGCAGCGGATGCTACGGCGAGTAGTTTTTTCATAACAGCAGTCCTTCGTGTATTGTGATTGAGTACTAATAAAATTTATTGTACGTTTTTCAGTCTACTAAAATTACTGTATACCGCAATTAATTATTATTGCTAGGCATAAAAAAACCGTATTTGCTTACACAAATACGGTTTTTAAACGTTATGAACTTAAATGTTATTTAATAACTTCTAAGCCACCCATGTAAGGGCGTAATACTTCAGGTACAACAATCGAGCCGTCAGCTTGTTGGTAGTTCTCTAAGATTGCTACAAGGGTTCGACCAACCGCTAAACCTGAACCATTTAGTGTATGAAGTAGCTCTGGCTTTTTCTCGCCTTGGCGACGGAAACGCGCTTGCATACGACGTGCTTGGAAATCAACCATGTTAGAACATGATGAGATTTCACGATAAGTGTTTTGTGCAGGTAACCATACTTCTAAATCGTAAGTTTTTGCTGCGCCAAAGCCCATATCACCCGTACATAAAATCACTTTACGGTATGGAAGTTCTAATGCTTGTAAGATTTGCTCAGCGTGACCTGTTAGCTCTTCTAGCGCTTGCATTGAATCTTCTGGTTTTACTAGTTGTACTAATTCAACTTTGTCGAATTGGTGCTGACGAATAAGACCACGTGTATCACGGCCATAGCTACCCGCTTCACTACGGAAACAAGGTGTATGTGCTGTTAATCGAATTGGTAAGTCGCTTTCGTCGTAAATTTCGTCACGAGCACTGTTCGTAAGCGGTACTTCAGCTGTAGGAATTAAGCTAAAACCTGGTTGTTGCTGACCGTCGTCATCAACTAAACCTAATGTGTGGAATAAGTCACCAGCAAATTTAGGTAATTGGCTTGTACCGTATAAGCTTGCGCTATTAACAAGGTAAGGCACATACATTTCTGTATAGCCGTTTTTGTCTGTGTGCGTATCAAGCATAAACTGCGTAAGAGCACGGTGCATACGTGCAACTTGACCACGCATAACAGTAAAGCGTGCACCACTGATTTTAACGCCCATTTCAAAGTCTAGGCCGTTTACGTCTTGACCAACATCTACGTGATCTTTTACTTCAAAGTCGTATGACTTAGGCGTACCCCAGGTTGAAATTTCAACGTTTTGGTCTTCATCTTCACCTACTGGTACTGACTCATCAGGTAAGTTTGGAATAGCAAGTGCAATTTGCTTAAGCTCTTCAAGTACTGCGTCTTGCTCAGCTTTAACGCTGTCTAGTTGATCACCAAGGTTACTTACTGAATCAAGCAGCTGTTGTGCTTTTTCGTGCTCGCCTTTCGCTTTTGCTTGGCCGATAGCTTTGGAACTTGCATTACGCTCGCTTTGAAGTTCTTGCGTTTGTACTTGTAATGTTTTGCGTTTTTCTTCAAGTGCAGTTACCGCTGCAATATCAAGTTCGAAACCGCGAGTTGCTAAACGTGCAGCCGCTTGTTCGATATCTTGACGTAAATATTTAGAATCTAACATGTTTGATTTTTAACCTTTTTGCATTACCAGCTGAAGGCCCAGCCAAGCCATAAATATACACACCACCACGTTTAGGGTGATATTGAGGGCCATTTTAAAAAAGTGACCTTGTTGCAAGAGCAACAACGAATCCATTGAGAATGTTGAAAAGGTGGTCAATGCACCTAAAAAGCCAATACCAATTAAGGTTTTAGCGGGGCTAACAGCGATTATTTCTTTTTCAATCAAGCCGTATAAAATGCCCATTAACAATGAACCAAGAATATTAACTGTCAACGTGCCAAAAGGGAATCCCCTACCGAGCAGTTTTAACATGGTTTCGCTAAGAAAATAGCGTAAACACGCCCCTGAAGCGCCCCCCATTGCAATCATCATATAAAGTTTCAAGCTATTCATAGCGTTTAATATCACTTTGCTCGTTGCGCTGGCTTAAATAGTCCAGCTTTTGTTTTATTTTTTGTTCAAGCCCACGGTCAGTTGGGAAGTAATACTGGCGATCATTAATTGCCTCAGGGAAATACTTTTCGCCAGCCGCAAATGCCCCTTCTTCATTGTGCGCATAACGATATTCAGCGCCATAACCCAAGTCTTTCATTAAGTTGGTTGGCGCATTACGTAAATGCTCAGGCACCGGATAACTCGGCTCATTTTTAGCATCTTGCAGCGCTTGATTAAACGCCATATACACGGCATTACTTTTCGGGGCACTGGCTAAGTAAATGGTGGCTTGTGCGATAGCGCGCTCACCTTCACTTGGGCCAACACGTTGAAAAATATCCCACGCGTTGAGTGCCACTTCCATTGCTCGCGGGTCAGCATTGCCAATATCTTCTGTAGCAATCGCTAATAAACGCCGAGCCACATAAAGTGGGTCGCCACCCCCTGCTAAAATACGGCAATACCAATATAAAGCGCCATCAGGTGAACTACCTCGCACTGACTTATGAAACGCTGAAATCAAGTCATAAAACTCATCACCACCTTTGTCGTACTTGGCTAAGTGAGTTGGCAGTACTTGGCTTAAAACATGTTGATCAACAAGGTATTTGCCCTGCTGCTCCGTAGTTAAATCAACCGCTTGTTCTAACAGATTCAGCACTTTACGTGCATCGCCATCACTTGCTTGGCAAAGCGCTTGTTTAGCGTTATCGGCAATGTCTATGTGTTTTTGACTAAGCTCTACGTCTTCACGTAAAGCGCGTTCAATGACGGTAAATAAGTCGGCTTGTTCAAGCGCTTTTAAAACATACACACGAGCACGAGACAGAATCGCATTATTAAGTGCGAATGATGGGTTTTCGGTGGTTGCGCCTACGAAAATAAAGGTGCCGTCTTCGATATGTGGTAAGAATGCATCTTGCTGAGATTTATTAAAGCGGTGCACTTCATCGACAAACAATAAGGTGCGTTGCCCTCGCCCGGCAAGGTTTGTTTTTGCTTCGCTTACTGCCTCACGAATGTCTTTAACACCTGCTGTAACCGCAGACATTTGAATAAGGCTGGCATCGGCATGGTTTGCAATAATCTGCGCTAAGGTGGTTTTACCAACACCTGGCGGCCCCCACAAAATAAGACTGTGGCATCGGCCTGCAAGAATCGCTTGGTAAAGAGGTTTATCGGGGTTTAAAAGGTGCTGCTGACCAATGTAGTCATTAAGTGTTTCAGGTCGCATGCGCGCCGCAAGTGGGCGCACATCAGGACCAAAATTAAATCCGAGGTTACTCAAGCCTTAATCACCTTGGCTTTGGTCGTCAACTTCAACGCCCTCAGGAATAGTAAATTCAAAGGTTTGAGCCGCCAGTGCTTCGTTTACCTTGGCATCTTTAAAGGTAAATAAAGACTGCTGACCTGAGGTATCTAATACCGTTAGTGATGCGAGGCCTTGCTCTTTAGCGTTAAAGCGAATGTCTAACTTTTCAACTTGGCTCTCAACGCCTTTGTTTGGCGTGACACTAAAGCCAGCATCGGTTGCCACAACTTGGTATTTAGCCCACTGCTCTGGATCTTTTGAGGTTAACAATACAAACGGTGTTGAATCAATCAGGCTGTGAGTATTCATAATCGTTACTTGCTCAGCAAAGCTGTCGAAGTAATACGTTTTATCGCCATTTGATACAAACAAGGTATCGTCTGGGCTTTGCTGTTGCCAACGGATCATCATAGGCTGCTGAAGGGCAATATTCCCCTCACCTTGCATGATAGCTTCACCTTGTGAATCGGTCACTTGCTGTGAGAACTGTGCTTTAAAACTTTTAATCGCAGCCAGCTGTTGTTGCAACGCTTCGCTGTCGTCTGCAAAACTTTGACCGCTTAATAAACAACCCACAATTAGGGCTAGGTATTTAATTTTTTTCATTAATTTGCTCCACCATTTGGCACTAAGACTTCGCGGGCACCGTTGTGACCTGGTGCGCTAACAATGCCTGATGTTTCCATTTGTTCAACTAAGCGTGCTGCGCGGTTGTAACCTACACGAAGCTTACGCTGTACACTCGATACCGATACTTTGCCGGTTTCAATTACAAATGATACTGCTTCATCGTAAAGCGGATCTGACTCTTCATCACCGTCTTCACTGGTTTCTCCTGGTAGTAAAATTTCTTCTGTGGCATCGCCACTTAAAATTTCATCAATATAATTTGGTTTGCCGCGTTTTTTCCAATCGTCTACAACCGCATGAACTTCGTGGTCGTCAACAAACGCGCCATGCACACGCACTGGTACACTGGTACCCGGCGGTAAGTAAAGCATGTCACCCATACCAAGCAAGTTTTCAGCGCCTTGCTGATCTAAAATGGTACGCGAGTCAATTTTACTTGAAACTTGGAACGCCATACGGGTTGGAATATTCGCTTTAATCAAACCAGTAATTACGTCAACCGATGGGCGCTGTGTTGCTAGCACTAAGTGAATACCTGCTGCACGGGCTTTTTGCGCGATGCGTGCAATAAGCTCTTCCACTTTTTTACCCACGATCATCATCATGTCGGCAAATTCGTCAATGACCACCACAATACTTGGCAGTTTATCTAGCTCTGCTGGGCCATCGGCCATGCCGTTGGTGTCTTTAAACAGTGGATCTAGAATCGGTTGACCCGCTTCTTTGGCATCCAACACTTTTTGGTTGTAACCTTTTAAGTTACGCACACCAAGTGCCGACATCAGCTTATAACGACGTTCCATTTCGCCTACACACCAACGCAATGCATTGGCTGCTTCTTTCATGTCGGTAACAACTTCACATAATAAATGTGGGATGCCTTCGTACACAGAAAGTTCAAGCATTTTCGGGTCGATCATGATCATACGAACATCATCAGGGCCCGATTTGTACAGTAAGCTTAATATCATTACATTAACGCCCACTGACTTACCTGAACCTGTGGTACCCGCAACAAGTAAATGTGGCATTTTGCCAAGGTCAGCACATACTGGCTCGCCAGCAATGTCTTTACCTAATACCATAGTTAGTGGTGATGGGTTTGATTCAAACTTAGGCGCGTTAATAACTTCACTTAAGCGCACGATTTCACGGTGTTTGTTTGGTAGTTCTATACCCACATAGGTTTTACCCGGAATTACCTCTACCACACGGACACTCACCGCAGACAGTGAACGCGCTAAATCTTTTGATAAACCTGTGATTTTGGCCACTTTAATACCCGGCGCTAAATCAAGCTCAAAACGCGTTACAACCGGCCCCGGGTAAACCCCAACCACCGCAGCTTGAATATTAAAATCAAGTAGTTTTGTTTCAACTAAACGCGAAATACCATCAAGCTCTTCTTGTGATAACGGGTTTTTAGCTTTGTCAGGGCGGTCTAATAAATCAAGCGACGGCAACGGATTTGCTGGCGGTTGCTCTTCAAGTAAGGCTTCAAACTTTTCTTTTGCCGTTGGCGGTGGCTGATACGCTGGTTTTGGTTTAGGCATTGGGCGCGCAGGCGAAACAACCGTTGTAACTGGTTTCTCTGGTTCTAAAACGGGGCTTTGATCAAGCGCATTAAGTGCTGATACTGTATCGAAAGATTCATCATCAAGGGCACTAAAACCAATTTCTTGGTCAAGAATATCGTCTAGTTCATCAAAACCTTGGAAGCCATCATTGGCTTTTTCAGCAGGCTTCTGCTGTGTTTTAGTCTGCTTTGGCTCATCTTTTTCAGCATCTTTAAAACCAATTGCAGGTTCGTTTTCTGGCTCGACAAAGTTTGCATCAGGCTCTGTGGTCGTAACGTCTTTGACGGCTTCTTTCTCGCGGTGCATCCAGGCAGAAAATTGCTCACGCAAAAAGTAGAATGTTTTCATCACCCATTTGCCAACAAAATCGACAAATTGTACCCACGAAATACCGGTTAATAAGGTTAAACCTGCAAAGAAAAAGCACAGTAATAAAATAGAGGTTCCGGTAAAATTAAAGGTCGGCATCATGGCTGTAGCGATGACATCTCCCACTACCCCACCGGATGAAAAATTATAAATATCATCAAAATTAATGCTGCTGATGGCTGTCGCTGAAGTAATAAACAGCGCAAAGCCAATTACACGTAAGGCAAGTGTGGTGTAATCAAGCTGAAAAATACGGTGTGGCTGTTTAAACAGTAAATAACCAAACAACTGAATAGCAACAGGCACTAAATAAGCAAGCCAGCCAAAAGTGAGTAATAGGATATCTGCAACCCAAGCTCCCGCTGTGCCGGTAATATTCTTAACATTAACAAATTCACCGGTTTGCGACCATGAAGGGTCGGCAGGATCAAAACTGATTAATGCACATAAAATAAATACTGCAGCAAAGGTGCTGATGATTAGCCCTGTTTCTAACAGTCTTGAACACCATTTAGGCGCATAGCTCCCTATTCCTTATTATTCTTTACTTATCGATTAGCAGTGAAATACCTTAGCAGGAAATGCCGTTTGATGCACTTTATCTTAACCTTGATGGACTGATAATGAACAAGTTTTTGTTACTCAATGTGTATTTTAACAGTTTAGGCGATATATGGGCGAATAATGACCCCTTGTTCACCTTTTACTTCTTCCATTACCACATAAGTTCGGCTTTCACTGACGTTGGGTAGTTTTAGCAGAATATCACCCAGTACATTGCGATATTCAGACATATCATTTACCCGCGTTTTTAATAAAAAGTCGAAATTTCCCGACACTAAGTGACATTCGATTATTTCGTCGTGTTTTTTAACTGCAGCGTTAAACTCTTCGAACACATCTGGCGAGGTTTTCGTGATAGTGACTTCTACATACACGGATAATCCTTGACCGAGCTTAGCAGGGTCTACTACCGCTTTGTATCCAAGTATATAACCTTCTCTTTCAAGCTTTTTAACCCGCTCTAAACATGGGGTGGCGCTTAGGCCTACACGCCGCGCGAGCTCTACATTAGAGATCCGACCATCGAGCTGTAATTCCATTAAAATTTTACGGTCTATCCTGTCGAGTAATTGGTGCATATGGCAAACCAGAGTTTTAAACTGTTATATATTAATTTTCAGAGTATATCACTAGAATACCACTTAAAAAAGGTGAGACACACTGGCAGGTCATGAATATAATAGTCAAAAATTTTACCCCGTTCTATTAAGGCGAAAAACTATGATTATTGGTGTACCTAAAGAAATTAAAAACCATGAATACCGTGTAGGTATGGTTCCTGCGAGTGTTCGTGAACTAGTAAACCATGGCCACCAAGTATTTGTTGAAACTGATGCTGGTATGGGCATTGGCTTCACAAACGAAGATTATGTAGCAGCAGGTGCTGAAATTTTATCAACAGCGGCAGAAGTTTTTGCTAAAGCTGAAATGATCGTAAAAGTGAAAGAGCCACAAGCTGTTGAGCGTGCAATGTTACGCGAAGACCAAATTCTATTTACTTACCTTCACTTAGCACCGGATCTTCCACAAACTGAAGACCTAGTGAAAAGTGGCGCTATCTGTATCGCTTACGAAACAGTAACTGATGCACGTGGCGGTTTACCTCTTCTTGCTCCTATGAGTGAAGTTGCTGGTCGTATGTCTATTCAAGCTGGTGCACAAGCATTAGAAAAATCTAACCACGGCCGTGGTATGTTACTTGGTGGTGTACCAGGTGTTGAGCCAGCTAAAGTTGTTGTTATCGGCGGCGGCATGGTTGGTCGTAGCGCAGCGCAAATGGCTGTTGGCCTAGGCGCAGACGTTGTTGTTCTTGATCGTAACATCGATGTATTACGTGCTTTAGACGCACAGTTTGGTAATAAAGTTAAAGCACTTTACTCAACTGCTGACGCGTTAGAAAAACACGTACTAGAAGCTGACCTTGTGATCGGTGGCGTACTAATCCCAGGTGCTGCAGCGCCTAAACTAGTAACTGCTGAGCACATCAAAGCAATGAAACCTGGTTCTGCAATCGTTGACGTTGCAATCGACCAAGGTGGTTGTATCGCAACTTCTAAAGCGACTACTCACGCTGATCCAACTTACATCGTTGATGACGTTGTTCACTACTGTGTTGCTAACATGCCAGGTGCTGTTCCACGTACTTCTACGTTCGCACTTAACAACGCAACGTTACCGTTTATCATCAACCTTGCTAACAAAGGCTACAAGAAAGCGCTTCTTGACGATGCACATTTCTTAAAAGGCTTAAACGTGATCAAAGGCCAAGTTACTTATAAAGAAGTAGCTGAAGCTTTCAACATGGAATATGTTGACCCACGTACAGCGGTTGAAAATGCTTAATAAGCATTGTGAATCGAAATAAAAAAAGCAGCGATATCGCTGCTTTTTTATGCCTGTTTGCAAGTGAAGAGCTCTACCTGCAAACAAGTTTGAATATAGTTTTTAACGACGCTTAGTTTGTTTAGCACGTTGATTGTGCTTTTTAACCGCTTTACGGATTTGGTTAATTTTAGCACGTTTATCTTTACGCTTTTCAGGAATAACCGACAGCTTAGTTTGCGTTTCGCGGCCAAGTTGTACTGTTTTACGTAAATAGTTAACCGTGTCTAAATCAAGCTCAGCCCAACCACCTTGTGGCAAACGCTTATCAAGCTCTAACTTACCGTAACGAATACGGATAAGACGCGATACTTCAACATCTTGTGATTGCCATAAACGACGAACTTCGCGGTTACGACCTTCTGTTAAAGTCACATTAAACCAACGGTTGATACCTTCACCACCCATAGGTTTGATGTTTAAGAATTTCGCAGGACCATCATCAAGCTCAACACCTTTTGTTAAAGTGCGCAGCGTTTCGTTTGTCACTTCACCAAATACGCGAGCAGAGTACTCACGCTCTACTTCGTAGCTTGGGTGCATTAAACGGTTGGCAAGCTCGCCATCGTTAGTAAACAGCATTAAACCTGCGGTATTAATATCTAGTCGGCCAACTGCAATCCAGCGCTCGCCATCGACACGTGGTAGGCGGTCAAATACAGTACGACGACCTTCAGGGTCTTTACGCGTACATAACTCACCTTCTGGTTTGTTATACATAAGCACACGACAAATTCGGTCGGCTTTGTCTTCGATTTTCACCACGTGACCATCAACACGAATTACATCGGTTGCTTCTACGCGGTCGCCTAAACGGGCCACTTTACCATTCACGCTCACGCGATTGGCATCGATGTATTTTTCCATTTCACGACGTGAACCCACGCCAGCACGGGCTAATACTTTTTGTAACTTTTCAGTTTCTACATTACTCATTCAGATAGTTCTCTCACAGAAGGATCGCTCAATAACTGGTTGATTTTACTCTCCTGAAGTTCAGGTAACGGCGGTAATTCATCTAAACCAGCTAATGAAAAATAATCTAAGAAAGCGGATGTTGTAGCATACAACGCTGGGCGCCCTGGCACTTCTTTATGGCCAACAACCCTAATCCACTCTCTTTCTATTAAGGTTTTAATAATCCCTGAGCCAACAGTCACACCCCGCACTTGTTCAATTTCACCACGGGTAATAGGTTGTCTGTAGGCAATCAAGGATAAAGTTTCTAGTAGTGCTCTTGAGTATTTAGGTGCGCGTTCTTGCCATAAGTTTGCCAGCCAAGGGGCTAAACTGGCACAGGCCTGAAACCTGTAACCGCTGCCAACTGCAACAAGCTTGATGCCTCGGGTTTGATAATGCGTTTGAATCTGTTCGATTGCATTATTAATGCGTGGCATAGATACGCTTAAATCAGCTAATACTGTCTCTTTTAAATGACGTTTAGACACAGGTTTTCCAGCAACAAAAATCGCGGCTTCTATGATCTCGACTAACTGTTCATCACTGATACGTTTTGTGGCCATTGCTACTAAAGGTCATTTTAAATCACTAACGCACTATTATGACAGAAGTCAGCCAAGGTTGGAAAAATTATTGTAAAAAAGCCAGTGTAAAACACTGGCTTTGGGGGATTTTTATGAATGAATATTGAAATTAGCTCTTTTTGACCATTTCAAGGGCATCATCTTCTGCCACATCGCTGCCATATTTGCTAATGTAGCTAATGAACTCGGTGCGACTTACACGCTTATCTTTGTTGCTATCCATGTAGCCAAAATGATTTGCGATGTCGTCGTCATCCGCTTCTTCAATAGAGATGTAACCATTTTTATCGTTGTCTAACGATTTAAAGTCACTTTCGATCGGGTCAAACTTAGCGATTTCTGCTTTAAATGCTGATTCAGACACCTCGCTATCTGTTGCCACTTTGCCTGTATTTAACTGCATGTAGGCGTTAAATTCTGTACGGCTAATTTGCTCATCCATGTTGGTATCGATGTTTGAGAAATGCTCCCAAATTGCATCGTCATCTGCTTCTACTTTCGAGATATAACCATCATGGTCGTTATCTAGGCTGCCAAAATCGCTGTCGATTTTTGCTAAAGAGTTACTTGCAGAACATGCTGATAGGCTTAATGCTGCTAAAATTGTTGATGCTAAAGTTAACTTGTTCATAAGACATTTCCTTGTAGTCGATTAGATTCAGTTAGACTATTTCAAGTTGAATGCCAAAATGCCTTATTGACTAAAATCAAGCACTTACAACTAAGTTAAGTTTTGGTTAAGCCTATGATTTAGAAAGCTTTTCATGGATTTCTGTAATTTTTTCATAAAAAAAGCGCTCCGATGAGCGCTTTTTACAAATCGCTAAAATGTCGCGATTAGATAGCTGCGTTTTGGTAACGCTTAACGAAATCTGTTACTGCTTCGCCATTACATTTTAAGGTATTTAAGTTACCAATTTTTTCACGCACAGGTGTTAAACCTTGCTTAAGTGCAGTAATACAAAGCTGAGTTTCTTTTTGCTCATTTTTAGCAAACACTTCAACAGCTGCTTTTGTTGCTGCTTCTTGTGATTGTGCTTTTTTAGCAATTTCACGGATATCTGTGCCGTTACATAAAATGCTTTGTGAAAAACGTGACATTGAAATGCCGTGTTTTGCTGCTTCTTTACGTGCAGCGGTAAACCCTTCGTTCGCACTTAAGCTACATAACTTTGATTCGATACGGTTATCAGCTGAAAAGTAGTGCGGGTTGCTTGCTAATGAGCCAAATGAGATACATGCAAGAGAAAGCATCACTAATTGTTTTTTCATGGTTTACCTTTAAATAGTACATAATATGAACGGGTGGTTTGCGCGCATTATATAAACAAAAATCAGTAGATCAACTGAATTATTTATTTAATTTAATAATTAATAATGAGTTAACAATGTCTTTAAAATAAGCAGCAATTGTTCAACATTTACTCAATTTGATTTTCGTAATTTGCTCATGAATAAGCCCTAGTTTGATGATAGAATTGCGCTAAACGAATAATCAAAAATACAGATAGGTAAACCATGAAGGTAATCTCATTTAACATTAACGGGCTGCGCGCTCGTTTACACCAATTGCAGGCCGTAATTGATAAACATCAACCAGATATCATCGGCTTACAAGAAATCAAAGTGCACGATGAGGCCTTCCCTCTCGAAGACGTACAAAAAATGGGCTATCACGTTTATTTTCATGGTCAAAAAGCACATTACGGTGTGGCAATGTTATGTAAGCAAGAACCTAAATCTGTAGTAAAAGGTTTTGCAACCGATACCGACGAATCACAGCGCCGTATGATCAGCGTAACAGTGACACAAGAAAATGGTCGCGACTTAACGGTAATGAATGGCTACTTCCCGCAAGGTGACAACATTGCCCATGAAACAAAGTTTCCTTATAAGCGTCAATTCTATAAAGATTTAATGACCCATCTAGAAGATAACCACACGCCTGATCAAGATGTTATCGTGATGGGTGACATTAATATTTCGCCAACTGATCTCGACATTGGTATTGGTGAACCAAACCGTAAACGCTGGTTAAAAACAGGTAAGTGTTCTTTCCAACCTGAAGAGCGTGAATGGTTAAGCACGTTATTAAACTGGGGCTTTAAAGATACCTTCCGTGAACTTTATCCAGAAAAAACAGAACAATATTCGTGGTTTGATTACCGCTCAAAAGGGTTTGATGACAACCGCGGTCTGCGTATTGATGTGATCTTAGCAACCCCTGCTCTTGCTGAGCGTTGTGTTGAGTCTGGTATTGATTACGAGTTGCGCGGTATCGAAAAACCATCTGATCATGCGCCAATTTGGTCAACATTTAACGCATGATAGACACACTGCAATGGCAGCTCCCATTGTGGAGCTGTGTGGCTATAATAATTTGGCTCAGCTTTGATAAGCAAAGCGCATCACATTTGCTGGCAACACCGATAAGACAAGTGGGTGTACTCGCATGTGCCCTTGTACTTGCGGTACTGTGGCGTATTAAAGCAGGCATATTACCTGGCCTCGAATTGCATATTTTGGGGGTCACCGCAGTGACCCTAATTTTAGGTTGGCGACTGGCTATTTTTGCAAGTACCTTGGCGAGTTTGTTGTTAGTGCTGGTTGCACAATTGCCAATCAGTTTATTGCCTGTGCATTTGTTATTTACAGCGTTCATTCCAATTACGTTGAGCTATCTGTGCTTTGTAATTTGTTATACCTATTTACCAAGACACTTTTTTATTTATATCTTTTTATGCGCGTTTTTAACCGCAGCTGTTATCGCCTGTATTAAAATACTCACCAGTGGTGTGCTTTATTACTTGCTTGGTGATTACAGTTTTATTGAGATTTCAGAAAACTATTTGATCCTGTGTGCCATAATTTGGTTTCCTGAAGCGATGCTCAATGGCATGGCAATCACCTTGTTGATCACCTATCGCCCTTACTGGGTTAAAACCTTTTATGATAAGGACTACTTAGACTCATGAGTCTTCACTATCACTGCCCGCTTTGCAAACTTGAACTGACGCTCACCGATAAAACGTACCGCTGTGACAATAATCACAGTTTTGATATCGCCAAAGAGGGTTATGTCAATTTACTTCCCGTGCAAAATAAAAAGTCGAAACAACCGGGCGATAACCTTGAAATGGTGCAAGCACGCCGCGTATTTTTAAGTGCCGGGCACTATTTGTTTTTACAGCACGCTATAGCTGAATTAGTAGCATCTCTCGCTCCAAGTTCAGTGATTGATTTAGGCTGTGGTGAAGGTTTTTACACTCAAGCAATTGCAGCACAATCAAGTGCCGATGTTTATGGTGTTGATATTTCGAAGCCGGCGGTAAAATACGCCGCTAAGCGGTATGAAAATGCGCATTTTAGTGTCGCGTCGATTAGCCAAGCCCCTTTTGGAGATGCCAAAGCGGATGTACTTGTTAGTGTGTTTGCCCCTTTATTTGCACAAGAACTTGCCCGCCTTGCCAAACCGCAAGCTAGTTTAATTGTTGCAAGCCCTGGCCCTTGGCATCTTAAAGAGTTAAAAGCGTTTATTTATGCCGATGTTAAACCGCATACAGAGATAGAACCACCAGCAGGCTTCAGCAACGAGTCAACAACATTATTAGAGCAACAGGTGCTGTTGTCTGTTGATGAGATTAAACATTTAATTATGATGACGCCGTTTGCGTGGAAATTCCGCCCAGAGCATTGGCAGCAGATTGAGCAGCAAGGCCCACAAAAAGTAACGTTATCGTTTTATGTGAGCCAGTTTATTCGTGATTAGAAGTGTTCTTTAGTAAAGGCTTTATCCATTTTTTCGAACATATCTTTTAATAGTTGAGCTAAATCTGAATAGCGTGGTTTTTCAGTCGTTAATTGTGACTGATAACCATGCGCTTTCATTTTACTGTGCAGCTCTGTGTACCAACTAAGCATTGCTGGTTCTAAGCGAGTTTCTGCACGGCGGCCTAGCCACAACAAACCTTGCAGCGGTAGTGATAAAAAGAAAAGCGCGATAGTGATTGCTTGTGGAAAATAATCACTACCTAAATAATTAACTTGCATGAATACAGTCAGCATTGCCAATATTGGCATCACTGTAATAGCCAGATCTGTGGCCTTGATCACTCTAAATTCGGCAAACAATGGAGCGAGCTCTTGTCGCATCGGCCATTTTTTAGCGTATTGACGACCTGTTTGCACTTGTGACATGACACCTTTTTGCATCATCACTCCTAGGGTCTTCATCTTGTTTCACAATCGAGTGTAACACACTCCCGGATACAATCCCTGCAAAACCTGTCCTAGTTTTAATACCAAATTAATGGTAATGAGACTAACGTTTAATGTCTAAATGAGATAAAATGTTATCGGCTTAAGTCAACCAGACTTTAGTATAATTACAGCCTAGCTTTGTTAAGTGTAGCAACAAAATACTTATTTACTATACTGGCAAAGAATTCTAATTATCAAGCCTTAATATACACTGACTGATATCGTATTTTTAGGACCTAGCTATGTCGACGCACCTTTGCTCACCACAACATGTTTTAGTACTGAACTGTGGTAGTTCAAGTTTAAAATTTGCCATTTTAGATGCCACTACTTCTGACGAAGTTATTTCTGGTTTAGCTGAGCGCCTTGGCTCAGACACGCCTTCAATCAAATATAAATATAATGGTGAAAAACAACTTATCGAACTGGCAAAGGGCCAAGCCCATGATGCAGCCATTGCTGAGCTTGTGAAGCTAGTTAATGAGTTAGGTCTGGCAGATAACTTAATTGCTGTGGGTCATCGTGTTGTGCACGGTGGTGAGCATTTCACTGAGTCTGTGCTTATCGACGATAATGTACTTACAGCTATCGAAAAAACAGCGGCACTTGCTCCACTTCATAACCCTGCAAATTTATTGGGCATTCGCACTGCACAGCAAGCGTTCTCAACGCTGCCACAAATTGCAGTGTTTGATACGGCATTTCATCAAACGATGCCAAATATTGCGTACTTATACGCCCTACCTTACTCGCTTTATAAAGAGCATGGCGTAAGACGTTATGGTTTTCATGGTACAAGCCATTATTATGTTGCTGGTGAAGCGGCAAAATTGCTAGGTAAAGAGCGTGAGCAAACCAATGTGATCAGTGCGCATTTAGGTAATGGTTGTTCGGTTTGTGCGATTAAAGATGGTAAGAGTGTTGATACGAGTATGGGTCTTACACCGCTTGAAGGCTTAGTGATGGGCACGCGCAGTGGTAGCATCGACCCGGGTTTATTCACGTTTTTAACTCAGCAACTTAATTATTCAGTGCAAGAAATTGATGACTTACTTAATAAGAAAAGTGGCCTGTTAGGTATTAGTGAATTATCAAATGACTGTCGCACTATTGAAGAAGCCGCTGTTGAAGGTCACTCGCAAGCAAACCTTGCACTCGATATTTTCTGCTACCGTTTAGCAAAACAAATCGCCGCATTCTTAGTGCCTGTACAACGCCTTGATGCACTTATTTTCACCGGTGGTATCGGTGAAAACTCAGATATCATTCGTGACAAAGTGATCACCCAATTAGGCTTTTTAGGCCTTGAGTGTGACGAAGCTGCAAACTTAGCGGCACGTTTTGGTAAAGAAGGCTTAATCTCAAAAGGCCAAGCACATGCTAAAGCGTTTGTGATCCCGACCAACGAAGAATGGGTTATTGCTAACGATGCAGCCCGCATTGCAAAGGAGGGTTAAGTAAATGGCACGTAGAATTATGTTGATCCCTATTTCGACAGGGGTTGGTTTAACATCTGTTTCTGTTGGTCTAGTGCGTGCGCTTGAGCAAAAGGCGCTTAAAGTAAACTTTTTCAAACCAATTGCACAGCCGCGTTCTGGCGATACAGGCCCTGAAAAGTCGACACAAATTGTCACCCATGGCTCACCAATTAATCCGCCTACTCCCTTCGATTTGAGCTATGCAGAACAAATGATTGGTGATGGTAAAGGCGACGACTTACTTGAAGAAATCGTCGAGCGCTTTGAAAACACCATTAAAGAAGATGAAATTGCAATTATCGAAGGTATGGTGCCAACACGTCGTCAGCCTTACGCAGGCCGTGTAAACCGTGAAATCGCGCAAACTCTGGGTGCTGATATTGTTTTTGTTTTAACGCCTAGTAACGATAGCAACGACCAAATTGAAGACCGTTTAGAAATCGCCTCAGGCAACTATGGCGGTGTTAACCACCCTCGCGTGTTAGGCTGTATTTTCAATAAAGTTAATGCACCTTTAGATGACGAAGGTCGTGCCCGTGCTGACCTTGTTGAAGCCCATGAGCCTGAACAACTTGAAAACGAATTAAACCGTTTAGCATCGCTGCCTATTTTCAGAAAGCACCCATTTAAATTATTAGGTTCAATCCCGTGGGATTTCGACCTAGTAGCGCCGCGTGTGCGTGATTTATGTGAATACTTAAAGGCCGAAGTTATTAACGAAGGCGACATGGCTCACCGTCGTTTACGTCGCGTTACTTTCTGTGCCCGTACAGTATCGAATATTTTAAGCCACTTTACCCCAGGTGCATTACTGGTCACTCCGGGCGATCGCTCTGATGTATTAGTTGCCGCTTGTTTATCGGCTATGAATGGCACCAAGCTTGGGGCTATTTTATTAACCGGTGGCTTTAAGCCGGAAGATCGCATCATGAAATTATGCGAACAAGCGATGGATACCGGCCTGCCAATTCTTGCAACAGAAGAAGATACGTGGCGCACGTCTTTATTACTGCACAACTTCAATATGGAAGTACCGTGTGATGATGATCAGCGTATCGATAAAGTAAAAGATCACAACGCCAGCCACATTGACTCTGATTGGTTAGACAGCCTAGCGCAAAGTGTTGGTCGTACTCGTAAAATGTCTCCGCCAGCGTTTCGTTTCTTACTAACAGACAAAGCCCGTCAAGCGAATAAAACCGTTGTTTTACCAGAAGGTAATGAGCCGCGTACAATTAAAGCTGCGGCAATTTGTGGCCAACGTGGCATTGCAAAAACAATCTTACTTGGTGACAAAGAAGAGATTTTACGTATTGCTGAGCAACAAGGTGTTGAGCTTAACGATAACGTAACTATTGTTGAGCCAGCGGATGTGATCAACGATTACGTTGCGCCTATGGTTGAAATTCGTAAAAACAAAGGCTTAACAGAAGTGGTTGCCCAAGAGCAATTACTTGATAACGTGGTGCTTGGCACCATGATGCTTGAACAAGGTAAAGTAGATGGTCTAGTGTCGGGTGCGGTTAACACCACAGCGAATACGATTCGCCCCCCGCTACAGTTAATTAAAACTGCACCGGGTTCATCGTTGGTATCGTCTGTGTTCTTTATGTTATTACCTGATCAAGTTCTGGTTTACGGTGACTGTGCAATCAACCCTGACCCAACAGCAGAGCAACTGGCCGATATCGCGATCCAGTCAGCTGATTCAGCGGCTGCGTTTGGTATTGAACCTCGTGTTGCAATGATCAGCTACAGTACGGGTACTTCGGGTTCAGGTGCTGACGTAGAAAAAGTGCGTGAAGCCACTAAACTTGCCCAGCAAAAGCGCCCTGATTTAGTGATTGATGGCCCGCTTCAGTACGACGCTGCAATTATGGAAAATGTAGCAATTAAGAAAGCACCAGACAGCCCGGTTGCAGGTAAAGCAACGGTGTTTGTATTCCCAGATTTAAATACCGGTAATACAACCTATAAAGCAGTTCAACGGAGTGCCGATTTAATTAGTATTGGCCCAATGCTGCAAGGTATGCGTAAGCCGGTAAATGACTTGAGTCGTGGTGCATTAGTAGACGATATTGTTTACACCATTGCCCTTACAGCGATTCAAGCTAAGCAAGTTGAAAGCTTAGAAAATTAACCCTTCAAAATTTAGGCTAATTTATAAAACCCTTATAAATTAGCCTATTACCTTCTTTATACTGACCTATTCCCATATTTATCCACAGAATCTGTGGACAACCTCAACAGCGATATTGAGTAAAACCTCAGCAATCAAAATTATTGCGCTTTATCTTAACTTTGTTTACCTATACTATAAATTCAAAGGCTTCAAAGATAGGATCGCAGATGTCAAAACAAACGTTACAACTTCATAGTGAAGAACTTACCATTCATAGTTTAGATGTCGATGCAACGATTGACCCTGCCTTACTCCAACAAGCTATTTTCTTTATTGCAAAAACGGCTGATGAGCTGTCTATTGTCTGCCCAAGTAGTTTCCAGCTCGACAGCCTGGACCAAGAAACCGACTGGCAAGCACTGGAAGTCATTGGCCCACTTGGTTTTTCGTTGACTGGTATTATGGCGAACATTTCTGGCGTGCTAGCAAAAGCGTCGATTTCGATTTTTGCTTTATCTACTTACGATACCGATTATGTATTAGTGAAAAAGCAAAGTATGGCCAAAGCCATTACAGCTCTGAAAAAAGACGGTTACCATGTGCTAGGTGATGTTAAATAAGCCATGACTAACGAAGTTCAATACTTACCCGAACGCAGCCTCAGAAAAGCGCGCTGCATGGCCATTAAAAGCCCATTTAGTGGGCGTGTAAAAAGCATTAACGAGCACCCTGAGCCATTTTTTCGTTTTGCCACCCTTGGCCCAGGGATTAGTGTTGAACTAACCAGCCACAACATCATTGCGCCATTCGATGGCACCCTATTACAAGTTAAAAATGCTGGTAAAGAATACATTTTACAAGCAAAAAACGGTTTAAAAGTTTTATTAAACTTATCGTTTTCATCGGTTGAAGAACATATCAACCACACCAATATCGCTAAATTAAACGGCAGTAAAATTAGCCAAGGTGAACGATTAGCCTATTTTGATTTACGCGAGTTGAGCAGCCCTATGCTTGGTACGCTTTGCGTTCTCAATAGCCAACACCTTGGACCCCTTTATTATTCACTATCTCAGGTCACTGCTGGGGTAGACACATTACTCACTGTAACTAAAAAGTAGAATTTATGACTATCATGTACGGTATCAGCAATTGCGATACAATTAAAAAAGCCAAGAAATATTTAACTGATAACAATCAAGAATTTACTTTCCATGATTACCGTAAAGACGGCATTAGTGCTGAGCTAGTTAATGAGTTAGCAGCGCATATTGATTGGCAAGATTTAGTTAATAAACGCGGCACAACTTATCGCCAATTATCTGATGAGCAAAAGCAAAACCTAGATAAAGAATCTGCATTAGCATTACTTGTTGAGCAACCTGCGATGATCAAGCGCCCGGTACTTGTGCATAATGGCCAATACCACTTAGGTTTTAAACCCGCTCAATACGATGAGATTTTTGCCTAATGACTCACCCTGTTATTGAACTTGCTCAAGCGCTTATCCAGCGTGAATCAGTGACGCCTGAAGATGCTGGTTGCCAAGCGTTAATGAACGAACGCCTTGAAAAACTTGGCTTTAATATTGAATCACTGTTTTTCACCGATACGCTAAATACTTGGGCTCGTAAGGGCGATGCGTCACCGCATTTTTGTTTTGCTGGTCACACTGATGTTGTACCAACAGGTCCTGAAAAAAATTGGCAGCACCCGCCTTTTTCTGCACTGGTAAAAGACGGTATGTTACATGGTCGCGGCGCAGCCGATATGAAAGGTTCACTGGCTGCTATGGTGGTTGCCACTGAGCGTTTTGTGGCTAAGCACCCAGATCACAAAGGTTCAATTTCGTTTTTAATTACGTCTGATGAAGAAGGCCCGTTTATCAACGGCACAACCCGTGTTATCGATACCCTCGAAGCACGAGGCGAAAAGATTGATTTGTGCCTAGTTGGCGAACCCTCTTCACGAGATGTGCTTGGCGATGTGGTAAAAAATGGTCGTCGCGGTTCATTAACTGGCTTTTTAACCGTGAAAGGTGTGCAAGGCCATGTTGCTTACCCGCATCTAGCGCAAAACCCAATTCATTTAGCTGCTCCTGCGTTAACTGAACTGAGTCAAACCGAGTGGGATCAAGGTAACGAATTTTTCCCTGCAACGAGTTTTCAGGTTTCGAATATTAACGGCGGTACCGGTGCCGGAAATGTGATCCCAGGTGAACTTGAGATTCAATTTAACTTTCGCTTTAGTACTGAAGTAACTCACCAACAGCTACAGCAGCGAGTGGTTGATATTGTTGAGAAACACAACCTCAATTACGAGCTAAATTGGATTGTCAATGGGCTGCCTTTTTTAACCGATCATGGCCCGTTAGTTGATGCTACCGTGCACGCTATAAAGCAGGTGACTGGACGCGACACCGCGCTTGAAACCACCGGTGGTACTTCTGATGGTCGCTTTATCGCACAAACGGGCGCCAAAGTCATTGAGCTTGGTCCTCGTAATGAAACCATTCATAAAGTAGATGAATGTGTTAGCACGGATGATTTAATTCAACTAGCTGATATTTACGAAGTGATTTTAGAGCAACTGCTTACATGAACCCAACCGAGCTTAAACAATGCGCCACGGGGTTAAGTAGCTCACATTTAGTTGAGCTACAAAACCATCGCTTGCATTGTGATATTGTCGATGATTTTTTAGCTCTGCAGCAAGGAGCAAAAGAAGCTGGTATTGATCTGACAATTGCCTCAAGCTTTCGTGATTTTCATCGTCAAAGTGCTATTTGGAATGCTAAATTTCAGGGCCTTAGACCGGTTTACACCCTTGAGCAACAAACGGTAGATTTAGAAAATCTAAGTGATACTGAAAAGTGCCACGCTATTATGCTTTACTCAGCACTGCCTGGGGCAAGTAGGCACCACTTTGGTACCGACCTCGACATTTACGATACCCGCCCTATTGACGATGATTACCAGCTGCAATTAACCCCTGATGAGTATTCGCCCACAGGGCCCTTTGCCAAGCTTGCTGCATGGCTTGACGATAACCTAGAAAAATATGGTTTTTATCGCCCTTATCAGGAGTACAAAGGTGGGGTTGCTCCTGAGCCTTGGCATATCAGTCATATTGGTGTGTCTGCTAAGATGATGGCGTTTTTGTCAGTTGCAACATTACAGCACTGTATTGAACAAAGTGAGCTGAGCGGCAAACAAGCGATACTAGCTGAACTTAACACCCTTTATGAACGCTACGTATTAAATATTAATACGCCCTAATTTTAGCCATTAAAAATACCAGTACAGCGCCAAGAATTAAGGCGCTGGCTAAAACTAAACGCGCTGTTAATTGCTCATCTAAAACCACCACCCCAGCTAATGTGGCAAGCACAGGCACGGTTAGCTGCACCACCCCTGCTTGGCTACTTTTAAGCCTAGGTAATGCTATGTACCAAATGCTATAACCAAGCCCGGACGCAAGCGCTCCTGAAGCTATCGCCAAATAAACCCCACTGGCAGTAATACCTTGCCAATCAACCACGGCTAGAAACACTAAAATTGGCACGAGTATTAAACTTCTTAGAAAGTTAAAGCTGGTTGCTTGCAAAGGTGAGCTGCATGATTTTCCGCGAATACTGTAAACACCCCATGCCACACCACTTAACGCCATGAGCATTGCCGGCATCAAAGAAGGCACCGTGGCTGAGGGCAGCATTAAGTATATAAAACCCACAAAAGCGACAAACAAAGCCCCCCACTGCACTTTACTGAGTGGTTCTTTATTTAAAACACTATGGCTTATCATGGTTAACTGTACTGCTGAAAATAAGATAAGTGCGCCTGTGCCTGTGTTTAAATCAACATAGGCAACTGAAAAGCACAGCGCGTAAACAAATAAGCTAAGCGCACTGATATTGTTACCTTTATCGGTTAAAGGTTTAGCTGTTGGCGATTTTGTTCGCCTTAGCTTTATTTGCCATAAAAGTAAGCCAAGCAACATAAACGCCCCACTGGCTAAGCGAATAGCAGTAAAACTTAACGGATCAATATCACCACTTTGTAATGCCATTCGGCACAGCAAAGAGTTAGCTGCAAACGCACAAAGTGCAATCAAGGTATACAGTATGGTGCTCAACAAATGAGTTATCCTTTTGGTTTTAAAAAAGATAAGACCTAAAATTAGACAATTAACTTACGATTTTTTACATAATTTATCATAGAAGGTTAAGCCGCGTATGCTAATCTCAGTACATTGTTTAAAAGGAGTGTTCAGTGCATCGACGTTTATTTATTGGAGCTGCTCTACTGTTATCTGGTTGCAGTACCATAGGTATTACTGATCTATTCCAAGATTATGCGACGCAGCTAAGACCTGTGCGCCAAGCTGTTTCTCAGAATAACATAGCAAGTGCGCAGCAACTTTTGCCAAGTAACAGCCGAGGCCATAGTAACTATTTGTTAAATCAGCTTGAAACGGCCCGTCTTGAGTTTTTGGCTAAACAAAATTCTCAGGCTAATGAGACCTTTGAAGCTGTTTATCAAAATATGGAAAAAAAGCGTCAAGCAGCCAAAGTACAGCTAAGTGCAGGCCTTGAGCAAACAAATTCATTATTAACCAATGACTCAGTGATTGGTTATGAGCCAGCAGCCTATGAAATGACCATGCTGCATAGCTACAAAGCACTGAGTTATGTATTTGATAAACAACTTGAATCTGCATTAGTTGAAGTTAGACGTGCAAATAAAGTTCAAGAAGATGCACTAAAAGACAATCAAGCTGTACTTGATGAACAAGCAGAAAAGGCCGCTGAAGGTTACCCTGATATGGCTGAGCTAATTGGTAATGTCAAAAATGGCTTTCAAAATGCCTTTACGTTTTATTTGTCTGGCCTACTTTATGAGGCAGATAAACAATTTGATGATGCCTATATCGATTATAAAAAAGCACTCGAAATAAATAGCGAAAATAGCTACTTACAGCAAACAGTGTTACGCCTTGCCAAAAAACAAGGGTTTGATCAGGACTTTGAAGAATTTAGCAAACGCTTTGGCAAGCTAAAACAGACTCAAGCAAACACGGGCCAAGTAATTGTAATTGCAGAGCAAGGTTTGATACCAGCAAGGCAAGAGTTTCATTTACGATTACCCATTTATACCTCCCGGGGTGATGCACGCTTTTACAGTATTGCCATGCCAGTTTATCGCGATGCGCCCTATGCGGGCAGTAATAAAACAGTGACTCTTGATGGCGAAAATTTGCCACTGACGCCCATTGTTAGGCTTGAAGCACTGGCAGCAAAAACATTGAAAGATCAAAGTGCTGGCAGAATAACCCGTCAAGTAATGCGTTTGGTAGCAAAAGAAAAGATGCGCGCAGAATTGGCAAGAAGCGGCGGCGATGTCGGTAATATTTTAGCGAATATTTATAACATAGCATCAGAGCAAGCTGATACGCGAAGCTGGTCGACTTTACCAAGTCAACTGAGTATTGCACAGCACGCGATGTCAGCAGGTCAGCACGCTTTAAGCGTGCCGGGACATGGCGAAATAGACTTTACGGTTAGTAAGCAAGGGTTAACCTTGATTTTCCTAACCTCTATAAATAACTACTACGACACACATGTTGTACAACTCTAGGAGCAATGATGAAATACTTAGTGCCACTATTAACCATTTTACTTGTTGCGGCTTGCTCCTCACGCCCTACCACTTCTGGCATTGGTGTTGAGCAGGCATCACAACAGTATAACCAACAACTGATTGTTAATAACCCTGAACTTGGCAAGAAATTAGCCATTACAGATGTAAAAACACGCCAAACAAATGGCTTAACCGATGTTGTTGTGACACTGGCAAGCCAGTATAAAAAGTCTCAATACTTACAATATCAATTTACTTGGTATGACGCTGATGGCTTTGTTATTCGCGGCAACCATTCACCTTGGCAACCCATTACATTATTTGGATTTGCTAAGACCCAATTACCGGGCCTAGCCCCGACAGCAAATGCTGTCACCTTCTCGCTTGCAGTGCGTGAAGTGTCAACAGAAGCACAAGAATTTGAAGATTAAGGATACTACAATGAAATTACTTTCTGTTAAGTCGGCTGCGGCCGTTGCAATGACAAGCGCTTTGTTGCTGTCTGGTTGTGCTAATAAAGCCGTTGTTAGCTATGGTGATGCGCAAGCTGTTGAAACCACAGATATCAATTTTGGCTCAACGGATCTACAAAAAGTAGCAAGCCAAATGACAGACTCGTTACTTGCTTCACCTGTGGTTGGCACCATGACAGCAAATACTCGCCCTATCGTGTTTGTTGAGCGTATTAAAAACAAAACGAGCGAGCACATTGATACTGAATCAATCACCGATTCAATCTCAACACAGTTATTACGCAGTGGTAAGTTCCGCTTTGTTGATATGACCCGTGTTGAAGCTGTGCGCGAACAACTTAATTTCCAAAACGTTGATCCTCTTGTCGATCCAAATACCGCTATCGCTTTTGGCCAGCAAGTTGGTGCGCAATATATGTTATACGGCAACTTATCGAGCATTGTTAAATCAAATGCTGACAAGGCTGATGTGTATTACAAATTCACCATGCGTTTAATGGATTTAAAAAGCGGCCTAGTTGAATGGGCTGATGAAACTGAAATCCGCAAAACACGTGAGAAATCAACTTTTGGCTGGTAGTCAGGAGGGGTTATGAAATACCTAGTAGCAATCCTAGCAAGCTGTTTATTACTGAGCTCGCCTAGTTATGCTGACTATCAGCGTAACAAAGCAGTACCAGTACAACAGGTGTTATTTGGCTCAGTACAATCAGTGCGAACCATTACCGAACAAGAACTGGTCAGAGACAGAACCAATGGCTGGGAAACCTTTGGTGGTGCGCTTATTGGCGGTGTTATCGGTAATCAGTTTGGTGGCGGCAGTGGCCGCACTGTAGCAACCATTTTAGGTTCGATGATTGGTGGCTCTGTTGCTCACAACCGCCAACAAAACAGTCGCGTCATACAATATCAGCTCGTTGAATTGATGATCAAAGTAGAAAGCGGCGAACAGTTTATGGTTGTGCAAGACAAAGACAACCAAATGCTGTTCAACCAAGGTGATAAAGTACGTTTGGTGTACCTCACCGATAACACGGTGCGTGTTGATAAAGCTTATTAAAAAAGCGAGCCTCGGCTCGCTTTTTTTAACTTTGTCGATAATCAGCGAAGAATCGCTGCATCTTACTCATGGCTTCTGTTAAATCATCTTTGTTTGGTAAAAATACCAATCTGAAATGATCAGGATCAGGCCAATTAAATGCGCGACCATGCACTAATAAGATTTTCTCAGCTTTGAGTAAATCTAAAATCATGCGCTCATCGTTTTTAATATTAAAGTGCGCCGTATCCACCTTCGCAAATGCGTAAAGTGCCCCTTTAGGCTTTTTACAGCTAATACCATCAATGGCATTTAAACCACGCCATGCAATATCACGCTGCACATACAATCGACCACCAGGGTTTATCAAGTTATCGATTGACTGCACACCGCCTAAAGCTTGTTGAATAGCATACTGAGCAGGCACATTGGCACATAAGCGCATGGATGCCAGCATATCTAGGCCACGACTTAAATCTTCCATCATGCTAGTACGACCGCTTAACACCATCCAGCCCATACGCAATCCTGCCGCGCGGTACGTTTTTGCTAGGCCATTAAAGGTGATAATTGGCACATCATCACACAGCGCACCAATCGAGCTGTGGCTGACACCGTCATACAAGATTTTCTCGTAAATCTCATCGCTCAGTAACAATAACTTGTGCTCGCGAGCAATATTAATAAGTTCCATCAACAGATCATCGCTATACACCGCACCGGTTGGGTTATTCGGATTTATAAGCACCAACGCTTTAGTCTTTGACGTGATCTTCGATTTAATATCAGCAATATCAGGAAACCAATCTTGTTCTTCATCACATAGATAATGCACAGGGTTACCCCCTGCTAATTTAACCGAAGCTGTCCATAGCGGATAATCCGGTGCTGGAATAAGCACTTCGTCGTCATTATCAAGTAATGCTTGTGTGGTCATTTGAATTAATTCGCTGACCCCATTGCCAATATAAATATTATCGACATCAAGATTAAATAAACCGCGTTGCTGATAGTGTTGATAGACAGCCACACGGGCTGAGTAGAGGCCTTTAGAGTCACAGTAGCCTTGGGCTGAGTATAAGTTACGAATGATATCTTTGTGCATATCTTCAGGCATATCAAAGCCAAAGGCAGCAGGATTGCCAATGTTTAGCTTTAATACTTTTTGCCCTTCGTCTTCCATTTTTCGAGCTTGTGCAAGCACAGGCCCACGTATGTCATAACAGACACCGTCTAGTTTGTGACTCTTTTTGATTTGTGACATGGTTACCTCTACTAATTAGCCTTAAGACTAACCCAGTACGGGGCCACCACGCCAGAGGATTTTTGCGGTTATAACTGAAATAAATTCAAGTTTTTAGCGGCCAGCAAGCCATACTTGTAATTTTTCGACTGAACCTGAAACTTGTTCATCAAGGGTTTGTGATTTTTCTTGTGCTGTTGCGACATCACCTTGGTTCAAGGTCAGTTCTATTTCTTGCGCAAGTGCTGACAAACTCATGGCACCAAATTGGGCGGCATTTGATTTTAAACTGTGTGCATGCCTTGCTGCTGCTTCATTATCTGAACCAAGATTTGCAAGTACTTCAGAGCCTAAACGCTGAAATTCACTGCAACAAAAGGTTAAGGTGTCGGCAAATTGGTCACCTAAAAGTGATTCCATTCCTTCAAGCGCACTCTCATCAATTGTGATTGTCGTCATCTTTATCCCTTAATCAAAAACGTAATTATATAAATCGCAACTTTAGCGGTTCATAGCCAAAAAGCAAACCTGCTTTGCGAGTTAAGCTCATGTATACTAGGCATAGTTTTGATTTACACCTGAGTTTGTATGGCTAGAGAATTGTGCTCACATTGTGGCTTTTCAGTTAAAACCTGTTTATGTGATTCAATAAGCATAATCAATAATAAACTAAAAATCATTATATTACGCCACCCTAGTGAGGAAAAAGTTACTAAGAACACCGCTAATTTGCTGAATTTAGGATTAGAAAATTGCCAGATCTTTGCAGGTGAGTCAGAACAAGACTTTTTACAGCTTGCAACATTGCCAAAATCAACAACCGCGGTACTCTATCCTGCTGATGATGCATTATGCTTAGATGAGCACACGGCCACTTCAAATGCTTTCAAACAGTCTTTGAGCCATTTAATTGTGATTGATGGTACGTGGAAAAAAGCTTACAAAATGCTGCAATTAACTCCAAGCCTTCAGGGGTTTCAGGCTGTGAGTTTTAAGCAAATACCCCAAAACAAATACGTCATTCGTAAAGCACCACGTGCAGATAGTTTATCTACTTTAGAAGCCGTTGCTCATAGTCTAAAACTGATTGAAGGCCTTGATGTAACACCGCTATACAGATTATTAGCGGCACTGGTCGATAAGCAAACCCAACATATGCCAGATGATGTTAAGGCGCGCTATTTATAATGCGTGTATCAAAACGACTTAGCGCGGGTTTTCATCGTCAAGGGCCAGACTATCGCTTTGATGATCAGGTTGATTTTGACGATATTCGCGACACCTTTGGTTTTCGTACCATGGTGGTTGGCAATTGGGTTAATAAGCAAGAGCGGCTTTTAGCAGCAAATTTAATTTACGATGCCTTAGCTGATCTTGCACAAATTCTGACTTTGCCACCAACAGCGATTGGCCTTAGGGGTAAGCTTAATTTTGCCTTTGGTCATGGTGGCCAAAAAGGTGTGCAGGCTCATTACAATGCCCACAGCCAAACTCTTGCGCTAGCTAAAAATGCTGGCGGTGGCGCTCTCGCCCACGAATGGTTTCATGCGTTTGATCACCATATTTGTCAGCATTTATTTAAGAGCAGAAAGAGCATGCAATTTTGCTCAGCGCTGTGGCTCGAACAGTCACCAAATTTAAGCCATCCACTAAATCAGCGTTTAAATGAATTTTACCATCAGGTTTTTTTAGATACCTCAGGTGCAAATCCAAATGAGTTCGTTAAGCAATCTATCGCTTTTGATAAGCAGGTAAAACAACTATATATGAGTATGCCTGAGGAGCTAGCTGCCCGCTGTTTTGAAAAGTGCATTACCATGCACCCTGATATAAAAAATAGCTTTTTAGTGAGTGGGTTATCGACAAGTGGCTTAATCTACCCAGATGAACAGCATACAATGCGCTGCTTTTCTGCACTGCTGAATTACTTTAATCAATTAGGTTTGCTGTTGCATCAAGGCTAATTTCAACTTTCTGCACATCGCTTATCCAAGCTAAGTAGTCATCTGCACAAAGCGGTTTTGAAAAATAATACCCTTGTCCAAACTGGCAGCCATAACTTTGCAGCATTGCTAAGCTTTGTTCGTCTTCAATACCCTCAGCAACCACCTGCGCGCCCAGAGTGGCAGCAATGTCGCAGGTTGCTCGACAGATACTCTGATCATTTACTGAAAACGGCAGATTTAACACAAATTGCTTATCTATTTTCACTTCGTCAAAGCCAAGTTGACTTAAATAAGCAAGTGAAGAATAGCCAGTACCAAAATCATCAATCGCGAGTTTTAAGCCAATTAAACGGTAGTCATCAAGTGTGGCTTTAATCTTTTTACTTTCTTCCAAAGTGGCTGATTCAGTCAGCTCTAACATCACGGATTCGGCACGCACTTTTTGCTCATTTAAAATGGTGATTAACAGCACAGGTAGGTCTTTATTTAATAGATCTTTTGCTGAAATATTAATAGAAATAACGTGATCGGGTATCAGTTTGCAAAACTTCGCTTGCCACTGGATACCATTTTCAACCACCCACTCTGTAAGCTGATTGATCACCCCTGCTGATTCTGCAATTGGAATAAATACATCAGGGCTCACCGCACCAAATACAGGATGATGCCATCGCAGCAATGCTTCACAGCCCACTACTTTTCCGGTTTTCAAACAAATCTGTGGCTGAAAATGTAAGCTTAACTGGTTTTCATCTATCGCCATTTTAAGCGCTGCAGCAATGGATAACCTTTGTTCAGAAAGCCGCGCACTCTCTGAGTCGAACATGCGCCAACGCTCACCTTGTAGGCGCTTTTCGGTCATTGCTTGTATTGCACATTGCAATATTTGCTTTGCGGTATTGCCATGCATCGGGTAATAAGCAACACCAATATCAACACTATCGACTAAGTTAATATCTTCATGGGTGAGCCCTTCTTCAAAGACCCCATGGATCAAACATGCAAACTGCTCTATATGACTGAGCTCTAATTCGCCAATAACTAAGCAACCAAATGTACTGTCATCAACGTGAGCAAGCCATGCGCTCCTGCTGGCTTGAATTTCAAGCTTTAATGCATTCATGGTCTGTAGCTGAGTATTTAAGATACTTAACCTTTCATTTATACAAATATTGGCTTGCTCAAAACCAAATGTAGAACGCGCGTTTGAAAGTACATGAGGTTTAAATAACAAAACTGAAAAGTGTTGTTTCTGCGATACTTTCTTCACCATTTGCGCGAGTAAAAATTGCTTATTTGGCAGTTTAGTGTCTGCATCATGCAGCATAGAATAACTAAATGCTGAAATTTGCTGACGATCTTTTAACAACAGCACAGAACATATCGCCAGTGATGTGATAAGCAAAATGGTGTTGTGAACTCCATGATAACCAATACCAAAGCCATTCCAAATAAATAGACTAAATACCTGAGTCACAATTGTCAGAAGCATAAAACAACGAAGATGAGTGCGGCTATTTTTACGCTGCATTAAACGCAAAAATACAGCAGCTGCAAAACTTAAGAACCCGATGCATGAAACTATAAATAACCATTGGCGATTAAATTGAGGCAGTAGTGATGACAACACGGCTGCACTGAGTAAACAAACCATCATAGCTTGCCACGCTTTTTTAAAGCGAGGTTTATAGGTATGGATTGCTAGAAAGTGATATAAAAAGTAGCTCGCAAAACATAATGCAAACTCATTAACGGGCCATTTTGCTTCCCAATCTAAACCATTAACGAGATAGTTTATTAACCCGTTATCAATCAAAAATCCGATACAAACCAACACGAAGTACGCATTCAGCACCAAGTATTTTGGTTGCTGCGATACAAAAAAATAAACAGCGCACACAAACATACATAAAATTAAGACGCCTAAGATTGCGCCATAGCTTAATATGATTTGATGGAGGTTTATTTCGAACGCTTTTGCAGCAACAACCCCAACTTCTAAAGTCAGTGCCCTATCGTGCTCAAAGTTAACCAATGCCCAGCGATGTCCTTGACTATGCTCTATTAACCAATGTGGTCGCACATTTGATAAGTTTTCGAGTGAGGCGAGCCGCTGATCATCAGTCGCCTGATAACTTTCATCTAACAGATAGAACTTTGCCCAGGTTAAGTTAGGCTCACCAAGATAGACAACGTAATTTTTATTGTCGGGTAGTTGGAATAAATCGATTATTAACCAGTGGGATGTTTGCGGGGCAAGACGAATGGAACTGCTTTCGAGTGCATTCAGCTGTTTAGCATTTTGTACTGATTCTTGCAGGGTTCCACTTAATTTGGCAAGTGGCTCGGGGGAGTCAAGCAGCCAAACCGAGGCATTATCACTGGCAGCAAAAGTGCTAACGCTGTGTAAAAATACACAACACATTATTATGGGCAGCGTTCTAACAACCCGATGGATGTGCTTGCCAATAAAATGCATTTTAGCTCCGTGCTTTAAACACCAGCTAAAAGTATGGGAGGAATACGCTTAAATTGCCAATTATGCAGGATTTAATTAGGTAAAAAGTTCAGTAACAAAATGTTATGTGGCCCGAAAGCCACACAAACTCTAATTATTTATTATCATCACTGATACGACTTGCAACCGCCGTATTTTGATCTTTATATTTTGCGTCTTTACGCGTGTTATACGGATTTTCTGCAGGACTTGTCATGGTTTCAAAGCTCATGGCACCAATTTTCATCATTGGGCGAAGCGCCAATGGCAATTTACCTGAGTTATAAAACTCTAACACGATATTACCAGACCAGCCTGGATCAATACGATGTGCTGTAACATGTACCATCAAACCAAGGCGAGCTAACGATGAACGACCGTCTAACCAACCAACAATATCTGCTGGTAATGTGACTTTTTCATGGGTAATTGCCAGTGCCAGTTCACCTGGGTGCAGGAAAAATGCTTCTTCATCAGCAAGCACAATTTCGTCACTCATGATTGATTCCATCGCCTTATTTAACTGATCTTTTGGACCACTTAAGTCAACATAGGCTGCGGTATGATCTTGGAAAACTCGAAACTTGTTGCCCAAACGCAAGTCTACCGTCACACCTGAAATCATTTCTTTACTCGGTGTTGGCTCAATAACAATGCGGCCTTCGTCAATATACTGCTGAATATGGGTATCTGATAATCTCATTTATTATTCTACCTAATACAACTTAAACATATGATTTTAAGTTGAAAAAACACGCTAAGCTTTAAACTAAACACACCAAAAATCGAGTGTGTATCAGCAAAGCCAAATGGGGTGGCTATAGTGTGCCATATATTACACAAATCATCAGCGTGTTGCGCGAATAATTCTCAACTAAATAAGATAAGCCATCTCAGGTAATAAGATCAGCTCTTTCTGATTTATCTGAAGTACTGAGTTTTGTTTTAATGCCCCGATTATAAGGAGAATGAGGATAAGTTGTTATGGATTACGTCATTTTATCCGTAATAACATTGCCAGCATGCGTTGCCGCTATTTTAATTGCCAAACATTACGCTAAAAAGCATGATTTATGGCATGGCTTTCTCGTTTTTATCGGTTCATTACTATTAACTAGCTGGTCGGTGGTTGGCTTAGTTGCAAACGAAACGTTCTTTTTCCCACTGCCTTCATTACTCACTATTGTCTTTTACTTCTATTGTTTTGGTGAAACCGATATTGTGTTTATGCCTAATTTATTAATTAATCCTGGCATTGCCTTTTTTTGCTATTTTTCGAGTTACTTCTTTTATCGCAAGAAACCTTTCTAAACCCGTGTTATTAATTGTCACTTTTTGAAAATCACGTTTTTAATAAAAAAAGCCGCTCATTGAGCGGCTTTTGTTCCTTTGGGGATCACATATTAAAAGCTATAACGGGCACCGATTGTGTAACGCGGTCCGTACTGGCGAGCAAATAAGAACTGCTCTTCGTAACGACCGTAGCCACGCTCAGTTTCGTTGTTAAGGTTTATACCTTCAAAGAAAACGGTCATGTTTTCGTTAATGTCGTAGTTAACGCTTAAGTCCCATTGACCGTAGGTATCGCCAAATTGTGGCGGCGCATCAGATGAGCCTTGCGATTGACCTACACCTATTAAGTACGAATCACGCCATGCGTAAGTTACTTTTACTGATAAGCCATCTTTATCATAGAAGGCTTGGAAGTTCGCTGAATCACTTAAGCCAGATAAAGGAGCTTGCTGAGTTAAACTTGCTACATCAAATTCAACATCACCATCAACAAACGTGGCATTAACCCCTAAGCCAAAGCCGCTTTCACCAAACAAGTGTTGTACAGCAACTTCAAAGCCATCAACTGATTTACTATCTGTATTTTGTGGCTGAGAAATATTCCAAACCATCAATGGATCAGAACTCGTTGGCTCAATGGCACCATCCGCATTACCATAACCTAATGCCAACATTTCATTGAAAACAGCGTCACTCGTAGCCTGCTCGCCACGCGCTTCAACAGATGCAACAGCTTCAAGGTAACGTGGACCATTTAAGATATCGTATAAACCATCAATGGTTGTTTCAGTGATTTGCGTTTGAATAAAGTTATCTACGTCTTTTTTGAAGTAGCCGACCGATGCATAGCTGCCTTCACCGTAGTAGTACTCAAGCGATAAATCGAGGTTTGTTGATTCAAATGGCAACAAATTAGTATTACCTTGGCTACCTGTCCGAGCACCCGGTTTAGGGCTACCCGTTAAGCTACGGCCACCAGCCAAATTACCCAGCGGCGCACGTGCCATGGTTTTACCCCACGAAACACGACCAACTAACTCGTCTGTAATTTCAACTTTTACGTCAATGTTCGGCAACCAAATATCGTAGTTACCTTCTTCTTGATAAAAGTTATCTGTGCCACCAGTTTCGTACTGCATGATCCACTCAGAGGCACTTACCCAGTTCACTTGGCTTTCAACACGTTGACGAACCGTACTGGTTACATCAGTATCTTCGTAGCGAAGACCTGCATTAATTTGGACAAAGTAATTTGCAACTTCAAATTCCCATAAACTGTTCACATAGAAGCTTTGCGTTTTTTCTTCTACGTAGCTTTCACTGTCGATACCATCATAGAAAGGGTCAATTGAATATTGGTTATCGCCCAATAAGTCTTCATTTAAATAAGCAAGTTGACGCGCTAACGCTTCTTCAAAGCTATAGGTGTAGTAATAATTAGGCTCAAGCGCACTACCACCACCAGAGAACTGATCTAACATGTCGCCAGTATCATTATAAGTGAACATGCCGTCTGGGAAGATTTCAGTGAATGATGGGTTAAAGCCCGGACCACCACGCAGACCACTCCAAGCGGTAAAACCACCCATCGTTTGCTTGGTGTGAGCCGCACCAAATTTCACTTTAACAAGCGGAATTTCAAAGCGCTCATTAAACCACGTTGTGTGAAGCTGAGCTTGCTCTACCTTAGACTCACCTGGTGAGTAGCTAAACTGGCTGAAGTTTGAATCAATTTCACTTGGATCCAGCACCGTTGTGCCGTTGTTCCAGTTAACGTAGGCGTGTGGAATTTCTCCAGTGCGGTAATCATACACTTTACTCTTTAACTGATCTGAGCCAAGAATGATTTGCCCTGTTGAACCTAAACCATCATCTGCACCATTATCTGTTTCGTTTTTCGAATCATGATAATCGAACTCAACTTCCCACTCATCGTTAATTTGCCACTCTAGGTTTAAACCAATTGAGCGCGCTTTAACTTCAGTGGTGCCTCGGCTAGCTGTAAATGAGCCATCGTTACCACTGATGTCGGCATAAATCGCTGTACCATTTTCATCAAGCTCATAGCCATTGATATTACTACCAAACTCATTCCAAATACCCCAACCCACGGTATTTACACCGGTAATTGCACGGCTTGCGGTGTAATCAACCGTCGCTGTAAAGTTTTCAACAGGTGAGTACTGTAACGTTACTTGGCCATTCGTTCTTTCACGTTCAACATCAGCAATGCTGTAGTTCATGTCTTTCGGGAAGAAGTAATTACCTGTTGGGTTACCGTCGCTATCAACTGGGCGAGCATCAATGTAATCGCCTTCATCGAGTGTTGGTAAATCAACATTGGCCTGCCAACCTTGGATATTGGCATTTTGTTGTTGGAAGTCACGCTCTTGGTGCGAGAAAGACACCGCAAAACCAAATGTATCATCAGCATAGGTGTTACTGTACATCGCTGAAAACTCAGGCGTTACATCATCACCCGCTTCATTAGATGAATCGTGAATCGCTTTAATTGATGAGCTAAATTTTTCACCTGGGCTATTTAACGGGCGCGTAGTAATAATATTTACCGTAGCACCTAGACCACCACTTGGTACATCTGCTTGCCCCGATTTTGCAACTTCAAGTGCACTAACACCATCAGCGGCAATGTTCTCAAGGGCGTAAGAACGCGTATAACCCGTACCCGGCATTTGACGACCATTTAGGGTGATAAGGTTAAACTCAGGACCAAAACCACGTACTGTAATTTCACTCCCTTCACCGTTAGAACGACTCACCGATACACCGGTAATACGTTGTAATGATTCAGCCAAGTTAGTATCTGGGAACTTACCCATTTCTTCGGCTGAAATTGCATCTACAACACCTGTTGCATCGCGTTTCATATCCATGGCGCGGATCATACTGCCACGAATACCTTTAATTTCGATAACTTCGATTTCGTTATCAGCCTTCTCTTGCTCATCCTGTGCGTAAGCCGACATAGTGCCTAGCCCTGCGGTTAAGATCATCGCAACTGACGCTGCAAGAGGTGTTTTAATAAATTTTGTGCTTTTCATGATTTACCTGCTTTTGCAATATATTGTCATGGATACTGGGTGCCGTATTCAGCACCCATCACTTGTTGCCAATGTTAATTACGGGTTTGCAATTACTGCATTATCAATACGGTAAACCGCACCTTCACCCATCCCCCATGACGGGAACACCATGACAACGTCGATTGCACTAATATCAAGACCTGCACTGAGTAAGTCAGCAAGTGTATACGTATAGGTTTGCCACTCACCCACAACTGGCTCGACACCTTCTTGGCTTGCACTTAACGCAAGCTCCACAGCTTGACCTGCATCGTTTGATTCAATTTTGAATAACCACTGAGCATCTTGGTTGCTGGCGTTTGAAACAATCTTCATTTCAAAACGAACCACACCTTCAGATAATAAGTGAGATGCATCAAAGCTCACGCCATCATCAGCTAAGAACCCCATTACCGTAGCGGTAGAACCAATTTGAAATTCTGCCACTGAGCCATGGGTTTCGTCATCCGTTTCGACTGTTGGTGTACTCCCTGCACAACAATCCCAAATGCTCCACAGATCTGCCACGTTTTCAGCAAATAGCGTTAGCTCTGAAGCTGTAGATTCTTGCTCTGGAGCATAGATACGTGCATTGTCAACACGGTAAACAGCACCGTCACCTTGACCCCATGCAGGGAAAATCATGATGACATCAATCGCACTTACATCTAAACCAGCGTTTAATAAAGTACTGATTGGGAATGTATAGGTTTGCCATTCACCCGCTACAGGGTCAACGCCTTCTGTGCTTGTGTTTAGGTTAACTTCAACCGCTGTTGCACCTTCATTTGACTCAACTTTTAACAGCCAAGGCGCATCTGGCGTTGATGATAAAGAGGTGATCTTCATCTCAAATTGCAACATGCCATCATCAACCAGTGCTGATGCATCAAACTGCGTACCACTACCACCTGATGAAGTACGGTTGATAAAGCCCATTACGGTAGGTGTTGCACCAATCGAGAATTCAGCAGTCACACCATGTTCTTCGTCGTCGACTACTTCAACAGGTGTTGAACCACCACAACAATCCCACAGCGGCCAATCAAGATTCGTTTCATCGGTGAATAAGGTTAATGAAGGCAATGTTGTTGTGCCGCCATTGGTAATTTCAACATTATCAACACGGTATACTGCACCTTCACCTTGACCCCACGCAGGGAAAATCATGATCACATCAATCAGTGATACATTTAAACCCGCATCAGCTAATGTTTGCAGTGGGAAAGTATAAGTTTGCCATTCACCAGCAACTGGGCTAACACCTTCAGTACTTGCACTTAGGTTTAGCTCAACAGCTGTCGCACCTTCATCACTTTCGATTTTGAATAACCACGGTGCGTCAGGCGTTGATGGTAAAGACGTTACTTGCATATCAAACGTTACATAGCCGTCTTCTAACATCGCACTGGCATCATAAGGCGAGGCTTCACCGTTTTCATCGGTAATAAAGGCATCACGGCTGATAAAACCATTTACCGTAGCCGTTGCACCCACACTAAACTCAACCACATTGCCACGGTCGGCATCTTCAACTAACCCTGGCGTTGTGCCACCACAACAGTCCCATGCAGGCCAGTTAGGGTTAAAACTGCTATCAAAAATAGTCAGCGGCGTAACAGTACCATCACTTGGTGGTGTTGGCGCCGGCGCTGCACCTTGTACAAGTGCATCTTCTAAATCGTCGTAGCCAGGGCGGACGGTTTCACAACCTTTACCTGTGTCTGGGTTTTGCGAACACTCATAAACACGTACATAGTCAACTTCAAAAGTTTGACCGTTTTCGAATGCACTTGCATCAACACCAAGGGCATTAACGTTTTCAGGCCAATCACCACCTACCGCAAAGTTTAAAATTAAATAAAACTCTTGGTTAAATGGTGCAGCGTCCCAAAAAGTCGTTAACTCACCAGTTGTTTGATCATAATACTCGGTGTACCAACCCTTATGTTTAAGAGCCAGCGCTTCACCGCTTGCGTTGTAAAGCAATTCTGATTGGCGCTGCGTTGCGTATAAATAGTTATCTACATACCAACGAATTTCGCCTTCTTGCCATTCAATCGCATAAGTATGAAAGTCATCTGCCGGATTTGAATCTTGCGCGAAGGTGTATGCTTGACCACTACTGTCGTTATTTGGCCACGCTTGACCATAATGTAACGTGCCGTAGATATTTGACTCTAAGCCATCATCATTTTCGACTTTTAAATTCACTGATTCTAAAATGTCGATTTCACCTGAACGAGGCCACTCACCGTATACTTCGTCGGTTGGCATCATCCAAAACGCAGGCCAAGAACCTTGACCGCTTGGTAGTTTTGCTCTTACTTCAAAGCGGCCATATTTAAAATCGGCTTTGTAGCGAGTATTGATACGTGCAGATGTATAAGGCTTTGCAGCACCGTCTTCTGCAGGCAATGCAACGATATTAAGAATACCATCTGCAACAAAGGCGTTTTCTTCACTGTCGGTATAACATTGTTTTTCGTTATTACCGCCACCTGCACAGTCTATTTCGAAACTCCATTTATTTTCATCAATGGCATCACCATCAAAGTTATCTTCCCAAACCATGACCCAGTCTGAAACGGGTTCAGTTGTATCAATTGTATCAATTTTTGTATCTGTGGCAGAGCCACCGCAGCCAGCTAATGTCGCTACTGAAAGCGCCATTGCAAGTTGTGTTAAGTGTGTTTTGAATTTGTTCATTGCATTGAACCCTAACATTATGTGTTTGTTAGTACTCAACTGATCTATATGAATATTATTTTAATCAGCCAATTGTAAGCGCTTACATGAGAAGGCAAATAAAAAGGCCCAACAATGTAAGCGCTTTCATTAGAGTATGTCACGGTTATTAAAACGTCAATAAAATATTAACATTTACTGCGAATTTGTTTTTAGACATGTTTAACGAAAATACAGGCTTTATACGGCTAAAAATGGGGTTTGAGAGTGAATTTAATACAAAAGAAGCAATCAAGATCTTGTTAATAAGAAAAACCCATTAACAAGATCTTTGCAACAATTAATCTTCAGTAATGACAATTTCAACTGCGCTTGTGTGCGCCTGTTGATAATACAAGCTACTAGCAAGCACACGAGCCGCGGTTTTGTAGGTTTCACTTAATTTCGCCGTATTATCTTTGGCAATTAAGTCACCCTGCTCCGAGCTTTCACGAATTTCAATGGCCAGCGGAATATTCGCTAGTACAGGCACACCATGACGATGCGCTAATTTTACAGCGCCATCTTTACCAAATACATGATTGGGCTCACCACAATGGCCACACAAGAAGTAGCTCATGTTTTCAATTAAGCCAAGCACAGGGACGTTCACTTTATTGAACATAGCAATGCCCTTTTGTGCATCGGCTAGGGCTAAATCTTGAGGCGTGGTGATGATCACCGCACCACTTGCTGGCACTTTTTGGCTCATGGTTAACTGAATATCGCCCGTACCTGGAGGCATATCAACAATAAGATAATCAAGCTCTCCCCAAGCGGTTTCGTTCATTAACTGATTGAGTGCTCCCGATGCCATTGGGCCGCGCCAAACGGTCGCGTCATCACTTGGCACTAAAAAGCCGATCGATTGCGCCTTGAGGTTATGCGCTTCAAAAGGAAGTAAATTTTTATTATCTGCTGTTTTCGGCTCTGCCCCTTGTAGACCCAGAAGCAATGGAATAGATGGGCCATAAATATCGGCATCGAGAATACCCACTTTGGCACCCTCTTGCTCTAAAGCCGAGGCAAGATTCACTGCTGTGGTTGACTTTCCAACGCCCCCCTTTCCTGAGGCAACGAGTACAATATACTTAATTTGCTTAAAGCTATATAGGCTAGGTAATTTCACTTTAGCGCTAATTGACACAGGCACTGATAGTTTATCGGTGACAAATTTTTCAATGTCGTTTATTTCACTCAAGCCAGCAAAAGGGAGGTTTAATTTGACTTGCCAGCTTTTATCGCTGTTTTGATTAAGCTCTTCGAGCCAGTCTTGCTCAATGCCAATGGCAAATGCGTTACTACGATAGGCGGCTAAGGCATCAATGATAGGCGCTTTTTCAGCCGATTTACTTGAGAATAGTTTTGACAGTCCAAACATAACAATAAATTAGCGTTTCTTTGATGAAAAGTGCTGCGGAATTATGTAACATTCAAGGCATTAAAACCAGACAATTAGATAATATCATTCTTTGAGTTGTCTATGAGCAACTTACAATGTATTAAATAATGATATTCGAGCATATTTGCATCGAACTAATCTCAATTCGGAATGATTATGGCACAGCGAAAGATCCTGATTACTAGCGCATTACCTTATGCCAATGGCCCGACTCACTTAGGCCATTTACTAGAATATATCCAAACAGATATTTGGGCGCGTTTCCAAAAACAACAAGGTCATGAAACCTATTACGTTTGCGCGGATGATGCTCACGGCACACCAATTATGCTTAATGCGCAAAAGCAAGGGATCACGCCAGAAGAGATGGTTAAAAACGTCAGTGTTGAACGTCAACGCGACTTTGCTGATTTCAACATTGAATTTGATAACTATCACAGCACGCACAGTGAAGAAAACCGTCATTTCAGCGAGTTAATCTACAACCGTTTGAATGAAGCGGGTCACATTAAAAAGCATACTATTTCTCAACTTTTCGACCCAGAGAAAGGTATCTTCTTACCAGATCGCTTTGTAACGGGTACTTGCCCAACGTGTAAGTCAGAGGATCAAAACGGTGACAGCTGTGATTCTTGTGGTGCTACATACAGCCCAACTGAACTTATTAACCCACGCTCTGTAATGTCGGGTGCTGAGCCAATCTTAAAAGACTCGGAGCACTACTTCTTCGACCTACCTGCTTTTGAAGACATGCTAAAAGAGTGGTTACACTCAGGTACGATTCAACAAGAAATGGCGAACAAGCTTGATGAATGGTTTGCAGATGGCCTACAGCAGTGGGATATCAGCCGTGACGCACCTTACTTTGGTTTTGAAATCCCTGGTGCGCCGGGTAAATACTTCTACGTGTGGCTCGATGCGCCTATCGGCTACATGGCGAGCTTTAAAAACCTGTGCGACAAAAAAGGGATTGATTTTGATGCATTCTGGCGCGAAGACTCAGATGCAGAGCTTTACCACTTCATTGGTAAAGACATCATCTATTTCCACAGCTTATTCTGGCCGGCAATGTTAGACGGTGCAAAGTTCAGAAAACCTACCAACGTTTTTGCACACGGTTTTGTGACTGTAAATGGCTCAAAGATGTCTAAATCAAAAGGCACCTTTGTTAAAGCGCGTACTTACCTTGATAACTTAGATCCTGAGTATCTTCGTTATTACTACGCAGCAAAACTAAACAACGGCATCACTGACCTTGATTTAAACCTTGAAGACTTTGCACTACGTGTAAACTCTGACTTAGTAGGTAAAGTGGTTAATATCGCAAGTCGCTGTGCAAGTTTCATCACTAAGAAATTTGACGGCAAGCTTAGCGACACCGTAATGGATGAAGCACTATTAGGTGAGTTCCAAGCGGCTTCTGCAAGCATTGCAAATCACTATGAAAACCGTGATTACAGCCGTGCAATTCGCGAAATCATGGCGCTTGCTGACAAAGCAAACCAATTTATCGACGCAAAAGCGCCATGGGTGTTAATTAAAGACGAAACAAAACAACAAGAAGCACACGATGTATGCTCACTTGGTTTGAATATGTTCCGTGTACTTATCACTTACTTAAAACCTGTTCTACCAGGTATGGCTACAAACGTTGAAGCCTTCTTAAACGACGGTTTAACATGGCAAGGCGCGCAAACAGCGCTGGTTGGTCACGCAATCAATAAATTCAAACCTTTAATGCAACGTGTTGAAATGGATAAAGTAAACAAAATGATTGAAGAGTCAAAAGAAAGTCTAGTTGCTGAGAAAGATAAAGTTGATCCAAACAGCCCACTAGCTAAAGAGCCAATCAGCCCTGAAATCGAATTTGACGACTTTGCTAAAGTTGATTTACGTGTAGCGAAAATTGCTAAAGCAGAACACGTAGAAGGTGCTGAGAAACTACTTAAACTTACCCTAGATTTAGGCGGCGAAACGCGCCAAGTATTTGCAGGCATTAAATCTGCGTATGCACCAGAAGATATCGAAGGTAAGCTAACGGTTATGGTAGCAAACCTTAAGCCTCGTAAGATGCGTTTTGGTATGTCTGAAGGCATGGTATTAGCAGCCGGCCCTGGCGGTAAAGAAATTTATATTCTTAACCCAGATGAAGGCTCAGAGCCTGGCATGCGTGTAATGTAATTACACAATTACTAGCTACTATAAAAAACCGTTGTGTTTAGGCACAACGGTTTTTTTGTGTTTAATGCGTGCTTCACATCGATGTAGTTAGTTTATGAACTTGGACATGCAGGGTGCTCAGCAAGCACTTGGGTAATTATTTGCCCAAACTGCTGGTGTTGTTGCTCGCTAATAGCAAAAGCGGCATTGTAAGCAAGGGTATCGGCAAGCTCACCCGTTATGACCTCATAAAAAGTCATCGCGGTCAGTAAGTGCCCTGCGTTTGATGCATGATTACCATCTGCACTGTAAAAATTAAGTTCAGGTAATGCGGCAATTGCTTTATCCCAAACTAAACCGATTGGGGCAACACAGCTTGCCTCTTTTTCACTAATCGACAAATGCAATTGATAGACAAGCTCCCCTTCTTTGCTGTCACCTTGTTGAGGATGCTCAGGAAACAAAATAGGCGTTATTTTCAGCTCTTTTGCACTGGCAATTAATCGCTCAGCCTCATTCGTAGAATAATTAACAGAACCAGACTGAGAGTACTTCTGACCTTGAAAAATAGCATGAGTCCAATTGGCTTGCTGTAGCTTTTCAACATTGCCAGATGTGTTCACTATTTCATCTAAAAAGCGACCACTGACGGTAAGTGTTGAAACTTGAGCGTTGGTTAACTCACTGGAAATAAGCTGTTCAAGCAAATCACCTAATTTAGCACTATGGCTATTGCCATAAATAATAATTTGATAGTCAGCACTACCACTGTTATCAACAATGGCAGCGCCAGAATTGGGTATTGATGTATCTGGGACGGACGTCGAATTTTCTGTGTTAGAGCCAGAACCACAGGCCACCAAGCCTATACAACAGCTTAGTAATATATAAACTGTTAAAGGCCTAAACCGCTTGTTTTCAGTCATTTATCGTTCCATCTATTGGCTTATTATTTTTATGTCATCAATATTGAGACATAAAACGCTAAATTGCCAATATTTGGACGATATTTAGCTAAGGGGCTAAGTATAAATCATGTAAAACCCGTTCTTTTCGAGGTAAGTGATAATCATCATAATCGAGTGACACAAGCACCCTCTTAGCTTTGCCTAATAACTCACTGCGAGGCACTAGCCCAATCACTCGTGAGTCTGCACTATTATCGCGGTTATCGCCCATCGCTAAATACATATCGCTGGGAATAACGACAGGGGCAAAATGCTGCATCACCGAGGGCGTTTTGGATATCTGAATAGCGTGCTGAACACCTGCAAGGTTTTCAATGAGTGTTTGCTGCTCTTGTTTGTCATCTGTTAATGCGTAATCAAGCGCTTTACCGTTAATGATCAATTTATTATCTATTAAAGTCACTGTATCGCCCGGCACGCCAATAACACGCTTTATTAAGCGATTATTTGCAGCCTTAGAATCAAATACAATGATATCACCGGCTTTTGGCTCATCTGTGCGCATTAGCGAAATATGACTAAATGGCACACGCAGATCATAAGCCATTTTATCCGTTAAAATTCGGTCCCCTTCAACGATGGTCGGATTCATTGAGCCTGTTGGCACTTCATACCAATCAGCCACCGCACTTCTAAACACACTCATCAAACAGATGAATAAAATCAAAGAGCGGTTATTTTTCCATACCTTCAAAAGCCAGTTCATATTCGTTCCTTATTTGTTGTTTGTTTTCATAAGAGCTTGTGCGGTACAAATTAGTTCTCAACTAAATGTAACGAAATACGTCAATGATAAAAATACCATACATGATGTTAAAAATATTTGACACAGCAAACAATGAGTAGTTTACTTAACACCAAGTCAAATATTTTTTACATTGGATGATACGATGAGCTACAAAGAAATGACAATTTGGGGCACCTTGGTGGTAACCATAGGCCTGTTAAGCTATTACCTATTAGGCATTAATTCACTACAAGCTGCGGGTGATCTTAACCAAGATACCATGGTGTCTTATTTGTATAAGGTTGTTGTAGTTGCGGTGATCTTAGAGATCATTATGCAATCTGTGCTTGCTGGTATTAAACACAAAGAAGCAGACTTAGGGGATGATGAGCGCGACAAGCTCATTGAGCTAAAAAGCACCAAGCTTGGTCACTGGTTTTGCTCTGCAATTATCTTAATGTGTGTATTTTTAGCAACGCAAATTGAACGTGTATCTGGGCGTATGTTGTTACCTGAGGTCTCTGATCTATATAATATTATGCACTTTCTTATTATTGGTTTTTTAGTCAGTGAAATTATTACTATTGCCAGCAAAGTGTATTTATACCGAAGAGATAGCTAGATGACAAAACAGCTCAGTAATACCATTCGGGAACTTCGATTTCATCATAATGAAATGACTCAGCAAGCATTGGCAGAGGCAGTTGGCGTTTCAAGGCAAACCATAGTAGCAATTGAAAAAGGTAAATATTCACCGTCGCTAGAGGTGGCTTTTAAGATTGCTCAATTGTTTGATAAAAAACTAGACGACGTGTTTTCGTATCAGTAATTAACAAAAAAGGTTACCTAAATAGCTAACCTTTTATAAAGTCGTATCATTTAATTTTATGACTGCTGATTTTTGAACTGCGCTTTGGCTTGCTCAACTTCATCATCACTGATACCCACTGATTCAGCCGCTTCTTTAATAAGGTGTGGCTGCGTCATCACTAATGCCATCAATTGTTGAAGCTTTTCTGGTGGGATACCTAACTGTTGGACCAGACCCATTGCCATCATTGGGTTTTCCATAAACGCTTGAAACAGCTCACGCACTTTCTCGTCACTTACATTGTGCTCTTTGAGCATTGCAATAATAGGGTTCATATTAACCTTTACTTTTAACTACTAATAAAACCAATAATATGGGCAAATTGATGTTATTCAACTAACATCACCACTTTTCCCGAGTTTTCGTTGTTATCTAAAATACGGTGCGCCTCATTAGCCTCTTGCCAATTTAAGGTTTTGTAGATATTGCAATCGAACAGCCCGTTGGCCAAGTCATCATAAAATCGCGATATAAACTGCTCTTTTAAATCACGTTTAAATTCAATCGAACGGTTACGCAAGGTTGATGCATGAAATGATATGCGCTTACTAAGTAACCTTGCAAAGTCAACCTCAGCAAAGCGTGCATCTAAAAAGGCTAACATTACAATTTGACAATCCATTGCTGCAACGGCAGCATTTTTATTTAAATAGCGTCCTGAGACAGGATCAACAATGGTATTAGCCTGTAAATTATTGGCTTTGAAGTACTCTACAAAGTCAGTGGTTTTATAATTAATGGTGTGGTCTGCACCAAGCTGTTTGGCATGTTCGCACTTTTCATCGCTACCTGCAGTGATCACCACTTGAGCACCTGCGCGTTTTGCCATTTGAATTGCCGCCCCACCGACACCACTGGCTCCCGCATGGATCAGTGCCGTTTGCCCCGATTTAAGCTGACCAAATTGAAATAAGGCAGAAAAAGCCGTTAAGTATACTTCACTGATAGCAGCGCCCTCTGCCATTGTCATTTCATCTGGTAACGGCATCACTTGTGCGGCATCAACGGCAACATATTCACTATAAGCACCACCCGCACACAAGGCAAAAACGCGCTTATTAAGCAGGTCACCCGATACTGCACTACCTTGCTCAACAATGGTACCGGCGCATTCTAACCCTAAAATTTCACTGTCACCTTTTGGGGCTGGGTATTTACCTTGTCGCTGTAAACAATCAGCGCGATTAACGCCGATTGCTGCAACAGCAATAAGAACTTCGTTATCTTTTAAAACTGGTTTATCTGTTTGCGCAAAATGTAACTGTGAATCTTCGTGCTTAATATAACGCATATCACCTTCTATTTAATTCGTTGCCAGATCTCAGCTTCGACTAATTTGCCATTTTCATACAAGGTGTGATGCCACAAGTCACCTTCTAGTTTGTAATCAAATGCCATGGTCTTACCAAGTAGTGAAGGTACATTACCATAGGAAAAAGTTTCGATAAATTGCTGGTCTTGCAAAACATATTTTCCGCCACCAGCATAATGAAAGTTGCCTTGCTTTTGGGTGATATAGCTAAAATGACTAGGTGTAATCAGTTTAACTGAAGTTATTTCTGGCGCTTTTGCCGTCACATAGCCGTCATTGGTTGCATATTTGCCTTCAACAAATTGCCAGCTACCTAATAACGGATTGGCGCTTACCATAGACGAAATAAATAAACTCGATAATAACAGTGTGTTTTTCATAGTGCGTTCCTTAGCTTTTTGAACAGCATACGCTAACACTATGTTCCTATTAAACGGTTATAGATTGAGATTTTTTCATTTGAGCTCTCATCGAAGAAAAGCGCCAAGACTGCTTATAAGGATAAACATCAAGCAATTGCCCATCGTTTATAGCTGTTTGTAGTTGCTGCCACATTGTGGCGGTAAAAATATCTTGATGCGCAGCATTAAAGTGATCAAACGCCCGCTTATTGGCGCTAAAAAAGATTTTAAACTGGCTCGGAAATACGTCGTTTTCTGCGATATCAAAGTAACTTTCGCTACTGAGTTCATCTAATGAATCCTCGGTTTTGGGCAGCTCTCTAAATTGGCACTCTGTCATAGGGCAAATTTCATCGTAGTCGTAGAACACCACTCTTCCCCAACGAGTTACACCAAAGTTTTTCATCAGCATATCACCGGGAAAGATATTAGCGCCCGCAAGCTCTTTTATTGCTTTACCGTAATCAACCATTACTTGCTGCAGTTTTCGCTCATCACAGTCGTTGATGTACAAATTAAGTGGTGTCATTTTGCGCTCTACATACACATGACGCAAAATAAGTGCATTACCCGAAATCACAAGGCTGTCACCAATTTGCTGTTGCATTGTTTGTATGAGCTCTTCACTAAATCGGCTCAAATCAAACGCTAAATAGCGAAATTCATGGGTATCGACTAGCCGGCCAACTCGGTCAGCTTGTTTGACAAAATCGTATTTAGCCATCACTTGCTGTTTGGTAGCCGTTTTTGGCGCACTAAATTTATCTTTTATTACCTTGTACACATAATCTGAGCCTGGGGTGGTAAATACCAGCATCACCATACCCGGCGTCCCCGGCGCAAGTGTGTATTTATCGTCAACGGGGCTATTACGCGTAGTATCAACTTTGTAACGATAAAACTCGGTTTTCGCGTGTTTGATAAAGCCTATGGCATTGAACAATTCAAAGCGTTGCTTATGAGGCATTAAAACACTGAGGTAATCAACGTATCGGGCGGGTTGGTCAGTGTCGACCATAAAATAAGTACGCGCAAAGCCAAACAACAAGCTGAGTTGATCAGCTCCCATCATCACGGCATCAATGTGCAACCCTTTTTCACTGTTTAATAGCGCAATCGCAAATGGCATGTTATCGCCGTTTTTAGCAATACAGCGGCCTATGATGTAGCAGGCTTTATTTCTAAAAAACAATGAATTAGCGTATTCAATATAGCCATCGTTGAGAGCTAGCAGCTCATAAACTTGTGGGCATTGTTGTTTTGCTCCAGCAATCAAGGTGCGCTGTAACATGGCCACATCATCAGCAAAGTTAGCGTATTGTGAGCGAAACACATGGCGTTTAATCAAGCTGCTGATGGCACTTTTAAAGCCATTTTGCAGGGAAATGCGGCTAACCAGTGAATCAAACGGCCTTGGCCCCAGTTGATAGCGCGCTTTTAGTACAAACAAGTGCACATTGCGGATTTTTCGTGAGTCCCAAATTGCGCCGAAGGTTGAATTAAAAAACGTATGAGCAATGGGCTGGTTTTCGTGGCTTTGCACCATTTCTGCGTATATTTGTTTGGCTAATAACCAAAGCGCAGGGTCGTCTACTTCACTATAAGCAATAATTTTTACCGCTTGGTTTACCTTTTTGACTTGCCCTTCGTAAACTTGCAATCGCGATTTCATAGCCCCTTGAACTTGATGCCATTGGCGCTGCTCAAAGCGACTTTGAGCGCCGAGAGTTATATTTAAAAACTCTGCAAACATAGCCTCAAAACCGGCATACACCGCACGGGCAAGCTTAGTCGCTACGACCTGATTTAACTGTTCGCTGTGTGATTTAACAGCCAAATGTGAACTCTGCTGTGGCATTATTTTTATCGCTTATGCTGATTATTTTAGTCGCCTTGTTTACACACAATAGCAAGCGCGCTTTAATTTAGGTAATTAATAAAGATAATAAATAAGATTGATCAAATGAATATTAGGCACGTCGACCTCAACCTATTGGTGTATTTAAATGTCCTCATTGATGAACAAAGTGTGTCTAAAGCCGCCAATAAACTGGCTTTGACTCAACCTGCAATGAGTAACGCCCTTAAGCGTTTGCGTGATTTGTTTGATGATCCATTATTAGTGAGAGCCGCTGGCACAATGACGCCAACAGCAAAAGCGCTCAGCCTTAAACCTGAGATAGAATCACTGTTAAAAATGGCCGAAGAAATTACTCAGCCAAGTGAAGTATTCGACCCGAGTACCGCGAATATAACGTTTCGGATCATGGCAAACGACTACCTTGAATCAACGCTTATTGCGCCGTTTATCACCCAGCAGCTAGCAAAGAACCCAGGGCTTAATTTTGATATTTTGAGCCCAAGCGATGTTAACCTTCAAGATATGGAAAAAGGCACCATCGACCTTGCCATTAACCGCTTTAATGGCCTGCCCCGCTCATTCCACCAAGCCAGTGTATGGCGCGACAATTACTGCTGCTTAACACACCCAGACAACCCTTACTTACAACAGCAAAACCTCGAAGGCTACCTTGCACAAGAGCACATTTGGGTGAATCGGGCTGGTTGGGGCGTAGAAGCGGCCGTAACGAATAAATCCGGCAGCAAAAAACTCGGCTGGGTCGACGAGGCATTATGGCAACTAGAACAAACCCGCAATATTCGTGTATTTACCCGCCATTACATGGTGGCAAGTTTGCTGTGCCAATCACCAAAACTTATCGCTACATTACCTCGTCGCCAAGCGATGTTATTAGCAAAACACACTGATTTGGTAATAAGTCCAGTGCCATTTCAAATCGTGCCTATTGAAGTAAAAATGTTATGGAGCCCTTTGTTACACCACGCAAACCCGCACCAATGGCTGCGCAGAGAGCTACTCGCCTTTGCCGGTACGGTGGCTGATCGCTAAAAACAATATAATATTGATTAAATCAATATCAGTTATTGAAAACAACAATTTCATAAATAATGAGTGAAGGGCTAGAGTGAAGTTAAGCACATAAACAAAGAGAAAATGATTATGGAAACTTCAGCGCAATTCACTCAACAGGACGGCCTTTACATCAATGGTCAATTACACTCATTCATCGAGCAGCAGCTTTGTAAAAAAAGCAATTTAGCTTGCGAAGAAATTTACCAAACGCTTGCAACAATGGTTGATGAGTTTGGCTGCCAATGCCGTAAAACCAAACATCAAGATGATGATGTTTTACAAGCAGACACGCTGTTAAAAGCATATAGCTCTGTACGCACTCACCCGCATTGTCATGTTGATGCACAAACAACAACCGCAGTACTTGATGAATACTGCTGCCAAGTTCCGGCTATTTTAGTGGTTGCGTTAATGGACACATTAACAGGCATGACAAGCAACGAGCCTGGTGCAGAACACATTTATCAACGTGCAGCACAATTAACAGGCAAACCATGTGTCTACGCTGTTAAAAGCGCCAATGCCGCTTAATATGGTTAATTATTTGAGTTACTTATTCGAGCGATGATGCTTTTTGCAAAACCACTGCAACTAAGCATCGTCGCACCGGCTACTAGGTTAGCCAAGTCAAACGTCATTTCATTTGCGCTAAGCGTCTGTTCTAGGGCTTTTTCTATTTTATTCGCCGCTTCGTGCCAACCCATAAAACGTAGCATCATGACCGCACTTAAAATGCTGCTTGTTGGATTTGCAGTGTCTTCCCCGGCAATGCGATTAAATGTGCCATGAGTCGGTTCAAAAAAAGCCACTTCATTATTTAAGTTTGCCGCAGGCATTATACCTACCCCACCAACTTGTGCGGTTAGCATATCAGCTAAGTAATCGCCGTTTTGATTGGTTGTTACCACCACATCAAATTGCTCTGGAGTGAGCAGTGCTTGTTGTAGCATGTTATCGGCAATGACTTCTTTGATGATTAAATCATCTTGATTGTCTCGTTTGATCACTAACCAACGACCATTTTCATGCGCTTCAGCGTTAAACTCTTGCTCAGCAAGGGCAAATGCCCAGCGTTTAAAAGCGCCATCGGTAAATTTAAGTACATTGCCTTTGTGCACCACCGTCAGAGATTCACTGTGCTCTTTAAGGGCAAAGTTGAGTGCGTAACGCATTAGTCGCTCTGCAGCCTCTTTCGAGCTATTTTTTATGCCAATGCCACATTGGTTATCAAAACGAAGTCGAGTGACCCCCATTTCTTGGCACAGAAAATCAAGCATACGTTCGTTGTCAATACTACCAGCCTGCCACTCAATGCCGGAGTAGACGTCTTCTGAGCTGTCGCGTATTACTGTGATTTGGGTTTTTTCAGGCTCTTTTAAGGGCGATGGTAAATGCGGATAACTGCGAATGGGCCGCATGTTAACGAATAAATCCATCTCATGACGAAGAGCCACATTTAATGAGCGAAAACCTCCGCCAAGGGGGGTTGTTAACGGCCCTTTTATGGCAATTTTATACTGTCTAACGGCATGTAGGGTTTCTTGCGGGAACCAGTCGCCATCGTAAAGCGCTGCTGCTTTTTCGCCATTGAATACTTCCATCCAATGTATTTGTTTATCACCTTGATAAGCATGTTTCACCGCAGCGTCGACAATATCACGCATCACCGGACTTATATCTTGACCCACACCATCGCCTTCAATGTAAGCTATAACCGGGTTATCAGGAATATGCCATTGGCCCTTACTATTAATCGTAATTTGCGCGCCATTCGAGGGTACTGAAATATGTTGATACTGCATCATGCCTTCCCAGCAAGGTGTTTTAACAATATTAATATCAAGAAATAGCGAATTTGTCTGTGCTTACAAAGAAATAGCCGCTATTCAAGCAATCAATGCGTTACCTTGGTTATTTCGTCTTGCATAGCACAAAATAAGGAAGCAATAAGCTGCGTATCGAGCGTGACGGTATCTTTTTTAAGCGCAGTATCTACTGCAACGGCTTTAACATAGAGCATTTCACACTCAAACATATTCGCAGCACCTTTGAGCATATGAACATTTCTGCTTAAGCCATCTATATCCATATTTTTGTATTGCTCGCGCATTTCTCGATACTGTTCTTCAAGACCTTTTATATAGTCATCTTTAAGCGCCTGAAACTCTTTTTCAGGTAACTTGATATCGGCCAACTCATCACAATCTAAGTAACTGGCAATTTTATGACTAAAGCCATTGCGATCAATTGGTTTGGCTATTAAATCATTAAAGCCTTGCTTCATATAACGGGCAATTTCATGCTTCATGGTATTCGCTGTCAATGCAATAATTGGCGCGCTAACCCCGGTTGCTTGCATCATTTTTAATGCCTCTTGACCGTCCATAATGGGCATTTGAATATCGAGCAAAATAAGGTCAAAGCTGTCTTCGAGGGTTGCTTGCACTGCGTCTTTACCATTTTCGACGGTGGTCACTGTCAGTCCCATCCGCTCTAATATTCGCGCAATTAAACGTCGGTTGTCTGGATGGTCTTCGGCAAGTAATACCCGTCCCTTCAAATTTTGTGGTGCATCAAGCTTACTAAACGGTGAGGTTTCAATAAGCTTCACTTCGCTCATGTCATTGAGCCAACGTGTGTTATCTGTGGTATACACCGACATGGTGAAAATAAATTCACTGCCAGAGCCGACATTACTTTTAACGCTGATATCCCCATCCAATTTTTGCGCAAGGCTCTTTGAAATGTTAAGGCCAAGCCCGGTACCGCCATACTGGCGAGAAATACTAGAATCCGCTTGATAAAAAGCACTGAACAAAGCTTGTTGCTCTTTGTCTGTCATGCCAATACCGGTGTCTTTTACGCTTATCGACAACTTATCGTTATGACAGCTCACCGTTAAGGTTATACGCCCCACTTGAGTGAACTTAAGGGCATTAGTGGTCAAGTTTAATAAGATTTGCCTTAAACGACTCGGATCGGTGATCAAGTAGTCTGGCAAAGGGAACTGATAATCAACACTGAACTTTAAGCCCTTATCGCGAATTTGCTTGCCAATAAGTGACTCAATATTGGCAATCGTGGCAAACAAATCTGTTTCGACTAAATCAATCTCTAGCTTATTGGCTTCAATTTTCGACATATCAAGTATATCGTTTATTAAGCCAAGAACATGACGGCTATTTTGCAAAATAACCCCAATCCCATGGTTGCGCTCATGAGGCTTAATATCCCCGAGCATAATGCCATCTGCATAGCCAATGATTGATGTCATTGGGGTACGAATTTCATGACTGATATTCGCTAAAAAACGACTTTTAGCTTCATTGGCATCGCGAAGCTCTGAGGCGAGTTCTTCAAGCTCCAACGTTCTTAAATGAACTTTTTCTTCAAGGTTTTTGTTGAGCTCTACGTTGTCATCGTGAAGCAACCTAAACTTATCGGCAACAGCGAAAGCCAGTAACATGGCGTCCATGGCAGTGCCTATCAAACCCAATAAATATAAATTAATGGAGGTTGCAGGCAGCAAGCCTAAATTAGTTAAATTTCCGACCATATTCGGTAGCATCATGGCAATGTAAGCAAGCACAAAATAGCGTGCTGGCTTAAAGCCAATGAGCATACAGCGTATACCTATGTATAAGCCTAAACATAAAGCGACACCGGTGACTAACGTTGACCAATAAAAACCAAAGCTTGGCCATAAAACACAAAACGGAATACCCAGAGTAGCGATTACACCCACCGTCAGGGATAATTGCGCCAGTTTGGGAAATGTCTCTTTGAGTTTAAGTAAGTTGTTGTAAAACAGAATATTGGTTAAGGGTGTGAGGGCAAAGCCGAGCCAATGAAGATGTGGGTTATAGTAACCAAACAGCTGATCAGAAATATGGAAAAAATGGCTCCAAGCAAACACCCAGGATGCAGTAAATAGCGCGTAGTAAAGGTGTGTGACATCACGAGAAACCAAGTATATTAATAAGTTATATAAACCAAGTGCAATACCCACCCCAAAGCACAGCATCATGATCATATTTTCAATGGTTATGTTTTGAAAATAATCTTGATAAGGCGTTAATACCAGTTTTGCGGGAGTATAAAAGTAGTCACTCTCAAAATAAGTGATAAGCGTATAGTGCTTACCTTTTTCAAGAGATAAGCGATTACCATAGTGAAAAGCAAATTGATTCGGCTCGACCCCACCGGTTACAAAGTGCTGTATCGGGGCTGTTGGATCAGTTATATCGTAAATGCGGCTTTCTATTTTCGAAACCAAGGTGTTATACGGATAGAGCACTAAATCTTCGATATCACTTTGATTTTCAATTTCAACAATTAACCAATAACTACCGCCAACCGAGCTTATTCGAGATTGCGGTTTTTTGCTTGCTCGCCAAGCATCAATCGCAGCCACCGATTGCGGAAACATATTATCGTTTGCCGTAAACACTTCACCAACATCATGAAGGTTTTGATCAGCCGCAGCATCAGTGTAGACAAACGTCTGTTGTGCATTAGCCGAAAGACTCAATAGCAATAAAAACAGCAGAGTACTTAAATACAGCTTTAACCGCATTCACAAAACCCCTGTACCATTTTGGAGATGGCAACGACTAGAATTGCAGTGAAACATCAAAGCCATAGCGACGCCCTTCCCCTTTAAAGTCTTCAAGCATGCCTAGGAACGAGCTTAAATCGAACTTTAACTGACTGTATTCAGTATCAAATAAATTTTTGCCCCATAAAGTAAATGACCAATTATCAACATCATATTTTAGATGCGCATTAACAATGCTAAAGCCGTCTTGGCGGGCATATGGGTTCATGTTCTGGTCAAAATAAAACTCAGACTGATAATCGTAAATAATGTTGGCCGATAACGGATACGACGCCAAGCTGGTATCGTATTTTAATCCCGCTGATACATTCCATTTAGAGGTAAATGGCAGTTGGTTATCAGTAATACTGTTGCCAAGTGGGTCAACGTAATCTTCAAATTCAGCATGAGGGATATAGCCAACTGAAAGTAGCATGGCTAATTGTTTAGTTGCTTGGTAATTAATTTCAGTTTCAAGGCCGTAAATGATTGAATCAGCCACATTTTCAAGTAATTGCACTGGGGGCATTTGCGGTGTTTCTGAGGCTTGATTCATAAACACTTGTTGGTCGTTATAGTCATAGTAAAACGCCGCCCAATTCATTCTAAGTTGCTTCCCAGGCCAGAACGACTTTAAGCCAATTTCATGGGCATTTAAGCGCTCTTTGCCATAGTTTGCCAAGATTGCTTGTTCTTCAGATGACAAAAAGCCACCATTGTAGCCGCCACTTTTACTACCATTTGCAAAACGATAGTAAAGATTGCTTGTATCTGAATAGCGATAATTAACGGCAAATTGGCCGCTAAAGCCGTTATCTGATTGCTCATCGGTAACGCGATAAAATGGTACAAGCACTCCGTCTAAGTCGTTCACATCAACCACCGCATTTAACGTGGCGATTGAGTCATACTCAAGTGACTCATAGTCATATCTAAGGCCGGCTGTAATCATCCATTTATCTGCGACAGGCACTTCAATTTGGCTAAATACTGCCAAATTTTGCATCTTGATTTCGTTATCGTAGATAAAGGTCGCGGTTAAGTTTGTCGGTAAAATGCCGCGGAAATCGCGCAAAATATCATTTAAATTATCTTGCTCAATCGTCTCATCGGCAAAATAAACACCACTGGTGAGTGTGTAATCAGCAAATTCGTTTAATAATCTGAATTCTTGGCTAAAAAGTTGAGTATCTAACCCTAATACCCCTTCGCACAAACGAGCTGGCGAGCCATCGCAGTTAAAAGCGTGGCTTCTTTCGAGATCGTTAAAGCTCGAAAGCGAGGTAAAAGTACTTTGCTCGTTTAAATGCCAATTCAGTTCAGCAATAAAGCCATAAGCATCAGATTTATGAGGTGAGTCATTGTTAACGCTCACTGCAAAAAAATCATCACTGCCATCATTAAAACCAAAGTTATCAAAACAGCGGGTTGACCCTGCATCTGCAGGTGAACACAACTCACCCGTTAAAGGGTTTGCGACAACACCAATATTGCCTACAGGCTGGGCAATACCATCCCAATCTTCAATATGTGCTTGCAGGTAAAGTTCAACGTTATCCCACTCAGACAAAAAAGACACACGGGCATTTTTTTGCTCCATGCCAGCTGTGGGTGAGTCTGCATAGATATTATTTGTTGAGTATTCGTAGTCTTGATAGTTAACCGCAATTCGCAATGCACTAGAATCTGATAGTTGTTGGTTCCACATACCATCAACGCTGGTGGCGTTGTTATTGGCAACACCTAATGTCAACGCGCCATAGCTATCAAACTCAGGGCGATTTGAGCGTATAAGTATTGCACCACCGGTAGAATTACGGCCAAACAAGGTACCCTGCGGGCCGCGTAAAATATCGAGCTGTTCAATATCGTATAAGTTAACAATTTGATTATTAGCAGACCCAACCGCAACGCCATCAAGATACATGGCAACAGGTGAAGTATTCGCCGTATTATAATCAAGTAACCCCACCCCACGGATGCTCACAGCGGGAGGTGTCCCCTCTGCGGCGTTTTGGGTAATTTTAACGTTTGGCGCAAACAAACCAATTTCAGTTGAATCTTTAAAATGCTGAGCTTTTAAAATTTCGCCATCCACTTGGCTTACCGCTACACTTACGTCTTCAATTGCTTGCGGACGCTTTTGTGCATAAACGCTAATAACTTCCATGTCTTTTTCAGTCTCAGCTCCTTGTGCAACAGCGCTTGCCATTACACATGCCGCCAAGCTGGTGCTCGACAACATCATAAACTTAGGATCTTTAAGAAAAGGACGCTTCATTGGCTTTTAGACCTTAAAAGAGGGAAACTTGTTAAATTGTTGTAATTTAGTGGTAAGTATAGACCAAACAATAGATTAAAGTCGCATATAAATCATGAAATTTCATGACTTATACGCATACTTTTTTACAACTTTATTCACACTAACCTTTTTCGAATGCATGCTCTCCGCTGATTTCGCTTGGCCAACCACATATTGCCCGCGCTGTTTGCATACCGGCCATCACAGCAGCCTCAACACAGCCTGCATTAACGCCGGTTTTTATCCAGTCGCCAGTGATGCGCAAATTGACAAACTGACTGCCATCTGTAGCCAGGCGGTATTTACTCGAATCAACCACAGATAAGACATAGCGCTCACTAGGATCGACATTAACGCGCCAATATTGCTGCTCAAGAACAGGTAAAATGCTATGCGGATCACTGTAAAAAACCTGCCAATCAAACTTGTTATCAATATAGGCTTCAGGCCAAAGTGGCCGCATATCTGCGCTAAACAAATTATGCATATTCAATTTTACTTCGGCTTTCATTTGCTCTGGGAATTGATGTGCACTGGCAGGTGGGTAGTTTTCGCAGCTAAATGCACTGCAAAAATAGGCAATGTTCACAGGCGTATTTTCACTTGGCCAATCTTCTTTATCGAGTAAGTTGCCCATTGCAGCCCAGGTATCAAAAGGCTCGACAAAGCCACTCAAAATAGGCCCTTCGTGAGCAGCATTAGTTTGCGTAAAGCCAAGTTGTGGGTCGGTTTTATTCAACCATACTTGGCAAGCCTGAGTCGCCACACTTTGCACTTTTGTTGCTTGTTGAGAAAGCGCGTAATCTACAGCTAAAAGTTCAGAGGCAACGTGTTCAAGTGAGGCAACCGACACACCTAAAATCAATGTATCAAAATCAATACCATGGCGAAGCGTCACTGTTGGCAATGGAGTACTAAAGTGTTCTTGATACACCTCGGGCCAATTACTCCAAAATGACTCTAAATTGATTTGATATTCTTGCAATAAGTGCGCTTGTTCAGGGCTGATTTGCTCATACAGGGGTTCACTTGGCCAGCATGGCAGCTGCTTTACATCTATGAGCGGTTCATAGTCTTGGCCAACTAAACTGACCTGTTGGCAAAGCTCAATCTCACTTACCTGCGGCTCACCTTGGTCAGTTTGCCCAGCAGATAAGTTAGTTAACTGATGGAAAAACTTAAACTTAACGCCGCGCTGCTTTAAAAGCTCATAAATTGGACCGAAAATGACATCGCCCATGCCTGCTTGCATTTTCCACATCACGCCGCCTTTATAGCAAAGCCCTATACGTAACATGGCGAGGGCGGCAACGCCTGCTTCAACATTAGGTTTATTAAAGTCACCTTTCGGGTAAGCAAACACCAAATCATAAAAGCCGCGCACTGGCGCTGAATCGACACTGTAAGTTTTGTTAGCACCATTTTTTTCGAGCCACTGACGAAAATCGTAGCAATTAATGACACCAAAACCGTCGCGATATACTTTGTCTTTAATCAGTCCTGTGAGCATTGCAATCGCAAGATCGGCACAAATATAAAGTCTGCGCAGCTCTGGGTTGTCATCGAGTAAATCAATAACTTGGTCTTTAAACCAACGTTTTAACTTTCTGACGATATACCAAATCACCAGCCGATCGGCCTGTTTATCTGTATGGGTGGCCTGCTTTTCGGTGAACTGCAGCAAATGAGTTATCAATGTTCGTGGGTTCGAGGCAATTTCAGTTGCGCCTGCTTCAATATCATCGATGAATTGCTTTGCGCCATTTAAATGGGTATCAATGTCTGCTTTGATTTCTTGATACATGTGTTTGAGTAACGATTGATCCCGTGACTTTTTAGTCACTAAAGTGGTTTTAGCGTCTTGCTGCTGACAAACATGTTCAATGCCTTCGGTCCATTTTTTTAGCCATGCTAATGTCATGGTGACAAAGTCCCACACTGTTATATCGAGGCTGCCATCAGCGGGGTTCCCTTCAACGGTAGGAAAATCAATCGGCCAAGTTTGCCATTCGTTATCAATAAACTCTTGTAAGGCAATAAAACTGTGTGGTTTAAATGCCTGCTGCCAAGTAGCCAATGAACAACTAGCAGGTCGATTGAGTGAGTTATACACCCCTTCTAAGGTGCGAAAGCTATTCACGTAGGCGCCAAACCAAACATGCAAACCATGCTCTTCGATTCGCTGTCCAAAATGGCCGTTTCGGCCACTCGCCCCTTTACCGCCAAGGCGCCAACCCTGTTGATAAACGGTAATCTCGCGCTGGCTTTGCCAATTAGCTTGCTCGGTTAGATACACTGCCGCAGTCATCGCTGCAACACCGCCACCTACAATGGTGATTTTTTCTTTTTCCATGATTACCCCTGTATTGGTAACAGTTGTGTTGCGCCAAGCTGATCAAAGTCCATATTGACGTAAAAAGGTAAATGAACCGCTTGTTTGCCAAGTGCAATGCCAAACATGTCATTCAGAGGAAAGCTCGCAAGAGCTTTTACATCCAAACTAAAATCATTGTGTAAAAGTTTTAATTGGTGAATTTTTTTGATTAACGATGGTGAGTGAACCACGCTTTGATAAACGGCTTTATCTCCTTGGCCATCGGGAAATTGTTTAAACAAAATCTGATCCATCTGCGGATGAATAAACCCGTCTAACAATTGTTTAAGAAGCGATAAATCAATGCCTTTAATTTGCGCATCAAACAAATCGGTAACGTGTTTAGAAAAATGCGATAAGTTATCGAGTAGGTTTTCCTTGGTACTTGCCTGTGTTTGTTCAATGGTTAATAGCTCATGCATTGCTAATTTAGAGTCTGGGTTAAACACATCAAAACATTCTAAAGAAATACTAAAGGCGCCCGCATCACTCACAGTCGCAGGCATTTGATATTCACACAGGTATTTATTGTAGCCCCAGGCTTCTCGGCCATTAATCAAAGCATAAATGTTATTGACGCTAATAAATGCCGGATACCAATATAAATGACTAATATCACCACCTTGCATTTTTGCTACTGGGAGCCAAATAATAATATCAGTTTCTTGCATCCAGCCATGCTCTGAAAACGGTGGCGTTAACGAAGAAATTTTTTCGATATCAGTGAAGGTAAGTAAACACGTGCTCCCTAACACATTAAACGAGGTTGATTCGGTTGCTAATAAATTTAAAGTTGCATCAACATACTGCTGCATTTTTTGCTCACACCCAGCAACAAAAAATCCGTACATTTGCGCATTGATCATTCGACAAGGTGGTTTAGCAACCGGGTTAGATAAGAAGTGGCTGTAATTTGATTGGTCCGTCATAGTCATTACTTATATTATTGTTTAGTAATGACTATAGACTAGTTTTTAATGGTTGGTGGCAACTTCTGGATGGCAACTTTCTTTCAACAGTTGTTCTGTAAATTGCTGATAGCCAAGCTGATTAAAATTTTCAGATAATGGATTCATAAAACCATGTCCAAAGTCGGCTATTTCACAGCTCACCTTCGCTTTACTTTTTAATGTTGCAATCACAGGCTTTATATCAAAATGTTCTTCACTGTGAGGAAAAATAAATCGGCAAGGGACTTTGGCTTCAAGCTCGAGATGATGCCTGACTTGGGATGGATAAAAGGCAATAATTTTTTTAATGAATGAATTTTTTAACTCTGCTTGAGCTCGCCAAACAGCCGCTGCGCCTGCACTAAATGCAATAATCGTGGTTGGCTGACGAATAGCGGCCATTTTGACATGCACCCGTTCAAAATAACTATCATGACCGCAATGAGTAATAAAATGCTGATATTGAAACTGCTCGTTTATAGGGAGCTGAATTTCTCCTAAATAGGGATCGCAAAGACTCACTTTACCGCGAAGCTGCTGAGCAAGCAGCGATAAATGCGCTGTTTTACCAAATATATCTGACACCAAAAGGTAATTCATAAGCATACTTCTTATTGTTATTTTGTGCCTAATCACAATACGCCTGTTTCTGTTAAACATCCAGAAATTATTTTTGATGTTTAAAAAATAAACCTTGCGCTTAGTTAATTCTTACAGTAATCTACTTGTCTGGTTTTTAGAAACCACGCGGTTAACCCCTTACCTTGATCCAGTAATTCCCGCATATTCGTATAAATACTTGCAGCTTGTTTGCTAAATGACATTTCGATGAATTTTCAAATCATCACCAAACTGTCACAAACTTAGTCAACACTGTTAGCAAGACAACAAATGTCGGTCTGTATTTTTAAATGCCTTTTAAAGCTCTACAGACACTGACAAAAGAAAGAGTGAGTTTTATTATGTCATATAAATACAACGGATCTTTGATCCAGATCGCACATCCAGTGCAATCAATCTCGGTAAATAAACAGCGTGTAATTTTTAGTGACACGCAGGGCTTAAAAAATGCCATCTTCCAAAAGGCCAGTGATGCACGCCAATTTGTGAAGTGGTTAAAAGCCAACTAAACCCTACCGATAAACGCCAGCCAACAAGCTGGCGTTTTAGTTTTCACCACCAGCCTGCATATAGCTAAATTCCTGCTACACTTATATTTTTAGCCCATAAATAGGTAGTAAAAATGCGTTGTGTGTGGTCTATTTTACTATTACTTTTTTGCCTGCCTGTTGCTGCAACCAAGCAACCGAAGACCATTGAGTGGATCATGGTCGATTTTGCCCCCTACTACATCATGAATGATAAGTACGAAGGCACAGGTCGTGATGAAAGTGTGATCAAATTACTAGAAAAAGCACTCCCTGAAGTGTCATTTAAACGCACTTTATTGCCGGCTAGTCGTGCCGTGCATGAACTATCAAACCCGCACAACAATTACTGTATGCTGTCGTTGTATCAAAACGAACACCGTAAGCAGCATATTCAGTTTACGAAACACTCATCAACAGTGGGTTTATCACCCTCCATTGCCATACGTAAAGAGTTAGCCGCAAAGCTTGAGTTAGACGTCACAAAACCAGTGTCCTTAAAATCGTTATTAGACGATAAACACTTGGCATTAGGGGTATCAATGAGCCGCTCTTTTGGCGCCGATATTGATAGCGTGATTAACGAAAGCCATGATTCAAATATCATCTCACGCCCTGGTAGAGACACCCTCGCAAGCTTGACTTATATGCTACAAAAAAAGCGTATTGATATATTACTTGGCTACCCAAGCGAGCATTACTATTTGGCGCATTCTATGGGCTTTGAAGATGAATTGACCCAACTGTCACTCACTGAAGCACCTGCATTAAGTGTTGGTTACATAGGTTGTACAAACAACGAACAAGGTAAAGAAACAGCAAAATTATTAGATGAAACCCTTGAAAAAATAGCGCATACAGATGCTTTTCATGACGTTTTAGTACGCTGGCTACCCGATAATTTGCAACCAATTTTAGAAAAGAGGTTAAAAGATAGAAACGAAAGTGCCGCTCATTGAGCGGCACTTTTATATTGACCAATCCGAGAGTAAAGCGAATTGGTGGTCGTATGAATGGTGCTTACTTACGCACACCTTCAATAAATAAACCAATATCAACATGCGTAGAAGCAGGGCCAAGATTGTAGTCGATACCAAAGTCAGCTAGTTTTAGGCTTGTTTCACCTTCAAAACCAACACGGTAACCACCCCATGGATCTTTACCTTCACCAATTTTATCAATTTCAAAAGTAATGGTTTTAGTCACACCATTTAAGGTAAATTCACCTGTTACATCTGCTTCATCACCCTCTTCATCAAATTTGATTGAGGTACTTTTAAATGTTGCAGTTGGGTATTTATCAACATTTAAGAAATCTTTGCTGCGTAAGTGCTTGTCACGCTCAGCATGGTTTGAGTCGATGCTTTTAGTTTCAATCGTTACATTAATTTTAGACGCATTTGGCGCTTTATCGTCATAGCTAAAATCACCTGAGAAAGCATTAAAACGACCATGTAACCAGCTGTAACCTAAGTGCTTAATTTTAAATGTAACAAATGCGTGGGCACCGTCTGTATCAATAACGTAGTCAGCTGCATTTGCGTTTGCTGTTGAGAAAAGTGCAGCACTTAGTGCTGTTCCTAATAGTAATTTTTTCATGTTAATCATCCTTCAATGGTTTGATCATTCTAATTAAGGTTTTATCTTTATCGATAAAATGATGTTTTAGTGCCCCTAAAGCATGTAAAACAACCACAGCTATTAGCCCATACGCGGCATAAAAGTGAATTTTACCTGCAATATCTTCTTGGTTCGCCACCGACTCTGGTAATGCCGGCACAGCAAATAAATTAAATACTTCAATTGCACGGCCATCAGCCGTAGAGATTAAATAGCCAGATGTCACAATGACGATTAAAGCTAAATAAATTAGTTTATGGACTGAGTGAGCAACATGATTCATTGCTTTTGAGCTACCTGCAACAGGCTCAGGTTGAGTACCTAATAAGCGCCAACCAAATCGAAACAACAACAATGCCGCTAAGGTAATACCCACGCTTTTATGCAAGTCCAAAGAGCCTTTGTACCAAGCGTCGTAATAAGTTAGCTCAACCATATAAACGCCTAAGCCAAACAAACCAAACACCCCAAGTGCCATTAACCAGTGCACTAAGATGGCCACCCAGCCATAACTTGACTTTGAATTCTTTAACATACTCATTTCCCATGAGAATCGTGAAACTAGATACATCTTAAATGACGGCTTATATAATTAAAATAGCGTAAAACGAACAGCTTCTGTGCGTATATGCACACCCAGGGAAAGAGGAAAGTTGTAAGGGGAAAGGAAAAAGAAGGTGCTAGGTGCTAGGTGCTAGGTGCTAGGTGCTAGGTGCTAGGTGCTAGCAGTAGTATGAATCCTCGTTAATAAAAGCGTCTAATTCTTAACGTGATAAATTTTTAGTTTTCTCACAACCGATTAATCGCTCACCCCAATAAAATCAGCCGATTTCAAAAGAAGTAACACCGAAAATACGGTTTAATGGCAAACTCGGAGAGTCGTTGGTATACATTCTGGCGGTTTCAAATGACACCTGCATGTTGTACTTCTGTGCTAAAGCAACAGCAGCTTGATTGATTTCTGGCGTATCAAGGAAAATAGCGTCAGAGGCACCCACTTTAGATTTTAAAGCTAGAAATAGAGATTCAGCCATTTCTGGTGAGTCGGCAAATAGAGGGCCAATTTTAAAGCCATTCTGACATTTGCGAATAACGCCGTATCCTGCCAATTCCCCATTTTGCATTACGCCAAACGCATCGCACTGGGGTTGGCTTAACCACGCTTTAGTAAAGTTTGCCCTATTTACCGGGAAAAAAGCCTGTTCGTATGCGTCAATAATTTCGAATGGCACAGCATTAAGATCTACAATATCTGCATTTTGCGGTGACCTACCACCGCCTACTCCTGCAAAACGGATATTGCGATAAGCCAGATTAAAACCAGACTTTTTATAGTTTTCTTGCTGTTCCACCACACCATCAAGGCCGATATTCAACCCTTCAAGGCGTTTTAACGCGGCATTCCAGATTTGTATTCCGTAACCTTTGCCACGGTAACCGGGTTTAACAATGTAGAAGCCAATAAAGCCAAATACATCGTGGTAATTAATGGCAGAAATTGTAGCGATAGGCTCATCGTCTAGAAAACCAACTAGAAATCCTTCAGGATCAGCTGCAAAATAACACTCTGCATCATTAAGGCCTGGATTCCAACCTTCTGCTGCAGCCCAATCAATCATGAGTTCGACTTCCTTTTTGGTCATGGTTTTGATTGTAAAGTGTTTACTCTGCATCTGCTTTCCTTAAAAAATTGAGATAGTTATAAGTCTATCGTTTTTATAGCTGTTTACTTGTGATACTTCTCACAGCTAGTTGACCAATCATATTTTATAAATTTAGTAAACTGAGGATAATCATCATCTGTTTTGTAGGATACGACCACTCCCCCATTACCTATAACATTTACTTTAAATGCTGGTGAATCATACGTTTGCCCTGGGACAAAACTAGCATAAGATGTTTTCCAACCATCCTTGTGTTTGACTAATACCTTTTTCAGCTCGTCATACGCAAGATCGCCCTCAGTTATTATTGTTTCGCAAAACTCAAACTCTGGAGGAATGAGATCAACCCTAATCTGTTGATCACGATTAATATATAAGTAAGTTGCAGCCAACAGAATCATTATAGATAAAATTATTAGTGATAAAGCTTTCATAGTAATCTCTTAAACTAGAATCTTTGTAAAACCTCTATCCCAGTCATTTTAATGATTTCTTGCACTACTCGGTGTTTAGTATTTTCAATAAACACCTGAGTAGATAGTTAGCAATTATATTTTACTTGCTGTTATTTCAATCCTATACACTTCAACACCCTCCGTTCCAACCTCAATCGTTGCAGGTTCGTTAAGGTTTACCATTAACTTAGGTTCTTGAAATTTATTGTAAGAGCCATTTTCAAATTTATAGAGTGCTGATGTTAGTGTCACAGTTTGCTCGTTCAACGTAGGGGTTACATCAAATTTAAGAATATCATCTGCAGTGACTGTTTCAGTTTTGTCTTCTTCAGTTTTAACAACGTGCGTTTTTACAAGTTGATTATTCAAATAAAGGTTAAGGTCTAATTGCAAACTTTCTGCAGCTGAGGCACCAAATGCAGCGAGAGATAACAGTACCATTCCTAACTTTTTCATTATATTTTCCTTAATAGTTGGCTTACCCCAAAATGGGAAAACCAACTTATCAGTTACTGAGACTTGGCGCAATTGTTTAACACTCTGTAAGTTAAGTGTTTTATTCGCATATGAAGCAAATTTTCGTGACGAGCTACTTCTTCACTGATCATAGCCACTTGGCATGAAAGAAGTCACAACTTTGAAACTTAAAACTTACCGCTTAAAGCTTTTAACTATTAACTTCCAGCTATTCGCTTTCTTCCACTAAACCAACATAAATCTGGCTGTTGGCATCTACCTGAAAGCAGCTGATCAGGTTTTCTTTCACCAGCTCTAACATGGCGATAAAGCTTACTACAACACCACTTCTGCCCTCTTCTACCGTAAAAAGAGTGCTAAAAGGCAGCTGTGATTGAGCCTCTGAGAGTTTATCTAAGATTAAGCTCATCCGTTCACGGGTCGATAAGGCTTCTGCGGTAATATGATGGTGTTCAAATGTTTTAGCTCGGGCCATAACGTCGCTTAGCGCAACTAACAAGTCTTTCATGTCAACGTCAGGTAACAGTACCTCACGCTCACTGAATTCTGGCACCAGTGCTTCGGCAACAAAAATATCGCGGCCTTCGCGAGGGATCTCATCAAGATTTTCTGCGGCTTTTTTAAATTGTTCGTATTCTTGTAAACGTCTTACAAGCTCAGCTCGTGGGTCTTCTTCCTCTTCAAGCTCTTCATGTTTTGGTAATAATAATCGTGATTTAATTTGTGCTAATAGCGCCGCCATCACAAGGTATTCACCTGCCAGCTCAAGCTGAAACTCGCTCATCATTTCAACATAACTCACGTATTGCTCAGTAATACTAAAAATAGAGAGCTCTAGCACATCGAGTTTATGTTTTTTGATTAAATACAGAAGTAAATCGAGAGGACCTTCAAAGGTTTCTAAAATGATCTCTAGCGCATCGGGGGGAATATATAAATCTTCAGGTTTATCAACCACTGCTTTGCCATGCAAAAAAGCCAGTGGCAGCTTTTGCTGTACTGGCTCTTGCAAATTATCTGGCGCGTCAAGCTCTGGGCTAGTCAATGAAGTCTCTACTCAAATGGTTTGGTATCACCACAACCGACACGTAAGATTTCGATGCTATCATCTGACAAATCAATTACTGTGGTTGCCTGTTCAGGAAGATAACCACCATGAATAATTAAATCAACTTGCTTTTCAATGCGATCGCGAATTTCATCAGGATCAGCCTCGGTATATTGCTCACCCGGTAAAATTAAAGAACACGACATTAACGGCTCACCTAATTCAGCCAATAAAGCGCAGGTGATTGGGTGTTCGATAACACGAATACCAATGGTTTTTTTCTTTTCGTTTAATAAACGCTTTGGTACTTCTTTAGTGCCTTTAAAGATGAATGTATAAGGCCCTGGGGTGTTATTTTTAATCAATCTGAATAACTGATTATCAACGCGAGCATAGGTAGATAGTTCCGATAAGTCACGGCAGACCAAAGTAAAGTTATGGTGTTTTTCAATGCCACGAATACGTTCGATGCGCTCTTTTGCTTGCTTATTACCAATGCTGCAACCAAGTGCGTAACCCGAATCGGTTGGGTATACAATAACACCGCCCTGCTTAATAATATCAACCGCTTGGCTGATTAAGCGTGGTTGCGGATTATCTGGATGAATATGGAAAAACTGACTCATTACACGCTCCTATTGCCCTTCCCATGCTTGCCAAACCCCTTGGCAATCTTTTGGTAAGTATAAATTTTTACCTAACTCCAACCAACTGGTCGGAAAATGAAAATCTGACCCTTGCGACGCAAGTAAACCATATTCACGGCAAAGTTCACCTAAAAACTGGCGCTCACTCGGCGCTTGCTGTGGCTGTGCAACTTCCATCGCATCACCACCTGCGTCTTTAAACTCAATAATTAACTTACGTAGCCACTTATTCGACATTTGATAACGCCCAGGATGGGCAAGAACGGCAACCCCACCCGCTTGGTGAATGGCAGCAATTGCCGTTTTCATATCGCACCAACTACTTGGTACATAGCCTGTTTTTCCTCGCCCTAAGTATTTTTTAAATACCCCCGGGAAGTTTTTAGCTACACCACGTTCAATCAGTGCACGGGCAAAATGCGCGCGTGTGATCTGGGCGTTTTCGGCAAATGTTTTTGCTTGATCGTAAATGCCTTCAAAACCATTTTTAGCGAGGCGACGACCTATCTCTAAAGCGCGCTCTTCACGCTTGCCTTGTTGCGCTTGTAATAATGACAACAGTGCGTCATTTTCATCATCAACATTTAAGCCAACAATATGAATTTCAAAGCTTTCCCATTTTGTTGATACTTCAACGCCAGCAATTAATTTAAGCGGTAAATTATCATCTGCAATGACTTGGCGAGCTGGTTTTATCGCACTTAACGTGTCGTGATCGGTAATTGCAAACACATCTATGTTTTTCTCAACCGCGCGGTGTAACAATTGCTCGACTGATAGCTGACCATCTGAGTATGTGGTGTGGCTATGTAAATCGTATTTTATCAAAGGGAAAGACTGCTTTACGTAAGTTCTTGAATCAATGATGTGAGTATAACAAAAATTTACTGCGAGGGCGTGATTATCTTTTTAGGTTAGACATATATACCCACATAAATGGGCAATTACGAGAGGTAAATTCCGAACACGTATTAATATGTAAATTAATGCTTGACAGTATCGGCATAGGTACGCTTTACTGTATGCACTTTCAGACACGTTAAATAAGCAATAACAATGAAAAAAACAATTCAAATCACAATTTGGTGGTGGCACTCGTAACTAGCGGGTGACGAATTGTCGTGTCTAACGATTTCAAAACCCGCTCAAGTAGCGGGTTTTTTTATATCTAAATTTTAAGGTTTTATAATGAATTACATAGCAACTCTTACACATCATTGGTGGTGGCGCCTGGCTTAGCGGGACGGTGAGGGTCTATCTAATTTATAGGCATCTTTATACGAACCCCGCCAAGCATCGCTTCGCGGGGTTTTGTTTTTTAAAGAGTTTTTGGGAATGAGGGAGAATGAGGTTTGATTTTTAGTCATATAACAACGACACCGGGTGAAGTAACCAGTATCACTCAAGTGCGCGACTACATCAGTAGCCCACTTGCGTTATACAGTTTACTCGATAAGCCTAATTCACTGCTGTTAGAGTCTGCTGAAATTGATTCTAAAGACAGTGTAAAAAGTCTAATTTTGGTTGACTCAGCGCTACGTATTGTTTGCCAAGGCAAACAGGTCACACTCACTGCACAGTCAAATAATGGCAAGCAATTACTGCCTTATTTACAAACTCATGTGCAAAACTGCTCTGCAGAGCTTGTAGAAGATACATTAACGTTAACCTACAACGCGGTCGCAAGCGATATTGATGAAGCCAGTAAATTAGTAGCAGATAATGCATTTAGTGCGCTACGTAGCTGCATTAACAGTATTAAAAGCACCACAGACAACCCATTCTCTGTGTTCTTAGGCGGTGTGTTTGCCTACGACATGGTTGCTAATTTCGAAACCCTTTCTGATGTACCTGACGGCGAAAACAGCTGCCCTGATTATGTTTTCTACCTCGCAGAAACGTTAGTTGTCATCGACCATCAAGCAAAAACAACCGAGCTAATTGGCAATGTATTTAACGGTCCTGAAGTTCATGCTAATTGTTTTGAGGTTGGTCAACAGTTAGAGCGTTTAAATGCCGTATGTGACAATGCACAAAGCTATCAAGGGCAAAAGCAAGTAGGCTCAAACCCAATTTCTGTTGATGTTAGCGACGAGCAATACTGCGAACATGTCATCAAGTTAAAAAAGAACATCGTTGATGGCGATATTTTCCAAGTTGTACCATCTCGTACTTTTTCTCTCGCCTGCCCTGACTCACTTCATGCTTACAGCCAATTAAAACAACAAAACCCAAGCCCATATATGTTTTATATGCGCGATGAAGAGTTTGTGTTATTCGGCGCATCACCCGAGTCAGCCCTCAAATATTGCGCTGAGAGTAAACAAGTTGAGGTATACCCTATTGCCGGCACTCGCCCTCGTGGCAAGTTTGCTAACGGGCAAATTAATCCAGACCTAGACAGCCGCATTGAGCTTGAACTTCGCAACGACCAAAAAGAGCGTGCAGAGCACCTGATGCTAGTTGATTTAGCGCGAAATGATGTTGCCCGTATTAGCGTACCAGGCACACGTCACGCGAAAGAATTATTAAAAGTAGACCGCTACTCACAAGTGATGCATTTAGTTTCACGCGTTGTGGGTACTTTAAAACCTGAACTCGATGCGCTACATGCTTACCAAGCTTGTATGAACATGGGCACCTTAGTGGGTGCACCTAAAGTACGCGCTGCTGAGTTAGTTCGTCAAACCGAACAAAAACGCCGCGGCAGCTATGGTGGTGCTGTGGGTTATTTAACAGGTGATGGTGCCATGGATAGCTGTATTGTTATTCGCTCTGCCTTTGTTAAAAACGGCACAGCCTATGTGCAAGCAGGTGCAGGTGTGGTGTTTGATTCAGATCCACAATCAGAAGCCAATGAAACCCGTGCTAAAGCACAAGCTGTGATCACTGCGATTCAATCGACTTACGAGGCACAATAATGACGACAACATCAGCCTATAAAATCTACTTTTTAGATAACTTTGATTCATTTAGTTATAACTTAGTCGATGAACTTTCTATGTTAGGGTGCCAGTTAGTGGTATACCGTAATAACATCAGTGCACAAAGCATCTTCGACAAAATGTGCCAAGAGACAGTGCCTGTATTATTAGTGCTTTCACCGGGTCCTGGCGCACCATCTGATGCGGGTTGTTTAATGGAGCTCATTGAACTGTGTAAAGGCCGCTTCCCTATGCTGGGTATCTGTTTAGGACAGCAAGCTCTAACACAAAGCTACGGCGGGGTTATTGGTCATGCCGGCGAAACTGTGCACGGCAAGTCATCAATTATTACGTTGACTGAGCACCCAGTATTCGCGGGTATGGGCGATAAAATGCCGGTTGCTCGTTATCATTCATTAATGGCAACTAAAGTCCCTGATGATGTTGAAGTAATTGCTTGTTATGAAAATATTCCGATGGCAATTTACCATCAACAAGATAATGCCCTTGGTTATCAGTTTCATCCTGAGTCAATTTTAACGCCAAATGGCGCATTGCTATTACAACAAAGCATTGAATTTTTAACCGCACGCGTGCAGTAGAGGAATAACATGGAAGCAACAACTCAAACCCAGTTAAACCAATTATTAGCAAAGCAAGATTTATCATTTTCGCAAGCAACTGCACTGTTTGACGCCATCATGAATGGCAAGCTTAATGATATTGAATTAACTGCGGCACTTATCGCCCTAAAACTGAAAGGCGAAACAAGTGATGAAATCGCCGGTGCGGCGGCATCAATGCGCGCCAATGCAGTGCTATTTCAAACCAGCAAAACCTTACTTGCTGATAGCTGTGGTACCGGTGGCGATGGCTCAAACACAATTAATATTAGTACCACAGCTGCTATTGTTGCCGCCGCTGCGGGCATCAATATGGTCAAACATGGTAATCGCAGTGTGTCGAGTAATTCGGGCTCAGCGGATTTACTTAAAGCCTTGGGTATCAATATCGATATGAGCCCTGAGCAAGCAGCGCATTGTTTAGACAATACTGGGTTTACATTTTTATTTGCACCGCATTATCACAGTGGTGTACGCCATGCGATGGGCGTGCGTACGGCTCTTAAAAGCCGCACAATTTTTAATATCTTAGGGCCACTGGCCAACCCTGCTGCCCCTGAGGTGCAATTGCTTGGTGTTTATGACCCTTCACTGTGTTTACCAATGGCCGAAACCCTAAAAACCCTTGGCACAAAACGCGCTATGGTGGTTCACGGTGCAGGCACTGACGAAATTGCCTTACATGGGACAACCAAAGTGGTCGAGCTTAATAACGGTGAACTGAGCGAATATACGCTAACAGCGAGCGATTTTGGTCTTGCAAACTATTCACTTGAACAACTAGCAGGCCAAGGCCCAGAATATAACGCAAAAGCAAGCTTAGCGATTTTACAAGGTCAAGGTGAAATGGCGCATAACGCTGCCATTATAGCCAACGTCGCCGCCCTTCTTTATTTAACCGATAAAGCAGGTGATTTAAAAGCAGCCGCAGATCAAGTAAGCGAATTATTAGCATCAGGCAAAGCGATGGACACATTGAACGCAATTATTGAGGTAAGTCATGGCTAACGTGTTAGACAAAATTGTTGCCGACAAACGCATTGAATTAGAACAAAGAAAAGCACAGCGCCCGCTTGAATCGTTCATTAGCGATGTTGTGCCAACCAAGCGAGACTTTGAAGCGGCGTTAGCAGCAACAGGCACACAATTTATTTTAGAGTGTAAAAAGGCCTCACCGTCAAAAGGGCTTATTCGCGAACCATTCAATTTAGACGAAATTACATCGGTTTATAAAAAATACGCAACTTGTATGAGCGTATTAACTGACGAAAAATATTTCCAAGGTAGCTATCAGTACCTCGAATACGTGCGCAGCCAAGTGGAACAGCCGCTTATTTGTAAAGACTTCTTTATTGATGAGTACCAAGTTTACTTAGCACGCTTATCTGGTGGTGATGCCATTTTATTAATGCTCTCAGTCCTTGATGACGAGCAATATTTAGCGCTTCACAAAGTGGCTGACTCTTTAAACATGTCGGTACTAACAGAAGTCAGTAATGAGCAAGAAGTAAGTCGTGCACTTGCACTTAATGCCAGCCTAATTGGTATTAATAACCGCGACCTTCGTGATTTAAGTACTGATCTTGCAACAACTGAGCGTTTACGTCAGCTTATCCCAAATGACAAAGTAGTGATTTCAGAATCGGGCATTTATACCCATAAAGATGTAAAACGTCTTGCACCATTGTGCGATGGCTTTTTAATTGGCAGCTCACTGATGGCTGAGCGCGACTTAGAAGCCGCATGCCGTAAAGTCATTTTAGGTGAGAACAAAGTGTGTGGTTTAACCCGTTCACAAGATGCGATGGCAGCCTACGCCAGTGGTGCTGTGTATGGTGGCTTAATTTTTTATCCTAAGTCACCGCGCTATGTCGATATCGACTGTGCCAAGCAAGTTACGCAAAGTGCCCCGCTCGCGTATGTGGGTGTGTTTGTCAATGCACCTCTAGAACAAGTGGTCGATTATGCACAAAGCTTAAAATTAGCTGCAGTGCAATTACATGGTGACGAGAATAGCGAGTATATTCAAAGTCTCAGAAAGCAATTACCGCTTGGCTGTGAAATTTGGAAAGCCCAAGCCGTTAAAGGCGAATTACCCAAACCGCTTGAAGGGGTTGATCGCCATTTATACGACACTTACAGCAAAAGCCAAAAAGGCGGCACAGGCGAAGCATTTGATTGGTCAGTGCTAGAGACGGCAACCGTGCCGTTTATGTTAGCCGGGGGTTTAAACCCAGAAAATATTCACGCAGCGCTTTATCGCGGTGCTAACGGCCTTGACCTAAATTCTGGCGTTGAAGCGTCAGCGGGTAAAAAGTGCCAAACAAAATTACAAAATGCGTTTTCGCATATCAGAAATTATTGAGGTTAGAATGCAAAATCCAGCTTATTTCGGTGAATTCGGTGGTATGTTTGTACCACAGCTGCTTGTGCCAGCACTCAAGCAACTAGAAGCAGAGTTTAACAAATCACAAAAAGATCCAGCTTTTCAGGCTGAGTTTGAAAAACTGTTAAATGAATACGCAGGTCGCCCTACGCCATTAACTCTGACACGTAACTTAGTTAAAAATCCTAAGGTAAAACTTTATTTAAAGCGTGAAGATTTACTCCACGGCGGTGCGCACAAACCAACCAAGTACTTGGTCAAGCACTTCTGACCAAACGCATGGGTAAAAAAGAAGTGATTGCAGAAACAGGTGCCGGCCAACACGGTGTTGCAACGGCCCTAGCCTGTGCCCTACTTGGCTTAAAATGCCGTATTTACATGGGCGCAAAAGACGTTGAACGTCAGCAACCAAATGTATTTCGTATGAAACTAATGGGCGCAGAGGTTATTCCTGTCACGGCAGGCTCTGGTACCTTAAAAGATGCCGTAAACGAAGCACTGCGTGACTGGTCAGCTAATTACAAAGATGCTCACTATTTACTAGGCACTGCAGCAGGCCCTCACCCATTCCCTACCATGGTGCGTGAGTTCCAAAAAATGATTGGTGAAGAAGCAAAACAACAAGTGATTAAAGCTGAAGGTCGCTTACCGGATGCTGTGCTTGCTTGCGTGGGTGGTGGCTCAAACGCCATTGGTATGTTCACAGACTTTATTGATGAGCCAAGTGTAAAACTAATTGGTGTAGAGCCAGCTGGTAAAGGCTTAGATACCCATCAACACGGTGCTACGCTATGTAAGGGCACGAAAGGCATTTTACACGGTACCTATACCTATATTATGCAAAATGATGATGGTCAAATTGAAGAGTCTTACTCTGTTTCAGCAGGCCTTGATTACCCAGCTGTTGGTCCACAACATGCTTATCTTCATGAGACAGGCCGTGCAGAATATGTGGGCATTACTGATACTGAAGCACTTGAGGCATTCCAACTACTGGCTAAGAACGAAGGGATTATTCCAGCGCTTGAATCAAGCCATGCCCTCGCATATGCCCTTAAATATGCCGAGCAACAAACCGAAGACACTATTTTAGTGGTTAACCTAAGCGGCCGAGGCGATAAAGATTTGGCTCACGTACACAGTGTTTTATCAGAAGGAGGCGCACTATGAGCCAGACTAACCGTTACGGACAACTGTTCGCCACATTAAATGAAACAAACCAAGGTGCTTTTGTACCCTTCGTTACGATTGGTGATCCTAATAAAGCACTGAGTGTAGAAATCATCAAAAGCTTAATTGATGGCGGCGCTGATGCCCTTGAACTAGGTATTCCATTTTCAGATCCGATTGCAGATGGCCCGGTGATCCAAGCTGCCAACATTCGTGCACTTGATGAAAACATCAATACCCAAGATTGCTTTGATATCATCAAGCAAGTGCGTGAGTACAATGCCGATATTCCAATTGGCCTGTTATTGTATTCAAACCTAGTATTTAAGCGTGGCATCGAAAAGTTTTATCAAGATGCTAAAGAAGCCGGTGTTGATTCAATTTTAGTGGCTGACGTGCCGCTGCACGAATCAAAGCCATTTCGTAAAACAGCAATGCAAAATGGTATTGACCCAATTTTTATTGCTACACCGAATGCTGATGATGACACTTTACGAGAGTGTGCGTCATATGGCCGTGGTTACACATACCTTCTTTCACGCGCAGGTGTGACAGGCACAGAAACCAAGGCACAAATGCCAGCAGATTCATTAGTTAAAAAACTAAAAGATTACCATGCTGCACCGGCATTATTAGGCTTTGGTGTATCAACACCAGAAGATGTTAAATCAGCACTTGAGTCAGGAGCCGCTGGTGCGATTTCAGGCTCTGCGGTTGTTAAAATCATCGAGGCAAATCTTGATGACCAAGCAGTGATGCTAACTGGTTTAAAAGAGTTTGTAGCCAGTATGAAAGCAGCTACAAAGTAATTTATTGTATTGCTTAAAAAAGGGCCTTAAAGGCCCTTTTTTGTGCTTAACAATTTATGATTAATGATGGCGATGCTCGCCCTCTTTAATTTCTTCTATGAATTTTCGATTAAAGGCTTCAAGGTCGGCTGGGCTTCGGCTTGTAACTATGCCCTTATCAACACATACCTCTTGATCAACCCAATTAGCTCCTGCATTGATCAAATCCGTTTTGATACTTGGGTATGAGGTTACTTTGCGCTCCCGTAGTTTGTTAATTTCGGCTAATAGCCATGGACCGTGGCAAATCGCGGCAATGGGTTTGTTTTTACCGGCACTGAAAAATCCATCAACGAATGCTTTTGCTTCGCTATCTTGACGTAACGTATCTGGGTTGAATAAGCCTCCAGGAAGCAGTAACGCGTCATACTCTGCAGAGTCTGCTTCGCTGACTACGCGGTCAACACTGACTCGCTCACCCCATTGGTTTTCATCCCATGCGGTGATATCGCCACGCTCAAGTGACACAACTTCGACAAGTGCACCAGCTTCTAATAATGCGCTTCGTGGTGACAATAGCTCGCTTTGCTCAAAACCATTGGTTGCAAGAATGGCAATCTTTTTACCATTCAGCTGGCTGTTTAAATTTGACATGTTATCTCCTTATTTAGGTAAACCTAAACAATTAACAGCAGACAACATGCCAAACTTAATAGATTGAAAGTATTGAATAAATTCCCAAGTGCTCTATGTGTGCTCTGTAAATACTACACCCGCTTTGCAAATCCTGCTTATAAACCGTCTTTAAGTGCTTTTGCTGGTTTAAAAACTGGCTTATTAGCGCCTTCAATTTCAATTTCTTCACCGGTTTGCGGGTTGCGCCCTTTACGTGCAGGGTAATAACTTAGGGCAAACGTACCAAAACCATTAATTTGCACTTGGTCACCCTCAGAAAGAGACTTTTCAATCGCATTTAACATACTCGTTAAAGCAGCTTGAGTGTCTTTTTTTGTTAATTCACTATGGGCAGCCATTTGTGATACTAACGCGGCTTTATTCATAAAAATGCTCCAAAATACGCCGCTTAATCATCTGAGGTTAAGCGGAAAAAGATAAGGTAAAACAACCTAAACGCAGGTTTAGGCCAGATTGGCTCGGGAGGCTAAGCTTTCAGGGCTGCTAAGTCAACCTTGTATCTTGCGTGATAACTTGATACAACCCAGTATCTTTTTAAATTAGAGCATTTATAAATTTATGCATGCGATTATTGAATACATCCCGCTGATCCTGTTTTTTGCGGTTTTCAAGTTAGTTGATATTTATTGGGCAACAGCCTTGCTGATGCTAACCACCTTAATTCAAGTTGCTTACTGTTATTTTAAAGATGGTAAAGTGCCAACCCGTCATTGGGTGTTTTTTGCCATAGCGGTGGTATTAGGCACGCTCACCTTAGTGTTCCACGACGAGCAGTTCGTAAAATGGAAAGCCACCATTGTGTATGCCATTTTCAGTGTTACTTTATTAGTAAGCCGCTATGTACTTGGCAAAAACTTAGTGAAAAAAGCACTTAGCTCGATTTTAGAAAATGCCTCTGAGAGTAAACAAGAAATCAACGTACCTGAAGCGCTCTGGAATAAGCTTAACCTATTTTGGGTTGCCGTGACTGCAGGTATCTCGGCGCTGAATATCTACATTGCCTATAACTTCTCGCTCGATTTTTGGGTTAACTTTAAAGTGTTTGGCTTAATGGGCATTACCTTTGTTTGCGTGTTAGCAACGATCATCACCCTATTCAAATACTTACCTGAAGATGACGAAGAGAAAGATCCAAAGCAATCTTAATGTCATAAATTTGTCGTCTTAGCTTGTTAGCGTAAACAAAAAACACGCTGAGACAACATTGAACGCTAACCAATACCGCTGGCTTGAATTTACCCTCATATTTGTTTCTTTGCCGCTATTAGGCTTCTTTCTTCGTGCCTATCTCGCTAACTGGCTTATTCCTGCCCTTATTATTTTAATGGCCGTGTGCGGCATGTTGCTTTTATCTGATCCCCATTTTAAACGCTTTCGTTTAACCAGCCTTGGGCAATTTAGTGCGGTAAAACGTCGCTTATTTAGTTTCTTCTTTTTAGGGGCGCTATTCTCCGGAATGTTTTACGGCATCATGAATCAAGAAAATTGGTTTTCACTGCCTCGAAACTCATTTAACGATTGGCTAATGTTGTTATTGCTCTACCCTATCTTATCAGTGATGCCACAAGAGCTTATTTTTAGAACCTATTTTTTCCATCGTTATAAACGCATTATGCCAAGTAAAACAGTGCGTATTATTGTCAGCGCATCAGTGTTTGCGTTGGCGCATATTGTCTATGCGAATGTATTGGCCGTATTGTTGGCATTTTTAGGGGGGCTGTTGTTTTCTTATACGTACGCGCAAAGCCGCTCGACCTTCGTGTGTGTGATTGAACACAGCTTATGGGGACTTTGGATGTTTACCCTTGGCTTGGGTGATGTGCTTGATGCCGGGGCCTTTTAATATAAAAAAGAGAGGCATAAAAAAGCCGCGCAAAGTGCGCGGCTAAGTATTGAACTGGTTCTTAAAATCCGAAAATACTAAATGCGAAGAACTTAGTCGCCACTGTATTTACAAAGATTAGTAATAAAATGGCAGGGATAAACGTTGAAAGCGAGAAGTTCACATACTTCTCTGTAAAGCTGCCAACATAGCCGTCACAGCCTTGGCTTAGCTCTGCTGATAAGTTTGCTTTTTTCCAACGATACATAACGAATAAACACACCATTAAACCGTTAAGCGGTAAAATTGTGTCGTAAAACACATCATAAACAATATCAAATAAGCTCTTATCTGCACCGCCATAGCTAACAAACTTTGTAAGTGAGTCAACCATACCAAATGACATGGTACACAGCACAGTTAATACACCTGTAGATAAGGTTAAGATAGCCAGTGCTTTTTTGCGGCTGATACCCTTACGATCGCTTAATGTTGCTGTTGGTACTTCTACAATTGATACAAGCGACGTAATTGCAGCAAAAAAGACAAGTAAGAAGAATACAAACGCAACAATTGATGCACCCACGTAACCAATGTCAGCTTGAAGTGCTAATAAAATTTTTGGTAGGTATACAAAAATCATTGATACCGAAGAGTCTGATAAAGTACTTGGATCAGTATTCGGATTAAAACTAAAAATAGCTGGAAGCACCATAAGACCGGCAATGAATGCAACCAATGAATCGGTTACCGCAACCATTTTTGCACTGCCAACAATGTCGTCTTTCTTAGAAATATACGATGCATAGGTCATTAAAATACCCATACCTAACGACAATGAGAAAAATGCTTGAGCCAGCGCACCATTTAGTACACTCGCATTCATTTTACTGAAATCAGGAACGATATAGTACTTTACACCCGCCATCGCGTTATCAAGTGTTAATACATAAACAACCAGCGCGGTAAGTAGCACAAATAAAGCCGGCATCATAAACTTAGCCGCTTTCTCGATGCCCTCTTTAACACCACCCACTAAAATCAAGTTAACGATGATTGCAACCACAGCCATATAACCAAACACGGTGTAGCTATTGATAAAAGTGCCAAAATTATCAGGCTGGGCCAAGGCATCTAAATTACCAAATGCAGTTTGCGATAGATAACCGAAAATCCATACTGTGATCACCATATAAAAAACAGCAATCATAAATGGCGTTAATACGGCTAAAAAGCCAGCAAAGTTCCATTTTGGATCATTGCCTGCTAATAATTTGTATGAACCAAGTGGATCTTTTTGCGCTTTACGACCCATGGCCATTTCAGCCATCATCACTGGCAAACAGATAAAAATGACAAACAATGCATAGACTAAAAGGAAAGCACCACCGCCGTTTTTTGTAGCTGAAACAGGAAAACCTACTAAGTTTCCGATACCTACAGCAGAACCGGCTGCCGCTAAAATAAAACCGAGGCGGGAGCTAAAATGCTCGCGTTTTTCGCTCATTTAAAAACCTTATTATTATTTTCTCAACCCAGCGACTCTACCAGTGTTACACCGCGTATTTCAAGCTTTATAAGTTAAAGTTATATGGGTTTGTGTAAAGATTATTACGCGAATAATCTCTCGTCTATTGCTAAGAATATGCTACTATTTTTTAAAATAACATTGAGAACACACCATGCTGTATATGATTTATTCAACGGATGTTGAAAATAGTTTAGAAGCTCGCAAATCTGCGCGCCCTGCTCACTTAGCACGCCTTCAAGAATTAGACGATCAAAATCGTTTATTTACGGCAGGCCCCCTTCCAGCGATTGATAGTGAAGATCCGGCTGATGTTGGTTTTACTGGTTCATTAGTGGTTGCAGAATTTGACTCATTAGAAGCAGCACGTGAATGGGCAGCAAACGATCCGTATATTGCTGCGGGTGTTTACGACAACTCAGTGGTAAAACCATTTAAAAAAGTATTTGGTTAATCCCTGAACTTAACTGAATCAATAATTCAGTGTTTGTTCACGGCTTATTAACTAAGATCTGGCTATCGAATTACAGAATTTAACGTAATTACTTGAATTTTAGTTAATTGGTTAATTAAACTAAATGGGTCTGGTTTAGGAGTTCCCCGTCATGCGCATAGTATTAGCCTTCAGTTTTAGTCTTTTATTTGCATTATCAAGCTTTCATGCTGATGCCAATAAGAAGCAAGCCCCAGAGGTGACTAAAAAGCAGGCTGTGATGATTGCCCAAAAATCTGAAGACGGCCGAACCCTGAAAATCACAGAGCAAGATAAAGTATTTACCGTAAGAATTTTAAAAACGAACGGCCACGTGGTTGATGTCCATGTGAACAAAAAGACTGGCGAAGTGAAAAAGGATTAAGAATGCGAATTTTAGTTATTGAAGATGATTTACACTTAGCAGATAACCTTCGTAATGCCCTAGAAAAAGAGCGTTACAGCGTAGACCTTTGTCACGATGGTGAAGCTGGTTTATTCCATATTACCGAGTACCCGCTTGATATGGCGGTAGTAGATTTAGGCTTACCAAAAATAGATGGTATCGAATTAATTACCAAAGCTCGTGCGCAAGGTATTACCATTCCTATTTTGATTTTAACGGCACGTGACCGTTGGCAAGATAAAGTAGAAGGCTTAGACGCAGGTGCAGATGACTACCTTACTAAACCTTTCCACGTTGAAGAGCTAATCGCTCGCTGTAATGCCCTTATCCGCCGCAGCGCAGGTAAAGCAAACCCAGAAATGACAGCAGGTCCTATCAAAATTCATACTCGCTCACAGCAAGTATGGGTAAACGATAAAGAACTTAGCTTAACAGCATACGAATACAAAGTTTTAGAATACCTAATGGTTAATCCACAAAAGGTAATTTCTAAATCTGAACTAACAGAGCACATCTACGACCAAGACTTCGATCTTGATTCAAACGTAATCGAAGTATTCGTGTTGCGTTTACGTAAGAAGCTTGACCCTGACGGTACCCTTAACCCAGTTGAAACATTACGCGGCCGTGGTTATAGGCTAAAAAGTCAGTGGTAGCATCGCAGATACCGCTTAAAGTAAGGCAAGGATTTATCCTTGTCTTTGTTTTATTAGTCGCCCTACCAATTCTGTTTTTCTCAATTGGTAAGGCTTACTACGCCTCCTTGGTCGAAGCGACCGAAAAAACCCTCGAAGCTCACTTATATTCATTAATCTCTGAAGTCGATTTCACTGAACGCGGCATTGTTATGCCAAGTACTATCTTAACGCCAGAGCTAAACCGACTAAATTCAGATACCTACGCGATGATTTATCGCGGTGACTTACCCGTTTGGTATTCTGAATCAGCGACCAATATCAATTTTATTCCTGATAACTTTGAAGCCCCTGCAGGCTCTGCGGATTTTCGCCGTGTTGAATACAACAATACTGTGTATTGGCAATTAACGCTTACCGTTATTTTAGAAAACATTGACCAATCTGAGCATGCGCGTTTCATTTTATTAAAGCGTAATGATGCCCTACTCAGGCTGATGGATGGCTTTAAACAAACACTCGTAAATTGGATGTATATCATGGGTGTGGCCATTGCTGCGCTAATGGCGATTGGTTTTGTTTGGAGTGCAAGACCACTGCAACGACTCGATAAAGAAATTAAAGCTATTGAATCGGGTGATAACCAACAAATTAAAGGTCTTTACCCAGTTGAGCTGCAAACCATTAAAGCCGATTTAAATTTATTACTTGAATCACAGCAGCGCCAAAAAGAGCGTTATCGCGCCTCATTGAGCGACCTTGCTCATGCATTAAAAACACCATTAGCGGTGCTTAAATCTAGTCCTTTGGCCAATGATGCTGATGCACAAGAGCAGTTAGACCGCATCAACGTGATGATCGAACACCAATTAAAACGTGCTGCCACAGGTGCGTCTGACACCTGGAAAAAACAAACTCACATCAAGCCTGTTATTGATTCAATCTTAAGCGCAATGAGCAAAGTTTATCGCGACAAAGATATTATTTTCACCTGTGAAGTCACAGAAAAAGACTATTTCTTGGGTGATAAAACCGATTTAATGGAACTACTCGGTAATTTAATCGATAATGCCTGTAAAGCTTGCCGCTCACAGGTCGATATAAAGGTTAAGCAGAACAAAAAGTTAACGCTCAGCATTAGTGATGATGGCCCAGGTGTCCCTGAACACAAGCGTGAATCATTACTGACTCGCGGTACCAGACTCGATACCTACGAAAGCGGCCACGGTGTCGGCATGGCTATCGTGTCTGATTTAGTCAACTCGTATAACGGCACCTTAACCATTAAAGATGCAGAGAAACTAGCGGGTGCTGAGTTTATATTAGAGTTTAATTACAATGATAAGAAATAAAAAATCGTTACTTATTAAAGGTATGCTACTAGCCCTATGCGCGGGTTCAGCGCATACTCAAGCTCAGCAAAGTTGTGAGCTTACGAGTAACAATACAGATGAGACTAAACGTTACATTCAATGTCTTGATCAAGTTATTGCCGATTTGCATCGCGACCAAAAGATGTGGATTAATAAGCTCACGATGGATCTTGAAAAAATTAAAGAAGATAGCGGTAACAGCCAATTGCTGCCTATATTCAATCGCAGCATCAAGAACCAGGAGCGTTATTTAGAAGACAGTTGTCGCTGGCGCTACTTACAAAAAATGCCAAATGGTACGAAAGCTGCCATTGCCTACAAGCAATGTGAAATTGAAATTCTGAAAAGCCATATACAGGTTTTACAACGGCCTCTAAAGTAATAATACCAATCCGCAATAATACTTAATCATTTTGAGGGATTAAACCTGTCGCTACCTGCGTTAAAAATTTCTGATTTAGAACAACTAAATAACGAAATTTTTGCCTTGTTATCAACGAGGTTTTATTGCCTCAAAATAGACCATTTAATTAAGCGAATTGGTATAACACTTAATCATTTTGAAAGATAAAAAGGCGCTTAAGCGCCTTTTTTAATCTTCAAGTTTTAGCTCTTCGCCATTGCCAAGCAAGGTAGCAAGCCATCTCCCTTCTTGGCTGGTTTCTAAAGCAATTTTAACTATCATGGTCAATGGAACTGATAACAGCATACCCACGGTACCCATCAACCAACCCCAGAAAATTAATGATAAAAATACCACCAACGTCGATAAACCCAGCCCTTTACCCATAAAGCGCGGTTCGACAATGTTTCCCATTACGGTATTAATCACTAAATAACCACCAGCAATAAACCCTGCAACCAATGGGCCTTGAGTGATCAAAGCAAGTAGTACAGCAGGAACAGCTGCAATGATAGACCCAATGTTAGGAATATAATTAAGCATGAACGCCACTACACCCCACAGTACAAAGTAATCAACATCAAGTGCCCACAGCATAAAGCCTGCAAGTATACCTGTGCCTAAGCTAACCATGGTTTTAATGGCAAGATAAGAATTAATAGAATCTAAAAAGCGATCAATTTGCTGCATTTTCATTTCAGGATCATCCAATGCAAGGTGCACTTTCTTGCTCAGCATAGGTCCTTCAAATAACATGAACACCACGGTTAGGATGATCAAAAACAGATTCGCCATCACCCCACCAAGGCCAGTCAGCATGTTGGTTGCAACATCAATCATTTTACCCGGATCGAATAAAGAGATGATCTGCTCTTTATCAATCAGAATGTTATAACTTGCGGCAACATTAACCACCCAGACAAACTCTTCTTTTAGTTGTGCTTTGTACTCAGGCAGTTTTTCAGAGAAATCGGTCATAGATTGCCCAACCAACCCGGCAAGGCTTATCCCTACACCGACGATCATCAGCATCACAAACACAACAGCAATCCCTTTAGGGATACCGTATTTGGCAAAGAAACGGATTAAGGGATTACAAATAATGGCAATAAAAGCCGCCAATACAAATGGAATAACAATCACACTTGCGGCTTTAATACCCGCTAAAACAACGACTAAAGCAGCAAATATCACTAAACTTTTATTTACACCAGTCAGGCTCGACAAAATAAAATCCTTGTTAGTTTTTTTAACAGTGTAAGTGAAATACGCCGCAAAATAAATCTCAAAGCAGCTGGCACAATTAATGCTCTTTATACGTGCATAATTTGAACAATTTATGATACATATAATTAAGCGTGCTTTAAAAGGAGCTTTATATGGCACATTTATCCGACCAAGAACTTACTTTTTTCAACCGTTTATTCGAGGCTGAACGGACTAACAGCGATCCAACCGACACAAAAATGTCTGTTAGGCTCAATTTACCTGATAAATTAAACGGCTTACTTACCAATGCCAAACTAACACTACTGGCTGAAGTAGGGATTTATCAGTTGTGGTTTCCGCTTGAATTTACTAATGACGAACATGGCCAACTGATCCCCGTACTTAGCGCACCAGAAGTTATCGATACTAAGGGTATCGAACGCAGCTGGCGTACCCCTGAACTTGAAATTCACACAGAGCAATTTCAGATACTGTCTTTATCAAGTACAGGCGTGTTACTCAAGCCAAAGCGTCAATCACCCGATCTTAATAAAGAGATACTGTTGGCATTTAATTTACCTACTGAAGATCACATTATTCTTAGTGTGAAGCCAATACGAACGACCAGCAAAGGAATTGCCGGAAAAATAGTGCAAGTGTGCCAAGGTGAAGATGCACTGCGTAAATACTTATTTGAGACCCATAAGCACCATCATGCAAAGCTGTACGAGCAAGGTAACTTTACGACTGAGCTTATCTAGTTGCAGCAGCTTAACAGCTTAGATAAGCTTGGCGTTTTGCAGCAAGTCAAAACAAGGTATTTTATGAGTTATCCGATTGGAACCCCTGGTAAACCGTGGAACGACGCAGATAAAAAAGCATGGTTTGAGTTACAAACAGTAAAACGTAGTTATTTAGATGATGTTGTGTCGCAACTAGACTCTTTATCAAGTGATTTCAACATTGAGCAATATGGCGCATTAAGTTACGACAGCGACAAATACCCACTTTACATTTTAAAGAGCAAGCAATGGCACGCTGATAAACCAACTGTCTTGGTTACCGGTGGTGTGCATGGCTATGAAACAAGTGGTGTGCACGGTGCTTTAGCGTTTGCTAAGAAAAACGCAAAAGATTATTTTGCTGAATTTAATATCTTAGTGGCTCCGTGTATTAGCCCGTGGGGTTATGAAACGATTAACCGCTGGAATCCAAATGCCACGGATCCAAATCGTTCATTCTATGCAGATAGTCCGGCTGAAGAGTCAGCAGCAATTATGCAGTATTTAGCCGACAACGCAATCGCACCTTATGTGCATATTGACCTGCATGAGACAACAGATACTGATAATAGTGAGTTTCGCCCTGCTTTGGCTGCACGTGATGCAACGACACACGATAACTGGAACATCCCTGATGGCTTTTATCTTGTCGCTGATAGTGAGCGCCCGCATGATGCATTTCAAACAGCGATTATAAAATCAGTTGAAAAAGTAACCCACATCGCACCAAGTGATGAGAATAACCAGTTGATTGGTGTACCACAAACCCAGTTTGGTGTAATTAATTACGAAGCGAAAAAACTGGGGTTATGTATGGGCTTAACAGATGCAGAATATGTCACAACAACAGAGGTTTACCCTGATAGTCCACTCGCAAATGATGAAATTTGTATTGATGCACAAGTCGCCTCAATTACTGGTGCTTTGAACTATATTGTTAACAAATAGTTAGTTATATTTTAAATGTGGGGTGAATGATTTATCCACCCCAAACCTAAATAACTAGATAAATTTTACACATATACAAATTTAATGAAAAAGTTATGTTTTTTAAAGTTTGTATACTAAATAACTAGACACATACATAGAATTGTATAAAATTCGCGCTCTTTTTAATTCAAAAGGGAAGCAAATTGGAATTTAAGAATCACTATGGCAGTGTCAGTATCATCACTGATGGTCCAATTATTATTGGGCAATTTTCTGGTAATATTAACGCACGTTTGGTCAATGACTTTGCAGTCGATTTAAAAAAGCATATTTCTGCTTTAGCTGGAAAGCCGTGGGCGTATATTAGTCATTCTACCCAATTACTTGCTACTACCCCTGATGCCGAACGCGGCTTCACGCATTTATTTCGTGCTCTACACGGCACTAATTGTATCGCAACTGCTTATATGTTTAGTTCGTCTATTGTGCTTAATCAGATGAAACGCATCATTGCGCAAGCGCAATCACCGATTCAAATAATGGACTGTTTATTTGATGATTTAGACAGCGCTAAAGCGTATGTCCTGAAGCAGCTCGAATTCGCAGAAATGGCTTGTTAAAAACAAGCCATTTTCGTTTCTGGAGCCGTGATTGAGGTTAATCTCGGTAAAACTTAGTTTCTTTAGTTATTGCGATATCAGCATCTTCTAATGCTTGAATGTGAAAACTGATAGGCGTTACTTTTGATTTCAATTCGTAGCCATCTGCAACCACAGTGACAGGCACACGTTTCATCTGCCCTGCTTCAATCGTAATGGTATCTGGTACTTGTAAGCTTGCTTCTTCAATACCACTGATACCAATTGAATAGCTCAAGCTATGCTGTGTTTTGTTGATAATTGATAAGGTATATGGATTCTCAACTAAGCCTTCAAAATTAACACGATACAGTGCATTACGGTCACGAATGACAGAAGCCTCTATAGGTGTACGCATTGCCATCCACACAACCATGCCCACAACAAACAGCGCCGTTAAACCACCATAGCCAAGCAGTTTTAACCTAAATGGGTTGGTCGCTTTGCCTTCCATTTGTTTTTCAGACGCGTATTTGATCAGGCCTTTTTGATAGTTGAATTTTTCCATAGTGCTATCACATGCATCAATACATAAGCCACAGTTTATGCATTCATACTGTAAGCCATTACGAATATCTATACCCGCCGGACATACTTCGACACATAGGTTACAGTCTACGCAGTCACCTAAGCCTAACTCTTTAGGATCGGCTTTACGCTTACGTGCACCACGAGACTCCCCTCGCGCTTGATCGTAGGTAACAACTAACGTGTCTTTATCAAACATCACTGATTGAAATCGTGAATATGGACATGCAACAGTACACATTTTTTCACGTAAGAATCCCGCATTGCCATAGGTACAAAATGCGAACAGGAATACCCAAAAGCTGACAATCCCAGACATTTCTAAGGTAAATAAGCTCATGTATAAAGACTTAGCGGGGATGAAATAAGCCATAAATGACATCGATGTAAGCAAAGAGATCACCAGCCAAGCTGCATGCTTAGTGATTTTCTTTTGCCATTTACTCACTGACCAATCTGCTTTATCAAGTTTAATGCGCTGATTACGATTACCTTCAACTTTGTGTTCGACCCAAGTAAACATCAGCATCCAAATTGTTTGTGGGCAAGTGTAACCACACCAAACACGCCCTAACCAATTAGTGACGAAAAACAAAGCAAACGCTCCTGTCATAAATAACATGGCTAAGATCATAAAATCTTGTGGTAACAGCGTTAAACCAAATAGGGTAAATTTTTGGCTGGCTACATCGAGTAATACGGCTTGACGGCCATCATAGGGGATCCACGGAATGGCGATAAATGTCAGCATCAGCACCCAGCCTAAATAACGACGGATGCGTTGGAAGTATCCCTTTTGCTCACGAATATAAATTGGCCCTTCTTGGTTGTAGGGCTTGATGATTAAGTCTTGCTCTTTAATATCAAATTTCATTTTGCTACTTACTTTTGTGTCGGTAATAGCCTGATAGAGCAACTATCAGGCCAACACAAAATAAAAATAAACCATTGATATTAAACGACTAAATTTACATTTAACCCCTAAAAAGCACGATATATCGCGAATGGTCGTGATATATCGCGAATTACCGTTTTATAGCTAGCTTTTTCATTTTTGATCTCAAGGTACTTTCTGGAAGTCCCAGCAAGGTTGCGGCACCATTTTCACCTGATATTTGCCCGTTACAGCGCTTTAGCACCTCACAAATATGCTGCTTTTGTACTGCATCAAGAGAAACCACCTGCTCATTTGATTGCTCGTTACTCAAAGGTGCTGAAAGCTGCAGTACCGTTTGCTTAGACAAAATAGCTTCACGCTCAAGGATATTTTGTAGCTCACGAATATTGCCTGGCCAATCATAATTCGCCAGTTTGGTGAGTGTTGCTTTGCTTAGCCCTTTTAACTGTTTACCTAAGCGCTTATTCAGCTGCGTAATAATATTTGCTGCGAGTAGTGGAATATCTTCTTTTCGCTCACGAAGCGCAGGCACACGAATAGGAAACACATTTAAGCGATAATACAAGTCCATTCGAAAACTGCCCTGCTCAACCATTTGCCACAAATTACGATTTGTTGCAGCTAACACTCGGATATCCACTTTTAAGGTTTGACTGCCCCCGACGCGCTCAAACTCTTGCTCTTGTAGCACGCGCAGTAATTTACTTTGTGCCTCTAATGGCAGCTCGGCCACTTCATCTAAAAATAGAGTGCCTTTATCAGCCAGTTCAAAACGCCCTTTTCTGCGTTCATTAGCACCGGTAAACGCCCCTTTCTCATGACCGAATAATTCAGATTCAATTAAGTTGGCTGAAAACGCCGCGCAGTTTACTTTTATGAAAGGTTGCTCAGCACGATTACTCAAACGGTGAAGGTTTCGTGCCACCAGCTCTTTACCTGTGCCGTTTTCACCTAAAATCAAAACCGTACTATTGGTTTGGCTTACCAGGGTAATTTGCTCGAGCATACTTTGAAACGAATGACTTTGGCCGACCAAACCTGAGTCTTGCCAATCTTCGTTTAACTCTGAAATAAGGTACGCATTTTCAGCTTGTAGCTGCTCAGATAAATGTTGAACTTGCGCTAGTGCGTCACGTAAAGCCACTTCTGTTTGCTGCTGTTTTGATACATCGCGAAAAATCGCGACTGCACCAATCAAGGCACCGTTTTTATAGACTGGTGTTGAAGTATACTCAACGGCAAAATAGCTTCCATCTTTACGCCAGAATACTTCATCGTTTACATGTCGATGTTTGCCATCAAACATAGTGCAATATATTTGGCATTCATCTGCGGGATATGGTGAGCCATCTTTACGTGTATGGTGATGATATTGGTGTATTTTTTTACCAAGGAGTTCGTCTGCTTTCCAGCCGGTCATGCGCTCAGCAGCAGGATTTACAAAAACCGCATTTCCCGATAAATCGAAGCCATAAATACCTTCGCCTACAGCATTTAGTAATAATGTGGGGTCGTTTAAAAATTCCTTGATCATAGCAATCACTCAACTCGCGAAATATCACGAGCAATTATGACAAGGTTAAATTTGCTTAACAAGCAATTACAAAAAAAGCGGCATGAAGCCGCTTTAAAATATCAAAGAGTTTTACAGTGTGGGCACTAAGATAATTTCACCCTGAGATACTTTCATATCTAATGGTAATTTGCTCAATAATGCGACTTTAGGGTCATTCATATTTAGCTTATAGACGGGGTTAACCGCTAAAAAGCCGTTAATCACTTGCATTGCTTGATCATCTAATAAGTTTAAGCTGCCCTTGAAACCCGCGGTGTCGATTGTTGTATCAACCAATTTTACATTACGTAAAAAGACTGCTTTTTTCTCGCTGTCATAAAATGGGCTACCTTCGATTTGCAGCTTTAAGCGTACTGGATACTTAAGTGCGAAAGCTTTAATAACAGCACTAGAATCAGCCCCTAAAACCACCACGTCACGCTTATCTGGGCCAACATTGACACTTAGGTCGTTTACAGCAAAATCAACAGGTAAGCCCATCAATTTTATCTGTTCACTTAATTTTGGTAATTGATCAGCAAGGGCTGCTTCAATTTCTGAATTGGTAAACGAGTACACCGACATCCCTTGATCTGTACTTTTACAAGCCCCTAAAAATAAACAGGTAAGTAGTAATAAAATTCTCATTGTTTTCCTCAAAAACACACGGAAAAAAACCGCTATAAAAAGCGGTTTTTATTCGTTAAATTGCAAATATTGCTTTAAGCCTTGCTAGTGTGTCAGCTGAAACTGAACCCTCACTGACTGCAAGTAATTGCTTTAAGTAATAATAAACATCTGCGTGCTCGCCACGGTGTTTATCATCTAACATCGCAACTTGCTCTGTCATACGTAACTGACTATCGGCCGATTCAACGCCCGCTAGAATTTCGATACGAGTTAACAGCTGCGCAGCGTTTAGATTAGTTATTAATGAAGCTTGGAACTGCGATGGCAGTTCTCTGCCGCTCTCAAGAGCAGCAAATAAAGCCGTTAACTTAGACTGCTCAGCTTGCTTGCTAATTAGCGCTGTTTTTGCACTAATCGCAGCCTCTAACTGAGCTACACGCGCTGATAACGCTTTTGAGTACTCAAGCTCTGCCAGCTTTACTGTTAAATCTTTAAGCTGTGCAAGATGAACGACAACCTCAAGTGCAGATTCAAGCTCAGCTAACTGCGCTGCTGCAACTTCATCATTTTGCTGCTGAACTTGCTTTTGCTGTTCAAACTCAGCGCTACGCTTCGCAAAAGTGTCGTCATTAACACGTCTAAATTGCTGCCATAAGGTGTTTTCTGCCTTCATTCCAGCAAAGCCGATTGTTTGCCACGTTTGTTGAAGCGCTTTAAGCTCTTGGCATGCAGCCGCTAAATCATCGCTCTGCGATAACAGTGTTGCTTGCTCAACAAGTGCTGCTTTTTGTTCAGCATTTGCTTTATGAAATGCAATTAGTTGAGATTGTACTTGTGATTGTGCAGCTTTGAATTGTGCTTGCAGCTCACGATACGTTTTAGGGTCAACATTACCCGCTGAACGCCATGTCTTTGCAATTCGATTAAATTTACTTTCAAACTGCTTCCAATCGAACTCGTCAGACTGAGTATTTAGCTCAGTAAGCTGCTGCATTTGCGTGATTATTTCAACACGCTGTGCTTTAGCTTGCTCACGTTGCTGCTCTTGCTCTGCAAAATACTCGCGGCACGGCGCAAACAGTAATTCAATGTGTTGATCGAATAACTCGCCTTGTTGCTTTTCTGCATCAGTATCTAGACGCCCTAATTCATTCCAACGACGACGTAACTGTTTAACTTGTTCAGCACGTTGTTTAGGGTCAGTACACTCAGTTGCAGCAAGTTCAGTTACTTCCACGAGTAATGCATCACGCTTTGGCGCTGATGCGTATTTTTGCCAATCTTTTGCTTCTGCTAATTGTGTTTCTAAATCAGCTTTTAAGCTAGTTAATGGCTGCTTGTAATACTCTGTAAGCGTGGCATATAACTCTTCAAAGCCTTTGAATACACCAAATGCAACATTAAAGCGACCTTGCTCAATTAAACGTTTTACATCACGGCCTTTACGTTTCGCTGCTTGTTGGTTCTTCTCAAACTTATTAGTAAGCGGTGCCATCGCTTGCTGCCAGCTATTTACTGCTTCAGCTAAATTTGCTTTAAAGCGACCTTGTAAGCGATTAGGAATACTTGCCAGCTTTTTACGTGCAAGTTTTTGTTGTTGTTCAAACTGCTGTTTTAGACTATCAAACTCGTTTTCGTCTTCAGACGTTGCCACCGTGTTTAATTTATCAAATGCCTCTTTAAACTCAGCAATCGCGCTAACTAGCTGCGGTAACTGTTCAACTTGATTGAATAAATTTGTTAAGTGCTGTTTTACATCACGGACATTTTGATTTTCAGTTAAGTTAGCCTCTACTAGCGTATCTTTTGCCTCTGCAACTTTAGCCTCAAGCCAATCTTGCTGAATTTGCTCCGGCGTTTCTAAGCCTAATTGCAAAGCGTTTTCTATTTCTTCACCAATTGCTTCAAGGCTCGCAAGCGCTAATACTTGACGCTGTTGCTCAGCTAACACTTGCTGTGCAGCTTCATGCTCTTTGCTTAGTTGTGCAATATGAGACTCAAGCTTTTGCGTAATTGCTGAATACTTTTTATCAAGTGTGCTGACTTGTTCTTCGCTCAGCCACTTTAATTCGATAGCTTGCCACTGCTGTAATAATTCAGCATGTTGCATCGATACTAATTGAAAATCATGCTTATCACGCAGCGCATTCAGCTTTGCCAATACCACGCGTGTATCTGCTTCTACTTTGGCGGGCATTTCTATCGCTAAGCGTTCATTCTCAAGGTGAGTCGCCAGTTGTGTGTGTGCTTCACCTTGCGCATGTTTTAGTAGTGGTTTTGCAAGTTGGTGGTTAATAACAAGCTCAACAAGCTGTAATTGCAGCTCTTCGCGGCCTTCTTTAAAGGCTTTATCAATTAGGCTTGGATTGGCTAAACGCTTTAATAATTTAACGCGAACTTGAATTTCTTTTTCAGCAAACGCTAGCTTTTCGAGTGTTTTTACTGGCGCATAACGCTCAATAAACTCGTTTTTGATATTTGCATCTAATTTGCTATCGGTATTTAAAACCGCTTGGTTGATATGCTGCTCTGCAATTTCTTTAAGTGCTTGGTCTTGCTTATAAACTTGCCACCATAATACAAGATCATTGACTTTGTTTAAGGCTTTTTTACGGATCTCAGCTGAGCTATCTTCAAGGGCAATGCTATTTAAGATGCTAAGGTCACGTTCTGTATCAAGGCGTTCAACCGCGGCTAAACGAACTTGGCTTTTAGGGTGCTTCCATTTCGGAGTAAACAGGTGTTTAAAGATCATTTTCACTAAACCTAGCTATTTCATTTTCTGATGCGAATTCTTTTTGCAATTGAGCTTTGCTCTTTTGCACCATTTCACCATTTGCGCCAATGGTAAACTGCTCATTGGTTTGCGAAACTTTAGCTTGGTAAAGCATCACGAGTTGAACGGTTTGTTGTTTTTGTTCGTCAGTTAACGGTGTGCCATCGGGCCATTTACCCGTTGAGGCGCCATACTGAAGACGTTCAAATACTTCTGGGGTGATATTTTTTACGATGTGATCAATATTCATGTTACTTTTTCTTTTTCAAAACAACTAAATAAATGCGGCTTATGATATACCACACAAAACCTACTGCCATTGCCGCTGAATAGGCATACCACTCAGGAGATTTTGCTTCGGGGTGCATAAAATAAAAACAGAAAAAGCCCCCTAAAAATAAAATCAGTGCGAGGAAAGACTGATTCATAAACTTTTGTTGTCTACGAATACGCGTTTCTTTTTGCATTTGCTGCAACTGCTCATTGCTTAGATCGGTGACTTGGCATTCACAATGCGGACATTGTTTATGTTTGTCAGATATTGATTTTGCACATTGCGGGCAACTAATAATCGCCATATCTTTCTCCATACTACGCATAAAAAAGGCGCCTTTAGGCGCCCTTTATTGTACTTGTTTTATGAGTCGATGTCTTATTTGAATTTCACTCAATTGTGAAGATTCGAAAACCTGCACAACTAAATTCTCTACAAAAACACAAAAACCAGATTTATTGTTTCTCTTTCGCCTTTTCAGCTAAACGCTTTTCCCAGAAAGTCGCATTTTTAATGCCTAATTTAACTGGGTCAAAAGTAATTTCACCACCGGCTTTCTTTTGATCTTCGTAATCACGTAAACAGTTAAGCGCTGGTTTTGCGACGAAGAAAATAGCTAATATACCGACAATATTGATCCATGCCATTAAACCTACGCCAATGTCACCAATGTTCCAGATATAGCCAGAGCTATTTACCATGCCGTATGCCACCATAAACATGATCACAAGTTTCACGGCAACCAGTGGAATATTACCTTTGAAGTAACGGTTCAAATAAGCAACGTTAGTTTCTGCAATATAGTAATAAGCAAGAATGGTCGTAAATGCGAAGAAGAATAAGGCAATACCTACAAACGCTTCACCAAACCCACCAAATACGCTAAATAACGCCATTTGTGTGAAAGCAGCTGAGCCTACTTCTGTTGCTGCATCAACATTTTGCACAATAAATTGACCCGCAGGTAATTCACCCACAATGTTGTATTGATTTGTGATTAAAATCATTAGCGCCGTTGCGGTACACACAAAAATAGTATCAACATACACAGAGAACGCTTGCACCAAGCCTTGCTGTGCTGGGTGATCAACTTCAGCTGCTGCAGCTGCATGCGGGCCCGTACCTTGACCAGCTTCGTTTGAGTAGATACCACGTTTAACACCCCAGCCAATGGCAGCACCAAAGCCTGCTTGTGCTGTGAATGCATCAGATAAAATCATTGAGAAGATACCTGGTACTTTATCTAAGTTTAAGAACACCACAATTAACGCTAATACGATGTAACCTAGCGCCATAAATGGCACCACGATTTGTGTGAAGTTTGCGATACGCTTAATGCCACCAAAGATAATAAACGCTAGCACAATTAAGATGATTGCAAGGGCAACTAACTTAAAGCTACCTACTTCACCAAAGCTGGTGCTAACGAGAGTGCCTTCACCGAAAACTTGTGTAAATGCATTACCGACTGCATTCGCTTGAACACCCGGCAGGAATACACCACAGGCAATAATCGCTGATACTGCAAATAATACAGCTAACCACTTTTGCTGTAAGCAACGGTCAAAGTAATAAGCAGGACCACCTCGGTACTGACCATCTTCTTCTGATTTATAAATTTGACCAAGGGTTGACTCGGCATACGCAGTACTTGCGCCTAAGAACGCAACTACCCACATCCAGAAAATTGCACCCGGACCACCAAAGCCAATAGCTGCTGCAACGCCAGCAATATTACCTACACCAACACGGCCCGATAATGATACAGCTAACGCTTGGAACGAAGAAATACCCGTATCTGAATTATTAGAGCTAAGCAATAACTTACACATTTCTTTAAAATGTCTAACTTGCGCGAATCGGGTTAAAACGGAATAAAACAGACCTGCACCTAGACATAAATAAATGAGTGCATTACTCCAAATTATGTCATTAACGGCGCTTACTAAAGCTTCCATGGATATCCTCTATGATTATATTTTTTATTGTTAGTTACGATACTCAGCGTGAGCTTGTGAGAATGCGCGACATGATGACTGTGAGAAATAAATATAAAATTATATTACCTCTCAGCTGAACGTATTGAATATTAACTTAAACCAACCAAGTTTGTTAACAGTTAATTTTCAATATGACAAATGTACCTACCTAGTTAACATTCGATGCATCCTGCTCTGCACCGTCATTTTTCAGTTAGCAGATACAATTACGGGCATCAGTTTTGCTGATGCCCGTAAGGTTCGTTATCTTAATTTATCAACCACGTTAACGATAGCCGCTAACGTATCTTGACCAAATTGATACGAGCGACGATCTGACCAACCATAATCTGGGTCTGGTAAATCATCGTTATCTTTAAATGGCATCTCTACTGTATACGCTAATGCATTAAACTCATGCGCGACAGCAGAAGAACCAACAGTTAGGTTAGCCTGGCCCGGTTCATCTTTAGGGTAACCGTGCTCGTCTTGGAACTCTGGCGTTACTGTTAAAAGCGCAGCTTTAAAGCTATCTTCTAACTCTTTTAAGCGGTCATCGTAGCCCGGGATACCTTCACTGCCCGCAACAAAGTTATAAGGAATAGCTTCGTCACCATGAATGTCTAGGTGCATATCAAGGCCAGTTTCACGCATTTTATTTAGCACTAGGAATACTTCAGGGCTATTTTCCATGCTCGGTGTTTGCCACTCACGGTTTAGGTTAACGCCTTTAGCATTCGTGCGCAGGTGACCACGCACACTGCCATCAGGGTTCATGTTTGGCACAATGTAGAATACCGCTTTAGATAATAATGCTGCTGCATGTGGATCTTCATCATCAAGTAGTTTATGAAGCAAACCTTCAACATACCACTCAGCCATTGTTTCACCTGGGTGTTGGCGCGCTGTGATCCAGATTGTTTTCTTGTCACTGCTAGGAATACCCACTCGTAATACACTCATATCGCGACCATCAAGGGTTTCGCCTAATGTTTCTAATTCACACGCATGTTGGCTTTGTGCCCATGCAAGTAAATCTAAGTGACGGTCGTAGCTGTATGGGGCAAAGTAAGCAAAGTACATGCTGCCGCACTCAGGCTCTACTTCAAATGATAGCGTGCCGTTTGCATACTCAGATGGCACACGGAACCAAGTTTGACGGTCGTATGATGCAACCGCGTGATAACCTTCCCAGCCATCAGGATATGCTGAGTTTTCTAAGTTATTAATGTGTAATTTATGGCTTTGAAACGGCGTTGTTTCAAGACGAAAGTGAAACCACTGGAAAAAATCAGACTGATTGTCTTTATTAATTTCTAATTGAATATTCAGCGGATCAACGGCTTCAATAACCTTGATATTACCACTGTCAAAATTGCTGGTGATTTTCATTCTATAAACCTATTGGTTAAAAATAATTCTTAGCTATTCGCTTGTTAGTTAAGAATTAAGTCAACGCTCTTTGGTAGAACGTTTTGTTAGTAAATTAGTGTAGACGTAGCACAGCCTACCACATGAAGAAAATTTGCAAAAACTTTCACGACTAAAAAAGCCAGCATAATGCTGGCTTCTAGATTGTTTATTTTTTAGCTATTAGCGAGGTAAGCTTGGGAAAGTTACTTCAGCCATGTCACGCATACAACGTACTACCTGACAGCTATAACCAAACTCGTTATCGTACCAAACATAAAGCACAACACGGTTGTCATCTACGATTGTCGCTTGTGAGTCAACAACACCTGCGTAACGGCTACCCACTAAGTCAGTCGATACGATTTCAGTAGACGCTGTGTAATCGATTTGGTCACGAAGGTCTGAGTAAAGTGCAGTTTCACGTAAGAACGCATTTAGTTCTTCAACTGTAGTGCCTTTTTCAAGGTTTAAGTTCAAGATTGCCATTGATACGTTTGGTGTAGGAACACGGATAGCGTTACCTGTAAGTTTACCTTCAAGCTCAGGTAAAGCTTTAGAAACCGCTTTTGCAGCACCCGTTGAAGTGATAACCATGTTAAGTGCAGCAGCACGACCACGGCGCTCAGCGTTGTGGTAGTTATCAATTAAGTTTTGGTCATTTGTGTACGAGTGAACTGTTTCAACGTGACCATTCTTGATACCAAACTTATCGTTAAGTGCTTTTAACGTCGGGGTAATAGCATTGGTTGTACAGCTTGCTGCACAGACAATTTTATCTTCAGGTTTGATATCTTGGTTGTTTACACCGTATACGATGTTCTTGATGTTGCCTTTAGCTGGTGCAGTTAATAATACTTTTGCTGCGCCTTTTGCTTCTAAGTGCTGACCAAGACCTGCTTCGTCTTTCCAGATACCTGTGTTATCAACAACAAGTGCATTCTCGATGCCGTAAGCTGTGTAATCTACTTCGCTTGGAGAGTTAGCGTAGATAACTTGAATATAGCTACCGTTAGCTTTAATTGCGTTACGCTCTTTATCAATTGTGATAGAACCATTGAATGGACCGTGGATAGAGTCACGACGAAGTAAGCTTGCACGCTTTTCTAGGTCACCGTCTTTACCGCCACGAACAACGATTGCACGTAAACGTAGGTCTGCATAAGGACCTGATTTTTCGATTAATAGACGTGCTAATAAACGACCGATACGACCGAAACCGTATAACACAACATCACGTGGCTCTTTGCGCTCTGAGTTTGCGATTTCTGCTAATTCGTCAGTTAAGTATTCTTCAACTGAACGACCTTTTGCAGCATCTGTAAACAAATAACCATACGCTAGTTTACCAATATCGATACGTGCTGAGTTTAATTCCATTTTGCTAATCGCTTCTAAGAAAGGGAAGCTTTCACGTAAACGTAGTTTTGTACCTTCAAACTGAGCAACTGTTTTGTGCGCTTTGATGATATCGATTGTACTGGCATTAACGAGAGGACGGCCATATACAGCGATTTCGATACCACGATTACGATAAAGTCTACCAATGATAGGTTGCATACTTTCTGCGTAATCTTGACGTTCTTGCCAGCTGCTTGTGTATTCTAACTCGTGAGATGAGGTCATTTTTTTTACCTAATTAAACAATTTTGAACGGATAGCCTTAAAAAATGTGTTGTGATTTGAGAGCAACACATCTCAGGCAGGGGTATTCTAATTTAAACTCGAACGATTCTCCACTGTTACAGAACAAATCATTGCGCTAGAATAAAGTAGTACAAATTAAGTTGAGGTTAAGGAATGTTATTAAGAGCAAGCGTGTTGCTTGGTTTATTGGCATTAGCAGGCTGTGAAGATCCGCTTACACTAGCGAAAGTGTGCGACGAAACGCCTGGCTTCTGTAGTGATTTAAATAAAGACAGTCACTGTAAAGAGCAACGTGCCGAGGTCATCATTCAACGTTATGTTGAATATAAGTCGCCAACAGACGAAAACAAATACCAATTATTAAAAGATTTCGAGAAATACGATCAGTGTGTGTCGCTTGCGGCCAAGATTGAGCATATAAAACTGAAAGAAAAAACCACCTCTCGCGTTGAAGGTCATTTAACAAGCATTAAAGAAATGACACGTATTTTTCAAGATACCAAAAATACAAACCATCCAGGTTTGTTGTATTACCATTGGTCACGTAATAACGACCAATCAGCGTTAACTAAACTACTCGCCCTTGAAGAAAAACAAGATAAACGGGTGACCGAAGATGCTGAAATGCAGTTTTTCTTGGCAAGCTACTACGTGAAGTTTGATGATGAAAAAACCATTGATTTGCTATACAAAACGCTCGAGTTAAATAAAGCAGGTGAAACACCGAATCCAGAGATCTACCCAACTCTGGTCAGCTTATTTTACAAACACGAAAAGTATAAGCACGCATACACTTTTGCACGCGTCGCACAATTATCAGGGTATGAAAATGTCGATATTTTACCTATCGAACATCAACTCGCTGCCATTGGTAAGAGCCTAGACAGCCTAGATGATTTAGCACAAAAAACTTACGACAGTATCCAAGCTGGCACTTTTGTGTCGCCGCGCGGATTCTAGCCACTCGCAAGTAATGTTTTAAAAAAATAAAAAAGGCAGCTAACGCTGCCTTTTCTTATTTTGCTTTGCTTGTGCCAACTTCTACACGAGTCTTGAGCTTTTGACCTGGTCTAAAAGTCACTACTCGGCGTGCCGAAATAGGGATATCTTCACCTGTTTTCGGATTGCGGCCTGGACGTTCTTTCTTATCTCGAAGATCAAAGTTACCAAATCCAGAGAGCTTAACCTGCTCGCCTTTTTCTAGCGCTGAGCGGATTTCTTCAAAAAACGCTTCAACTAAATCTTTGGCATCTTTTTTATTGATCCCGAGTTTTTCAAATAGGTGTTCAGCTATGTCGGCTTTAGTAAGCGCCATATCTAGTCCCTCAACGATGCGTTAAATTGTTCGGCCAATGCGGCCACCACATTATCAACTACTTGATTGATATCTTTCTCTTCGAGCGTTCTATCAACCGCTTGCAGTGTTAGAGCAATCGCCAAACTCTTATAATTTGGCTCAATACCTTTGCCCTTATACACATCGAATAAGTTTAGGTCAACCAATTGATTTCCGCCAACTTTTTCTATGACATTTAAAATATCGCCAGATTTTACGTGATCTTCCACTAAAATCGCGATATCACGGCGGTTTGACGGGAATTTCGACACTGCTACCGCTTCTGGTAATTTTCTTTTTTCTAGTGCAGACATTTCGATTTCAAACACAAATGCTGTGTTGTTGATATCTAGTGACTTTTGCACCTGTGGGTGCACTGCACCAAAGAAGCCAACTTTTTTACCATCAACATAAATAACCGCTGATTGACCTGGGTGTAAGCCGTCAGACTGCTCTGCTTTTATCTCAAAGCGTGCAGTATCGTTGCTAATTGCTAAAAGTGCTTCAACATCACCTTTTAAGTCATAAAAATCAACGCTACGCTTTTCTTGAACCCAATGTTCACCGTGTGCAAGACCAGAGATTACACCACCGATAACAGCAACTTGGTTTACACCGTTTTCTGCATTCTCGTCACGTAAGAATTTTAAGCCATGCTCAAATAAACGTACACGTGGTTGCTGACGGTTTTGATTGTAAACTAATGACGCTAATAGACCCGGCATTAAACTTACACGCATTGCTGACATTTCAACCGAAATTGGGTGTGGCAATACAAGTGCATCACTTTGTGGGTGTAAAATTGCTTGTGCTTTTGGATCAACGAAGCTGTAAGTAATTGCTTCTTGGTAACCACGTGTTACAAGCGTATTGCGGAACTTAGTGACCGCAACATGTGACTCGTCATGGTTAGTCATTTTTAATTTAGCAGTTGGTGCAACGTTAGGAATGCTGTTATAGCCGTAAACACGTGCAACTTCTTCAATTAAGTCTTCTTCGATACGAATATCAAAGCGATAGCTAGGTACGTCAGCACTCCATACACCATCAACAATTTTCACGTCTAAACCTAAACGCGTTAGGATGTCAGTTACTTTTGCATCATCAATGTGATGGCCAATTACACGGTCTAAACGCTCACGACGTAAACGCACTTCTGTTACTTTTGGTAACTTGTCAGTTGCGACTGCTTCAACAACTGGGCCTGCATCACCGCCAACAATCTCAAGAAGTAATGCTGTCGCACGTTCCATTGCATCTTTTTGCAGTGCAAAATCGACACCACGCTCGTAACGGTGTGATGCATCGGTGTGTAAACCGTAACTACGTGCTTGGCCAGCAATCGCTACTGGATTAAAGAAGGCGCTTTCTAATAAGATGTCTGACGTTGATTCCGTTACACCTGATTTTTCACCACCAAAAATACCTGCAATAGCAAGCGCTTTGTTGTGATCAGCAATCACAAGTGTAGACTCGTTAAGTTTTGCAGTGTTGCCATCAAGAAGAACGATTTCTTCACCTGCATTCGCGCTACGTACTTTAATGCCACCTTCAATTGCATTTAAATCAAATGCGTGCATTGGGTGACCAAGCTCTAATAACACGTAGTTTGTAACATCAACAACTGGGTCAATTGAGCGAATGCCACTGCGACGAAGTTTTTCTACCATCCAAAGTGGTGTTTCTGCATCAAGGTTAATACCTTTGATCACACGACCTAAATAACGAGGACACGCATCATCATTTACAAGCTCAATTGATACTTTGTCTTCAATCGTCGCCGCAACAGGTGCGATTTCAAGTGTATTAACATCAATACTATTCAGTACGCCCACTTCACGCGCTAGACCTTTAATACCTAAACAGTCACCACGGTTTGGTGTTAAGTCAACATCAATAATACTGTCGTCCAGGTTTAAATACTCGCGTAAGTCAGTACCGATTGGCGCATCACTTGGTAATTCCATGATGCCATCGCCTTCTTCGCTGATGCCTAATTCAACGAATGCGCACAGCATACCGTGTGAAGGTTGACCACGAAGTTTTGCTTTTTTAATTTTGAAGTCGCCAGGTAATACAGCGCCAACAGTCGCAACAGCGACTTTTAAGCCTTGGCGACAGTTAGGTGCACCACACACGATATCAAGTAGCTCATCACCACCTACGTTTACTTTAGTTACACGTAACTTATCAGCATCCGGGTGTTGACCACACTCAACCACTTCACCAACAACAACGCCTGTGAACTCAGCCGCTGCAGGCTCAACACCGTCAACTTCAAGACCAGCCATTGATAACTGTTCCGAAAGAGCCTGTGTGTCGATTGCTGGGTTAACCCACTCTCTTAACCACTTTTCACTAAATTTCATTTTATATCTTCACTCTTAACGGAACTGGTTTAGGAATTTTAAATCGTTTTCGAAAAATGCACGTAAGTCATTTACGCCATAACGCAACATCGTCAAGCGCTCAACACCCATACCGAATGCAAAGCCTGTGTATTTTTCTGGATCAATACCCACTGATTTAAGAACGTTAGGGTGAACCATGCCACAGCCTAATACCTCTAACCACTTGCCGTTTTTACCCATAACATCAACCTCAGCTGATGGCTCGGTAAATGGGAAGTAAGAAGGACGGAAACGAATTTCCATATCTTCTTCAAAGAAGTTACGTAAGAAGTCGTGCAGAATACCTTTTAACTCAGTGAAGCTTACATCTGTATCAACCATTAAGCCTTCCACTTGATGGAACATTGGCGTGTGTGTTTGGTCGTAATCGTTACGATAAACACGACCTGGAGAAATGATGCGCAGTGGTGGCTGCTCAGTTTCCATCGTACGGATTTGTACACCACTTGTTTGTGTACGTAACACAAGCTTAGGGTTGAAATAGAAAGTATCGTGATCAGCACGTGCAGGATGGTGCTCAGGAATATTTAGCGCATCGAAGTTATGAAAATCATCTTCAACTTCAGGACCTGACTTAACCGCAAAACCTAACTCACCAAAAAAGCTTTCAATACGTTCAATAGTACGAGTTACTGGGTGTAAGCCACCTGTTGGCATAACACGACCCGGTAAAGTTACGTCGATCGTTTCTGCCGCTAGCTTCTCTTCAAGAGCCTTACTTGCTAGTAACTCACGCTTTTCGTTAATGGCTGTTTGTACTTCTTGTTTTGCTTGGTTAATCACTTGACCCGCTTCTTTACGCTCTTCAGGGGCAATCTTGCCTAGCGTTTTAAGTAAGTTGGTGATTTCACCTTTTTTACCAAGGTAATTAACCCTGATATCTTCTAATTGCGCGATTTCGTTCGCACTGGCAACAGCCTCAAGTGCTTGCGCTAAAATATTTTCTAAGTTCATTGAGTACCTGGTCTTTCACAGAAGGATTTTGTAATAGCTAATGATAACTGAAAGCAAGGACTAGATTCTAGCCCTACTAAAGCTTTAACGTTGATTTTATAAAAGGAATTGTTAATTTTCTTTGTGCAGCCATTGAGGCGTGGTCAAGTTTGTCTAAAACGTCCAATAATGCACGCATATCACGGCTTAATCGCGTTAATAAAAAGCGCGCACACTCATCCGTCAATTCAAGGCCACGCATATGAGCACGGCGTACGAGCGCTTCGGCTTTGTCATCATCGCTCATTGAACGGATCTGTAATGTTGTGCCCCATTTCAAACGCGAAACTAAGTCAGGTAAATTGATATGTAGCATGTCAGGTAATAAATCAGCTGTGACCACAAGGTATTTGCCAGGCTCATTGAAGCGATTGAAAAAGTTAAATAATCCTTTCTCCCATGCATCGTTGCCTGCCACCAAGTGCACGTCATCAATACATAACACGTCAAGGTTTTCGAGACCTTCAAGTACCACAGGACCGTAGTCAATCACTTCACGCATTGAAAGTAACATAGTTGATAAACCGCGCTCTTGAGCGTGAATACAGGTCGCGTACAACAGATGCGATTTACCTGAATCACCTAAACCGCATAAATAGGTATATTGAAATTTGTTACTCAGCTTTGTGAACGCATCTTTAAGGTGGCTCACTTCAAGCGAGTTTTCGCCACCAAAATAAGAAGTAAATGTTTCATCATCTGGCAAAGTAACTGGCAATGCCATTTGCATTGGTTCTTGCACTGCGATTAAAGCCCCTGCCACTGATATTCAAGCTCGTCTTTATTGACCACTTGGTAAAAATCACGCGGGTCTTGATACGCTTTAAAGGCACTATCAAGTTCTAACGCTTTTCTAAAGTCGTTCATGCTGCCTGTGTGATTTACTGTAAATTGTACGGTATCGGGTGTACGCACAGATATTACGGCACGAGTAACAACACTTAAGCTCTCTAAACGGCGTTTAGCAAATTCAATATCAACAAAGTTATTGATACCTTTTAGATAGAAGGTTGCTGTCGCAAGTTGACCAATCATCGTTGGATCAATGGCATATTCTGCTGCTAAGCCACCTGCTAGACTATCAATCATATCTGCAACAATTTGCTGTTTATCACCCATCAAACGATTAGTATCGAATAATTCAGCATTAGTGAAACGCCAATCAAGGATCCAGGTTTCTGAATCAGCTTGTTGATACATTCTTGCAGTAATACTGCGCTCTGCACTATAACGACTCGACGCTCGCTCTACCGGCTCAGAGAAATTACCCCATACTTCTGGTATCCCAACAATAGCACGGTCTTCTAAATCAAGCAGTGGCACAACGACAGGTAAACCACGACGGCCAGCTTTGTCGTATATAAGCTGTTCAAGCTGCGGATATGACTCTTGAGTCACCAGTTCACGGCGCCAGTTATCTTCAATAGCTAACCAGATAGCCACTAAAGGACGACGTGTCCCCCAAAGAGGCAGGCCAAGATCTTTGATCAATGCATTAATTTTATTCGCTTCAAATTTAACAACTAGATTTAAACTGCCATCTGCTTTTTCATCATATTCAAATTTGAGCATGTAATCGGAAATGTCGCGGGTACGTTCTTTAGCTACAGGGTTTTGATCTGCGCTTGTGTCCCCACTTACTTTCACCAACACATTTAGCAGCGCTTCACGACTTGCTGCCAAACGAGCATCACGTGATTTGTCTGCAACTTTAAGAGTATCTTGATATAGGTTAGTCACCTCAACAGCAAAGGTTGAAGCACTCGAAAAAAATAATAATAAACAAATAAGTAATCTAGACACAGGCCATTAGTTCTTGCTTTTAAACTGATTTGATCCTAAATCAAAGCCATAAACAAAGCAAAGTTAATTTAATGAACGGCAGATGAGCAACTTCGTGAGTTACAAGTTGGGAGTTAGCGAGGGGAAAGTTGAAAGAGTAAAGTTTTAAGTTCTGGTGTAGGTTGGGTAGAGCGAAGCGAAACCCAACACAGAGCTATCAGCTTTCAGCCGTCAGCGATCAGCCGCGCGGTGGGGTTGTTTTGTGCTGCGTCTTCCTCTGGTTCTAGGTTCTAGGTTCTAGGTTCTAGGTTCTAGGTTCTAGGTTCTAGGCAAAGTGTACTTGTAGGAATGGCTTTAGCCGTGAATGTGTTTGTTCTGGTCTGAATTCGGCACTGAAGTGCCTCCTACGGGGTTTGTTGCTGAGGGTGACTCTGTACAAAACAACCCCGCAGTTCAACTAACATCTAATATCTGACCTCTGATATCTCTGTATTTCAGCTGACGTCTGACGGCTGAAAGCTGATAGCTCTAAACGCAAAAAAGCCCGACTCTTTCGAATCGGGCTTTCTCTAATTTGGAGCCTGGCGATGTCCTACTTTCACATGGCAAATGCCACACTATCATCGGCGCTGTTTCGTTTCACTA
>NZ_PQCG01000033.1:0-145606 GCF_002964825.1 Pseudoalteromonas sp. T1lg122
CTAACTATACAAGTTTTAAAAAGCGATGCCAAAGCGTAAAGGATTCAAAACAACCTAAGTTACTAGCTCGTTTTGTTGGTGGGATGAGTAAGTATAAATCAAAGGGAATACCTTTTGAGTTAAAGTCATACCTGTTACTGGTCGAGCAAACTGGGCGTTGTATTTGTACGGATAAGCCCGGATATATAGAGCATTTGCTCCACTTAGTAAACTAAGCTTCGCTGTTAGAACTCAATCTGTACGAGTGCCCACACAGATGATTGCTTTATATTGTTAAAGAACATTTGATTCACTTTCGCGCCTCAAGGGCTGTGCATTCTACGCAAGCCGTTATTTTTGTCAACACTTAATTTTGAGAAAAGTTTATTTTTTCAAAACTCAGTCTTACTTGACTCAACCAACTCGTCGTTTTGCTTTTCTGTAAGCAGTCCGCCGTGTCGGTGGATGCGCATTATAGGGATGCGGCGAATTAACGCAAGCACTTTTTTGAGAAAACTTTAAAAAAACTGCCTTTTGTATCCTTTTTACTCTAAACACCACAAAAGAGAAACTTTATTAACGCTTCAGTAACTTTTTAACCGTATTTAAGGCCATAAAAGTACAATACTCTAAAAACAAAAAAGCCCAGCAATATAGCTGGGCTTTTAAAAAGTTCGCGTAATTAATTGTTAAGCAATGCCGTATTGATCACGGTATGCTTTTACGGCGGCTAAATGCTCATCCATTGTGCCTTTGGCTTCTAGGTAACTAATTAAGTCAGCTAGTTTTACAATCGAGATAACTTTAGTGCCAAAGTCACGCTCGACTTCTTGAATAGCAGATAACTCAGCTTTACCTTTCTCTTGGCGATCAAGTGCAATTAAAACACCACTTAAGTCTGCACCATTATCCGCAATGATTTCCATCGACTCACGAATAGCTGTACCCGCAGTGATCACGTCATCAACTAACATGATCTTACCTTTAAGTTCAGAACCTACTAATGTACCACCTTCACCGTGTGCTTTTTTCTCTTTACGGTTAAAACAGTAAGGTACATCTTTGTCGTGATGATCAGCTAAAGCAACCGCTGTTGTTGTTGCGATTGGAATACCTTTATAAGCAGGACCAAATAATACATCGTAGTCAATACCTGCATCTTCAAGTGCCGCTGCATAAAAGCGACCTAAACGTGCAAGGTCACGACCAGTATTAAATAAACCAGCATTGAAGAAGTAAGGACTAGTGCGGCCAGACTTTAAAGTAAACTCACCAAATTTAAGCACCTGCTTTTCAAGTGCGAATTCAATAAACTCTTTTTGATAATCTTTCATAACTAATAAACCCACTTCTTTATTATGCTAATGCTTGCTTTTGAACGTCGATAATTTCACGAATTGAGTGCTTAGCTAATGTAAGTAGCTCATCAAGTTCGTCAAATGAGAAAGGCTCGCCTTCAGCTGTACCTTGAATTTCGATAATTTTGCCGGTTTCAGTCAAAATCACGTTCATATCAGTTTCTGCTTCAGAATCTTCTAGGTACTCAAGATCTGTAATTGGCTGACCTTTATATACACCGACTGAGATTGCCGCAATCATATGCTTAAGTGGGTTTGAATTGATCATACCTTTACTACGCATGTAAGTAAGTGCATCAACTAATGCTACGCACGCACCACTAATAGATGCTGTACGTGTACCGCCATCAGCTTGAATAACATCACAATCGATAGTGATGGTGTTTTCTCCTAACGCTTTTAAGTCAACCGCAGCACGAAGTGCACGTGCGATTAAGCGTTGAATTTCCATAGTACGACCGCCCTGCTTACCGCGCGATGCTTCACGGCCATTACGAGTATGTGTTGAACGAGGTAACATACCGTATTCAGCCGTAACCCAACCTTTACCTTGGCCTTTCATAAAGCGTGGTACACCAGCTTCAACCGTTGCTGTACACAAAACTTTAGTGTTTCCAAACTCTACTAATACTGACCCTTCAGCATGCATAGTGTAATTACGTGTAAATGTAACCGGTCTAATTTGGTTAGGTGTTCTTTCGCTTGGACGCATTAACGATCCCCTTAATTCTGAATTTGACACATTATAAGTCGATGTGGTGCTAGATGCCATGTTCATTTACATAATTAACTGCATCAGAAAAGCACATTTCAGAAAATTTACGCTAGAGGTTAAAAGCTGATTCGGTATAATCAGTCAACTTTGTAAATTTAATAACACTAGGAAATCATCCATGATCCACAGCATGACAGCTTATGCGCGTCGCGAAATTAAAGGCGAATGGGGCACTGGCACTTGGGAAATTCGTTCAGTTAACCAACGTTACCTTGAGACTTTTATCCGCGCACCTGAGCAATTCCGTGGCATGGAACCGGTTATTCGTGAGCGTTTACGTAAGCATTTACAACGCGGTAAAGTTGAAGTTTTCTTAAAATTTGCAGCAAACCCAGCTCATGTTGGCGAGTTAACCATTAACGAATCTCTTGCTGAGCAATTAATTAAAAGTGCTCAATGGGTGCAAAATCAAAGTAAAGGCGACATCAACCCTGTTGATATTTTACGTTGGCCAGGCGTTATGGAAGCTGAAGAACTCGATATGGATAGCGTAAATACAGCGCTAATTGCTGGCTTCGATGAAGTCATTGAAGATTTCAAACAAGCTCGCGGCGATGAAGGCGCAAACTTACAAGAAATGATCGCCACTCGCCTTGATGCAATTTTAGAGCAAGTTGCGATTGTAGAAAGCCACCTACCAGAAATTTCTAAATGGCAACGTGAAAAGCTAAATCAAAAGCTTGAAGAACTAAAAACAGACATCGATGAATCTCGCCTTGAGCAGGAACTTATTTACCTTGCGCAAAAACAAGATGTTGCTGAAGAACTAGATCGCTTAAAGTCGCACGTTAAAGAAACCAAAAAGATCTTAACTAAAGGCGGTGCATGTGGTCGACGCCTCGACTTTATGATGCAAGAGTTTAACCGTGAAGCAAACACTTTAGCGTCAAAGTCTATCAACAGTGACATCACAAACGCTGCGGTAGAGCTAAAAGTGTTAATCGAGCAGATGCGCGAACAGATCCAAAACATCGAGTAAACGCGATTTACAGCATTTTTATAAGACCCAGCACCTGCTGGGTCTTTTGTTTTTGAAAAGTCTAAAAGCAGGCAAACTTGAGCACTTTTAGCGAAATAAAGTACAATAGATTAATTAAAGGCTTGGATTAGCGATAGTCCGAGCCTGTTTATTTTTTATTAGAGACAGATCATGGCGCAAACTCGCGGAAATTTATTTATCTTGTCAGCTCCATCAGGGGCTGGTAAATCAAGCTTAATTGGTGCTTTATTAAAGAAACACAGCGATATGAAGGTATCGGTTTCGCACACCACACGCTCACCTCGTCCGGGTGAAGAAAACGGTGTGCACTATCACTTTGTTTCTGTTGAAGAGTTCAAAGCGCTAATTGAGAAAAATGACTTTTTTGAATGGGCGCAAGTTTTCGATAACTACTATGGTACGTCTAAGCAAGCAATCGAAAGTCAACTTGCAGCAGGTATTGATGTATTTTTAGATATCGATTGGCAAGGTGCTCAGCAAATTCGCAAATTAGTTGATGATGTTGAAACTATCTTTATTCTTCCACCATCAAAAGAAGAACTTGAATCACGCTTAAATAACCGTGGCCAAGACTCTGCTGAGGTAATCGCGGGAAGAATGGCAAAAGCACAATCAGAAACATCACACTATATTGAATATGATTATGTGGTTGTGAACGATGACTTTGATACTGCACTTGCTGAAATCGAAATGATCGTAATGGCTAAACGTCTATCGTTACAAAGCCAAGCAGTGCGCCATCAGGCGTTATTAGAAAACTTGCTTAAATAATACTTTTTTAAGAAAAGATAAAAATTAACCACAAGCTATTGGCGAATTTAACTTGGTACAGTAAACTACGCCTTTGCTTAAGAATTTATTTGGAGTGCTAAGATGGCTCGCGTAACTGTTGAAGATGCAGTAGATGCAATTGGTAATCGTTTTGACTTAATTTTAGTTGCGGCTCGTCGTGCCCGCCAAATCGCGGTTGGTGGTAAAGATCCACTCGTTGATGCTGAAAATGACAAACCAACGGTTATTGCTTTACGTGAAATTGAGAAAGGGTTAGTAAATAGCTCTTCTATGGATTTAATCGATCGTGAAGAACAACAACATCAAGAAGCAGCAGAAATGGCTGCAGTGGCTGCTATCGTAGGTGGCAACCAGTAATCAAGCTCCCCGCTTTGATTTAGCTATACGGCTAGTATTTCTACACTAGCCGTTGGCAAGCCCTTCTTTTCATCGTATATTCTATTCATACCGTTACCGATTTACTTCATTAGCGCATTGGAGTGTGACTTTGTATCTTTTTGAAGGTCTAAAAAAGAAAATATCTGAATACTTACCAGCAGCTGAAATTGAGCTGGTCCAAAAAGCATACGTGGTAGCTCGCGAAGCCCACGAAGGCCAAACTCGTTCAAGTGGCGAGCCCTATATCACCCACCCTGTCGAAGTCACGCAAATACTCGCTGGTATGCGCTTAGATCACGAAACACTAATGGCTGCATTAATGCACGATGTGATTGAAGATACTGACTTCAGCCAACAAGATTTAGCTGAGATTTTTGGCGACACCGTTGCCGAGCTTGTTGAAGGGGTGAGCAAGCTAGATAAACTTAGCTTTAAAGATAAAAAAGAATTCCAAGCCGAAAACTACCGTAAAATGATCATGGCGATGACACAAGACATTCGCGTGATCTTAATCAAACTGGCTGACCGTACTCATAACATGCGTACTCTAGGCGCCCTTCGCCCTGATAAACGTCGCCGTATTGCCCGTGAAACGTTAGAGATTTATGCGCCAATTGCAAACCGCCTTGGTATTCACGATATAAAAAATGAATTAGAAGATTTAGGTTTCCAAGCGTTATACCCAATGCGTCATCGCGCATTAAGATCTGAAGTAATTAAAGCCCGCGGCAATCGTAAAGAAATTATCAGCAATATTAAAACTGAAATTGAAGCGCGTTTAGAAGAGTCAGGCATTGCAGCGACCATATCTGGCCGCGAAAAGCACCTTTATAGCATTTACAAAAAAATGCTTAATAAAGAGCTGTCATTTAACGAAGTGATGGATATCTACGCGTTCCGTATCAATGTTGATAATATGGATACCTGTTATCGCGTATTAGGTGTCGCACATAACCTTTATAAGCCCATCGAAACACGTTTTAAAGATTATATTGCCGTACCAAAAACCAACGGCTATCAATCACTTCATACCTCATTAGTGGGTCCTCATGGTATTCCTGTGGAAATCCAAATTCGTACCCACGATATGGATCACATGGCAGACAAAGGGGTTGCTGCTCACTGGATGTATAAAAAAGCCGGTGATAGTGCAGGCCATACAGCACAACAACGTGCTCGCCAATGGATGCAAAGCTTACTTGAATTACAGCAAAGTGCGGGCTCATCATTTGAGTTTGTTGAAAACGTTAAAACAGAGCTATTCCCTGAAGAAATTTATGTGTTCACCCCAGATGGTCGCATTGTTGAGTTACCAATGGGCGCAACGGCTGTCGATTTTGCGTATGCAGTACACACTGATGTAGGTAATACCTGTGTGGGTGCACGCGTAAATCGCAAACCTCACCCACTAAGCAAACCGCTTGATACAGGGCAAACCATCGAAATTATTACCAGCTCTGGGGCACACCCAAATGCAACTTGGTTAAACTTTGTTGTAACAGGTAAAGCACGTTTAGGTATTCGTAATTACCTGAAGAGCCAACAACATGAAGAAGCCATGTTACTTGGCCGTCGCTTACTGGATTCTGCTTTAGGTGAAACTAAACTCGATGATATCCCAGATGAGAACATTCGCCGTGTACTTCAAGAACATGAACTGAATACCGTACTTGAGCTTTTAGTCGAAATTGGCTCAGGAAACCTCATGAGTGTGCTTATCGCAAAACGCCTCATGCAAGTTGATGCCGACGACCTAAACGACCTTGCTCAAAAAGCAAAAGCGACGATTATCGGCACCGAAGGTATGCTGGTTAACTATTCTAAGTGCTGTCGCCCGGTACCTGGCGATGCTATTACTGCTTATATCAGCCAAGGTAAAGGCCTAACTGTTCACCGCCAAGAATGTAAAAACATTCGTGGTTGGGAAAATGACCGTTCGAAATACTTAGTTGTTAAGTGGGACGATAACCCAGAGAAAGAATATATTGCAGCCCTTCGTATTGAAATTATCAATCACCAAGGCGCATTGGCTAAATTGACAAATGTAATTGCCTCAACCCAAGCAAACATTGTTGAGATAGCGACTGACGAAAAAGAAAGTAATTTATACATGATAGATTTAGGCATCACGGTTAAAAACCGCGTTCATGTTGCAAACATTATGCGCCGCATTCGTGTGATGCCTGATGTGCAAAGAGTCTATCGTAAAAAGTAACAAGGATAATCATGAACAAATCTTTTATTTCTACTGATAATGCACCTGCTGCAATCGGTACGTATAGCCAAGCAGTTAAAGTGGGCACGGCTGTTTATTTATCAGGTCAAATTCCACTTGTACCAGAAACAATGGAAGTGATCTCTGAAGACTTCACTGAACAAACTCACCAAGTTTTCAAAAACCTAACAGCAGTTTGCCAAGCTGCCGGTGGTCAAATTCAAGACATGGTGAAAGTAAACATCTTCCTTACTGACTTATCTAACTTTGCTATCGTTAACGAAGTGATGAGCCAGTACTTTAAACAGCCTTATCCTGCACGCGCAGCGATTGGTGTACGTGCATTACCAAAAGGCGTACAAGTTGAAATTGACGGTATCATGGAGCTACCTTCAACGAACTAACCCCCCTGCCAGCGACCTCAGGTTGCTGGCACTTTTTTAGAAAAAGTTATTACTTCCCTCATCCGAAATTCTTGACTCATCAGCAATTCTCTAGCACTCTGTTGTTATAATAAGTAAAACCTTTAGCTAATGTAGTAAAAAAGGATCTCCACGTGTTTAAGCTCGCTCACAACGGCAACGTTTTATTAGATGTTCATGAAAACTCGCCTCCTAGTGCTGCGTTTATTATCGAGGCATTAGAAAAATCACCATTTTGTGAATGCAGAGTGGATCATGATGCTATCAATAATTTCTTCAAAAGCGATTCTAATGAACGCATGCTTGTTGTTGCTTCTAAACATGATGCCAGCTTAGTCGTCACTCTAAGCGATGATAAAATGCTAGCCACTGGCGAATTGACTGTCGCCGAGGGCGGTAAAGTCATGACTCTTGACGAAGCTAAAAAAGAACTAATAAAAGCAGGAGTAGCGCGAGGCTACAAGCAGGCTTTCTTAGAGCAGTTATTACAACAACAGTTCGAGTTACCAGCAGGTGAGATTGCTAAAGGCGTGCTAGCGAAAGGCCGTTTACCGATTGATGGCCAACCTTCCAAGTTTGTACCACAGGTTGAAACTTTAAAAGACCGTTTAAAAAAGCCAAAATTGCGTGAGGATGGCACTGCCGATATGCGCGACTTTGGTAAGCTCGCCAGTGTCGAACCCGGCGTATTACTTATCAAACAAATTCCAGCGACCCCTGGCAAAGAAGGCTTTACTGTTACTGGTGATGTACTACCTGCTAAACCGGGTGAAAACAGCACATTAGTGGCCGGTGAAGGGACTGAGATATCTAAAAACAACCCGCTAGAACTTATTTCGGTGATTGCTGGTGTACCCGTTGATATTGCCAATGGTATGCGCGTTGATGATATTTTTACCATTGCCGATGTAAACGTAAAAAGTGGCCACGTAGATTTTGAAGGCAGCGTCATTGTGACTCATAATGTTGAGCCTGGCATGCGTATTCACGCAAAAGGCGATATTACGGTTATGGGCACAGTTGAATCTGGTTATTTATCAGCAGTGGGTGATATCACCATAAAACAAGGCGTAATTGGCCACCAGCAAGAAGATAAAAAACTGTCGTGTAATATCATCAGCCAAGGCGATATTCACTTATCACATGGTCAGTATTGTTATCTTGAAGCGAATAATATTCTGATAGAACGCCAAGCCAGCCACTGTGTTATGAAAGCCACTAAGCTCTTACAAGTTGGCCAAGAAGATAACCCTCAGGGTAAACTATTTGGCGGTGAGGTTTTAGATGCGCAAATGCTCATTGCTGGCGAAATTGGCAATGAATCTGGCGCAAAAATGGTAATTAACTTAGCGGCTTCAGGCGCTGATGTAACCGCGCAAACGGATCAGTGTTTAAAAGAATTAGCACAAACAGACTCACAACTTGATACCTTGCAAGAAGCAATCGAAAAAGCAGATCAAGTAAAAGACGCCGAAAAGAAAAAACTCCTACTGGCCAAAATCGGCGCTACACAAATGCACTATTGTGAGCAAGCTGAAATGCTTGAGAAAAAGCTCTCTAGCTTAGAGCATCATCTGCATGATCTCTTGGAAGATGCGCAATTAGTCGTTAATAAAAAACTGCACTCAGGCGTCGAAATTCATATTTTCGAAAAGGTGCTACTCACTAATCGCCAATACCCGCCGTGTAAGGTGAAGCTTGAAGAAAACAAGGTTGAAGTAGAATTTAAAACCACTTAATAAAAAAGAGGCTTATAGCCTCTTTTTACCAGGGTCATTAAATCTATTAAAGAATACCTTCCACTTGCTGTTTTAGCTGCTCAGGCCAAACACCAACTTGTACTTGCCCGATATGCTGTTTTTGTAACAGCAACATAGCAAGACGCGATTGACCAATGCCACCACCAATTGTTTGCGGAAACTTCTTCGCAAGTAGCTGTTTGTGCCAATCAAACTCTAACCGAGCTTGGTCACCTGTAATTGCTAATTGTGTAGCTAATGCATCTGGGCTTACACGAATACCCATTGAAGAAATTTCAAAGGCATCTTCAAGCACTGGGTTCCAGACTAAAATATCACCGTTTAAACCTGCAAATTTGCTACAGGTTTGTGTTGACCAATCGTCATAATCAGGCGCTCGTACGTCATGAATTTTACCATCGGCAAGCGCGCCGCCAATGCCAATTAAAAATACCGCGCCGTATTCTTGTGCTACCGCTTTTTCGCGTTGTTTCGCAGTAAAGTCTGGATACATCTGACGTAACTGTTCACTGTGTACAAAGGTGATTTTTTCTGGCAAAAACGGCGTTAAATCAAACTCACTCGCTACAAAGCGTTCGGTTGCTTTAATCGCCTCATATAGTGATGTTACGGTATCTTTAAGCTTGTCTAAGGTGCGTTCAGTGCTCTCGCAAATTACTTTTTCCCAATCCCATTGGTCAACATACACCGAGTGAATTGGGCTTAAAGATTCTTCATCAGGGCGAAGCGCTTTCATATGCGTATAGAGCCCCTCACCTACCGAAAAATCGTAATCCGCTAAGGTTTTGCGTTTCCACTTAGCTAACGAGTGAACCACTTCAAATTGACTACCCGGAATTGTTTTCACTGCTACCGATACAGCATTTTCAGTCCCGCTTAAGTTATCTTGAATGCCATCGCCTACCTTTGCCAAGATCGGCGCTTGTACTTCGACTAACCCTAATTGCTGCTCTAATTGGCTTGAAAAAAACTGTTTTACTTTACTAATTTGCTGCTGTTGCTGCAGGTAGTGTGAACTCATAATAATTGGCCTCATTCCCAGTTATTGTTACTTGCTAAATTAGAGAAACCCGCTGCTTGGTCTCTCTCGATAAAACAATCCTCAACCAAATAAAGGTAATTTTCAATAACCATCAATAAAAAGAACTTAACATTGAAATTTCCATAAAAATAATGCTATAAAAATTATCGATTCATCAATTAACAAGAAAAAATAGCATGGAAAATTATCAAATCGATAATCTCGATAAAAACATCCTTAACGCTTTAATGGAAAATGCACGTACTGCGTATGCAGAACTGGCTAAACGCTTTGCAGTGAGTGCGGGTACCATTCATGTCAGAGTCGAAAAAATGAAACAGGCGGGAATTATTACAGGTACCCAAGTCAGTATTAATGCAAAGCAGCTTGGTTATGATGTCTGTTGTTTTATCGGTATTAATCTCAATAATGCCCGTGATTACCCGCAGACCTTGCTACACCTAAAAGAGCTAGAAGAAGTCGTGGAAGCCTATTACACCACGGGTAATTACAGCATATTTATCAAAGTGATGGCTCGTTCAATAGATCATCTACAAGACGTTTTAATTAACAAGATTCAAGCTATCGAGGCTATTCAATCAACAGAAACGCTGATCTCACTACAAAACCCAATTAGCCGTGCCGTTGTTCCGTAGGGTATAATCTGCACCAATTAGAATCCGTCAACGAGCACACAACTATGGATACAACTCGCTTTGAGCGTGTTAAGCGCGTGTTAGATCGCCGCCAAACGGACCTAACGGTTTGTTTAGAAGATGTACATAAACATCATAATTTATCAGCCATTGCCCGCACAGCTGACGCAACAGGCTGCCATCACGTTCATGCTGTATGGCCTGAAAACCAAAAATGGTTAACCAACAATACCTCTGGCGGCAGTAAAAACTGGCTCGAAACTCACTTACATCGCAATATTGATGATGCCGTTGCCATGATGCGTGCGCAAAACCCTGAGGTACAAGTTTTAGCAACTCACCTCAGTGATGACGCTGTCGACTTTCGCGAAATCGACTACACCAAACCAACGGCTGTTATTGTCGGTCAAGAAAAAGACGGGATTTCGCCGCGCGCCCTTGCCCATGCAGATAAAAACATCATCATCCCGATGCAAGGAATGGTGCAATCTCTGAATGTATCCGTCGCCGCAGCGCTTATTCTATTTGAAGCGCAGCGCCAACGTGAAGCTGCAGGCTTATATAACCGCGATATGCTCGATGCGAAAATAAAACACCGCATCTTGTTCGAAGGGTGTCATCCAATTATTGCCGAGCAGTGTCGTGAAAAAGAGTTGCCATACCCTGAGCTTGATGAAAATGGTGAAATTGTTGCTGATGAAACGTTCTGGAACATTTTAAAACACACGCAACCGCTTGAAGCCACTAACGAGTGCAAGTAAACTGAAAAAACAGTCTACTAATTAACAATTTGAGTCACCTTTGAGTCATCCTAGCTTAGCGTTATATCCAATCACAGAATTAAAAGGCGTCGGCCCGAAAATGGCCGAGCGTCTTGCTAAGCTAAATATTCACACGGTGCAAGACATGCTGTTTCATTTGCCTCACCGCTATGAAGACCGCACCCGTATTCACCCAATCTGTGAACTTCAACCGCATAGCCATGTTAGTGTTGAAGCCACCATAGAAACCAGCCAAATCACCTTTGGTAAAAGGCGTATGCTGGTTTGCCAAGTAAATGATGGTACAGGCAGATTAACGCTGAGGTTTTTTAACTTTAGTGCGGCTCAAAAAAATGCCTTGAGTGCAGGTAAAATCATTCGCTGCTTTGGTGAGATCCGCAGGGGTCGTGTTGGCTTTGAAATGACACATCCGGAATACAGTTTATCGGATACCCCGTCTGAGCAACCAACTAATACCACGCTGACGCCTGTGTATCCTGTTACTGAAGGGCTAAAACAGTTATCTATTCGTGCACTGAGTGATCAAGCACTTGCACTGTTAACTAAATACCCTGTAGAAGAATTACTGCCAGAGCAGTTTCAGCCAACCGGAATGCGTTTAGCCGACGCACTCATGACCTTACATCGCCCACACAACGATGTTGATTTAACCGCGCTTGAGCAAGGTATACATCCTGCCCAGCAACGGTTAGTGTTTGAAGAGTTGCTCGCACAGAACTTAAGCCTTTTAAAGCTACGTCAAAAAGGGCAAACCGTAAAAGCGGTTGCTTTAAAGCCTCATAACCAACTTGAGCAACAGTTTTTAGCTAATTTAGCCTTTAGCCCAACCAACGCGCAAAGTCGTGTGGTGGCTGAAATCAAAGGCGACTTACAACACCCGTTTCCGATGATGCGCTTAGTACAAGGCGATGTTGGCTCGGGTAAAACCTTAGTTGCAGCACTCAGTGCGCTCACCGCAATAAGCGAAGGTTACCAAGTAGCGCTAATGGCACCGACTGAAATTTTATCAGAGCAGCATGGCATCAACTTTAGCCAGTGGTTTAATCAACTAGGTATTGAAGTTGCTTGGTTAGGTGGCAAAAGTAAAGGCAAAGAGCGTACTGCAACCCTAGAGAAAATTGCCTCTGGGGAAGCACAAATGATTGTTGGCACCCATGCGTTATTCCAAGAGCAGGTTGAGTTTAACAATCTCGTTTTAATTATAATTGATGAACAACATCGCTTTGGTGTTCATCAGCGCTTATCACTGCGTGAAAAAGGCCGCTTTGGTGACTGTTACCCGCACCAATTAGTGATGACGGCAACCCCTATTCCGCGAACCTTGGCAATGACAGCCTATGCAGATTTAGAAACCTCAGTGATTGACGAGTTACCACCCGGTAGAACGCCTATCACAACGGTGGCTATTCCTGATGCACGTCGAGACGAAATCATTCAACGTGTGAGAACAGCGTGCACTGAGCAAGGCCGTCAAGTGTATTGGGTTTGCACCTTGATTGATGAATCTGAAGTACTGCAATGCCAAGCCGCCGAGGATAGCGCTGAGCAATTAAAAGCAGCACTGCCAGAGCTAAACGTTGGCTTAGTGCATGGCCGGATGAAAGCTGCAGAAAAACAAGCCATTATGAGTGAGTTTAAAGCGGGTAATATTCATGTACTCGTTGCCACCACCGTGATTGAAGTGGGTGTTGATGTGCCCAATGCCAGCCTTATTATCATTGAAAACCCTGAACGATTAGGGCTTGCTCAACTACACCAGCTGCGCGGCCGTGTTGGTCGTGGGGCAACGGCATCACATTGTGTTTTACTCTATCACGCGCCACTGTCAGCCACAGCGCAAAAACGTTTAGCTGTGCTGCGTGAAAGTAATGATGGTTTTGTGATTGCTGAGCGAGATCTTGAAATTCGTGGCCCTGGTGAAGTACTTGGCACCAAACAAACAGGCTTGGCTGAATTTAAAATCGCCGACCTAAACCGCGACAAACAAACACTGAATCATGTCAGACCCATTGCCTTCAAAATATTGAACGACTACCCAGCGCTTACCGATAAACTGATTCAGCGCTGGCTTGCTGGCAAATCAGACTACGCACAAGCATAACCACTACTCAACGCGCGATCTGCTGTATAAATTTATTTTTAGAGAAATAAAAAAGCCCAGCTAATTAGCTGGGCTGACAAGTTAGGGAGTTATCCAAGGGTTGGATTAGAACTTGTATTCAATACCAACACCTAGGTAATCTTGGTCAACTTGATTGTCTGTATCAAACGTTGAGTAGAAACCAAATACTTTAGTGTTTTTGCTAAGCTTGTGGTCAACACCTGCAGAAATAGCCGTTTTCTTATCGCCTTCATCAAAGTCGATTACTTGATACTGTACTTTGAAAGTATTGCTATTCATTTGGTAAGCAGCATTTACTAAGTAACCATCGGCCTCTGCGCTACCATCTACTTTCTCTTGTGTTTGGTACATAGCGCCTAGTTTAAAGTCACCTAGTTTACCTTGTACGGTTGCACGAACAATGTCGTAGCCTTTAACTTCGCTATCAGCTGCTACTGATGCGTAGATGTTGCTTTTCTTAAGACCAGCATCACCGTAAGTTACAGCTACAGAGTAACCGTTGTCTGCATCAACTGAGTCTTCAGCTACGTAAGTCGCTAGTACTTTGAAGCCGCTAAAATCGTTAGAAGCATAAGAAATTGTGTTACCTAAACGGTTTTCACCTTTGAAACCATTTTTGATATCCGCTTCAAGGTCATTGAATAAATCAACTTTACCTTGAGATTGCTTCATAGCTGTATCGTTACGACCGATAACAACTTGACCAAAGCTGCCTTTAACACCAACATATTGGTTACGTGCAGTGATGTTGTCTTCGTTGTCGCCTTTTGAATCAGCGTCAGATACGTCAACACCAAACTCAAATTTATAAACCGCTTCTAAGCCTTCAGAAATTTTTTCTGAACCTTTTAAGCCAAAACGTGAGTTATTGCTTTTAATTTCAGTGAAAGACCCTTCGCCATCATCTGATGATTGAACAGTCACGTTTGCTTTACCATATACATCTACATCAGCTAATGCAGAAAAAGATAAACCACCAAATAAAGCTAGGAATAAGCTAGACTTTGCAAATTTCATGTCGTTTCCTCAATAATCGCAACAAAAAACACATGTTGTGTTTCAATGCGCGCAGTGTGACAGCGAAAAATGACAGAAAGATGACAATTGAAATAAAAACGTCAATTTACCTTCATAAATTGTAATTAATTTTGAAATAAAAACGTAACTAACTGTTCCCGCATTAAATTTTTATGAAAGCTAGTTTAAATTTAATTTAAGCTTTTATTTGCAGTTCGGTTAATAGCGTTACTAACTTCTCTAATAAAGGCGTTTGTTCGTTATCTCTGTGGTACGCTACAAACACGTCTCGCGAGGTATGTGCTACATCTTTAACATGATAGAGGTCACCCGCTTTGAGTTGCTCTTCTACTAATAACTGAGGAATGAACGCACTGCCGCCACACTTCAAAATTAAATCAAGCGCAATACGACCCGTACTGGTTCTGAAATAAGGCGGTGCGTGGCCGTTGAATTCACGCGCATGCCAAAGTGAAAATGATGTGCCCCAATCAACATAGACATATTGATTATCAAAAAAGTTATCACTGTTAGCTGTTTCGAATGCACTCACCGGAATAATAGGTAACTCACAAATTCGCTCAACAACTAATTCGTCTACTTTAGGTGGATCGAATAGCACCGCTAAGTCTAATGTACGCTCCAATAATAAGCGGGTGCTTTCTTGTTGGGCTTTTACTTCTGCGACCAAAGAGACACCCGGCATAGCAGAAACAATATTTGTGATCCCAAACTGTAAAAAAGCATCCCAAATATTAGGTGTACCTGCTAAACTGATTTGCTTATGCATGTTATCAGCAAGAGCTACATCGACTTTTGCCCGCTGCATACCGGTTATGATCATTTGTGCGTGCGGCAGAAGTCGCTCACCCGGTGCCGTTAACTGAATGTTGTTACGCTGACGAATAAATAAGTTAACGCCTAAACCTTGCTCTAATTGTCGGATCCGAAAACTCACCGCAGACTGTGTAATATATAAATTTTCAGCTGCTTTACCGAAATGGCGAGTACGGACCACTTCGACAAAAGTCTTCAATAAATCGATATCCATTTTTTACCCTTACGATAAAAATAACTTGTTTAATAAAATCGGCAACTTGATCCATACTCCTGCAAGAAAATAGGGCATGAGGATAAAGCCATGAGCAATGACATTTCATCACTTCGTCAGGCATTTGCAAGCCAACGTCAATTTTATGATGATCAAAACTTCCCACGCGGTTTTGGTCGTAGTGGTCACTTCACTTTGCTAGAAGCCGACATTCTCGAACAGCATGGTGTTGTATTAAAGGGTTTATACAACAAAACCCTAGAACCACAAAATGAATTTCAAACTCAATTTGTGCAAGTTGTTACTGGTAACCTTGAAGCAACAAACGCAGTAGAGCGAGCTTGGATCAAATACCTAAAACAAACAACCTGTAAAACCAAGTTTCACACGTTATTTGGACGCTCACGTATCGCGAGCCCAACACCACAAAGTGTTGAATATTATTCTGAGTCAGACAGCCTATAACGATTTGCTTTTTTACCCTTTTAGGGTTAAAACTGGTAATAACTTTTGTTTCGCCAATAAGTTATTACAAGGCACGTTGTGACTCGAAGAATATTAATAATTGAAGATACGCCAACCATTGCGCGAGTGCAAAAACATATCGCGCAAAAAGTTGGCTATGAAGCTGATATCGCAGGTTCTTTAGCAGAAGCAAAAGAGCTAATTAGCAAGCACAGCTATTTTTGCGCCGTGGTTGACTTTATTCTTCCTGATGCACCAACCGGTGAAGCAGTGCCCTGCACGATTGCAGCTGACATTCCTACCATCGTAATGACCGGTAACCTTGACGAAACAACGCGCAACATCGTTGAAAAACACCCCATCATTGACTACATCACCAAAGAAAATAAACAAGCCTATCAATATTTAGAAAAGCAACTCGCTCGCTTACCTCGTAACGAGCAAATATTGGTATTGGTCGTCGATGATTCAGCGGCAACACGCCATCATATATGTAACTTATTAACTCGGCACAAATACCAAACTCTCGAAGCCGTTGATGGTATTGATGCTTTAAAAGTTCTAGCAGAAAACCCCAAAATTTCGGTGATCATCACTGACAATGAAATGCCAAATATGAATGGTGATGAGCTGTGTGTCGAAATTCGCCGTTTATACTCAAACGATGAAAAAGCAGTGATTGGTATTTCGGCTTACGATACCTTGCACCTTTCAACACGTTTTTTAAAATCAGGCGCAGACGATTACCTTCGAAAGCCATTTAACAATGAAGAGTTTTATTGTCGGCTTAGCCAAAACGTCGACATGCTTGAAAACATCAAGACTATTCGTTTACAAGCTAACACGGATTACCTTACCAAACTTCCCAACCGCCGCTATTTCTTTGGTGAAGCAAACAGCCAGTTAAAAGCCGCTAAATTGGCAAATACCTCAGTTTCGCTAGCCATGATTGATATTGACTACTTTAAATCGATTAATGATAACTATGGTCATGATGCCGGTGATGAAGTGCTTAAAGGCTTATCGCAATGTATGGCAAAGTATTTTGAAGAAAACTTAGTAGGCCGCTTTGGCGGTGAAGAATTTGCCGTGTATTTTGCTGATCAAGACGCCAATGAATCGTTGCAGCGTTTAGAAAAATTCCGCTTATTTGTTGAAAAACACAGCCCTGAGTTCAGTAAAGACCGTATTAAGTTTACGTTGTCGATTGGTTTTCATAATGGGCCTGTTTACAGTTTAGATGAACTAATAAAACAGGCCGATTTAAAGCTTTATCAAGCAAAAGAGTCAGGTCGAAACAAATTAGTAAACTAAGCCTATACAGGCTTAGTTACCGCCTCTAATTTCGCTTTGCGTTGCTTACGACTTTGACGGTACGAATCCCAACTGAATAATGCCAAAGCACTCCAAATACACGCAAACGTAACAACACGCTCAGCATCAAATACCTCACCGTAAAACGCCACCGCAAGCATAAACATTAAGCTTGGGCCAATGTACTGAAAAAAGCCTAATGTACTGTACTGAAGGCGTTTTGCTGCACCGGTAAAACATAACAGCGGTAAGGTCGTCACCACACCAGCACTAATGAGTAACACGTTAATATGCCAATCATTCGCGGTTAGATCAGAGCTTGCAGAAGGTGCCATCAACCACCAGTAAATAAGCGCAACGGGCAATAAAATAAGTGCTTCAAGCAATAACCCTGGCAATGATTCGATTGGTAACTTTTTACGTAGTAACCCATAAATAGCAAACGATCCTGCTAATGAGAAAGCAACCACAGGGAATGAACCAAAGCTCACTAGCTGTAGCAACACACCACAAAGCGCTAGACCAACCGCAACGCCTTGCCATTTACGCAGTCGCTCACCTAAAAACAACATACCAAGTAACACGTTTAGTAGTGGGTTGATGTAATACCCTAAACTAGCATCGAGCATGTGATTATTGTTCACTGCCCAAATAAATAAGCCCCAATTAAAGCCGAGTAAGCTTGCTGTGATCACCAGCATCAGTAACAATTTGGGTTGCCCAAGCACGACTCGAATACGTTGCCATTGATGACGAGCAGCAATAATAAGAAGTAAAAATAACACCGACCAAATAACACGGTGCATTAAGATTTCAAACGCAGATATCTGCTGTAAAAGCTTAAAGTAGATGGGTGCAAGACCCCACATAAAAAAGGCTAAACACGCGAAAATAACGCCTTTTCGCTGCTCAATGTTGGTAGGCATAAGTTTGGCTTTATAGTTTAAAAACGCTATTTTACGCCCCCTCTGCAGTGACGCAACCAAAACCCGCTAAATAAACCCATGTATTTACTTCTTAAAAGGGACTGCCATTGTTGCAAACTAACGCCTTGATATTAAGCACCTGTGAAACGCTGAATTCTGCATCTTGAGGTCGTTTGTGTATATTGCTAAAGACATCGCTATAAAAAACCACTAAAATGTTCGGCGATGAATACCAATACCGCAACGTCCAACACACCCATTCGATCACCACAAGCTGTACTCAAACAAGTGTTTGGTTACAAGGATTTTCGTGATGGCCAAGAAGCGATTATAGCCGCTGCGCTAGACGGACAAGACTCGCTTGTTCTTCTACCAACCGGTGGAGGCAAATCATTATGCTATCAAGTACCCGCTTTGATCCTCGATGGTGTAACTGTGGTTATCTCGCCGCTTATTTCTTTAATGCAAGACCAAGTTGCTCAACTAAGAGCACTCGGTGTACAAGCGGCGTACATCAATAACAGCCTGCCTTTTGAAGAGCAACAAGCTGTCTATCAGCAATTGCATTATGGGCAAATAAAGCTGTTATATGTAGCACCAGAAAAAGTACTGCAACACGAATTTTTAGAGCGCTTGAGCCACCTTAAGCTCGCACTTTTTGCGATTGATGAAGCCCACTGTGTGTCGCATTGGGGTCATGACTTTAGGCCACATTACTGTCGACTCAACGAGTTAAAGCAACGCTTTATGCATGTGCCTATGATGGCACTCACAGCAACAGCAGATAAAGCAACTCGTTACGATATAATTGAGCAGCTACAGCTTAACCATCCTTACGTGCACACTGGCAGCTTCGATAGACCGAACATTCGTTACACCATCGAAGAAAAATTTAAACCTATGGTGCAGCTACTTCGTTATTTAAAAGAACAGCAAAATCAAAGTGGTATTATCTATTGCACCAGCCGTAAACGGGTTGATGATGTCGCTGAAAAACTTGCTGACGCAGGGTTCAATGCTGCCGCCTACCATGCGGGTATGAGTAATGAACAACGACAGTTTGTGCAAACAGGCTTTGCCCGTGACGATATTCAAATTGTGGTTGCGACTGTGGCCTTTGGCATGGGAATTAATAAACCAAACGTACGTTTTGTGGTGCATTACGATATTCCAAAAAGTATCGAAGCCTATTACCAAGAAACCGGCCGTGCTGGTCGTGATGGCTTGGCAGCTGAAGCGATTATGTATTTTGATCCAGCAGACATAGGCCGCGTACGCCGCTTTTTTGAAGACATTGAAGACGAGCAACGTCGTCGTGTTGAAGAACAGCGCTTTAATGCCATGGCAAGCTTCGCCGAAGCACAAACATGCCGCAGACAAATCTTGCTCAATTATTTTAGTGAATATAAGCGCGAAACCTGTGGTAACTGTGATATTTGCTTAAACCCACCCACCAGCTTTGATGGCACGCTTGTCGCACAACAAGCCTTGTCGTGTGTGTATCGTGCTGAGCAACGTTTTGGGATTGGTTATATTGTTGAGTTACTGCGCGGCGCAAACACGAGCCGTATTCGTGATAACAATCACCACCAGCTCAGCACCTATGGCATAGGTAAAGAGCACAGTGTGGAATTCTGGCTAAGTATTTTAAGGCAGCTTATCCATCAAGGATTATTGAGCCAAGATATTACCCAAGGTTCATCATTACGCTTAACCGAAGCCGCCCGAGCGGTACTTAAAAGTGAATATGCACTGCAGCTTGCTGAGCCTCGCTTACAAGCTAAGCACGTTTACCAAGATAAACTCGCTCAGTTTAATTACGATAAAAAGCTGTTTGCGAAATTACGTGCCTTACGTAAAGAACTGGCCGATGCCGATGATGTACCACCTTATGTGGTATTCAATGATAAAACCCTTGCTGAAATGGCGCAGCTCATGCCAACCAACGACAGTGAGTTTTTAAAAGTGTCGGGTGTTGGCTTTACCAAACTTAACAAGTACGGCGCGCCGTTTTTAAACGCCATTCGCGACTACTTAGCCGCTAATTAGGACTGCTATGACTGAACTCAAATATGATGCCGAACATGCGATCATCCTTGTTATACCAAGCGAGCTTCCACACGACGAAGACTTTGAGCTTTGGGCGACGCTTTTCTTACACGCTCCAGCCATAACTACGGCCGACTTTGATGCCGGTGCTGATCGCCACCAATTACGCTTTCACTTTACAGATCATAGTTTTAATCTAAACTTTGAACATTACAGTGAAAGTATTTGGATTAATGCTGAGGGCATCGAAGCCAGTGCTGCATTACCGCAACTTCAACAATATTTGGTCGCGCAATTACAATAATAAGCTAGACTTTCTTCCACGCTTAGTATGTAGTAGTTGCATAGGACATACTCAACTAAGGGTGTAAATGGGATTTAAGCAGTCGCACTTTGTTGCAAGGTTAATAACATTGTTGCCAGTCTGCATGGCAGCTAATGTTCATGCAGAGCAGTTGTTTACTGACGATAGTAATTATTGTCAAAACCAACGTACGCTTAAATCACAAGATAATAACCTACGCCGACAGCTCGATGCCGATAATCCCCTACCCGATGCCGCTAATAATCGCAAAATAGCCTCTATTGAACTTGAACAGCTGAACGTATTTAACACTGAGCTTGAAGAAGAAAATAATTTTTTATTCCGCTTTGCCAATCGCGCTCATATGACCACTGAACCAGAGGTAATACACAGCGTTTTATTGTTCGAAGAAGGTGATGTTTACAATCCACGTAAATTGCTAGAGTCAGAGCGATTACTGCGTAAACAAGGCTACTTATATGATGCGCGTATCAACGCAAAGCTTGATTGTGACGGCAACGTACATGTAAAAGTCATTACGCGCGATTTGTGGACTTTATTACCTGAAATAAGCTTTAGCCGCAGTGGTGGTAAGAATGAGTCGAGCATTGGCTTTCGAGAATCTAACTTTTTAGGCTGGGGTAAACGGGTATCGTTTACCCGTACTCGAGATGCAGACCGCACAGGTTACCTGTTTGTGTATGATGACCCGCATATATTCTCTAGCCGCTATCAAGGCCGCTTAGAATATTCAGACAACGACGATGGCAAACGTCATTATATTGATGTGAGCTACCCATTTTTCTCGATTGATACGCCCTACAGTTATGGCGCAACGAGTTACTCAGATCAGCGCCGAGAATCACTTTACTATCGCGGCGATGTAGTTAGCGAGTTTGAGCAAAAAACCTTATTAAACCGTGCTTACTTTGGTCACTCATCACAACTTGGTAATAATTGGACCCAGCGTATTAAGCTTGGCATCGAAAACCGCGAAGAAACCTTTAAAGAGACACCATTTACGCGCTTCCCCATCGCTGAAGATAGAACGCTAAGTTACCCTTATGTTAGTGGCCAGTGGTTTGAGGATCATTACGTTAAAGTCAGAAACTTTGATAGCATCTACCGTACAGAAGATTTAAACCTGGGTTGGAATATCCATGCCTTACTCGGTTATTCAAGCAAAGATTTTAGTGACGATGCCAGCCGTACTATTTATTCGTTATCTTTATCAAAAGCACATTACTCGGGGGATAACCAGTTATGGCGCTTTAAGGCAGACCTTGATGGCTACTGGAATGAAGAAATCGATGATGTCGAAAACCTATTTGCCAGCACACAGCTACAGTATTATCTCAATACCACACTAAGACAAAGCTGGTACGCTAAAGTACGTCTTGAGTATGCTGAAAATCTCACTGCTGATAAACAACTCACTATTGGTGGTGAGAATGGTCTACGTGGTTACCCGCTTGACTATCAAGTAGGCGACCGTAGCTTTTTAGTGACTTTAGAGAAACGCTACTACTGGGAATATGACTTACTGCAATTGTTTAAAGTCGGTGGGGCCGCGTTTTATGATATTGGTAGAGCTTGGTATAACGACAAAGATAATGGCGCCAATGGTAACGTACTACAAAATGTGGGTGTAGGCCTTCGCTTAGCGCCAAGCCGCGCCAATGCCGGTACGGTTATTCACCTAGATATTGCCGCACCCATTAATAAACAAGATGACGACATAGACTCAGTGCAATGGCTAGTAACGGTTAAAAATACCTTTTAAAGTGGTGTTATTGTTAAGCTAAAAAGCTAAAATCAAAACATAAAATATTAACTTAGGAACCCTTTTGGACTTCGTCGAATTCTTTAACGAGCAATACCACTTAATCGTGACTATTATCGCGATTTTGCTTTACCCGCTGCTTCGTAAAACCACCAAAAAACTGCTGTTAAAAGCAATTAAAGGCAAAGCGGATCCACATCGTGAATACCGCGCTGAGCTGTTACTCAATATCATTCTTGCCATTGTTATGCTGTGTTTAGTGCTGGTTTTTTGGGGTATTGAGCTACGAGGATTATTAGTACTTGGATCGTCCATTTTTGCTATGCTGGGTGTCGCGCTTTTTGCTGCTTGGTCGTTGCTAAGTAACCTAACAGCCTTCTTGCTAATGTTTATTCAAAACGATTGTCGCGTTGGTTTTTGGGTGAGAGTAATTGACGGTGCAAACTTCTTAGAAGGCCGCATTATAGAAATGGGCTTGATGAACGTCGTGCTTGAGCATGTTGATGGCCACAAGGTCATTTACCCAAACAACATCTTTGTTACCCGCCCTGTAATGGTGTTAAAGAACCCACCAACAGCGACTAAAGCGCCAACCATAAAGCGCATTTTAGGTCCAAAAAAATAGCCGCTTAAAATTAACGCAAAGAGCAGTTAAAAGGGTGTTTTTTTCTGCTCCCATAGGCGATTAATATAAAACTAAATAAAATGACTAAAGGGTGAAATAACACAATGTGAACAACACTTTGCTCTGTAAAAAAGCCGTGCGTAAGTGAAATAACAAGCGTTAATAAACCTGTGTAAAATAGAAATATTTTCATCTTTGATCTGTTCGTTAATCGACAACTATTAAGTAAGTAAAAGAACTATAAACCTTGTACTTACTCTAAGGTCAAGTAATAGATCAGGAGGAGCGGATACAAAAAAGCCAAACAGATAGTTTGGCTTTTTTAATAACACAAGATGGTACTAGTTATTTAAATCTGCGGTTTTTAACTCGTCTTCAATATCGCTTATTTCATCAATAAAGTTTTCAAGTTGCTGCTCTACAATACTATTTGCATGAGCAAAGTAAGCAAGATGGAATACAGCATCCCCCTCGTTTACAAGCGGCATGGTTTGTTGACCAATCACAATACCACTGCGCGGCGCGAGTAGTTCAAGCTCAGCATCGCCAAGCGGGCTGCTAATATACGCTAAAACCTGCCCTTTCATCACTCGCTCACCCAGTGATACTTGTGCACGAACAATGCCGTCAACTTCGGCACGTATCCAGCTCGTCGAGCTTGCAATCACTGGCTCTGGCAGTTTCTTAGCGCGCTTACCACGCACCATTTTTAAATGACGCATGACATAATCAACACCTTGCACACCTGCAGCAATCGCAATTGGGTCAAAGCGAAGCGCTTCACCCGCTTCATAAGTAATCACTGGAATACCTAAGTTAGCCGCTTCACTGCGTAATGAACCATTACGAAGTGACGCATCAATCACCGCTGGAGTACCAAACGCTTTCGCCATGGCTGCTGTTGCAGGGTCGCTCAAATTAGCACGAATTTGCGGCAAGTTCGTACGGTGAATTGCACCAGTGTGTAAATCAATAATGTGCGTACAATGCACTGCAACTTGCGAGAAAAAGGCATTGGCCATACGCCCAGCTAATGAACCACGGGTTGAACCCGGAAAACTACGGTTCATATCACGTCGGTCAGGTAAGTAGCGTGACTTATGAATAAAACCAAACACATTCACAATCGGCACCGCAATAATAGTACCGCGCAATTGCTCTGGCTCGATTTTAGCCAGCAATTGCCTAACAACCTCAACACCATTGAGCTCGTCACCATGAATTGCAGCACACACCATTAATACAGGTCCTTGCTGCACACCATTTACCACTTCAATAGGAATATTCAACGGCGAGTGGGTATAAAGCTTGGCAGCTTCAATCGCAAATGTCTTACGTTCACCAACTCCCACCGTATCACCTAAAATTGAAAACGATGTATTTTTCTTAACCTTAGCCACGCACTGTTCCTTTTAATAGAGCGCTTATACCAAAAGGCCTAGCCTTTACCACGCGTTGCTGTTCTTTTTGATGCCGCTGTTTTTTCAATAAACTCAACGATCATGCCAGCAATATCTTTACCAGTTGCCACTTCAATACCTTCTAGGCCTGGTGATGAGTTAACTTCCATCACCAATGGACCACGTGCAGAGCGAAGTAAATCAACACCTGCCACGTTTAAGCCCATTGCTTTAGCAGCTGCAACCGCCGTTCTTCTTTCTTCAGGAGTAATACGAACCAACGTCGCGCTACCACCACGGTGTAAGTTAGAGCGGAATTCACCTTCTTGCGCTTGACGCTTCATAGCAGCAATTACTTTGTCACCTAAAACGAAACAACGAATGTCTGCACCACCGGCTTCTTTGATGTACTCTTGCACCATGATATTCGCTTTTAAACCCATAAACGCTTCAATTACGCTTTCTGCTGCTTTACGTGTTTCCGCTAATACCACACCGATACCTTGCGTACCTTCAAGTAGTTTAATAACGACTGGCGTGCCGCCTACCATGCTTAATAAGTCTTTAACGTCATCAGGCTTACTCGCAAAGCCTGTCACTGGCATACCTACGCCTTTACGTGACAATAATTGTAATGAACGTAACTTGTCACGAGAGCGGCTAATAGCGACCGATTCATTCACTGGGAATACACCCATCATTTCAAACTGACGTAAAACCGCACAGCCATAGAAAGTCACCGACGAACCGATGCGCGGTACGATGGCATCAAAATCTTTTAAATTTTCACCGCGGTAGTGAATTTCTGGTTGCTCTGAGTTGATGTTCATATAACAACGAAGTGCATCAATTACTTTCACTTCGTGGCCACGTTGCTCTGCAGCTTCGATTAAGCGACGTGTTGAATATAAATTTTGGTTGCGAGATAAAATACCAAGTTTCATAGTTAAAAACCTTAACTGATAAACTCACACACGTAGCAACGTGTGAAAGTCTTTTTCCTATAATAAATGAGATAAAGCCGGGTCAACGACTATGCGATTTTCCATTGCTGTACGCCCTAACAACATTCTAAACTTCATTGTTGAACGGTTACTTAAAGTTACCCTTACAGGCCAGCTTTGGTCACCTGCGACTAATTTTGTTTCGATAAAGTAGCGAAGTTCACGCTGACCGCTTGAACTGGTCACGTATTTACGCTCAACCACTTTGGCACGGCACTCTACCGTTGTTTCTACATCTTCTTGCAGAGGATGGGTAGTAAATTTCACCCATGTTTCGCCATTTTCTGAAAATTCCTCAATGTCAAAAGCATGAATGCATGAAGTTCTTGCCCCAGTATCAACTTTTGCTTTGATTTTTTCTATTCCCAGTTCAGGCAGGCCAAGCCATTCTCGCCAGCCAACAATAATTTTTGCGCTCATTAATGTGCCCTCTTTAAAAAAGTGTCTTATACGCTACAGAGCTAGAAACACCAACGAAAATAATTTATCCCCTCGATAAATCGATTTAATTGACGTAGGCTAAACTATAATCAACTATATCGCACTATTTGTAAAACGAGAGTTCAATATGATCAATGGGTTACTTCATGTCTTAATTTTAGACGAACAAGGCGGCGCACGTGCTATAGAAAATAGTACTGAGCTGCAAAATTGGCAACCTGAGCACGGTAAACTTTGGGTGCACATGGATTACAGCCAAGCTGAAGCCGTTGCATGGCTTGAGCAAAGTAACTTATTAACTGATTACGAGCTTGAATCTCTGATTGCCGATGAAACACGTCCGCGTCTGACCAAGGTCACTAATGGTAACATGCTGTTTTTACGAGGTGTAAACCTAAATCCAGCACAAAGCCCTGAAGACATGGTCTCGTTGCGTTTATTCATCAATGAAAACATTCTGATCACAACACGTAAGCGCCGTTTGCTATCCGTGCAGGATGTTGTTGAATCATTTGATGGCAGCAATGGTCCTTGCTCAATCTCTGAATTAGTATGCCAATTGGCACAAAACCTAACCTCACGTATGCAAGCTGTTATCGACAGTTTAGATGACACACTCGATGGTTTTGAAGATGAAATTGACGAGCCAAACAAAGGCTTTGATCATCAATCATTAGCGCAAATTCGCCGCCAAACAATCGCATTAAAACGTTATTTAAGACCACAGAAAGAAGCCCTTATCACTTTATTAAACAATAAATATAAGTGGTTAGATGAAGACGATAAAGCACGCCTAAACGAAACAACCAATATGTTGATCCGTTACTTAGAAGAGCTAGATAGCTCAATTGAACGCGCGCAAATTATTCAACAAGCGATTACTAGCCAAGTGTCTGAGCAACTAAACCAGCGCATGTATGTGATGTCGGTGGTTGCTGCACTGTTTTTACCACTTGGCTTTTTAACTGGCTTACTAGGTGTAAACGTAGGCGGTATTCCGGGCACTGAAAGCCCTTACGCATTTAGCTTATTTATTATTTTCTTGGTGGTGCTCACCGTTGGGATTGGCATTTACTTTAAAAATAAGAAGTGGCTATAACTCGACAACCTTTTTAATTAAATCAAGGCGGACGGCATGTTCGCCTTTTTTTGTTGCCAAAATCAGGTGCTCACCATCGGGGTTCAGTATCTTCAAGGTCTCTGCCTTACCTTCTAACTGTTCACCAGAGTCTAAGGAAATGCGTAAAAAGGAGTTATGCATGCACCATAATTCGTATTTATCGTAGTCACCACAGGCGATGGGTTGATAAGTCATTGGCTTTTTGAGATTGCTAAAGGAATAAATCGAGCTTAGAAGATATTAACGTGAAGAGCAAATGGCGCTCTCGGCAGGGATCGAACCTGCAACTTAGCCTCCGGAGGGCCACGTGATATCCATTTCACCACGAGAGCACATTTGTCGTCATCAATACTGACTCGCGATATCAGCATGACAACCCGGCAATGATAATGGCATCTTGCACTAAATGCTAGCGTCGAGGCCTTTATATGCGCACAAATTCAGCAATTTGCATTAAAATGCTTCACATTAGTGCAGAACCAATGTATTAACGTATACTTAATAAAATTAATAACAAGGTGGCAGTCATTGCCATGTAAGGGGAATTTGATCATGAGTTTAATGTCTACAGAGCAAGTCGCGGAGTTTTTAGGTGTAAAAGTCGAACGCGTAAAACGACTCGCTCGCGAACATTTACTGATCTCGAAATCACAAGATGACAAAGGTGAGCCTTTGTTTGATCCAGAAGACGTAAAAAAATATAAAGAACTTGCCGAACGAATTGGCGGTCTTTAATTTTTAACTTTTTCTATAAAGTGGTTAAGCTGTGTAAGCAGTGGCGCCACTTTATCCATTGCACCACGTTGTTCGTACCAACAAATACATAAAAGTAAAAACAGCGCATGAAACGCTGCGAGCTTTTCAACTGATAAGTTAAATTCGTGATGTTCGCACACTAATGCTTGATAGCGTTCAAGCAACACTAGTTGCTGCTCATCATTTAACGCAAAGCTCACCACCAGCGCAGCTAAGTCGAAGTAAACATCGTTACTTTTGGCATATTCAAAGTCGATTAAAAACATACCCGTCTCATTCACAATGATATTTTCTTTCACTAAATCATTATGACAAAAACCCATGTCTTTAGGCGCTGAAGCAATATAAGCCAGAGACTGCTTAATTAGCTCAGCATGTTGCTGATAACGCGCTGTTTGCTGGTAGTAGTTAATTTCGTAGGCAATATCCATCGGCTCGGTTAACACAGGATAACGATGTAAATTAACTAAGTCGGGCAATAAGCTACTACAAAAATCACCGCTGGCAATACTGCCTGCCACGTATTCGAAAATAGCCGTATCGGTTGCTTGCTCTAACCAAAGTGGGGCTGGGCAGCAGCTTTGCTTTGCAAAATGCGCTTGCGCTGCAAGGCCTATCGCCGGCCAGTGGTCGCGATAGTGCTTAACCAGAAAATCTTGGCTTGCTGTTTTAACTAGGTAGTTATCATTGCTTAGCCCCTCAACCAGCGGGCTGATTGAAGTAATAACTAAACGTGAGTTGAAGCGCGTAAAGAGCGCGTGAATTTGTTGCTCTGTCTTCATCTATAGCTGTGCAAGCGGCTTAGCCTGATGCTGCTCGTATTCTTCATACCAAGTTTTAAAGCCCCACGCGGCCATAATGGTGTAAAACACGAAAAGTACTAAGGTTGGGTAATACCCTTTTTCAAAGTATAGATACATAGAAGCTGCATCAATTACAATCCAGTACAACCAGTTTTCCAGCACCTTCTTGGCAACAAGGTAGGTTGTCACCACTGCAAAACAGGTGGTAAAACTATCTAAATAAGCAAAATCGGCGTGAGTGTAATTGGTCATCACAAATCCAATGGCAACTGAGGCCAGTGAGGTGGCAAGCAAAATCACCGCATGACGCTTTAACGACCATGAAATAATGGGCAGATGATCTTTATTGTTCATTCCCCTGCGCCAAACCACCCAACCATATACCGCCATATACATGTAGTAAAAATTAAGGAGCGACTCCATCAACAGTGCGCCATTCCAGTACATTACGGTATAAATAAAGGTGCTCACAAACGCGGCAGGCCAACACCATAAGCTTTCTTTAATCGCTAACAATAAATACGCCATCGATAAGGCAACGGCAATATATTCCCAATGCGACATGGCAGTAAAGCCTGAGAAGGTTTCGCTCAAAAATTCCATAACACGCGCTACTTTAGGGTTTAGTCTTCGCTAGGCGACAAGTCACCATGTAAGAATTTACAGACAAAAATAGCTTTACCAAACTCTTCATAAGAACGTTTGATTTCAGTATTAAGTACAGACATCACTAAATCATAGTCACCAAAAATCTGAGTAGATAAGGTATTGGTGATCACTTTAAGCCCTTCGTAACTGTTTACACGGTCAATAAAGCCCTTGATAAACGGAATGTAGTCTTGATGTAGTGGGTACTTACTGATCTCTACTGAAAGTTTCATTATGAGTTACCGAGTCTTTGAAAAGTATTGCATTGTAACCCGCTTGTACTAACAAGTCATGGCTATGACTATTTTTTAGTGTAAAATCAGCCCCGATAAACATTGAGGATTCATTATGGCACGCCGCATCACTTACAAATTTAAAAACCAGCCTCGCGAAATCAATTTTGCAAAAGATAAATACCGCGATATGTACCATGCAATCGCAGCGGCTGAAGGCATTGATTTAACGAATTATTTAAAGATGGAACAGCAAGTCGAAATGACTTCAAAAGGCTCTGCGGCAGTACGTAACTTTCGTGATCAAGAATTCGCACGAATGGGATTCAGTGACGTGTATTTTATTAAAGAGTAACAAAGTTACTCTTGATACTCGTAACTTACGCGTGGGGTGATATTACACAGTAACTCGTACGGAATGGTTGTTGCGCACTGGGCAATCTCTTCAACGGGAAGCTCTGGCCCCCACATGATCACCTCGTCACCAACCTTGATGTTGTCGCGGTTATCACCAATATCCACCGTGATCATATCCATCGCTACACTGCCAACAATACCATAGCGTTGTGATTTGATAACCACAGGTGTGCCCTGCTCGGCATGGCGTGGATAACCATCCCCATAGCCCATCGCAACCACTGCAAGCTTAGTCGGTTTATCGCTATGCCAACGCCCACCATAGCCAACACACTGTTCAGCATCGACATCGCGTATTGCGATAACACGCGTTTTTAAACGCATAACAGGTTCTAAGCCATGTTGTTGACCAACACCGTTGAGCATAGGCGATACACCATACAGCATCAATCCTGGGCGCACCCACTCACCATGACCTTTTGGCCAGGCAATAATGCCAGCAGAGTTTGCAAGGCAATGTTGCTCTGTCTTGTCACTCGCTAGTGAGTCAAATAAGGCTATTTGCTGGGCTGTCTTTTCATCATTGATGTCGTCGGCGCACGAGAAATGCGTCATTAACTTAATGTCATCACGCGCATTTGGGCTTGCTTTTAAGCGATTGTAGAAAGACTCGAATTGCGAAGGAGCAATACCCAGTCGATGCATACCCGTATTCACTTTTAACCAGCATGCAATTGGTGCATCAAGGCTTGTGTTTTCAAGCGTTGTCAGCTGATTTTCATCGTGAATAATGGTTTGAAAGTTATTGGCAAGCAAGATCGGTAAATCGTCTTGATGAAAAAAGCCTTCAAGCAACACAATCGGTTTTGTCAGTCCGCCAGCACGCAGTGCTAATGCTTCGTCAATACGTGCAACCGCAAAAGCGTCGGCATCATTTAAGTATTGGGCAATTTTTACTAAGCCATGGCCATAGGCGTTGGCTTTTAGCACCGCCATAACTTTACAACCAGGCGCAAAGCGTTTCACTTGCGCTAAATTATGAGCGAGTGCTTGTAGGTTGATTTCGGCAATGGCTAAGCGCATTAGTATTCGTCGTCTATCGCTGGGCCCGCGTAGTTATCAAAACGCGAGAATTGACCTTGGAACGTTAAGCGTACTTTACCGATTGGACCGTTACGCTGTTTACCGATGATGATTTCGGCCACGCCTTTTTCTGTACTGTCTTCGTTATACACTTCATCACGGTAAATAAACATGATTAAGTCGGCATCCTGCTCGATTGAGCCTGATTCACGTAAGTCGGAGTTGATTGGGCGTTTATCAGCACGTTGCTCTAGGGTACGGTTAAGCTGCGATAGTGCAATAACCGGACACTGCAGCTCTTTTGCCAGTGCTTTTAATGAACGAGATATTTCAGCAATCTCTAAGGTACGGTTATCTGATAAGCTTGGTACACGCATTAACTGCAAGTAGTCAACCATGATCATACTAATACCGCCATGGTCGCGGGCAATACGACGTGCACGCGAGCGTACATCCGTTGGTGTTAGGCCTGATGCATCATCCACATACATTTTACCTTTTTCCATCAACAAGCCCATGGTTGACGACAGACGTGCCCAATCATCATCATCAAGCTGACCGGTACGCACCTTAGTTTGGTTAATACGACCTAGTGATGCCAGCATCCTCATCATGATTTGCTCTGAAGGCATCTCTAGTGAGTAAATGAGTACAGGCTTATCTTGGGTCATCGCAGCGTGTTCGGCTAAGTTCATCGCAAAGGTCGTTTTACCCATCGATGGACGTGCCGCCACAATGATAAGGTCAGAAGGCTGCATACCCGCCGTCATTTTATCCAGATCGGTATAACCCGTACTTACGCCGGTCACACCATCTTGCGGCGACTGGTAAAGCTCTTCAATCTTATCAACGGTTTTTTCTAAGATACTATGTAAGCTTTGCGGACCTTCAGTGCTTTTACTGCGCTGCTCAGCAATTTTGAATACTTTACTTTCGGCAAAGTCGAGCAGGTCATGGCTGGTACGCCCTTCTGGGCTAAAACCCGCTTCTGCAATTTCGTTCGCAACACCAATCATTTCACGAATAACAGCACGCTCTCGTACGATATTCGCGTAAGCATCAATGTTCGCCGCACTTGGCGTGTTCTTGGCAATTTCAGCAAGGTAAGCAAAGCCACCAACACTACTTAACTGATTGTTTTTCTCTAAGCTCTCAGAAATAGTGATCAAATCGATTGGATCGCCACTTTCAGCAAGGCTCACCATTGCTTCAAAAATTAGCTTGTGGGTGCGGGTATAAAAATCCTGTGCAACCACTAACTCAGCAACACGGTCAAACGCTTGATTATCAAGCATTAAACCACCTAAAACAGATTGCTCAGCTTCAATTGAATGGGGAGGAACTTTTAACGTGTCGACTTGCTTATCTGGTTTGGCCATAACTTCACAAAACTTAAATTGAATGGCTCTATTCTATCGACTTGCTAAGGCTGTGCAAATAGTTAATACCAATCGACTTAAATATTTGGTCATTCTAGCGTGCTAAATAAAGCGCTAACTGCGTTAGAAATGTCTAAAGTAGAGTAACTACATGTCAAAATTTCTGCCTTGTTATCACTTCATTTATCTGTCGCTATTTAAGACCAACAACTTAACACGATTGGTATAAGCGGGAAGTCTTCCCGCTTTATTGTAATTGAGTGAAATATTGTAATTGAGTGAACTGTAATCGTTATTTCTGTTTACGAAGTTCAATGCGTCCGCTAATGGTATCCATTTCGATATCAGCATCGCCACCGTTAATACTAAATTCTAAGTCGCTAGATGGGCCGTATTTCGCCTTCGTTGCTTTGTCATCACTTAGCTCATTAACGATTTTGCCGTTAGCATGAGCTTCAATTTCAAACTTTGCCGATACATCAGCTGGGAAGTAAAACTCGGCGTCACCACTGACTGATTCAAAACGAATATTAGCATCTTCAAGCAGCTTACTGATGTGAACTTCAGCTTCACCGTTAACGGTATTAATACGCAGTTTTTTAATTGCATCAAAAGCAAAGTCGATATCACCGTTTACGTTTTCAAGACGCACATCTTGCGCTTTGGTCTTTGACTTAATGTCTCCATTCACCGCGGTAAAACGTAAAGCACCTTGCGAGTTTTTATCGTTAATTTCACCATGACTGTTTCAAAGCGAATATCACCGTTCAGGTCGTGGGCATTCACATCACCATTGACCGTTTCAAAACTCATGTTGCCGCTAATATTTTGCACTGTGATATCACCGTTAACGGTATCGATCTCTGCGCCCGCCTCAAGCTCTTTGGCACTAACCGTGACATTCACCCCAGCAAATTCAAGCTCACTGCTTTTTGGCATATAAATGGTTAAGCGAGAGCCATCACCGCTATTCCAGCCACCTAAGTTACGCGGCATTTTTACGATAAATTCAACACGGCTGCCTTCAACCTCTAAACGATAGCCTTGTGCTTTATCGTCAAGCTCACCTTCGATTTTAAGTTGTGGTTTATCCCACCCTTCAATGCGTACATCACCACGTTGGTTTTCAATAAAAATGCGTTTATTTGCAGGTACATCAATTTGTTCATTAATGGTTTGTCCTGCCATTGCCATCAGTGGCAGTAATCCTAAAGTTAAGGCTAGTAATTTCATAATTGTCACTCCTAAATCGTTTGCCACTTCGGTGCATGCACCTTGTTAATTAAGTCCAGTTGTTGCTGATAAATCTGCGATAGCATTTGTAATAAAGCCGGGTTTTCAGGTTCATTCTCAAGTGCTTGCTTAATGGCACTTTCGGCTTCTTCTAACTCTTTTAGTTGTTGCTGCCAGTTATCGGTTAACGCAGGTTGATTTTGATACTGCACCAACAAACCTTGCTTTTGCTTGGTAAAATAATCGCTCATTGCCATCATACTGTTTGACTCGCCTTGGCCAACAAAAAGCTGTACGGTCAAAAGTGCTGCTATACAACAAGCGGCGATAGCTGCGAGTTTATTCCAACCATGCGTTGGCTTATCAGCTTGCTGTGTTTGCCCTGTTGCAATTGCTCGCTCAATCCCCGGCCAAAGATCTTTATCAGGGCTAATATCTTGCTGCTGGTTAAGCGAGTCATTTAAAAATTGTTCAAATTCTGGCTTACTCATTTTCATACCACTCTTTTAATAACTGCCTTGCACGGTGAAATTGCGATTTACTAGAACCGACCGCCATATCAAGCATGCTTGCTATCTCTTCATGGCGATAACCTTCAATGGCATGGAGCACAAACACCATACGTGCTCGCTCAGGTAGTCTCAGTACTAATTTATCGAGGCCGTTAAAGCCGTCACAATCTGCTGCGCTTTGCTCATCCATACCGCTTTGTTCAAAACTCACTACTTTTTGAAACCAGCTTTTATGTTTGCGAATGTAGCTAATCGCAATATTGCTGGTAACACTGTGTAACCAAGTCGAAAATTGTGAGCGTCCATCAAAGTTCGCGATTTTGTGCCACAACTGTACAAACACTTCTTGTGTTGCATCTTCGGCGTGCTCTTTGTCTGCAAGTAATCGCAAACAAAGGCTATAAACCCGCTTCACATGCAACTCATAAAGTGTTGCATAGGCTGCTTGATCACCGCTTTTTACGCGCTCTATCAAGGCATGCTCACTTTGCTGGGCGAACGCTTGTTCTGCATCTATCAACATCCTGGATGTTGTCCTTTATGATTATTGTTGTGAATTTAGTGTATTAGACGTAAGGAGGGATTCAAAAGGTTTAAATGAAATTAATTTTTTTTGTGTAAGCTACAAATAATTGAGCTTACACAATTTTATTTGGGGATTTGCGTTATTCGGCAGGGGATGCGTCGCTTTCTTCTTCAGTTGTTTCTGCAGTTTTGTAGCTCCAACCTAAAAATACGATACGTGCCGAAGAAGCAGGCGTGCCGCCATTTTGTACTTGTAGTAAACCCGCATCATAATGAGCACCACTGCCCCCTGTTGCGGTAATTGTTGAGCCACGTACGCTACCAAACAGCTCACCACTGCCCGATAGTTTCACCGTTGTCAGAGGTGCATAAATAGCTGCATATAAATTCGCAGCACCACTAAACTGCACCCCATTCACACCATTAAATGATGAGTAGAATGATAACGACGGATGACCACTGGTGGTTAAGCCTTCTTGCTCAGTAATAACTTTTGCGCCTGCGCCAATATTAACTTTTCCGGTTAATAACACCGTTAAGCTACTGTCTTTTTTAATTGTTAGGCTGGTATCCCCTTCCATCGAAAAGTCGCCATCAATCAGTAAAATAACATCACCACCAGAGACCTCCATTTTGCCGTCACTGGTCATCTTGAGTCTATCAAGTGCAAAAATATACTCTTTACTGTTACTGCCATTGGCTTGGTTTTGCGCTTTAGAGTTAAACAAGAAAACATCGGCAAGGCTTGGCAAAATTACTTGGCTACCACCGCTACTAAAAAAGCCCTTTTCAGTATTAAGTTTAAATTGTTGCGTAGGACCAATCGAAACAGAACTATAACTGCTCACTTGGTCTGTGATGTCTGTCATTTTCTCTGGCAAAATTAACGGGTCGCAACTGGTATCTGGGTTTGTAGGGTCATAATCGGGGGCAGCTGGGTCAGCAACGGTAATCGGTTCAACATTCGGGTTTACATTAAACTTACTATCACTGTAGTGCACACCATCTTGTTGATTATTGTAGGTATCTTTAAAATCACCAGAGCCACCATACATTATATCCAGCGCTTCGCCTTGGCTATTCGTAATGAATGTTGACCACTGCATTTTCGCATCCCCATTGGCTCGCACCACACCAGAAACTGTGCCGCCACGATGGGTATAATAACCTCGGGTATAGACATTACCGTCTACACGTAAACCGCTGCCAGGAGAGATATAAACACCGGTATTTGAATGGATATTACCAATAATTGGTGATGAACCATTTAAGTAGATAACCCCGGTCGCTTTTACATCACCCTTAATCGGTGAATGACCTGATAGCACCACGTCTGAATCGCCAGCAATCGTTGAAACATCACCATCATTCGACTTAGTTTCTTCGTACGTGCCTTTGCTAGAATCGTAGCTATCGATACTACCACTCCCCGACAGATTAACCCCTTTACAGCCCACCATCGCATTAGTGAAAATCGAGCTGCCTTTCGCGCCTTGTACAGCAAAACGGGCGACTAAATTACTTTGTGCATCACCATCAAATCGTTGACCAAGGCTTGCAATTTCAAGCTCACCAGCAGCATTCTTACTTAAACTGGCATTAAAAATGGCATCATCAGCAATCACACCTGAGCCCGATGCATTACTGGTTTTACTGATCAAATCTTCAACCGCTAATACACCTTCCTCATTCAAGGTTTGTTGTAATAACTTAGCTTGTTCAAACACACCTTTTTCAGCCATTAAGCGACTGTTTAATTTCTTTTGAAAGTTACCACTTAAGCGCTCTTGAACAATGTTTTCACGCAGCGAACTTAGCACCACGATGCTGGCCATACTGGTCAAGATCAACACTGTTATTAGGGTAAAACCACCTTGCTTGTTAGACACCGCCAGCTCCGTATGCTTTGACTAATATTGCATTGATTAAGGCAATATCAATGTTAATACCATTACCAAACTGCGTAGGTAAGTCATTTGGCTTCACACTCACAGTGACAAGTTCACCAGCGATACTAAAACTCAGCGTTTCGATACCTGTGAGTAACCGCTCTGAGGCAGCACCATCAAGTGAACACATTAAGTTACTGCCATTTAAGCTATAGACCTCAACCACCTGCGCTGTTGTTGCAGAGCCATCACAAGCAATCACCCCGCTAGGTTGAGTAATGGTAATCGTGCTTTTATCTGCACTGATGGTCGGTGTTAGTTGTGTTTGCTTAATGCTGCGGTTGAATACTTTGCTGGTATAACGGATCACTTCTTGCGCGTTTTCCAGCTCTTTACTCACCTCAATCGTGCTTTTAATCGCTGAGTACGACAAGCTCACTCCCGCTAATAAAAAAGCCCCGGCTGCCAATGCCACCATCAGTTCAACTAAGGTAAAACCCTGAACGCGTTTATTCATGAACATACCGCCGTTAAATCAGGAAAACTGGCATTTAGGCTAATTTGATTTTCTGCATTGTCTGTCATGCGCTTATCAACCCAAGCCACATTAATTTGCATATCATCACTGTAAGTAGCCGGGATGGTCAGTTGATAATCACTCACTTGCGGCGCGAGCGAAGCTCTAAACGTCGCATCTTGGAAAAGTGCGGTATTGGTTTTTTGAATTTCACAAATGCGCGGCCACAAACGCTCAATGGTGTTTTGACCTTGAATGAGTGACACGGTGTAATTAAAGCTATTAGTTGCATATTGCAGCGATTTTAGCTGCGCTGCCGCCAAGCCTAATAATGCGATGCCAGCGATCACCACTGAAATCATCACTTCTAATAATGAAAAGCCTGCCTGCTTATTCATGCACATCCTCGCTGTGAATTTTCTACTAACCAGTTTTGGCCACTTTTAAGCACACACATCACGTAATCTGTGGTATTTGTGTGTTCATCTTTCACTAAAATTTCAGCTTGTTTATCAACTTCGCCACTGGCACTAATGGCTAATGCGACTAAGTTGACAGTAACTCCGCTTTTAGTGACCGAAAATTCTTTTAAAACCGTGTCTACGCCCCCCTCGTTGAGGGTCACTTGCCAGCTACTATTATTAACAACCAGATTGATAGGTTTGTCGCGCTTGACCGCCTCACTACGTGCAAATTTATAAGCACTATTTAACTGATTTGCAGTAGTTACGACGCGATCTTGCAAGATTTGTTGGCTAAAAGACGGAAAAGCCACAGCTGCCATAATGCCGATAACACTCAGCACAACCATTAACTCAATTAAGGTAAACCCTGCAATTCGACGCAAATGTGTTACTCCCAGCAATCAGTAAATGAAGCGCTGTAACTACCATCATGTTTAACGGTTAAGTCTCCACAGCGATCACTTGCTTGCGCCGAGCCCGATTTAGGAGCGGCTTTTAAACTGTAGCCACGATTTTTAAAATCGCTTACAGCACCTGATACTTTATCTGTTGCTGTGTAAGTAAAGGTGTAATAGTCAGTATTTTGAGTTGCAAATGCATTTGGGTAGCCGCCATTTCGTGAATAAATACGTTCGAGGCTGGCGCTGTATTGCAGTAACTCTTGTTGAATATCAGCACGGCGACTACGTTGCATGTGCTCAGTGTATGCAGGCAGTGCTACGCTATACAGAATCCCTAAAATAGCGATCACGATAAGAATTTCTACTAATGTAAAGCCTGTTTGTTTACCCATTCCATGTGGTACTAATGCACTTTTCAACCTCAACCCCTTAATACTTTTTAACCAGCACAATATAAATGACAGCGTTGTCAGTGTCAATTTTAACCAATTTACTTTTACTCATTCGATTATACTAATAAGAAAAATAAAATTAAGAAAAAAGAACGTCTGTTTGTAAAATAGGTAAGATTATAGGATTGGTATTTATGTGTTTTAAATTTAGAAACCAATACTATTGAATGAGTATCGATGAACTCATAGTGGTACAAAACGCTACAATTCATAAATTTCAGGCACAAAAAAGCCGCACATAAGCGCGGCTTTTTTTACTTAATATTGCTATTAAGCTTCAGCGATAACGATTACTTTGATAGTAGCCGATACGTCTGAGTGTACTGCGATTGCTACGTCAAATTCGCCAGTCTCACGGATAGTACCTAGAGGTAAACGAACTTCTGATTTAGCAACTTCAACGCCAACAGCTGAAATAGCTTCAGCGATGTCGCGAGTACCGATAGAACCGAATAACTTGCCTTCGTCACCAGCTTTAGAAACTAGTGTAACTTCAGCTAATGCTTCTAACTTGTCAGCGCGAGCTTGAGCAGCAGCTAGATCTTCAGCGATCTTAGCTTCTAAATCAGCACGACGTGCTTCGAAAGTTTCGATGTTAGCTTTAGTTGCAGGAACTGCCTTACCTTGTGGGAAAAGGAAGTTACGTGCGAAGCCAGATTTAACTACAACCTGGTCACCTAGGCCACCTAGGTTTGCGATCTTGTCTAGTAGAATAACTTGCATGTCTCTACACCTTTTAAAAACTGTTAATCCGCTGCTTACTTATGTAAGTCAGTGTATGGAAGAAGGGCTAAGTAGCGAGCACGCTTGATAGCAGTTGCTAGCTGACGCTGATATTTAGCGCTAGTACCTGTGATACGGCTAGGTACGATTTTGCCACTTTCTGTAACATAGTTTCTAAGAGTAGCTAGATCTTTATAATCGATTTGTTGTACGCCTTCCGCTTTAAAGCGGCAGAACTTACGACGTCTGAAATAACGTGCCATGAGTAAAATTCCTCAAAAAATTCTTTCTATATGTTGAGCATGCAAGACCAATTGGCTTAAGCCGTTTCGGCCTTCGTGACGGTTTAAAAACCCCGTCACTTGCACTTGTTGCCCAACGTGCAATTGTTGAGTCTGTTGTTGCATTGGCGTGCCGCTGGCAACAACTTGAAGCCTGACATAACTATTACGGTTAAGGTCTGCTTCAACTTGCATCGATTTATGTTCAAGAACAAAAATACAATGCGGTATACCAGCAGGGCTTTGACTATATTTTGGGGTTTTACAAACAACCCCAGATAGTGTCAGCTGATTCATATAAGGATTAAGCGGTTGGCTCATCTTTTTGTCTCAACTGCAAGCGCCATGCTTGAACTCAAAACGATTAAGCAGCTGGTGCTTCTTTCTTCTCTTCTTTCGCAAGAGGAGATGCTTCAGTTACAGCGTCTTTAGTACGCATAACTAAGTTACGAAGCACTGCATCGTTGTAGCGGAAAGTAGTTTCTAGCTCGCTGATTACTTCAGTAGGTGCTTCAACGTTCATAAGAACATAATGAGCTTTGTGAAGCTTGTCGATTGGGTAAGCCAATTGACGACGGCCCCAGTCTTCAAGACGGTGGATAGTACCACCAGCTTCAGTGATAGAACCAGTATAACGTTCGATCATACCAGGTACTTGCTCACTCTGATCAGGGTGAACCATGAATACGATTTCGTAATGACGCATGGATATTCCTTACGGTTAATAGAGCCTTCTACCGTTTCGGCCAGTCGGTTTAAGGCAAGGAATTAAATTTAATAAGCCGAAATGAGCGCGCATTTTACGCTTAGATTGATAATTAAGCAAGATAAAACAGCAAACCAAACTAGATATTCTGCTCTAATAAAAATTTCTAAACGCTAAAAACAAAAAACCCAGCCGAGGCTGGGTTTTTGAAATTCTGAAAACTAAAATTACTTGATTTTAGCTTCTTTGAAAATCACGTGTTTACGAGCTTTAGGATCGTATTTTTTGATTTCCATTTTTTCAGGCATGTTACGCTTGTTCTTGTCGGTAGTGTAGAAAAAACCAGTACCAGCAGTTGAAACTAAACGGATCTTATCGCGCATGATTCAGTTCCTTAAACTTTTTCGCCACGAGCACGGATTTCTGTAAGAACCGCGTCGATGCCTTTTTTATCGATAATACGCATACCTTTAGTAGTAGTGCGTAGTGTTACAAAACGTTTTTCACTTTCAACCCAAAAACGGTGAGTTTGTAGGTTAGGTAGGAAACGACGTTTAGTCGCGTTTCTCGCGTGTGAACGGTGGTTACCAACCGCTGGACGCTTACCTGTAACTTGACATACTTTAGACATGTCTATATATCTCCAATAACTTCGCTCGAGCTTAATTTTCCCTTAGGCCAGTATTTGTGCCCCGGGATAAATCGAAGGGCGCTCTTTATACAGCTTATACAGGCAAAGATCAAGTAACAGATCTTATCCAATCAGCTCATGTGTAAATTTGATAGCGGCTAATTATAATGATCGAAAGCCCTTAGGGAAAGTAAAAACTGCATTTAAATTAAACTAATTTCTAAAATCAGCCTAAACTGCTCATTTTTAACACACTCTCTAAGCTATCAGGCTTTATATAAGCCCCCTTTCGGCAAACGACACACAATTTTCACCACCCACAATGATGTGATCCAGCACATTTATATCGATTAAGGCTAAAGCTTGCTGCAATTTAGTGGTGATCAATTTATCAGCCTGACTAGGCTCAGCAACTCCACTTGGGTGATTATGAGCAAGTATCAGTGCCGCAGCATTATTACGAAGTGCTGCTTTAACCACTTCGCGTGGATATACAGAAGCGGCATTTATAGTGCCGTAAAAAAGTACTTCGTCTTTAATTAGCTGGTTTTGACTATCTAAGTACAGCACCATAAATACCTCTTGCTGTAAGCCACGCAACTGAATAGTTAAATAGTCATACACAGCTTGCGGTGAATTAAATAATGCTTCGCGCTTACATTGCTCAAGCATATAGCGCCGGCTTAGTTCAAGTACCGCTTGAAGCTGTACATATTTAGCAGATCCTAAACCCTTTTGAGCGCAAAACTCTTGCTCAGATGCATTAAATAAGTCGTGCAACGTGCTGTTAATATTGAGTAGATGCTCCGCCAGCTCAATGGCATTCATACCCGGCACACCGGTACGTAAAAATATCGCTAGTAGCTCTGCATCTGAGAGTGCTTTGGCACCTTGGGCAAGTAACTTTTCCCGCGGCCTTGCTGATAAAGGTAAATCGGTTAATGGCATTGCTTCATCCTTAAAACAACTATTCCATTTATTAAACTGTACTATAAAATCCAGTTTTTGCCTGTCAGTAAAAAAGAAAACTTCATGCTATCGGTAAAGATTTGCTATCGTTAGCCCATATCGACAAAGGTTAAATTTCACGTAATGACAAAATCAGTAAATAAAAAAATCCTGCTAGGTATGAGTGGTGGTATTGCAGCCTATAAATGTGCAGAACTTGTTCGCCGTTTAAAAGATCAAGGCTGTGAAGTAAAAGTCGTCATGACCGACTCAGCAAAACACTTTATTACTCCTTTAACTATGCAAGCGGTTAGCGGTGAGATTGTTTCTGATTCATTACTCGACCCCGCAGCAGAAGCCGCAATGGGTCATATCGAATTTGCCAAATGGGCAGACCTTATTTTAGTTGCCCCTGCAACCAGCAATATTTTAGCGAAAATGGCGATGGGTATTGCGGATGACTTACTCACGACCCTACTACTCGCCACCCCAGCAAAAGTGGCGGTTGCACCTGCAATGAACCAACAAATGTATGCCCACCCTGCTACACAAGCAAATCTTGCCACACTTAGCGAACGTGGCGTGGCTATTTGGGGCCCAGGTAAAGGCGAGCAAGCCTGTGGTGATGTAGGCGCAGGGCGCATGTTAGAGCCTCATGAGTTAGTCGCGCTTTGTACACAACCTGAAGTAGAGCCATTACTTGCAGGCAAAACCATCACGATTACTGCAGGACCAACCCGAGAAGCCCTTGACCCAGTTCGCTATATCTCTAATCACAGCTCTGGCAAAATGGGCTATGCCCTTGCAGAGGCTGCGCTTGCGCTAGGTGCAAAGGTAAACCTGATTTCAGGTCCCGTGACAATTAAAGCACCTGCTAATGCCCTGCTCACTAATATAGAAAGTGCTGAGCAATTACTCGCTGCCTCAATGAAGCTAGCCGTGCAATCAGATGCATTTATCGGCTGTGCTGCAGTGGCTGATTACCGTGCAGCTGCAATTCATGAGCAAAAGATGAAAAAGCAAGGCGATGAGCTGACCCTCACTTTAGTTAAGAACCCAGACGTCATCGCTAACGTCGCTGCACTGAACGAAAATCGCCCTTATACCGTTGGCTTTGCGGCAGAAACTCAAGATGTTGCAAGCTATGCTCAAGGTAAATTAAAGAACAAAAATCTCGATATGATCTGCGCAAATGATGTATCAAAAGAAGGTCTTGGCTTTAATTCTGATCATAATGCTTTAACACTTTTCTGGCACAATGAGCAGCTAGATTTAGCAATGGGAAGTAAAAAAGATTTGGCCATGAGCGTGATGACTGAGCTTGCCAAGCGTTTGTAAAAATGCTGGAAAGAAACTGAATAAAACATTAACATAAGCCACTCATTTGCACAAAAAATGGCTTGTCTGACTCCCAACAGCGCAAGTAATAAATTATAAGAAAGGAATGGTCATGCCTGCGACAAAAAGAAGTAATCGCAAAGAGCAGATTCTGCAAGCACTCGCACAAATGTTAGAAACCAGCCCAGGTCAACGTATCACAACCGCAAAACTCGCGGCTGAGGTAGGTGTGTCTGAAGCTGCGTTATATCGTCATTTCCCGAGTAAAGCACGGATGTTTGAGGGCCTAATCGAGTTTATTGAAGATACCCTGTTATCACGCATTAACCTCATTTTAGAAAATGAGAAAGAAAGCCAAACACGTGTGTACAATATTTTACTGTTATTGTTAGCCTTCGCTGAGAAAAACCCGGGCATTACCCGCATTTTGACCGGTGATGCCTTACAAGGTGAACAAGAGCGCTTACGTGAACGTGTACAAGGCTTATTTGAAAAGCTAGAAACTCAGTTCAAGCAAGTGCTACGCGAGCGCAAACTACGCGAAGGCAAAGCATTCCAGTCAGACGAAACCACCCTAGCCAACTTCTTACTCGCCTATGTAGAAGGTAAGATGAACCAATTCGTGCGCAGCGACTTTAAAGCAAAACCAAGTGCACAATTTGAAAAACAATGGCCAGAACTACAAAAGATTTGGTTGTAGTGAGTTGCTAGGGGAAAGAGTAAAGTTAGCGAGTTGCTAGAGTAAACTTGGAGCTGTCAGCCTTCAGCCGTCAGCCGTCAGCCGTCAGCTATCAGATTGAATTCCAAACAGTTAGCGAGCTTCTAGGGGAAAGAGTAAAGTTAGCAAGCTGCTTTCTAACTTTCCCTTTTCTAACTACTACCTTTGATTCGCATTATTAATTGCTCTGATTAAGCCCGCTAACATCATTGATAATTCCTGCGTTTCTATTATCCATTTATTTGCCACCTCAGTGCTAACCTCACCAACCTGAAGCGATATATAGAGCTGTGATCTTAGCTCACCACAACTTCCTTTTGCATAGTAAAGAAAACGCACACAATCCTTTGAAGACATCCGCTCATAGCCCTCTGCTATATTCGATGAAATAGACAAGCTAGAGCGCTTAATTTGGTCTTTCAAGCAATATTCACGACTCGATTTAAAGTGTTGAAAAATTGCAATTGCTAACGTAGCAGAACGCTTCCAAACATCTAGGTTTTCAAATTTCATTTTAAATATCCTTATTTAAAACATATTTCTACTTATAGCCTAACAACTCCCATATTCCAACTCCCCTCTCACAACTTTCCCCTTTCCCCTTTCCCCTTTCCCCTCGAAACTTTCACCTAGCAACTTTCCCCTAGCAACTTTCCCCTAGCAACTTTCCCCTTCCACCTCCCCAAACACGCCACTTATCGTATCTACTCGAATTGTTTATTAAAAACGCTACACTGGGTGCGTAAATTTAAAAACAACGAGAAAGATGAATGAAAGCGCAATTATCACTTTTGAGCTTAGCCTTGGTAACAAGCCTTGGTAGTGCACAGGTTGGTGCGAAAGAAGCTCTGCAATTTAAAGACGTGTTTGATTTTAAATACGCAAAAGGCACCCAACTTTCTGAAGATGGCCAAATTCTTAGCTTTAGTGCCGACCCTTATCGCGGTAATGCACAAGGTCAGGTTTATACATTAAACAATAACACCCTGCTAACTAGCGTTGAGCGCGGTACTCGCCCAACTATTAATAAAGCAGCAAACTGGGTGGCTTTTACTCAAGTTCCAACCCTACTTGAAAAAGAAACCACCAAGAAAAAAGACGAGCTAAAAAACAACCTTGTTTTAGTAAATACTAACAATGGTGAGCAACAAACCTTTAACGATGTAAAAGACTATGCATTATCGGATGATGGTGTATGGCTTGCTTACCGACTCGATAAGAAAGCAGAAAAAGCAGATAAAAAAGACAGCGAAGAAAAAGACGAAAACAGCAGCGAAATAAAGCCAGACAAAAAAGATAAAAGCTTTGATTTAGTGCTTGTTAACCTTCAAGACAAAACCACTCACACCCTAAACAATGTATTCAGCTATGCGATTAGCAGCACCGGTGAGCAGTTATTAGCAAGCCAAAGCTACAGCTATGGTGCCGACAACCAAGTTGTATTAGTTGCGCTTAATAATGACTTTGCAACGAGTGTACTGATTGATGAGCCGGGCGTTGTGGCAAATAAAATTGCTTGGCAACCAAACAGCAATACCGCAGCGCTGTTAATTGGTAATTACGTTAATGATGACACACGCCGTCGTGACCACAGCTTACAGCTTTTACAAAACGGGGCGCTTTCAACCATTCACTCTGCAGATAGCAGCTGGACTATTGGCAAAACAGCATCGCTAAAATGGTCTGAAGATGGTGCTCGTTTATACTTTGAAAACCACCCTAAACTCGCTGCAAAAGTTGCCGCAAAAGAATACAAAGATGAAGCTTCTTTATATGATTTCGATACCATTCGCGACCAAAAGGGCCTCAACGTTTGGCACAATAAAGACGCTGAAATTAAGCCTCGCGAAGAGCAGCAATGGAACAGCACAAATAAGCTTCGTCACTACCAAGCGGTATATCATGTAAACGGTCAGCACGTTGTGCAGTTAAGCACGCCAAACATGCCTGAGGTTTCGCTTAATACTCATCGCGAAGCGCTATTAGGTTATTCAGATCTTCCATACCTAGAGCGTGTTATGTATGGCGGTTTCTACGCAGATTACTTCAGTGTTGATGTTAAAACCGGTAAACAAACCGCTATCGTCAGCGACTACCCGTTTAGACCAAGCCTTGCGCCAAATGGTCAATTTGCGGCATTTTTCCAAGACAGCCAAGTGCAACTTAAAGATTTAGGTAACAATAAGGTTTCGACCTTATCTAAAGCAATTAACGCTATTTTTGCTGATGATAAACATGACTACCCGTCACCTCAGCCGGGTTATGGTTTTGCAGGTTGGTTAAACGACAGCAGCCAAGTGCTGGTTTACAGTAAATTTGATATTTGGGCTTTTGATGTCGCAACACAAAAGGCAACACGCCTAACTCAAGGTAAAGAAAGCAATACCCAATATCGTGTTATTAAACTAGATAAAGACCAAGTGGGCTTTGCCAAAGACGAAACATTATTACTAAGCGCAACTAACCTGCAAGATAAGCAAACTGAAATTGCAAAACTCGACTTATCAAGCAATAAAGTAAGTAAAGTACTTTCGGGTAAAAAGCGCTATGATGTAGTGAAAAAGGCGAAAAATGCCGACAAATATCTCTTTACTGCACAAACATATCAGCAATTCCCTGATTACTACCAAGCTGATTTTAGCTTCAAAAAGCCACAGCGTGTTACCAACCTAAACCCACAAATTAGCAACTTTGCATGGGGTGAAAAACCTGAGCTTATTAGCTACAAAGGGTTTGATGGTGAAGATTTACAAGGCGTATTAATTAAGCCTGCGGGCTACAAAAAAGGCGATAAGGTGCCAGTGGTTGTGTACTTCTACCGCTATATGAGCCAACGCATGTATGACTTCCCGAAAATGGAATTAAATCATCGTCCTAACTTCCCGATGTTTACTTCAAATGGTTATGCGATTTTCTTACCTGATATCCGTTTTGAAATTGGTCATCCGGGCAAATCGTCAACCCAAACGATGATCAACGCCACTCAAAAGTTGATTGATTTAGGCATTGCTGATCCAGATAAAATTGGTTTACAAGGTCACTCATGGGCAGGCTACCAAAGTGCCTTTATGATCACCCAAACAGATATGTTTAAGGCTGTTGTATCAGGTGCGCCAGTATCTAACATGACCAGTGCATACAGCGGTATTCGCTTAAAATCAGGTCTTGCGCGTCAGTTCCAATACGAAACAGGGCAAAGCCGCATTGGTAAAACGTTATTCGAAGCCCCAGAGCTATACATCGAAAACTCACCAGTGTTCTTCGCCGATAAAGTGAATACCCCAATTCTGATTATGTTTGGCGACAAAGATGATGCTGTGCCATGGCACGAAGGTGTTCAATACTACCTAGCGCTTCGTCGTGCGGGTAAAGATGCCACCTTCTTACAATACGAAGGTGAACCACATCACCTGAAGAAATTCCCTAACCAAGTGGATTTCTCAGTACGCATGATGGAATATTTTGATCATTACTTAAAAGGCAAACCAGCCGCTGAGTGGATCAAAAACGGTGTACCCTTTATTGAAGAATAAGCAATAAGCTGAATTTAAGCTTACTGCACACCTCCCCCAGAGCCAGCATTTTTGCTGGCTTTATTCTATAAAATCAATCACACCATCTATTTTTTCGATTTTATCAATCGATTTAAACCCCAGTTTGTAAGTGGAAAGTTAACCAGAACATAACTATATTTCACCCAACTTCTAACTGGAGACAACACAATGTTTAAGAAATCAACTTCAGCTTTGTCTAAAGTAGCTGTTGCGGTATCACTGTTGGTGGCAACAGGCGTACAAGCTACAAACGACATCAAATCAAACCAATTCTGGTGGCCAGAGCAATTAGATCTTAGCCAACTTCGTGCCCATGGCGCAGAGTCTGATCCTATGGGTCCTTACTTTGATTACAAAAAAGAATTCTTAAAGTTAGACCTAAATGCAGTGAAAGCTGATATTGAGAAAGTATTAACTGATTCTCAAGATTGGTGGCCTGCTGACTACGGTCACTATGGTCCGTTCTTCATCCGTATGGCGTGGCACGCATCAGGTACTTACCGTACTTTTGATGGTCGTGGTGGCGCAGGCGGTGGTCAACAACGTTTCGACCCATTAAACAGCTGGCCTGATAACGCGAACCTTGATAAGGCGCGTCGTTTACTTTGGCCTATTAAACAAAAATACGGTCGCAGCATTTCTTGGGCTGACTTAATGGCGTTAACAGGTAACGTTGCACTCGAGTCAATGGGCTTCAAAACATTCGGTTATGCCGGTGGTCGTGAAGACGATTGGGAACCAGATTACGTATACTGGGGCCCTGAAGGCAAAATGTTAACTGACGAACGTCGTGACAAAAAAGGTAAACTTAAAGGCCCATTAGCGGCAGTTGAGATGGGCTTAATCTATGTAAACCCAGAAGGCCCTCACGGTAACCCTGATCCACTTCTAGCAGCAGAAGACATTCGTTTATCATTCGGCCGTATGGCAATGAACGATGAAGAAATCGTTGCGCTAATCGCCGGTGGTCACAGCTTTGGTAAAGCACACGGAGCGAAAAAAGCGACGTGTTTAGACAAAGAGCCAGCAGCAGCAGGTATTGAAGAGCAAGGTTTAGGTTGGAAAAACAAATGTGGTAAAGGTCACTCAGAAGATACCATCACTTCAGGTCTTGAAGGTGCATGGACAGTGACACCAACACGTTGGTCAATCAACTACCTACAAAACTTATTCAACTTTGAATGGGTTAAAACTAAGAGCCCTGCGGGTGCGACTCAGTGGATCCCAGAAAATGGTCAAGCGTCTAACCTAGTGCCAGATGCGCACATTAAAGGTAAGCGTCATGCGCCTATCATGTTCACAACTGATATCGCGTTAAAAGCAGATCCTGAGTTCCGTAAGATCTCACAGCGTTTCTTAAACGACCCGAAAGAGTTCGAACTGGCATTTGCTAAAGCATGGTTCAAACTAAACCACCGCGATATGGGTCCACGTGCTCGTTACCTAGGTGACTTAGTGCCAGAAGAAGTATTAATTTGGCAAGACTATATCCCTGCAGTTGACCACAAACTAGTTGATAGCAAAGATATCGCGTCACTTAAAGCTAGCATCTTAGATTCAGGTTTATCTGTATCTGAACTAGTGCGTGTTGCTTGGGCATCAGCAGCAAGCTACCGCGACACAGATATGCGTGGTGGTGCAAACGGTGCACGTATTCGCTTTGCTCCGCAAAAAGATTGGCCGGTAAACAACCCGAAAGAAGTGGCTAAAGTACTTAGCAAACTTGAGAAAATCCAAACTAAGTTCAACAAAAATGCATCTGGCGGTAAAGAAATTTCACTCGCAGATATGATTGTTCTTGGTGGTGCGGCTGCAATCGAAAAAGCAGCAAGCGACGCGGGTTTCTCTATCTCAGTACCATTTAAGCCAGGTCGTATGGACGCGTCATTAGAAATGACTGACGTTGAATCATTCGAAGTACTTGAGCCAACAGCAGATGCGTTCCGTAACTACTACAGCTCAGCATGGAAATCACCGGCTGAAATGTTAGTTGAACGTGCTGATTTACTAAGCTTATCAGTACCAGAAATGACTGCACTACTAGGTGGTATGCGTGCCCTTAACGCGAATACTGACCAAACTAAACACGGTGTATTCACGAAGAAACCTGGCACATTAAGCAACGACTTCTTCGTTAACCTATTAGATATGTCAACGAAGTGGTCTAAGTCTTCTGAGGAAGGTGTTTACGAAGGCCGTGACCGTAAGTCAGGCAAACTTAAGTGGACAGCAACACCAGTAGATTTAATCTTCGGTTCAAACTCAGAGCTACGTTCAATTGCTGAAGTGTATGCCTCTGACGATGCTAAACAGAAGTTCGTTGATGACTTCGTAGCAGCGTGGACTAAAGTAATGACGCTAGATCGTTTCGACCTACGTTAACCCATATTTTCGCAACCAACAAAGCCGCTAAGTTAGCGGCTTTTTTTATTTTCGTTGATAATTTACTCGACAAGGCAGCGGTTTACGTTAAAAATAAAACTTTATTATTATATTTATTTGGACACAGGCATTAGGGATGATTGCGCGCTTTATACTGCTTTTTGTTATCTACTCATTATGCCTTAGCATGACGACCCAAAGCCGTGCAGATAACTCCCCTATTGTTAATATCGATCAACGTAGCGTTGACCTCACTCAATTTGCTATGAGCTATTTTATTGATAGCACAGGCGCCATGTCTCTTTCGCAAGTTCAGCAGCAAAATTTTACCAACAGTCAAAACGAGCTTACTTTGGGCACTAACGCTAAAACTACGTGGTCAAAAATAGTTATAAAAAATAGCTACAGCGATACCCTACGCTTATTTGTACATAACCCTGATGCCTATCATTTAGAAGAAGTCAGCTTTTACGAAACACAATCAGCACAACTGATAAACCAATCGGTTATCCAACTTGATAAAACAGGCCCTAAAGCCAATATGTTTGGTGGCAGTGCCGTGTTTTCGTTTTATATTGCTCCTAACCAGCAAAAAACAATTTACGTAAAAAGCGTCACTTTTTCTCATCAGTGGTTTGCACTAACGATTTATGATGAAGAGCATTCAAAGCGAGCCCTTGTTGGGAATGGTAATTACATTGCGCTGCTTGTCGGGATGATGTTAGCGCTGATGATTTATAACTTCTTCTTGTATTTATCGGCCCGTAAAATCGAGAACATTGTTTACGCCCTGTATCTTATCTCTGGCACGGTGTGGGTGGCGCTGTCTTATGGTGTTGCTGCTAACTTCTTTGGTATTTTTAGTGCTGAGCTATTACAGCTCAATTCTAACTTACTGAGCATGCCAAGCTTTTTAGTAATTTTTGTAATGCTCATTTTCGAAACCAAAAAGCATTACCCTAAAGAGCATATCGCGCTGTCGATTATTTTGTTCTTACTGGTTGCTGATTTTATCTATAGCTTGTTCGATATTGTGGGGGCATTAAAACCTGCCAGTAGCTTGGCAGCTTTAATGATGACGGTGACATTTGGAGTATCTATTTCGCTGTGGCGAAAAGGTAACACACTGGCAAAATACTTTTTGCTCGGCCACTCTATGTTCGTTATTTTCAATATGCTGGCGGTGCTTTATTACAAGGGGATCAGCGACGCAAACGTGATAAATAGCCACGGTGTAGGCATAGGTATTTTGCTCGAAGCCTTAATGATGGCGTTTATTCTTTCTTATCGAATTAAGAGCCTCGAAAAAATTAAAGCACAGCAAACTGAGCTCAATCGCTTGGTCGATACAGATCCTATGACAGGCCTGTATAACCGCCGTTACTTTGACAGAAAAAGTGAGGAATTGATTGCCGCTATGGCAAGTAATCAGCAAGAGTTAACCCTACTAATTGCTGATCTCGACCACTTCAAAAACATTAACGACACATATGGTCACGATGTTGGCGATAAAGTCATTATCGCATTTGCCAACATACTCACCTCAGAGCAAGGCCTTGCTGATATAGCCTGCCGTTACGGCGGCGAAGAGTTTGTGTTATTACTCAATTGTAACCTACTTGATGCAAAACAAGTTGCCGAGCGAATTCGCCAAAAAGCTCAAGAAACCTACATCACCATTGATGAAGTACAAACCGTGCAATTTACCGTGAGTATTGGTGTACACAGCGTAGCTCATGCTTCAACAACCGTGAAAGAAACCCTCACCATTGCCGACAAAGCATTGTATAAAGCGAAAAGTAACGGCCGTAATTGTGTTGAAGTGGCTGCTTGAGGGGAAAGTTTCAAGTTTCAGAGCAACATAAGGCGTTAAAACCATTAGCTGAAATGAATGATGGTTGTTCCGGGTTGCTTTTTAGCTTGGTACATAGCCGCATCCGCTTCTTCAATTAGCTGGTTTGCTGCATACACACCATCGCCGAGAAAATGCGCTGTCACACCAATACTTGCTGTGACTTCAATTGACTTACCTTTACAACTAAAAGGGGCTGAAAATTGATCCGCAATTTTATGTGCCAAGCGATTCAGAATCGTCGTGTTAGTTACGCCTGAAATAGTCACTAAAAACTCATCTCCCCCCATTCTTATCACATAATCGGTACTTCTGACGGCAGCTTTAAGTTGCTTTGCAACCCATACCAAAACTTCATCGCCTAGTGCATGACCATGCTGATCGTTGATTTGTTTAAAATCATCTAAGTCGATATAAATAAAGCCCATTCCCTCAGCCACATCACCATTTTCACTAAATACATCATTTAATAATTGCTCTAGATAACGACGGTTCGGTAATTGAGTAAGCGGGTCAAGATTCGCAAGCTCAATCAAAGCCTGCTCTTTATTTTTTCGAGCTGAAATGTCACGCACAATCGCAAGAAGATAGCTTTTCCCTTGATGGTCAATATGACACACACTCACTTCTGTAGGAAAAACCTGACCATCTTTTTGTTTTAAGCACGACTCAAAAATAGTGGTTTCTTGAGCTTTTATACGCTCCACCCTTTCTTGCCATTTAGCCTTGGTATCGTAGTCAGGGTTAATGTCTGGAATGGTTAGTTTTAAAAGCTCCTCCTTTTCATAACCTAAGCACCTAAAAGCAAATTGATTACAATTAAGGATTTGACCAAACTGAGGGTTTGCAACAAAGATGGCATCATTCGATTTATCAACCAAATGGGTCAGCAAAATATCCGCGGCCGCCTCTTTATTGACTGTTGTTAAGTCAATAATTTGCGAAATATAACGCACAACATTACCGTCAGTATCCATCTCGGCAACAATATTCAGCTGACAATAAATAGCATGACCCAACTTATGCATGTAACGCTTTTCGATTTGTAAGGGCTGCTCAGGAAACTGATTAAGCTTGGCACGAATAGCTTTATTTAACTCTCTGTCATCAGCATGAGTTATAACAACATCATCGGCGTACACTTCATCGCCTTCGTAACCTAATAGTTGTTTTAGTGCCGGGTTTGCATATTCGAGTTTACCGCTAGGCGAGGAAACAATGACAGGGATAGGTGTAATTTCTATTAACCGATAAATAGGATTAACAAACATCTGTACGTCATTAAGTTTCATGGGCAACCCGAGTCCAATACATTATTACTACTCAGTAAAATGAAATAATAGACTATAAATTAGCTATCAGCTATCAGCTATCAGCTATCAGCTATCAGCTATCAGCTATCAGCTATCAGCTATCAGCTATCAGCTATCAGCTATCAGCTATCAAAATTATGTAGGGCGTCATTTGGGGTGGCAAGAATTGATTCTAGGTTTTGGGTGCTAGGTGCTAGGCGCAAATAAAAGACATCGTGTTTCTTCTTTGAGTCACTGTTTTTGAAAACAACCCCAGATTCCACTAAGAATATATTTGGATTCAAACTAAGGTAGAATCCTCTTAATTTTTAATCATCAATAAGGTCGTAAGATAATTCTGCTTTCTTAATCTCGAGTTCCAACTCTTTTGTGTATGGCAGCCTTACAATATTTCCCACAAGAATTTCATTCACAGTGGTCTTTGCCTCTGCAATCGTCATTTTCAACTCTCGACGCAATACCTTATTAAAAGATATTTTTCTAAAACCCGTGGACCACTTCGTAATTTCAATAATCATTTTCTTCCAGCTTTATACTTACTGATCTAGGTTATTTACATACACATGGGCTTTTGCTTTTTGCCACTACCTCGCACATGGCGTCAGAAAATGATTTAGCTTATCCCCAATGGTTTTACTTAACTACTTATCACCAATCATATGCATGAAAAATAAATGGGTAACATTATAGTTGTCTAGTTTAGTTACTAGGTGCTAGGTGCTAGGCTTTAGGTGCAAATATAAGATATCGAGTTTCTTCTTTGAGCCATGTTTATTAAGAACAAAGCCCGAGAGTGCGAAGCTCTGAATTAAAAAGATATTATCTATTTGTCGTTTGCTACTTTTTCATCAAACCAAACATGTTCTTGCTCTCCACCCAGCATGAATCGATAACCAGGTGGCAAAGCCATATAAATAGCTACTTCAGGTCTATATTTTACAATATGAGTAAAGTGAACCGTTTTTAAACTCGAAATATCTCCATTATATTCGTCAGTGGTTAACCACCAACCGCTCATATGGTCCGGTGAAGGGTAACGAACTCCTTCTAAAGGCAGCCCCTCATATACACCGTCAGATATTACTACCATTTGCTCCTCGTCAACTGGTGTATATTGTGCACTATAGTGTTCACAACACTTCTGTTGAACTTCTAGCAGATGAGTTATTCCTTTCATCTTAAATTGGATACCACACAATTAATTAATCTATCGAGAATATCATCAAAGTTGAAAACAACAAAAAGCTCCCGCGAGTGTGAAGCTTAGAATTCAAACTATGTCGTCAAATATTTAATAAAGACTCATCAAACCAAACATCAACATAATCTCCTGCGATTAAAAACCTATAGCCCGGAGGTAGCGCAAGAAATTTTTTGATATCAGGACACCACTCACCTAAATGAGCAACATGAAGAGGAACGAAAAAATCAGGTTCTTCAGAAAACTCTTCTCCACCCCAAATGTACCAACCTGTTGTATCTCCTTCAGGAGAGTGTCTTAGTCCATTAATAGGAATAACCCCTTGCTTGACGTTACGAGAAATCCCAACTTTCATATCTTCGGGAGATGATACAAAGTCGGCATTAAATTCATTACAGACCAATCTTTGAATTTTTGTAATTTCAGTCATTAAAAATCATGCACCTTTTTCTGCGCTTTAAACACATGGGGTTAGGTCTTGCTTTTGTCACTACCTCACCCATGCCAGCAAGCGGTTCTTTCCATTGAGCAGCTTAGCCAGTCTTGAAAACAAAATCCAAGCCACCACAGCTAGAAAAAACAAAGCCCCGCGAGTGCGAGGCTTTGGATTTAAATCTCTGATCAACCTAATGAAGCTAAAAGTTCATCATATTTAGATAGTACAGATCTAAAATCATTAGGATTTACAATTTTATCTAGTTTCTCTTTTATCACAGGGATATCCTCTTCTCGGATTCCCTCTGCTAATAAGTTTAAAATAGCGCACCTATCTCGATAATCTCTGGAGTCAGAATAGCAAACTAATAGGTTCCCAATTGAGTATGTTGGATCAAGTTTATATAACGCATAGTGAATACTTAAAACAGTTCCACTCTTAAGCTGCTTATCTTTTAACTTATTAATCAAAAGTTTAATAACTTTTTCATTTTTAGAATTTAGCTCAGCTAGACTAATTACACATGAATCAACGACATAATGGCTTGGGTCATCTAATAATTCGCAAATCTTTTCTAAATTATCAAGTAAATCAAATTCAGCGAGAAATTCTATACAATCAGAGCGAATAAGTTCATCGCTATCTAATAATCCTCTGTTAAAAATATTTTTAATTTCTTCGGTATACTCAAAGCATGCCAATTTAGAAAATGATCTTTGTCTTATTTCACTATCATCAGATAATACACCTTTTTTAAGCTTATCAAATGATTGTGGGGTTTCATCACTAATAACTACTATATCATCCATATAAACGTTCAGCATATTAGTCATATCATTTTACTCCAGAGCTCATAGTGTCAGGTCTTTCTTTTGCCACTACCTCGCCCATGGCATCAGAAAATAATTTAGCTTAACCCAATGGTTTTATTTAACTACTTATCACCTATCATATGCATGAAAAATAAATGGGTAACCTTATAGTTGTCTAGTTTAGGTGCTAGGCGCAAATATAAGATATCGAGTTTCTTCTTTGAGTCACTGTTTATTAAGAACAAAGCCCCACGAGTGCGAGGCTTTTGATTCGACAGCGTTAGCTGTTCATTAATTCTCTTACTTGAATTTGTATTTGTTTTTCGCATTATCCAGCGTTAAGTGAATCAAACTCGGTGCACCTGCGCCATGAGAGCCTGAGTCGTCGTAGACTAGCTCCCAAAGACGCCCATCAGTAGGATCTCGTAGTAACGTTGACCATCCATCATCGGAATATGCAATGACTAACAATACGTTATTCTTTAAATAATCAATTCGCTGTGCCGTTTCATCTGCCACAACCTTACCGTTTAAAAAAACATGCTTACCGATTAATTTGTTTTCATCTTTCCTTAGATTCATGTCTTATCAACCTAAATACTGTTCTTCTGGTACTTTTCAGTTTCGGATTACAAATCCCTCAAGCGCGCTAAAGCACGACCTACAAGCAAGTGCTACCCTAGCACCTAGCTCCTAGAGCCTAGCCACTATGAACTAACCACTAACACCTTTCCCCTAGCAACTCGCAACTCAAATCAACAATACTGCCCTGCTGCAAAGCCGCAGCTCCAGGCGTATTGGAAGTTGTAGCCGCCTAGCCAACCGGTGACGTCGGTGACTTCGCCGATGAAATAGAGGCCCGGTGACTTTTTCGCTTCGAAGGTTTTTGAGCTTAACTCGTCGGTGTCTACACCGCCAAGCGTGACTTCGGCTGTTCTGTAACCCTCTGTGCCGTTTGGCTTAATTTGCCAATTGTGAATGTAGTCATGTAACGCGTCGATTTGCGCATGGCTTAGCTGGTTTACATTACAATCAGGGATCGCTTTAGTATCGTGCAGCATTTCAACAAAACGCTTTGGTAAAATGGTCGCTAGGGTATTTTTCAGTGACTTTTGCCCTTGGCTTTGACGCCACTGCTCAAGCTGCTGTTTTAAATCGAGCTCGGGTAACAAGTTGATGTACACAGTTTGCCCTGCACGCCAAAAAGAGCTGATTTGTAAAATAGCTGGGCCCGAAAGGCCGCGATGAGTAAACAAGATGTTTTCTTTAAACTGGGTGCCATCTTCACTGGTAACCAGACAAGGAATGCTGATCCCCGATAACCCATCAAAGCGATCTTTATCATGCTGGTGTAACGTAAATGGCACTAATGCCGCCATGGTTGGTAGCACTGTTAAACCAAATTGCTCTGCAATTTTATAACCAATTGGTGATGCACCGAGCTTAGGCATGGTTAATCCGCCCGATGCGACAACTAACGACTCACATTGATAGCTGTCTTGCTCAGTAATAACTTCATAGCCCGCATCGGTTTTTGTCACGCTGAGTACTTCGTTACGCAGCGCTATGTTAACACCCGCCCACTCACACTCAGTTAAAAGAATGTCGACGATATCTTGTGCGCTGTTATCACAAAATAACTGGCCCAGCGTTTTATGGTGATAGGCCAAGCCGTGACGGTCCACCAGCTCTATAAAGTCATGCTGGGTATAACGACTTAAACACGATTTTACAAAGTGAGGATTACCACACAAGTAGTTGTCTGGGCTTGCGTTTTCATTGGTGAAGTTACAACGCCCGCCGCCGCTGATTAATATTTTACGGCCCGGCTTTTTGCCCATATCAAGCACAGTAACATTGCGACCACGGTAGCCTGCTTGTGCAGCACACATCAAACCTGCGGCACCGGCGCCAATCACAATTACATCTACTTGGGTCATTACTCATACTCACTAAAAAAATTTAGCTGATTATAACAAGTTATTGTCGCTGCTGTGTTAACACTGAGGTGTTTTTACAAAAAAGATAAAACCAAAAAACGAAATAAAGTAAAAACTCAAAACCGTAAAATTATAACTTTATTATGAGAAATGCGTAGAAAAACACCATTAAAAGACTAGTTTAGACGTCTATACATTTAGTTATAACCAAAATAGAGACAACCATAATAAAACGATATTTTAACTAAATTTACATTTATTTTACCTTTGTCCCCCTTCGCGAAAAATATCGTGGAGATTTACATAACAATCTAGGGATCATTATGACAACTAACAACAACTTGAAGAAGTGCGCAATTGCACTGAGCTTGACTGCGTTGTTTGGGACGACGGCAGCAATGGCTACTCCAAACCAACTAATGTCACCATCTATGCAGGAAACTGCGGCGAAATTACAAGGCCAAGAAGGCTTTGGTACACAATTCATCATCAAGTATAAAAACAACAGTGATGAAATGATGACAATGTCGGCAGCAGAACAAACGCCGACTATGATGAGTAAAAAAGCAAAAGGCTTTGTTAAAAACTTCACCAGCAAAAAAGGTAAAGTAAAAGCACAATACGTTCGTGCAATGGCGATGAATAATCACCACGTAATGCGTGCTAATAAAAAACTTTCTGCTGAAGAAGCACAAGAATTCATGCAAGAGATGGTTGCAACAGGTAACGTTGAATACATCGAAATCGACCAAATGTTAAAGCCATTTGCAACGCCTAACGACCCTCGTTATGACGACCAATGGCACTACTACGAGCAAGCGGGTGGTCTTAACCTTCCTACAGCTTGGGATACAGCAACGGGTAGCGGTGTGGTTGTTGCGGTACTTGATACAGGTTACCGCCCACATATTGATTTAAATGCCAACATTCTTCCTGGCTATGACATGATCTCTAACGTGTCTGTAGCTAACGATGGGGGTGGTCGTGATAGCGATGCTCGCGATCCGGGTGATGCAATCAGCGCTAACGAATGTGGTTACACACATGGTGCGCAAAGCTCAAGCTGGCACGGTACGCACGTTGCGGGTACTGTTGCGGCAGTGACTAACAACGGTGAAGGTGTTGCCGGTGTTGCTTACGATGCGAAAGTAGTTCCTGTACGTGTACTTGGTAAATGTGGTGGTTTAACTTCTGATATCGCTGACGGTATTATCTGGGCTTCAGGTGGTTCGGTTTCTGGCGTACCAGCAAATGCTAACCCTGCAGATGTTATCAACATGAGTTTAGGTGGTAGCGGTTCATGTAGCTCTACAACACAAAGCGCTATCAACCAAGCACGTAACAACGGCACTGTGATCGTAATCGCTGCGGGTAACGATAACGATAACTCTGCAAACTACAACCCAGGTAACTGTAATGGTGTTGTAAACGTTGCATCTGTTGGTCGTAACGGTGGTCGTGCTTATTACTCAAACTACGGTAGCAACATTGACGTTGCAGCACCGGGTGGCGCACAAAGCTTTGCGAATGACTCTGAAGGTGTGTTATCAACACACAACTCAGGCTCTACAAGCCCAAGCAGCGATTCATATCACTACTCGCAAGGTACGTCGATGGCAGCACCACATGTTGCGGGTGTAGCAGCGCTAATCAAGCAAGCTAAACCATCTGCAACGCCAGATGAGATCGAAAGCATCTTAAAATCAACAACTCGTTCTTTCCCTGCAACATGTACAAGCTGTGGTACAGGTATTGTTGATGCAGCAGCCGCTGTGGCAGCAGCATCAGGCACAACACCACCACCAACAGGCAATGTGTTAGAAGATGGCCAAGCACTAACAGGTTTAAGTGGCTCTGCTAGCAGCCAAACTTTCTACACAATGGAAGTGCCAACAGGTGCAACTAACGTAACCTTCACAATGAGTGGCGGTACAGGTGATGCTGACCTTTACGTTCGTGCAGGTAGCGCACCTACAACGTCAACCTATGATTGTCGTCCGTATAAAGGTGGTAACAACGAAGTATGTTCTATCGATAACCCAACAGCAGGTACTTACCATGTAATGCTGAATGGTTACTCTGCATACTCAGGTGTTAGCCTAGTGGGTGATTTAACAACTTCTGGCGGTGGTTCAGGCTCAGGTTCACCACAAGCAGGTGGCGGCACTGTAACTGATATCTCTGCAAGTGCTGGTCAGTGGAAACACTACACGCTAGAAGTACCAGCAGGTATGGCAAGCTTCACTGTTACGACGTCTGGTGGTTCGGGTGATGCTGACTTATTCGTTAAGTTTGGTAGCCAACCAACGTCATCTAGCTATGACTGTCGTCCGTACAAAAACGGTAACGCAGAAACATGTACATTCAGTAATCCACAAGCAGGTACGTGGCACTTAAGCTTAAATGCTTACCGTACTTTCTCTGGTGTAACATTGGATGCACAGTATCAACCTTAATAGTTGATCTCCCCAGTATCCCCCTGGGACTTTTCAGCCGGACTTACGTCCGGCTTTTTTGTACTAATATCAAATAGCGAATTGATATTAAAGCTTTTCAAGAACAGCTTCAGCGCGGCTTACTACAAACTCTTTGTCTTGTTCAACAAACAGCCCTGTTACCGTTTGGTTTTCAACGATCATCGCATAACGCTTTGAACGTACGCCACCAAAACCAGCGGTGTCTTTATCTAAACCAAGTGCTTTAGTAAAGCTTGCATCACCATCAGCTAACATACGAATATGCTCTGCGTTATGAGCTTCACCCCATGCTTTCATTACAAATGCATCGTTCACCGATACACAGTAAATTGCATCAACGCCTTTAGCGGTAATTTTATCGGCTAGCGTAATAAACTCAGGTAAGTGAGCGTTTGAACAGGTTGGCGTAAATGCACCAGGCACCGCAAATAACACTACTTTTTTATCTGCAAATAATGCCTCTGTTGATAGTGTATGCATGCCCTCACTGGTTAATTCGCTAAGGGTTGCTGCAGGTAAATTTTGGCCTTGTTCGATCATTGTAATTCCTTGAAAGAAAATAAGAGTACAGAGTATATACCCAAAAAATTGAATACCGCATGATTTAAGGGCAAACAATGCAAACCATTGCTCGCCCTTGAAGAGTTATAAACCTAAGCTGGTTTTAATGGTGTGCATTTGCTCTTGTAGGCGATGCTGGATATCACTAACCAGTGAGTTTGACTCACTTACCTGCCCTTTCATGCTCTGCATTGATTGGCTAAAGTTTTCGAGTAAGGCATTTTGCTGTTTAGCAAGCTCCATAGCATCAAACGCGACTTTATTAGCATCTTGCGCGTTATCGGCAACGCCTTCTGAATTACGTTTAAGCTCTTGAGCATTTTGTGTTTGTAGCTCGGCATCATTTGCCAGTGCGCTAATTTGCTCCGATACCATGGTGGAGTTTTCACTTAATCGGTTTAGCTGATTGTTAATATCATCAAGCGAACCTTGTGTTTGTCTGGCAAGTTTTCGTACTTCATCGGCGACAACTGCAAAGCCTCGACCATGCTCACCTGCACGTGCCGACTCAATCGCCGCATTCAATGCCAGCAAGTTTGTTTGCTCAGCAATGTTCTTGATTACTTCAATGACTTGGCCAACATCATCAACCCCTTTTAATAGCTCTTTTAAGCTACCTAGACCTTGCTCAACGCGCTCTTCAGTACGAGAGCTTGCGGTTAACATGCTGTCGGCAAAGCCTAGGCTTTGCTCCATCGCACCAAAAGTTTGTTTGGCGTTGTCAGCCACTTGACCATTAATGTTATTGACCTGCTCACCAATGTGCTGAATATCACTTAATAAGCCTTGGTTTTGTTCCACCTGAGAGTGGCTGGCATCCGTTTGCTGAGCAATGGTATGTAAGTGCTCGCTCATCTCTAGCATAAAGTCATTAATAACTTTAAGCATTTGTGCTCGCTCTTCTGCCTCACCTCGCTGGCGCTCAATCAATTGATTAAAGTAATGGGCGATTTCACCGACTTCGGTTTTCGGATTTTTACTCTCGATATTTTTAAGCTCATTACTTTCAATTAAGAAAGCAAAGCCGTCGCGTAACTGACGCAGTGGGTTAAGTACTTGGTTACGCTGAACAAAGTAAACGCCACCCGCTAAAACCACCAGCATGCCAATAGCCACGCAAAACACGATAAATACTTGTTGTTTAAGTTGGCTTTGTTCGTCTTTTAGTTTTTGCTCTGCACCGAGTACCGTTGCTGAAAGCGCACCGATTTGTTCGCGCAGTGCCTGCATACCGGTTTGACGTAGCTCAGCTTGTTCAAGGGTCGATGCTAAATCACGTGGAAAGCGTTTAGGCCAACTACTTAGCTCTGCTTTAATGTCACCCGCTAAATCTTCAGCTTCTTCACCCAGAAACAAGGCGTCTTCATCCACTTCGCTCATTACACCTAGGTTTTCGAGTCTATCGATTTTAGCAGCAAGAGCGTTTAGGTTTTCAACACTTTGATTGAGGCTATTTTTAGTGTCTTGATCAAAGTTGATCACCAACTTGTAAGTATACAAAGCAAGTGATGTCACTTCGCTGTAGTAGTCAGCAGCAAGTCGATAATACTCAAGAGCAAGCGCAGTTTGCGGCTCTGCTTTGCTTGCATAACCAATTAACGATGAAGCAGAGCCTGCCATTTGTCTTAACGAGTTATCGAGCAGTGCCATTTCGTTACCCGATAGCTTACCTAAAGCGCGATACTTACCATTAATGTCTTTATCGAGGGCCGTAAGTTGGCTATTTAGTTGACCCGCTAGATCATTTGGTAGCTCAGCTAAATGCTGCTTTTTAACATCGCTAATCAGCGTTGAGGCTTTATTTAAGTGTTGGCTGTCACCTTGCTCTAAATAATCATCAAGGTAACTTTTTAAATCAATAATGATGGTGTTTTTCAGCTTATTATAAGCGTTATCTTGCTGCTCTAAGCCGAGTAAGGTTTGACTAGCCCAGAACAAGGTGGCTGCCAGTAAGATACTGGCGAGTGTGAGTAAAACGGCCAATAGCCGAGTAAATGATGACACGCGCATAAACGATATTCCCAAGTAACGTTACGCGCGTAGAATATTAACCTTTTATGACAATTTGATGTAAACCGTAAAAAATAACAGGTAAAAGCGATAACAACTAACCCAAAAGGGTTAAATAAATACCAATTCGCTTAATATTGCGGATTAGTATCAGACCATTGCAGCTTTTACGTATACATCAAAGCGGTTCTTTTTGGTTTTGATTTGCATACTCGGGGTTTTGTCATTTAGAAATGGGGCGTAATCAGGGCGCTTCACGACGACTCGCTTACTGGCAAGTGGATAAGCAAATTCTAATAAATCATCAGCATCGCTGTCTGCACCGACGAGTTCTTGGAATACTCGCATTTCCTTTTTAACAAGGGCTGATTTTTCACGATGAGGAAACATAGGATCTAAGTACACAACATCAGGTACTTCGTTACATTGCGCCAGTAGAGTATGACTAGAGCCAAACACTAAACTCATGTTTTCTTTCATCCAAGGGCCGATTTCTGCATCGTTATAGGCGCGTTCTAGGCCATCAAATAATAGCGCAGCAACCACTGGGTGGCGTTCATGCAAAATCACTTTACAGCCAAGTGATGCCAGTACAAAGCCATCGCGGCCAAGTCCTGCGGTGGCATCTAGCACCACAGGCGTGGCACCTTTGTTTAAACCAACCGCTTTTGCGATAGCCTGCCCTTTACCACCACCAAACTTACGTCGATGAGCTGCGGCACCCGTTACAAAATCAACATGGATAGCACCAAGCTTTGGCTCGTCCTTTTTCTTCAAGCTCAGACCTTGATCGTCATAATGAAGCGAAAAACCTGCATTTTGCTCAGCCCACTTGACCAAACCAAAACGCTGTTCAATCGCATCTAAATAAGGACGCATTTCTTTAAAAGGACAATGAATTACCACGCAAAACTCCGAGCTATCTGATTCGCCGCCAGTATAGCATGCCTTAAAATAGCTCGATATCCGTTTGTGAGGTCACATCTTCGGTATCACTCGGCTCTGCCATTTTTTGTAAACTTGCTAAAAGCGAGCTTCGCGATTCGATAATGTGCTTTAACTGATACTTTATAAACGCCAAGTCTTCATTCAGTGAGGTAAACAGTAATTGCGTTTGTTTTAATTGCTGCAGGTGAAACGCAACTTCGTCGCTACTCGCCAAACCGCTTTGTTCAATAGATTTATTTAGCTCATCGAGTTGGGCGGCAAGCTTCTCAACAGCGTGTTCGCGAGAATCGCTGTTCAGATACATTTGATCAGACAAGTCATTAAACGCATTACCAATTTGCTGTGCCTGCGTAAGCGCACGCTCATTGTTTTCCATGTCTTGTACTTTGGCGTTAGTCACCTCAAGAATATGCGGGAATAAATCTTTGTAACGACCATACAGCTGGGCATCATCTAATGGCATATTCTTAACCAGCATCGATACTTTAGGGTAATTAATAATTGTGCGATGGCTAAAATCAACAAAGCGATTCGCATCTCGGTGTTTTTCGAGTAGCTCTTGCTCAAGTGGACACACCCCGCCATCTGCACTACAAAATACGCCAACATCTTGATACCAAAACGCCAGCACGACATCGAGCTCCATCGGGTTAAAAAACTCAAACATATGTTCCGATAACGCTTTGATATCGTGAGCATGATAACTTTGCCCTACGTAGCGCATGATGCGTCCCATATCGCCTGAATCTGTCATCGCGATTTCGGCAGTAATTTGCGCTCGCTCAACATCACTTTTAAGTTTTTTCGAGTGCTGGCGATATTGATACAACACGCGAATACGTGCCATCAGCTCTTCAGCATTAAATGGTTTTACAATGTAATCAGCAGCACCTGCGTTATAGCCTTTTACACGGTCTGGTAGGTCTGACTTACCCGATAAAAACATCACTGGAATATCTTTTGTTTGCGGGTTAGCTTTTAATTCGTTACATACCTCAAAGCCTGTTTTTCCCGGCATTTCGATATCAAGTAAGATGATGTCAGGATTGTACTTTAACGCCTGTCTTAATCCTTCGTCGCCATTTTTAGCATGGATCAGTGTGCAAAAGCCTGATAGCGATTCCTCAATCACATGATGGATATATTTATCATCATCAATGGCTAATACAAGTTTTGACATGCTTAATTCCTATAAACTCTTTTTTATGAAGGATAGTACGAGAGCGTGATTTTGCGAAGAAATATTAATAAAAAAAGCGCCTTACGGCGCTTTAGATCAACAAAAATTATTATGCAGCAATGCCGCTATGTCTAAGTAGCGCATCAACTTGTGGTTCGCGTCCTCGGAACTTTTTAAATAGCTCCATAGGCTCTTCACTGCCCCCTTTTTCTAAAATGTTCTTTAAGAACGCTTCGCCCGTTGCTGGGTTAAAAATGCCTTCTTCTTCAAATTTAGAAAACGCATCCGCCGAGAGTACTTCAGCCCACTTGTAAGAGTAGTAACCTGCGCTATAACCACCCGCAAAAATATGGCTAAAACCATGCTGGAAACGGTTAAACGCGGGGGCTTTAACAACGGCCGTTTTACTGCGCACTTCATCAAGTGTTGCTTGAATATTACATGGCTCACCCGCTTTGTACGTATGGTGAATCGTAAAATCAAACAACGAGAACTCAAGCTGACGCAGCATTTGCATACCTGATTGGAAGTTCTTCGCCGCAAGAAGTTTATCTAATAACTCTTTTGGTAACGGTTCACCTGTTTCGTAATGACCCGAAATAAAGCTTAAGGCTTCTTCTTCGTAACACCAGTTTTCAAGGAACTGACTTGGCAACTCAACCGCATCCCATGCTACACCGTTAATACCTGCAACCGGCGCTGCATCAACTTGCGTCAACATATGATGAATACCGTGACCAAACTCATGGAATAAGGTCGTTACTTCGTTATGGGTAAACAAGGCTGGCTTATCACCCACTGCTTTATTAAAGTTACATACTAAATACGCAACAGGGGTTTGTAATTCGCCGTTAGCACGTACTTTACGACCCATACAGTCATCCATCCAGGCGCCGCCACGCTTACGATCGCGAGCATATAAATCGAGATAAAAACGACCACGTAAAGTATTGCTGCTATCGTAAATTTCGAAGAAGCGTACATCTGGGTGGTACGTATCAAAGTCTGTGACTTCTTTAACGCTAATACCAAATAAGCGATTTACTGTGGTGAATAAGCCACTTAATACCGTATTTGCAGGGAAATATGGACGCAATACTTCATCAGAAATCGCGTACTTTTCTTGCTTAAGTTTTTCGCCGTAGTAAGCGTAGTCCCACGCGGCAAGCTCTGTCACACCGTGCTTATCTTTTGCGTAAGCAGTTAACTCAGCAAGTTCTTGCTCAGCTTGCGGTTTTGATTTGTCGGCTAAATCTTCTAAGAATGAAAAAACCTGCTCTGGCGTTTCAGCCATTTTAGTCGCCAATGACATGTCAGCGTAGCTGTTAAAGCCCAATAACTCGGCAAGCTCGTGACGCAGTGCAAGCTCTTCGCTCATAATGGCAGAGTTATCAAATTCACCGGCGTTAGGGCCTTGATCAGAAGCACGCGTCACAAACGCAGTGTAAAACTCTTCACGTAACTCGCGGTTATCTGCGTAGGTCATAATGGGTAAGAAGATGGAAAATCTAGCGTGAATACCCAGCCATCTAGATCTTTGCTTTTAGCTGTATCAGCACCAAGGGCTAATGCAGACTCAGGTAAACCAGCCAGTTCGCTTTCATCAGTAATGTGCTTTTGCCAAGCAAGCGTGGCATCCATCACATTATTACCAAACTTAGAAGCCAACTCAGATAAACGCGCACTAATTTCGCCATAACGCTTTTGTTGCTCAGGCTTTAAAGCGATACCAGATAGCTCAAAATCACGCAGTGCATTAGTAATGGTTTTTTGTTGGGCAATGGTCAGAGTTTTAAATTCGTCACTGCTGTGAAGTGCGTTGTAAGCATCGTACAAACCTTGATGCTGACCAACAAACGTTGAATACTCAGATAACAATGGCAAACATTGCTCATAGGCTTCACGTAGTTCATCGCTGTTAACGACAGAATTCATATGTGATACCGGTGAAAATAAGCGTGATAACTTGTCATCAGCTTCTTCAAGCGGAAGAACCAAATCATTCCATGTGTATGATTTAGTTGCCAGTACCTCATCTATTTTGGCACGGCACTCAGCAATCGCCGCTTTTAATGCTGGCACTACATGTGCTGGTTTAATTTTAGAAAACGGCGGAAGCCCTTCTAAACCAATGAGTGGGTTATTTTCTGCAATTGTCATTTTCGTTCTCAAATTTTATGCGAATATGATTTTGAAGTTGGGGCGAATTGATGAAATACAAGGGGCTTAACCTTGGTCTTTATTATGCTATTATCAACTTATTACTAAATCGATTAATTAATAAAGAATTATCTATTTTTGAGGACAAACTATGGCTCAGCATTTTGATTACATTGCAATTGGTGGTGGTAGTGGCGGTATTGCCTCTGCAAACCGTGCAGCAATGCGTGGCGCAAAAGTCGCTCTTATTGAAGCAAAACACATGGGTGGTACCTGTGTAAACGTGGGTTGTGTTCCAAAGAAAGTAATGTGGCACGGCGCACAAATTGCTGAAGCAATTAACGCATATGCACCTGACTACGGCTTTGATGTTGAATTAAAAGGTTTTAGCTGGGCTAAATTAGTTGAAAGCCGCGAAGCTTACATTGGTCGTATTCACCAAGGTTACAACAAGTACTTATCTAGCAATGGTGTAACTGTAATCAATGGCTTTGCTAAGTTTGTTGATAACAAAACAGTTGAAGTAAATGGTGAGCTATACACGGCAGACCATATTCTTGTTGCTGTTGGTGGCCGCCCTACTATTCCTAACATCCCAGGCGCTGAGCTTGGCATTGATTCGAACGGCTTCTTTGAACTAGACGCACAGCCTAAGCGTGTTGCTGTGGTTGGTGCAGGCTACATTGCCGTTGAAATCGCAGGTGTACTTCATAGCCTTGGTACAGAAACACACTTGTTTGTTCGTAAAAACAAACCACTTCGTACTTTTGACCCATACATTGTTGATACGCTTGTCGAGATCATGGCGAAAGAAGGCCCGACTCTTCACACTGATTGCACACCTAAAGAAGTAGTTAAAGAAAGCGATGGTAGCTTAACAATTCACTTTGAAAATGGTCACAGCCAAAACGTTGATGAAGTTATTTGGGCTATTGGCCGTACACCTACAACTGACAAGATCAATCTTGCTGCGGCAGGTGTTGAAGTCACTGAAGGTGGTTACGTTAAAGTAGACGAATTCCAAAACACCACTGCTGAAAACGTGTACGCAGTTGGCGATATCATCGAAAACGGTATTGAACTTACGCCAGTAGCCGTTAAAGCGGGTCGTATTTTATCAGAGCGTTTATTCAATAAAGAATTACCTGATGATTTAAAAATGGATTACGAGCTAGTGCCTACAGTGGTATTCAGCCATCCACCAATCGGCACAATTGGTTTAACAGAGCAACAAGCGATTGATCAATACGGCAGCGATAAAGTGAAAGTATATCGTTCAACCTTCGCAGCTATGTACACAGCAGTAACGCAACACCGTCAACCTTGTAACATGATGCTAGTTTGTGCTGGCGACGACGAAAAAGTTGTTGGCTTACACGGTATTGGTTTTGCCGTTGACGAAATGATCCAAGGCTTTGCTGTTGCAATGAAGATGGGAGCAACGAAAGCAGACTTTGATGCTGTTGTGGCTATTCACCCAACTGGCTCAGAAGAGTTTGTAACGATGCGATAAACTCGCGTTGCGAGTTGCGAGTTGCGAGTTGCGAGTTGCGAGTTGCGAGTTGCGAGTTGCGAGTTGCGAGTTGCGAGTCAATTTTAAAACCTTGTGGTACTGCCACAAGGTTTTTTTATGCTTAAAGCTGGCACAAACCTTGTAGCTGTTAATTAAGTAACCAGTTATAGCAATAAATCACCCTTATTTACTGTGTAATTAAGCAATTATTACGCAGTAAACAAGGCATTTTTACAAGGAGGCACTGTGTCTAAGTCTGCAATTTTATATCGCATGGTGACCGATGAGCATATTTGCCCATTCGGTTTAAAATCAAAAGATTTATTAGGGCGTCATGGTTACGATGTTGATGATCGACACTTAACCAGCCGTGAGCAAACTGACGAATTCAAACAGCAGCATGATGTAAAAACCACACCACAAACCTTTATCAATGATAAACGTATTGGCGGTTACGATGATTTGCGCGACTTTTTTAATCTACCTGAGGCAGGTCAGCAAGGTACCAGTTATACGCCGGTTTTAGCGATTTTTGCAGTGACCATGCTACTAAGCTGCGGTTTTACTTATGCCAGCGGTGAAGCTTTATTTTCTATGCAAAATCTGATGTTGTTCGTTGCATTATCCATGGCGGTATTAGCCATACAAAAGCTGCAAGACTTATTCAGCTTTTCTAACTCATTTATTACCTACGACTTACTGGCGATGCGTATCGTGCCCTATGCCTATGTTTATCCATTTATCGAGGCGTATGTAGCGTTAGGTATGGTGGCTAAACTACCAGCCTTAGCTGTTGCACCATTTTCATTATTTATTGGTGGTATAGGTGCGATATCGGTTATTAAGGCTGTGTATATCGATAAGCGAGAGCTGAAATGCGCCTGTGTTGGTGGCGACAGTAATGTGCCGCTCGGCTTTATCTCACTGAGTGAGAACCTATTTATGATTGCTGCAGGTATATGGATGCTTATTAGCATTTAGCAACATGTATAACAGTGGCTTAAATCTGCGGTTAAGCCACTTTAAAGCGTGATTTTAGCCACCGTTACGTAAATCGCGCTCGAATTCACTTTCGGTTTTTACTGGATGACAAGTCGATTTGACCGCGCCTTTTTTGCTGTCGTCATCTTCGGTGCTATAAATGGTATAGGTGTAATCAGTTTCGAGTTCACCACCTAAACATTCATGCTCAGCGTAGATTTCATTTTCAGCCCCATCAACCACGGCCTGTGATGCGCAGCCTGCAAGCATAGCAAGTGCGAGTACAATTGGAATTGCTTTCATATCTTGATCCTAAAATGCTATTTTTATTTTTGCTGTAAGCAATAGGTTAGCTCACACAATTAAGTTAACGGCAAAGTACCTTTATTGATACAAAATTTGTGTAAGTTTTTGTGTAAACAGAAAGCGAAGATAAGTGAGGCAGGTCAAGAATTTAACCTGCCATATAATAAATGGTTTTAAGCCGTGCCACCCACGGTTAGGTTGTTAATTTTAAGGCTTGGTTGCCCTACACCTACAGGTACGCTTTGGCCATCTTTACCACACACGCCAACACCTTTATCAAGCGCTAGGTCGTTACCAACCATCGAAATTTGCTGCATCACTTCTGGGCCATTGCCAATCAGTGTTGCGCCTTTGATAGGTTGCGTGATTTTACCGTTTTCAATTAAGTAGGCTTCAGAGGCACTAAATACAAACTTACCTGACGTAATATCTACTTGGCCGCCACCAAAGTTAGGCGCGAAGATACCTTTTTTCACCGAGCTGATTATATCAGCTTGGCTGTGCTCACCACCTAACATATAGGTGTTGGTCATACGTGGCATAGGTAAATGAGCGTACGATTCTCGGCGTGCATTACCAGTAGGGTTAACACCCATCAAACGGGCATTTAGCTTATCTTGCATGTAGCCTTTTAGAATACCGTTTTCAATAAGCACGTTATACGCAGCAGGCGTCCCTTCGTCATCCACGTTCAATGAACCACGGCGATCAGCAATGGTGCCATCATCCACGACTGTACACAGCTCAGATGCCACCTTTTCACCTACTTTACCGCTAAATGCCGATGCGCCTTTACGGTTAAAGTCACCTTCTAGACCATGACCTACCGCTTCGTGTAGTAACACACCCGGCCAACCTGCGCCTAGCACGACTTCCATGCTACCCGCAGGTGCATCGATTGCTTCTAGGTTTACTTTTGCTTGGCGAACAGCTTCTTCGGCGTATTCCATCCAACGCGGTTTGCCATCGACTAACTCTTTAAAATAGCCATAATCTAAACGCGCACCGCCCCCTGCACCACCGCGCTCACGACGGCCGTTCTTCTCAAGTAACACTGAGCAGTTTAAGCGAATAAGCGGGCGAATATCGGTGGCAAAGGTGCCATCACTTGCAGCAATTAACACTTCTTCATAAACCGCCGACATTGAACTGATCACTTGCTCAGCATCCGGCGCTAACTGACGAATATAGTTTTCAAGTTCACGTAGCAGGCTTACTTTGTCATCGTTGCTCATGCTTTGAATTGGCTGATGCGGCGCATACTGTTGTTTAGCAGCTACATCACTGAATACTTGAATCGTTTTGTTTTCGCCAGCATTGGCAATGCTGCGCGCTGCCGTTGCGGCTTTGTTTAACGCTTCAAGGTTAATCGCATCTGAGTATGAAAAACCGGTTTTTTCACCGCTAACAGCACGCACACCCACACCACGCTCAACGTTGTATGAGCCTTCTTTTACTAAACCGTCTTCAAGCACCCAAGATTCGTGGTGACTCGATTGAAAATACAGGTCGGCATAGTCAACTTGGTGCTGATGAATAAAAGCGAGCGTTTTTTCTAATTCTTCTCTCGTAAGTTGGCTGTCATGTAATAAATGCTGTTCAACCGTGTTCATAATAAATGCTCTCTAAATCGTTGCTGAGACTGCACAGGCATGTCTTGGCGAATTGTATTCAAGCGGTTTAAATCAAGCCCATGGCTGATAAACCCGGTACCAGAGGCAAGCTCACTGAGCGTTTCTCCCCATGGTGAAATAATTATGCTGTGGCCATAAGTGTGGCGGCCATTTTCGTGCTCGCCCCATTGTGCTGCAGCAACCACATAGCATTGTGTTTCGATTGCCCGCGCAGCTAATAAAATATGCCAATGAGCAGCACCGGTGACGGTGGTAAAGGCACTAGGCACTAAAATAATCTCAGCTCCTTGGCGCTGCATGGCAGTGAATAAGCCACTAAAACGTAGATCATAACATACTGCTAAGCCAATTTTACCAAATGGCGAATCAACCACCACAATATCCTTGCCGGCTTCTGTCGCATCAGACTCACGGTAACTGCGCGTAGTGTCGGCAACATCCACATCAAATAAGTGAATTTTGTTGTATTGCGCAACCACATCACCTTGGTTGTTAAATAAAAACGAGGCCGCTAAATACTTACCATTTTGCTGTGAAACAGGCAGGGTGCCAGCGGCTAACCAAATATCATGTTGCTTACATAAATCGGCAAGTTTCGCTTTATATGCCTCACTTTGCAGACCTAATTGATAGCTTGCTTGGCTTTGCTTACTAAAGATCAAAAAGCTTTCGGGTAAACACACTAGTAATGGCCGAGTTGAAGGAAGCGTTGATAACGTCTGTGCTAGAAAAGCAAGGTTTTGCTCAGCATTCATGCTTGAGCACATTTGTACTGCAACAACCTGTGGATGAGGATTAGCTTTCATTGTTATCTAAACTCGCTGAAGATGCGGCATCTTTTAATTTTAATTGCGTCGACGACTGCGGCTGACTTTGCGCAGCTTGAGGTAACGTCACTTCACGGCTCTTACGATCCACTTCTTTCACAACTGGGTCATTCATACTGCCTGTTACTTTAAAGTTGATCTCTGAGATCACCCGCGCGGAGTGAATCACTTTATCGATTGCCAGCGCCGCAAGACCACTTACCGGGTTAACCATCCATGCCACAATCACTGGAATACTCGACGTCACCTGCGGTGCAACTGCTAGGTCGTAATCAATTTCAAAGGTATTTAAATTAGTGTGGCCTTTAATCGTTAAATCGGCAGGCACACCATCAAGTTTGGTATCTTGAGTGTAAGCAATCCCCTTTTCTAGCTGCATGGTGCCTTGCATACTGTTATAGAAAAAGCCTTTGGAGAATACATCTCTAAAATCGAGTTTCAGCTTACGCACTAACGAATCTAAACTCAGTAATGAGAATACTCGCGCACCACCATCACTGATCTCAGCAAGGTGCCCTTCACCTAAACGCCAATCTAACTCACCGGCTAAACTTGGCACATCAAAGCTATAAGGTGCGCCTTGCCAAGCAAGATCAAACTTAATATTGGCATCTGAATCTTTTACTGTGGTGGTGATATCAAACTCATCAAATAACTCGCCAATATCGTCACTTTGTAAGTTACCACTAAAGCGTGTTTGCCCATCGGCAAATTGCCCTTTACCACGTAATACGTGGTCGCCTTTGTCTATAACCAGCTCAGTAAACAAGAGTTTATCGCTCTCCCCAACTAAGCTGCTTTTAATTTTATCGAGCTGATACTCAGCGACTTTACAATCTTCACAGTTAAACTCGATGGCTGGGACTCGGGTTAACCAGCTTAAATCTTCTGGTTCTGAGTCTTGCTCTGTTTGCTCTGCGACTTCGTTAAAATTAATACGCAGGTAGTCAGTAAAAATTTGAATTGGTCTGCGCGTTTCACCGGTTGGAATAAGTGCGTCGGCACGTAATTCTTTGGCATTTAGCTTTAACTCTAAGTCTGATTGTTTTGGCGCTAAGCGAAATTCAAAATCATTAAAGTCGATATTGTGTAGTGCCAGTTTATTAAATTTACCCGTTACGTTATTGAACGCAGGCATCACACTTGGCGCATCTGACTTAACTTTGGTAAGCGCAATAATCTGATCAATTAAGCCAAACCAAGGCACTATTTCAGTTTCTGGTAAATCGATAGATACCGCAAAACCTTCACGATTAAGCCCTAAATCTTGTGCCCCCAAAATTAAATGGGCATTACTAAATTTCTTTTCGCCATTATCTAAAATCGCATTAAAGAATAACTGCTCATCGATATTTGCGGTGATCAAATTAGAGATATGGTCACCCTGCACGATCGCAGTTAATGGCCATTTCTGCTCTGCGCCTTTGTTATAAGGTGCAGGTAGCTGGCTAGTTACACCGATTAAATTACCACTCACATCGGCGCGGTAATTAAAGTCATTAGGTAAAAAGTTAAGCGACACATTTATATCAACATCACTTTGACCGCTTAAGTAACCGGCCAATAAACCATGGGCTTGTTCAATCAAAGGTTCAGCTTCAAGGGCCAGCTTTATCGCAATTTCGGCGCGATAGGTATCAGCCACATTTTCACTGTTGTAGTTGGCAGTAAGTGGCATGCCCATCCAATCTGCTTTGGCATTTTTTAAGTCGATTTTATCGTTATTAAACTTAACAATACCGGTCATGTGGTTAAGGGTGATACCTGGCTGTGCAAGGTAAACCGGAATATTAGCCAATTCAACTTCACCTATCGCATCAACATGACCCGAACGTAAATTAACTAACAACTCAATATCGGCAGTTGCTTCGCCTTGTGGTTGCACAACTTCAAAAACACTCGCCAAAGGCTTGGCAAGCGGAGTCGCCGTGAAGAAAGGATTAAGCTTATCGCCATGAGCACGTTTATTAATGGCAACTTTTAGGATTTCTGCATTCATTAAATCAGCAATACTGACATGGACACTCTCCCCTAGAGAGAGGTTAACCAGTTTGCCCGACTTACTATAGATATCCATGCGCTCATTTTCGAAATGTAAAATGACGTTGGCATCTTCAACTTCTGGCCAGCTTGGTGAAAACTTATACTTAGCGTTTTCAACATTCGCCAATACTTCAAATTGGCCTTGCTGCTCTTTGAACGGAAATCCTTTAAATGGCCCTGAGAACAGCACTTGTGCCTTGTCTACTTCACCGCCTTTGATTGCCCCATTGAGGTAATTAACTAGGTTTTCGCTCATCACAGGTAACGGAAAATAATGCCCAGCGACTTTAGCATCCGCTGCGTAAGCTTCGGCATATAAATCTAACCGCGGCTCATCAGTCAGGCTTAGCATCATCTCTGCAGCCACAGTCACTTCGTCGTTATCAAGCCAAATATTATCGCTACTGATACGCCAGCCATCATCGTAATGGTGTAGGTCGAGTTCAACATTTAATTGATTGTAGGCAATATCTTGACTAAAGCTGCCATTGGTCAACAGTTGGTTATTCTCGCCATATAGCTGAATTCGACCAGCAGTTTGATTAATTAAGCCATCAACACGAATAGCTTGTCCGCCCGGAATACCTTGTAGCGCCAGCCAATTAATTTGCTCGCCTTGGAACCAAAGCTGCCAGTTATCTTGTTGACCGAACTCAAGGTAGGCATCACTTAACTGACCATTGGGTTGACGCGCTAAAAACGGGGCAAGCACTTCAAAGTTACTTAACTGCGATAACTTTGCCAGCAATGCAAAATCAAATTGCTTTAACCAAATTTGACTTTTATCACCAAGTTGAGCTTCAAATTGTAAGGTCGGCCATTGTTTTAAATCGCTTTCAAAGGTGAGTCCGGTGCTTTTTAAGCGCCAGCCATTTTGCTTTGGAAATAAATGAAAACCACCTTCACTCAAGCTAATTTGATGTGCCTCTTGGTTTTGTTGCCAGTTGATGAAACTCGGTAGCCACTGCACTTTCACATCGCTGATCAGGCCTTTCTCAAGGCTAAACCAGGTTTGTAAATTGATGTCGGAATTAAGCTGCTGCTTGTCGGTATTAATATATTGTGCAAGCCATTTAGACACATCGACATTCGCCGCTTGCACATAGATATCACCAGCCATGGTTTCGAGGGTCGAGCCATTCAATGCCATGCGGGCATCAAAGCTACCCACTGAAATTCCCGGTAACGCTAATGTGCCCGAACCTTGATGTTGCTCAGGGGTATTTTGCCAGACAATGTTCTCAAGGATCAGCTTACGCTCTTTACCGTCACTGAGGGTAAAGTTCAAACTGCTGTCTTGCACCGCAAAGTGACCCGTTTCACCAAGGAACAGGTTTTCGATCAATTCTTTTTGTTCAAAACTGCCTGTTTGCTGGTTATTGCCCAGATCAAGCATGGTGGGTAAATCAACATCAGCATGAAAACCATTGATCACAAAGTAGCTTGATTTAAGCTGACGGGTTTTTATAGATTCCCATAAATTAACCTCAAGGCTTGCTTTATCGATGGTGAGTGCGATGGGTGAGGTTTGGTTATCTTCAAACGAAATATCTTCGATAACTAAAGCGGGTCCCTTACCCTGCCAGCTGGCTGAGATAGAACCAATCGCTAAGTTTACGTCAAAGCGTTCATACAGAAACGCTTCAATATCATCTTTGTAGTCATTCGCATAAGGCAGTGAGTACTTCACTAGCGAGACAATAACGGCCAGCAGTACGAGAGTGATAGCAAAGACTTGCCATAACTTACGTAAACAATAAAAGCAGACCGTTTTTGCCTTCATTACATCATTACCACATCAAACTGTTCTTGGTTGTATAAACTCTCTGTTTGAATACTGACTTGCTTACCAATAAATAGTTCCAGCTCGGCAAGGTTGTGGTATTCATCATTGATCAGTGCTTCACTTACCGATGGAGAGGCATAAACCATAAACTTATCAGCTGCATAAGCACGGTTTACCCTAACAATTTCACGCAATATTTCGTAGCAAACTGTCTCAACGGTTTTTTGTGAACCACGCCCCGAACACGCAGGGCATACATCACAAAGGATATGCTCTAAGCTTTCGCGGGTACGTTTTCGGGTCATCTCTACTAAGCCTAGTGCAGATAGGCCATTTATGTTGGCTTTTGCACGATCTTTTGCGAGCGCTGACTCAAGCGAATGCAAGACTCGGCGTTTGTGCTCATCACTGATCATATCGATGAAATCGATAATAATGATGCCGCCTAAGTTACGTAAACGCAGCTGACGGGCAATGGCAGACGTTGCTTCGATATTAGTATTAAAAATGGTTTCTTCGAGGTTACGATGACCAACAAATGCTCCGGTATTGACATCAACGGTTGTCATCGCTTCAGTTTGGTCGATAATTAAATAACCGCCTGATTTAAGCTCAACTTTACGGTGTAGCGCTTTTTGAATTTCGGTTTCAACATCGAACAAATCGAAAATAGGTCGCTCACCCGGGTAATATTCAAGTGCTCCCGATAAGATAGGCACAAACTCTTCAGTAAACTCTTTTAGCTCTTGATACGTTAATTTAGAGTCAACGCGGATACGCTCCATGTCTTCGCCTACGTAGTCACGTAGCGTACGAAACGCTAGTGTTAAGTCTTCATGTAAGATGCTTTCTTTACTTATTTTTTTACGCTTAGTGACGATTTTTTGCCACAGCTTTTTTAAGAATTCCGCATCATGACGTAGCTCTGCTTCAGACGCCCCTTCAGCCGCAGTACGAACAATAAAGCTGCCATCTTCGTCGCCATACTCCGCAACAATTTTCTTTAAGCGTAAACGTTCCTCTTCGGTTTCGATGCGCTGGCTTACACCCACGTGTGTGGCATCTGGCATAAACACTAAGTAACGTGAAGGAATAGTGATATCGGTCGTTAAACGCGCGCCTTTGGTGCCCAGAGGATCTTTAACCACTTGCACCATGATGTATTGACCTTGGCGCACAAGCTCACGGATATCTTGTACTTTTTTGATTGGCTGCTCATCAACACCTTCTACAATTGAGGCACTGTTAACAATGTCTGAGGCATGTAAAAAGGCCGCCTTATCTAAGCCAATGTCGACAAACGCAGCCTGCATGCCTGGAAGTACGCGACTAATTTTACCTAAGTAAATATTGCCCACGATGCCAAGGTTGCCAATTCGCTCTAGTTGGATCTCTTGCAGTACGCCGTTTTCAATTAGCGCAACGCGACTTTCGCTCGGTGTAACGTTGATCAGTAATTCAGTGCTCATGTTACCCTCTTAAAAATTCGTTTAATAACAGCTCTGTCTCATATAAAGGTAAGCCGACAACCGCAAAATAGCTACCCGAAATATGGCTAACGAAGCGCCCACCTAGGCCTTGTATACCATAACCACCGGCTTTATCTTGTGGCTCGCCACTGTGCCAGTAAGCATCAATTTCAGCATCACTAAGTGGCTTGAATGTAACATCGGTGATCACAAGACAGCTTTTTACTTGCTCACTATCAGCAATTGCCACAGCCGTCATGACTTGATGAGTGCGGCCAGATAAGCGCTTCATGGTGGCGGTAAAATCAGTTTGGTCTAGCGGTTTACCAAGTGCAGTGTCATCAATGACAACCACGGTATCACTGCCAAGCACTGGACGGTCTGTGTAACCCATAGCAACGCCCGATTGTGCCTTGAGTCTGGCTAGGCGCTCTACATAATCACGAGGGGCTTCGTTTGGGAATTGGCTTTCATCAGCATCAACGCTAAATTGAGAAAACTCAACGCCAAGTTGGCTGAGCAACTCTTTTCGGCGCGGTGATGCAGACGCCAAATAAATTGCGGTTTGCATTATCTAATCCTGAAATGACGGCGATATTTACGCAAAATTAAGAATATCCACCACCAACAAAGCATGCCGGTTAGCACTGGCCACATATAATGCGGGCTAAAGTAAACGCCCATTAAAAAGTGGTTTAGCCAAAATTGCATAAGGTGGTAAAGCGTTAAAAACAAAGCAATTAAAATGCTTTGCTGCCATAAAGAAAAGTTTCTAATTTTTTGGAAGTTACTCGCAGTGATAAATATACACACCGAATAAGTCAGTGAGTTCACACCGAGAGGCGAGCCAGAGGCAAGGTCCATCAATAACCCAACGACCCAAGCTGTGCCAATATTTAAACGATGCGGCACCGCTAACGACCAATACATTAAAACCATCAACACCCAATCTGGGCGGTATGGTTCAAACGAAATTGGTAACGGCATTAGTGCCATTACCAATGCAAAGAAGATACTGATAGCAATCAGCAAAGAGTGACGACTATTCATTGCTGATGCTCTCCTGCTGATTGCGCCACAGCACAACCAATAAGCGAATACGGTCGAGTTGCGCAATTGGCTCAGCATAAACTTGTGCGAATGGACGCCCTTCATCACGGTTAATTTCGGTCACCACGGCAACCGGATAACCTTCTGGGAAGGTGCCACCAAGACCAGACGTAACCAAGATATCGCCAATGCGAACATCAAGGCTATGCGGTACATGTGATAGCTTTACCACGTTGATTTTGCCAATGCCCTCAACCACGGTACGCACATCGTTACGTAAAATACGCACAGGTGTGGCATGGGTTGTATCGGTCATCAGCAATACGCGAGAAGTCGTCGACCCGACTTGGGTGATTTGCCCCACTACCCCCATTTCATCAATCACTGCTTGGCCTTCACTTAGACCATCCGTTGTACCACGGTTAATAACCACTTGGTGGCTATACGGGTTTGAATGAACAGAGAGGACTTGTGCAATGATTTTACGATTTGATTGCTTAGCCGATGAACCGAGTAAAGCGCGTAATTTATCGTTTTCACGAGATAAAAATGACAGTTGTTGTAGTTGTTCGCTTTGTAATAACTGCTTCTTTTTTAACGCTTCGTTTTCGGTTAATAGCTGTTCGCGGGTATGCAGATTCTTCGCGCCAATACTAAATAGCTCATACGGCAAATTGGCAAGATAAATAAGTGGGCTAACTAGGGTATTTAGACTGGTGCGAATTGTTGTACCACCTTGAGTGTAGCGATCGCCCACGATCAACACGACACTCAAAAGCACTGCGACAAAAAGTCGCAGCTGCAAAGAGATGGTACGACCAAACAGTAACTTCATTAGTCGTAACTAAATACGTCACCACCGTGCATATCAATCATTTCTAATGCCTTACCGCCGCCACGCGCAACACAGGTTAATGGATCATCAGCAACCACAACCGGAATACCTGTTTCTTCCATTAATAGACGGTCTAGGTCTTTTAATAATGCACCACCACCGGTTAATACCATACCGTGTGCAGAAATATCAGATGCAAGCTCTGGCGGAGACTGCTCAAGAGCAACCATTACCGCGCTCACAATCCCCATTAATGGCTCTTGTAGTGCTTCTAAGATTTCGTGTGAGTTCAGCGTGAATGAACGCGGTACACCTTCGGCTAGGTTACGACCACGTACTTCAATTTCAATTGGCTCATCTGTTTTGAAAGCCGAACCGATTTGGTGCTTGATGTTTTCAGCAGTTGCTTCACCAATTAAGCTGCCAAAGTTACGGCGTACATAGTTGATGATAGCTTCATCAAATTTGTCACCACCAATGCGTACAGATGAAGAGTAAACCACACCATTTAATGAGATAATAGCAACTTCAGTTGTACCACCACCAATATCAACAACCATTGAACCGGTTGCTTCAGATACAGGTAAACCTGCACCGATAGCCGCAGCCATTGGCTCTTCGATTAGATATACTTCACGAGCACCTGCACCCATTGCAGACTCACGAATAGCACGTTTTTCTACTTGTGTTGCACCACAAGGCACACAAATAAGAACACGCGGGCTTGGGCGCATAAAGTTGTTGTTATGCACTTGCTTGATGAAGTGTTGTAGCATTTTTTCGGTCACGTAGAAATCAGCAATAACGCCGTCTTTCATTGGACGAATCGCTTTAATGTTACCCGGAGTACGACCTAACATTTGCTTAGCTTCGGTACCTACAGATGCTACGCTCTTAGGGCCACCAGCACGCTCTTGACGAATAGCAACAACTGAAGGCTCGTTTAATACGATACCTTCTTCTTTTACATAAATTAGGGTATTGGCTGTACCCAAGTCGATCGATAGATCGTTTGAAAAAATACCACGGAGTTTTTTAAACATGAGGCTGGATGACCTTTGAAAATTCGTTCTTATACTAGCTGCTCTCACTCTATCATGCTAATCATGAAAAAGCGCAACTGCTTTAATTAAATTGCTAAAAAAGGAAGCATCCATTGCTTCCTTTTTAAATTCTTATCGTTCGCGTACTAAACGGAAACCGATATAGTTTGCACGAAAATCTGGCGCTAAGATTAAGCGCGTTGAAACGCGTGCTAGGCTAGGAGCAAAATTCCATGCACCGCCTCGAACAGCCACATCAGACTGTCCTGACTTTTTGTTAGTCCATTCCCACACATTACCTACTGTATCGTATAGGCCAAATGCGTTAGGAGAAAACGACCCTGTTGGTGCTGCGCTCTTGTTTGACCATTCGCTACCACACCAGCCACAGTTCGCTAGATTCTTACCAATTTCGTTACCCCAAGGGTATTCAGTTTCTTTACCTGCACGTGCAGCGTATTCCCACTCAACCTCGTTTGGTAAACGAAATAGCTGACCTGTTTGACCCGATAACCAATCTGCATACGCTTTGGCATCGTTATAAGTTAAACAAACCGCCGGAAAATCACTTTCTTGATCAAAGCCTGGGTTACGCCAGTTTAGAGTTGCTTCCCATACTGGTTCACCATTTAAGTAATACGCACAGCCGCGATCTTTTTCTGCTTCTGTTTTGTAGCCTGTATTCGCAACGAATTGCTCATACTCACCAACGCTTACTTCTTTGCTTTGCATTGCAAATGAACTTGCAATCGTTTTTTCTACTACTGGGCGCTCATTCGCTAAACCATTACCGTTAATATCACCCATTTTAAATTTACCAGCAGGGATAACCACAATGCTGGCAGAACTGGTTTTACTAACAATACTCGCAACAGGTGCTGTGACTGGTTGCTCTGGTACCGCAGTCACTTCTGCAACAACAGGTTCAGGCACTTTTACTAGGTTTGCATTAATGGTTTGTGCTTTACGCAGATCAATTCGCGCTTTGTAGCTTTTATAGCCACGTTTGCGAATTTCAATATCATGAAAACCTTTTGGTAATGATGTCGTTAACCTAGTTGCGCCATAGCTCACACCATCAATAAACACTTCGTCATCATAAACATTTGAGCGCAGTGTTATTTCAACCATTTTAGATTTTTTTAGATCAGGTAATGGTTCAACCTTTACTGGCTTTTTTACAGAGTAATCGCTTACTGGTTGTTCGCTCATACGCGAAACCGATACCACCTGGCTATTATCCTGAGAGTCACTGAATGTTAACTGACTATCAGAATATGTGGTGCCGTAGTTTGGCTGAAAGTTACCTGCCAGTGGCGAGCCATAATCTGCACAAAAACGGTTATCTAAATTAAGTAAACTGCATAAACGGCTGCTGTTTACATCACCGCGCATCGTCACACTTAAGTTAACGTTGTAGTTACCTTGGCCACTGAAAGCACTGTTCACTACATGACTACTTAAAATCTTAACTTGTGCACCAGCAAGGTTACGTTTTGGTTCAACTAAACGCTCTTCAGTTAAGTTAGCAAAAATTTGGTCTACAAAACGTTTAGTGGCTTTTTGTAAGCCCATTTGCTGACCACGCTGTTCACAGGCAGCAAGTGTTTCGGTGCGCTTACAGTTAATCGTATGATTAACCTCTAACGTGCCTTCACGCGTAAACTCGTTACGTAAACGCTCAACACGTGCCGTTGCTAACTGCTCTTTTAAACTTTCTAAGGTGTTTAACTGGGTATGCTTTGATACACGAATTTGCTCGATATCTTTTCTATGCGAAGCAATTGCCGCCAATTGCATCGAAATATCATCTTTGTTTTGTTTATGATCAACCACCGCTTTTTGATAACGCGACTGTGCATTACTGATATCAAGCGTTGGGTCATCAATCAATCGGCGATACATCTCGTTCATTGCATCTAGCGCTTGATTCTTTTCTTTGTCTAGCTCTGTTGAGCGGGCGCGCAATAATTCGAGTTGTTTTTGTAACTGACTTTCTTCTTTTAGGTGTTTTTCGAGGATTAGGGTCGAGTTATCGTATTCGGCTTGTTTTTTACTGATCTCTGATTCAATGCCAGTTACCGTAGCAGTATCTTGTGCAAATGCACTAGTTGCTAGCAAACTAACTGAAATTAACAGAGATAAAGGAGCAATTCGCATATATTCCATTCCCAAAAAGCGGCAATTATTTGGTCATTATTATTTTTTTATAATTAAACTCTTATGCTATGTACTTGCAAGGCAAAACACAAGCTTTGTTCAATTATTATCTGAGTTTACCTCTATTACCTTAGTTGATGCCAGTAAATAACAAAATCATTTTAGTTTAATTGACTAATTTCTATCTGTATGACGACTTTGCTACAATTAGGCGTGTTTTTTTACTAAAAATGATGCCGTGAATAGTTCTTTTGAGTCACCAGTACAAACAATTCATCACCCCTTATTAGCTGCGCGTAAAATTCAGCTTAGCATCAAGCGGGATGATCTAATTCATCCGCAAATTAGTGGTAATAAATGGCGTAAGCTCAAATTTAACTTAGATGCGATGCAGCAACAGGCTAAATCTGAATTACTCACTTTTGGGGGGGCATTTTCAAATCATATTCATGCCACAGCGACAGCGGGTAAACTATTTGGCTTTAAAACCCACGGTATTATTCGCGGCCCAGAGCTAGACGAAGCCAACCCCACACTCCACTACGCAAAGCAATGCGGTATGAGCTTACACCCGGTTAATCGTATAACTTACCGACTAAGGCACGAGCAAGCTTATTTAGCGCAGTTACAAGCGCAATTCCCCAATGCTTACATATTGCCAGAAGGCGGCACTAACGCTGCTGCGCTTTTAGGCTGCAAAGAATTAGCACAAAGCTTACCAAGTTGTGACGTGATTGCTTGCCCAACCGGTAGTGGCGGCACATTAGCGGGGTTAATTGAAGGCGCACCGCAGCATACAAAGCTGTTAGGTGTCGCAGTGTTAAAGCAAGCGGACTATTTAATTGAAGAAATTAAGCTGCTCAGCAATAAAGCTAAACAACAACAAAACTGGCAACTGTTATGTGATTTTCATGATGGAGGCTACGGAAAATTTAGTGATGCTTTGTGGCAGTTTTGCCAAACCTTTAGCAGTCAACACGCTATCCCTCTTGAACCTATTTACAGCGGTAAAATGCTCTATGCCGTATGGCAACTTATAGAGCAAGGCTATTTTGCTGAAGGGACGCACATCATTGCGGTTCATACCGGCGGACTACAAGGGTTAGATGGCCTGAAGTACCGAGGCCTCATTGACTAACTATAAGGGGTAATATCCGCCAGTTTTTGTAATGGCTCGGCAAAGTAAAAACCTTGAGCAGCAATAACCCCTAGGTTTTTTAAGGTCGCAAGTTCATTCTGAGTTTCTACTCCAACTGCATAAACAGGAAAGTTTAACTCAGTGCCTTTGTTGATTATCTGCTTAACCATTTTTTGTTGCTGCGTGTTGGTGTCAATATTGTGGATCAGCTCAAAAGCCAACTTAATACTGCATACATTTTTAATATCTTTGTAGGTCGCTAAATGCTCAGCAGTGCGCACATTATCAATGACAATGCCTGCCGACAGTTTTTCTAAACACTCGAACTGCTCACTGAGCTTTCTGTGCTGTTTTAAATAATCGTCTTCGCTGAGTTCAAACTGCAGTTTTTCTGCACTATTAAAATCGACCATTTGTTGTTTAAACCATTCCCAAAACTCGTCATTAAACCAATTCATTGCGTGCAAGTTTATACTCACAGTCAACGGGCCTGATTCGTTTTTCAGCATTTTCTTCACTTGAGAAATGACAGTTTGGTCCAATAACAAGACATCTTTTTTACTGCTCATATGAGGAATAAAATGCCGAGCCGCAAGCAAGCCTAAGCTCTTGTGACGAATACGGATCAACGCCTCATGCTGTAAAATATCGCCGGTTTGTAAGTCGAACAAAGGTTGAAAAAACAACATAAAGTGCTTTTTCTTTATGTACTCAAAAAGGTGTTCTTTACTATCTGCGAGCATACTTGACTGCGTATGCCCAAAAGGCAAGCGATGAATATGCTGCCAAGCGCTTTGTTTAGCCAGTGCTAATGCCGATTTAGTAAGCTGATAAACTACCGCCTGATCAGCTCCCGTACGGTAATTACACACGCCTATTTTAATATCCGATCGCGACAAGTCACTACGGTAGTTTAAACAGGCTTGATAAATAACCCGATGTAATCGCTTGGTGTATTTATCAACTTCTGTGGCAGGCACATTGTTTAATGTCACAGCAACGCCACCCGATGGCAGTAATTTAACAGAGCGATTTACTAGCTCACCAAATCCCTTTGCTATGACTAATTTAAAGTAATTATCAACGTCGAGATTAGCAGGAAATGGATTTTTCCAAAAAAACAGTGCAAACAAATGATTGTAGTTAGTTGGCACACCATACAAAATATTTAAATCTTGATGACCTAAAGGTTTTGGTGGGGCTATTTTCTTTGCCGCCAACTGATTGCCCAAAGGCTCAAATGGTTTAATAACTGGTTTTTCAACCACCGCTAACTGCTTGAACATTTTTTTCCACCAGCGGAAACCCCAATACCCAGTGCCAAGCAATATTAGATTCAAGAACAAAAATAAGTGACTTTCAACCAGCCAAGAAGGCCAATGAAACAAGCGCAGATTAACCGTTTTGTAGCTAAACACCTCTTGCTCAAGGTTAATAAAATTTGCAAAGTTATGTGGCACATCACTGGCACTCATTGCAAAGCCTTGGCTCTTTACCAAGGTCGCAATAATATCTTGCGAAGCAATCGGGTCGAGATTTAATTCATACACTTGCTTTGCAAGCTCAGTACCTGTGCGATGAACTTTATCGTGCAACACATCACTTAAGAAAATATTAAAAACAACTAATAGCAAAAACGCGGCCGCCACATAAATGGCCTCCGGTTGCTTTATTTGTGAAGTTAAGTCTCGTTTCATTTCACAGGTTAGTTGCTCAAACATACACAAAGTGTTGTTCAAGAACCCCATAAATACAAGGCTGCAGGGCGATTAAAAGCAATTTCAGAATTATCCTAGAACTAACGCTGTCAAAAGTTTTGTAATTTTAAACACCTAGCAAAAAGGGTTAATGATAATTATTTTGTAACCAGCAAAGTCCACCTTAAAGGAGTAGCAACAAAGTTTGAGTTATTAATAAAGCCAACACATGGGCTGGCTTTAAATCTTACCAATTACTTTCAGAGGGATATTAATAATACTGACGCAGCAGTTCAGTTAGTCTTGCTTTCTAATTAACTTTGAACATATTGACGGCATTAGAGGTTCTTTGTTGGGCATTTTCTAAATCAACGATAAGCTTTGAAAGTAACGTTAATTCATTTTGCACATCATGCATATTTGCCGTTATATCCTGACTTGCTTTGCTTGCTTCTTCAGCAAGTTGGCTTTGCAATTCAATCGCGTCTGACACCGTGTTTGTTTGCCTGCTCACATCGCTGATATTGTCAGTTAAAATATCAATGTTTGTTAACGCTTTCTCGCTATTATCACTGACCATTTGCGTTGATTCAGAGGTATTTTCCATGTACACCTGCAACTGCTGAACTTGCTGTTTTATATCATCTAATACAGAAGATATTTCAGATGTTGAGGCCTGACTGCGTGTAGCTAGACCACGCACTTCATCAGCAACCACTGCAAAGCCACGGCCTTGCTCTCCTGCCCTAGCAGCCTCTATTGCTGCATTAAGAGCCAGTAAATTAGTCTGTTCTGCAATGCTCGAAATCGTATCAAGCACAGATTGAATACTATTAGTCTTGGCACTTAAGGCATCCGATTGCTCATGCGCTTGCTGGATCAAATCTGACAACGAACTAATACTTGCTTTATTCTTGCCAATAATTTGCTTGGTGCTTGCGGATAAATCATTGGCTTTTGTGGTGTTTTTAGAACTCTCTTCCGCAGATACCGCGATTTGTTCAATCTGGCTATATAACCTTGTGAAGTTATCGTGCAACGTTGTCGTTGTTGAGTTGATATTTTCAACACGTACAGACAGCTCTTTAGCAAACGAGATTAACGACTTAACACTGGATTCACTGGTGTTATTTGCTTGCTGAACTTGCCTAATTAAATCAGTAAGCGCATCGACAAGTTCATCAACACTTCTGGAAATTGCACCAATTTCATCACTTGAATTATCGTTAATTCTTACTCCCAAATCATGGCTCGTGGCGATGTTACCAATAACATCTCGTACTCTCGTTACTTTTCTAGCCAGCGACTTAATAACGAATAATCCAAACGCGAGGAACAAACCTATAAGAACAATGGCAAAACCAGTTGTGGCATATACCGCTGTATGTGCACTACTGCGACCGTGCTCTATGAGCGCTTCTAGGTTTTGCTGCTTTTGCAGAATATGCTTGCGGATCTTGCCTATTAACTCGGTCGACTGAGCAAACCAATCTGCTGGTGCTGGATAGTTTTGGGCTAATTCGCCGCTTTCTTGGTTAAGTTTTTCAACAATGCTTTTTACATCTTGATAAGTTTGCGAGTTAGTCAATTCTGCTAACCACTTTTGATCCGCTTCATCTGTAAGTGTTAAAGAAAGCAGAAACAAGGTTTCTTCAATGTTGTGAAAATAGCTTCTGATAAGCACTTGATTACTTTCAGAAATAGACTTGGAAGATAAAACGCCATTCACTTTACCTCTCACCTGCCCCAATCTTTCCTTTAATAAAGACATTTCGACTATCGCAAGACCTGACGCAATCGCTTCACTTTGTTTGACCTGCGAAACGCGTCGGTTAGCCACATCAAGCATGAACTTGTTTGAATCTGAATAAACGACAAATGCATGTTGACCTTGTTGCTTATCGACGCTCTCCCTAAGCGTTGTGATCACTTCATGCTTCGCCAATACGGCTTTGAATAATGTTGATGAAAGCTTTTGTTCTTGGGTATAGCGAGCAAATTTATTAAACGCTTTATCGACTACTGAACGCTGCTGAGCAACACGCTCTTTATTTTGACTGTAGCCCGAGCCGATGAGACCAGCCGTTAACCCCCGTTCAACTGCCGTTTCGTGAGCTATCTCATCAACCATCAAAGCTTCACGTATAAATACAGCATCCTTCTCAACGGTGCTTTTTCTAGCCAGTGACTCATTAATAACAGTATAAGAAGCTGCAATCATGACAACCAAAGCAAAAGCGATAACCGCTGCTAGCGCCTGTTGAAAACTTATCTTCCTTAAAAATTGCATAGTTAATAGAAAAGTAGTGGGTTAGGGTTTTATAAATTTAGACCAGGTTTTAAATATAGCCAATTCGGACTACCAGCTTACCTTTAGGTTAAGCATTAATTCTCACACATAAAAAAGCCCCGCTAATGCGGGGCTTCTTAAAAACTAATTATACAGCTTTTGCTATGTCACCAATTAGAACGGGATATCGTCGTCAAAGTCGATAGGTGGTTCCATTGGGTTTGATGCGCCGCCTTGTGGTGCATTTTGTGGCTTAGGTGCAAAACCGCCTTGTTGAGGCGCACTGTTTTGCTGCTGACCATAGCCGCCACCGTATTGGTTATTGCTTTGCTGAGGTGCAGATTGTTGCTGCGGGCGCTGTTGTTGCGCAGGTGCAGACTGCTGCTGTGGCGCATAGCTATTATTGTTGCTTTGCTGCATTTGCTGGCCAGAACCGTAGCCGCTACTTTGTTGTTGGCCACCTTGGTAACCGCCTTGTGATTGACCACCTTGATAGCCGCCACCTTGCTGCTCACCACGACCGCCTAACATTTGCATTTGACCGCCCATGTCTACCACGATTTCTGTAGTGAATTTTTCTTGGCCTGATTGATCAGTCCATTTACGTGTTTGTAGGCGACCTTCAATGTAAACTTGTGAACCTTTACGAAGATACTCACCAGCAACTTCTGCTAGTTTGCCAAACAACACAACACGGTGCCATTCAGTACGCTCTTGCATTTGCCCTGTGTTTTTATCTTTCCAGCTATCTGTCGTAGCAATGCTGATATTCGCTACGCCATTGCCATTAGGCATATAACGTACTTCTGGATCTTGGCCTAAATTACCAACCAAGATAACTTTGTTCACACCGCGTGCCATGGAACTTCTCCTATAAAACGTTAGATTAAACCAGCCACTTTGCGTGCTTGGTCTAGGTCAAATTCTTTATCATTAATCTTTAAATAGCTGCGATTTTCATCACAGACAACCGTTGCTTCAATTACGCCCGGTAAAGCAACAAGACGAGAAGCAAGCGCTTGTGCCTGCTGCTCTGAACTTAATTCAGTCATTAAGCTAATTATTTTACTTCTTGGTGGGACTTGCATATTCCAAGCAAGGATAAGCCATATTACCCCAACAAGTGCCGCCGCCGCAAACACTGCTTGCGCACTTAATGCTTGAGCAACGTAACCTCCTAATAAACCACCTAAAAAGGCACCAAAAAACTGTGTTGATGAAAATACGCCCATCGCAGAGCCTTTCTGGTTTGCAGGAGCAATACGTGACACAAGTGCAGGCATGGTTGCTTCTAAAAAGTTAAAAGCAATAAAGTAAACCAACATACAAATACCAATGCCAATCACTGAATCAACCCATAACGACATTGCTAGCATACTTAAAACAAGCAGCGCGATTGAGCCAATAAAAGCTTGTTTTTCTTTTTCTTTACGAATCGCCACAATCATCATGGGCGCCATTAAGAAAAACGCTAAAAACAGCACTGGGATATACAAGTACCAATGATGATCGGCAATTAAACCATCTTTGATAAGCTGACCTGGTAAGGCGACAAATACAGTGGTTAATGTCAGGTGCAGCAGCATTACACCAAAATCAAGGCGTGCTAATTGCGGGTGTTTAATCAGTTGTTTAATGTCATCTAAGGTTGCGAGCGTATCCCCTTTTGGGGCTTTACTTACCGCATTAGGAACTAAAAATAACACGATTAGAATACCTAAAATGGCAAGCCCTGCGGTGAGCCAAAATACCCCAGCGACTCCCCACGATGCAGCAACAATTGGCCCTAGTAACATAGCAACAGCAAAGCTCATACCGATACACATACCAATGACGGCCATAACTTTAGGGCGTTGCTCATCACGGCTTAGATCAGAAGCCAGCGCTAATAATGCACTGGCAATCGCGCCCATACCTTGCAAGGCGCGTCCAAGCGTGACCATTTGAACAGACTCAGCAGTTGCCGCAATCACTGAACCAAGAGCAAACATACAAAGGCCACCAATAATCACTTTTTTGCGGCCAATTTTATCAGACAACCACCCCATCGGTATTTGTAACACCGCTTGCGTTAAACCGTAGGCACCAATAGCAAAGCCAATCCAAAGCGGCGAAAACCCTTCTAGTTGCTGACCATAAATCGCCAATACTGGCATCAGCATAAATAGGCCAAGCATACGGAATGCAAAGACGCTCGCCAACGAAACGGCAGCGCGTTTTTCTCGAGAGTTGAGTGAAGATGCTGTCATGAATTACTGATCTTGCTGTCTATTAAAATTTGAGCGTGGATTCTACCACAAGCGAAAACTAAATAATCACCTGTAAGCGATGATTTTTTCTTTGATCAAGGATTAATCTTATCGCGTATTATGAGATACTGAAAAAATAATTAGGTAATAAAACGAGATAGCATGGAAAACATTGAAGTCCGAGGCGCCCGTACGCACAATTTAAAAGACATCAGCCTAACCATTCCCCGTGATAAGCTGATAGTTATCACTGGCCTATCTGGTTCAGGGAAATCGTCTTTAGCGTTTGATACTTTGTACGCAGAAGGGCAACGTCGTTATGTTGAATCACTGTCAGCGTATGCAAGACAGTTCTTATCGCTGATGGAAAAACCCGATGTTGATCACATTGAAGGTTTATCACCTGCTATCTCTATTGAGCAGAAATCGACGTCGCATAACCCGCGCTCAACGGTCGGTACCATCACCGAGATTTACGATTACCTACGTTTATTATTTGCCCGTGTTGGTGAGCCACGCTGCCCTACTCACGATTTACCGCTTGCAGCACAAACGATCAGCCAAATGGTCGATACCGTTTTAGCGCTTCCTGAAGGAAGTAAGCTAATGTTGTTAGCACCGGTGGTAAAAGACCGTAAAGGTGAGCATGTTAAGCTGCTTGAGCAACTAGCAAGCCAAGGTTTTATTCGCGCCCGTATCGATGGCGAAGTCTGTGACTTATCAGATCCACCGACCCTTGAGCTTCATAAAAAGCATACGATTGAAGTTGTGGTTGACCGCTTTAAAGTTAAAGATGGCCAACAACAGCGTTTAGCTGAATCATTCGAAACAGCCCTTGAGCTATCAGCTGGTATTGCCCATGTAGCGGCAATGGACGATTCACTCAGCGAAGACATGCTGTTTTCTGCTAATTTTGCCTGCCCAACGTGTGGCTATGCAATGAGTGAACTTGAGCCGCGTTTATTCTCGTTTAACAACCCTGCGGGTGCGTGTCAAAGCTGTGATGGTTTAGGTGTGCGTCAGTATTTTGATCCAAACCGTGTTGTGCAAAATCCAGAGCTAAGCCTATCGGGTGGTGCAATTAAAGGTTGGGACAAACGTAGCTTTTATTACTTCCAAATGCTGCAAGCTGTCGCAGAGCATTATAAGTTTGACCTAGAAGTGCCTTTCCAAGAGCTTGGTAAAGATGCGCAAAAGGTGATTCTTGAAGGTTCAGGTAAAACTAAAATTGCCTTTAATTACCGTAACGACCGTGGTGATTTAATTACACGAAATCATGAGTTTGAAGGCGTTTTAAATAATATGAATCGCCGCTACCGTGAAACAGAGTCAAACTCAGTGCGCGAAGAGCTTGCAAAATACCAAACAAGCCAAGCGTGTCCGAGCTGCCATGGCTCTCGATTACGCGAAGAAGCTCGCCATGTATTTATAGGCCAAACCAATCTACCAGCAATCACCACGATGAGTATTGGTGAAAGCATGGCATTTTTTGATGGTTTAAATCTAACAGGCCAGCGCGCCCAAATTGCCGATAAGATCCTTAAAGAAATTCGTGACCGTTTATCTTTCTTAATTAATGTAGGCCTTAATTATTTATCGCTTGAGCGAAGTGCCGACACCCTGTCTGGCGGTGAAGCGCAGCGTATTCGTTTAGCAAGTCAAATTGGTGCAGGTCTGGTTGGTGTAATGTATGTACTGGATGAGCCATCAATTGGTTTGCACCAACGCGACAACGACCGCTTACTAAAAACCCTTATTCACTTACGTGATTTAGGCAACACGGTCATTGTGGTTGAGCATGACGAAGATGCCATTCGCGCTGCGGATCATATTATCGATATCGGCCCAGGAGCAGGTGTTCATGGCGGTCATGTTATTGCACAAGGTACCCATGACGATATTCTTGCCAGCAAAGATTCAATCACGGGTCAGTACCTCTCTGGTGAGAAGAAAATTGAAGTACCGGCGACTCGCCATCAAACCAACGACAAATGGCTTGAGCTATTTGGTGCCACAGGTAACAACTTAAAGAACGTTGATTTACGTATTCCATTTGGCTTAATGACCTGTATCACTGGTGTGTCAGGCTCAGGTAAATCGACACTTATCAACGACACTTTATTTAAACTGGCTCATACCGAGTTAAATGGCGCAACGACCGCTGAAGCGGCCCCGTATAAGTCAATCAAGGGTCTAGATCATTTTGATAAAGTGATTGATATTGACCAAAGCCCTATTGGCCGTACTCCGCGCTCAAACCCTGCCACTTACACCGGTATTTTTACTGGTATTCGTGAGCTATTTGCAGGCACTCAAGAAGCCCGTTCGCGTGGCTATAAAGTCGGTCGCTTTAGCTTTAACGTTAAAGGTGGCCGTTGTGAGGCTTGCCAAGGCGATGGGGTGATCAAGGTAGAAATGCACTTTTTACCTGATGTGTATGTACCTTGTGATGTGTGTAAAGGTCAGCGCTACAATCGCGAAACCCTCGAAGTACAGTACAAAGGTAAAAACATTCACCAAGTACTCGAAATGACCGTTGAAGATGCCCGTGAATATTTTGATAAAATTCCGGCCATTGCACGTAAACTGCAAACTTTAATGGATGTTGGCTTGTCGTATATTCGCTTAGGTCAAGCAGCTACTACCCTTTCGGGTGGTGAAGCACAGCGTGTGAAACTGGCTCGCGAACTTTCAAAGCGCGATACCGGTAAAACGCTGTATATCCTTGATGAACCAACTACGGGTTTACACTTTGCTGATATTCAGCAATTATTAGTAGTACTTCACCGCTTACGCGATCACGGAAATACCATTGTTGTTATTGAGCATAACCTTGATGTGATTAAAACTGCTGACTGGATTGTCGATTTAGGCCCAGAAGGAGGTTCAGGCGGTGGTGAAATTTTAATTTCTGGTACACCTGAAGACGTCGCCGATTGTGAGCGCTCACACACGGGAAGATACTTAAAACCATTACTATAAAAAGGATATTGCGTGCGTAGGTATTTAAAAATTGCAAAATGGCGCGCTAATAAACAGTTTCAACAACAGCAACGTAGCTGGCAGCCTCATAAAACAAGGCTGGTTGAACGATTACAAGCCATTTGGTTTAACTTAAGTACCGCACAAAAGCTCTACCTTTTAGCATTAAGCAGCCTGATTGTTCTGCAATCGGGCTGGCTAAGTGCCACCATCACTATCATTGCGCTTGTTATTGAGTTTTGGCCCAAGTTTAACCAGCTTTGGCACTCTCTTGCTGGCAAAGCACTGATTTTAATCTTCTATGCCAGTATCGCTAATTTTGTCTTGGCCGGTGCGAGCGGCATAGTTAATGATGTGACTCATGTCTCTTCCAGTCATTTTAACTACACACATAACTTTGCCACCCTGTTGTATTTACCACCCTGGGCAATGGGAATAACCCTAGGTACTTTATTGTTATTTCAACTTTTTTTGCCTTTCTACATTTTTATCTTGTTGCTGATAAAGCCATTCGGCTCTGAGCGAGTTAAATTTATTAGTCAAAGCTATTCGCCGCTGTTAACCGCTATTGTGCGCTTTGTTTTAGCGTCAGTGGTCTTTATTAACCTGATTTCGTTTCTTGATGATAAGCCCCCTGAAGAAGTGCTCGACAACATGGTCAGTACCTTTCTCGATAGCAAAGTCATTGCCAAAGAATCCGGTGAAGAGCAGCAAAAAGCGGTCGAAGAACTCGGTGAAAAGCTCGAGCAACAACTGCCTGAAAATAAAGAAAGCTCAGCTCCAAGCCAAGACGTAGATATAAAAGGTGACAGCGAAACCGCCGAAAACCTTCGCCAGTTTTTAGATACCAAAGGTTACTTTGAACGCAGCAAACGTTTAATTGCGATGTTTGCTTACAGCTTTGAAGCCGATAATTATTCACGCTGTTTAAAAGCAGAAAACAGTAAAGCCGTTGAGCTGAATGATTACGAAATAGTACAAGTAACCCCTGATCACAATGCCGAATATGGCTATCGATTTGAAGTGATTGCGTGTGACTCACCTGGTGTCACTCCAGTAGCAAAGTAACGCAGCAATCAATACTACTCGCTTGGCTTACTGCGCTTTTCTCTGATGAAATGAAATATGGAAAGCCCAATAAAGCCAAAGCAAACTAAGGCGATTACTAAGTTGGGTATAAAAATAAGCAGCATTGTTGCATCATAGCTGACCTTTGCGAAAGCTGCGCAAAGGCTACCAATAATAAGTTCAGTTAAAATTAGTTCCCATTCTAATGAGCTATTCGCTGCCACTGTTTTAGTCGCATAATGTTTTACTTTAAAGCCCATAGCAAAACCTACCAGTTCCTATTTTGATACAGGAACACTAACATCAAAATACACAACCTCAAAATAATAGGCTTTAAAACCTTATTTCACTCCGTAAGAATTAGACATAAAACACTGAAATTAAACAAATTAAATTTTCAAAATCTTATAAATAAATCGCTTAGAACTAGATAAGCGACTCTATGTAAATTCCTCGCTATTGTAGTTTCCATCAACGGGCTACCAACCAATTTTGCTTCGCTGATAAAACTAATCAACCAATTAAAGGAATTAAATTATGACTAACTCAGTATTAAAAATGATGTCACTTTTAGCTGTCACTGCAATCATTATTACATCGCCTAATACCTTACTTAATACGCAAGGTGCTCAAAAACTAAATCAGCAATTAGAGACTTCTATCGAAGCGTCCATTGAGCAAATGAACAATAAAATTGATTTGCAAATTGAGCAACAACTCAATAAGTAATCGTTGGCTTGCTCAGAGTGCTGAGCAAGCTTCTTTCAATTAACAGGCGTAAATAATGAAAACACTGACTCGACACTTTCTCATCTCATCAATTGCTGCATCTGGCTTATTAACAAGTGGGTTTGGCGCTGCTAAAAGTGCTGTTTGGCAGGTAAGTAAAGGCGATGACTATATTTACATTGCAGGTTCAATTCATATTTTGCCTCCAAAAGAGCTACCACTCCCAGTAGAATTTAATCAGGCTTATAAACAAGTAGATACCTTAGTACTTGAAGCCGACGTACCTGCACCAAGCGATAGTTCGGCACAGCTCACAATGCTAAAAACGCTTAGCTACCAAGCAGGTGAAACATTAAGTAGCAAGCTAACAGCAAAAGTGAAGCAGCAGTTAGAAGAGCAGCTAAACCGTTACGGTATGAAACTGAGTGAGTTCGATAGCTTTCGCCCATTTTTGGTAAGTTTGTTAATGACGTCATTAGAATTACAAAAGCAATCACTACTAGGTGAAGGTGTCGACAGCTACCTAACTAAATTAGCAAAACAAGATGATAAAGAGTTGGCTTTCCTTGAAACCTTAGCGTTTCAATTACACCTATTTAAGCAATTAGGTAGCCAAGACGAAAGTGCCTTTATTGAATCACAATTAGCGCAAATATCTCACTATCAGCATCATTATGATGCCCTGCTTGATGCATGGCGAAATGGCGATATGCAGGCAATGAATACACTCACTATTATGCCGCTCAAAGAGCATGATCTACTCACCTATAACATGCTAATTAAGCAGCGTAATTTAACCTGGCTTAGCAAGATAGAGCGCTATTTTACTAATCATCAAAAAGAGCTGGTGCTTGTTGGCGCAGCCCACTTGGCCGGTGACGATAGCTTGTTAGGCTTACTAAAAAATAAAGGCTATGCAATTAAACAGTTGAACACAGATGAGGAATAAGAAAATGGAAAAAACAGACAAAACCGCTGCTGCACTTATCTGTTTGTTTACAGTATTAATCGTGCTTAGTTTTTAATAGCTAAAAAAATACCGCTTTATAGCGGTATTTTTATTTCAATTATTTGCTGAAAGCTTACGGGCGAGGGATAAAACCTACCGCATCGTACACAGCTTTTAATGTTTTCTCAGCGCGAATACTCGCCTTTTCAGCACCTGATTTCATGATGCTATCAAGCAATGATTGATCTTCACGAATCTCTTTAAAGCGCGCTTGGATTGGCTCAATCATATTAACAACCGCTGCTGCGGTGTCTTTTTTCAGGTGACCATACATTTTGTCTTCATATTCAGGTACTAAGTCTTCAATTGAGCGCTTAGTTGCAACTGATAATAAAGTAAGTAGGTTAGATACACCTGGTTTTTCATCACGATCAAAGTAGATACGCGCTTGCTCGTCTGAATCGGTTACTGCTTTTTTCAGTTTCTTTTCAATCTTCTTCGGCTCATCCAATAACATGATGTAACCGTTTGGATTTTCATCTGACTTAGACATTTTCTTCAGCGGATCTTGTAAGCTCATTACACGTGCGCCAAACTCAGGAATGTACGGCTCAGGTAGTTTGAACACGTCACCGTATAGGTTGTTAAAACGTGTTGCGATATCACGTGTTAATTCAAGATGTTGCTTTTGATCTTCACCCACTGGCACTTGATCTGCTTGATATAACAAGATATCAGCTGCTTGCAGCACTGGGTAAGAGAATAAACCCACATTCACGTTATTCGCATGCTTAGATGACTTATCTTTGAACTGCGTCATACGATTAAGCTCACCCATTTGCGCGTAACAGTTTAATACCCAGCTTAGCTGTGCATGTTCTGGTACTTGAGATTGTACAAATAACGCCGCTTTCTCTGGGTCAATACCACATGCAGCATATAGCGCAATACCGTCAAGAACGCGCGAACGTAATTGCTCTGGATCTTGGCGTACCGTAATGGCATGTAAATCAACTAACATAAAGAAACTTTCGTGGTCTTCCTGTAGCTTAAGCCACTGGTTAATAGCGCCAACATAGTTGCCTATTGTCATACCACCGGTTGGCTGAATGCCACTTAACACTACTGGTTTACTCATGATGTTCCTTTATATTTTTTACTAAACTAAAAAGACGAAATTAAAATGCACTTACCTTTGGGTAAGAACGGGTATTATATCTAAGAAATTCTCGCAGAGGTACTCTGGATTGAAATCAGCGAGGTTTTCACTTTGGTTATAGCCATAACCAAGCGCGACAACGTCAACATTTGCAGCTTTTGCTGCCAAAATATCACTTTTTGAATCGCCAATCATAACCGCTTTTTCAGGGCTGACATCTAATTGCTGACAAGCAAATTGCAATGGTTCTGGTGAAGGTTTCTTAGCCATATCATCGCCACAGACAATAAACTGAAAATGACTAGTCAGTGACAGTTTATCAAGTAACTTTTCGGTAAAACGGCGCGCCTTATTGGTGATCACCACTTTAGGAATACCAGCAAGTGCAGCAAGCCCCGTTTCTACATGCTGATAAAGCGCGCTGTAGTCACCTACAACTTGGTCATAGTGCTGATAAAATAAATTAATAGCGCGCTCTGCAAGGGCTTCATCTAAATGCTCACTAACTTGCATATCGCCACTCAAACCACGTTTAACAAGCGTTTCTATACCATTACCGACCCAGCTCTCAACGAGCTTTTGTGTAACAACCGGAAATGCGAGGTCAGTTAGAGTCAGATTCATCGCAATGTATAAATCATAAACACTGTCGACTAGGGTGCCGTCTAAATCAAAAAATGCTGCATCGTATTTCATGATTCAACCTTTGCCAGTTCGCTACGCATCGCATCGATAACGGCTTTGTAATCTGGTTGATTGAAAATCGCAGAGCCAGCAACAAACATATCAGCGCCCGCTGCTGCAATTTCAGCAATGTTATTAACACCAACACCACCGTCAACCTCTAGTCGAATATTACGACCTGAATCATCAATAATTTTACGCGCTTGGCGAAGCTTTTCGAGCGTATGCGGAATAAAGCTTTGACCACCAAAACCAGGGTTAACCGACATTAATAGCACCACATCAACTTTATCGAGCACATGCTCAAGGTAGCTAAGGCTGGTCGCAGGATTAAATACAAGCCCGGCTTGGCAACCACTGTCTTTTATAAGCTGTAGGGTACGGTCAATATGTTCACTTGCTTCAGGGTGAAAGCTAATAATAGAGGCACCCGCTTCAGCGAAGTCGGGAATTAGGCGATCGACAGGTTTCACCATAAGATGCACATCAATCGGTGCTGTGACACCGTAATCGCGCAGTGCCTTACAAATCATCGGGCCAAAAGTTAGGTTTGGCACATAATGGTTATCCATTACATCAAAATGTACAACGTCTGCCCCACTTGCTAATACACGATCAACATCTTCACCTAAACGGGCAAAGTCAGCTGATAAAATAGAAGGGGCTATTAAATACTTTTGTAATGTTTCCAACATGAGAGATTCCATCATAATTTGCGACTGCAAGAAGAGCGCATAATGTAACCCAATCGACAGCTGATTAAAACACCACAGCAGGTTGTTAGAATGCGATAGAGAGAAGCTAATCCTTTTAGCCTATTGAATTTAAGGTGAATTAATCAAAAGTTGAGCTAAAACTCTATTAATCAAGATGTAACAATACATGCATATGAAACAAAATATAAACATAAAATTTACTTTAAAGGGTTAATTTTATTAAATTTTTATTTAATTCAGCAGTAATTAAGTTTGTTATTTGAGCAATTGTTATGTATGCTTGTCTAAATAACACAAACAAGGGTTATTCTCATGCGTGCTTTTAAAATAGGGATCTTAATCGCGTCCGCACTTTCTGTTGCTGCGTTTGTATCTTTTTCATCGGCTGATGAAGACGACTTTTTAGCAGTGGCGTCTGGTTGCTCGTGCAACACAGTTAGCGCATCATCATCTTCTGCTCAATGTATGAAAGCAGAACAAGAAACAGGATGGTTTTCTTGGTTAACGGGTGATAGCCGCAGCGCTCAATTCCATTACCTTGATTTACTTGAACTATTAACAAGTAACGAAGAATCAAAGAAAGTTAGCGGTTTAGGTTCTAAGTTCTAAATCGCATGAACAAATTCATTAGTGCATTACAAAGTGTCTTCGCGGCATTTTTTGGTGTGCAATCAGAAGACAAGCGTCAAGCTGATTTCAAAGAGCATTCGCTCAGTACAATTATCGTCATTGCCCTGGTGTTATTCAGCCTGTTTGTAGCAGCGATTTATTTCACCGTTTCTTTGGTCTAAATACATAGCCATTAGCTCATTCACTTTATTACGTGAACCTCCCTTCGGGCTAATCGTGCGTTTTACCTGAATTTCATCCAGTGATGCTTGGCTATAGATTTTACGAGTCCATACAGTATCATGGTTAGAAATAAGCACCGGCGTGTTATTTTCGAATGCCGCTTGCTCAGCTAAATTAGCCAAGTTAGCTTGATCATCTAAATTGAAGCCGCCTTTAGCGTAGGAAGTAAATGATGCCGTTTTACTCAGCGGTACATAAGGTGGGTCGCAATACACTACTGCGTTTTCAGGAATAAGCTTAAACACCTCGTCATAACCTAAACAGGTAAAGGTTGCTTGCTGTGCTTTTTCAGCAAAGAAATGCATTTCTTTTTCAGGAAAGTACGGGCGCTTATATTTACCAAAAGGCACATTAAAAATACCTTTTAGATTGTAACGACACAAACCGTTATAGCCATGACGATTCATATATAAAAATAAAATCGCTCGCTCATACACATCGCTGCTCTGATTAAATTGAACACGATACTCATAATAAGCTTCAGGATGGTTATTGAGCTCTACAAACAACTTTTTTGCATCACTGATGAACTCATCAGGCGTGCGTTTAAGCTCAGTGTAAAGGTTGATCAGATCCGCATTGATATCGTTTAAAATATAATGCTTAAAATCCGTATTAAGGAATACAGAGCCAGCACCAACGAAAGGTTCAACTAAGGTGTCAGCATCCACACTCGCTTGCTTCAAGCGGGTATGAATATCTTCAACTAGGCTGTATTTTCCACCCGCCCATTTAAGGAAGGCTCTGGTCTTTTGCTGCATCTGCTCTTAACTTCAATTCGGTGTTGCGCGATTTTACACTAATCAGTTTTAATTTACTGATTTAGTGAAGCGATTTCTTGTTTAATTTTACTTATTTTTTTATAAAACGGCTGATTTTTACGCACATTATCAGAAAGTGTTGTTACGCCCTTCTTCGCGTCATTGAGTGTGCTATAACTGCCATAAGTGACAATCCACCACGGCTTACCGTTACGTAAACTTTGGTAAGTCTTTACCTGCCCTTGCAAGCCATTTTCATTAATAAACTTATCGCTGATCTCTTGCTTAGTCACCGCAAGTAATTGGATTACAAAATTGTCATCTGGCTGAGTTAAATACCACGCGTTACCCACTAACGACTGCTGAGGTTCTGATTCAGTTACCTCGTCTGCAATTGGCTCAGCGTTACTCATGATGGCTGTCGCTACTTCATCAGGCGTTGGCTGATCAGTCTCTTCTGCTACTTGCTCTGCAGGTAATAGGCTATCAACAATCGCAGCGACATTATTGTTATGACTTTCTTTTTCACGGTTTTCTATTACAGAGTTATCAACCGGCACATTAGCAGCTTGAGTCGTGTCGACAGCATCATGATTGGTAACTTGCTGCTCGGCTTGAGACTCACCTTGAGCGTGCTCCGAAGCTAGCTCTTTGCTTTCTACTGGACCATTAATTACCGCTTCTGCAGGTAATGCGGTTGCCACAGTGCTCGTTGTATCTTGCTGGTAGTGCGCTTTCCACCACTCGGTCATGTCTGCTTTATATAGAAAGCCAATAATAAGCAGCATGGTTGTGATTAAGAGCAAAATTAAATAAAGCAGTTTATAGCTTTTTTCGGGTGCGCGAATGTCTGCGGTTTGTTGTTCTGGTTGCCATGCAAGTAATAAGGCAGGATTACCATGCGCCTCTTGTACGAAAGTGCGAAAAACAGGATCTTCTTCCACAGGGAGGCTATCGAAAAACCAACGCATGAGCTGTTTACTTTCACTTATATTTAGCGCTTCAAGGTGGATCTCGACCGCTTGACTAAATTGCCCAACCGATTGTGATGCAATCAATATATATAACGTGCTTGGGCTTTGCTTAGCAAGAATTTCTAATTGCTGAATTAACTCTTCCGATAAATGACGGCCTCCATCAATCACCCATAAACAATCACCACAAGGTTGTTGTTTATAGAGTTGATAGAAATTTTCAGACAAACTTAAAGCGTGATCAATCAGCGGGTTACTAAAGCTTTGTTCTAGCAATTCAGTCATAAACTGCTGGTCAGTCATTTTTCCTGACAACTGAACAAACGCTTTATTAAAGTTGTGGTATTTATCAGTAATGAAGGTTTCTAATAAATAGCTTTTACCAAGGCCTGACGGGCCAAGCAAGCAAATTAGATTTTGCCCATATTCAAACTGCAGAGCGATTCGATCAACTAGCGCAGCACGGCTAGGCAATATTTGCGATTGCATTAGCGCGCTATTAAATCACAAACCTGCTGATCAGTAACATCACTTACCAGCGCACATTGACCAAATTGGGTAGGAAGAATAAAGCGTATCGTGCCTTTCTTATTCTTCTTGTCTTTACGCATGTGCGTTAAAAATTGCTCGCTGGTCATTTCTGCTGGAATATCAACAGGTAAGTCATAATCTGCAATCAATTTAACGACGCGCTCAAGTTCAGCTGCGGTTAAATCACCACGGGTATGAGCTAGACGTGCTGCAAGTACCATACCTGCCGCAACAGCTTCGCCGTGTAACCAGTTACCGTAACCCATTTGCGCTTCAATCGCATGACCAAAGGTGTGCCCTAGGTTTAGTAATGCGCGTAAACCTGCTTCTTTTTCATCTTGTGCAACAATTAAGGCCTTGATTTCACAACAACGGTAAATTACGTGCTGTAATGTTTGCTCGTCGAGTGATTTAAGGTTGGCAATATTTTGCTCAAGGTAAGCAAATAATTCTGTGTCGTAAATGAGGCCATACTTGATAACTTCAGCCATACCCGCTGCGAATTCACGCTCTGGCAATGTATGAAGAGACTGTGTATCGATAAATACTGCTTGCGGCTGATAAAACGCACCAATCATGTTTTTACCAAGCGGATGGTTTACTGCCGTTTTACCACCTACTGATGAGTCAACTTGCGAGAGCAAGGTAGTTGGTACTTGAATAAAAGGCACGCCACGTTGATAACATGCAGCAACAAAACCTGTGAGGTCACCCACAACACCACCGCCTAATGCAATAAGGCACGTATCGCGACCACAGTTATGTTCAAGTAAGAACGCCGAAATCTTTTCAAACCACTCAAGTGATTTGTATTGCTCACCATCAGGGATAATAAAAGATAACGGGTTAAGATCAGCTAACGACGTCATTACATCATCAAGATATAAAGGTGCAATGGTGTCGTTAGTGATAATGATTGGTCGACAATCGCCGATGTGCTCACGCAGCCGACCAGTCTCTTTAAGAGCAGATTGACCAATATAAATAGGATAACTTCGCTCGTCCAAATTAACTGTTAATTCAAGCATAGCTAGTTTCCTTTTTATTATTGGTTTTTAAAAATCTAATTTCTCGATGATTTGATTAGCAACAACTTTCGCGCTTTGCTCATCAGTGCGGACAACAAAATCAGCAACTTCTTTGTATAACGGTTCGCGTTCTTCAGCTAAGCGCTCTAGTACATCACGCGGTGCTTCTTCTGTTTGCAATAATGGGCGACGCTTGTCGCGCTGTGTGCGTGCAACTTGCTTTTCGATTGGTGTCTCTAGGTATACAACAATACCACGAGCAGATAGCTTGTTACGTACTTCTTTACTGATCACAGAACCACCACCTGTTGCAAGAACAATACCTTGCATCTCAGTTAGGTCTGAAATTACAGTTTCTTCACGAAGTCGAAAGCCCTCTTCACCCTCAAGATCGAATACCCAAGCAATGTCTGCTCCAGTACGACGCTCGATCTCTTGATCTGAATCGAAAAATTCAAGGTGTAATTGGTCAGCAATGTGACGACCAATTGTGCTTTTGCCAGCCCCCATAGGGCCCACTAGAAATATATTACGTTTCTCAGCCATATCTTTTTAGTACAAACGAACTCTAAAATTTGAAATAAAACCCCGCCTAACGACCTGGCCCCAAAATTAAGGAGGGGATTATCTCAGTAATTGCTTGGGTATTTCAAGTCAATTAGCATAAAAAGCCAGATAACGAGCAATTAAACATGCAAATTGCTCGTTGCTTAAGAAAAAATCACTTAATCGATTTGAATTTTTGGTGTAACAAAGATTAGCAGCTCTTTTTTCTCGTTAAATTCACTGGTGCTTTTGAACAATACACCTAAGTAAGGAATATCACCTAACAGAGGTACTTTCTTAGTTGAGTTAACGATTTGCTGCTGGAAGATACCACCAAGCACCACAGTTTGGCCATTTTCTACTAATACTTGTGTTTGGATTTCTTGAGTATTAATCGCCACCGCTGAACCCGTTGGTGTTTGCACCGTATCACCACGGGTATCTTGCGTGATCACAAGATCCAGAATGACCTTGTTGTCTGGCGTGATATGTGGTGTTACTTCTAAACTTAATACCGCTTTTTTGAACGTTACTGTCGTTGCACCACTTGATGCAGCTTCAACGTACGGGATCTCTGTACCTTGCTCAATGCGGGCTTTTTGTTGGTTCGCCGTGGTGATACGTGGACTTGCGATAATCTCACCGCGGTTTTCTTCTTCAAGAGCACTTAACTCTAAATCTAAGATAGTGCCATTGGCCAATTTAGCAATTTGTACACCAATGCTACCCGCGGGGCTTGAAACCGGTAAGTTAACATTTAATCGGTCAGACAAGCTTGGAATATTATCGTATGAACCCGCGCCGACCATGCCACCAGCACCTTCTAAGGTGCCAGAGATAGCACCGTCACTGCCCACATCGCTAATCCCCCAGCGAACACCTAAGTCTTCTTGCACGTTATCATTCACTGTCACCATACGTGATTCAATGACCACTTGTTTAACAGGAATATCTAGGGTTTCAACCATACGGCGCACGCTTTCAATGCTTTTCGCTGTGTCTTTAATCAGTAATGTATTAGTACGTTTATCAACAGACACACTGCCTCGCGCAGAAATAATGCTGTTGGTGTCTGTTTTCAATAAGTCTGCAAATTCTTCAGCTTTAGCATAGTTAAGGCGGATATATTCGCTGTATAACGGCTCTAAATCTTCAACTTGTTGTTTAGCTTTAAGCTCCTTCGCTTCACGAGCGGCAAGCTCCTCTGATGGTGCAACCATCAAAATAGTACCGTCCATACGCTTATCAAGGCCTTTAATTTTAAGCACGACATCAAGTGCCTGATCCCAAGGTACACCATCTAAGCGCAGCGTGATATTGCCTGTGACAGAGTCACTTGTTACTAAGTTAAACTCGTTATAGCCAGCAATAATCTGTAGCACAGAGCGAATTGGAATATCTTGGAAATTAAGGCTCATTGGGCGACCTTGATATTCAATTCCGCCATCAAGGTAAGCTCGCTGCGTATCATCTTTTTCAACGGTTAGTGTAAAGATGTTTTCAATTTGTTGATGAGTAAACTTGAACGCTGCATTTGGTTCAACCACGATGCGCGTCATATTGCCTTCTTTGAAGGTTTCGATATTACTGACAACGGTGCCAAAGTCCATGACATCTAATTGATACAATAAATCGTCTAAAATATCTGTGTGGTGGAACTCTGCAATAATTTTGCCGCCACTTTCATGCACATCAATTGCAGCTTGTGTATCTTGTAAGAAGACTAAAAGACGTGCTTCACCTTTTTCGCCGCGACGAAAATCAATCGACTGAACTGTATTGATAAAGTTATTTGATGCTGTCAATCCACTAGCACTGTCTTCGCTCGTAATTGGGTTATCTGAAACATGCAAAGTTACAATGTTGTCTTTCGCTGAAGTTTTATAGATTTTCAGTTTGTCTAAGTTAACAACAACCTTCAAACCATCAGCGGTCAAGGTGCTGGTTACATGCTTAATGCCTGCTTGGTTAACTGGAACATCGCGTACTTCATTATCCACACCCACATTACTGAAAAGCATTTCAATACGAGCTGGCGAGTTATAAACCTGAACCTTAGGTTCAAATGTTAGCGCCTCATCAAACACCAGTTGTAATTGTGTTTCACCTTTCATTAATGGGTTATAACGTACGTCATACAGTAAAGGGGCGGCAATTGCCGTCTGTGCTACGATTAAGGCTAATGCAGCTAACATGAATTTATGCATGTGTTTTAACCAAGCCATTCCTTTATGCATCTTCTTTTTACCTTTCATAAGATTAACTTGCACCATTTGTTTCCGCCTCTAACATTTCCAGCTTAGTCAGGCGTTCCTTCCAACAACCAGCCCCATCCGGGATTAATTCTAATAATTCTATATAATTGTCGTGCACTTCTTTAATTTCACCATGGTACAGACCAATATAATTACCCACAGTGACTCGATAGAGCGTATTGTCTGCTGCTTTAATCAGCGCCCAATTGTTGCCAACACGGCCAATAGTCCCTTGCATAACTAGGTTATCTAATGGGTACTTCTCAAGTGGTTGACGAACACGATTAGGATCTGGGTGTAAGCAGTTTTTAACTTGTACTAAGTTGTTTTGGATAATTTCCGGCTTAGGTGCCACAAACGGACTGCGTAATTTTCCAGCACTATATGCAAAATGCTCAAACTTTGTGATCTCTGGTATCGGTTCAACTTTAGGCGTTGTACTCGCTTTTACTTGATCAATAAACTCTTTTTGTTCTGAAGTATCGTCATTACACGCGCTTAGCACAATAGTCATGGCAATAATTAAGGGAAGTTTCTTCATTTTTTAGCTCCCCCTTCATAACGATAAGTCTTAGCTACAACACTGAAAGTGAGTTCACCATCACCCAGCGTTTGAATAGTAAAGTCGTGTAAACTCACAATACGAGGTAATTGAGCAACTTTACCTACAAACTCACCAAACTCATGATACGTGCCTACCACTTCAATTTTAATCGGCAGCTCTGTATAAAACTCTTTTTCAACTTCAGGTAACCAGCCAATTTTTAAAAATGTTAAACCACTGGTGGTACCAACATAAGATAAATCGTCCAACAAGCCTGGTGTTTCGTTTGAGGTTGGTAAGCGCTTTAATAGCTGTGAAAACTTATCTTCCATCTCAACCATTTGCTGGCGATATATTTCTAAGTTACTCGCAATGGCATATTTTTCTTTATAAGTTTTGCGTAGTTCTGTCTCTTTCGCTACCGCACTGTGATAACTGGCTATTTCGTCAGACACTAATAAGCTGTAGCTAAAGTATAAAACCAGCGCAGCCACAAACGCACAGCACAAAGCCTTAACAGCAATGGGCCAATCGCCCATATTTTCGAGCTCTATTTCATTCCAATCTATTTCAGTTAACGCTTTGATATCAAGGTTCATTGCGTGCCTCACCTATCTGATCAAATGGTTTAACGTAAAAATCCATATTAAAGTCACTCAATAATCTTGACGTTTGTTCACCAGCAACAATGCCTTGCATAATAGGACGCTCTAACAAATATGAGCCTTGTACTTGACGCAGCATAGTTGATAAGCGGTTATTAGACTCACTGCGACCGATTACATGAATACGATCATCACGGCGTTCAAGCTTGGTTAAATAAACTCCGGCAGGAACAATATTAGCGACCTCATCCATAATTTGCGTCCCTAAGTTACGGTTACTTTGTAACTCTTCGATGAGGCGCATACGTTGCTGTAAGTTTTCTTTTTTCTTATCGAGTTCGTTTATCTCACGAATACGTTGGTTCAATAATGCAATTTCAGTATTTAAGAAATTGTTCTTCACGTTTTGTCCATCACGCAAGCCGCCATAAAAAGAGCTTAGTAAATACATACTTAAGAAGCTAACGACAACAACGCCAAATAGCACGGTAACGAACTTATTTTGTGAGTCTTTTCTATGTTGTTCGCGCCAAGGCAGCAGATTTATATGTGGCATGGTGAAAAGCTCCTTAATGCCAATCCTGTGGCTATCGCAAATTGAGTGCGGTGACGCTGCAACATATTGCGATCAATCTTTGGCGAAATTTCAATGTTAGCAAATGGCTCTGCAACAACAGTGTGAATGCCTAGCTCTTCAATTAGGAGCCTATCTAAGCCTTCGATCATAGCAGTACCACCAGTGAGTACAATGTAATCAACTTGATCTTTACCACTGGTCGTTAAGAACATTTGCACTGCGCGTCTAACTTGCTGTAGCAGTGACGTTTGGAATGGAGCTAATACTTCAAAAGTATAATTTGGTGGTAAGTCACCCGTCGTTTTACCAATTTCAGCTTCATCAAAGCTCTTGTTGTAGTATGCAACAATGCTATTTGTGTATTGGTCACCACCAAACACTTGGTCACGGGTGTAAATTGTTTCACCTTCTTGCACAACGCTCACAAGCATCAGCACAGCACCAATATCAACAACAGCAACACACTTGTTAAAAGCATCACTTGGCAGTTGTTGGTAATAAACATCCATTGCACGGCTCAGTGCATAGCTTTCAACATCAACAACCGCAGCTTTTAAGTTGGCAGTTTCTAAGGCACCTACTCGCGCTTGCACACTTTCAGTTCGAGCGGCTGAGAGCAGTACATTCACTTTACTTGGATCAGCTTCGTTGATAGCCAACTTTTCAAAGTCAATGTTAACCTCATCGAGTGGATATGGGATTAAACTATCAGCTTCTATTGCTATTTGTGACTCTAATTCAGCATCTGTTAATGATACATCCATAAAAATCACTTTCGTAATTACCGTTTGGCCTGAAACGGCTACAGCTGCGGTTTGAACTGATTTAGGAATTTTTCTTTTTAGTTTAGCGATAACATTACCTATCGCTTCTATGTCTTGTATGGAACGTTCAGACATAGCGCCTTTTGGCATAGGTTCAATAGCTAACGCTTCAAGCCGCAAACCTGCGTCTGTCTCTTGCAACAGCACTGCTTTTATACAGTGCGATCCGATGTCGATTCCTACCATCATAGATGAAGGCTTTTTAAATAGCTGACTTAGCATGTTTGCAACTTGGCCTTTGTTTTAATAATAAACAAGTTATAATTTTTATCTGAAAAAATATTATTCATTTTTTAATCAATATATACTAGCAGTCTCCGATTCTAATTGGGAGTCCATTTAGGGAAAATATAAGTGATTTTATTAAAGCGAACTTTACAATTTATTATCATCTGCTCATTTTTAGGACTAATCACTTTAGTTGGTCTATACTATTACGTTAAACCTGATATTCCTAGCGTACAGGTTCTAAAAGACGTTCAGTTACAGACACCTATGCAGGTATTCTCACGTGATGGATTATTGATTAACCAATTCGGTGAAAAACGCCGCATTCCCGTTACAATAGATCAAATACCCCAACCATTAATCAATGCAATATTAGCAACAGAAGATAACCGTTTTTACGAGCATATCGGTATCGATCCAATTGGTATCGTGCGTTCAGCCATTGTACTCATATCTACCGGTGAAAAGAAACAAGGCGCAAGTACTATAACCATGCAGCTTGCCCGTAACTTCTTCTTAACCCGAGAAAAAGCATACATTCGTAAGGTCAAAGAGATCTTCATCGCTCTTCATATCGAAAGTATATTAAGTAAAGACGAAATCCTCGAATTATATTTGAATAAAATTGAATTAGGTAACCGCGCTTTTGGTATCGGTGCTGCTGCACAGGTGTATTATGGTAAAGACCTAAATGAACTAACCTTAGCGCAAATGGCGATGATTGCGGGTCTACCAAAAGCCCCATCAGCACTTAATCCAATTCGCAACCCTGTGCGAGCCAAATCCCGCCGTAACGTTGTACTAGGGCGTATGCTTACAGAAAAGTACATCACTCAAAGCGAATATGAAGAGGCTATCAACGCACCAATTACAGCTAAATTCCATGGCGCTGAAATTGAAGTATATGCACCTTATATTTCTGAGATGGTTCGCGCTGAAATGGTTAAACGCTACGGTCATGAGCGTGCTTATAATACGGGTTTTAAAGTTTACACCAGTGTTGATTCGAACATTCAACAAGCCGCGCAAGATGCCATTGTTGATAACCTTCATGCATACGATATGCGTCATGGTTACCGTGGTGCAACTGCACAATTGTGGGATACCGAGAGCGAAAGCCCGCTTAGCCAAGAAGACATTTTAAATAAACTTAAAGACGTTAAAGAGTTTGGCCCACTATTAGCGGGTGTTGTCACTAATGTCGCTGAGCAATCAATTGATGTGCTATTAAAAAGCGGCGAACAAGTTACTGTTGAGTGGGATGGCTTAAAATGGGCTCGCAAATATATTACCCGTTACCGTCAAAGCTTCGCACCAAAAACAGCGGCTGACATCCTAACCGCAGGCGCGCAAATTTGGCTTCGCAAAAATGCGGATGAAAGCTACATATTAAGCCAGGTTCCTGAAGCATCAAGTGCTCTTGTGTCTCTTGACCCACAAGATGGTCGTATTAAAGCGATTGTCGGTGGATACAGTTTTGAACAAAGCCAATACAATCGTGCGGTACAAGCAAAACGCCAAGTAGGGTCAAACATTAAACCCTTTATTTATTCAGCAGCGCTTGAAAACGGTTACACACTCGCTTCAATTCTTAACGATGCGCCAATCAACCAATGGGATAAAAGCCAAGGTGTGGCATGGCGTCCGAAGAACAGCCCGGCGGTTTATAATGGCCCTATTCGTATCCGCCGAGCATTAGCACAATCGAAAAACGTTATTTCAGTGCGCTTATTACGCGGTGTAGGTTTAGAGCGTACAGCCGATCACCTGCTTAAATTTGGCTTTTTAAATAGTGATATTAACCGCAGCGAGTCATTGGCTCTTGGTAGCGCCTCAATCACCCCTCTTGAGCTAGCACGAGGAATGAGTACCTTTGCCAATGGCGGCCACTTAATTAAGCCTTACTTTATCTCTGAGATTCAGGATTCAGCAGGCACTGTGTTATTTAAAACAGAACCAGAACTTGCCTGTGATGCACCACAACCAGCAATTACTCCTGAGTTTGCATCACTTGATAATAATCAGCTAAACCTCACTGATACAGCTGTAACTAATGCGCCTCGTTGTGCACCGCGAATTATTTCAAAACAAAATGCATTCTTGATCTCACAAGCTATGCACAGCGCGATTTGGGGTGGTGGTAGCTGGACTCACAAAACCGGTTGGAGCGGCACCGGCTGGCGAGCTCAAGCATTGGATCGTCGCGATCTGGTTGGTAAAACGGGCACCACCAATGATTCTGTCGATACTTGGTTTAGTGGCTTCAATCGTAATGTGCTTACCTCTGTGTGGGTTGGTTTTGATAATCCAGGCATCACGCTTGGTCGTTCAACTTACAATAACAACCTCGATAAATCACAAATTTCGGGCGCAGAATCAGGCGCTAAAACAGCGCAACCTGCATGGGTCGACTTTATGCGAGCAGCGCTTGATGGCATGCCTGAAGCACCGATTGAACTCCCTGAAGGACTCGTATCAGTACGTATCGACTTAGAGACAGGTCTATTGAGTCACAAAAATGACTACACCAGCCGTTTTGAGTATTTCATTAAAGGCACTGCACCAACTAAATATGTACTTGCACAGCCTACTGACGTGTTTGAAGAAAAGCTCAGCACAGAGGAAGAGTTATTCTAAATAACTGAGTTGCTATTTTGAAACAATAAAAAAGCGCCCTTGGGGCGCTTTTTGCTTAGCTATTTAAACTAAGATCAGCAAAATTATTTTAGGTTATTTACCAGCCAATACAGGTCTGAATGAACCCCAGCCGCAGTGACTTCTTTACCTGCTCCAGGGCCTTGGATCACTAATGCATTGTCTGTATACCACTGTGAATTAATAACAAAGATGTTATCGCCCGGTTTAAGGCTTGCTAATACATCATCTTTGCCAACATTAACTAAACCAACTTGCGCCTGAACCTTGCCATCAACGAGTGTAATTGCGCCTGTGTAGCGCACTACTTTATCTTGAGCTGCAGCTTGGGCTGCTTTTTCTGTCATGAATTCATCGAGCAGCTGTTTGTTTGCAAGAAAATCTTGCCAGCTACCTGCTGCCAACGCTTCTGGCATTAGAGGTGTTAAAGCAATGTCATCAAGCTCTAAATCTAGGCCTAAGTCACGCGCTAAAATTAGCAGTTTACGCTGCATATCGCGGCCAGATAAATCTTCACGAGGATCTGGCTCTGTATAACCCATTTGCTGAGCTTGAAGCACTAAATCTGAAAACGGCACACTCCCATCGTAACTGCTACATAACCACGATAAAGTACCCGAGAATACCCCTTCAATACGGTTAATATTGTCACCGCTATTTTGTAAATCAGCTAAAGCAAAGTTAATCGGTAAACCTGCGCCTACACTGGTGTTATAGCGCCATAATAGATTTCGCTCAGCTAAATTAGTACGTAAGTTTTGATACCAACTATGCGCGGCAGTACCCGCATATTTGTTTGCACTGATCAAATGACAGTTAAGTTCAACAAAGTCAGGGTATAACTGACTAAACGCCTCACTGGCAGTGATATCAATCACCACTTTGTGCTCATAATCAAGTTCATTAATACGTGCTAATAATTCTGCCTTGTCGTAGCTTTGCGCTTCGTTATGCCACTGCTCTTGCCATGTTTCGGTATTTAAACCGCTAGCACTAAAAAGCATTTGCTGTGAACGAAGAAGAGCAACCACTTTTACCTTGTACTGAGCAGATAAACGAGCAAACTGAGCTTGGAGCTGCGCTAAGAACACTTCGCCTACATTACCAAGGCCAGCAACTATAATGGCCAACTCTTGGCCTTTGTTTACCAGCTTGTCATGTAATAACGTTAAAACGTCACTATCAATTGCCTGATCATTTAAGATCAACACATAGTTATCGTCTTGCTGTACAAAACGTGGATGAATGCTTTGCTCTTTTAAAAGCGCTGTTGCTTGCTCTGCAAGAGCACTAACATCAGCAGTCGGTGCAACCACTGCACAACCACTTAAATTAGACTCAACAATATTTGCACGGCCCGCTAAATGGCTCACAACCTGATGAGTACTTTGACCAGGTACTAATAAGTAGGTATCGCCCCCTTTAACAAAGTGATGCAGGCTGTGTTGAATTAACTGGCTTAATTCACCAACTTCACCACCGCTTAGTTTATCAACCCGTAATAAATCGATGTTATCTAAGGTCGTAATAAACCGTTTCGCTTTGCTATAACCTTCTTTAACTACTTCGGTTGGCGTTGCATCGCAATCAAAGCTACTTCTAACAACGAGCTTGATCTCTGTATCTTTTAGCGGTGACAAGGTTTTTGCATGCAATACTGGATTGCCCAAACGCGCTAATAGGTTAGCTTGCTCACGGCATACCTTGGCGTATTTAACCGCATTTTTAACTTTACGAGGATCTGTGCTGAATACACCTTGCGTGTCTGTCCAGATAGACACTTGCTTGGCAAAAGTATAACTGGCCAGTAACGTGGCGCTATAATCACTGCCATTACGGCCTAAAGTAACCGTATTACCTTGGCAATCTGCAGCAATAAAGCCCGTTACTACGTTGATATGCGATTTACTTATTGCACTTGTGCATTGCTGCTGATTTTTTTGATGTAAAAGCTGGCCATCATTTAAAGTAAATAGCTGCCTTGCATCAACATCTTGCGCAGCGACACCTAACTGATTTAAGTAAGCGGCTAACAAACGTGCTGACCACACTTCACCATGTGCAAGTAATGGGGCTTCAAGTAACTGTTGCTGACTAATTAATTCATTTAAAACAGCAAGCTCATCTTTTAGCTGTGCTAACGCCTGTTGTTTATTCTGGCCTGTGAGTAGCTGCTCAATTAAAGCGCGTTGGTTGTTATCAATAAGCAGTAGAATATCGCTAACAGCTTGACTATCTTGCTGCTGGTAACTCTGCCATAGCTTCACTAGGGTATCGGTTGTTTTACCCGATGCCGATACAACGATGCAATCGCCCTGCTCTGTATTCGCTAAAACAATGTTCGCTACCGCATGATAACGATCTGCTGAGCTTAAGCTTGAGCCACCAAATTTATGAACAATATTTACCATTTCTTCTACCACAATGCCGTATGTGCTGGCGTTAACTTGAATGACGCGTTTTGCTGTGTATCTTGCTGTGTTTGCTCTACAGCCGCTTTTGTAACTTGTTGGCCTTGACCTGGCTTAACTAAATTGAATACACGGTCTAAATCTGCAATGAGATCTTTTACATCTTCAATACCTACAGAAATACGGATCAGCGTATCGCCTACACCGGCTTCAAGACGCGCTTGAGGCTCCATACCTGCGTGTGTCATTGTTGCAGGGTGACAAATCAAACTTTCTACCCCACCTAGTGACTCAGCAAGGCTAAAATCTTTAAGACTAGTTAAAAACGCTGCTGCATCGTTAATGTCGCCTTTAATATCAAAGCTCACCATGCCACCAAAACCGCGTTGCTGTGCTTTAGCAAGCTCATGCTGCGGGTGAGAAGCAAGACCTGGGTAATAAACTTGGCTTACATAAGGAGAGTTTTCTAAATACTCAGCAATAGCAAAGGCATTTTCTTGGTGCTGCTTTAAACGCACATTTAAAGTACGTAAACCACGAAGCGTTAAGTAACTGTCAAATGGCGCACCGGTAATACCAATGTTATTTGCCCACCAAGCCAGCTCATCACCTAGCTCTTGCGTTGCAGCAATCACCGCACCACCAACCACATCAGAGTGACCATTGATGTATTTCGTGGTTGAGTGCACAACAATATCAACACCAAATTCAATTGGGTTTTGTAATGCAGGTGATAAGAAGGTGTTATCAGCCGCAACCAAAGCACCGCACTGCTTAGCGATGCGAGTGATTGCTTTAATGTCTGTTAAACGCAAAATTGGGTTACTTGGTGTTTCAATCCAAATCAGCTTAGGTTTAATCGCCAAAATTTCTTGGTGATTATCTGTGTTCGTTAAATCCAATACTTTTAGTTTTAATAGACCACGTTTTTCAAGCGAGGTGAATAAACGATAGCTACCGCCATAACAGTCATGTGGGATCACTAAGGTATCGTCACTGTTTAATAATTGGGTCGCTAAGTGTACTGCTGACATACCAGTAGCAGTGATAATGCCTTTTGCGCCACCTTCAAGCTCAGCTAAGGTTTCAGCTAAAATGTCGCGATTTGGGTTACCGCTGCGGCCATAGTCATATTGGCGCTTACTATCAAAGTCAGCAAATGAATAGGTGGTTGATAAGTATAAAGGTGGCACAACCGCACCATGATGTTTATCGGCTTCGATGCCGTGACGAACAGCAATCGTCGCTTTATTTTTTTCGCTCATTTCATCACCTATTCTTTGATTGGATGTTTAGACGTCTAAAAGGTTAGATGATCAAATATGAGAAGTCAAAGCATTTATCGCTCACACATAGAAGTTTATACATTTACACCACTAGATGGCTAAATAACTAGTATTTGACTATCTTTTTTAAAGCGATAGAATTTCCGCATCTTGCGCTGTGAATAAGGCGTAAATCACTGACAACCGAGGCAACGAAACAACTTATGGCTAAATGGAACGGTGAATACATTCACCCATATGCAGAACACGGTAAAAAATCAGAACAAGTAAAAAAGATTACCGTATCGATCCCACTTAACGTATTAAAAGTATTAACTGACGAGCGTACACGCCGCCAGATCAATAACCTGCGTCATGCGACGAACAGTGAGTTATTGTGTGAAGCTTTCTTACATGCTTTTACAGGTCAACCATTACCAAATGATGACGACCTTCGTAAAGACAACCCTGAAAAGGTACCTGAAGAAGTTAAAAGAATTATGCAAGAAATGGGGTTAGAAATCCCAGTGCTTGATTCAGAATAAGTATTTCGGCCATCGGATAACTGCCGATAATCACAGACATAAAAAAACTCAGCCTTGGCTGAGTTTTTTATTGCGCGTTATAGCTAATAGCTAATTAAGTTTAACGCATGTAATCTTCTGGCATGTCGATTTGCGCCACGCCCGACTCTATAGCCGCTTCAGCAACAGCACGTGCAATACGTGGTAAAAGACGCGGATCCATTGGCTTAGGAATAATGTACTCAGCACCAAACTCAAGCGACTCAACGCCCGCTGCTTTTAATACTTCACTTGGTACTGGCTCTTTTGCGATACCACGAATAGCGTGTACGGCAGCAATCTTCATTTCATCATTAATTGCTGTTGCACGCACATCAAGCGCACCGCGGAAAATAAACGGGAAACACAGTACATTGTTAACTTGGTTAGGATAATCTGAACGACCCGTTGCCATAATTAAATCATTACGTGCACTGTGTGCAAGCGCTGGTGCGATCTCAGGATCAGGGTTTGAACATGCAAACACCACAGGCTTGTCTGCCATCAATTTAAGATCATCAGCAGTTAATAAGTTAGGACCCGATACACCTACAAATACATCGGCATCAGCAATAACGTCTTGCAACGTACGTTTATCAGTGTTGTTAGCAAATAATTGCTTGTACTCATTTAAGTCATCACGACGAGTATGGATCACACCTTTACGGTCAAGCATATAGATATGCTCACGCAGTGCGCCACACTTAATAAGTAGTTCCATACAGGCAACGGCTGCAGCACCAGCACCTAAACACACGATGATGGCATCTTCGATATCTTTACCTTGAACTTCAAGGGCATTAAGCATACCTGCCGCAGTAACAATCGCTGTACCGTGTTGGTCATCGTGGAAAACTGGGATACTACAGCGTTCAATAAGTGCTTTTTCGATTTCAAAACACTCAGGTGCTTTAATATCTTCTAGGTTGATACCACCAAACGTATCAGCGATATTTGCAACCGTATTGATGAAATCTTCTGTTGTGCGGTGTTTAACTTCAATATCAATTGAGTCAAGGCCAGCAAAACGTTTGAATAGTAACGCTTTACCTTCCATTACAGGTTTTGATGCAAGCGGGCCTAAGTTACCTAAACCTAGAATTGCGGTACCGTTTGAAATAACCGCAACCATGTTGCCTTTGCCTGTGTATTTATAGGCATTTGCTGGATCAGCAGCAATTTCACGGACTGGTTCAGCCACACCTGGGCTATAAGCTAAAGCGAGATCGTTAACCGTTTCGGCTGGCTTGGTTAGTTCAACACTAATTTTACCTGGAACGGGGTGAGCGTGGTAATGTAATGCTTGTTCACGAAAATCTGACATAACGCGATAGTATCCTGCAAAAAGTTAAAAAGTGAGAGAGCTTGCATCAGTACGATACCTGTAATGTATAAAAATTCCAAGTATTATCAGGTCTATCCTGTTATATGCTATATCGCTTAATTTTAAAGGATTTCCCAACAATTTCTGCACATAGTTGCGATTAATCAGACATAAAAATTCACCTATTTATGACCTTTTAAGCACGTGTTTTTGTATTTTATACGCACGTACACTGCAATTAGCCGAAATTAGCCCGAAATAGCCATTTCAACGAAGTTCACAGCATTTACTCACAAAGTTATTTAAATTTATTATTTTTAATAACTTTTATGAAAGTTTATACAAAAAAGAATATAGCCAAGGGGTGGCACTTTGTCTGCAAAATTAGCGACATAATGGGCATAACAGCCAGAAATAGTTATGCAAGATACACAAGTGAAGATGATGAGCGAGTGAGTGGCAGTGTTAAGAATTTTAGGCATAAAAAAAGCACCCTAAGGTGCTTCTTTTAACAAAACAGCAGAAATTACTTCTTGCTGCTAAGTGCACCGAAGCGCTTGTTGAAACGATCAACACGGCCGCCAGTGTCTAAAATCTTTTGCTTACCAGTGTAAAACGGGTGACACTCAGAACATACGTCTAAGTGGATGTCTTTACAAAGAGTTGAGCTAGTTTCGAATTTGTTACCACATGAACAAGTTGCAGTGATAGCTTCGTACTTAGGGTGAATACCTTCTTTCATAGGGAACCTCTAGTTAAGGCCGTATCGCTCTCCAAACCCGAAGTCTGGCACCATACGCAGTTAATACAATTAATAGGCCGCGTATTTTATAGCTCAAGCGACCTTGCGACAAGCTTTAAATGCATCTTTCGCTAAAAAATTAATCAAATGACTGGTTGTTCAGTAATTTGTTGGTAGGTTTTTAACTGTAATTTTAGTACATTATCTTCCTATCTTTGTTTCAGTTGAGTTGTTATGCACTTTGTAGAAGTTGCCATAAAAGTCCCTTTACAGCGTACCTTCGATTATAAAGTTGAACAGCTGCTGCATAGCCCTGAGTTAAAGCCTGGCATGCGCGTTCGAGTGCCATTTGGTAGTCAAAAAAAGGTCGCGGTGGTCCTAGCATTAAAAACATCAACAGATGTACCTGCTGACAAAATAAAGCCGATTATTGATATCATCGACGAGACCCCTGTTTTATCGACTCAGCATTTAGCACTACTGAAATTTACTGCTCGTTACTACTGTTATCCATTGGGCGAGACCATTCATACAGCGCTTCCGGCTGCATTAAGACAAGGCGAATGCCCAGATAAAACCAGCATTAATATGGTTGAATTAACTGATAAAGGGGCAAAACTTCCGTCACTAAAAGCAAAAACCCAGTTAAGTTTATTAAAGCAGTTAGCCGAATCGGGCAAGTCATCGGTTACCGAATTAAAAGCACTTGGATTTACAAAAAAAACCATCGATAGCCTGCTCGATAAAGAACTAATCACCCAGTTTATCGAGCATGATAATCAGTGGCAGCAGCGCGCGCCAACGGTGGGTGACAAACCCGTCCTTAATAAAGAACAAGCTGTTGCTTGTACCAGCATTAATCAAGCCAGCGGATTTACTAGCTTTTTACTTGAAGGTGTCACCGGTAGTGGTAAAACCGAAGTTTACTTACAATGCCTTGAAGAAGTACTTAAAAAAGGCCAACAAGCCTTAGTATTAGTGCCTGAAATTGGCTTAACGCCACAAACGGTCAACCGTTTTCGTCGCCGCTTTCCCGATACCCCCATTATGCTGTGGCACTCAGCTCTAACAGATAACGAACGCTTACAAACTTGGCGATTCTGTGAAAAAGGCAGCTGTGCCATAGTGATCGGCACACGTTCGAGTATTTTCTTACCTTTTTTATCACTTGGTATGATCATTGTTGATGAAGAGCACGACAGCTCATTTAAGCAGCAAGACACATTACGTTATCATGCCAGAGATTTAGCCGCTTATAGAGCATATCAGCATAATATCCCGCTGGTTTTAGGCAGTGCCACGCCAGCACTTGAAACCTTACATAAAGCAATAAATAACAAATACCAGTTATTGAGTCTTACTGAGCGGGCCCAAACCAGCACAGCTAACCAGTTCCAATTAATGGACATGAAAGGGCAACCTGAGCAAGCAGGTATTGCCCATGCTAGCCTCGCCTATATGCGCCAGCATTTAGAACGTGGTAAGCAAGTGATGGTGTTTTTAAACCGTCGCGGTTTTTCACCTACTCTTATATGTCATGAGTGTGGTTGGCTAAGTGAGTGCTCACGTTGTAGCACCAGTGCAACCTTTCATAAAGCCATTGGCCAGATGATATGTCATCACTGCGGTGAGCAACATCAAGTGCCTCATCAGTGCCCTGATTGCGGTAGCACACAGATTTTCCCTAATGGTAAAGGCACAGAGCAAATCGAAGAGTTTTTAACGCAAACCTTCCCTGATATTCCAATTAGTCGTATCGACCGAGATTCAACTCGTCGTAAAGGCAGCTTAGAAAAAGCCCTTGATGATATCAATCAAGGCGGTGCCCGCATTCTTGTTGGTACGCAAATGTTAGCAAAAGGCCACCACTTTGCTGATGTTAGCCTTGTTTTGATCTTAGATGTCGACAGTGGTTTATATTCATGCGACTTTCGTGCAACCGAGCATTTAGCGCAACTTGTCACGCAGGTGGCTGGTCGTGCTGGTCGCAGTGGTGAACCTGGGCAAGTATTATTACAAACGCACTTTCCTGAGCACCCGCTACTACAAGACTTAGTAAACAATGGCTATCAGGATTTTGCCCGCTATGCACTGACAGAACGAGAAGATGCCCAACTACCTCCAATCACCAATATGGCCATTGTGCGTGCAGAAGGGCATAACATTAATCAAGTGGTGGATTTTTTAACTGATTTGGTTCCTGTCCAGAACATATCTGGTATACAATTGCTCGGTCCGATACCTGCGCCACTGGAACGTGTGGCAGGTAAATATCGCTTTCAATTACATATTCAGGCGCAGGAACGCTCCCACTTACACCAATATTTAGCGCAAATGGTCGACTATATAAGCACCAGTAAATTAGCGCAAAAGGTGCGTTGGAGCTTAGATGTTGATCCTATAGATATGATTTAAAGGCCAATTAAGAGTCATGGCACAACACGATTACATAAATAAAAAACCAGCAAATCGAAATAATAAAAAACAAGCCCCGGCGAAAAAGCCCTTCCCTGTTCTCCTTGTTTTAATTGCGCTTATTTTAGTAGGCGGGTTTGGTTATGGCTTGTGGTTTATCAAACACAATGCCGATCCTGAGTTAGTAGAGCAACAAGCAAACCCTACTAAAAAAGAAGAAGAAGTTATTCCACTCCCTGAGCCTCCTGAATTTATTCAGGAAATTAAAGACCACGAAGTTCAGGTTGAAGTAAAAGAAATTGAGCAAAAAGGCCCGTATGTAATGCAATGCGGCTCTTTTAGAACTATGGATCAGGCACAAGCGCTGAAAGCTAAAATCGCTTTTGCTGGATTAGTTGCTGAAGTTAAACGCACCGAAGGCAGTAATGGTACGTGGTATAAAGTGCGCTTAGGCCCATACGAAACCAAACGTATGGCCGAAAGTGATAAGAATAAACTTAAACGTATCAAAATAATGGGCTGCGGAATTTGGCTTTGGACTTGATTTTAGTTCATTCACCCATATAAACACCTCATCAATCGCTTTTTACGAGCGGCCTTGCCGCTCGATGATGAGGAATAATCATGACCACTATTGTAAGTGTACGCCGCGACGACAAGGTCGTTATTGGTGGCGACGGCCAAGTTTCACTTGGTAACACCGTAATGAAGGGCAACGCCCGCAAAGTTCGACGTCTTTATAATGGCAAAGTAATCGCTGGTTTTGCTGGCGGTACTGCTGATGCCTTCACCCTTTTCGAACGATTTGAAAGCAAATTAGAAATGCACCAAGGCAACTTAACCAAGGCTGCCGTTGAAATGGCTAAAGATTGGCGTAGTGATCGTGCACTTAGAAAGCTCGAAGCACTACTCGCGGTAGCTGACGAAACCGCTTCATTGATCATCACAGGTAACGGTGATGTTGTGCAGCCAGAAAACGACCTTATTGCGATTGGCAGTGGTGGTAACTTCGCACAATCAGCAGCGACAGCGCTGCTAGAAAACACCGACCTAAGTGCACGTGAAATTGTAGAGAAAAGCCTTACTATTGCCGGCAACATCTGCGTATTCACGAATAATTTCCAAACTATTGAAGAATTGTAATAGGAACTGCCATGTCTGAGATGACGCCAAGAGAAATCGTTCACGAGCTAGATCAACACATTATTGGCCAAGCTAAAGCTAAAAAAGCAGTTTCAATCGCGCTACGTAATCGCTGGCGCCGTATGCAACTAAGCGACGAGCTACGCGCCGAAGTAACACCAAAAAACATTTTAATGATTGGCCCTACTGGTGTGGGTAAAACAGAAATTGCTCGTCGCCTTGCAAAACTTGCTAATGCGCCTTTCATTAAAGTTGAAGCAACAAAGTTCACTGAAGTGGGCTATGTTGGTAAAGAAGTTGAGACTATCATTCGTGATTTAGTTGATATCTCAATTAAAATGACCCGTGAACAGCAAACCAAAAAATTTAAACACCGCGCTGAAGAAGCGGCAGAAGAGCGTATTCTAGATGCCCTTTTACCACCAGCACGCGATACATTTGGTGAGTCAAAAACAGAAGAGAACTCTTCAACTCGTCAAACATTCCGTAAAAAATTACGTGAAGGTCAATTAGACGATAAAGAAATCGATATCGATGTTGCACAAGCCCAGCCTAATGTTGAGATCATGGCTCCGCCTGGAATGGAAGAAATGACCAACCAGCTACAGAGCATGTTCCAAAACATGGGTGGCGATAAGCGCAGCAAGCGAAAGCTAAAGATCAAAGAAGCCTTCAAACTATTAGTTGAAGAAGAAGCAGCAAAACTTGTTAACCCTGAAGAGTTAAAAGAGCAAGCTATCTTCGCGGTAGAACAAAACGGTATCGTGTTTATCGATGAGATCGATAAAATCTGTAAACGTGGTGAAGCGTCTGGTCCAGATGTGAGCCGCGAAGGTGTTCAGCGCGACTTACTACCATTAATCGAAGGCTCAACAGTGAGCACTAAACACGGTATGGTTAAAACAGATCACATGTTGTTTATTGCATCTGGCGCATTCCAAATGGCAAAACCATCAGACATGATCCCTGAGCTGCAAGGTCGTTTACCAATTCGCGTTGAGCTTGAAGCACTTACTGCTGATGACTTTAAGCGTATCTTAACAGAGCCTCATGCTTCATTAACTGAGCAACAACGTGAGCTGTTAAAAACAGAACAAGTTGACGTTGAGTTCACCGATGATGCAATTGAACGTATCGCAAAAGCAGCTTGGCAAGTAAATGAAAAAACCGAAAACATCGGTGCACGTCGTTTACATACAGTGATGGAAAAACTAATGGAAGAAATTTCATTTGATGCCTCAGAAAAAGCAGGCACAACACTGACTATTGATGCCAACTACGTTGAGCAGCACTTAGGTGCCCTTGTTGAAGATGAAGACCTAAGTCGCTTCATTCTTTAATCAACAAATTAGCGTTATACTAAAAAGCCTCCAGTTGGAGGCTTTTTAGTTTATAAATCGTGGATTCGAGGCTCACATGAAAGAAGTCACTAAAGTGCATTATCACAGCGTTAGTAAAGTATTAGATGTTCATTTTGATGATCAGGCTATTGCCCAATTTAGTGCTGAATTTTTGCGTGTTCACTCACCGTCAGCAGAAGTGCAAGGTCATGGTAATGAACCAATGAAACTCGTACTTGGTAAGCAACACGTAGGAATTAGCAAGATTGAGCCGGTTGGTCATTATGCAATTCGATTAGTGTTTAGCGATAATCATAATAGTGGCTTATTCAGCTGGCACTATTTAAGTGAGCTGCAAGCTAACCATGATGAGCTTTGGCAGCAATACCAAACAAGGGTCTCAGAACACGAAGCAAGCAAAGACAGCGTGCCTATTAAGTTTGTGCCTTAATACCTAGCCGCGCTATACACACCCAAGCAACAAAAAAGCGCGATGACGAAACCGTCACCGCGCTCTATTTATATACAAAGTATCAAGTAATTATTAAACTTTAAACTTATCGATTGCCTGATAAAGCACACGTGCTTGCTCAGACACCTCTTCGCTGGTTTGTGCATTGGTTGCCGCGTGACCCGATGCTTCTTGCGCAATATCACGAATACGTACCACGTTTTTATTCACCTCAGAAGCCACTTGGCTTTGCTCATCAATCGCTGTGGCAATGTGGGTACTCATATCCATAATGGTTTGTACATCTTCGGTGATTGAGCGAAGCAGTTCACCTGCTTTACTTGCCTGTGCCGCACTTTCGCCACCTTGCGTGCGACATTGCTGCATAATACTTACTACTTCTTGCGTACGCCCTTGTAAAGTCGAAATAATGCTCTCAATCTCTTGCGTTGAATCTTGGGTACGCTGCGCAAGTGAGCGAACTTCATCTGCTACTACCGCAAAGCCACGGCCTTGCTCACCAGCACGTGCTGCCTCAATAGCCGCATTGAGTGCCAGTAAGTTTGTTTGCTCAGCAATGCCACGAATAACATCAAGGACAGAGCCAATGGTTTCAGCGTCTTTTTCTAACTGCGACACCACACTTGACGCATTACCCAGTGACTCTGATAAGTGATTAATTTGTACTACCGTTGATTCAACCTCAGAGCGACCTTGCTGCGCACTTAAGTTAGTCGACTCGGCTTTTTTCGCTGCAGCTTCAGTATTGTGCGAAATATCCTGAATCGTTGCCTGCATTTCGGTGGCTGCTGTGGCAACCATATCCGCTTCGTGAAGCTGCTCTTGCATACCAGAGCTAGTTGCTGCCGTCGTTTCTGATAGATGCTCTGTTGCCACGTTAAGTGTACTTAGCGCCGTATTTACTTCATAAATCAGCTTTTTAAAATCACTGATCAAGCTATTAAAGTCGATCGTCATGGTGGTAATTTCATCTTTACCCGATTGAGTAATCGACATGCTTAAATCATTATTGCGACGAATTTCGTTAATCGTGTGGTACACACGCTCAATAGGCTGAATAATTGAACGGCTGGTAAAGTACACCAACAGCATTACAATGATACTTGCAATAATGAACACAGCTAGCGCAATCATTTGTGCACGCGATGCACTTGATTCAACAAACGCTTTTGTTTGATCTGTAAGCTCTGTAACAATAGCATCACTCATTTCGACACTACGTTTCATTTCACCAAGTGCACCAGATTCTAAATTAAGGCCCAATGCCACTTGCGCATCAACTAAGGCTTTAAATTTGCTTTGATAAGTCGCAAGCAAACTAAGTAACTGGTTTTCGTAGTTTGCATCGAAGCCAGCACTTTTGATCTCTGATTGAAAGTTTGTGACAAGCTCATCAAACTTGCCCATATACTTTAAGTCAAAGCGCAGCATAAAGTCTTTTTCTGCACGGCGAAGCTGAAGCATTAAAGTGAGTAATTTATAGTTTTCGCGCTCACTTAATAATGTTTCTACTTGATGCACCGCACCACGTAAATCGCCGTATAAGGCATCTTTTGGATGTAAACCAATTTTCTTTTGTAGTACCACAACCTCATTGAAGTCATCGTAATAAGTTTTCGCAAGGCGTCTAAATTCATTTAGCTTCGATGAATCCATCGACAAATCTTTCACTAACTCGTCTAGTCGCGCCATTTTATTTTTTAGCTGCGAATACTCTTTCTCAAAAAGCTCTAGGCTGTCGACATCTTTGTAAAACAAAAAGTTTTTTTCATGTTTACGCATCGCAAGTTCATGAATGTCGAGCTCCTCCGCATTTTGAATTGTTTCATTGAGCTTTAGCATCATGCGCGACTCAAGGATAATTACACATAGCATCACAATCATTGCAAGACCAACAACGAGCGCGTTTAACTGCAAACGTCGCTTTATAGTTAAGTTTTGTAATACATTCATTCAAAGTGCCCTATAGAAACATGCATTTAAAGTATAGCTAAACTATTTAAAGCAGCTAATAAAAAGTGGTTAAACTTGCCGCGCATTTTCCAATATAAGGTACTTTTAAACAATCAGTTTTTGTTCTAAATCAACCTGTTGCCATAGGTGTTTATGCAATTTATCCAGCTTTTCCCATTGCTTTTTTTGCAACCAATCAACCAAAGGTGCTGGATCGCTCGGAAAATTCAGTTTTTTGTTCTGTGGCGATTGCAACCAATCATCCATCGCATTAGGGTTTAAATAGCTCATGACATGAGCTGCTCCCATCGACAATAGCGTCTGCGCATTAATTCCCTGCTCAAATTGCTTACCAAGCGGTTTTAGTAAAAGTTTTTTACCAAGCTGCAATGCTTCACTCGCAAGTTCAAATCCAGCATTGCCAATTACACCACCAGCATTAGCGAGATCATTTAAAAAGCCAACGCGTGAAGGTGCTCGAAGGTGAATATTGCCGATTGAGCAATCCTGCGCATCTGGGTGATAACAGTAAAACTCTCGCTCAGGAAAATCTTTTAAATACTCAACCACACTGTCTAGATTCTCAAAAGGGAGATACACCAATACCTTATTTTCGACCATTACCGGGTTATCATGATGATGGTTTGCAATAAATGGCGGAATAATATTTTCTGCATAAGGCTGCCAATGCACCCCCAAGTAAACACTCGCTGGCGCATAATTACGGATCAGCGCACGGCGAAAGAAAGCTCGGCCAAACATTGGCACTTTATCAGATAAAAATGCTGCTTGATGGCTCATACCAATAACAGGGATACCTTGCTGTTTAGCTGCCCACGCAGTAATCGGCTCAAAGTCATTAAACACCAAGTCATAGTGACGTAAATCAAGGTTTTTTATATCTTTAATTAGCTGAAGTGGGCGCGCATTCTTTAAAGTTTTAAAGCTATCAACTTGCCCCGATTTGCTGGTAAACGACAAGCCTCGAAAAGACCGGTAATCGGCAAAGTCATCCATATCAAAGTAGTCTTGCTCTTTACGACCCGAAAACACATAGTCAACATCGACTCCCAATGCTTTAAAAGTCGTTGCCATCACGCGTGCGCGAGTTATATGTCCATTACCCGTGCCTTGAATACCGTACAAAATTCTCATATAGATTCCACCACCATCACTGCTAATACCGCACAACTTGATCCCATCACCGCGCCAATCACTACATCAGCGGGGTAATGCACACCAATAACCACCCTTGAAGCCGCCACCCCAGATGCCCATATCAGCCACAGCACAGCAAATTCAGGAAAGTACATAGTCAAAATAGTCGCCACCACAAACGCTCCTGCACTATGCCCCGACGGTAAGCTAAACTGATCGCTCGGCACTAAATAAGCACCTTGCACTAAGCAGTCGCAAGGTCTAACCCGCGCGATGCGCTTTTTAGCGAGAAAGTAAATAGGCCGCTCAATGGCAAATCCCACCAAAATACTCATCGCCAGTTGTTGGAAATGCAGCTGCTCGGTAAACCACCAAAAACCAAGAAACAACACCACGTAAAGTCCACCATCACCGCTTTTAGATAACCCAAGCGCTGATCTTCTGAGCCAAATTGGCGAAGCATCGTTAAACACGCTTAAAAACAGCTGTTCATCGACTTTGGCCAATTTAGTAAGTATGTTGTTTGCCATGGTGAGCTCCTTGTCATACTTTGCGTCTAATTTTTATACTTATCTCAGCTTAGGTGCTAAAAATAACAATTAGGTGACGCTTTTGAGACACTAATGTTGCGGTAACGAAATTCCTTTGATTTAAACCAATAATCCGCTATTAAGTCGTTGTTATTGAGTTGTATCAGGGTATACTGAGTACTAAACAGACAGTCTCTTTAGAGGATGAAAAAATGGATTACAGCACTTCTGATTTATGCGACCACTTTGCAGATGTGGTTGATGTGCTCGAACCTATGTTTATCAATTTTGGTGGACGCCCAAGCTTTAGTGGTCGAGTAAAAACCGTTAAATGTTTTGAAAATAACGAGCTGATCCGCGAAATTTTATCAACCGATGGCACCGATAGCGTGTTATTGATTGACGGTGGTGGTTCAACCCGACGTGCCCTAATTGATATTGAGCTGGCTGAAATCGCATTAGAAAACAACTGGCAAGGCATTATCGTTTACGGTGCCATTCGCCATGTTGATGAGCTTGAAGAACTAGACTTAGGCATTCAAGCAATCGCATCTATTCCTGTTGCTGCCGATAGCGAAGGCGCAGGTGAAGATGGCATTGGCGTTAACTTCGCAGGCGTTTCTTTCTTTGATGACGACTTTGTTTACGCTGATAGCACCGGTATTATATTATCTGCTGAAGAATTAGAGTTAGAAATAATAGAAGACTAATCTCGGTGACAAACTACCTTAAAATTTATGATGAAGCGGCGGTAAAGCACTTATGTGTCCGCCGCGCTAACGAACTCAAAGCTTGGCAAGCCCTTGCCCTTCTCGACACTCAAGTTAACGCTCCACAAGCACTCATCGATGCAAAACAATTCGGTATTCGCTATGTCTTAGTCGGCGTATGTGAAGATATTGGTCCTCGCGCTAACTTAGGTAACGGTGGCTCAGGGCAAGCGTGGCAGGCATTTTTAAAGCGCTTTTTAAACCAAACGCATAACCAGTTTTTAAATCATGAGCGTGTGTTATTACTCGGCGAAGTGGCCCTTGATGACTTAAACCAACAAGCCGCTGACCTTGATAATAAAAACGACGCTGATTTAGCCAAACTCCGTGAATTATGCGCTGATATAGACACCCGCGTTGAGCAAGTGCTTGCAATGATTTTTGCAGCTGGCCTAGAGCCAATTGTAATCGGTGGCGGCCATAACAACTGCTTAGGTATTTTGCGTGCCCTTAGTAAGCAACATGGTAAACCAGTCAACGCAATCAACTTAGACCCTCATGCTGATTTTAGAGAGTGTGAAGGGCGTCATAGTGGCAATGGCTTTAGATATGCGTACAGCGAGAATCACCTTGCTGATTACCATGTAATGGGTTTACACGAATTTAAAAATAACCAAGCGATTATGGATGCCCTGACAAACGCAAACTTCAGGTTTGATAGTTACCAAGATATTCAAGTACGTCGCAAAGTCGATTTATCTTCAGCATGTAAACACGCATTAGCTCAGTTCGATAATGCGCCGCTCGGAGTCGAAGTAGACCTAGACAGCATTTCATTAATGCCGGTTAGTGCTTACACCAACTGTGGCTTTAGTGTGAGTGATGCAGAACACTTTGTGCATTTAGCTGCCAGCCAAACAACGGCTCGCTATCTACATTTATGCGAAGGCGCCCCGTCACAACACCCGGTAGGCATAGAAGCAGGCATGAACGACGCAGGCCAAATAATCACCGCCCTAGTGAATGCGTATTTGCAGGCGAGAGAGGAAAGTTAGAAAGTTAGAAAGTTAGAAAGTTAGAAAGTTAGAAAGAGTAAAGTTAGAAAGAGTAAAGTTAGAAAGAGTAAACTCTAAACAGCCCACCATCTTAGTCAAGCCGTTCGCTAACTTTACTCTTTCCCCTAGCAACTCGCTAACTGTCAATCTGACAGCGCTAACTTTCCCCCTGATGCTCTAACCGCCACTGTTTTAACCACGACATCATGCCTACGCTGCTAAGCGGGTAATTAAAGTAATAACCCTGAGCGGCGTAGGTGTTCAACGACTTAACAAATTTAAGTTGCTCTAGGGTTTCTACCCCTTCACAAATCACCTTGGCATTATTTTGATTATGCATATCCACCATGCCAGAAACTAGGCTTCGCACTTGGCTTTGATGGGCAAAATCAGCAGTTAGTGAAGCAGCCACTTTGATGTACTCAACATTAAGATTAGGCAGCTTAGCAAGCCAAATAGGCGTGTCACCAAAGCCATCAATACACAGCTTAATACCAATGCTATTTAGCCTTGCGACCATGGCTTTACCTTGGTCATCTAAGCTCATGAATAAATCGAGCGGACATTCAATGATTAAATCACCCGGCTCTAAACGGTGCTCAGTCATAATGCGATCGACAAATTCAATGAACTCTTCGTGCAGCATTTCTGGGCCAAACACGTTAATACTTAGAGGCAATTCAATACCTTCCATACGCAGTGCCATGGCAAGCTCAGCAGCCCGTTCAATAACATACGCAGCTACAGGGTAACTTAGGCCAGCAACACGAATATCATCAATAAATTTGTTCGCCGAAAGAATGCCTTGTTTAGGATGCTGCCAACGTAACAGCAATTCTAAAAATTCAATTTGCTCGTCGCTATTACGAATAACCGGCTGAAAATAAAGCTCAAGCTCGCTGGCAAAATCGAGATGAGCTAATTCGCGTAGGCGTGCTTGCTGTTCTAGTTGCTCAATCATCATTTGCGGATGATAAGGCACAATAGCTCGCTCAGGGTTTGAATCAAGGGCAAGGTTGGCAAATGAAATCAGGTTCTCGAAGCTATACTCTGGTTCGTCACAGTTCACATAACTGGCGCGTACTTTAACTTCAATCGTACAATTAGCAACGTTGAATGGCTTTAATGTTACTTGCCTAATTTGGCTTATCAGCTGCTCATGAAGATGCTTTTGCTCTTCAAGCGAGCAAATAAAAGCAAAGTTTAAGCCCCCTAAATGTGCCAGCTTTTCAGCCTTTCCAGCAGAACTAGGCATGCTAAGCACAGCATCAACACTGAGTTGCTGTTTAATACGAGTCGCCGATTGCGCTAATAATAAATCCCCAAAATCACGACCAATATGCTGGTTAACATCGTTAAAACCTTCAAGGCGGATCATCACTAACGCACAGTTTGCTGAGTGTTCTTCGCTCCAAGCAACAAACGTATTTTTTAGCGCATTACGATCCGGTAAGCCAGTGAGAGGGGTGGCATCTAAGTCATCATTATGGAGCGGCTCAATTTCAACCTGCTCTTCATCCTCTGGCTCTTCATAATTAAAAAAGCCTGAAACAGATAAAATAACTACCGAAAAAACAAGCCAATATAAAGCATTGTCGAGTAATAAATGGGCAGAGTATAAAACCGCAAACGAAATAGCGGCGGCGACACTCAATATTATGGCAAGCCAATTTGTGGTGCGAAATGCTTGCCATAAATGAAAGCATAAACTTAAAGCGAGTAAAATAACTAGCCAAGGTAAGCCTAAGCTTAAAATTGCTAAACCTAATACGCCATTAACGACTAGGCTTAGCCTTAAAATTGGGTTACGGGTTACGCATAAGGCACAGATCATTGCCATAAAAACGCTACCAGCTAAAAACACTGGCACAACATCACTTGTTAAATTTACGAGTTGGGTGCTGCTACTCGCTAAACTAAAAATCAATGACATGTAATCCAAACTGCGTAATAAAACTTATCTAACTAAGTCTACCCAAAATCCACAGATTTAACAGTTTATTTACGCCGAATTGGTAACTTAATTGTGCTGGGTGGGATATTTGCCAATGAGCAATATCAGCTCGAGCCCCTACCTTTAACACGCCACGATCGTCAAGACCCAAGGCACCCGCGGCGTTTCGTGTTACACCAGCTAATGCCTGCTCTGGTGTCATACGGAAAATAGTGCACGCCATATTCATCATTAAGTGCAATGAACATAATGGTGAAGTGCCAGGGTTAAAGTCAGTTGAAATGGCGATCGGAACTTGGTATTGCTGGAGTAGCTCGATTGGCGGATATTTTGTTTCGCGTAAAAAGTAAAATGCACCCGGTAACAATACCGCTGCAGTGCCCGCTTTGGCCATTGCTTGAATGCCAGCTTCATCTAAGTGTTCAATATGATCTGCCGATAAGCCATTAAACTCTGCAACAAGCTCTGCACCATGTTGATTAGATAGCTGCTCAGCGTGCAACTTAACCGGTAAGTTGTGCTTTTTAGCCGCTTCAAACACTCGGCGAGTTTGCTCATTGCTAAAGCCAACGTTTTCACAAAAAGCATCAACTGCATCAGCTAAATCAGCTTCAACAACACGGTCAAGCATTTCACCGCAAACAAGCTCTATGTATTCATCGCTACGGCCTTTATATTCTGGTGGTAATGCATGGGCACCTAAAAACGTGGTTTTAACATCAACCGGGTGATTTTCACCGAGTAAACGAGCCACTTCGAGTAGCTTAATTTCGTTTTCGCAATCAAGACCATAGCCAGATTTAATCTCTACCGTCGTCACGCCTTCTGCGTATAACGCATTTAAACGCTCTTTTGCACTGACAAATAAGCTTTCGTGATCAGCTTCGCGGGTTGCACGCACGGTGCTTGCTATGCCGCCACCATTAGCAGCGATTTGCTCATAGCTCACACCTTGTAAACGCTGCTCAAATTCTTCTGCGCGGCTACCGGCAAATACTAAGTGCGTGTGGCAATCAATCAACCCAGGTGTTAACCACTGCCCTTTTGCAGACACGGTAGGCGTTGCTAGCGCATCAAACTTTGGTAAATCGGTTTGTGCACCTAACCAGGCAATTTTGCCATCTTTAACGGCAATTGCTGCATTTTCAATGGCGCCGTATGGTGCATCAACAGCAGGATCCATTGTGGCGATATTGGCATCTGTGATCACTAAATCCCAGAGCGCTTGGTCATTGTTGGTTGTGTGCATTTTTCACCTATTTTGATGCTTGCAAAAGACTCAACGAGAGCCTAGATTTTAATTTGCTTAAAGTTTATCAACTCGTCTTGTATATACAAGGAAATTATGTCACCTTGTAACACACTGTTAACTTATAAATAAACTTTTCATAATGAGCGTCCCTAAGTTTGCGCAAATAAAAGAATTCATTCTGGAAAATATTCAATCGGGAGAATGGCAAGAAAACGACCGCGTCCCTTCTGAAAACGAACTCACCAGTCAATTTCAAGTTAGCCGTATGACAGCAAGGCGCGCGCTATGTGAATTAACCGATGCCGGTATTTTAACTCGCAGCCAAGGCCAAGGTACTTTTGTTGCCAGCTTCAAATCACAATCATCGTTATTAGAAATCAAAAACATTGCCGATGAAGTTAAGGCACGAAACAGTGATTACAGTTGTACAATTTTAGTAATGGAATCTATTCGCGCAATCGCCCCCATCGCAATTGCTTTGGGTGTCGAAGTCGACAGCCACGTTTATCGAAGTGTGATTGTGCACAATGAAAACGAGCAACCTTTGCAAGTTGAGGAGCGTTTTGTGAACCCCGCTCTTGCTAAAGATTACTTACAACAAGATTTTCACAGCCTAACACCCCATGAATACTTATCGCTAAATGCCCCGCTCACCGAGGCTCGTCACACGGTCGAAGCGATCATGCCCAACCAAGAAATGTGTGAATGGCTCAACCTTTACAACGAAGAACCATGCTTACAAGTGATCCGCCGCACATGGTCATCGCAAGGCATTGTAAGCTTTGCGCGCTTAGTTTCGCCGGGTAGTAAATACCGCCTGGGTGGTCACCTTACTTTTAAAAAGTAGTTAAATAGGCGCTTGATAACGAAAACTCAGTGCTCAATCGCCGAGCCATCAATGATACGTTCGCCTTTATCATGGTTGGTAAAAGTGGGTGGTTGATTACCCTGCTCAGTGCATTTTTGCTGGTAGTAATCCGCTTTTGTTGGATGTGCCGGATTTACCACATTATAAATGCTGCTCGCGCTAGACCAATTTTCGAGTACAGAAAAAATCGCCGCTATCACGTCTTGCTGCTGTACCATGTTCACCACTTGCTGACTTGAACTAGACAGCTCTTTACCAGCAACAAACTTTCCTGGATCGCGCCCAGGCCCGACTAGACCGGCCAAACGCAATACTTTACCACCGGCACTTAGCACTAACTGCTCAGCATCAAATAGCTGTTGTTGGCGTGCTGATTGGCAATTAATTATTGTGCTCTCATCGTAATGACCATTATCAGCAGGGTAAACACCTGTCGAAGAACATAAAATAAAGCCTTTACACTTTAGCTGCTTGGCAAGCTCAAGCCCTGCTTGCAAAGTGGCTAAATAATTACTTTCTGAGCTGCGACTACGCGGTGGAATTGCACACACCCACCATGCCTCTACAAGCGATACATCATGTACAAGCTCATCGCCAACAAACGCAAACTGACGCTGAAAATCATGTTCGTGCTCGCGACTACGGTGCGTGCCTTGCACTTGCCATGCTAATTCTTTTGCCTTAATACAAAGAGCTTGGCCGAGCCAACCTGCGCCTAACACTACTATTTTGTTATCACTAACAGCCATTTAGTAACTTACCTTATGTATTATGTAATATTTTATTAATAACCATCGCTTTGCAGTGTAGCGATTTGGGTGCAAATATGATTAGATAGGTAACTCTACCCGATAATAAAAACACGTGCACCTATGTTAAATAACCTCTCTTTACGTAAAAAAATATTACTACTCATCGGCGGGACGATAAGTGTACTACTGATCATCGCGTCTAGTTTTTTTGTTAGCCATATTGCTGATTTATCGCGCCAAGCTATTCAACGCGAAGCCGACAGCTATTTACAGAGTGAGCGACTTTCAATGCAAGGTTACTTTGCCAAATACGGTAAAGTAGTACAAACCTTCGTGACAAATCCGCATTTAGTAAATTGGTTCGACAACTGGACTAAACGTGACCAAAGCCTTGATAACCAGCCTGGATACGACAGTGTTAATCAAGATTTTGTCCGTATCAGTGGCAACGATGACAACATCTTATCTGCCTTCTTTGCATCAGCAACAACAGGTGAGTATTTCAAAGAAAACGAGCGTACCAGTCATTACAACGGCCAGCCTTACTACGCATATAAACGTGGTTGGTGGCAAGACGCTTTAAAGATCAACAAACTCTATGTAGGCCCAATTTCTGTGGATTTAACCACAGGTAATGCCTCTGCAGTTGTACAACAGCCTGTTTATAAACAAAACAAGCTTGTTGGCTTTGGTGGTGTTGATTTACAGCTTAATAATATCAACGACATGGTTGAAGAAATCCGCTTTAATGGCCAAGGCTTTGGTTTCTTACTTGATGGCAACCAAAAGGTTGTGCATTTTTCTAAACGCACTGGCCACAAGCTGTCTGTGACTGACGAAGGTCCGAATGGCAAAGAAGGTTTAGATGCCCTCGAAAAGCAATTTAGCGACACTTCAGGCTTTAGCGAATTAAACCGCGCGATGAAAAGCCAAAAAGATGGTAGCAGCTTTGTCACATTTAAAGGTGAGCAATATTACGTTGTATACAACCGCCTTGAATTAGAAACCCCTTACCTTGATTGGTACGTGGGTATTTTAATTCCAACTAGTATGATTGATGAACCAGTAAACGATGCGGTGATGACAACCACAACATCAGTGATCATCATTATCGCGATTATCATTGCGATGATCTTCTGGGCCACGCAAATGATCACCAAGCCACTGACTAAACTGACTTACATCATGCGTGATATCGCATCAGGTGATGGCGATTTAACACAAAAAATCGAAATTAAGAGTCATGACGAAGTGGGTCAACTTGCTCATCACATGAACACCTTCATCGATAAATTGCGCGCGATGATGCTTAATACTGCCGCGCAGGCTGAGCAACTAAGCCAAGCTGCGAGTCAGTTGAAAATTGTTTCGCAAAAAACGAACGATGAAATTCAGCAAGAAAAGCAACAAGTTGACAGTGTGAGTGCGGCTGTAACCGAAATGGCTTCTACAGTGATGGAAATCTCGCGTAATGCCCAGCACACTAATAATGCCGCTGAAGAAGTACAAACTATTACTGCAGATGGCACTAAACGCTCGACTCAAGCTCAGTCAGTAATGACCGCTCTAGCGAGTCACATCGGTGAAGCGTCTAAAGTCGTTGCGGGTCTTGAACAAGAAAGCGGCAATATCGGCGCGGTGGTTGATGTTATCAACTCAATCGCTGAGCAAACCAACTTACTCGCACTAAACGCGGCGATAGAAGCTGCCCGTGCAGGTGAGCAAGGCCGAGGCTTCGCAGTTGTTGCCGACGAAGTTCGTTCACTGGCAAGCAGAACGCAAGAATCTACTGATGATATTCGCAATATGATCAGCCGTTTACAACAAATTGCCCAACAAGCATCGACCATGATGCAACAAGGTCAAGAACGTGCTGAAGGCTCAGTTGAGCAAACACAAATTGTATTGCAAGCACTGCAAGATATCGCGCAATCAGTGACAAATGTACAAGATCAAAGTCATCAAATTGCGACTTCGACTGAGCAGCAAACTGTGGTTGCAGAAGATATCAACAATAGCTTGGCAGCGATTAATCACTTAGTGAATAGCACTGCGGATCATGCCCATGAATTGGCGGATGAAGCACGTGATTTGAATGAATTAGCTGCGTCTTTAAATAAGACTGTTAATCAATTTAAGTTATAAAGATAAATTGCTGAAGTAGTTAAAAACCCGATGTCACCTGAAGATGACATCGGGTTTTTATCGTCAGCCTTCCCTGTTAATCGTGGCGCAACCGCTTTCGCGTGTTCCATAAATTCGTGCCACTGTTGCTTGTTCCATAAAGCAACTCCTTTGTCGGTCAATCCTTGTGTTGGTTGCGTTTGTACTTGTTCCATATAGTCCCCTCCTTACGCTAGCTTCATCCTATTTGGCTCCCAGCCTAAGCTTATTCCTTGCTGTCATTTCCGTTCACTTTATCCATAAAGCGTTGCCATTGTGCGCTACTCCATAACGCCTTGTTACTTCCTTGTTGTCCTTTGTGCTTAGCTACATTGTCCATACTGTAAACTCCTTGCGGTTTATCGTCCGTTACTCCTACAGCCCTTCCTTGCTGTGCTCCATTACCCATCCTTGCTAATTAATGCGGTGATTATCGCTTAGCGATGATATACACAGCATGAATCAAACCTGGAATGTACCCTAATAAGGTTAAAAGAATATTAATCCAGAACTGCGCACCTAAACCTACCTGTAAAAATACGCCGAGAGGTGGAATTAAAACCGATAAAATAATACGTATTAAATCCATGACTCACTCCTTGAAAAAGATAAGCCCAGCCAAGGCTGAGCTATATAGGGCTTGCTATTATTCAGCAACAATCGTTAGTTCATCGATTACTTTGCGAACATCTTCAGCGTTTTCAGCAATGCTGATTGCTAATTGCTTTTCTGCATCAGACTCAACAGTACCTTTCAGTGTTACTACACCGTTGTCGGTATCAACATCGATATCGGTACCACCCACTTCTGAGTTAAATAAATAACGCGTTGTGATTACAGTACTGATTTTTGCATCGGTTAAATCGCTTTCGGCTGAATCAGCTTTATCTGCTTTCATCTTCTTAGCCTTCATGTTTTTAACAACCGTTAGTTTGTTATCTACAGAGCTAACGCCATCTAGGCTAAGAACCAGCTCTTCAGCAAGCTCTTTATCTAATTCGCTATCAACTTTACCTGTTAGTACAACCTTGCCATTCGTTACATCAGTGTTGATGTCAAAGTTGTTAAGGTTTGTGTTCATAAGAAGCACAGTTTCTGCCTTACCATCAATCCAAGCATCTTTACTTTCATTTTCCCAGCTGCTTGCCTGAGCTGACATGCTAGTTGCACCAATTACTAAAGCGGCAATCATAGATTTGTTAAAAGTGTTCATAATCTTTCTCCTTTTGATTAAAGACAGTTTTACTAATGCGACTATGATGCCAACTATTTAATTATTAATTTTCAACAAGTTAAACAGCCATTCAGCGGTGATTTATATTCATTTCGGTAAAGATTTACAAGCTGCTCGGTAAGATGTTCACAATGTTGCAAAAATAACCATTTAGTTGCTGATTTTATTAATCTGTGGTTAATTTAACGAAGTAGCTTATTCAGCTAAAAACACAACAAACTGATTTATAAAGAAATAAACTTTGGCCTAAGCTTTGCAGATAACGAATAACAGAAAAATCACTTTGATAATCACAACAGGGAACTACCATGGCCGTTAAACTTGAAGATCGCCCAATCGATCAAGTAAGAGAAGAAGTTATTGATCAACTCATTTATAACTACAGTCATGCTGTTATTTCAGCTGATGCATTTGAACGCCGCCTAGACCAAGCAATGGCGGCCACCAGCAACGAAGTACTCGTTGAGCTTGTTGCTGATTTAGATCTGAAAGCAGATATTGACTACAAATCGCAAAAGCATGCGCAATTTAAACCTCACTACAGCCATAGCAGCGACAACGAGAGCCTGCAGCTTCGAAGCATTTTGGGTTCAAATGAGCGTAGCGGCCAGTGGGTGGTACCAAAAGAAATTCACCTTACAAACTGCTTAGGTTCAATCGAACTCGACTTTAGCGAAGCGATTTTCCAACATCAGCATGTCACCATTTATGTGAACTGTATTTTAGGTAGCGACGAAATCTACGTGCCAGAACATGTCAATGTGGTATCTAAACTGTTTAGTGTGATTGGCAGCGTAGAAAACAAATCAGTTGCCTTAAACAAAGGCCAAGGCCCAACCATCACCATTGAAGGTAATGTTTGGCTAGGCTCAGTTGAGATCAAAGTAAAACGTACCATGAAAGAAAAGTTCATCAGCTTTGCCAACAGCCTAAAAGCCAGTTGGAAAGAAATGAATAAGGTGCAGTAAAGGTGCTAGGGGCTAGGGGCTAGGGGCTAGGGGCTAGTTATCGTAGCCGCAGTTTTACATCGCGCAATATAATAAGATAACGCGCGAAATAAATTTCACGCCTACATCAACCGTAGGCGTCACGCTTGCTTGGCGCGTCTTACATACAACGCTATTCCATCAACCTATGTCTGACCTATAAACAACACCGCTCGGCTCAAAACTGATAGCTGAAAGCTGATGGCTCCTTAAATTTTCGGCACTAAAGTACCTCCTACGAGGCAGGCCTTTGGTAAAGGCCTACAAACAACACCGTTTGGCTCAAAACTGACAGCTGAAAGCTGATGGCTCCTTAAATTTTCGGCACTAAAGTACCTCCTACGAGGCAGGCCTTTGGTAAAGATCCACAAACAACACAATCCGACTTAAAACTTCCAGCTTATGGCTTAAAGCTTTACTGGTCATTATTCCTCTCACTCGGGATATCACTAAAATACTCTACAAACTCAACTTCAAAGCCTGCAGGGTCGATGAAATATACATTTTTACGGTAAGGGTTTTCTGGGCCGTGTTTATCAATTTCATAACCAGCTGAAACCAGACGTTCAATGACAGCATTAATATCGTTTGTCACATAAGCAAAATGAGCCAAGCCCACTTGGTGACCTGCTAAATCACGGTTTTCAGCTTCACCGTTATCGCTTAATGCAAGATATTGGTAATCATCACCAAAGTGCAGCCATTTACGCGGTTTGCCTGACCATGTGCTATCACCTTGGCTACGCACACGCCAATGTGGGAATGCGGCTTTATAAAAGTGCAGCATGGCATCAACATTACTTACAACAAGGTTTACGTGCTCTAAATACATGGTAGTTTTCCTTTTTATTTTTAAACTGCCACCAAGATAAAACCTCAAGTTAAGTTTAGGTAAAGCGTTTTTTCAAATAAAAAAGCCCCACAAACGTGAGGCTTTAAAAATTGAGTAGTTATTGATGAATCAACTACCTGCAACCTGCATTTGTTCAATCAATACAGAACCAGTTTGAATACCACCGCGACGCTCGATGTCACCACCTAAGCCTACTACCGCTTTAAACATGTCTTTTAAGTTACCAGCAATCGTGATTTCACTGACTGGGTATTGGATTTCACCATTTTCAACCCAGAAGCCAGCTGCGCCACGTGAATAATCACCAGTTACGGTGTTTACACCTTGGCCCATAAGCTCAGTTACTAATAAACCTGTGCCCATAGTTTTTAATAGCGCTTTTAAATCAGCATGGGTTTGTTCAACTAGCCAGTTATGAATACCACCAGCATGACCCGTTGGTGTCATCGATAGTTTGCGTGCCGCGTAGCTAGCTAATAGATAAGTTTGCAGCTCACCACCTTGAATAATTTCACGGTCTACAGTTTTTAAACCTTCAGCATCAAACGGCGAAGACGCTAAACCTCTTAATAAATGCGGGCGCTCAGAGATATTCACGCAATCGCTAAATACTTTAGTCCCTAAGCTATCAAGCAAGAAGCTCGATTTACGATAAAGTGCCCCACCACCAATCGCCGACACTAAATGGCCAAACAATGAGTTAGCAATATCTGCTCTAAAGATTACAGGCACTTTCATAGTACCGAGCTTTTGGCTATTAAGCTTAGCCAAAGTTTCTGTTGCGGCTTCAAGACCCACTTTTGCAGCGTCATTTAAATCATCTTTATGGCGCGCTACGGTATAGGCTGAATCGCGCTGCATTTGCTCGCCATCTTTACCAATCACCATAGTGCTAATGCTATGACGCGTACGTGGGTAACCTGCAATCATGCCATGGCTGTTACCATAAACACGTAGACCTTGGTGAGAAGAAAAACTCGCACCGTCTGAGTTTACAATACGCTCATCGGCGTTTAATGCCGCCTGCTCTGCTTGATGACAAAGCTCAATACCTTGCTCTGGGCTTACTTCCCACGGGTGGTATAAATCTAAATCAAGCGGTGCAAACTCAAGCAACTCTTTATCAGCGATACCGTTAAATGGGTCGTCAGAAGTGAACTTAGCAATATCAATGGCTTTTTCGACCACTGTACGTAATGTTTTAGGGTTTAGGTCGGCCGTTGAAGCAGAGCCTTTGTTATTACCCACATAAACACTGATACCTAAGCCACCGTCTTGGTTAAACTCTATTGTTTCAACTTCGCCCATACGCGTGCTGACAGACAAACCTGATGTGCTCGACATCGCCGCTTCTGCTGCTGTTGCACCGAGCTTTTTTGCATGCTCAAGCACTTCGCTTACTGCGTCTTTCACTTCAGAAATGTGTTGATAAATAGGATCTTTCATCTTGTGTGTCCTAGGTTCTGATATTTTTTATAGTGTAACGAATGCTAACACACTGCGAGACCTGCATCAGCTAATATTAATCATTAACTAAATGACGTATAATAGCGAATAGTTAAGTTTACTGAATGAGCATCCTTATGGCGAAGAAGAAAAAGCCACTTATCGAAGAAGAAATTATTTACGTATCAAAAAGCGAATTAAAACGTGAAGCCATGCAATATCATGGTCTGGGTGCTGAAATCGCGAAAATGCCGAAAAAGCAACGCGATCGTTTACCGCTCAATCACGATTTAAAAGAAGCCCTTGTTGTTTCTGATAAGGTGAGTGACAAAAGCGATGCATACCGTCGTAACCTAAACTACATCGCAAAAGTATTACGTACCACAGAAAACGTTGATGAAATTCAAGCGATGATCGACATCATGCTTAACAAAAACAACCAAGCGGATGTTTTGTTGAACAAGATTGAAATGCTGCGTGATGATTTGATCAAACAAGGTGACGACCTGATCAATTCAACAATTGATCAATACCCGTCTCTTGAACGCCAAAAAATGCGCCAGTTAGTGCGTAGCGCCGCAAAAGAAGTGCAAGCAGAAAAGCCAGCCAAAGCTTACAAAGAGTTATTCCAGTATCTTAAAGATGCGATTATGGTTTAATTTCCTTCATTTATAGAAAGCCGCCTAATGAAAATTATGCGGCTTTTTTTATAATTACTTCTGCGTTAAAACGCCTCCTACAACCTTGTAGAAACGGCTTTAGCCATGAACATAGCGTACAATAATCACCTAAATATTTCGGCGTTAAAACACATCCTACAACCTCGTAGGAACGGCTTTAGCCGTGAACATCGCGCACAATAATCACCTGGGCATTTCGCTGTTAAAACACCTCCTACAACCTCGTAGGAACGGCTTTAGCCGTGAACATCGCGCACAATAATCACCTAAATATTTCGGCGTTAAAACACCTCCTACGTCGAAAGCTGACAGCTCCTAAAACAAAAAAGGCTCTGAGCGTTCACTCAGAGCCTTTTTTAAATCGATAATCAATTACCAGATTTTTACACGATCTTCCGGTTTGATATACATCTTGTCGCCTTCTTTCACATCAAACGCCTGATAGAATTCTGGCATATTTGAAAGAATACCGATTACACGGTAGTGGCTTGGTGAATGAGGGTCTGTCATTAGGCGGTTACGTAACTCTTCGTCACGGTATTTACGACGCCAAATTTGCGACCAACCCATGAAGAAACGCTGATCACCTGTGTAGCCATCAATGATAGGCGCTTTTTCATCACCAAGTGATAATTGATAAGCAGTATAAGCAACAGTTAAGCCGCCTAAGTCACCAATATTTTCACCTAATGTAAGCTGACCATTTACCGTTGCATCTTCAAATGGTTTGTACTCGTTATACTGAGCAACTAACTGACCTGTACGCTCTTCAAACTGTTTAAGGTCTGAGTCGCTCCACCAGTTACGTAAGTTACCGTCACCATCGTACTTCGCACCTTGGTCATCAAAGCCGTGACCTAATTCGTGACCGATTACCGCACCGATTGCACCGTAGTTAACAGCATCATCAGCTTCTAGGTTGAAGAATGGCGGTTGTAAGATAGCCGCTGGGAATACGATTTCGTTGTTCACAGGGTTGTAGTAAGCGTTTACTGTTTGTGGTGTCATGTGCCACTCAGAACGGTCAACTGGCTTACCTAGTTTTGCAGTCATATCTGCATATTCCCACTCGCTGTGGCGAATGTAGTTACCTACTAAGTCGTCACCTTTAACTTCAAGTGCAGAATAGTCTTTCCATTTATCTGGGTAACCGATTTTTGGCGTGAACTTATCAAGTTTCGCTTTCGCAGCGATTTTTGTTTCTGGGCTCATCCACTCAAGGTTTTCAATCGCAACTGCATAACCTTTGATTACGTTATCAACTAACTCTTCCATACGCGCTTTCGCTTCAGGTGGGAAGTTGTCTTTAACGTATACTTTACCTAGCATTTCACCTAATACACCGTTCGATGCATCAACCGCTTTTTTCCAAAGTGGTGATTGCTCTGTTACACCGCGAAGTGTGGTGCTGTAGAAATCAAAGTTAAGGTCTACTAGCTCTTTATTTAATAATGCAGCGTAGTTGCTAACAAAGTGGAACTTAAGGTAGTTCTGCCAAGTTGCTAAATCTGTATCGCTGTAGATACCCGCGAATTTTTCTAGGTAGCTAGGTTGGCGAATGATGACATCTTCAGTTTTGATACCTGATGCATCAAGGTAAGCTGCAAAGTCGAACTCACCTGTTAGTTTGTTAGCATCAGCAACACTCATCTTGTTGTAAGATTTAGTTGCATCACGGCTTTCTACACGGCTCCACTGCGCATCGGCAATGCTTGTTTCAAGTGCAATGATATCTTTAGCTGCGGCTTCAGCATCAGCGACACCCGCTTTGCTTAAGATAGCTGTTACGTATGCTTGGTAAGCTTCACGGATTTTTGTGAATTTCTCTTCATCTTTTAGGTAGTAATCACGATCTGGTAAACCTAAACCAGACTGATAAACATACATCGCGTTTTCACTAGAGTTTTTCGCGTCGTTGTTTACGTACCAACCAAACGGTAGGCTACCGCCTTTAATGCGAAGTTCAGCCATTAAAGCAACTAAATCAGACTTGTTCTTAACTGCATCAACACTTTCTAGTACTGGTGATAATGGCTTGATACCTGCCGCTTCACGACCTGCTTCGTCCATATAGCTGTTATAAAATGCAGCTAACTTAGCTTCATCAGAACCCGGCTTAACATTGGTGTTTGCCGCCGCTTTTTCTAATACTTCTTTCATCGCTTTTTGCGAATCATCGTAAAGCTGAGTGAATGAACCGTAGTTTGATTTATCACCTGGAATTTCTGTTTTCTCTAACCATTCGCCGTTTACGTGATAGTAAAAGTCATCTTGTGCGCGAACAGATTTGTCCATGTTCGCCAGTTCAATACCTGAATTTAAAGGTGCTTTTGCTTCAGTTACGGCCGCAGTTGCTGGTGCTTTAGTTTCTTGTTCTTTTTCACCACAACCAACAAGACCGAGGGCTAGTGCAATACTTGCCGCGGTAAGTGTTACTTTTTTCATGGGAGTCCCGTACTAATTATTTTTTGATGTATTTATCGAAAAACTAGCAAACCTAATTAATCATTAGTTTTTCGCTTTCTCCATAATAAACCTCTCGAGCAAAACAATAAAACCGAATATGTAACAATTCTTATCAAAACAAGATGAGTCGCATTTTTGAGCGATAGAAGGGGGAGGTTAAGTGGTTAGTGGTTAGTGGTTAGTGGTTAGTGGTTAGTGGTTAGTGGTTAGTGGTTAGTGGTTAGTGGTTAGAACAAAGTAAAATACATTTCATTCGTAGCAAGTTCTTTGTTTAATTACACAAAAAATAAAACCACCCTCTCGATCTGATCTGACTTCTGAAATCTAACTACTAAAAACTAACCTCTATTATATAACCACCGCGCGAAATAAATTTCACGCCTACATCAAACGTAGGAACGACCGTTACAGCTCAAACCGCTGCTTTATCTTTTCGATAATCTCAACATTAGCGGCTGGGAAGCTGTAATCATCAAGCTCGTTTAGTGCGACCCATTTGCCTTGTTGGCCTTCTGCGCCATGGGCTGTGCCAGTGAAGTCATCAACAATGTGCACATCTAAGCGTACGCATTTATCGCCGTAGTCATGTTCAATAACCATCAGCTCTTCACTGCCATTTACCGTTAGGTTTACTTCTTCTAATAGCTCCCGCTGTAACGCTGCAAACACGCTTTCGCCTTGCTCTACTTTACCGCCTGGGAATTCCCATAAGCCGCCTTGATGTTTGTCGTCTGGTCGCTTACAAATAAATAATTGCTGATCTTTATAAATAACACCGACTGCAACATGCACTACTTTTTTAGTCATTTGTTGTTTCCTTATTCATAAAAAAAGCGACGCAAGCGTCGCTTTTTATCACCGTGTTTTGGTTATTTTAATTTACCGCAACACTGCTTAAATTTATTACCTGAACCACAAGGGCACGGCTCGTTACGGCCGACTTTTGGCTCTGCACGTTGAGTTACTACAGCACCTTGTGGTAATTCGCCACCAATGTGCTCAGCTTCTTCGTGTTGGTATTCGCGCGGTGCATTTTCGCTACGGCGATGTTGCTCTTCAACTTTCTCAACATCTTCTTCAGCGCGAACTTGTACTTTACTTAAAATACCCACAACGTCGATTTTTAAGTTCTCAAGCATTTCAGAGAATAGCTCGAATGATTCACGCTTGTACTCTTGCTTAGGATTCTTCTGTGCGTAACCACGTAAGTGGATACCTTGACGAAGGTGGTCCATCGCAGCCAAGTGATCTTTCCAATGTTGGTCTAGGCTTTGTAGCATAATCGCTTTTTCGAATTGACGTAGTACAGACTCGCCGACCATCTCTTCTTTTTGCTTGTAAGCTTGCTCAACCGCTTCTTCGATACGCTCACGAAGTTTCTCTTCGTATAGTTTGTTATCGTCAGCTAACCATTGTGAAATTGGCAGCTCGATTAAGAAATCTTGTTTTAAGCGCTCTTCAAGGCCTGGGATATCCCACATTTCAGCTAAGCTTTGCGGTGCAATGTATTGATCAATCGTACCATTTAGTACATCGCTGCGAATGGCAGTGATAGTTTCTGAAATATCGCCTTCTTCAAGAAGCTCGTTACGTTGTGAGTAAACAACACGACGTTGGTCGTTTGCTACATCATCGTACTCAAGTAATTGTTTACGGACGTCGAAGTTACGTGCTTCAACTTTACGTTGTGCGTTTTCGATTGCGCGGTTAACCCAAGGGTGCTCAATCGCTTCGCCGCGTTGCATACCTAGTTTACGCATCATGTTAGTCATGCGCTCACCAGCGAAGATACGCATTAGCGCGTCGTCCATTGATAAATAGAAACGGCTTGAACCGGCATCACCTTGACGACCAGAACGACCACGTAACTGGTTATCGATACGACGAGATTCGTGACGCTCAGTACCAATGATGTGTAAACCACCCGCTTCGATTACTGCATCGTGGCGTTTTAGCCACTCATCTTTAATCGCTTTGATTTGTTCATCAGTTGGGTTTTCTAGCTTTTCAACTTCGCTATGCCAGTTACCACCTAACACGATATCGGTACCACGACCAGCCATGTTAGTCGCAATGGTTACTGTGCCAGGTAAACCTGCATCGGCAACGATGTCTGCTTCTTGTGCGTGGAACTTAGCATTTAGTACGTTGTGCTTAATTTTTTCTTTACGTAAGAACTGCGATAAGTACTCAGAACTTTCGATTGAAATAGTACCCACAAGTACCGGTTGGCCACGTTCTTGACAATCTTTAATATCAGCAAGAATTGCTTCGTACTTTTCTTCTTGAGTTAAGTAAACAAGGTCAGCACGATCGTCGCGGATCATCGGCTTGTTCGTTGGCATTACTACTGTGTCTAGACCATAGATAGACTGGAACTCAAACGCTTCTGTGTCTGCTGTACCTGTCATACCCGCTAGTGTTTCGTATAAACGGAAGTAGTTTTGGAATGTGATTGATGCCAATGTTTGGTTTTCGTTTTGAATGCGTACACCTTCTTTCGCTTCAACAGCTTGGTGTAAGCCTTCAGACCAACGACGACCTTCCATTGTACGACCAGTGTGCTCATCAACGATGATAACTTCGTTTTCTTTAACAACGTAATCAACGTCTTTTTGATAAAGCTTGTGAGCACGAAGTGCCGCATACACATGGCTTAATAATGTGATGCTTGAAGCTGAGTAAAGTGAATCACCTTCTTGAATTAAGCCACGCTCAATCAATAGTTCTTCTACTTTAATTTGGCCACGTTCAGTTAAGTGAACTTGCTTAGATTTTTCATCGATAGTGAAGTCGCCGTCACCTTCAACGCCTTCTTCATCTTCTTTTTCTTGTAGCTCAAGTTCTGGCACAATTTTATTGATTTCGATATATAGCTCAGAGCTGTCTTCAGCTGGGCCTGAGATAATTAGCGGCGTACGCGCTTCATCGATTAGGATTGAATCCACCTCATCCACTACTGAGTAGTAAAGTGGGCGTTGTACACGTTCTTCAATGCTAAATGCCATGTTATCGCGAAGATAATCAAAACCAAATTCGTTATTAGTACCGTAAGTAATGTCAGCAGCGTAAGCGATTTTCTTTTGCTGCGGCATCATGCCTGGTACGTTACAGCCAACTGTTAGGCCTAAGAATTCAAATAATGGGCGGTTAGTTTCGGCGTCACGTTTTGCAAGGTAGTCATTCACGGTAATTACGTGAACACCCTTACCTGTTAAACCGCGAAGGTATGCAGGTAATGTTGCTGTTAGTGTTTTACCTTCACCAGTACGCATTTCTGCAATGCGACCTTGATGTAAAACCATACCACCTAGTAGCTGTACGTCGAAGTGACGCATGCCGTTTACACGCTTAGATGCTTCACGTACCACAGCAAATGCTTCTGGTAAAATGTCATCTAGGCTTTGTCCGTTATCGTAACGCTCTCTAAATTCTGCTGTTTTTGCTTTTAGATCTTCATCAGAAAGCGCTTCTAATTGCGTTTCAAGCGCATTGATCAGTGCGACCGTCTTTCTTAGGTTTTTAATAGTGCGGTCATTGCGACTACCAAAAATCTTGGTAAATAAATTAGATATCATGATAAAACCGTTACAATATATTCTTTGTTAGCTAGTCATTAGCTAACCCACTTTCTTCAATTGATAATTAATATGCGCTTATGCTCATGATGTAGGGCATATTAATTAACAATTTATCAGTACGCTGTTCAAAACACCGCTTATTTCGTGCGCTATCATACCAGAGTCTGCGCAACATCAAACCTTCTGTGTGTGAAGATATGGATTTTCAGCAAGAAAATTTAAAAATCAGCCGTAAACTTTAGTTTAACCCCGCAAAAATCACGAAAATTAAACTACTGAGTAGATATGGCGACAATCGAAATAAAATCAAGATCAGGGGAGAAAAAAGGCGATGCGAGATGCGAGATGCGAGATGCGAGATGCGAGATGCGAGATGCGAGATGCGAGATGCGAGATGCGAGATGCGAGATGCGAGATGCG
>NZ_PQCG01000033.1:145735-222457 GCF_002964825.1 Pseudoalteromonas sp. T1lg122
TTTTACATCGCGCAATAAAAAGATAACGCGCGAAATAAATTTCACGCCTACACCAAAACGTAGGAACGGCTTTAGCCGTGAAAAAATAAAGATGTTCGGCGTTAAAACGCCTCCTACAGAGTTTTATTGCTGAGGGAAATTCAACACCATACACCCCCACAGTTCGGCTGACGTCTGAAAGCTGACGGCTCCTTAAATTTCGGCACTAAAGTACCTTCTACGGGGTAGGCTCACAAACTACACCGCTCGGCTAAAAACTGACAGCTGAAAGCTGACGACTTTATTTTTTTTTCCGTCCATGTTGTGCTAAACGCTCTAACTTGGCTTTTAACGATGGGGGGGCATCTGCGGCGATGGCGCTGAGGTAGTCAGCTGTTTGTTCGCTCATTTGGCGCTTCGAAACAGGCTTTTGCTCTGGATTATTTGTTGCCGATAAGCGCTGAGTTGCATGTGGGTTTGCGGTAATTTTAATTTGCCCAAGCTCTACCATGCCAGCGGCACGGAAATGCGAAAGCATATCCATTTTTAAGTAATTTAAACGCAGCGCAATCGGTGCAGAAATAGCTTCAATCATCAAAGTACCATCACGGTAATTACTTACCCGGCATTTTTTTGAAAGCGTCTCACCTAAAAAATCATCAAGAATGGTTTGTTGAGAAGACAAACCTTGGGTTTTACCAGCATAAGATGCCAAGCGACCACTCAAGCCCGCCATAATATCGCCAAGTGCTTTTGGCGCGTATCTATCTTTTGCCATTAATCGTCTACCTAAAAGGGTTAATCACCACACAGAGAATATACCATCTAGGTAAATATGAAGCTAATAGGTTCGAAAACAGTGGTTAGTGGTTAGTGGTTAGTGGTTAGTGGTTAGTGGTTAGTGGTTAGTGGTTAGTGGTTAGTGGTTAGTGGTTAGTGGTTAGTGGTTAGTACAAAGTAAAATACATTTCATGTGTAGCAAGTTCTTTGTTTAATTACACAAAAAATAAAACCACCCTTTCGATCAACTGATATCTAACTTCTGAATTCTAACTACTAAAAATCCGACTTCTAAAATCTAACCCCTATTATAAAACCACCGCGCGAAATAAATTTCACGCCTACGTGGGAACGGCTTTAGCCGTGAATTGCTCTAAACACTTCGGCACTAAAGTACCTCCTACGGGGTAGGCCCACAAACAACACCGCTCTGCTCAAAACTTACAGCTTAAAGCTTTAAGCTTCTCTTCCTCCCCCGTGAGTGTTTCTGGTACAATTTTCCTTTGTTTTTCATTTAATTTGCGCGATGACTCAACACTCTCTTACTTTAATCGTATTGGCTGGCGGGCTGGGTAGCCGCTTTGGCGGAAACAAACAAATTGCCGAAATCCCGGGGCTAGGCTGTACCATCATGGAACTGAGTATTCATGATGCGGTTAAAGCAGGTGTGAGCCAGGCGGTGATCATCATTAATAAAAACATTCGTGCTGAATTTGAAGCGACGATTTTACCGCGCCTGCCTAAGTCGCTCGAAGTAATCTTAGTTGAGCAAGAAGTTAGCGCTGTGCCACATGGTTATGAACACTCAGCTGCTGAACGCCAAAAGCCATGGGGCACAGGTCATGCGTTACTTTGCGCAAAACCTTATGTGAATAACCCTGCTATTGTCATTACAGCCGATGATTATTACGGTGAGTCTTCTTTTGCCATTATTAGCGAACACTTCAAACAGCATAGCAATTGGGCGATGGTAGGCTACCCGATTAAAGATACACTCTCCGAAGAAGGTGGTGTAAATCGAGGTGTATGCTCTGTTGATAGCCACCAGTATTTAACTGATGTGGTCGAGTATCTAGATATCAAACTCGAAAATAATGTTTTAAAAGGCAACAATCCACATGGTGAAAGATTCCAAATTGCCGATAATGCCCTAGGCTCAATGAGCTTTTGGGGAATAACACCCTGTTTATTTAATGACTTAGAAACAGGCTTTATTGAGTTTTTAGAAAATACTGACAACGGTGTCACGAAAGAGTATTATTTACCAAATGAGATACAACTCGCGATTCAAGATAACCGCCAAGCTGTAACCGTTTATACTGCACAAGAGCCATGGTATGGCGTGACCTACAAAGCTGAACTGGATGCAATAGCACACACTTTATGTCAGTTACGTCGTAAGCTAAACGATTAGACCCTCGCCTCTTCTTGCAAAAAATAAGTAATGGAAAATTAATGAAGTCGAACCCTGTTGCAACTTATCTTTCTGAGCACTTTGGCTTAAGCACAGATAACGTAACGCTAAAGCCAATTGGCAATGGCCACATCAACACAACCATGTTACTTAAATCAGAAGAAAACGCTTTGGTTGTGCAAAAGTTAAATACCGATGTGTTTCCTAATCCTGAGCACCTAGTTGAAAATGCACGACTAATTGAGCAGCACCTGAGTGAAAAACACGACAATGGTGAATACAGCCTCGAAATTATTCGTCATGTTCCAACTATCGAAAATGACTTTTTAGTTGAATGCGATCAAGGTGTTTGGCGTGCACTCGAATTTATTGGCGGCAGTTATAGTGAAGATGTTGTAGCAACAATCTCGCAAGCACAAACTGCAGCCAATGCATTTGGCCAATTCGCGCTGGCATTACAAGATTTTCAGGCAGATCAGCTGCATCATGTGATCCCAGATTTTCACAACTTAGCGATGCGCTTTGATGCTTTCAAAAAAGTTCTCGAAAAAGACCCTGTTAACCGTGTGGCGCTTTGCCAAGACGACATCGATTTTTGTTTAGCTCAGCAATCTTTAGTTGATGAATTAAAACAGCTTGAAGGTAAAATTCCTTTAAGACCTTGTCATAACGACACAAAAATCAACAACATGCTTTTTTGTAAACAATCAGATGATGCAAAAGCCGTCATCGACCTTGATACCTGTATGCCTGGTTATTGGTTATTTGATTTTGGCGATATGGTGCGAACCTTCTGCTCTCCTGAGCAAGAAGATTCAACCAACCTAAGTAATGTACGTGTTCGTGAAGAAATCTTCGCCGCCATCGTTAAAGGTTATGTTGAACCACTACAAGATGTGATCACCGATGCCGAAAAAGAAAGCTTCTGGCTAGGCACCAAGGTCATGACTTTTATGATTGGCCTGCGCTTTTTAACAGACTTTATTGATGGCGATAACTACTTTGCCACCAAACATGCAAACCACAACCTAGAACGCGCCCGCAACCAGTTTGCTTTATATCGCGATATTCTTGAAAAAGAACATACGTTAAAAGCGATATTAGAGATAAATAAAGGTTAGAGTTGCGAGTTGCGAGTTGCGAGTTGCGAGTTGCGAGTTGCGAGTTGCGAGTTGCGAGTTGCGAGTTGCGAGTTGCGAGATATTGTAGGCGCGATTTTACATCGCGCAATAAAAACACCGCGCGAAATAAATTTCACGCCTACACCACCGTAGGCGTCACGCTTGCTTGGCGCGTCTGACATTCAGCACCCAGCCCACATTTAAATGCATAACCAAAATTGATCTTCAAACTGACAGCTCCTTAAATTTCACTCCTACATCAAAACGTAGGAACGGCTTTAGCCGTGAATAGTTGAACGCTCACCCATTGCTCTATAAGTCAATAACTTCTATTCTAAAACCTCGCTTAAAAATCAGGAGATTATTATGCATATTAAACACCACGGAGCGGTGAAAGGCGTAACAGGGTCTTGCCACCAGCTATTTATTGATGACACAAATTCTGTACTCATTGATTGTGGTCTATTTCAAGGGGAAGACAGTAAACAAGACCTAGCTATTGAGTTTGATATATCAGCCGTAAAAGCGCTGATTGTCACACATTGTCATATCGACCATGTTGGTCGCATACCCTACTTACTTGCCGGAGGTTTTAAAGGGCCTATTTTTACCTCTATTGCCACCGCCAAGTTGTTACCTATGGTGATTGAAGATGCCTTAAAAGTAGGTGTAACTCGCGATGAAGCAATGATCCGCACCTGCTTAAAGTTACTAAAACAGCAAATTGTCTCTCTCGATTTCAATACATGGTACTCCATTCCCGTAGGAGTGTGCTTTAGCCCCGAAAAAGTAGCCTCAAGCAAGCAAAATTCATTATATAAAATCCGCCTGCAACGTGCCGGGCACATTTTAGGCTCTGCCTATGTTGAAATTGAGCTAGGTAAAAAACCAAACACGCATAGAGTGGTATTTTCTGGTGATTTGGGAGCACCTTACACGCCATTATTACCAACGCCAAAACCGCCTTACCGCGCCGATACATTAGTTATTGAGTCGACCTATGGTGATAAAAACCATCAAGGTCGTAAAGAGCGCGTAGCCGTACTTAAAAAGGTTATAGAACGTGCCGTAAGTGATAATGGCGTGGTACTCATACCGGCTTTTAGTATAGGCCGAACTCAAGAGCTACTCTATGAGTTTGAACAGCTTATTCACTGTGCAAGCAAACGTTCTATGTGGCATAAACTGCAAATAATCGTAGATTCGCCAATGGCAGCCAATTTCACAAATGAATATTTACATTTTAAAGCACTGTGGGATAACGAAGCAAAAAAACGCGTAAAACAAGGCCGCCACCCGCTCGACTTTAAGCAGCTACACACTATTGATAGCCACCAAGAGCACCTTGCCCTAATTAACTTTTTAACCTCAAAACAGCAACCCGCAATAATTATTGCTGCCAGCGGTATGTGTAATGGCGGCAGAATAGTTAATTACCTAGAACGGTTTTTGCCAGTCAAAACAACCGATGTCATTTTTGTTGGCTACCAAGGGCAAGGAACCTTAGGCCGAGAGATTCAAAAATACGGTCCACGCGGCGGCTATGTATTTATCGATAATCAAAAAGTCATGATTAAAGCGCAAGTTCATACCATTAGCGGCTACAGCGCCCATGCAGATCAAAAAGGACTTATCAGATTTGTCACCGGCATGCGCAAAAAGCCAAGTTTAATCAAAATCGTCCACGGTGATGAGCAAGCCAAACAAGCACTAGCAGAAAAGCTTAAAGCAGAGTTAAGCGAAAAAGTAGAAATAGTGGTTAGTGGTTAGTGGTTAGTCAATACAAGGAGTTAGTTATGAACTTTGAAAATCTAGATGTATGGAAACGGTCTGCACGATTAAGTGCTGAAATTTACAAATCAACAAATGAATTAAAAGACGTCGGTTTTAGAGATCAGTTAACCCGCTCAGGCTTATCAGTGCCTAGCAACATTGCTGAGGGAGTAAGCCGTGAAAGTTACAAAGAGAAAAGTCGGTTTATAGATATCGCGAGATCTTCGCTTGCAGAAACAAGAACACAAATCTATATAGGTCTGGAGATAGGCTACTTAGAACGTGAAAAAGCATTGTATTGGATATCAGAAACCAAAGAGTTAGGGGCCATGTTAACGGGTCTAAAACAACAGTTTGATAATAGAAGTTAGTGGCTCTAACCACTAACCTCTAATATCTGACTTCTTATGTTTGACTCGTATCTCGTTTCTCGTCTCTCGCTACTGCGAGTCGCTATTATTTATAACTCTCATACGCTTCTTTCATTCGCGCTAGGTTGCTATAAATATAGCTCGAAGTTAATCGACCACGTTTAAACATTGTATTGTCTAAAGTCACTTGTGATGAAGGTGCATAAGCTTGGTTAAATACTAGTGTATTAAATTCTCCAATTTTAGTACCTAGGCCTATACGCCAATACTCCCGTCCTTTCAACTGGCCAAACGGTGTTACTTTCATGTCTTTACGTGGTGTTAACGGAATATTCAATGCTACCCCAGCTTTTTGCGAGTCAGTATTTTCATAAAACACAGCTATGTAACTATCACCAAACCAAAAACGGCTCTCTAACTGATAACCACTATCGCCATAAAAATAGCTACCAGCAGTAGCATGCAAGGTAATATCTTGCTCAACCCAGTTGTATTGGTATGTGAGTGTTTCGTACTCACGTGAGGCACGGTAATCTGCATAATCAAAATAAGCTATTTTAGCACTTATTTTATGGCGACCCTCAGGGCTTAACCAGGCTGTTTCGTTAATAATGGCTTTGTAATCAAAATAGTCTTTAAAAAAGCCAATTTGCGTTTGGTTATAAAAGCCATACGGCAGTTCAAAGGTTTGGTGCAGCATTGCATTTACAATACCTTCATCAAGGCTGTAATTATTAAACACACCGTTATCTTCAAAATCACTGGTTTCATCTAAAATCGTTTGCCCTGTTACTTTTATACCACCACCTTGCCATAACGGTACGTCAAGTTCAGCACGTAAACCAATAGAGTAGTCAAATACACCAAATTCCGTGGCATAAGTGTTCGATGTAGCTGGGCTAAGTGTTAAGCGCGGTTTAAAGTAAGGGCTTGCCTCTGCTTTACCGGCCCATACAACACCTTCAGGAATATTTGCTTTGCCTTGCTGTACATTTAAATCTGGGCTTACACCTTTTTCGATAAATAAGCGGTAGTTATCAACCTTGCCCTGAATCGCAATTAAAGGGATATCTGTTTTAGAAAGTTGTACGTTAAAGTGAGTGCTTTCATTAGTCACATTTTCGGCAATACGGCCAAGGACTACACCAATTGCATCAATGTCGTTACGGTTAAATACCGAGTTTTCAAAGTTTACGAATACGGTATTCAGGTTATAACCAACCACTACGTTCTCGAAACCATCGTTAATCAGTGCTTGTTTTAATTCAATCACTTGGCTATTTAAACTTGAAGTGGCTAGTTTTTGCGCATTGGCTGTTGGTGCTTGTTTTATGCTTGCTACTGTAACCGCCTTTGCTTGTTCAGCTAATTCTGGCGCCATGGCTGTTTGTATAAAACCAATGCCATGGTCATCGATTTTAGCTGTTGGCTTTGTAGCAACCGGTGCTACATAAGGGGCTGCTTCAACTTTTTTATAATTTTGTTTATCTTCACTCGAAAGCGGCATACTAAAGTTAACACCCCAATAGGTGTCTTGTTCTGAGTAATCTGTATTACTGTAAAAACGGCTGGTAAAGGTTAGCTCGCCGATATCATACAGCCACTTTTTAGGGATAGTCACCTTAGCACCCGCATTAAATGCCTCTGCATCATGCTCGGCTTGCAAACTAAACCAGTCGAATACTTGATACTCTACACCACCAAATACGCCATCCATCTCACCATGAGGGCGTTTACTTTTTGCGATACCTGCAGAAAACCTAAAGTTCCATAATTCTTTTGATGCCACAGCAAAGTATGTTTCGTAAAAATTAACATCGCCGCCAATATCTTTACCGCCAATAGCAAGGCTAAACCAATCTTCAGGAATGTATGGAATTTGGTACTTAGCATTAAATGATAAATCTCTAATCGTACCAGGCTCACGTTTAGCGAAATTATTATTATGCATTGTGCTACTTGCTATTTGCCCACTAACTTCAAACCCATCAAATAAACCTGCACTGACAATAAAATTATGCCCATCTACATAACTTCTAGTTGCATCATACAATTGGTTATTGAAGCCAAAACCAATTACTCCCTTTTGTTGTACTTCAGCATTTGGGATATTGATTAAACCAGTGTAACCTGCAAATGATTGATGAGAGTTTACTGGCTCGGCAAAAACTATTGGTGAACTTAGAGCTATTGCACTACCTAAAAAGACATTAAGCTTAGACATAAACTATTCCGAGTTAAAATTATAAAAATCCTTAAATTAGATTAAATATAACATTAGAAGTGAAAAACGAGAAGTTAATAGCGAGGTGCTAGGTGCTAGGTGCTAGGTGCTAGGTGCTAGGTGCTAGGTGCTAGGTGCTAGGTGCTAGGTGCTAGGTGCTAGGTGCTAGGTGCTAGGTGGACAAGATTATATTTGGGGTGGGATAAAGCAAGTGGTTAAAAGTTAAAAGCTAATAACTAACTTCTAACCACTAAAGCCTGGTATCTGAAATCTAATATCTATCGTCTGATAACTAACTTCTAATATCCTCTTTTTAAACCGCTTTTAAATGTCGCTCTGCTGGCGCTACCATTTCGGTTACGAAATCGGTGAATTCAGCACCAAGGTTTTCATCACGCATGCTGTATTCAACAATTGCTTTTAAGTAACCAAGTTTATCACCGCAGTCGTGGGCGCGGCCACTCATGTGGAAAGCTTCTACAATTTCGTGCTTCATTAGCTCATCGATAGCATCGGTAAGCTGAATTTCACCGCCAGCACCTGCTGGTGTTTTCGCAAGTAATGGCCATATTGCTTTCGAAAGTACATAACGCCCTACGACAGCTAAGTTAGAAGGTGCTTCTTCAGCTTTTGGTTTTTCGACCATAGTCTTGATTGGCGCACTTTCGCCCGCTTTAATTTTTACGCCACCGATATCTGCAATACCATATTTATGTACGCTTTCTTGCGGCACTGGCTCTAGCATAATTTGGCTTGCTTTAACTTCATTAAAACGCTTGATCATAGCTGCAATATTTTCGGTTTTTTGATCAGCGGTGTAGCTATCTAAAATTACGTCTGGCAATACAACTACAAAGTCGTCATCGCCAACAATTGGTTTTGCACACATAACAGCATGACCTAATCCTTTAGCCTCGCCTTGGCGTACGTGCATAATGGTTACATCTGATGGGCAAATAGAGCGCACTTCTTCAAGCAAGGTACGTTTTACACGTTTTTCGAGGGTTGCTTCTAGCTCAAAGCTGGTATCAAAGTGGTTTTCTATAGCATTTTTTGAACTATGAGTAACCAATACAACTTCTTTAATACCCGCAGCAACACATTCATTTACTATGTATTGAATAAGTGGCTTATCAACAAGAGGCAGCATTTCTTTAGGAATTGCCTTAGTCATCGGTAACATACGTGTACCAAGGCCTGCAACAGGAATGACAGCTTTCATAATGTTTAGTCCCTTAATTATTGTGGTAAGAATAAATAATTACAAAGTATGAGTTATCAACCCATTTTGCGCAATAGTAAAAAAAGATTTATAAACACGTTAGCAGCAATAATATTGACGGAGGATGAACAGGAAACGATAGGTTCTAGGATTTAGGATTTAGGATTTAGGAGCTAGTGGCTGGGGTGCCACTAGCAAGGGGTTAGTTATAAAAATTTAAGAGAGTAGCAATAAACTGTTCAACTTGCTGTTGGTCTAGTTCATTAATACCTGCTGCAGCTGCGCGGCCGCCGCCGGTGGCAAATTGGCTGCATACATCAACAGCGCCTTGTTTATTATTAAGTGGCGCTCTTACACTTACGGTATAACTTCCTTTGTTATTATAAGTAAGTACTGCATGGGCTTTGTTTGGCGCTTGGTTTGCAAGGTCATTGCCTAATACACCACTTACACGACGAGCCCATGGGGCGTCATCAAGTAAAATAACCTTTGCTGTATCGCAATTATGTAAAACCTTAGCATCAGCCGCTTTTTGCATATCAGCTTTGTAAGCTTTTTCTAATACGTAATAAACAGACTCTGAGTCGTTAATGGCATCAAGCGGTGACTTATATTTTAGTAGCTCGTTAAATAAGTCTTCTGGTGCAAAGTGTAAATCAGCTACCTCACTGCCATAACCGTTATAGTTAATATAAGTACCAAATGCTTTAAGTTGTGACTTTTCGAGCTCTGTTAAGCCTAGTTTATCGGCTTCGCTATCGGCTTTTGCAAATAAATTATCGCCATAAGCAGCTGTGATTGCCCATAAGTGGTATTGCTTATCGATAAGGTTGCTCACAATTAAGCTAGTACACATATTTGCATCTAAATCGATGTGGGCAAATAAGTTTGCATGGTTTGGAATATCACCCGCTTTATGATGATCCACATACATTACTCGTGCACCCACACATAGAGCGTCGTGCAACTCTGCCATGTTTTTTTCCATTGAAATATCGAGTACACGTATATTATCACCAGCTTGTGGAGTAATTTTTTTCAATAGTTGAATATCACGTTTTACGCCGGTTACTTTCACGCTTTCAATAGGATTAGCGAGCTGTAACTGTAAAAGTGCGATGATGCCATCGGCATCACCGTTAAAAATATCGTAGTTCATAAGATCTCAAAAATAATAGAAGTTAGACGTCAGAGATTAGAAGTTAGATCTCAGAGGTTAGAGGTCAGAAGACAGATATCAGATTTTAGACGTCAGGTTTCTGGCTCTAGATTTCTATAACCCCTGCTTCGCGTAAATAACCAATAATTTGTTCTACGCTTTGCTCAATGCTTTGCTCTGCTGTTTTTACATGAATCTCTGGCTGCTCTGGCACATCGAACGCTGAGCTAATACCTGTAAAATTAGGGATCTCACCGGCACGGGCTTTTTTGTATAAACCTTTAGGGTCACGGCTTTCACAAACCTCTAGCGGCGTATCGATAAATACCTCTACAAACTCACCCTGATTCATAATGCTGCGAGCACGAGCACGGTCTTCTTTAAACGGTGAAATAAACGCCGTAGATACAATTAAACCGGCATCAACAAACAGTTTAGCGACTTCACTAATACGACGAATATTTTCAATACGGTCTTCGTCGCTAAAAGTTAGGCCCTTGTTTAAGCCCATGCGTACGTTGTCGCCATCAAGCAGGTAAGTATGGCAACCTAACTCAAATAACTTAGCCTCAACCGCATTCGCAATAGTCGACTTACCAGAGCCACTTAGCCCCGTATACCAAAGTAATACCGGCTTATGCCCTTTATGTTGTTCTTTTTCAGCACGCGAAACAGTTTGATCGTGCCATACAATGTTCTCGGTCATGGTACCTCTTTGGGTTTCTAGGTTCTAGGTTCTAGGTTCTAGGTTCTAGGTTCTAGGTTCTAGGTTCTAGGTTCTAGGTTCTAGGTTCTAGGTTCTAGGTTCTTCAAAATGATATTCAATGGCTGACTCTTTAACGCAGCCTTTTCTTAATTTTATTAACGCTGCAATCATAGCAGCAACTTCTTTAGCTTCTGATATTAATTGCAAGCCAACATGCTTATCGATAAATTTTATCTCAATACCAATGTATAATTGAGTTACGAGCTCTCCTGCAGAGCCCTTTGCATAATATAAGAAACGAGCTTCATCATTCTCTGTTTCTCTTTCAAGGCCTTCAGCGATATTAGAAGGAATTGATAATGCAGCACGTGTTATTTGATCTTTAAAACCGTAATCTTTGCAAACAAGCATTACTTTATATATTTCACATGCTAATCGTGATGACTTCTTCCATACATCCATTTGTTCAAATTTCATAATTAGTCCCTTCGCCATAGGTGAAATCCATTCGCAACTAAACCTTATCGCAAAATAAACCTAGCGCCTAGTTCCCAACGCCTGAAGGCTTATTATCACCTAGCTCCTTCTGATATCTGACCTCTAATATCTTACCTCTATAAAGTTCGATTTAAAACGTAAAACACAGTGCATTTACTTTAGAATACTGAGAGGTATGTGATAAGGAACGATAGGCAGAGCTTTATATTTGTATATTTCACATGCTAATCGTGATGACTTCTTCCACACATCCATTTGTTCAAATTTCATAATTAGTCCCTTCGCCATTAAGTGAAATCCATTCACCACTAAACCTTATCGCAAAATAAACCTAGCGCCTAGCTCCTAATGGCTTTTCTAAAACGGAAAAAACACGGGTATCAGAGTCAGTACAACTAGGCTGTAGGTTATTGAGATCGGTAGGCCGAACTTTATGAAATCGGTTAATTTGTAATTGCCGGCATTGTAAACCATTAGGTTGGTCTGGTAGCCGTAAGGGCTAATAAAACTGCCACTCGCGGCAAAGGCGACTGCAAGTACAAATGGCATGTAACTTACGCCTAGGCCTTGAGCGATAGTAAATGCAATGGGGAATGTAAGCGCTGCTGCTGCATTATTAGTAATTAACTCTGTAAATAACAGAGTGAGTAAAAATACACCAATAAAGGCTATATAAACGCTTTGCCCTGCAAGTAAACCCTCAACTTGTTCTGCTATTAGTTTAGATACCCCTGAATTATCTAAGGCTGTAGCTAGCGTTAAAGCGCTCATTACAATAAGCCAAAGCTCCAACGGAAAGCGTCGCTTTATTTCGTTTAGCGATAAACAACGGCAACCCACCAGCACGGCTAGGTAAAAAATAAAGCTTTTTAATAAGCTAATATCAAAAATTAACGAGCCAGCAATGGTTGCCACAAAGCCCCAAGTAACAACGCGCTCTTTTAAGCCTTTAAGCATGTTGTCGGCTTTTACACCGCTCAGTATAAAAAAGTTTTTAGTTAAGTTAGTACGTTTAGCAAAGTCAGGGCCAACTGCAAGAATCAAAAAGTCGCCGCTTTGAATGGTGATATCACCTAGCTTACCCGAGAGCTTTTCACCTTCGCGGCGCACTGCAACTACGGCGGCATCGAACCTTGCGCGAAAGCCCGCAGTTTTTAGTGTTTTACCGACCACTGCAGCACCTGGTTTAATAACAACTTCGGTTAAGTTATCACGCAATAAACCATCTTGCTCTGCAAATAAGCTTAAACCTTCAAATTGCTGCAGCACCAGCACTTTAGTGACATCGCCCGAAAAAATAAGTTTATCGCCTTCGCGGATCATCTGCGATGGCGCTACGGGCGAAATTAAGCGGTTATCGCGAACTAGCTCAACCAAAAATAATGACTCTAAGCTACGTAAACCATTTTGCTCTACGGTTTTACCTATCAGTGGTGAGGCAGCATTCACTTTTGCTTCAACAAAGTAATCACTTGAGGTTTCATCTTTGCTCACTTTGCCTTTTAAACGATTAATTGTAAGCGCCATTACTAGTACACAGGCAGCGACTGCAGCTAAACCAATAGGTAAAAAGTCAAAAAATTTAAAGCCCTCGGCACCGCGTTCAATCAGCATAGAGTTAACGATTAAGTTAGTTGAGGTACCAATTAAAGTGAGGGTGCCACCTAAAATAGCGGCATAAGAAAGGGGTAGTAAAAGTTTAGTAGGGGCAATAAGTTTATTGTTTTTTACAGGGCTAATTAAAGTAGCAACCACCGCTGTATTATTTAAAAAACCAGAGGCGATAATCGTTGCGAATAATGTCCTGATGTAAGACTTAGCCACAGAGCCATTAAATAAAACATTAGCTAATTTGCGTAAAAAGCTGGTACGTTCAAAGGCAAAGGCACACACCACCAAGAGCAGTAATGTGACCAACCCTGGGTTAACTGCATTATTCAAAAGCTGTTCGGTAGAAACCAAATTAGTCGCAAAGCACGCTAAACAAGCAGCTGCAAAAACACGCTCAGGAAATTTTTGAAATTTTATTAAGCCTACAATGGTTGTAATAAATATAACCACTATCAACCATTGCTGTAAAATCATTCAAATATCCTTATTCGTAGCTCGCGAAATCATATCTTCTGCCAAAATATTAAAGTCCTGCGATTAATAAATACAGAATACCTACTAAAAGCTAGTAGGCATTTTTATTCACAAAGCCTTTAAAAATAGTTAAAAACACGATTTTTAAATCAAAGAATAAAGACCAATTACGAATGTACTCTAGGTCAAACTCTATGCGCTTTTCCATTTTATCTAATGTATCGGTTTCGCCGCGCCAGCCGTTAATTTGCGCCCAGCCTGTAATGCCTGGTTTAACCTTATGACGTAGCATGTAACCGTCAACAAGCTTACGATATTCTTCGTTATGAGCAACTGCGTGAGGCCTTGGCCCTACAATCGACATTTGCCCTTGTAACACATTAATAAACTGCGGTAGCTCATCTAAGCTCGTTTTACGAATAAATTGGCCAATTGGTGTAAAGCGCGAATCATTTTTAGTGGCTTGGGTTACTTTAGCGCCGTCTTCCATTACATTCATCGAGCGGAACTTCCATACTTTTATCGGCTTACCATCAATACCATAACGGTTTTGCTTAAAGAATACAGGTCCTTTAGAGGTAAACTTAACCGCAAGGGCTAAGCCAAGTAAAACCGGGGATATCATGATTAAAATAAGTGTAGAGAGTACAATATCTTCAATACGCTTGATAATGGCGTTACTACCATCAAGTGGTGAATCGTAAATACTAATAGTGGGTATACCCATAATGGTATCACTGCGAGAGTGTAATAACTGGTAGGTGAAAACATCAGGCACAATGTAAACACTTGCAGTGCTATCTGCCAACTCTTTAACTAGCCACTTACGGCGCTCATAAGCTTGTGGGGGTAATACAATATAAACACGGTCTAATCCCCCCTCTTTACAATCAGCAACTAGCTGCTCTAAATTACCTATAGTTTGCGCAGCCACTAATTTTTGCTTTGGTGTTGTATCATCGTAATAACCACCGAATACCAAACCAAAACTTGAATTAGCTACAATATTATTTGCTAATTGTTGCCCTAAAGTACCTGCCCCTGCAATAACAACCGAACGGGTATTAATACCTTGCGAGCGTAGAGCCCTTAAAATTAAGCGTAATACAACACGATATACACAAAGACTAACAACTACAGATACAAACCAATAAAACTGCAAGCCTTCGGGGTTTAAGTATTGCGGAGCTAAAAAGTTTACGCTCAAAAATAAGATTGCAGCGCTTATAAACCAGTGTGAAATAGTTTTTTTAAGCTCTTTATAAATAGAAAGACCACGCCAAGAAATGTAAAGTTTATCGAGCTCACTAGTGAAATGAAACAAGAATACTGCAAGTAAGGATGCTGTTGTGTGCTGAAGTAGCCAAGGGATATCTTGTAAAGCGACAGCTACCCATAAACAACCAACAATAATAGTAATATCGAGGATCCGCTGCACGAATGCTATTACTGTTGAATTACTTTGCAAAATACCTTTATGCATTTATGTTTACTTCTCATTTTTATTATTACTAGGGGAAGGTTACCATCATCAAAAAATGCTTGTTCATTATGGTAGCCTTCAAAGTATAATCTAACCGTTGGTTATTGCCATTTTTACAACGTTTATTTTTACTAAACAAAAGGGATAGCAGCAAGTGTCTTGCTGCTTATTCGAATAACTATGATGCTTGTACTAAAACCAATGCTTTATTTACAAGCTTTATCGCTCTTTCGCTTGATTTAGCCTCAGCATAGCACCTTAATTCTGGCGCATTGCCAGATGGTCTTAAATGCACTATATCGCCAGATGCAAGCGAAATACGTAAACCATCAGTTAAGTCTAATTCGTAGCTCTCATCATAGCCTAGTTCTAACAAAAAGCTTTGCGCATTTTGCTGTAACGCAGCAATAACTTGTAAACTTCTCTCTCTTGCAAAGTCCTTAATGCGGTCACTGGCAGTAAACCGTTGTGGTAGCTTGGCTAGTAACTCAGATACATGCTTAGGTTGCGCTAACAAAATTAACGCTGGAAGTAGTGCATCTCTTGTAGGTAGAGCTTTTAGTAACTTACCATTGAATGTTATATCTGAACCTAGTAAGTAACCACCATTAGCTTCAAAGCCTGCGACTGAAGTGTATTGTTCAGCTAACTCTGCAAATTCAGCAATAACATATGGCGAGCCAATTTTAGTACGTTTAACTTGCTTAAAGTTTAATGATTTTTCAATTGCTGTATTACAACTTACCGGCGTTGCAAGCGCTTCGATATTTAATAACTGACTACAAAGCAATCCTAAAATATCACCGCGTAACCAATCACCATTTTCATCTGCAATTAATGGTCGGTCACCATCACCGTCAGTTGAAAAAATAGCATCAAAACTGTATTCATTGGACCAATCAAGTGCACGTTTTTTATCTTCTTCCGATACAGCTTCGGTATCGATTGGTACAAATTCATCACTTCTGCCAAGGCTGATAACCTCTGCACCTAATTGCTCAAACAGCACTTTATAGATATCACGCCCAGCACTTGAATGCTCATAAATACCTATTTTCTTACCTTTAAGGGTATCAGCATTAAAAAGCAAGGTGTAACGCTGTGTGTAAGATTCACAGGCAGAAACATCTAATAGCAATTCATTTAGATGTTCTGGTAACGCTGTGAATATGGCTTTGCTAGTTAGGATAGCCTGTTCATCGGCTTTTGTAATCTCACCATCAGGGCGATAAAACTTTAAGCCATTGCGATCGAATGGAATATGGCTGCCAGTAACCATAATGCAAGGCATATTATCTTGCATTGCTTTGTAAGCAAGTGCTGGAGTGGGTACTACACCATAATACACAACATTCAATTTATGTTGCTTTAACGCCTCTGCACATGCCTGCGCAATTGCATAGCTACTTGGGCGGTTATCGATTGCAATTGCTACAGTATCGAAGGAAAATTCATTTTCTATCGCTGATATAAAAGCTAAAGCAAATGCGGCGTTTACATCAGGGGTAAAATCGTTTACAAGACCTCGCGCACCACTTGTGCCGAACTCAATACCACTTTTTGCAATGACTTCAGAGCAAACTAACTGGCTATCCATAAAAAACCTATTTATTTAACTATTCTAAAAGCATACAGCTAGCACAAAATGAATTGCACTAGCTACGCTCTGATATCTAACTTCTGATATCTATCTCTTCGTTTATTTCACTCGACCATAACGGTCTTCAAAACGCACGATATCGTCTTCGCCTAAGTAAGAACCCGATTGCACTTCGATTAACTCTAAGTCAACTTTACCTGGGTTTTCTAACGCATGAACCGCTGTTATTGGAATATAAACAGACTCATTCTCTGTTACATATTGCTCTGTATCATCAATTTGCACTTTTGCTGTACCCGATACCACAATCCAATGCTCTGCGCGGTGATGGTGCATTTGTACCGACAACTTAGCACCTGGTTTTACGGTTATACGTTTTACTTGGAAGCGCTCACCGTTATCAACTGAGTCATATTTACCCCATGGGCGATACACTTCACGATGGAAAGTAACTTCAGAACGTTCTTCTGCTTTTAGCTGGTTTACAATCGCTTTAACTTCTTGTGATTTATCTTTATGGGCAACTAGAACGGCATCTTTCGTGTTTACAATTACTAGGTCTTCAACACCGACTGTTGCAACGAGTTTATCTTCACCAAATACAAGTGTATTTTTTGTATCTACCGCTTTTACATCACCTTTAAAGGCATTGCCATTTTCATCTTGTGACGACACTTCCCAAAGGGCAGCAAAACCACCTACGTCGCTCCAGCCTGCATCCATAGGCACAACAACAGCATCTTTCGTGTGTTCCATTACTGCATAGTCAATCGACTCATCAGGGCAGGCCTCAAAAGCAGCTTTATCTACGCGAATAAAGTCCATATCACTGTTTTGTACTGCAATAGCTTTTTCGCAAGCTTCGTAGATATCAGGGCGAAATACTTTTAATTCATCTAAATAGCGACTTGCTTTAAATAAAAACATACCACTATTCCAGTAGTAATCACCGCTTTCAATATACTGCTTGGCTGTTTCTAGATTTGGCTTTTCAACAAAACTGTCAACAACAAAGCCATGCTCTACAGCGTCACCACGTTTAATATAGCCATAACCTGTTTCAGGGCTGTTACCTACAATACCAAATGTAACTAGTTTATCTTGGTTTGCTAACTCTGCAGCTTTATTTACACTAGCCTGAAAAGCAGTTGAGTCTTCAATTACATGGTCTGCTGCAAGTACTAATAATAACGGGTCTTGCTCATTTTCAATGGCTTTAAAAGCAGCCAAAGCAATAGCTGGTGCCGTGTTACGCCCTACTGGCTCTAAAAAAATACCGCCATGCTCTGCACCTAATTGGCGCACTTGCTCTGCAGCAATAAAACGATGCTCTTCATTACAAATTAACATGGCTGGTGAGTGCGCTAAACCTGTTAAGCGGTTTAGCGTGTCTTGGAGCATGGTCTGCTCGCCATTTAGTTTTAAAAACTGTTTTGGATAGTTGCCACGCGATAATGGCCATAAGCGGGTGCCTGAGCCACCCGCCATGATTACTGGTAAAATCATAATAATTCCCTGTGTTTATTCTATTAATGCCTCAAAATACCATTTTGTATGCTTATGAACTGCAGGCGATTTAAGTAATTCATCAAAACCAAACCATTTATATGCTGCATGCTGTTCGTTTAATGGTAACGCATCAAGCGTTGATTTGTGAGCCTTAATACATAAGCGATTGCGACATAGTGTGTTTTAATTTTTTCGTTAAATACACAGTCATCATAAAAATGATCATAAGGGCCAAGCAGTTCAGCAATTGATAATTCAAGTTCAATTCCTAATTCATTTAGTGTTAGCCTTTTAAAAGCATTAGCCAGTGACTCATTTTTTAAAATACGACCACCAGGAACAAACCAAAACCCTTCAGCGGGACGGTTTAGTCTTTGCCCAAGTAATGCTTCATTATTTTCGTTAAGTACAACTAGGTCTATTGATACTAATGGTGTACTGTCGATGACTGTTTCAAACGTTTTCTGCTCTAAAAACATACTATTTTCTAAAGTTGTCTTGGTTGGCTAAAAACCACTCATACGTCTGCGCTAAACCATCTTCAAGGCTGATTTCATATTGCCAACCTAAAGATTTTAATCTAGAAACATCCATAAGCTTACGTGGCGCACCATCAGGTTTTGAAGTATCAAATTCAATATCACCCTTAAAGCCAACAACTTTAGCTACAGTTTCTACTAACTCACGAATAGTACAATCGACACCTGTACCCACATTTATATGGCTAAGCATCTCTTGGGTATTTGAGTTATAAACATCATCACTAAGGTTCATAACATGTATCGAAGCTGCAGCCATATCGTCAACGTGTAAAAATTCACGCATAGGCTTACCAGACCCCCAAGCAACAACTTTGTCATCACCAGCTAATTTAGCTTCGTGAAAGCGTCTTAATAAGGCAGGTATTACATGAGAGTTTTCTGGATGAAAGTTATCATTTTCACCATATAAATTTGTTGGCATTACTGAGCGATAATTTCGCCCATATTGACGGTTATATGATTCACACATTTTAATGCCGGCAATTTTAGCTATTGCGTATGGTTCGTTAGTTGGCTCTAAAGTACCTGTTAATAACGCACTTTCTTGCATTGGTTGCTCAGCTAATTTAGGGTAAATACATGAAGAACCTAAAAACAGTAAGTCATTTACACCAGCTAAATGTGCATTATGTATAATGTTATTTTGAATCATCAAGTTCTCATATATAAACTCTGCAGGGTAAGTATTATTAGCAATAATCCCCCCAACCTTAGCAGCTGCTAAATACACTTGATCAATATCATTCGATTCAAAAAAATCAGCAACTGCACTTTGATCCAAAAGGTTTAACTCTGAGCGAGAGCGAGTGATAACGGTCACTTTAGATAGCTTTTGTAATTGCCTAACAATAGCACTACCGACCATTCCGTTGTGGCCTGCGACAAAAATAGTTTTAGCTTGCATTGTTCTTTCCATAATAAAACCCAGCTTTACGCTGGGTTAATAAATCTATAACTAAGGCCTATAGTTACTCTACAGAAACACTAATGTCATAACCGTGCGACTTTAAAATTGCATGCTGTTTAGCTTTAGCTAAGTCACTTTGCACCATTTCAGCACACATTTCTTCTACAGTAATTTCTGGTTCCCAACCTAATTTTTGTTTCGCTTTTGTTGGATCGCCAAGTAGAGTTTCTACCTCTGCTGGGCGGAAGTAACGAGGATCTACGCGAACAATTACATCACCTACACTAAGCGCTTCAGCATTATCACCTTCAATAGCAGCAACAGTGGCAATTTCATCAACTCCTTCACCACTAAACTCTAAAGTAATGCCAAGCTCTTTAGCTGAAAGTGATACAAACTCGCGTACAGAAATTTGCTTGCCGGTTGCAATCACAAAATCCTCAGGTGTTTCTTGTTGAAGCATCATCCACTGCATACGCACATAGTCTTTAGCATGACCCCAGTCACGCAGTGCATCCATATTACCTAGGTACAAACATTTTTCTAAACCTTGCGAAATATTTGCTAAACCACGAGTAATTTTACGAGTAACGAATGTTTCACCACGACGTGGTGACTCATGGTTAAATAAAATACCATTACATGCATACATACCATATGACTCACGATAGTTAACTGCTATCCAATAAGCGTACATTTTAGCTACAGCATAAGGTGAGCGAGGGTGGAATGGCGTTGTCTCTTTTTGTGGGATCTCTTTTACTTCACCATAAAGCTCAGAAGTTGATGCTTGATAAAACTTAGTTTTCTTCTCTAAACCTAAAAAGCGAATTGCTTCTAAAAGGCGTAATGTACCAATAGCATCAACGTCAGCAGTATATTCAGGGGCTTCAAACGATACAGCCACATGGCTTTGCGCACCTAAGTTATAAACTTCGTCTGGCTGAACTTCTTTTAAAATACGGGTTAGGTTTGATGTATCAGTTAAATCACCGTAGTGCAAAAAGAACTTAGGGTTATCTTCGTGGATATCTTGATAGATATGATCTACACGCTCAGTATTAAAACTCGATGCACGACGTTTAATACCATGTACTTCGTAGCCTTTATCTAGCAAGAATTCCGCTAAATATGATCCATCTTGTCCTGTTACACCTGTTATTAAGGCTACCTTAGTCATTATATTTTCCTTTTACTAACTTTCTCATATCGCTTACAAAGCGTTCAATTATATTATTAATATCTAAATTTTTGAGCGCATAATTACGCGCAATCACATTTGGTTTGCTTGTGTCTTTTACTAATACAGCTTTTAAACCAACAATAAACTCTTTTGTATTTTCAGGTTCAACTATTGTATATATACCAGGATTTGCTTCTTCTATTTTTCCAAGCTCAGTAGATGCTTCTGCTGTAACTAATGCGTGACCGCCTGCTGATAATATGTTGGTTAATTTTGAAGGTAATACAGCATCGGCAGCCCCCTTCTTTTGTACAACCAAATGAACATCAGCCATAGACAACATTGCTGGTACATCTTCCCATTCTTGCAGTGGCTTAAAATATACATTCTCTAAATTACTAGCTTTAGCAAGTTCATTTAAAGTATTAACATAAGCACCTGCGCCAACAAAAACAAACTTAACAGATTTGTCATTCTCAAAGCTTTTAGCTGCCTCTATCACAATTTCAAGGCCTTGCTTTTGGCCTATATTACCAGCATAAAGTACAACTTTGTCTGTTTCTGCAAACCCCCACTCTTTACGTAAAGCAGAGCCATCAGTCTCTGGTGTTACAAAGCTGGTATTGGCCCAGTTAGGAAAAAAGAGTAATTTTGATTTATCTACTCCTTTTTGCTCTGCATTTTCAAGCATACTGTAAGAAATACTAGATACTACATCAAACTTTTTCATTAGCCAAGATTCTGAACGCCTTACGATACGAGCAATCTTACCCTCACTTACCATACCGAGACCAAACATAGCATCGACTTCAAAATCTTGAATATGCATAACGGTTTTTACACCAAATAATTTTGAAAATAGCAGGGTCGATGGAGCACAAAACAAAGTCGGCTGCACTAAAAAAATTACATCAGGCTTATTCTTAATGAGCTTGATAAAAAGAGCAATACTTGATGATACTGCAAACGTACTTAGGTGTAGTAGCCTCTTAAGAGTAGTAACCTTTGATGGAACATATAACGGGCAGCGAGTTATACCAACCCCATTTACAAACTCATTTTTATATAGATAACTTTTATATTGTTCATTGACTTTCCATTCAGGATAATAGGGAGGAGCAACAATAGCTTGGATTTCTAATCCATGACTAAAAAGCTTGCTTGCCATTTCTCCGTTATACTTACCGATACCTGTCAGTTCTGGGAAGTAATTTAAACTTAAAATATGAATTTTCATGTCATACATCCAGTAAAGGCTTATCATTTAAAATATCTATGAACTTGCAGTTACTTCGATATAGCTTATTTAAGTTAAAATCACCGTAATTTCGAGTAAAGTCTAAATTAGTGTTGTTTTCTTTATTTTTCTTTTTATTTAAATTTTCAACTGAGAAGCTTATATCATTAATATTACAAAACAAGCTCAATTTATTAATCCAGAATAAAGGGTTACTAACCAACTGCTCGTATGTTAATTCAATATAACTAGGCGCTGGTAGACTTGAAGAAAATTTAATCATTTCCGATGTAAGTAGAGTCCATAACTTATAACATATGTAGTCAACATCGCTTTTATCAGCATCAATTTTATAGCCTGAATATTGCGGACCCCAAAAGTTTCTTTTCTTGCCAAAAACCTGGAATAATAATTCACTAAAAATTGTTTTTATGTAGTAAGGTTTATCTGATGTTGGTACAGTTAGAAATCTTCTAGACTGAAGCCTTAGCTGCCTAAATGGAACATCATTACCCAAAGAAGAACCATTTTTATCTTCCTCATAAAGCCATTTCTTTTTCATACTACGCACAACATCTTCAGAATTGCGGTATAAAAATATAAACTTAGCTTCAGGAAAAACCTCTCTAACAAATTCCAACCTTAAGGCATTAGCTGGTGTTTTTTCGACAGAAACCTTTTTATCATTTAAAAACCAATTGCGAATATATGTTTTTACTTCAGCACTTGCATGTTGTTTTTGAAACTCTTCATGACCTAACTTTCTCCAGTTTTTGTACCTCCAGATAACATTAGGCTCTTCAAAATAATGTACACTTGGCGACGAGCTAAGAATTTTACCAAGCAAAGTTGTACCAGATCTTGGTGCTCCGACTATTATTATCATTTTAATTCCTCAAGAGCATTATAAAGTTCATGTGCGCTTTTCTTCCAACTGAATAAGTTAACTCTGTCGAATCCCTTATTTATAATTTTTTCACGTAAACCTTCTTCTTTCTTTAATCTATGAATAGCATCAGAAAGTTCAGCAACACTACCAGGGTTAAAATACAAAGCAGCTTCACCACACACCTCTGGAATTGCTGCAGCATTACTACATATGCATGGGCATCCCATCGCCATAGCTTCGATAGGAGGAATACCAAAACCTTCATATTTAGAAGGAAAGATAAGCGCCTCAGCCTGTTTATATAAAGAAATTAACTCTTCATCAGGTAAATACCCTGTAAAATGCACCTTGGAGTTTAAATTATTTTCACGTACTTTATTTAACAGTCTGTCATGTGCTTTCTTCTTTTGCCCGACAATAACTAAGTTCATATCTGCTCCATCAGAGGCTAGATAATCAATTATAATATCGACATTCTTATGGGGGTGTGTTGAACCAACAAACAAGAAATAATCTTCATATTTGTGACCACTTATATCTTTTTTACTAAGTATTCTCTCATTTATCGAGTTATAAAGGACTAATGTTTTATTGATTTGGTAATGACTTTTTAAACGTTCCTCTGAAAACTTAGAAACTGTTAAAGTTAATTCTGAGCTTCTAATAGCGTTTCCAACTAACAACCCTCGAACAAACGCTTTGAATCGACCTAGTGTTTCCGGTACATCTATATGATTCATATCATGAACCATGATAATACTTCTAACTTTAAAAAAAATACTCAGAAAACAAAAATAATTAAAAGTAAGTATAACGTCATTTTTCTTTAGAAGTTTTTTGGGCAGTAGAAAAAGCTCATTAGCATATCTAATGAATAAATTAGGCCGCTTCCCTAAGTTCAAAAATTTTAAGTTTTCGAACTTATAATTACTTGTTAGGTATTTCAATTCTTCCTCGTACAGGATTACTGAGTAAGTTGCGTTTAACTCATCAAAATAATAAAGGTAATTGAGAAGCACTGTTTGAATACCACCCGCCTTATTACACCTCCAAAACGTAAGATCAATACAAACCTTCATTACTTTTCCTCAACAAAACAATACAAGAGATAAACATTAAAATCTTCATAACTAAAAAAGATAGAAATATACTTTTTGCCAAATCAACTGCGTTAGTGGTTATCAATAGGTTATAAAAGATGAAAATTGAAATCCCTATCATAGAGTTTATAAACACTAAGTTTAGCTTATTACACATAATCAATAGAGAAACATTAGAGCCAAGCCCAAGATTGACACCATAACCCATTAATAGATAGAACAAAATCGATATAAAGCTATCAACTTTCTCATGGGGTAACAAAAAATCAGAGAAAAAGTAACCAATAAAAAACAATAATAAGCTTACAAAAACAGATGAGCACAATGAAATAAACAAATTTTCTTTAAATAATGACTTCAAGCCAATTAAATCATTATCCTTATAGCATGAATTAAACTTTGACATATAATAACTATTAACAATAACAAATATCACCATTAATAACTGCGAAAATCTTGATGCTAGAACATACTCCTCAGATTCTGGAAACATCTTACCTACAACAAGTATATCGATTGTCATTAAAAACAGAGAAGCAGAGCTTACAATAACTAAAAGAACCCGTTCTTTATTGAACAAATAAGAGTAGTCAATTGTTCTAAGCTCTCTTATAGAGTACATTTTCAGTTTCAATGTAGAAAAATTATGTTGATTATATAGAAAAATAAAGGTTAGAAATACGATTCCAAAAAACAAGCTAAGATTAAAATCTATACCGCTAAAAAAACATAAAAAACCTACAACTATTAGCATACTAAAATTGATAGGCAAGGACCTAATCAATTGAAACTTATAAAAATCCCCCATAGCCTTATTTAAAGAAGCTTCATTTATAAAAAATACACTAAACAGTAGAAACACACTTACAATTAATGACATTACAACTTCTGAAAAATAATAAAAAGTAGCAATAATCGACAAAGGTAAAGATAAAAAAGATACTAAAGTCAAATTATTCCTAATACTATTAGCCGAGTCCTCACAACCCTTTTTATAATTACGGACAATTTCTGTTTCATTACCAAAAACTAATATGGACGACACAAAAACTATAAATGATAGTGTCGACTGATATAATGTTACATCTCTAGCTTCTTTAAAATAAAGCAACAAAAACACATTAATAAAACCAATACCTACACCAGCAAGCCTAATTAATAGCATCCCCAAAATTGACTTAATCAAAACTTAGATACTCAAGAGAATTTTCATTAATTGATTTTTTCTTATTATAATGTTCCTCAAGAGAGTATTCATTTTTAATAGTTTTTTCAAAAAATCTATGCATACCATCAAAGTTTGGCTTATCAGAGTCATCCAAATCTAGGTAAGGGATAGAATACTCTTTACATAATGCTAATGTCTTCGTAGTTCTAGATAAGCAGTACATTGGAGCGTGGCTAAAACCAATAATTAATGCATGTAACCTCATTGCTAATATATGATTTGCTTCCTGAATAAGAGGCACAATCAAAAGCAAGTTATCATTTCTTATAATTTCAACTCTCTCAGGAGGCAGGTGATTAACTATTTTATTATAAATTATAAGCTCATCCGTCGCTCTTGTATCCATACAAACAAACTTTATATAAAGATCACTTTCTTCTATTACTCTTTTGCAATAATCTATAATTTCACTTATGAATAAATCTTCATCTAAATTTTCTTTAACTAAAGAGATAACGCAATAAGGTTTTTGGGATGACGTTTCTTTATTGTTACAAATATATTTATCGATAAAGAATGCAGGATCTGGGTAAATTTTAGCTTCTATTCCTGAATATCTAAACGCATTATCATAAGACAATTGGTCTCTTACATTCAATTGGCTAATTCTTTTTATAATTTTATTTGCACTTTTCTCTGATTCTGATGCAAATAATTTATCAACTCCTATGGGCAGTGAAATAACATTTTTACCTAACACTTTACACATTAATGTAATCTGATTTAGAAACCCCATTACACCTTTAAAGCCTTTAAATCCTAATTTATCTTGAATTAAAGACCCACCTCCAACAAAAATCAGATCTGTTTTCAAAATCTCAATACTCAACTTACATAACGATGCAACACTTTTACGGTTAAGGTAAACCTCATTAATTCCATATTTTTCGAGTCTACCAGGGTTAACAGTAGTTACTTTAACTTCAACACCTTCGCTTTTTAATTTATTAAAGACTGTAAAAGCGATAGCATCATCACCTAAATTATGCCCAGCTAAACCTATTACCAAAGCTTTCATTATAATTTAAACCTTTTCATTTTCATAAAGACCATAAAACACAAAAGAGACACACTAAAAATGAACAGCTTATTAATCGTATGGAAATAGTCCCCTCTAAGCTGTTGAAATATCGACCACATCAACCCCATCAAAATAAAAACATAATATTTATTATTCATAAAGTTAACTTCTATAACTCTATAAAAAACAGCTATTAAGAATATAAAAAATAAGGATAGAAAAAAACCAAAATTTAGAATCAACTCATTCATTCCACCTAGCGATATTTGAGACTTTGTATTATCCCACCTTTCAGACCAATATAGTTTTGTGTAGTAAGTATTACCACCTAGTTTTTTTTCAAAACCAAAGTATTCAAATATGAATGAAGGTATTGGACTAACGATATCATTAACTACTGTTTCACCTACAGCTGAGCCTGCCAAGTCATCTGTAATAATATTATGTAAGTTATTTGCTTGAGGTATCTGGCCAGTGTTAAATACGTTATCAAGTATATTTTCATGTACTTGAGAAACAGTCCTAGTACTTAGGGCTATCGATACTAAAACTAACACTAGTGAAGATGAAACCGCAATAAACCTAAAATTTAATGTAATACTTTTAACATAATAATGCCTAACAACAATAAAGCATAAACCGAGTTGAATTAATGGAGCCCTTGCTCCTGTTAAAACACAATTAAGTACAAGTAAAGCTAGTAATAACGCTGAAGCCCTTTTCATGCCTTTAATGGTAAATCCTAAAGCGCAAATAGGAGCAGCAAGAACAAAAATAAAATTTATCAACGCATTTTCCATCGTAAAATCTTGGAATATAAGAGAGCGCTGTGCCATATCTGCAAAGTATGCTGCTATACCCACACTAGTGTTAAGTTTATGAGCCAATAATAAAACTGCAAAACAAGTTAATAAAATATATAAAATTAATACTTGCTTGTATTTCTCATTATCAAAAATAGAGTTACTTCTACTGTAATCAACTTTACTTGTACTAATGCATCTACATCCTAGAATCCAAAACCAAGGTATAATTGCAATATATAAAGCAGAATAAACTACAGCTTCTTGTTCCCAATGAAAGAAAACTCCACTTAGATAAAAGCCTTCACTTTGTGTGCTTTTAACCAGGGCATAGAGAGAATCTAATGAATAAAAAAGCGTAAAAACACATATAAAAAAACTCTCTATAGAGAAAATATTACTTTTCTTTTTAATTAAGTAAAATTGACCTAAAACCGACGTTAAAAGTAGTAAACCAGATACACTTTCTATCAACTTATACCTCTTGACAAAGCCATTCTGGGTAAAATTTCCGAATATAACGGTTTAATGCAATTTCAGACTCTGTGTAGAGTCGTTTCTGGGGTCCAGGGCTTTGAGTTTTGGCTATTGTATTTGTGATCATACCCGCGCCAACTGTTACATTGGTTAAACGGTCAATAATGATGAATGAACCCGTCCCCACTACTTGGTTGTATTGGTCAATTACCACTGGCGCTGATGTTTCAATACTACAATTAGCTATTTCGTTTAATTGTAATTCGCTGGCATCAATTTGCTCTAAGGTATTTACATCAATACGGTGGTTAATACTGCTGATTTTACCAAAAGTGTTTTTAGTGCCAATTTTAAGCTCATACTCTTTACTTGGTTGCATTGCAGCATCGGCCATCCAGACAATTGTTGCTGCAAAATTTGAGCTCGTTGTTGGTAGTTGCTTTTGGTCAGTGCTTGATTTAACAATGACATCACCACGAGAGATATCAATTTCGTCTTTTAAGGTAAGTGTAATTGCTTGACCCGCAAAGGCGCTTGGTAAATCGCCATCGGCCGTAACAATGCGCTCAACTGACGATGTTTTACCCGATGGGAATGCCGTAATTTGGTCGCCAACATTAATAATACCACTGGCAATGGTGCCGCAAAAACCACGGAAATCTAAATTAGGTCGATTCACATACTGTACGGGTAAGCGGAAGGTATCTAGATTTTTATCGTCACTAATGGTTACTGTATCAAGCAATTGCATTAAAGTTGCACCTGGGTACCAGTCTAGGTTATCACCTTTATCAACAACGTTATCGCCTTTAAGCGCTGAAATTGGCACAAAGCGCACATCAGGAATATCTAATTGCTCAGCAAAGGCTTTATAGTCCGCTTTAATTTTGCGATAAACATCTTGGCTGTAATCAACTAAGTCCATTTTGTTAATGGCTACAATTACGTGCTTAAGACCAAGTAGTGATGCAATATAACTGTGACGCTTAGTTTGTGTTTGTACACCTTTACGGGCATCAATCATCACAATTGCTAAGTCGCAGTTTGATGCACCGGTTGCCATATTTCGCGTGTATTGTTCGTGCCCTGGACAGTCAGCAATAATAAACTTGCGCTTTTCGGTTGCAAAATAACGGTAAGCTACGTCAATGGTAATACCTTGCTCACGTTCTGACTGAAGGCCATCAACCAATAGCGCTAAATCGAACTCTTCGTCTGTGGTATTGAATTTTTTTGAATCGTTTTTGATTGCCGCCATGTGATCTTCAAAAATTAATTTTGAATCATGTAATAAACGGCCAATTAATGTTGATTTACCGTCATCAACATTACCACAGGTTAAAAAGCGCAGTAGATCTTTGTTTTCGTGTTGTTTTAAGTAACCTTCGATATCTGTTTCAAGAAGGTTTGGGGTAATTTGTTCAGTCATTATAAATCCTTTGAAAATGGAAGTTGTTAGTTATCAGAAGTCAGATTTCAGTCGCTTTCGCTTAGAAATAGCCTTCCATTTTCTTTTTCTCCATTGAGCCTGATGAATCGTGATCGATTACACGGCCTTGGCGCTCTGATGTTTTTGTTAGTAACATTTCTTGAATGATTTCTGGTAGCGTTGTGGCGTTAGATTCAACCGCACCTGTTAATGGGTAGCATCCTAGGGTTCTAAAGCGTACCATTTTCTTCATTGGTACTTCGCCTTCTTTAAGTGGCATACGTTCGTCATCAACCATAATTAAAGTACCGTCACGCTCAACCACTGGGCGTTCTGCTGCTAGGTAAAGTGGTACAATGTCGATGTTTTCTAGGTAGATGTATTGCCAAATATCTAGCTCGGTCCAGTTACTTAGAGGGAATACGCGAATACTTTCGCCTTTGTTTACCTTACCGTTAAAGGTATTCCATAATTCTGGGCGCTGGTTTTTTGGGTCCCAACGGTGGTTTTTATCACGGAATGAATAAACACGCTCTTTAGCGCGTGATTTTTCTTCGTCGCGGCGTGCACCACCAAATGCAGCGTCAAACTGGTATTTGTCTAATGCTTGTTTTAAACCTTGGGTTTTCATTATGTCGGTATGCTTTGCACTACCGTGAGTAAATGGGCCCACACCTGCATCTACACCTTCTTGGTTAATATGCACCAATAGATCAAAACCTAGCTTTTCGGCCATTTTGTCGCGAAACTCGATCATTTCTTTAAATTTCCATGTTGTATCAACATGCATTAACGGAAACGGTGGTTTAGCAGGGTAAAACGCTTTCATTGTTAAGTGCAGCATTACCGCAGAGTCTTTACCGACAGAGTAAAGCATTACTGGGTTATCAAATTCGGCAGCAACTTCACGAATAATGTGGATAGATTCAGCTTCGAGTTGCTTTAGGTGAGTCATGCGGGCTTGGGAGATTTCCATTTTTACTCCATGAAAGTATGCTAGGTTTCGAAAGAAAGAAGCCGTAGGAGAAGTCAGAGGTTAGATATCAGAGGTTAGACGAGAGATATCAAGTGAGAGATATCAGAGGTTAGATATCAGAGGTTAGATATCAGATGTCTGTTTTCGGATATCGGTGCTTTGATTTCAGAGTTTGGGCTTCAATCACCGAGATTATTTAAATTTTATTTAACACTAGGTTCTAGGTTCTAGGTTCTAGGTTCTAGGTTCTAGGTTCTAGGTTCTAGGTTCTTCAACACGCTTGCGTGGTGACAATTAAGTCAAGTAGAACCTAGAACGGCTTTAATTACTTATCAGATTTATATTCGTAGTTGTAGTAACCGTAGTAACCGTATGCATTGCTTGCTTTACGTACGACACCATTAAATACAACACCTTTTACGTCTATACCGTTTTGTTCAAAACGGTTACGAGTAAGCTCAATTTCACGTAAATGGTTTTGGCCAAAGCGCGTAACCAATAATGTGCTACCTGCATGTGCACTCACAATTGCAGGATCTGTTACCGCTAAAATAGGTGGTGTATCAACAATAACAATATCGTACTTGCCACTTACCTCATCAACCATCTTACTAAAGTTGCTATGCATTAATAGTTCAGATGGGTTTGGCGGTATTTGACCACGAGTGATTACATCTAACCCTTCAACTTGTGATTTTTTAGTTACTTGTTCAAGGTTTAAACGGCCCGAGAGTAAATCACTTAAACCGTCATCCCATTTCATACCGAACTGAGTTTGCAAGTAACCTTTACGCATATCAGCATCGATAATCAGTACCTTTTTACCGCTTTGTGCAAGTACGGTTGCCAGGTTTACTGAAATAAACGATTTACCCACACCTGGGCTTGGGCCAGATATTGCAATAATGTTATTTTTGGCCTCCATCATTGCAAAATGTAAGCTTGTACGCAGGCTGCGTAACGCTTCAATCGATAAGTCTGCAGGGTTATCTACCGCTAGTATCGACTTAGGTTTATCTTTTACCTTACGTGCACGGTTAAAACCAGTTAGCTTATCTTGAAAATCTGAATATGGTACTGATGCATAAACAGGTAAGCCAATGCTCTCTATCTCGGTTGGGTCTTCAACACCGCGGTGCATTGCTTTTTGAATTAGCACCACTGCAACTGCTAAAAAGCCACCAAACAAAGTTGCTACCACAGCAATCAGTGCTTTTTTGGGTTTAACTGGTTCTGTGGTATCTACCGCTGCTGCATCGACCACACGCACATTACCCACAGTACCGGCACGTACAATATCTAGCTCTTGCGTTTTACCAAGTAATAAGGTGTAAATTTGGTTACTTACTTCTACATCGCGTTTTAACCGCAATAGCTCTTGCTGTGTTTCTGGTAAGTTACCAACTTCGCCTACAAGCTTTTGCTTTTGTTTTTCTACCGCTTCAATTTGCTCAAGCACACCTTGGTAAGTTGGGTGGCTTTCTTTAAATTTTCGGCTTAACTCTAAGCGCTTTAGCTCTAGCTCTTGTAGTTTAGTTTCAAGCTCAACTACTTGTTCAAGTACACCTTGTGTTTCTAAACTTATGTTGATTGATTGACGTTTAATTTGATAATCGTTAAAACGCTCTTCTGCGTATTCAAGTTGCTTCTTAACTTCTGGTAACTGTACTTCTAAAAACTCAAGTGACTTTTGCGCTTCGGCACTATTGCGCTCAACATTACGGCGTACATAGATATCGGCTACTTTATCAAGCACTTTTTCTGCGTGCGCTGCGTTTTTGTGCTCGTACGACATTGCAATAATGCCAGAATCTTTACCTTTTTCGCTAGCACCTATCTCTTGCTGTAGTTCAACAATAGTTCTGTAGCGATTTTTCTTAGCTAATATAAAAACAGTTCCAGGCCGTGCATTCAAATCGCGTATTGTTAACTCATAAAAACCAGCGCCTTCATCTTTACCTACCCTACCTTTTAAAACAGAGTCACCGTCCGGATTAAAAAGCTCAAAGGTTTCCCCTTCACCTACAACTAATTCAAATGATTCACCCAAAAACCCTTTAGGTACATTAAATCTGAAAATGTTAATACTCTCGCCGCCCCACGCATAACTGCTTAAGCCTAAAAATGGCTCGGCGATATCGCCTTCAGACTCTGCAGCAAAACTACGATAAACTTTACCGCCAATAACAGGGAATAATTTAGGCTCTGCAATTATATCAAGCTTTAGGGTATCAACTGCTTCACCTATCACTGAGCGCGATTTTAACAGCTCGATTTCGGTTACAGCAGCACTACTACTTTCGAACATACCCGCCATATCATCAAGGCCAGGTACAGACGGGCTGCTTTCTTCAACCTGAACTAACGCCGTTGCTTTATAAATAGGCGTACTTAATACAGCAACCGCCACACCAATAATGGCAAATACAGTTGTTACTAAAACAATGAACCATTTACGGTCGAGTAAAGTACCAAGTAATGCGAGTAAGTCTATTTCTTGCGATTGCGATTCTTGACTTCTATTTTGATTTTTACTTGCTGCTAATGCAGTGGGCTGAGCATTCATCTACTACCCTTTCCTTATAAATACTTTTGCCAAGCGCTACATGCGCTATCGATTAATGCGTAAACGTGCTCAAAAGCCTCTTGGCTTTGACGGTATGGGTCAGGTATTTCTTTATCGCCGACCCATTTACCTAGCAAAAATGTTTTACCACGCGCTTGTGGGTAGCGAGCGCACAAGTCATTTATATGACGTTGTTCCATCACTAAAATAACGCTGTGCTGTGCAACAAGGGCTGAGGTTATTTGCCTGCCCTGATGTTCACTCATATCAATACCATGTTGCGTTGCAATTTGCTGTGCTTGTGCATCTGCATGCTTGCCTTCAAGGGCCGTTAAACCTGCTGAAGACACGCTAACATTTTTACCTTGTAGTTTACTTTTTAATACATATTCGGCGGTTGGGCTTCGGCAAATATTGCCAGCACACACAACCAATACAGAATCAAACATACAACTTAACCCCTAGTTTGACCCTGTTACATCATCAATTGCATTAACTGAACTAACTGATGGTAATAATAAGCTAATTACACGATTCCAACGTGCTAATGGTGCTGACGTAACGTATACAATATCATGCGGTTGCAACTCAAACTGCTCTGCAAGCACTAAGGCTGCAACATTCTTTGCATGTAGTTGATATACATCAGCAATAATGCCATCGGTTTCTAAGCTGCGTTTACGTAATACAAATACACCATTCGCATCTGCTGTATTTTCGTTTAAGCCACCCGCGTCACTTAAAGCTTGCGCTAAATTTAAACCATAACGATTAACGCCCACTGTACCAGCGCGTTTTACATCGCCTAACACAAACACTTTTTGCATGTCGTCGCGGCTCACATGCACAATATCACCATGCTTTAATAAGCGGTTTTGTGAAATATCTCCATGCGCATAAAAGTCGTCTAGTTTAATGACTTCAGTATTATCACCACGCGTAAATGTAACTGTTCGCCAATCAGCAGCTTCAGTCAAACCACCAGCTTGGTTTAATGCGTCTATTAGAGTAAGTGGCACTTCAGTTACAGGAAGCACTCCTGGTTTGTTCACCTCACCTGTCACATACGCTTTTTGGCTTCTAAAGCCAACAATTTTCACATCAACTTGAGGCTCTTCGATTACGCGACTTAAACGCTTAACAAGTTCTTTATGAACTTCCTGTACAGTTTTACCTGCTGCTTGTATCTTTGGAGCGTATGCGTAGGTAATTGTGCCGTCGGCTTGCACACGGAAACCGTCAAACTCAGCGGTACGCTGTACTGCAGCAGGAATGGTTAATTCAGGGTGATCCCAAACACCGATTGATAGAACATCTCCAACGCCTAATTTGTATTGGTAATCAGAGGTGTCGATGCCATCAAGGCTTGATGGTAACGCTGGTTTCGTTTTACTTTGCTTTTGTTGGTTGATTAGAGAAGAGTCGATGATTTGAATATTTACTTTATCGAGCTCCTTCTCAAGGTTATCTATTTGTTCGCCCGATTCGATTCCTTCAAAATGGCTACCGGGGATGATTGTACAGCCAGTCATTGCTAGTAACGCAAATGACGTTACAATTGTTTTACAGCTTAGCGCCATTGTTATTTCCCAAATAATTATTCTTAAAACGTCCAGTTAAAATAAAACCACAACTGTTTATTTTTACGCTGCCTAATTAAAGCATGGCATTACAAGGTTCGCAAGACTGAGTGTTTAGTAAACGCTCACTTGTGACAGGTTTTTGCAAAATAGTTAATGAATACTTCTAGGTTCTAGGTTCTAGGTTCTAGGTTCTAGGTTCTAGGTTCTAGGTTCTAGGTTCTAGGTTCTAGGTTCTAGGTTCTAGGTTCTAGGTTCTTCAAGATTGTAAATCGTTGCTTGTGTGTGTTTGCAAGCGGTATAGCGTTATAAATACAAAAGCCTACTTCGTAGGAGGCGTTTTAACGCCGAACATTTTCAACCATTCACGGCTAAAGCCGTTCGTATGGGGTTGGGCGTCTAGGCCATCACTGTGCATTCCATTTTGTAGGCGTGAAATTTATTTCGCGCGAATTGTTAGCAGCGGTGCCGTGTTAGAGACGCGCCAAGCAAGCGTGACGCCTACGCCGTAAAATGTAATGTAAGAGGCATTTTAACGCCGAACATTATTTCCCATTCACGGCTAAAGCCGTTCCTACGGGCTTCTCGCTTCTCGCTTCTCGCTTCTCGCTTCTCGCTTCTCGCTTCTCGTAACATCTTGAAAGCAAAATTCTTTGCTTGTCTAGCCTTCCGGGCACGCTTCCGTTCCAGTTCGGCGCAGAGCTCCTCTCGCTCCATCTTGAAAGCAAAATTCTTTGCTTGTCTAGCCCTTCGGGCACGCTTCCGCCCCTAGGTTGCAGTTCCTACGGACTGATTTTATTATTATTTTTTGTTTTTTACGTGTTAAAGCTTAATACTTACACCGTAGGAGGCGTTTTAGCGCCGAGCATTTTAACCCTATTCACGGCTAAAGCCGTTCCTACGTTTTTGCCGTGTGAATCACGACTCATAAACTGATTTCTTTATTCTCTACACTTACGGCGATTTGTTTATTCAACAAGTTAACTAATAAAATACTGCGCATATCGCCGTCTGGCTCTTGATAAATTGCTTGAACATTTTTAAATGACTCTGTGTTTAGATAAACAACGTCACCTGCTTTCGGTAACGTTGATGTTACCTCACATATATCACTCATAGATTTAAGCTGTGCAATTAACTGCCCAGGAACAATTTGAAATCTATGACCATAAGCAACAAAGCCACTTACACCACGGGTATTTTTTACCGCAGAAAAGTTACAGTTTTGAGAGTCTAGCTTTATGAATAAATAACTAGGAAAAAGAGGAGATGTACGAATTGATCGGCGACCCTTTACGATTCGCTCAATTTTATGTTCGGGAAAGAACACTTCAAAACCCTGGTTTTGAAGGTTAGCTTGAGCTCTTAGCTCTTGTTTTGATTTACAAAAAAGTAAGTACCAACTTTCCATAGTCACACCTAAAATACTCATTTTCCTTAAAACCAATCCAAAAGGATTGGTTTTTATGAGCCAGCGATTATACGCAGAGAATATAGGCGTGTCTATTACAAAATTGTTATTACCCCAAGTGAGAACTAGTCACTACCAAACAGGTCTCTGGTGTATACTTTTTCTGCAACATCATCAAGCTCAGTTACCATTCTGTTGGCAATAATTACATCGGCAGATGACTTTAACTCAGCTAAGTCATGAGTCACTTTGGAATTAAAAAAAGTTTCTTCATGTAATTCCGGTTCATAAACAATCACTTCAACACCCTTAGCTTTGATTCGCTTCATGATGCCTTGAATAGCGGATGCTCTAAAGTTATCCGAACCAGCCTTCATGATTAAACGATGAATACCCACTACCTTTGGCTTTCTGGCGAGGATCGACTCTGCGATAAAGTCTTTACGAGTAGAATTTGCATCTACAATTGCGCGGATCATGTTATTTGGCACGTTTTGATAGTTAGCCAATAGTTGCTTTGTGTCTTTAGGTAAACAATAGCCACCATAACCAAAAGAAGGATTATTATAGTGATCACCTATACGTGGGTCTAAGCTAACCCCTTTAATAATTTGCTTCGAATTAAGCCCCCGACTTTCTGCGTAGCTGTCAAGTTCGTTAAAATAAGCCACTCGCATAGCCAGATATGTATTTGAGAACAGCTTAATTGCCTCAGCTTCTGTGGAACCGGTGTATAGAACATCTATCTCTTTTTTATTGGCACCTTGAAGTAACAATTCAGCAAATATTTTTGCCCTATCTGAATACTCACCCACAATAATGCGAGATGGATTCAAGTTGTCGTACAATGCTTTGCCTTCTCGTAGGAACTCAGGTGAGAAAATAATATTATTTGTTTTAAATGTTCTTTTTATGGTTTCAGTAAAACCTACCGGAACTGTCGATTTAATCACTATTACTGCATTAGGGTTTATTACTAAAACATCAGCAATAACAGCTTCTACAGATTTGGTATTAAAATAGTTTGTAGTGGGGTCATAATCAGTGGGTGTTGCAACAATTATAAAATCTGCATTTTCATATGCTAATTTTTTATCTGTAGTCGCTTTAAAATTAAGCTGCTTGTTTTCTAAAAAATCTTCTATTTCAGGATCACTAATAGGCGATTTTTTATCATTTAGCAGCTTTATTTTATCTTCTAAAATATCTAAAGCTATTACACGGTTATTTTGCGCTAACAACATTGCATTTGAAAGGCCAACGTAACCCGTACCCGCGATCGTTATATTCATAACCATCCAAATAGATTGATTTTAATGTTAATTTACGTTTTTAAGTAAAGTTACATTAGCACTATTTTTCAAGTTTTCCTGCCAATTTAAATCGCAAATACCATCTGTCGGATTGAAGGCTGTTGGCGCTTCTAGCAATAACTTGCGAATAGAGTGATGATCGTTAGTATCACATGACGATTTAAGTTCAAGAAGTATTTGTTCAAGCTCATCCCACGACATTTTAACTTCATGGGCACTCATGATTCTTTGGTGATCCGTACCAACAACGTTATCACCAATTAATAGCTCTTCGTAAAGCTTCTCACCTGGTCTTAAGCCTGTGCATTGAATTTCGATATCGCCTTCTGGCTGTTTACTTGACTTTACTTCTAAACCAGAAAGGTGAACCATTTTAGTCGCTAAATCTATAATTTTAACCGGTTCGCCCATGTCTAAAACGAATACATCGCCACCTTTACCCATAGCGCCTGCTTGAATGACAAGCTGAGCTGCCTCTGGGATGGTCATAAAATAACGAGTAATATCTTTATGAGTTAAGGTAATGGGTCCACCTTGCTTAATTTGTTGCCTGAATAACGGTACAACAGAGCCCGAAGAACCAAGTACATTACCAAAACGCACCATAGTAAAGCGCGTAGCTTTTTGCGTATCAGATAACGCCTGTAGCACTAACTCAGCCATGCGCTTAGTAGTACCCATGACATTAGTAGGTCGAACAGCTTTATCGGTTGAAATAAGTACAAAGGTTTCAACCTTATTTTCTATCGCAGCACGGGCAATGTTACTGGTGCCAAATATATTATTTTTAACACCTTCAATAACATTATGCTCAACTAAAGGCACATGCTTGTAAGCCGCAGCATGATAAATAGTTTGCACTTTAAATGACGAAAGTGTCATTGAGATGAGTTTAAAGTTTTGAATAGAGCCAAGAATTGGCACTATTTCGATATTTAAGGAGTTTTGAAAAACGTAGTCTTTCAGCTCTTTTTCAATTGCATATAAGCCATATTCAGAAAGTTCAAACAAGACTAGCTTCGTTGGTGAGTTTTTAACAATTTGACGACAAAGCTCAGAGCCAATAGACCCACCTGCACCTGAAACCAAAACAACCTTATTTCGAATATTAGCAGACATTAATTCGGTGTTTGGCTCTACTGGGTCACGCCCTAAAAGATCTTCAACACCTACTTCTTTTATTTGTTCTAATGAAGTGTTCCCTGCTACCAAATCGGCCATTCCAGGAATCGTCATCACTTGTAACTTATATTTTTCAATATTATTTAGTATCTCTTTGCGGCGGTTGCGACTCGCACTAGGCAATGCTAATAAAATTTTAGAAACATGTTTAGAGCGGACTACATCAGCAATATTCTGTGACGAAAAAACATTCAACCCCTGAACAAAAGTGTGTTGTTTTTTTATATCATCATCGATAAATGCAACTGGCGCATACTCAGGCCCATTAGCAAGGGCGGTTGCCAATTGACGACCTGCAGAGCCTGCGCCATAGATAACAACATTTTCTTTTCGACGCATAATCAACTTACCTACGATTGCCCTTACTATTAAGCGACTACCGCCAACCAGCAATAGTGAAATACAAAAATAAATCACGGGTACAGTTCGAGGAACTTGAAAATTAAAGAAAAATGAAAAACCTATAAAATAGATTGTTGATAAGATCACTCCAGCTAAAATTGCCCATAATGCTTGTGAGTTAATATATCTAAGCACTGCACGGTACAACCCTAGCTTCACAAACGACAATAAACTCAGCGGTAAAATAGCTGATAATATCAACCAGTTATTCACATCACGTAGTTCTTCTAAACTATCAAGCCTTAATATAAAGGCAATCCAGAACGATGAAAAAATAAAAACTGTATCGACTAAAAGAGAAATGACTCGCTTTTGGGTACGGGGTAATTTTACAAGAGTATCTAAAAACAAAAGAGAATCCCTATCAGAAAGAGCAATAAAATAATCCTGTCTCTATTTTACTACAACAAGTAACACTAAAACAATTAAGTAAAATAAACACTTTTGGTAGTTTTTATCTTTATGTTTTTTGTTTCAATTATGTAACCAATTGTAATCTGCTATTTAACTCTATCTCCGCTGCCTTTTCCTGCAACTGTCATCAAAATCAATTTAAAGTAAATTTTAATGGTCAATGAATCAATCATCTTTTTGTCTAATTTAGCCAATTTCAATGGCGTAGACATATCAACGTCATTAACTTGAGCAAGCCCTGTAATACCAGGCCTAACAGCAAACACGTTATATTTATCCCTTTGTTGTGTGAGCTCATGCTGGTTAAATAATCCAGGCCTTGGTCCCACTAAGCTCATTTCACCCTTTAAAACATTCCAAAGTTGAGGTAATTCATCTAATTTAGTACGTCGTAAAAAACCGCCAAATGGTGTAATCGAAGAGGCACTTGCTAAATGACTAGCTACAGAAGCAGTATCAACTTTCATTGTTCTGAATTTAACTAATGTAAACGGCTTCTTGTTTCGCCCTACCCTCTCTTGTTTGAAAAGAGGTGAGCCTGTATCAAATAAGCCAACAAAATATAGGGCGATTAAAAAAGGTAATGTAATTATCAAGCCAATTAGTGAAAAGAAGATATCGAGTAAACGGATCATTTAAAATTCCAAAATTATTTAATAGCAAGCTTAAAGCCATGTTCAACAGTATATGGCGGAGCCCAATTCAATGTGCTTTTAGTATGAGTAATATCTAGCTGCAATGACCCGACTAGCCTATCAACCATAGCTTGCTTGCCAGTTATCTGACCTGCAATTCTAAAGCACCAAACAGGTATTGGAAGGGTAAAATTATTCTTATTTTGTGCTTTAGCCATAAACGCAATCATATCCGCAGTTGATAAGTCATTATCATCACTGACAAGAAAAACCTGATTTGCAGCACTTGGGTGACCTATACAAACTTGGATTAAATCCACTAAGTTATATACAGAAACTAAACTTCGCTTATTTTTATTTATTAACTTAAATGGTAATGGAATACCTTTACCTACTAACTTCATTAAAGAAGCAAAGTTAGCCTTTACCCCCTCACCATATACAAGAGGAGGACGAATGATAACAATCTCCATGCCTGTTTGATGGCCAAGCTCTAACAGTTGCTGCTCAGCCTCTGCTTTAGATATACCATACGGGTCCTCAGGTAAAGGCTCATCCTCATAAGTGAATGCCGCACTGTTCGTTGTACTCTCACCATTGACTTTAATAGTACTAATAAATATAAAGCGATTAACACCAGCTTTTGCTGCTTGTTTTGCTAAATTTATAGTCCCTAGCGTGTTAACAGCTCTGAACTCTTCTAAAGGCTCACCTGCTTTTTCATTCATAACATGCACTCTAGCGGCAATATGAATAACACAGCTTACCCCTTGCAGCGCATCGGCATATTGACTATCAGCATCTATGTTTTGCTTAAAAACTCTACCGATACTAGAGTCTTTTCTACCTACTAAATTTAAATTGTAATGCCCTTCAAGCTTCTTAGTTAAATAACTCCCAACAAAGCCTGAATAACCTGTAATAAGTAAGTTATCCATGTTCGCTCCGATAAGATAGGATAGAACTAGCCATTTCATTCATAATATTTTTTCGAGTATATTTTTTAATAAAGCAATCGCGATTAATTGGCTTTTCATCTAAAGCAAGCAATTCATTTAAAGCAGCTTTTTCATCGCTTGGATAAAACACTTTCGCATTAACAACTTCTTCATTAAGGAATTCCGCTGCGAAGCCACTCACCCCAGCAAGAATCGGTTTACCTGTTGCAGCATATTCAAAAATTTTAGACGGGAGTACCTTTTCAAAGGCTGAATAATCATTTAAGTGCAAAAACAATATATCGGCCTGCAAATATTCTTCAATTAGTTCCTCTCTTGATACTGGAGGATGAAAAGAAATATTTTCTACGCCTTGACTGCTTTGCATTAAAATATGCTTTCGACCGCCATCACCAACGACTTTGAAGTGATACTGACTGCCAGCCAACCGGGCAAGCTTAGGAATAATTGTATTTAAGCCTTGGCCTTCACCTATGTTACCTGCATACAAAACTGTTTTAATTTTTTTTGAATTTACACTATTGGCTGTTTCTTTCGGAAAGTTCAAGAATTCACTATCAATGCCATTTGTAAAAAAAGAATAATTAGGCTTTGGGTAACGTGAAGAGAAATAATCATTAAAGCCTTTAGATACTAAATTAATATGTTTAGCATTACTGAAAGTATACTTCTCAATTACGGTAAGTAATGGCTTAATAATGAATGCTAACTTGGGGTTTAATACATCTTTAATAGTATCTACAAATATATCGCGTATATCTAAGTAAAGCGGCAACCTTTTACTTTTGGCAATTTGAGCTCCTAAAAACGCTGTAAATAAGCGTGAACTAGTCGCAAATACCAAATCGTATTCCTTGCTGTTAGTAAGTTGCTTTGCTCGCTTGTAATAAGTCAAAAATGATTTTATCTGATCAAGCATGCCACTTTTGTGAGAGGGAAGATGCACTCTGCGAATTGTGACATTACTATTTTTTTCATGCTCTAGCGCCCCAGCTTCAAAACTAGCATAACGATTGGGCATGGTAGTAATTACATCAATTTCTATATCATTATGCTTTTTAAGCTGTTCTATTAAAGCTGTTGTTCTAAATGAGCCTGCACATAAGTCAGGAGCGTAATAAAACGACAGAACTAATACTTTCAACATTATTGCCTTATAAATTCTATTTTTGTAACCAGCTCATCACCAGTAAAAGGAATGATAACTTTTTTGTTATCAACAGTTTTTCCAAATTCAGGGTGCCAAGTGCTAGTTTTCAACTCTAAATTTTCTGAACTTATTAAACGCAACTTGATGCCTGTTTTGATATGAAGGTCTAACACTTTATCATTTATAATATGGACATCTACATTTGGGTGAATATGTAAATTGAATTCTGCACATGACTTATTGGATAACTTATCTGTAATTATACAAGTTTTGCTAGAAGCTTGAATAGTGCGCGTGTGGGTCACCTTTGGATTCAATCTCTCATACCCATTATGCCGTGCAGATAACACAACACCTGCATGATCACTGTTAGCCTTAATTAGAGTTGAATAAGCTCGACGAGCTACACGAAACCCCGACCAAACTTCAGATGAGCTAGAATCACAAACAACAAGGGTGTTGTGGGCAGCTGTCTCCCTTTGCCTCAAGCGCTCATTACTAACACCGTATAGAGAAGTTCCAGAGTTTACAAAGACCCTTTGCAATCCTACTGAAAGTTCAAAACTTAAATTATCTGCATGTGCATGACCTGGAAGGTAATCAGGTCCGACATTAGCATGGTCGAAAATTAGCGTGTAATCATCATATTGGATACGGCTATAACCACTTTGCTGATTAGTTACGAGCACTTCTCCATTGCTCGAGTTTTGAATACCTAGCTTTTTAGCATAGCTAAAAATATCTTTAGGCGCAGCAGCTATACCGATTGCTGCATCATTAAAAAAGCTAATTTCTCCATCAGGGTGAATCATTGATGCTAACCATTCAAGGGCTTTTGAAGCTAGACTCATCCAATTTTCTAAACGTAACAGTAGGTAACTATTTTGACTCACCTTTGCCAAGTCAATAAGCTCGAGTAGATCCCAGAGTAAAATTTCATGGTACATCGGTGATAACTCGAAATGAGCACCATCTGATAAAAACTGCTCCTTAAGTTCCCTATCTAAAAGCTTCAAACCTAATAATAAAAACTCCTCTCCTTCTTTACCTTTAAGATAAGCCCCAACAAATGTTAATGCCTTAGCATTCGCAAACAAATGATTGCCTAGAATATGATATTCAAGTTGTTGGGTTAGAGCGGTAGCCTGTTGCGCAATACTACTTAAGTATTTTTTATCAACAATATCTTTTTTACTGAACCACTTAACCCAGTTAACGAGCCTCAATGACAAAGGGTAAGGTTCCCACCCATTACCAACACACGGAGGATTGTCATCAATCCATTTGTTTATAAATGCGTAATGTATTTTTTCCCGCTCTTGAAAAGTAATAGAGCTGAGGTCATCAAAATAATGCAGGTTATATAACCACAGTTTCTCATAGCTAGGGTGATTCCAATCAGCCTTCTCATTAATAGCACCACTTTTATTAAGAAAAAACACCTCATTTTTTGGGAAAATAGACTGTTTAAAAAGGCTAGGACCTTCCCAAATCCACTGATTACAATTTGTGATTACAAGCTCTGCTGCTACTTTAGGTCTCTTAAATTTATAAAGAGCCCTAAAGTAAAACTGCTCAAACTTAAGATACTTAAGCGTGTGAAATATCTTAATATACTGTTCTAATATTGTTTTCATTGTGCACGAAGTTGCTTAGCTATATCTATTGAAATAGAAGCTACTTCAAAAATTTCACTAGCATCAATAGGCGCAGCAGTGCCATTTTTAATAGACTCTAAAAATAATTTACAACAATTTTTTTGACCTTTATCTTGTTTCCACAAGTTAAGCTTTTTAAAGCCTTTCCAACCAAAACCCTTTAACTTTACAAAGTTGTCTAACTGCAATACTTTACCATCAGCGAAGGCTTCTATTCGTTCTTTAGGAAAACTTGCAGCTCCATTGGCGTAATAGTTTATAGTTCCTAATGAACCATCTGCAAACCCTAGTATAATCGCAGCTTTGTCTTCTGTAATTTCTACTGAGTCATTATCACCCATCCTGCGGGCTTGTACTGATACAATTTCACTACCTGCAAGGAAACGCATTAAATCAACAAAGTGACATGCTTCACCAATGATACGTCCACCACCTACATTATTATCTTGTGTCCAATGATCTGCAGGTATACTTCCAGCATTCATTGTCATAATAAATGATTTAGGGCTTTTAATAGGCTCTAAAAGTTGCTTCATTTTTTGAACTTGTGGCGAAAAACGACGATTAAAACCTACCATTAACTTAGGTGCATTTTCAGCTTTTATAGCTTCCACGTATGCAGCCTGGACTTGACTTAGCTCTTCATGTGTTATTGCTAATGGTTTCTCAACAAAAACATTTTTACCTGCTTTAAGTGCTTCTTGAACAAAGTAAGCATGGCTATTATGACGAGTCACGATAGCAACTGTATTTATGCTTGGATTACTAAGCATGTTCATAGTGTCAGTTGTTGCTTCAGAAAAACCAACCTTTTGGCCATGGATTACTCCATTTATACCACCAGATGTAGCGATACTATGAAATTGCGCTCCAGATTCTTTGAAAGCAGGAATCAATACGCGAGATGCATAATTACCAGCCCCAACAAAACCAATTACAGGCTCGCTTGGTTCATAACTTTTTGAAGAGTTCAGAATTACTGTTTTTGCATGACGAGATTGTTGCTCTGATTCAAATTGTAATAATATACCAAACGCACTTTTGTCTGTGGTTAACAATTCATATGCTTCACTCGCGTCCTCAAACTTAAAGCGATGAGTTATCAATGGATTAACATTTATTTGTCCACTAGCCATCATATCTAAAATAGCTTCAAAGTTACGCTGCTCTGTCCAGCGAACAAATGCTAGTGGATAATCATTTCCCTGCTCTTCGTAATTAGAATCGTAACGACCTGGCCCATAGGAGCAAGACACTTGAAAAGTTAATTCTTTTTCATAAAAATCAGCACGACTTAGTTCTAATCCAGTCACACCAACCAATACTATACGCCCACGTTTTCGGCTCATTCTAGCAGCGTGTATAACAGGATCATTTGACTTAGTAGAGGCCGTTATTATGACACCATCAACACCCACACCTCGGCTAAAAGCCATACCTGCAGCAATGGGATCTTCACCTTTACCAGGATTGCATATTTCAGCCCCAAATTGTTTAGCAAGATCTAGTTTATCTTGGTCATAATCTATTGCTAAAACTCGGCAGCCATGAGCTTTTAACATTTGCACAGTTAATAAACCAATTAAACCGACACCTGTTACAACAAAACACTCCCCAATTGTTGGATTTGCTAAACGAATTCCTTGCAGTCCAATACTTGCAACGACCGTAAATGAAGCTTCATCATCACTAACTTCTGCAGGTATTTTCGCAACCAAGTTCTTAGAAACTCGCACCACATCAGCATGAGGACCGTTTGATACTACACGATCACCCTCTTGAAAATTATCGGCCCCCACTCCAACACTTTCAACTACACCTACATTACAATAACCTAGGGGTAAGGGTTGAGCCAACTTGGACTTTACAGCATCAACGGTTGTCATTAAGCCGTCTGTCTGGACTTTCTCAAGCACCATCTTAACTTTATCTGGCTGAGAACGTGCTTTATCAATTAAGTTGGCTTTCCCAAAGTCAACTAACATTCTTTCCGTACCAGCAGAAATAAGAGTTCTAGTCGTATTAATTACAACATGATTTTTTGTTACCTGAGGCGCTGGCGCTTCAACAATGGCCGAGCCTCCTTTTGCCATGTCTTGAAGAATTTGTTTCAATCTAGTTCCTTAAGCTTTTCTAAATTTATTATCAACTTTTTACATGTAGCTTCGATATCATTAACAGCTACAGTTTCAACTTTGTCCGGCCTTACAGTTACATCGGTTGCTATAACATTACCGCCAAAATGTAAAACCTCTCTAACACTTAAAGAATCACCATCTGTTTTAGTTAATCTTAAGAGTGTTGACGTCTTTGGTAGCAACGGTAGTTGTGATAACCCACCTTCGATAAATTCGAAGTTTGAATATTCTTTTAACTCATTGATCAGCTCTTTTATTTCCATAGAAAATATAGAATCATCAAATTTTCCGATCATCAAAACAAATGTAATTTGTGGGAATAACGCTAAACATGATTCGAAGACCTTAAGTGTATCTTTAATACCATAAAGATCATTTTCAGTTTCGTTTGAAACTGGCATCCATGCTGATGCTAAAACAATATCTCTTATATCGCCCTTTAATAAGTGCTCTAAATGTTTTGGAAAGCATTTCTTTGCCTCCGCAATCTCACATTCAGAAGGGGCAAGGAAGGGGGACTGAACTTTGATCTTTGATTGTTTCACCTTAGGTAAAAAATCATAATTATTTATAAGGTTAGGGTTTACAACCGCAATTGATTGAGCAGAGCGACAAAAATGTTTAAAGCAGAAACTATAGATCTTTCCGTTTTTTAATCTTCGGCTACTGTTATGATCTAAAAATAAGGATGAACGAGCCACACCCGATACCGTCAAAAAAAACAGAGCAATTGGGTTTGATATATTAACTTCAACTACAAACTTCCTATTTGTGATTCGAAAACACAAAACATGTAATATAAGAAGTATTAAAGACATTTTTTTTGTCGAATTATAAACCGTAACATTCCGGCCTGCATTTTTAAGGCTTTCAACGCGGCGCATACAATAAATCGAAACCCCACCTAAAGGCGGAGGCATCGCACCAAGTACAAAATACTTCATATAAATATCATAAACCCTAATACAACATTTTTAACCAGCCACTATATTCCCTAACATTACTTTTACTTAGCATTGAATTTAAAATTAGATAGTGGTAGGCATAACAAACTAACAGAGCAACCATTAAAGAAGTTAACCTTAAAGGTAAGTCTCTAATCATAGCAATGAAGTTGATGATGATAACAGAAAATACAAAGTCGTTAAAAACATAAATTCTATTTGCTAGTATTGGAAAGCTCATAAACAAAAAGCATATAGAAGAAGAAACGAGATAAATATCTAATAATCTATCTTGAACTCTAACAACCCAACTTTCACACTTTTTATCATCCATGATATTTGATTCATGTATTTTAAAGAAAATGTAGCACAGTATAAAACTCAAAAAATATCGAAGTTGCACATGAAGCGCAATTCCCTCTTCAGCATTTTCCAGATAACCTTTCACTTTGACTAAAAAATACCCCCCATTACCTAAAGGAACAAAGTTCAATAGCAACTCAGGAACATTTATAAAATTAGAAGAGAAAAACAACAGCAACCCACTAAGAAATGTGAAACTTTTAAGTTTATATTTCGATACAAAGAATGAAATTAGAAATAAAAAGACAAACATTAACGAAGCTATATGAAATAAAGCAGCAAAGACAATAAAAATAAATGTCGCTTTTTTATTTTCCAATACAAAAAAATATGCAGAAAAGTATAAAAAACAAAGTGCAAAAGCCCAGCGCACTTGAATAAACTCAGAGTTATAATAAACAAAACTAAAGTAGACAAATGCACTAACAAGTGGGTATAGGGCAATTCTATTTAATACAACAAACTTAAGCATCAGACTAAAAAAAGCTAATACAAATAGAAAAAAGTAACCCTCTGCCTCAAAAGTTTTGAAAACTGAATTTAAAAATATATAGCCGACCTCTGCTGGCACCTCAGAAAAGCTAGAATTAGACTGAAATAACGAAGGTGTTATATCATAAAGCCACATATACGAAAGGTAATCATTAGCACTGTAATACCTTAAGCCTGTGAAATAAAATAAGATAAAAAAAGCACTAAAAAGTGAAACAGCACTTAGTGCTCTATTATTAAAAATTGATAATGAGGCAAAAAGAAAGAAAAGAGACCAAAACAAAAGATAAACTAACATAGACTCAGCCTCAGAACACTTGAGTAAATAGAATGCAATGAGTTCACTCTAAAAACAACTTCCAACTTTCAGCCACTTCTTCAATTGACTGTTTTTTAGCATGGAAATGAGCATTTTCACTCATTGTCTTGTAAAGTTCAGGGGTTTTAAAAAGGCATTCTATTGAACGAGAAAAACCTTCTGAATCACCATCATCTATAAGATATCCATTAAAATTGTGTTCAATTAACTCTCGGGGACCTGTAGGGCAATCAAAAGCAATAACAGGTAACCCATATGCATTTGCCTCACCAATCACCATAGGTAACCCCTCATAAATAGAAGTCATTAATAGAACATCATGATTTCTGTAAACTTTATCCATATCTTTTTGATTACCTAAAAAAGTCACTTTATTATTTAGGTCTAGCTCATCACAAAGAGATACTAATTCTTCTTTTTCTTCACCGTCACCAACAATTGTTAAATTAAATGAATCATCTAGGGTAGAGACTATTCTTAAAAGCCTAGAAAAGCTTTTCTGCTTAGTTAAACGCCCTACTGCCAGAAGTTTTTTTGTTGGTTCTTTTTCCATATAAGTTGGTAATGGTAGACCAAGTGGATTTTTCATGACATGTAGCTTGTCTGCATTAAACCCTTTATTGAGATAAGTTTCTTTATCTCTTTCTGTTAACAAAAATAAAAAGTCAGCTCTTTTGAATAAAATATTTCTAGCGAACTTTTTAAATTTAGACTTAACAGCGTAGTAATTGTTATGCTCACAAATAATTACTTTTTTGCTACTAATTAGCAAATTAAGCATAAAGCGAATGGAAATATCTGTAGCTGATAAAATTACCACATCATAATTGCCAGACTTAAGCATTGATTCAATTTTAAAAAAACGTGTGAACTGCTCGCTAAGCTTATTGATTAAGCCAGAAACATTATAATTAAACCCTAATGATTTTCGCTCTACCTTCCTATCTAAATCATAAAAATCACTATCTTTTGACACACCAGTAGCTAATGTGATTTCGTAGCCTGAATTTGACCAATATGAACATAGCCGAGCTGCAACTCTCTCAGCGCCACCAGACTGTAAACTACCAATTACAAATAAAACACTCTTCATAATGTTACTTCATATATAATTTTAATAAATCAATTTAGAATTTACGCTTAAAAATTCCAAAAAACATTTTTAAACATCATCAAGCGCATGAAATAAAATTCAAATTAAATCAATAGAACTTGTCAAAAAACCAAAACTAATAACTCTTTGATATATTTCGTTTCTTAATTAACTTATCGAATAATATTGTGCGCATTAATTCCAGCTGTAACTTTAAAAACCGTTTAAAGCTATATCCATGGTAGATATCTGCATCCGAATTTATATCATCAAAAACATTCATAAATCTTTCAATAGAAAAGTCATAACTTCTTTCGTACTCTTTTTTTCTGAGAGCATTAAATTTATCTTGAGGCATATCTATTAAATCCAATATGTAAGATTTAAAAGTCTGTTTAGGGTATTCCAACCCTAGCTCATGGTAATTTTGCTGACACGTATTACTTAAATAACCATAAGTATCAGAATTAACATTAGACTCTATACCAATTAAACACACACATGAATGACCTGCAGCAAGCACTAATGAAGTTCCACTTCCTACAAATACATCAGCTCTATCTATATGGGCATCTAAATCAGAGTAATTAACATGTTTAATGAATTGAACATACCCCTCTAGTTTGTTTTCTTTTACATAAGCTGTGAGACTATTGTAATCGGGACCATCACCAACTATTTTATAATTAACAAAAACACCATCTTTAACTAAATCGTTTACCAATTCTAAAACATGCAAATTATAAGTTTTAAATGAAACTAAACGACCGACAGAGAGAATATTCAGCGGTTCATTTTTTACCTTATATTTAACCTCCCCCCCCCTTGGAACGCCGAGTGAAACCTCCATTATATCCGGATCACTTTCCTGAAGAACAAATCTAATATTTTCTGCAGTTCTTTTACTAGTAGCAATTAATGACCTTTCATTTAAACAATTAATAGTATTTAACACTTCTTTATAAAAAGGCGGATCATTAGGCAAGCTCTTGCATTCATTTGCATGGTAAAAGCCTAAAGTAAGCTTGACTGGTTCAATAACACCGCGTAAAAGCAAAGAGGATATAATATAAAATGTATATAAGTTTGTAGTGTGACATGCATCAATCTCGGACATAAGAAGTGCAACTTTATCTTTATCATATACACAAAATGGAATAAACAGGCTACTAACTCTAACTAGAGATCGATTTAATTTTGTAGGGTAAAATAACTCATCAATAAAGAATACATCTGCATTATTTTTTAGTTCAGAAAGTAACTCTTTGTCATATTCACGTGAAAGCAATAACACTTTCCCTCTAGAACCTATGTTATTTTTGTATTTGCACATTTCTAAAATTTGAGTTTGAATACCCCCAACCTTAAAGTCAGAGTAAACAAACAAGACGCTAACTTTTTCTTGCATAAAAAACTCTATAAAAAAGCATAAAATTACAAATCAACTTTATTAACATAATTAACGGGAAGACCCAAACAACTATTTCACTGCCCAAATAAGCAGTAAAAAAAACAAAACAAACAAGATATAGAAGCTCAAGAATAATAATAGTTGACTTTTTTGCCTTAGCAACAAGAGAGAAACCTATCGAATATACCAGAGAACCTAAAATCATATTAACAATCAATGGATTAAAAAAGACTACTGCTGGCAATTGTTCTTTACTGAAAAGGACCAATATTATTTCTTCAGAAAAGACAAACAACAACAATGAAATAAGCAAAAAAGACACCAAGCTTAATATACAAGTTTTCAAAACGATAGAAGCCACTAATTTCAAATCACTTATGCTGGATATCTTCCTATAGTAGTAACTTGAATAATATGTAAGTGATAAACCTAACAACAACTCAAAAAGCCTTTGAGCCGTATAAAAATAGCCTACAGTTTCTAAATCGTATGCCTCAGAAATAACAAACCTAGCAATTGCAGAGTAAATGTAAAATGCTGATGTGGATACAACACCATACAACAAATAACCAAAAACCTTGTTTAAATAAAACAAATCTTTGAAATGTATTAATAGGCTTTTAAAGTCTATTTTTTTGATATATTCAGAAAACATAAAAAGACCTAAAAAACCAGGCCTAAATAAGATAAAAGCAAATGTAAGATAAAACTTTTCAAAATATATAGTTAAATCAAGAAAGCACTACACAAAACAGAGTTACCTACATTAAGTAAAACAAAGTCTTTCCGAACACCTCCATTAATGACTACCGCCTGCTTAAAGATAAATATTTGATAAAAAAATGGCAATGAAAACAACAAATAAGGAGTCATATACTTTTCAACATCAAGTAAAAAATACTCTGCAACAAAGCCAATTTCATTTAGAATAAAAAGCAATATTGATATTAAAAGAGCAAAAAAGAAAAAAACTTGTAACGTTACCCTTTCTCTAATATCAGCTGAGAGAATACAGTTTTGCAGGCCAGATGTACTAAATGCACTGATTAAAGAAGATAACAAAACTGCTTGACATAAACTGCATATTCACTAACAGATAATGACGAAGCAGCCACTTTGTTGGTAGCCAACGTTAATAATAATATAAGAAGTTGTGCGGTTATTGTTGTTACTGCATAGGACATTAAGTATTCCTAACTTAACTTAGCTATCAAAAAAGGAATTGATATTTTGGCAAATTTTTCTCACCTGTTTTATTTCTAAAGAAAAGTAAATAGGCAATCTTAATAATCGTTCACTTTCAGAGGTAGTGTAAGTATCATCCCCTCGCATAAGCCCGAATTCTATACCCGCTTTTGAAGAATGCAGTGGTATATAATGAAAAACAGTTTGAATACCTTTCTCTTTGAGGTACGACATTAGATCTTGCCTTTCTGCTAAGTTTTTGCATTTAATATAAAACATATGAGCATTATGGCTGCAGTCACCAGGGATATATGGCAACGCAATGAACTTTTTATCAAATAATGGTTTTAAACCTTGAAAGTACTCTTTCCAAAGAGCTAAACGGTGGTCATTAATTGCTTTTGAAGACTCAAGCTGCCCCCATAAGTATGCTGACTGCAACTCACTAGGTAAAAAGCTGGAACCAATATCTTGCCAAGTATATTTATCAACTATTCCATGTAAGAACTGGCTGCGATTTGTGCCTTTTTCACGGATAATTTCTGCTCTTTCAACTAATTTGGGGTCATTAATTAAGATTGCCCCGCCCTCGCCGCCTGAAGAATAATTTTTCGTCTCATGAAAGCTATAGCAACCAATATGTCCAACAGCACCTAAGGCTTTTCCTTTATATGTAGACATTACCCCTTGCGCTGCATCTTCGATTACCCAAAGAGCATATTTTTCTGCGACAGCTAATATCTTATCCATCTCGCAGGCAACTCCTGCATAATGAACGGGTACTATCGCACGAGTTTTAGGAGTTATTGCAGCTTCAATTAATGATTCATTTATATTCATGGTATCAGGGCGTACATCAATAAATATTATTTTTGCTCCACGTAGAACAAATGCATTAGCTGTTGAGACAAAGGTATATGATGGCATAATAACCTCATCACCTTCTTTTATATCTATTAATATTGCAGCTAATTCCAATGCAGCTGTACATGATGGAGTAAGTAATGCTTTCGTTGTTTTAAAATGCTCTTCAAGCCATGATTCACATTTTTTAGAAAAGTAACCGTCACCACAAAGCTTATCTGAATGGATTGCTTGCTCGATATAACCTAACTCATTACCTGTTTTTGGGGGAATATTAAAAGGGATCATTTTTAAACCTGTCTATAAAACCAATAGGAGATATCAGCAATATCAAATCCAGCTTTACTATATAAATTTGAAGCTAAAATGTTGCTTGTTTGTGTAGCTACTGTGATTTTTTTCGCTTTTCTTGTAATACTATAACTTTGTACAAGTTCAAGTAATTTTTTACCGATACCTTGGCCTTGAAAAGCTGCTGCAACACCAATAAGACCTATAATTGCCTCACTATCGCAGATACGAACAGTTACAAAACCTGAAATAGTATCTTCAGCTTTTAAAACCAAACAGCAGTCATCAAATTTAGCGAATACGGCATTTTCTATCCATGTTTGATAGAAATTATCTCTTTCTAATGAAGTGAACCAAGGTTCTCGAAAACGACTGTTAGTATATAAATTACTAACTATCAGTTTAAGTTCACTTATAGAGCTTTTTGTCGCTAAATAACCATCAAAGTCTTTTAATGAATCCGAACAACTACTTTCATGTAATTTTTTCTGAAAAACGAGTTCACCTTCTACAAAACTAAAGCCAAAATTATTTAAACGGTTTATAACTTGATAGTTATTAGAGTCGACTTTAACAGTTACGAGTGAGCTTACTGGCCAACTTTCAACCTTAGGCCACGGTTGAACTTGATCTATTGTTAAAATTGTTCGATTAAAAAAGCTACTATCCCACAATTTTTTTTTGAATATTTTATACATTATTATGGTACTAAACCCATTAAATACTTCCCATAGCTATTTTTTAACATAGGTGTTGCAAGCTTTTTAAGTTGCTCTTCTGTTAACCAGCCATTATTGAAACCAATCTCTTCTAAGCAAGCTATTTTATAGCCTTGTCGCTTTTCAATTGTTTCAACAAATTGAGCTGCTTCTAGTAAACTTTCATGAGTCCCCGTATCTAACCAAGCAAAACCACGCCCAAGTATTTCTACATTAAGTTTGTCTTGTTTTAAATACATTTCATTAAGGCATGTAATTTCTAATTCACCGCGTTGCGAGGGTTCAACTTGCTTAGCCATTTTCACTACGGAATTATCGTAAAAATAAAGTCCTGTTACAGCGAGGTTTGACTTTGGCTTATTAGGCTTTTCCTCTATTGAAATTGCTTTTTTATTTTCATTAAATTCAACTACCCCAAATCGCTCAGGGTCTTTAACCTGGTAGCCGAATACAGTTGCACCTTGACCTTCTTTAGCATTTTGTACCGCATGCTTTAATTTAGGGGTAAAACCTTGACCGTAAAAAATATTATCACCAAGTACTAGGCATACATCATCGTTTCCAATGAATTTTTCACCTAATATAAAAGCTTGTGCTAGCCCATCTGGACTCGGCTGTACAGTGTAACTAAGTTCAATACCAAATTGTGAACCATTACCAAGCAAACGCTTAAAGGAATCGCAGTCTTCAGGAGTTGTAATAATAAGTATTTCGCGAACTCCAGCGAGCATTAAAACAGATAGAGGGTAATAAATCATTGGTTTATCGTAAATTGGAAGTAACTGCTTTGATACTCCCATCGTTATTGGATAAAGACGAGTGCCAGAGCCTCCAGCTAAAATTATTCCTTTCATATTAGTTACTCCCTTCTAACTCACCTAGACGTTCACGCTGATAAGAACCACTCTGGACATTTTCACACCATTCCTGGTTATCTAAATACCATTGAACTGTTTTACGTAGCCCTGTCTCAAAGGTTTCAACGGGATGCCAATTTAGTTCTTTAGACATTTTTGAAGCATCGATAGCATATCGTCTATCATGACCTGGTCGATCAGTTACATATGTAATCAAAGAAGAGTAACTTGCTAATAGTTTTCCGTCGTTAGACTTGATATTTCTCGCTTCACTTGGCGCCATCTCATCTAAAATACTACAAATTGTTTTCACAACTTCGATATTTTGCTTTTCATTATGACCACCTATATTGTAGGTTTCTCCAGTTTCTCCTTCTGTGACCACTTTATATAAAGCACGAGCATGATCTTCTACAAATAACCAATCTCTAATTTGATCGCCTTTACCATATACAGGTAACTCTTTGCCCTCTAACGCATTTAAAATAACGAGCGGTATTAACTTCTCAGGAAAATGATATGGGCCATAATTATTTGAACAATTAGTAATTAGAGTGGGTAAACCATATGTACGCATCCAAGCCCTTACTAAGTGATCACTTGATGCCTTACTGGCAGAATATGGGCTGCTTGGTGCATATGGCGTATCTTCAGTGAATAGTGGCAACTTTTCATCATTAACTTCACTTGGGTGAGGTAAGTCACCATAAACTTCATCCGTTGAAATATGATGGAATCTAAACGATGATTTCTTATTTGCATCTAACTGACTCCAATATTGTCTGGACACTTCAAGTAAATTATATGTACCGACTATATTTGTTTGAATGAATTCAGCTGGTCCTGTAATTGATCGGTCAACATGACTTTCTGCAGCTAAGTGCATCACAACATCTGGTTTGTGACTAAAAAAAATGCGTTCTAGCTCTTTATAATTACAAATATCGACGTGTTCAAATGCGTATCTTTTATCAGAAGCTATGCAATCCAATGACTCTAAGTTACCGGCATATGTAAGCTTATCCACATTGACTACTGAGTGAGGAGTGCTTCTAATAATATAACGCACTAAAGCAGAACCGATAAAACCAGCTCCTCCAGTGACTAGAATCTTCATTTCCAAATACCTTTCGTATCTATAAGATATGGACTATCAATTTTACTTTCTTTAAAGATTTTATGATCCACAAGTAGTAAATGAACATCAGCCTCATTACTTGCAACTTCAAACGACTTTAAATGTAAATTATCGATATTTTTTGGTAATGCATCAATATTTGGCTCCACAGCAACTACTTTTCCCGCATGAAAATCCGCAACACTAAGAGATATATTTAAAGCAGGGCTTTCTCTTAAATCGTCGATATCAGGTTTAAATGCTAAGCCATAACAGGCTACAACAACATCTTTCGCTGTTTTGGTAGGATTCGCTTGTAAGAAGTCAGAAATCGATAGTTTTACTTTATCGATGACCCAATGAGGTTTTGCATCGTTTACTTTACGTGCTGTATGAATAATTTTTGCTTCTTCAGGTGTATTACTTACTATAAACCATGGATCTACAGCAATGCAGTGCCCTCCGACTCCGGGACCTGGCTGAAGAATATTAATCCTTGGGTGCCTATTCGCTAAAGAAATTAGTTCCCAAACATCTATATCTAATTTGTCACAAATTATCGAAAGCTCATTTGCAAAAGCAATTTGTACATCACGACATGAATTTTCAGTTAATTTAGCCATTTCAGCCGTACGAGCATTTGTAATTACGCACTCACCTTGTACAAATGTTCTATATAACTCAACTGCTCGCGCAGAACATTTAGCTGTCATTCCGCCTATTACACGGTCATTCTCTACTAACTCTCTAACAACATGTCCTGGTAATACCCTTTCAGGACAATGTGCTACGTTAATGTCTGAATCTTCACCTGAATTTTGAGGAAAAGTTAAATCGGTTCTTAACTCAGCTAACCATTCAGACATTTTTTCTGTAGCACCAACTGGTGACGTCGATTCGAGTATCACTAAATCACCTTTTTTAAGTACTGGTGCAATCGACTCACTCGCTTTTTTGATATATGTTAAATCTGGTTCTGGAATTTCTGACTCGCTGTTTTTAAATGGAGTTGGAACCGCAATTAAGAAGGCATCAGCGGGTTCAGCTTCTAAAGTTGCTCGTAAATACCCTTCAGTTACAGCGGCATGAACTATCATATCTAAATCTGGTTCAACTATATGAATTTGTCCTTGATTAATAATATCTACTGCATGTTGATTTACATCAACTCCAATTACTTTCTTTTTACGTGATGCAAACATTGCAGCAGTTGGAAGGCCTATATAACCTAAACCTATAACTGAGATTGTATTAAATGACATGGTTATCCTTGTGTGTAGTGCTAGTTGCTAGATCTACAAATTCTATTTTTAAACTTTTTGAATCAAGCCATAGATTAGGCTTTTAAGCTATAAAGCTGGTTTTATGATGCTCAAATACGATCAAACCGTAATTAACAGTTAATTCTTCGCAAGAAAGTCGCAAATTCTTTGGCAAGCTTTACCATCACCATACGGGTTATGGGCACGACTCATAATCCTGTAAGCGCTCTCACTTGTTAATAGATCATTAAGTGACGTTGTAATTTTATCGACACTAGTACCAACTAGCTTTACTGTCCCGGCCTCAACAGCTTCTGGGCGCTCTGTTGTATCTCGCATTACCAATACAGGCTTCCCAAGGCTTGGAGCTTCTTCCTGTATACCTCCTGAATCAGTTAAAATAACGTGTGCACGATTCATCAAATATACAAAAGGTAAATATTGCTGCGGCTCTATAAGATATACATTATCAAGATCGCTTAAAAAGCGTTTCACTGGCTCTTGCACATTTGGGTTTAAATGAACTGGATATAAAATCTGACAATCTGGATATGACTTAGCCGTTTTAGCTAACGCTTCACAAATTCGCTCAAATCCTCCACCAAAGCTTTCGCGGCGATGTCCGGTGACTAAAATAAGTTTTTTATTGTCATCAAGCATTGGGAACTGAGCTGCAAGAGTATTATTTAGGTCTCTTTGGTTTTCGATTTGTTCTTTTACCATTAGCAACGCATCAATAACTGTATTACCTGTTACGCTTATATTCTCTTTTGCATAGTTTTCTTTTAACAGGTTTTGTTTTGAGGTTTCTGTAGGTGCAAAGTGATATTTAGTTAATGCCCCTGTTAATTTACGGTTTGCTTCTTCTGGCCACGGTGAATAAATGTTCCCCGTACGTAAACCAGCTTCAACATGCCCGACTGAAATTTGCTCGTAATATGCAGCAAGGCTTGCTGCAAAAGTAGTCGCAGTATCTCCATGTACAAGAACTACATCTGGCTTAAACTCTTTTAGGACTGGAGTTAATTCTAATAAAATTCGACTTGTAACTTCAGGAAGTGTTTGTCCTGATTTCATTATATTTAAATCATAGTCCGGTTTAATACTAAAAATATCAAGTACTTGATCTAACATTTCACGATGTTGTGCAGTAACACATACCTTTGCATCAAAACGTTCATCACAAGCTAATAAACGAACTAAAGGAGCCATTTTTATAGCTTCTGGACGAGTACCAAACACTGTCAATACTTTCTTTTTCGGCAAAATCATTTCCTAAATTCAAAAATCATAAAGATAAAAATAAATCAGTTAGAACTACGCCTAATGAAAAACTCCGCTAAAATATAAATAAGCCCAATAGTTAACCCTATAAATGCACCTAAGATACATATAAGAGCTCTTTTTGGCTTTGCTTTTATTTCCGGAATAACAGGAGCATCAATAACCTTAAATACATACTCATCTCTAACATTAGCGAACATGATTGTTTTTGCCTGCTCCTCAATAAGCTTGTATAAAATTGACTTCATATCAGCAACATTAGTCTTTTCGATCTGTTCAATTAAGAAATGAGTGCTTTTATTTGCTTCTAATACATCCCTTTTTTTCATTTCCATATTTATATCTTCAATCAGCAAAGTTAACCACTCACAGGCAACTGTAGGTGATACATGCATGATTGATAACTTCAACATACCTGTATCTTTATCGACGCTTAGTAACATATTGTCACTGAAATAATCGTATGCCTCTAAATATGATGGCGTTGCTTTCAAGGGTAATGATACTTCTCGAACCCATTTTTTTGATGATGGATTATAGATGCTTTCGTCATAAACCACAGAGTTACTCTCTCTATCCCATGACTTTGCAGCCATTAGTTCAGGTAGTATTTGATGCCTATCCAAAAACTGTTTAAAGAACTGCCTTGATTGTAAGATTTCTATTGCTAATTGAACTTTATTACTTGTTTGTCCACCAACATTCACTCCAGCTAAGCTAGCTAGTCCTCCAAGTTGACCAGCTAAAGATGCAAGCCCCCCTCCTTGCTCATTTTCAGCTGGAGCAAGTAACGCTTCTGATTTATAAATATCAGGTTGAGATAAGGCGAAGGTCACTGACAATAAAGAGCTAATCACCAATATAATTAGTAATTTATACTTACCAAGCCAAATAATGTTAACTATCTTGGGCAAGGTTACTTCGTTTTCAGTGAAGTGATTTTTTAAAGTTTCTGTCTGCGTTTCCATGATTTCCTGTAACACTTATAGAGTTAAATACTACTAATAGCAGCAACAGCTACACCTAACTGATAAACAATCTGTGTTGCGGTGCTCCACAGAGTTAGGTTGTCCATGTAATCAGCATTCATAGGTACTACGATAGTATCACCCGCTTCAAGCGTGTTTACGTCATTAACTGCAAACCAGCTACCTGTACTTGGGATTTTCACTGAGCCATTAGCTTTGATGATATAGATACGTTCATCAGCTGCGCGCTCTTTTAGACCACCACTGAGGTCAATATAATCGTCAACCGTAATGCCTTGTTTGAATAGATGTGAGGTTGCGTAGTTAACTTCACCGATCACACTGATAGAATCACGCTTACTTGGTACATAAAGAGCATCACCATTTTGTAGAACTAAGTTTTGCTTATCTTCAACAATAAGTGGTAAATCAATAACCAATCGCCCCACAGCTTCAACGTTAGCTAGGTCATTCAATAACTTGTTCATTTCATCATATGAAAGGCTGTTACTACTTACAGAATTTTCAAAGCTTTTTGATGCAATGTCACGACGCAAATCTTCAGAAAGTTTTGCAAGTTGCTGTTGCTCTTGTTTGCGAATAGCTTCACGAGTGAAAATAGCAGCATTTGGCGCGGCAAATTCAGAAAAACCGCCAGCACGTTCTAGTAAGTTGCTTAATGTTTCACCGCGACGAATCGTGTAAACACCAGGGAATTTCACTTCGCCTTTAAGCTCTACCTTTACGTTTTCTTGCCAATTAGGAATAGAGAAAATATTAATACTATCTTTACTACGTAATGCGATATTTTCACCATTACTACCTAACATGGCAGCTTGCAGGTTAAATTTTATATGTTTAACTTTTGATGCGTCGCCATCCATTACACGGGTTATTTCAGCTTGCTCAGTATAAGCAGACTCAAGTAAGCCACCGGCGGCGGCTATCAAATCGTTTACTTCGCCATTAACTGTAAGAGGATAAACACCAGGGTAGGTTACATGGCCATTTATTTCTACAAGTTGCATTGCCATAGCAACTGAGGCTTGTTGCTTTAACTTTGCAATGATTGGCTTTAATAGGTTAAAACGGCTGAAAACTGCATAATCTTCTGCATCAAGCAATTCTTCATCTTTATTTAAATTGCGCTTGGCAATATCAGCAATTGATTTAGTGCTGTCTTCTTTTAACTTTAAATCGTCTGCTATATCTGAAACACCAATATATTTTTCAAACTCTCTTTGCTGGTATTGATGCCATTGTTTTACTTTATACTGCTGCTGTTGCTGCGCTTCTGTAAGCGCCATATTTGCAAGTGCAGTTTCTTCAGCTTGCTTTTCTTGGTAACGGCTAAATACAAAAAGCTTATCGTTTGCTTTAAGTTCTAGATCATGCTCAGCAGCTTTAACTATCGCTTGCGCTATATCAAATTGAAAAACTTGAATATCGCCAGCTACGTTAACTTCACGAACAAGTAATCCGTAACCTAAATCAGCTTGGGGCAGCAAGTCGCCACGCACCGATGTTAGAACGTCAGAGATGTGTTTGCCTTGATGCCATTGATAATGACCCGGACGTGCAACAGCACCAATTAAACTAATACTGTTTTGATATTGAAAACTTACAGGATTAAAACGAATACGGTCGCCATCGCGAGGAATATAGTTAATTTGATTGCCACTAAAATCAACAGATAATACTTCTTTCATATTATTGTTATTGAAGCGTTCAACAATTGCTTTTTTAGCGTAAGCTTGCGGTTTTAAACCACCCGCCATTTTTAATAACTGTGCGGCTGTTTCACCTTTTTTTAGCTCAAATATTGCAGGGCGTTTGACCAAGCCTTCAACAGCGACTTGCGAACCCACTGATGGGATAAACACAACATCACCTGGCTTTAAGATGATGTCGTTACTGCTATCACCGTTAATAAGCAAATCATAAAGGTCAAAATTTGCAACAACCTTACCCGCACGTTTAACTTGAATATTTCGAAGTGAAGCGATATCTGATACCCCACCACTAACAAATAGTGCATGCGATACCGTTGTCAGTGATGAAACAGAATAACTACCTGGTTTGTACGCTTCACCAAGCACTAAAACACGAATACTGCGCAGTTTACCAACTGAGACAAATGCTTTAATACCAATTACTTCTTGTTCAACTTTTGCTTTGATTAACTCTTTGACTTCTGCAAAAGTCAGACCCGCCACTTGAACAGGACTTAAGTTTGGAATGCTGATACGCCCTTCGCGGTCAACAACAACTTCATAGCTCTCGCTTTCTTTACCGTAAAAGTTGATGTTAAGTGTATCGCCACGACCAATTAAGTAGGTATCAGGTACGGCGGCATTTTCACTTGGCATAAATGATGTCGGCTCACCAGCAAACAAGTCATAACCAAAAGGTTTTACTTCATCAACTTTTGGAGCAAAGCGCTCTTCATCTGTTAATTGTTCTTTTTCTTGTTCTAAACGAGGTTGGATTGTTGATTCTTGTTCAATTTGGTCGGTTGAAGATTTCTTTCCCGTAATCGTTGATAAATCTACACCATACTGCCTTGCTAGCGCCTCTTGCTGCGCTCTAGGGAGTTTTTTAAATTGCTCGATTTGTGCGGCTGTAGGAGTAAAAGCCAATACTGATGCAGAGGTTAACAGCAAAAAAGTAATGAAGAGTCTTTTAAATAACATCACAGGTAGGGATATCCATAATTCTACAGTCAAAAAGATTGTCTATTCTACCTGAAATTTAAATAAATAAAAAAGGGACTTTCGTCCCTTTTTGTCATTAAATCGTCAACAAACAGATTTATTTAGTTAAAAACTGTAAACCAGCGTTAGTGACGTTTCTGTATCTGTGTTCTCTTTATCATCCGCAACATCTGAGTTGTGGGTGATGTTGTAAGCCACTTTCATTTGTAGTGAGCCGTTGATTTTAGCAAGAATTGCAGACTCAGAACGTGTTTTAGTATTGGTATCACCGTATTCAACTGATACTAACTGAGTAAAACGTGCGCTGTCTGAAATTTGCCAGTTATAATCAACTTTACCTAACGCGATTACTTCACCTTCGCGCTCACCGGCAAGTGAGTTACCGTTGTCATCAACTTCAGTACTTTCATCTGGGTATTGGAAGTACTTATAACCAGGACCGATTTCTGCGTTTAACCACATATCAGAACGGTCGATTACACGTAAACCATAACCTGCTGAGATAACTGATTCGTTACGGTATGCACCAAAGTAATCAGATACGTGCGAGCCGTAGATGAATAAGTGTGAGTGCTTTTCGTTTAACTTATAGTTACCTTGTGCAGAGATTGAGTACTTTTCGTTAGTACGCTGTGTTTCTTTAACACCTTGGTCGTTTTCGATCTCATCTTCTTTATAAAGACCGTCTAACTTGTACTCGTTATTCCAGTTTTCTAGGTTATGTAAAACCTTAACACCACCTTTTAGTGTTGTTGTTTCAGTGTTACCGCTCGTTACGATTGCACCTAATTCACTGGTTACATCCCAAGTTTTGGTTTCATCTGCTGCGAATGCGCTAGTTGCAGCGCTTGCTGCAACTAGAATTGATAATGCTTTTAATTTCATTAAAAAATAACCTTTACTACTTGTACGTTAGACTTATTAGTCTTCTTTGTGCAAATGAACATCCATTTGCGGGAATGGGATAGTGATGTTGGCATCGTCTAATGCGATCTTAATGTTTTCCATTAAATCGAAATACGTTGGCCAGTAATCAGCTGAGTTAACCCAAGGGCGAACCACAAAGTTTACGCTTGAATCTGCAAGTTCAGATACAGCGACTGTGTATGCAGGGTCTTTTAATAAACGAGACTCTTTGTCTAATACAGACTTAAGAACAGCTTTTGCTTCTTTAAGATCTGCATCGTAACCAACACCGATTACTAAATCGATACGACGAGTTGATTCACGAGAGAAATTTGTAATTGGGCTACCCATAATTGATGAGTTAGGCATGATAATTACTTTGTTGTCTGGCGTACGTAATTCTGTAGAGAAAATTTCGATTTTCTTAACTGTGCCCGCTTTACCGCCTGCTTCTACATAGTCACCTGATTTGAAAGGACGAAGTAAGATGATTAAAACACCTGAAGCAAAGTTAGACAGTGAACCTTGTAGTGCTAAACCTACTGCTAAACCAGCCGCACCTAAAATAGCAATGAATGAGGTTGTCTCAATACCTAATTGAGATAGAGCCATTAAGATTGTTGCAGCAAATACAATTGCATAAACAATGCTAGCAACGAATGAACCTACAGCTTTATCGACTTTCTTTTTATCAAATGCTTTTTCAGTCATCCCTTCGCAGAACTTCGCGATGCGACTACCTATAAAGAAAATGATTAGCGCTAGAACCGCCTGAACGGCGTAATGTATGATTAAACCTGAATTCTCGTTGATCCAGTTCATTATTGTATCCATGTTCTCTCCTGAAGTTCATTTTTAGCATAACGCTGTACAAATTATATATGATCTTTGGTTAAAAAATCATTAAATTACGCGCAAAACTACGAAATGAGTATTTGCTCAATTACAAAAAACCGCAAGTCTAATCTGCGAAACTGAACGCGAGCTGACCGCGAAGGCATTTCTGAATTTTCTGAGGTAAGTAAGTTTTTTCTACTTTTTTCAATTTAGGGGTTCACAAGCTTACTTTAATTATGTAATATGCGCGCCACACCAAACGAGGTGTATCTCAGTGGCGGCTGTAGCTCAGTTGGTAGAGCCCCGGATTGTGATTCCGGTTGTCGTGGGTTCAAGCCCCATCAGTCGCCCCACTCTTCCCCTTAGTAAATCTCTATATTTCATTAATATTTTCTATTTTAATCTCAAGATTTATCTTTTACACCTGTTTTCAGATCTAAAAGCTTTCAGCTGTCAGTTTTGAGCCGAACTGTGCTGTTTGTAGGTAATGCATGTAGGAGGTACTTTAGTGCCGAAGTCTTTAGGATAATTCACGGCTAAAGCCGTTCCTACGAGATGCAATATACCGTAGGCGTGAAATTTATTTCGAGTGATGTTTTGGATTTGCCGTTTGGGTGTTGAATATATGACGCGCCAAGCAAGCGTGACGCCTACGAAGTAGGAGGTACTTTAGTGCCGAAGTCTTTAGGATAATTCACGGCTAAAGCCGTTCCTACTAGATGCGAAATATCGTAGGCGTGAAATTTATTTCGCGTGATGTTTTGGATTTGCCGTTTGGGTGTTGAATATATGACGCGCCAAGCAAGCGTGACGCCTACGATGTAGGAGGTACTTTAGTGCCGAAGTCTTTAGGATAATTCACGGCTAAAGCCGTTCCCACGAGATGAGAGATGCGGGGGAATGTAGGCGTGAAATTTATTTCGCGCGAAAGCCTAGCTCCTAGCTCCTAGCTCCTAGCTCCTAGCTCCTAGCTCCTAGCTCCTAGCTCCTATTTTCAAAACCCAGACAAAAAAATGCCACCTTTCGGTGGCATTACACACGGGATTATTTCTATTTACTAGAAATGCTTTTCAAAGTTTAAGGCGATATGCTTCACACCTAACCTCAAACTCATAATTACTTCCAACTTTTCATCTTATGGCCTTTAACAGCATAGAAAAGTATGAATAAATAACAAGGCAACATTACAATATAAGCCATTTGTTGTGCTTCAGCGCTTTTCACGCCGCCACTTGCCAGGCCCCAAAATAATGGACCGAATGCGCCACCGGCTATACCCATAATAAGTAGACCAGAGCCTACACTAGTTAGCTTGCCTAAACCAGATAATGCGAGCGGCCAAACTGCAGGCCAAACAATCGCATTAGCAAAGCCTAGCACAGCAATGAGCAATAAGGTATCAGGTAGTACCGATTTTAGGCCAAATAATGTTGATATAAATACAGTTTCATTACTACCAGTGACTATCGCTAGGGTTAACACACAGCCCAATACCGCTGAAATAGTTAACGCGGTTTGTTGTGACAACACTCGTGGGATAAGTAACACCCCTAAAAAGTAACCTAGCACCATGCAACCCATGGTGTATGACGTCATAACACTATATTTTTCAACACCTAATGACAACGCAAAGCTACCAATGGTATCGCCTGCGATGACTTCAACGGCTACATAAACAAAAAGGGCCACAATCCCTAGCGCAAGACTCGGATGGCTCAGCGCTTCTTTTACCTGCCCCGGCTTTTGTTCATCTACATCATCAATTAACTCTGGCAATGGCATTTTGGTAACTGCAAAGCCGAGTATACCAATAAAAATAGCCATCCCTAAATACGGTAAAATTAAGCCATTGGCCATGGCATCAATGTCTGTTTGGCTAAGTTCTTTACCTACAAAGCCTTCAAAATCGCTGAGTATCAGTGCAGTAAACACGATTGGTGCTACAACTCCCGCACCTTTATTTAATATACCCATAATACTGACGCGAGCCGCGGCTGATTCTTCAGGGCCGATTCTGACTACGTATGGGTTAACCGCTGTTTGCAATAATGTTTGCCCAGCCCCCATAACAAGCTGCGCGAATAAAAACAGTGCAAACACTTGTGTTTTTGCCGCAGGTATAAACAGTAAACCTGCCACCATCATGGTTGCCATGCCCAGCGCCATACCGTTTTTATAACCTACCTTTCTGATGATCATCGCCGAAGGGAGAGCCGTAAAAGTCACGGCGATATAAAACGAGAAAATGATCAGCGATGCCTGAAATGGTGAAAGTTGCAAAATTTGCTGTAAAAATGGCATCAGTGAACCATTTAACCATGTAGCAAAACCCAGTATAAAAAACAGCGTGGCAACAATCGCCATAGGCACAACACTGCTTTGTTTATTCATTTCAGACATAACATTTCCCATAACAGCACAGTTCGACTCTACAGCGCTGCTGATTCAGATGATTATATAAAAGAGATATTAAATATTTATAACACTATCGCAACAAAAATGACAGCGCTGACATATTTCTTTTAAGTTTCTAGGAGCGGTCAGCTTTCAGCTGTCAGTTTTGAGCCGAACAGTGTTGTTTGGTTGCAATAAATTCCCCCTTCAGATAGATGTTGAATGTAAGACGCGCCAAGCAAGCGTGACGCCTACGAGTTGAGAGGTGCGAGGTGCGAGGTGCGAAATATTGTAGGCGTGAAATTTATTTCACGTGAAGTTTTGGGATTAGCTGTCAGTTTTGAGCCGAAAAATGTTGAATGCAAGGCGCGCCAAGCAAGCGTGACGCCTACGCTTTGCTGTAGGCGCCAAATTTATTTATCGCAAAAACATTACTCACCCACAACGGTCACGCGGCTGGTTTGCTGTGCGTTTAAGCGAGTGCGTAGCGCAACTTTTGCATTGTTATCAACCTTCACAGGCTCAGCGTAAGTTTGCCAGCTTTGGCCGTTGTCTAGGCTGTACTCAATGCTCAAATATGCAAATGCACTGTTGGCATATAACTTACCATTTTCAATCACGCCGCCCGGTACTGGTAAGTGCAGATTGATGCCATCTTTGGCTAACTTATCAAGCTCTTTCAAACCGACAGCACTTGAGAACTCAGCCCAGTCTTTTGCTTGTTTTTTACTATCGACACTTTCGCCTTCCCAATCCGCTTTGTGCCATGCGCGCTCTGCAACAGACAAAATACGCGGGAAGATCATTGCTAATACTTGCTCTTCAGTACGGATTGTTTCTGACCATACCTGACCTTGCATACCCAAAATATTCTCAGGCTTTTCAAGTTTAGGTAACGGGCGACCCACCAACGCTTCTAAATTAACGATTGGCTCACGAGTGCGGGTGTAGTCGGCATTGGCATACACGTCATCTGGCATATAATTAAAGGCTTTTTTAGTATCTGTGTAACGAGTGGCCCAGTAATAACCACGCTCTTCAGGGCTTGCTTCGTATGGGTGGTCAAAATACAAATGCGTACCGTGTGATAACACCACTTGGTAACCGGCATTTGCTAGGCGGTATGCTCTATCTGCAACACCCCACTCCCAAATGTTATCCCAAGTATTTACGGTAAAGGTTTTATTAGGGAACTCATCACGTTTAAACGAGTTTTCACGGTCGTACATGATACCGTCTTCCCAAATACCCGGAGAAATACCACGTTTTTCAAGTAAGGTAGCAACACGTTGTGTGAAGTAAGGTTTTAAATCAGCTGGGCCGGATACACCGTTATTTGGATCGGCAAATAACGCCTGACAGATTGGCGAACCTATCCACGAACCTGCTCCAACTTCATCACCACCAATATGCAGGTTCTTTAACTGAACACCTGCTTCGCGGTACATCTGCTGAAGTTCATAAGTCACTTTATCTAAAAATGCGTAGGTTGAGTCCATACACACATTCATCGAGTTATCTTTGTAGTTTTGTACCGTCATGTACACAGAAGTATCTTTAGGATCAGTAAGCAAGTATTGCGTTGCCGGCCCCATATCTATGTGTTGAATCTCTTTGTTTGCTGAGCGCGTTTTAATGTTGTTTTTAGCGGCTTTCTCAGCTTCTTCTAACATGTTGTGATAACGCGCTTCCATCGCTTTGATTGAGGCACGCGCATGACCAGGCCCTTCAATTTCTGGGATGATTTGAATGTGGCGGTCTTTCGCAAACTTTAATAACTCAACAAACTCATCACGTTTCAAATAACCATTACCTGAGCCTGATTTAAATGGCCCTGTGCCAAGCTGAGTCAATAAACACTCGCGCTCTTCTAAATCAAAGCAGCGATAACCACCAACGTCAGTGAGTTCAGGTAAACCAGGGATCTCAAGTCGCCACCCTTCATCTTCTGAAAAGTGCCAGTGTAGCTTATTCATTTTATAGCGAGCCATTTGCTCAACCAGCTTGAACATTGCCTCTTTGCCATGATAATTACGACCATTATCGTAGTGCATGCCACGCCAACCATAGCGCGGTGAATCTTCAAGTTCTAACTGCGGTAAGTTGGCACTACCTTGGCTATTTGCAGGAATGAGGTTCAATAAGCTTTGCATCGCATAAAACACCCCGGCGTTATCGCTACCTACGATGGAGATCACTTCATCATCAATCTCTAGGGTGTAGCTTTCTGCTTTTGCATTATTGAGTTTAGGGTCAACTTTAAAGCGAATTACTTTATCTTTGCCGACATTGATATGATCAGGCTGTGCTTTCAGGCTAATGCCATAGTCATCTTGTAAGTCTTGCATAAACACCATAACTTCGTGCTTAAGCTGCCCTTGATAACTAATTTGCCAATTATTGTTTAGCGTCGCACTACCACGATTAAACTCAACGTTACGTGGCTTCGGAATAATACGCTTTAAAGCATCGTCTTTACTAACCGACACCTTGTCAGCGCTATTACGTTCATAGCGGACTTTTGCCGTTGCTAAAACAGATAAATCTTTTGGCTCATTGTAACGACGTAACTGGTTTTCGCGGGTAAATGGCGTCACAAACTGTTTAAAGTCTTCAGTGTCAGTATTAGCAAATACAGCGGGTTTATTCTTGCCCGAAACAAAAAATGCCCGTGGCATAAAGTCACTGTAAGCAACAATCCACACTTGCGCATCGAACGGCAGCTCTAAGCTTTCACCTGCAGCTAAACCTTTAAATTCGCTCGTTGGTACGATGCGATGAAGGTCACCATTAACGTGCTCAATGTTTAGCCCCGCAACATACTCAGTTGAGATTTTACGAACTGAGTGAATATAAAGCTGCCAGTCGCTCTCGCCTGCAGGTAACGCCACATCAGAACCATTATTGAGGGTGATTTTTCCTAAAAAGCCCGCATCTTTATTACGAAAGTTATCTTCAACCGAAAATAGTAGTTCGGTACCTTTCGCAAACTGATCAACTTGCGATTGAGTCAATGCTGCACTTGCCATTAAAGGGGCAGTCGCAAGCATTACCGCGAATACAGACTTTTTAAAATCCATTACTTTCTCCTCGTTTAAGCCCTGAGTGTACGGTATTTCTGCGTACTATTTTTCATTTTTGTTAATAATTCGTTCCTATCATATAAAAACTAAAATGACAGCGCTATCATTTTATGAAAAATAAAGACAAGGAGTTAGCTATCAGCTATCAGCTATCAGCTATCAGCTATCAGGCTGACGGCTGACGGCTGACGGCTGACGGCTGACGGCTGACGGCTGACGGCTGACGGCTGACGGCTGACGGCTGACGGCTCAAACCTTAACACAAAGATACTTCTCTTCTAGGTACTCATCTAACCCTTGGTGACCGCCTTCTCGGCCTAAGCCAGACTGTTTAACGCCGCCAAATGGCGCTACTGGGTTTGAGATAAGGCCTTCGTTAATACCTATCATACCGTATTCGAGTGCTTCGCTTACGCGATAAACTTGCTTGATGTTTTCACTATAAAAATATGCAGCTAAACCATAAGGTACGTCGTTCGCAAGCTTAAGTACTTCTTCTTCCTCATCAAAAGCGATGATGCTGACTACAGGACCAAACACTTCATCATGATAGATATCCATCTCTGGTGTCACATCAGTTAAAATTAATGGCGCTTGAAAACTGCCTTCAAGCTCACTGTTATCACCGATTAACGACGCCCCTTTATCAACTGCATCTTGCACAAGCGTTTGAACTTTATCTTTTGCTTTAGGGTAAATTAATGGGCCAATATCTACCCCGTCATCAAGTCCATTACCTACCTTTAACTCAGCCACTTTGTCTGTGAGTTTTTCGAGCACCGTTTCAAGTACTGAACGCTGAACAAATATGCGGTTTGCGGCGACACAAGTTTGCCCTGCGTTTCTGAATTTAGCGCCCATAAGGCCTGCAACTGCTTCATCTAAATCGGCATTATCAAAAATAATGAACGGGGCATTGCCGCCAAGTTCCATAGATGTTTGCTTAATGGTTGAGGCACACTGCGATAGTAACTGCTTACCTACACCGGTTGAGCCTGTGAATGTGAACTTACGCACACGCTCAGACTCGGTCATGATCTCACCCACCATTTTTGCGTTTTCAGAGACAACCACGTTCAGTGCTCCTTTTACAAACCCTGCTTTATCAGCAAGGTAGGCTAAGGCAATAGCGCATAATGGCGTATGCTCCGAAGGTTTAATCACAAAACTACAACCCGCAGCATAAGCGGGTGCCACTTTACGGGTGATCATGGCAATCGGGAAATTCCAAGGGGTAATACCTGCCACCACACCGATTGGCTGCTTTATCGTTGTTAAACGATGTTTGCTATCGGTAGCAGGGATGGTGTCGCCATAACTACGCTTTGCTTCTTCACTAAACCATTTAATAAAGCCTGCACCGTATTCAACTTCGCCCAAGGCTTCTTTTAAGGGCTTACCCTGCTCTTTAGTCATCAACTCAGCAAGCTGTTGCTTGTGCTCAATAACCAACTCATACCAGCGACGCAACGTTTCACTTCGCTCGGTTGCAGTTGTTTGCTTTAGTTTGCTAAATGCCTCGTCAGCACTTTTTATAGCCAGCTCAACCCCTGCTTCATCAATATCAGAGACATGGGTGATCGCCTCTGCAGTTGCGGGGTTATCTACACTAAAACGCTGGCTCGTAGAATAAAAGTCACCGTCGATAAACGAATCAGAAAAAACCAAATCAGACATAGAACCTCCAAAATCAGCTATCAGCTATCAGCTATCAGCTATCAGCTATCAGCTATCAGCTATCAGCTATCAGCTATCAGCTATCAGATATCAGCTATCAGCTATCAAAAACATAAAGTCTGAGAAATGAATGTAAAGCTATTGCTGCTCAAAAAACACAAATAACTGAAACACCCTCTCAATTTGCTAAAAACTGACGTTTGAAAGCTGACAGCTTTTAATAGATCTAAAAAGCATACAACGTTACTACTGTTCAAAAACACTAATAACTGAACCACCCTGTCGATCTGCTAAAAACTGACGGCTGAAAGCTGACAGCTCTAAAAAACAAAAAACCGCTGTAGAGACCAAGCAACTACAGCGGTTTTTACGAAATCAAAGCCGTTAAAAATTAATGCTCTTCATTAACGATATTGAGATTATACTTTGGAATTTCAACCACTAAATCTTCATCTTTAATCACAGCTTGGCAACCAAGACGTGACTCAGGCTCAAGACCCCATGCTTTATCTAGCATATCGTCTTCAAGCTCATCACTCTCATCTAAAGAGTCAAAGCCTTCACGAATGATTAAGTGGCATGTTGTACACGCACATGACTTTTCGCAAGCATGTGGAATGCTAATACCATTTTTTAGTGCAACATCTAATACTGTTTCACCTGCAGGTGCTTCAATTGCTGCGCCTTCTGGGCATAATTCTGCATGGGGAAGAAAAATAATTTGTGGCATACCTTACCTCGTTAAACTTCGTCTACTGACTGCCCTTGCAGCGCTTTTTTGATTGATGCATCCATTCTACGAGCAGCAAATTCGCTACTTGCATTGTCTACAGCTTCAATCGCTGCTTTAATTTCTGCAGGTGTTGTTGCGCTTTCGCGTACGGCAACAAGTTTAGCAATTTCTGCTTTTAACGCACCTAATTCTTGTTCATCAAGTAATGCACTGTCGGTTGCCAATGATGCTTCAAGCGCTTCAACAACACGTAACGCTTCAACTTGCTGCTCTTTAAGCATACGCGCTTGCATGTCGTCTTTCGCGTTAGTCATTGACTCTTTAAGCATGTTTGCAACTTGATCATCCGATAAACCAAATGATGGTTTGACCTGAATTTCAGCTTGCACACCGGTTGATTTTTCCATTGCCGATACACTTAATAGGCCATCAGCATCTACTTTAAAGGTTACGCGAATGTGCGCAGCACCTGCTGCCATAGCCGGAATACCTTTTAAGCTGAATTTAGCCAACGAACGACAATCGTCAACTAGCTCACGCTCACCTTGTAGTACATGCAATGACATAGCCGTTTGACCATCTTTGAAAGTAGTAAACTCTTGTGCACGTGCTACAGGGATCGTGGTATTACGTGGAATGATTTTCTCAACCAAGCCACCCATGGTTTCAAGACCTAGCGACAGTGGTAATACGTCTAATAGCAACATGTCTGAATCTGGCTTATTGCCAACCAATACATCTGCTTGCAGTGCTGCACCGAGTGCAACTACGCGATCTGGGTCGATAGAAGTCAGTGGCTCTTTATCAAAAAATGCAGCAACTTGAGAGCGTACAATTGGCATACGAGTCGAGCCGCCAACCATAACTACTTGTAGTACTTCCTCGTTCTCGATACCGGCATCTTTAACCGCTCGGCGACAAGAGCGTAGTGTTTTCTTCACCAGACTAAGAGCAAGCTCATCAAACGTTTCGCGAGTGACTTCAACTTTGTGGCTTTGACCATCAAACTCTAAACCAACATTCACTGTTTGGTATTGGCTTAGCGCTTCTTTACAGGCTTTTGCTTTATTAATGAATAAACGCAATACCGATGCAGAAAGTTCCTTCACACCCGTTTGTTTTTTGAAGTAATCAACTAATAGCGAGTCAAAATCGTCACCACCAAGGCTTGAGTCACCGCCAGTAGCAAGTACTTCGAATACCCCTTGGTGTAAACGTAAAATAGAAATATCGAAGGTACCGCCACCTAAATCATATACGGCGATAATGCCTTCTTGGCCTGAATCAAGACCATACGCAACAGCCGCAGCGGTTGGCTCGTTTAATAAACGTAATACCTTAATACCTGCAAGCTCTGCGGCATCTTTGGTGCTTTGACGCTGTGCATCATCAAAATAGGCTGGCACAGTAATAACGGCACCCATGATGTCTTGACCTGCAAAGCTGTCTTCGGCGCGTTGCTTTAATGTTTTAAGAATTTCACTCGACGCAGTGACTGGGCTAATTGCTCCTGCAACTGTGCTGATTGCTAACGAACCGTCATGCTCGCAGAATTCATACGGTAATTGACCATAGCTGTTTTCGATTTCAGCCTGCGTTTTACCTAAGAAGCGTTTTACCGAGATTAATGTGTTTGCAGGGTCTTGAGTGGCAGCTGCAGCTGCTTGTTCGCCCACCACAATGCTATCTGCTTGGTATTGTACAACTGATGGTAACATCGCATTGCCTGCTAAATCAGTCAGTGTACGAGCTTCGCCGCTTTGTACCGTTGCAACTAACGAGTTAGTTGTACCAAGGTCAATACCGACTGCTAATTTGTGCTCGTGTGGTGCCGCGCTCTGCCCCGGCTCAGCAATTTGCAATAATGCCATAATGCTCTTTTAAACTCTTAAATAGCTGTTGTGTAACAACTAACGATTAATCATCAAATAAACTGTCTTCAATACGCTCTAGTTCTTCGCGTAGCTTATAAACAAACTTTAATTTACGAATATTATCAGCAGCAGCCTGCCATTGTTGCTCATCACTACTTGCGAGCTGAGCGGCTAATTCACTACTGTATTGCTTGTCGAGCTGTTTAATTTGCGCTTCGAACTGGGCAATTGCTGCATCAGGATCTGCGGCATTTTCAAGTTCTTCTAATTCTTCACGCAGTTCCATTTGCTGCATTAAGAATAGCGGGTCTTGTAATGTTTGTTGCTCGGCGCGAATATCAACACCAAGCTCGCTTAGCATGTATTCAGCACGCTTTACCGGGTGTTTTAAGGTTTGTAATGCATCATTGATTTCGGCTGCACTTTGCACTGCAAGTAGCTTGTCGCGACTGCTAGAACTGGCATGACGATCTGGGTGAACTGCACGTTGCAGCTCGAGGTAGTGTTTGTTAATTGTCGCTAAATCAATGTTGTAATCTACTGGAATTGCAAATAACTCAAAGTAACGCATTACATAATCCAACTCGGTAAACAGGAAAGAACAAAGCCCTACATAGGCAGGGCTTCAAGCAAAGAAAATTTTAATAGCTTAAACGGTGAAGCTTTCGCCGCAACCACACTCATCGGCTTGGTTCGGGTTGTTAAACTTAAACCCTTCATTCAAACCTTCTTTGGTGTAATCAAGCTCAGTACCATCAATGTAAACTAAGCTTTTGGCGTCAACGATCACTTTCACACCACGGCTTTCAAAAATTTCGTCACCGTCTGCTAACTCATCAACAAATTCAAGAACATAAGCAAGACCTGAACAGCCCGTCGTTTTAATGCCAACGCGTAGGCCAATGCCTTTGCCGCGATTTGCTAAAAATGATTCTACGCGGTTTGCTGCCGCATCTGTCAATGTCACTGCCATGAATTTATCTCTTACTTCGCTTGTTTGCTTTTGTAGTCAGCAATTGCTGCTTGAATCGCGTCTTCTGCTAAAATTGAACAGTGAATTTTCACTGGTGGTAATTCAAGCTCAGCACTGATATCAGTGTTTTTGATTGTTGCAGCTTCGTCTAATGTTTTGCCTTTTACCCACTCAGTTACAAGTGAAGAAGAAGCGATTGCGCTACCACAACCATATGTTTTGAATTTTGCATCTTCAATTACACCTTCTGGTGATACTTTGATTTGCAATTTCATTACGTCACCACACGCTGGTGCACCCACCATACCTGTTGCAACTGACGGATCATTTTTGTCTAAAGAACCCACGTTACGTGGATTTTCAACATGATCGATTACTTTATCACTATAAGCCATAATACTATCCTCACTACCTGCTAGCGGCGGCGATCACTGATTAGTGATGCGCCCACTCAACTGAATCTAAATCAATACCTTCTTGATGCATTTCCCATAGAGGAGACATCTCACGTAAACGGCCAATCGAGTTTTTGATTAGTTCGACGGTGTAATCAATCTCTTCTTCAGTCGTAAAGCGGCCAATGCTGAAACGAATTGAGCTGTGTGCTAATTCGTCATTGCGACCTAATGCACGTAGTACATAAGAAGGCTCTAAGCTTGCTGAGGTACAGGCTGAACCTGATGAAACAGCAATGTCTTTAACAGCCATTAATAACGACTCACCTTCAACAAAGTTGAAGCTGATATTTACAATACCCGGAACTGAGTGGCTTGGTTCACCGTTGAAGTAAACTTCGTCCATATCAGCCATGATGCCATCGATCAGACGCTTACGAAGTGCGCTGATGTGTGCATGATCTTTTTCGAAATCTTCTTTAGCGATTCTAAATGCCGCACCCATACCAACTAACTGGTGAGTAGCCAGTGTGCCTGAACGCATACCACGCTCATGACCACCACCGTGCATTTGCGCTTCTAAACGTGCACGTGGCTTACGACGAACATAAAGTGCGCCTACACCTTTCGGGCCATATACTTTGTGGCCAGAGAATGACATGAAATCTACTTTTAACTGTTGCACGTCGATAAGTACTTTACCTGCGCTTTGTGCAGCGTCTACGTGGAACATAATTTTGCGCTCACGGCACATTTCGCCGATTGTCGCGATATCTTGGATAACACCTAGCTCGTTGTTTACGTGCATTACGCTCACAAGTACAGTGTCGTCACGCATTGCAGCTTCAAGCTTTTTAAGGTCAAGTAAACCGTTTTCTTCAACGTCCATATAGGTTACTTCGAAACCTTGACGCTCTAGTTCGCGACACGTATCAAGCACCGCTTTGTGCTCTGTTTTAACCGTGATAACGTGCTTGCCTTTCTTTTTATAGAACTGCGCAGCACCTTTAATTGCTAGGTTGTTTGATTCTGTAGCACCTGAAGTGAAAACAATTTCACGCGGGTCTGCGTTGATCAGATCTGCAATGTCTGTACGTGCTTGATCAACCGCTTCTTCTGCTTGCCAACCAAAACGGTGTGAGCGTGATGCAGGGTTACCAAAATTACCGTCCATAGTCAGGCATTGCATCATTTCTTTTGCCACACGTTCATCAACAGGCGTGGTTGCTGCGTAATCTAAATAAATCGGTAACTTCATTTCTCTCTCCGCTTTCGTCAAGCTACAGTTGACAGCTTACTTGAATGTTTTCCAGTTGCTTAATTGCAGTGTTGATGCTGTTATCTTGGCGTGATGCGACTTCTTTCACATCTGACTTTTCAACCAATTCAGCAAGGGTAATACTATTTAAAAACTCTTCGATACGTGCGCTTAAGTCCGACCATAAAGTGTGAGTCAAACAACGCATGCCGCTTTGGCAGCCACCCGTTGCGTTGTGGCAACGTGTTGCATCAACAGACTCATCAACGGCATTAATCACATCGCCGACAGAAATTTCATTTGCTTCTCGACCTAATAAATATCCGCCACCTGGGCCACGCACAGAGGTCACAAGGCCATTTTTACGTAAACGGGCGAATAGTTGCTCAAGGTAAGATAACGAAATCTCTTGGCGTTCAGAAATATCGGCAAGAGGCACTGCACCCACATTTGTATGTAGTGCAACATCCAACATGGCGGTTACTGCGTATCTGCCTTTTGATGTTAACTTCATGGAGCCCCCGATGTTACTGCACGCTAAGGTGTGCAAATTTTAATTACCAGACCAAAATAGTCAAGTATTATCACTTGATAAAAATTGATACTTGCCATTGATAAAACCGAATACTTGACAAAAATAGTCAAGTACTGGGTACATTGTAATTACCTGAGTAATTTAGTCAAGTATTCTGGTGAATAAAGCTTATAACCTAAACTTATTTAATAGACTTATTAATAGAGGTAAGAATACCGCGTAAGATGTTCATCTCAGCTTCTTCTGGACGCGCGCGATTAAATAAACGACGTAATTTAGTCATCACCATGCCTGGGTGTTGTTTGATGATAAAACCCGTGTCATTTAATGTTTGCTCTAAGTGCTCGTAAAACAGCTCAGTTTGCTTTGCGTTTGGATAGACTGCTTCGTCTTCTTCTTGAGCTTTTGGCTGTTTGTTTAAATACGCCATACGTGTTTCATAACACAGCGTTTGCACGGCCATCGCGAGATTTAACGAGCTGTACTCAGGGTTTGCAGGAATACATACGTGGTAGTTACATTGTTGTAGCTCTTCGTTCGTTAAACCACTATTTTCGCGACCAAATACGAGTGCAACAGGACCCTGTTCAGCCTCTGTCACTAACTTTTCACCACATTCACGCGGCTCAACCATAGGCCAAGATAAAGTACGGGAGCGTGCGCTGGTACCAATTGTTAAACCACAATCAGCAATCGCATCTGCCAGTGTATCAACAACCACTGTTTTACCTAAAACATCCGTTGCACCGGCCGCAAGCGCACTCGCATGACTGTCAATTTCACAAGCAGGATCAACAAGATATAAATTTGATAAGCCCATCGTTTTCATAGCACGTGCCGCTGAGCCAATATTACCAGAATGTGATGTGTTAACTAATACGATACGAATATCATCAAGTGTCATTGCGTTGTTACTTACTGAAAGTCAAAAATTGCGGGGATTATAACATAGCTATCAGGTATCAGCTATCAGCTATCAGCTATCAGCTATCAGCTATCAGCTATCAGCTATCAGCTATCAGCTATCAGCTATCAGCTATCAGCTATCAG
>NZ_PQCG01000033.1:222467-387613 GCF_002964825.1 Pseudoalteromonas sp. T1lg122
TCGATCCTATGCATAAGAGATGTCAACATTCTTGATAGCTCTTCCGTTTCACTTACCCAAGCTCTACCGATGGCAGCATCAATGTATTTAATCTCAATTCCGATATAAATTTGCGTTCGTGTTTCTGCTATTGACGATCTTGATATATCTAAAAAACGCACCCGCTCTTTTTTGCTGATTCTAGCCATACCTTCTGCGATATTACTCGGTATTGATAAACCAGAACGTGTGAGTTGATTGCGAAAACCAAAGTCATTCAGATCAGTCGTTTCTTTGTAGATTTCAGCACTTAATCTTGCTGATCGCTTCCATACCTCTAATTTTTCAAAATTCATACTTGCATCCTTTTAAGTATAAAAACTTTATATAGGCACGAATTTCTAAGAATGCAAATTTCAAACTGACGGCTGACGGCTGACGGCTGACGACTGACGACTCAACGATATCTAACTTCTGACGACCAATCACTTCCTCTGGTCACTAATCACTTCTTCTGAGATTAATTCAATAACAAAATCAGAGCTGTACAAAAAACAACCTAATTTATTCGAGTTTCTTGTTTACTTTACGCTAGAAATCGCTAGAATACGCCGGCTTAAATATATTCGTTCTTTTACAACCCAAAGGTAATGCTATGCATCCAATGTTAAACATTGCGGTTCGCGCTGCGCGTAACGCAGGCAAAATTTTACTTCGCGCAAGTGAAGACTTATCAAAAGTTGATGTACAACAAAAAGGCACTAACGACTTAGTGACTAACATCGACAAAGAAGCTGAAGCCGCAATTCGTGACACTATTTTAAAATCTTACCCAGATCACTCTATCGTAGGTGAAGAACTTGGTGAGCATAAAGGTAAAGATGCAGATTACCAATGGATTGTAGACCCTCTTGATGGCACAACTAACTTCATCAAGGGTATCCCTCATTTCGCAGTATCTATTGCACTTAAAGTTAAAGGTCGTTTAGACCAAGCTGTTATCTATGATCCAATTCGCGGTGAATTATTCACAGCATCACGTGGTCAAGGCGCACAACTTAACAGCAAGCGTTTACGCGTAACTAAAACTAACGAGTTAGCAGGCTCTGTACTTGCAACTGGTTTCCCATTCAAACAAAAGCACCACTTAGACGCATACTCTGAAGCGTTTAAAGCGCTTTTCGTACACACTGCTGATATCCGCCGTGCAGGTTCTGCGGCATTAGATATGGCATATGTTGCTGCGGGTCGTGTTGATGGTTTCTTTGAAATTGGCCTTAAGCCATGGGACACAGCAGCAGGCGAGCTTTTAGTTAAAGAAGCGGGCGGTATGGTTGTTGATTTCGCAGGTGGTATTAACTACAACCAAAGCGGCAACATCATTTGTGGTGCACCTAAGTTAACTCAAGCGATCATTCGTGAAATTCGCCCAGTGTTAACTGAGTCACTACTTCGCTAATAGCGGTTGTAATGCAAAAAAGGAGCTACGGCTCCTTTTTTTGTGGCTGAAAATAATCGTTGTCGAGTTTTATCTCTATGACTTCACCTTCTTTAAATGGCAACTTAGCCAAGTCTTCAGCAAAGTAACTGGCAAATAATTGATCAAACTCGCCCGTGCTTTTCATCACCTTGAGTCCTTTTAACAGGGCTTCGGCCAATTCAGGCTTGTGGTTACTGACAAAAAAGTAAAATGCCGTTGGATAACTAATATAAAGATTAGGCACAATGACAAGTTCGTCACTTTTCACTTGTTCCATTTCAGAAATGACTTCAATGAACGAACGCGGAAAATAATCAACTCGCCCTCTGATCACTAGGTTAAACATCGCCTGATAATTTGCCAGTGGCCTGACTGTTAAGCCGTTTTGCGCAAGGATTTTAGTATCGGGCCAATCATGGCCTTGAATGGCACTAAACTGCGCTAAATCTTGCTTCGTTTTTACATCTTTAAAACGTGGTAAAAAAGCTCGTTTAGTGAGTAATGCGCGTTTACCAATGTAGCCTTTAAACAGTGGCACTTTAACGGCTATTGCAAGGTGTTCTCGCTCGGGGCTTGTCATACTCCAAAACACATCAGCCTGGTTTTCATCGAGCATCAGCAAAGTGCGCTGTTGATGAGGGTGAACCAGAACTTCGCTGATTTCTGCTTGATAATTACTGGCGCGTAAAGCCGCTGCCAGCAATTCATGAAGATAATAATCGCGTTTATACAGTGGGCGTTGTTCAATCGCTAAATTGACCACATTGTTAGCTTCTGTGGTAAGGCTGTATCCTAGGCTTAGCAATACTAGGATTGCACTACATAGTCGCTTCATTGTTATTTTTGATTATTGTGTTTTTTTTAAGCTACACCCTGTTAAACAGGGACACAAGTAAAAATATTCAAACTTAAAATTTCTTCATGAACTAATAGGGAATGCTTCATCTTTTTGGCAATTCAAACGGACTACCGCAGGTGCTGGGCGGCTTCGTTTGCATACAAATAAGTGGCTACTCTGATAACGTTTTGCTTCTTTTTTCGCATCTGTTGCCAGTGCTGCAACTTGGTGGCTGTTAATACATAGCTCTAAATCAGGCTTAACTAAACCGATTGATAATGTAAGTAGTGGCACAAACTGCTTTTTACCTTCGCGGTTGCTTGCCCAATAACCCCCTTGCTCAATGTGCTCTGGGGTGAAAAAGGCGCGTGACTGGTGTTCAAATTTACTGATGATGTCGTGGCATACTTGCTCTGCATCATTTTGATCAAACACCACCATAAAGTCATCACCACCAATATGGCCGACAAAACCTTTACTAGTGCTACACGCCTCTACGATGACTTCAGCAAGTAATTTTATAACGCTGTCACCGCTGGCATAACCGTATAGGTCATTAAATTGTTTAAAGTGATTTAAATCAACATATGCGAGTGAGAACGGATAATTATTACGAAGCCTCAGCTCAATTGCTTCGTTAATCGCGACATTACCCGGCAGCATAGTCAGCGGGTTGGCATGTTGTGCATGGCGGATTTTTTCTTCGGTAATGTGTTTTAAGATATTACGCAATGGCGCCAAACCTAAGTATTCACCACTTCGGGTGATAACAATGTGGCGTCGAATATCAAACTCAAACTCAGTAATTTGCTGACTCACCGTATCGAGTAACTCGTTTTCGTCAACGATTAACGGCTGTTTATCCATTAAAGAAGTAACTGGCTGCTTATCATAAAGTGCATGACCATAGGGAGCGGCAAACACTTCAGTGAGTTGATCTCGGTGTAATAAACCAACAGGAATATTGTGCTCAAGCACCGCAAGACTCGTTAAACTTTTATCTTGCTCAAAGATGCTGTGCGCGTCTTTGCAACGGGTTGTTGCTTCTATGCTGGCGTGCTCGACTGCCAACCAACCAATCGCCATAGACTGTTCAAAAGTATTGCTGCTATCTGATGATTCTAAGTGCTTTAAGCAATGAATATTTATTTCGTAGCTTGGTTGTATACTCGGCCTTTCGAGTAAAAAGCCTTGTGCGTGCTGCACGCCTAAGCTTTCGAGTAAACGAAGCTCCTCTGCTCGTTCTATCCCTTCTGCGATAACTTGCGTATTGGTGGCTTTTGCAAGCTCAATAATTGACTTTAAAAACTCTTTTTTAACCACACTCTGGTCGCAATGATCAATAAAGTAGCGGTCTATTTTTACAAACTCAGGACATAACTCAGACCATTGCTTTAAACCCGAATAGCCAGCCCCTAAGTCATCAATGGCAATCGAAAAACCTAGTTCGCGGTAATGGGCAATGGTTTTTAATAATAAAAAGCCATCATCCACTTTTTCTTGCTCTGTAACCTCAATAACGACCCGATTGGTTGCAAGACCAAAGTGCTCAACTAGATGTAATGTTTCACCTTTAGGATGGCAAGGGTCAAGTAAGGTTTTAGGACTTACATTAAGGAATAACTTACCTTGCAGATTGAGTTTAACAAAGTTCTCAATTGCCTTACTGCGACAAAGTAGCTCTAATTCAGAGATTTTATGGCAAGCAATTGCTTCGCTGAATAATGCACTCGGCATTTCTAGCTCAGACCCTTTTGGACCGCGACTTAATGCCTCATAACCCAAAATATGCTGATTAGAAATATCAAAGATAGGCTGAAACAAGGTTTCAATAGCACTGTTATCTAAGATCTGCTGTAGTTGCGCGCTCACCTTACACCTAGCGTTAGTAATACGAATAGACGGCTAAATTAGCAACCTTGTATGACAATTTTATGGCAAGGCTATGACGAGTACTGACTACTCAATAGCGGTGATCAGCTCAAGCTGCTTAATGCGAGCAAAACTATCTGTCATTTTTAATTTAGCTTTTTGGTAATCACTCTGTGCTAAATCAGCTTGTTGCGCTAGCGAATAGACGGCAAGCGGATTAAGTAATAACTGCTGCGCATGATAGCAACTTGCTGCAGCAAACTCAGGAAGGTTTGGCTCGAGGTTGATAATGATTTCATTCTTTAACGCGTCTGTGTCATTACTTTGCGGTTGCTGAAACTCGGTTGCGTCTGCCAACGCATGCAAACTTGCCTCACACTCTGGCAGCTGCGCTTTTAGGTTTAAAAACAAACCTGTTGATGAAGTAATTAGCTTAAGCGTCAAATCTTGTAATTGCTGAGTTGTTGATTGATTTTGCAATGCCTCTACAACTTGCCAAGCTAAACCTTTATAGCTGTCAAACTGCTGCTGAAGTGTTACCTCAGGTATTTGCTGTACTTCTGTCTGTTCTGGCTCAGGCTTATCGTCACAAGCACTAAGCATTAAAAGTATAAACACGCTAAACATCAGGTGTTTCATAATATCTCCCATAAAAAAACCGCCCTAATTAGGGCGGTTTCTTTTTGTATCACTTATTAAGGCATAGGATCGAGATCCGCACCTTCTTTTTCAATTACTTCTGGAATTAAGTCTTCTTTACTTACACCCATTGCAATTGCTACTGCTGAAGCAACGTAAACAGACGAGTAAGTACCGATGAACACACCAAATAGTAACGCAGTTGCGAAACCGTGGATCGTTTGACCACCCCATACGAACAATGCAATCAATACTAAAATTGTCGTGATTGAAGTAACTAATGTACGGTTTAACGTCTGCGTTAATGAAATATCGATAATTTCAATCGTGTCATCAACACGCACTTTACGGAAGTTTTCACGGATACGGTCAGATACAACGATAGTATCGTTGAGTGAGTAACCTATTACTGCCAAAATCGCCGCAAGAATCGTTAAGTCAAACTCAAGACCTAGCACTGAGAATAAACCTAATGTGATGATAACGTCATGTAATAGTGCTGAAACCGCACCTACCGCAAATCGCCATTCAAAACGAAACGCAACGTAAATTAAGATACAGATAAGTGCAGTTAACATGGCAAGGCCACCCTGCTCTTTTAGATCTTCACCCACACTTGGGCCAACAAATTCGATACGACGCATTTCTACTGTCGGCTCAATTTTTTGCAATGCCGTAATGATTTGGTTACCAATAACTTCTGCTTTAACGCCTGCACCTTGCGGTGCAAGACGTACTAAAATCTCTTTACTTGAGCCAAACAGCTGCACCGAGAAATCTTCAAAACCACTTTCTGTGATTGCATCACGTACTTGTTTAAGATCGGGTGCCTCTGTAAAGCCTACTTCAACAGCGGTACCGCCAGTAAAGTCGAGACCGAAGTTTAAGCCTTTAGTAAAAAACGATACGAAAGAAGCCAAAATCAACAAGGTTGATACTGTCATGGCAAACTTACGTAACTTCATAAAGCCGAGTGTTTTACCACCGAGTTTTAAAATTTGCATGCTGACTCCTAAATCGACAACTTCTCAATACGCTTACCGCCAATGAATAAGTTGATTACCGCACGGGTACCAACAATGGCTGTAAACATAGAGGTGATAATACCAATCGCAAGTGTTACTGCGAAACCAGCAATAGGACCAGTACCCACTGCAAATAGGATCACTGCTGCGATTAGCGTTGTGATGTTAGCATCGAAAATCGTACTAAATGCGCTGTCGTAACCAAAATGAACAGCTTGTTGCGGGCTACGGCCATCAGCAAGTTCTTCACGAATACGTTCAAAAATAAGTACGTTGGCGTCAACCGCCATACCGACGGTCAATACGATACCTGCAATACCCGGTAGCGTTAACGCTGCACCTGGGATAAGCGACATTACGCCGACGATTAATACTAAGTTTGCGCCCAGTGCCAAATTTGCCACCATGCCGAAACCTTTGTAGTAAACAAGCATAAATACAAGTACAAACACAAAACCAAGCACAACCGCAGTCATACCCGCTTCGATGTTCTCTTGACCTAGGCTTGGACCTACTGTGCGCTCTTCAACAATTTGAATTGGCGCTACAAGTGCACCGGCACGAAGTAATAAACTTAGATTATGTGCTTCAGCTGGGTTATCGATACCAGTAATACGGAATGAACGGTCAAGACGAGCTTGAATGGTTGCCACGTTAATTACTTCTTCAACTTTAATTGGTGGAAGCGCTTTACCGTTTTCATCTGTTTTACCCGATGGCTTGTATTCAATGAATACCGTTGCCATGCGTTTACCGATAGCACGCTTAGTGAACGCATTCATTTTTGCGCCACCTTTGCTGTCTAGCGTAATGCTAACTTGTGGACGTTGATACTCATCTGTGCCTGATTGCGCACCAGTAATATGACTACCTTCAAGAATGATGCGTTGCTTAAGTACCACAGGGTAACCTTCACGCGCCATGATCATTTCTGTACCTGGCGGTAAACGACCTTGCAGCGCAGCACTTGCATCTGCGTTCTCGTCAACTTCGCGGAATTCGAGTGTTGCTGTGCACCCAGAATTTCTTTTGCACGCGCTGTATCTTGCACACCCGGAAGTTGCACGATGATACGCTCAGCACCTTGGCGCTGTACGTTAGGCTCTGCAACACCGATTTGGTTAATACGGTTACGGATAATCGTTTCGTTTTGTTTGATAGCGTAGTCACGAATTTCTTTTAACTTTTGCTCGCTCATGCTCACGTAAAAAGCATTGTCGCTGCTGCTATCATCAACGTATACGTTTAATGGGTAACGTGTTGATAAGAAACGCTCTGCTGCGCTTTTATCTTCTTCGTTACGCATTTCAACACGTAATCGCTCGCTATTCGCTACACGGCGAATGGTGCGATAACGTAGTTTTTCTTCACGTAAGTCACTTTTGAAATCTTGTTCCATTTGCTCAAGCTGAGTATCAACCGCCGTCGCCATGTCGATTTCCATAGTAAAGTGAACACCACCGCTTAAATCTAGGCCTAGTTTCATTGGGTTACCACCCAAAGACTTTAACCACTCAGGTTGAGCAGGCGCCATGTTGATTGCTGAGATGTAATCTTCACTAAGGGAATCACGCAGTAGATCTTGCGCTTTTAGTTGGTCTTCAACATTCTTAAAACGAACGAGGATTTGTCCGTCTTCAAGTTTGCTTGATTTAACAGTAACGTTATGTTCTTTGAGAGTCGCATTTACTTTATCGAGTACGCTGAGGTCAGCATCAGTACCTTTAGTGCCCGATACTTGGATGGCCGGGTCACGGCCATACAAGTTAGGTGAGGCATATAAAATACCAACGACTAACACTACAAGAACAAGTAAATACTTCCATAATGGAAACTTGTTTAACACGTGTGAGTCCTTATTTTTATTGTTATAGCGACTTCATAGTGCCTTTTGGCAATACTGCAGAAACAGCTGATTTTTGAACTGTTACTTCTGCTTGGTCGTTTAATGAAATCACGATGAAGTCTTTGTCATCAGCGATTTTAGCAATCTTACCTACTAAACCACCTTGCGTTAGTACTTCGTCGCCTTTCGCCATTGCGCTCATTAGGGCTTTATGCTCTTTTACACGCTTAGCTTGTGGACGGTAGATTAAGAAATAAAATACCAGACCGAAAATACCCAACATGATTAGCATTTCCATGCCACCACCTGCTGGTGCTGCACCTGCCGCACTTGCGTGGGCGTTTGAGATGAATAAACTCATTTCACTTCCTCTTTAATTTTTCTAAAAATTTAATCTGATGTATCTGCAAGCTCTGGTACTTCTTGACCACGGCGTGCATAAAAATCTGCAACAAATTCGTCTAGTTTGCCATTACTGATGGCATTACGTAAGCCTTCCATCACGCGTTGATAATAACGTAAGTTGTGAATCGTGTTTAGACGTGCGCCTAAGATTTCATTACATTTATCAAGATGATGCAAGTATGCACGTGAATAGTTTTTACATGTATGACAATCACACTCAGGATCCAGTGGACCGGTGTCTGTTTTATGTACTGCATTACGGATTTTAACAATGCCGCCAGTAACGAATAAGTGACCGTTACGGGCATTACGCGTAGGCATTACACAGTCAAACATATCGATACCACGGCGAACCGCTTCAACTAAGTCTTCTGGTTTACCAACACCCATTAAGTAACGAGGTTTGTCTTCTGGCATTTTGTAAGCACAGTGATCAAGAATATTGATCATCTCGTTTTTCGGCTCACCAACCGATAAACCACCTAATGCATAACCATCAAAGCCGATTTCTTCTAAGCCTTTTTGTGATTGTGCACGAAGCTCAGGGTACATACCACCTTGGATAATACCAAATAGCGCAGCTGGGTTATCACCATGGCCTTCTTTTGAGCGTTTAGCCCAACGAAGTGATAACTCCATAGAGTCTTTCGCTTCTTTTTCTGTCGCTGGGTATGGCGTACATTCGTCAAAAATCATTACGATGTCAGAGCCTAGATCACGCTGAACTTGCATCGCTTTTTCTGGCGAAAGCATGATTTTTTCACCATTAACTGGTGAGCTGAACATCACGCCTTCTTCTGTGATTTTACGCATTGCGCCTAAGCTGAATACTTGGAAACCGCCTGAATCAGTTAGGATTGGACGATCCCAATTCATGAAGTCGTGTAAGTCACCGTGCTGCTTAATGATTTCTGTGCCAGGACGTAACATTAAATGGAAAGTGTTACCTAAGCAGATTTGCGCGCCAGTATCTTTTACTTCGTCAGGGGTCATGCCCTTAACTGTGCCGTAAGTACCTACCGGCATAAATGCAGGGGTTTCTACAACGCCACGTTCAAAAATCAAGCGGCCGCGGCGCGCTTTACCGTCAGTGCGGTCTAATTCAAATTTCATATTATCCTCAGTGTCGGAAAAACAGTCCAACAAGCTATAATTTAACCGCTCGATTCTACCCTGTTTGCAGGTTTATTACTATTAATTGGGCTAAATTCGAAAATAAAAAGCCCAGTTCAAAAACTGGGCTTTTTATTGGGTATAATCGTTATTTGCGCGTTAAGAACATCGCATCGCCATAACTAAAGAAGCGATACTGTTCTTTTATCGCCGTATGATAAGCACCCATAATGTTATCTTGGCCTGCAAAGGCACTGACTAACATAATCAATGTTGATTCAGGCAAGTGGAAATTTGTTACCATGGCATCAACCACATTGAACTGATAACCCGGGTAAATAAAGATATCGGTATCACCAAAGTAAGTATCTAATTTGCCGCCGTGCACTTTAGCAGCAGACTCTAACGAGCGAACTGAGGTAGTACCTACGGCTATTACGCGACCACCTTTCGCTTTCGTTTCGGCTACCGCTTTAACCACATCATCAGGCACTTCAATGTACTCAGAGTGCATAACATGCTCGTCAACTGAGTCAACACGCACAGGCTGGAATGTACCCGCACCGACATGCAAAGTCACAAACGCCATGTTAATGCCCTTATCTTTTAAGGCCGCCATTAATTTATCATCAAAATGCAGGCCAGCTGTTGGCGCGGCTACGGCACCTGGCTTTTCACCATAAACTGTTTGATAGCGCTCACGATCTGACTCGTTATCAGGGCGGTCAATATAAGGTGGTAATGGCATGTGGCCGATGTCGTTTAAGATATCGAGGACATTTTCGTCTTTGGCAAATTCAAGCTCAAAAAGCTCGCCATGACGCGCAACCATGGTTGCTTCTGCTTTACCTTCAAGAATGATTTTTGAGCCTGGTTTTGGCGATTTGCTAGCTCGCACATGCGCAAGCACACGGTGCTCGTCGAGTACGCGCTCAACTAACACCTCAAGCTTACCGCCCGATTCTTTTTGCCCAAACATACGCGCAGGGATCACTTTAGTGTTATTAAAAACTAATAAGTCATTTTCATTAACAAGCGATAAAATATCACTAAACACTTTATGCTCAAGGTGGCCTGATGGGCCATCAAGCGTCAGTAAACGGCTGCTAGTTCGATCTGCTTTCGGAAAACGAGCAATTAATTCATCAGGAAGGTCAAAGCTAAAATCAGCTACGCGCATAGAGCATATCTCTCATTAATAAAAACGCGCCAAGTTTACTCTGATACGCCCACCACCTCAAGCAAAGCCCTGTGCCAACTTCGTACAAGCTTAAAGGATTACAAACTTAAGTACTTATTAACCGCTTTTGGGTAAAGTTTGCTTGTAGATTAGGCAAAATGTCATTATTCTAGCTTATTCACTAAACATGGTTTAAGTAAGAGGTAGTAGCGCCATGGCCAAGCAGTTAAAGCTGCTAATTTTGAACGCAAGCGTTGCTGAGCGTGAGACTATTAAGTCGACATTAAACAAGCTTAATGTTTTCATGTTTATCGAAGCCAGTGACTCTCAAGATGCGCTAAAAATTCTCAAAAGCCACCCGGTGGATATTATCATTACAGGCCTTGAAGTCGGTAAGATTGATGGTTGGCGCTTTTCGCGCATGATCCGTTCAGGGCTATTGAAAACCCCAAAAAACACACCTATTTTACTTACTCCACCAATCTATTGTGAACGTATAGCCGAAACCACTGCACGAAGCTATGGCATTGATGCTGTTCTTCCATTTGAACGCCAAGATATGTTGCCGCAAGTGCTTGCCAACGTGTTATCAACACACCTTGAAAAAAGTAGTCGCCTTAATTTATTACTGCTTGAAACCGATAACCGTAAGGCAAAGGATATCAGCGAACAGCTAAAACTTAGCTTCGCGATAACCCATACCACCTCAACAAAAGCGACGCTTGCTACCTATCTACAACAGAAGTTTGCCATTGTATTGATTGACGCCACCGAGTCTCATTCAGATACTGCGGCGGGGTTAATTAGCGAAATATTACAACACAACCCTAAGCAAGCAATCGTAACCATCATTGATAACAATGATGCAGATTACGCAGAGCAGTTATTACTTTCTGGCGTTACTGACTTTATTCGCGCCCCATACGATCATTCATTATTGAGTAAAGTGTGTGACCACGCTGCTCGCCGTGAAGATTTCATGGTGAGCTACGCAGAGTTTGCACAAAAAGTAGAACAACTAAGCCAAAGTCAAAGCCGCTATAAAGAGCTGTTTTCTGCCCACCAACGTATCTTATTACATTTAAATACGGTGGTACTTGAGTTTAACCAAGAAGGAAATATTCGCTTTATTAACCCAGCTTGGGAGCACTTAACGGGCTATGGCATTAAGTCTAGCTTGGCGAAATCATTAACTGATTTTTGTTTGCCTGAGTGCAAAACAAAGCTGCAAGATACAATTCAAAGTATTTTGCATGGTGGTGAGCAACAGCAACAGGTAGAGATCCAACTTAAGCATAAAAATGGCAATGCTATTTGGGTTGAGTGTCGTTTACAGCTGATTAAAAACAGCCAAAACTCTGCGACCATTACCGCCACTATTGATAACATTCATGAACGTAAGCAAGCTGAGCTACAGCTTCGTCACTTAGCCTTACACGATACGCTCACTGAATTGCATAACCGTTACTACTTTGACCAACAGTTACAACGTATTTGTAAGGCCAAATACACCAGTAAAGATACCGAGCATGCGCTCATCTATATCGATTTAGATCACTTTAAAATCATTAACGATAGTAAAGGCCATCAACAAGGTGACATCGTTTTAAAAGAGGTTGCCCAGTTATTTACTGCGAATATCAGTGATGAGCATTTAGTGTGCCGCATCGGTGGTGATGAATTTGCCGTGATCTTAAAAAACACTAACTTACTTGATGCGCACTTGGTGGCAGAAAGTATTTGTATGGCGATTGAAAAACACCGCTTTCACTCCGAAGGTCAAGAGTACTCAATTAGCTGCTCTATTGGTTTAACACAAATCACTGAGCAAAATAACGACCCAAGTGAATGTTTAAAACAAGCTGATATCGCCCTTTATGTAGCAAAAAGCTTAGGCCGTAACTTAGTTCACTGTTACTCAAAAGAAGATAGCCATCATAACAGCTTACAAGCTGGTCTTGAGTGGGGTCATAGCATTCGCCAAGCATTACAACATGATGCAATCGAACTACACTATCAACCAATTTGGGACTTCAAACGCGGCCATGTTGCTTATTTTGAAGCGCTATTACGTTTGAAGTTGAATGACGAGCTTATTTATCCCAACCAGTTTATTCCTGCGCTTGAGCTTTTAAACGATACCTTTTTAATGGATCAATGCGTCATTCGTAATGCCATTAAGAGCGTTGCCGAGTACCCAGAGCTTAATCAAGTCGCAATTAACTTATCAGCACAGTCGTTTTTAGATGAGCGCCTATTGCCGCACATTGAATCGAGCTTAAAAGAATATAATGTTGAACCAACACGCATTATTTTTGAGATCACCGAGTCTGCGAGTATCAATAACCTGGTTGCAACCCGTGCGATGATCGAGCGTTTAAACGGCTTAGGCTGTCATTTCTCGATTGATGACTTTGGTACCGGCTTTAGTACCTTCAACTACCTTAAACAATTACCGGCTCAGCATGTAAAAATTGATGGCTCATTTGTTCGTGATATGTTGAATGACCCAATCGATTTAGCACTTGTAAAAGCGATCAATGATATTAGCCGTTCGCTTGATAAGCGCTCTGTAGCGGAATATGTTGAAAACAAAGATATATTCTTAGCACTAAAAGAAATTGGTATAGACTATGGTCAAGGGTACTTTATTGCCCGCCCTGTACCGGTTGAAAAAATTAGCGCTGAACTTAAAAAAATATCTGAAAATAATCTGTTTAATTAACAGTTAGCTAACATTAAAAAGCCTAGTTCTGATACATTTTTAAACATTTTTTATTAGTTTTTAAGCTTCCATACTCACAATACTCATCTATACTTTAATCCACAGCAAGAACAAATGTCGTGGTTTTATGGTGATTATCAAATAAAAACATGACATTACTTATTACATTAAACATACTGAATGTAACTTAACATCGTTAAGTCCATGTATTGACGGTATAAAGGAGAAAAGTGATGACACAACTAATCGTTTTGTTGCTGATTGTGAATCTAGGGATAGCGTATCAATGTTACCGTAATGCGACCTTTAAGGGGTATCCGGTGAAAATATTTACAGGGCTAGGTTTAATCCCTTACTTTAACTTAGTCGTGTGGGTTTATTTGTTATTTTTACCTGACTTAAAACCATTTTCAATGAATGAAAAGCAGCCTCTTTAGGCTGCTTTTTAGTTGGGAGAATTTAAAAGCGATAACTTGATGCCTTGTCGATAAGTTGTGCGGCTTTTATATCGCCAACCACGCACTTTTTGATATCTGACTTTTTAAATACTTTAACCAGCTCACCCTTACCTTCACTCACACCGCGAATGATAAAGCTCACATGTTCATCGTTAGGCAGACTTCTTAAACCGCTACCATAATCACATAAGGTCAGTGATAAGCTTTTATCTACTTGCTTAGCTAAAGCAGCCAACTGCTGTTGTTGCTCTTTCACACGAGCTTGTTTTTTCTCAGCTAACTCTTTGCGCATTTCTTGCTGTTTTAAAGACAGCTTTTGCTGCTCTTTCTCAAGCTCTTTAATTGATGCTTGCAGTGCTTGTTTACGTTTTTCGAGCTCTTGCTCTTTGGCATCTTTATCGTGGCGACGATCAAACTCAAGATCACGCTTTTCACGTTCAAGATCACGGATTTCACGGCTCACATCGCGCTCTTGCTCGGCAACTTCACGCACTCGCTCTGCACTTTCACGCATCACTTCCATGGCCTGCTGATAAGCTTCTTGCGTTTTTACGACCACCGCATCGCTGATCACTTGCACATGTTCGCCTAGCACTTCGATTTCAGTTAGCTCTTCAAAATCGATATCTGGCATGGGTGGAAGCGGTGCATCAGGCACTGACGCAAACACGGTAGACCAGCGTGAGCCGCCTCTTACGTCAAAGCTAAACACCACACCTTGATGCTGTAAATAACTTGATGATACGTTTCTTACCTTGTTATCGGTGTCTTGTTTTAATGCTGCTGTGAGGATTTTTTCCATGATCCCGACTTCACGCTGAATTTTATCTAATTCATCACTTGCTTGTGCTTGTACGCTTACTGCTGTGCAAAGCAATAAGGCAGCCGTGGTTGATTTGTATTTTGACATCTTAATACTCCAAATTGTTGGCAACGGTTGGCATTGGCCTGCCGTCCACTTGCTCAGCTAAATCATTTAACTGCATACGTAAGTACGCTTGATCTTGGGCGCGCTGTGTTTTGATATAAGCCAGCACGCTGGCAATATCTTCTTGGCGCTCTACTCGCCCGGTTTTAATTGCTTCTTTGGCCAGTTGATACATCTGCTGTTGCTGCACTTCGTTTTGCGCAGTGATGATGTTTTGCAACTGATCAATTTGCTTTTGTTGTGACTCTAATAAATTGGTTTGTTTAGCCACTTGTTCGAGTAACTGCTGGTTTCCTTGCTGTGGATTACTAACAAAAATCCACGCGCAAAATGCAATTGATGCAGCTACTGCCCACATCCCAGAACCAAAAAACAAACTCGTTTTTTGCACTTTGGGCATCGTGGATTCTCGATCCCAGTTTGGTACAGGTACTGTTTCATAGTGGTGACTTTGTTGTTGCCACTGCATTGCATTGTTCATCATTAATGCATACTCAGCATCGGCTTGAAGTAACGCAATTTGCTCATCAGTTAGGCTTTCGCCTTCTAACCATGCGGTAAATAATGAATCTAAATTAGCCATCTACGGCCTCCAAATGCACTTTTAACTTACCAAGCGCACTGTATAGTCTTGATTTAGCTGTATTGGTTGAAATACCTAATTGCTCAGCTATTTCTTCAAACGTACAGTGCTGAAAAAACTTTAACTCCACCACCAAGCGTTGCTCCCAGGGTAAATTGTTCATCATTTCTTTAAGTTCATGATGCTGCTCAGATTGCAGTTGATTGGTTTCTAACTCACTGCGCTCACAGCTTTCTTCTGGTACGGCGTCCAAACCTTGATGCAGCTTACGGCAGCGGTAATATTCAACACTACGCCGATGCACAATTTGATAAAGCCAAGTGTTAAAACTCGATTCACCACGAAAACTCGGTAAGCTCTTATACACAGAAATAAACACTTCTTGCATTAAGTCCATTGCATCATCAGGGTGACTTAACATCCTTAGGCAATAGTTATATACCTGTGTTTCGTGCTGCTTGACTAATTTCAACCACGCCCGTTTATTGCCCTGTTGCGCTTTAGCAATTAGTGTCTCAAGTGATTGAAAAAACACGCTAGCCTCGTCATCTGATCTGCCTTTAATGGTTTTGTTATTATGTTAGTCGAGGGAAGGAAAAAAATAGTTTGCTTAAATAATAAAAAACCCCAAATATTTTTTATTTGGGGTTTTTTATCATTAGTCGCATTGACCGTCTAAGCTACACTGCTTATTCAGAAACAGCTCTAGCTGCTGGCTAAACAGCCTAAAATCTCTGATCCGGCCTGTTGTTTTACGCCACACGATACCAATATCTCGGTATGCATCGCCTTGTGATGGCGTAGCAACCATATCTTTTTTATCTAAAATACCAGCGTTAATTGCCATCTGCGGTAAGAAAGTAACACCAAGCTGGTGTTCAACCATACTTAATAAGGTATGTAAGCTTGCCGCTTCAAATGGGTTAATACAGCTTGAGCGATTCAAGTGACAAGCACTGAGTGCGTGGCCAGTCATACAATGCTCACGCTCTAGCAAGAACACACTCGCATCCGGTAAAAGATTAAAGTCTTCCACGCCATCTGCGGGTGTGTAATCTTTATGATGCACTAGGCTGAAGTGATCTTTCGCAAGGACTTGAGTATGAAACTTTTCAGTGTCATACGGTAACGCGAGCAACGCCATATCAATTTGCCCATGCTCTAGCTTATCGAGTAGTTTGTCACTGGTATCTTCAACCAAAACTAGCTCTAGCTCGGTAAATGTTTGTTTGCAGAAATGATATAACGGCGCAGCAATAAAGCTGGCAATCGTCGGGATCACACCAAGCGTGAGTGTGCCGCTTAATGGCGTTAAAAAGCTCTTCGTCAGCTCTTTTAAACTTAAGGTGTCGTCAATGATCTTACGTGCTTTTTCGACAACCTCTTCACCAATTGCAGTAAACATTAAGCTGCGGTTTTCGCGCTCAATAAGTTGGCAACCTAGGGTTTCTTCTAAGTTTTGAATTGCACTACTTAAGGTTGATTGACCAATAAAACAGGCGCTTGCTGCGCGGCCAAAATGTTGATGTTGGTGGACTGCTAATAAATATTGTAGTTGTTTAATACTTGGTAAGTTATTCATACTCTACCTGAAAATAAAAAGACCCCAACACCTAAGGCATTGAGATCTTTTCAAGCTAAAAGTCTTTTAGTACTTTTTTATACCCCGAAGGCAGTTCTCAGTACGTAGAAAATAACAATAGCAAGGGCTGCGCCAACTGGCAACGTAATTACCCAAGAAACTACAATGTTTCTTACAACACCCATGTTAAGTGCCGCAATACCGCGTGCCATACCAACACCTAATACCGCACCAACAAGTGTTTGTGTAGTAGAGATAGGTAAACCAGTACCTGATGCGATAACAACTGTAGAAGCTGCAGCAAGCTCAGCAGCAAAACCACGGCTAGGTGTTAAGTGGGTGATACCTTCACCGATTGTTTTGATTACTTTCTTACCTAAGATAGCAAGACCAGCAACAATACCTAAACCACCTAATGGTAAAATCCACCATGCAATAGCCGCTTTCTTAGCGATTTCACCGTTGTGCTCAACAATGTTTACAACAGCTGCTAGTGGACCAATCGCGTTAGCAACGTCGTTTGAACCGTGTGCGAATGCCATACAACATGCTGTTAGTACCATAAGTACCGCGAACACTTTCTCAACGTTGTTGAATTGCATTTTCTTGTCAGCTTTAGGGTCAATCTTAAGGCGTGAAATAGCGAATTTACCAATGATTGCAACAACCACGGCGATCGCGATAGAAAGCATGTAACCTTCAAATGAACCTAAGTTGATACCAATGTGCTTCAAGCCTTTCTTGATTGTTACAAGAGACATGATAAAGCCCGCTAGACCCATGTATACAGGCACGTAGCGCTTAGCATTTTTAAGAGGTGCGTCAGTGTCAAAAATTAGCTTTTGCGCACTCATGAAAATCAAATAAGCAATAAAACCAGAGATAGCAGGGGTAACAATCCAGCTACCTACAATACCCATTACCTTGTTCCATTGGATTGCTTCGCTACCTACCGCAACCAATGCGAAACCAATGATGGCACCAATGATTGAGTGAGTAGTTGAAACCGGCCAGCCTAAGAACGAGGCAATCAATAACCAGCTACCTGCAGCGAATAACGCGGCGATCATACCGAGTATCATTAACTCAGGTACGTCCATAAATGGGGTCGCATCGATAATCCCTTTACGGATCGTTGATGTAACCTCACCACCGGCAAGGTATGCGCCTGCGAACTCAAACACCATCGCGATGATGATAGCTTGCTTAATTGTAAGTGCTTTTGAACCTACTGATGTACCCATCGCATTGGCAACGTCATTTGCACCAATACCATAAGCCATAAAGAAACCGACTGCGGCGGCAGTTAAAACGAGTAACGTGCCGTAATTTGCAATGATATCCATTGTGTGAACCTTTAATTTTTTTCGTATGAACTGATTTTTAATTAACGAGCTAACATCAGCTCAAGACGAGAACCTACGCGCTCAGCAATATCAGCTAAGTCACCTACCCATTCAATGATCTTGTATAAGAACATCACGTCGATTGGGTTAAGTTCATTTTCAACGGCGCGCAATTGACGGCGAATTTTGATTTGCATGTCATCCGTGTCTTGCTCAATTGCGTCCAATTCAACGAGCATTTTCTCAACTAAAGTCACTTCGCGACCTTTGAAGCCCGTTTCAAGAAGCTCATCTAGCTCATTGATTGCTTTTGATGCTTGTTTAGTTGCATCAACACAACGAGTTACATAAGCAAGGAAATCTGCTTGGATTTCGGTAGGAATAGTCATCTCACGACCAACTACACGACCTGCAATATCTTTTGCTTTATTAGCAATTTTGTCTTGTTGAGTAACAAGCTCTAGCAAATCGGTACGCTCAACTGGCATGAATAAGCCACGTGGTAGTTGAAGGCGAATGTTACGTTTCATTTCATCAGCTTCACGCTCTAAATTACGAATGTTTAGGCGGATTTCTTCCGCTTCTTGCCACTCTTCTTTGAAAACGTGATTAAAGAAAGGGATCAATGCTTTACTTGCTTGATGTGCTTTCTTAATGTGATCTTCCATAGGCTTAATAGGAGATTTAGCAAATACCCCTAAAAATGCATTTGTAGGCATAACTGACCCTTTATAAATTAGTATGCTTTGGCAGCTGCGAATTTTACAGCATTGTGTTCGATTGTGAACGCTTTTTCTGCCTTACATCAGCAATAATAGACAAAGCGGCCAAAGGCCGCTCGGTTTAATAATGAAAAGTTGCGGTTAAAATTACAGCGACTTTTCGATATCTGCTTGAGATGTATGACGAATATCTTTGCCGTTTACAAAGTAGATGATGTACTCAGCAATATTTTGACAACGGTCGCCGATACGCTCTAAAGAGCGTACTGACCACACTAAATCCATAATTTTCGGGATTGAGCGTGGATCTTCCATCATATATGTCATGATTTGACGGGTAATTGCTTCGTATTCACGGTCAACTTTGGCATCTTCTTTATGTACTTCAAACGCACATTGCACATCCATACGTGCAAATGCATCAAGTACATCATGAAGCATTTTTGATACTTGGCGACCCATGTTTTCAATGTTCACCAGTAGGTCTTGCTGATCTTTTGTGAATGAGTCCAGCGCAACTTTAGCAATACGCTCAGCTTCATCGCCAATACGCTCTAAATCAGCAATTGTTTTAGCAATGGCAATTACAAGACGTAAGTCACTGGCAGCTGGCTGACGACGAGCGATAATGCGTGTGCATTCTTCATCGATGTTCACTTCCATTGCATTTACTTTATAGTCGTTCTCACGAACTTTTTGTGCCAGATCTGCATCGCCATTGCTAACAGCATCAAGTGCACTGTTTAGTTGTTGTTCAACTAAACCTCCCATGTTTAATACATGGTTACGCACATTTTCAAGCTCTTCATTAAAGCGGCCCGAAATGTGTTTATTGATATTATGTTCCATTGTCTACCTCTATAAATTTCGTTTACGGTACCAAGTGACTTTATTGACTAACCGTAACGGCCTGTAATGTAGTCTTCTGTTTTCTTCTTGCTTGGTGTTGTAAATAACGTATTGGTATCTGAATACTCAATCAACTCACCCATGTACATGAACGCAGTTTGGTCTGATACACGAGCAGCTTGTTGCATGTTGTGAGTAACAATTACCACGGTAAACTTATTCTTTAAGTCGTTAATTAGCTCTTCGATAACTAAAGTAGAAATTGGATCTAGTGCCGATGTAGGCTCATCCAGAAGTAGTACTTCAGGCTCGATAGCAATTGAGCGAGCAATAACAAGACGCTGTTGCTGACCACCCGATAGGCCAAATGCACTATCGTGTAAACGGTCTTTAACTTCATCCCATAACGCCGCGCCACGTAAAGATTGTTCAACCACTTCGTCTAGTTTACGCTTTTCTTTAATACCTTGTAAGCGTAGGCCATAAACGACATTTTCGTAGATTGATTTTGGAAATGGATTAGGACGTTGGAATACCATCCCAACATTTCGTCTTAATGCTGCAACATCAACACTCTTATCGTAGATGTTGTGGCCGTGTAATAAGATCTCACCTTCAATACGACAACTATCAACTAGGTCGTTCATACGGTTGATACAACGTAAAAGTGTTGATTTACCACAGCCTGACGGACCGATAAACGCTGTTACCTGACCTTTCGGGATGTTCATATTTACGCCGCTAAGCGCTTGTTTATCACCGTAGTATAGATCTAAGTTTTTAATCTCTAACGCTGTTTGCTCTGCAGTTAGGTTATCTAAATCTAGCTTTGCCGCGCTTTTCGCTTGGTTTACTTGTGGTGCAACTGTAATCATCTCTGTCTACCTATAAAAATTCTGTATTAATGCTCAAGAGCTCTAAACTTTTCGCGTAAGTGGTTACGAATACCAATCGCGGTGATATTCAGGGCGATAATTACTGATACCAGTAAGAATGCCGTGGCATATACCAGCGGACGTGCCGCTTCTACGTTAGGGCTTTGGAAACCAACATCATAAATGTGGAAACCTAAGTGCATAAATTTTCTATCTAAATGAACGTATGGGAAGTTACCGTCAAGAGGCAGTGTTGGCGCCATCTTAACAACACCAACAAGCATAAGTGGTGCTACTTCACCGGCTGCACGCGCAACCGCTAAGATTAAACCTGTCATAATCGCAGGGCTTGCCATCGGAATGATGATGCGCCATAGCGTTTCTGCTTTTGTTGCGCCAAGTGCTAATGAACCATGACGAACCGTGCTTGGAATACGTGATAAACCTTCTTCCGTTGAAACAATAACAACTGGAAGCGTTAAAATTGCTAGCGTTAATGCTGACCAAATCACACCTGGCGTACCAAATACTGGACTTGGCGATGATTCTGGGTAGAACAATTGGTCAATACTGCCACCTAGCATATATACAAAGAAACCTAGACCAAATACACCGTATACAATTGAAGGTACACCCGCAAGGTTGATTACCGCGATACGGATCATTTTAGTAACGGCATTCTTTGCTGCGTATTCATGTAAGTAAATCGCTGCAACCACACCAAACGGCGTAACAATCACTGCCATCAGTAATACCATGAACACAGTACCGAAAATCGCCGGGAATACACCCCCTTCAGTGTTTGCCTCACGCGGGTCATCCGCTACAAACTTACCAAGTTGTACAAAGTAGTGGCCTAGCTTAGCGAAGAAGCCCATGTCATTTGGGAACCACACATCAAGAACTTGATACAGAGGTAAAGTAACCACTTCACCGCGCATGTCTTTAACAGTTACTTGGTCACGCTTTGCTTCTTTACGAAGTGCAAATAACTGTTTTTCTAGCACGGCATATTCAGCACGTAGCTCAGCGCGTGTTTGTGCAAGCTCAGCAACACGTTCGTCCGTCAACTCGTTATCAAGCTGATACGCTTTTTCTTTTAAGCGCAAGCGCTCAAGTTCATAGTTGATATGACCAATATCACCATTTTGTAAATCGAGTGCTTGGTCGTTTAGGTCAACTGCACGGTCAACAAGATCATAAAGTACCTCGATTTTGTTATCTGTAATAACTTCACCGTCTTTAATAACCTGTTCTACATAACCGTAAAAGTTACCGTTTTTGCTACGCTCGAATACTGCAAGTTCAGCTGGCGCTGTACGCGATGTGATATCTGTCTCTAATACCCAACGGAAATCGAGATCAACGTACTCACGGTTACCTGTTTTGATTAGTAAGCGCTCTAGTTGCTCTTTGTCGTAGTGAGATAAATCAACGCCCGTCGCCTCAATACGTGATTTTGCAACTAGCTCACGGTCATAAACTTCACCGATCACTGTTTGTTTAGCAACTGAGCCTTGCAGCTCAAGTTGCACTACTTCTGATGGCCAGAAAAAGCTTAAACCTTTCCAAGCAATCATGGCTAATAAGCCAAGAACCGAGATTAAACTGATGCTTACCGCACCGCCGGTCATCCAAATCCAAGGAGAACCAGACTTAAACCACTGCTTTACCATGTCGTGTCTCTCCACCTACATTGAACTGTATTTTTCACGCAGTTGCTGACGAACAAACTCAGCCACTGTGTTGAAAACGAATGTGAATATGAATAGTACAAATGCTGCTAAGAATAGAATGCGATAATGCGAGCTGCCTACCTCAGACTCTGGCATTTCTACCGCGATATTCGCTGCAAGTGTTCTCATACCCTGGAAGATACTCCAGTCCATAATAGGTGTATTACCTGTTGCCATTAGTACAATCATTGTTTCACCTACAGCACGGCCAAGACCCATCATTACTGCCGAGAATATACCCGGGCTTGCTGTTAGTAGTACTACGCGAACCAATGTTTGCCATTGCGTTGCACCGAGTGCTAATGAACCATTTGATAAGTGCTTAGGAACACTGAATACCGCATCTTCCGCAATTGAGAAGATAGTTGGGATAACAGCGAAGCCCATCGCAATACCAACAACTAACGAGTTACGTTGGTCGAATGTCATACCTAATTCATTGGTTAGGTACTGACGCACATTACCGTCAAACATCCAAAGCTCAATTGAGTTACTCATCGCAAACGATAACCAACCAATAAAGATAACCACTGGAATAAGTAAAATAGAGTGCGAACCTTCAGGAACACGGTGACGAATTGACGCCGGTAGCTTGTTCCAGCCGAATGCGGTTAATAAGATACCAATTGGTAATAATACTAATAATCCGACAATCGCTGGTAAATGCTCTTCAATTAATGGTGCTAACCAAAGACCGGCTAAGAAACCTAAGATTACTGTTGGTAATGCTTCCATGATTTCTACAGTCGGCTTAACCACTTTACGTAATTCACTCGACATAAAGTACGCTGTGTAAATCGCAGCTGAAAGCGCAATAGGTACTGCAAACAGCATCGCATATAAAGCTGCTTTAATCGTACCGAATGAAATTGGCACTAATGAAAACTTAGATTCAAAGTCATCACTGGCAGAGGTTGATTGCCAGATATAACCCGGCTCTGGGTAACCTTCGTACCATACTTCTTGCCATAACGCAGACCACGTTACTTCTGGGTGTTCGTTATGGATTTCGATTACTTTTAATGCGTCATCTGCAAGTACTAGCGCCGCATTTGAACGAGGTGCAATTGCAAAGTTTTGAATTGGACCATCACTTACTTTACCTTGCCACAGTTTTGCGTCGCTGGTTGTGTAATAAATACCAAGCTCACCGTTAGCACCCGCTGTGAAGAACGTACGACGGTAGAACTCAGTGAAAATATTTAGTTTCGATTGTTTGCTGGTTTCAAAAGCGCGGATCTTTTGGAACTCACGTCCCTCTTCCGTGTTTACTTCAAACCACTGAGATACTTCACCATTATCGTTAGCAAGCATCAGTGAGTTAGCACCCGCTAATAACTGAGTTGAAACTAGGTTCGCGTTTTCTTCGTTAGCTGCAAGCAGTTGGATTTGCTCAACTTCAGAAGGGTAACGCGTATCGTATACGTAAATTTGATTTGCAGAGCGAACGAACGTACGTGTTGTATCAGGTGAGATTAATAGCTCATCCACACGACCTTCGATATCAAGCTCAGTTCGCTCAACATTCCACTCAACTTCGCCAGTGAACATGTTTTCTTCACCGACAAAACTGCTGAATAAAACGCGCTTGTCAGCAGTTAAAGCAACAACAGCCGTTTTATCTTCATAGTGGCTAAACGCAAATTTAGTGATTGCTGCGCCTTGATCATCAACTTCAAGCGCCATATCACCGAGCGGGTAGTCTAATCGAGGTGTTAATTGGCGTTGATTATTTGGGAATGTCACCAAAAACTTAGGTGCAACCACAACAACCGTACCATTTTCTAAACCGTACGCATATTGACCTTGAAACGGTGCAGAGCTTGCAAAGCTGCTTACATCGCTAGGTAATTCAGCATTAAGAGTGGTGATCTTTTTACCAAAATGTTCTTTTTCAACATTGTAAAAGTCCACGCTACCTTTTTCACCGAGTAAAAAGGCAACCTCTGTTTGCTCTTCAATGCCAAGGCCAACAACTTCTGACGCATTTTGTAGTTTTACACTGTTACGTGTTTCTACTTTTGCTGATTCAAAAATAGGTTGAACAACATAAAGAAGGTAAAAGAATATGAGTAACAGTGCTACTAGCACCATTACGCCACCTGCGGAAATACCCCACTTGGCAAACCTGTCTTTAAATAGACGGCTTCTATCCGTATGAAAGGTAGGTTTATTCGGATTGGAAGTCATCAAAACACCCTTAAATCTTAACGTTGCGCGAATTATATTTCACCAAGATGACAGTAATGTTACAAACGTCATAATTCAGTGTAATAAAGCAAGCTTTTCAGGAACGAAGTTTAAAGTTAAAAAATGACCAATTTACGACAATTGTAAGCGCTTTTAAAAGTCCTAAATTAACAAGCTAACAAACTGTTATATCTAATTTTTTATAACTATATGGAAAAAATTGGACAAACAATAAAACAGCATCAATACTCAAGAAGACTTATTTTTTCAACAATAAGAATCATTTTTAACCAACGCCTCCTTCCTTTTATTGCATTTTTCAGAGGCATTTTTATAGAGATTTAAGTATGAAGCAGTTAGTAATTACTATTTTGGGGCCAGATAAACCCGGCCTAGTTGAAGACCTTTCAGCCACAATTCTAAGCCACCACGGCAACTGGTTAAGCAGTAATTTAAGCCACCTTGCAGGGCATTTTGCAGGGATCATTGAAGCAGCAGTACCTGAAGAACACTTACAAGAATTACAAGATGCGTTACATAGCCTGCCGCATTTAGAGGTTAGAATCGAACGCGGCACCGAGACGCTGCCTGAAGAAAAATCTGAGCAAATTAATTTTGTTATCACTGGCAATGATAGACCAGGCATTGTACAAGAGCTAGCCAGCGTTATTCGTCATAAAGGGGCGAATATCACTCACCTCAATTCAAAACAACAAAGTGCACCTAACTGGGGTGTGCCTATTTTTAGTGCTGTTGCCACCGTTGCTTTACCGATTGGTATGAACAAAGACGAAGTAATTAGCGCACTTGAGTCTATCACTACAGACCTAATTGTTGATATTGAGGACGCGTAACACACAAGTTTATAGGGATATTTTGAACTTTAAAAAAGCGGCATGCATGTCACAAAACTGACATGTATGTCATAAAAGTGATAAGTACGTCACATAAACGTCATCTGCATCCTCTATATTCTAACTAGCTATAAACGTTGGAAAACCAGATGAACGCATCACATTCTTCTTCTCAAGCCATCAATTACTTTGCCAAAGAGCTAAGTTGGCTGTCATTTAATGAACGCGTGCTGCAAGAAGCCAAAGATAAATCGAACCCGATTATTGAGCGCATGCGCTTTTTAGGTATTTACTCAAACAACATGGATGAGTTTTTCCGTGTCCGTGTTGCCGATGTAAAACGCCGAATTTTACTTAATAAAATTCCTGATGCGAACTTTGATGAAGATGAGATCCTACTCCATCAAATCCAGAGTAAAGTGCTCCAGCTTGGCAAAAAATTTAATCAAATTCATAAAGATATTTTGAATGATTTAAACGAGCATAATATTCACGTAGAGCTACCAGAGAAGTTATCTGAATTTCATTTAACCTGGCTGAAAAAGTTTTTCCACGACAATGTACTGCAACACATTTTGCCGATTTTGCTCTCTGAAAAGAAAGACTACTCAGATCAAATTAACGACACCATGACTTATTTGTTTGTCGAGATGACCAATCAAAAAAGTCATTATGCCATGATGGAGGTGCCTACTGACCGCGTCTCACGCTTTGTTATTTTGCCGCCTGAGAAAACACGTCGCCACAAAACCATTGTGATGCTTGATGACATCATTGCCTACTTTATTCGCGATGTATTTAGCAGCTTTTTTAGCTTTGATGATATTCAATGTTATGCCATCAAACTGACCCGCGATGCCGAGTACAATTTAGATGATGAACTCGAAGAAGGTTTACTCGATAAAATGTCGAAAGGCCTAAAACAACGTATTTCTGCTGAGCCTGTGCGCCTTGTTTATGACGAGAGCATGCCTGATGAAATGCTTAAAGTGATGAAAAAGCGCCTTAACATAAGCCAACATGATGCACTGATCCCCGGCGGTCGTTATCGTAACTTCCGCGATTTTATTGCGTTTCCAAATGTTGGTCGTCAGTATTTAGAAAACAAACCACTGCCTGCATTACAAAGCACAGCCTTTAACAATCACTCAAGTGTGTTTGATGCTATCTCTGAGCAAGATGTGTTGCTGTATTACCCTTATCACACCTTTAACCATTTACTTGAGTTTGTGCGCCAAGCTGCGTTTGACCCAGATGTAACCCAAATAAAGGTCAATATTTATCGCGTTGCAAGTCAATCTCGCCTTGTTTCTACACTAATTAATGCGGCAAAAAATGGTAAGCATGTAACCGTAATGGTTGAGCTGAAAGCGCGCTTTGATGAACAGAACAACATTGAATGGGCAAAAACCTTGAGTAACGCTGGGGTTAAAGTGATTTTTGGTATTCCTGCGCTGAAAGTGCACAGTAAGCTATGCGTTATTCACCGTAAAGAAAAGAATAACATCGTGAAGTATGCCCATATAGGCACGGGTAACTTCCATGAAAAAACCGCCAAAATCTACACGGACTTTAGCTTATTCACCAAGCATGAAGGCATTAGTGAAGAGTGCGATAGCGTGTTTAAGTTTATCGAAAGTAGTTACCGACCATTTCAATTTGACCATTTAATGATTTCGCCAGTTAACGCACGACAAACTATTATGTCGCTAATTGATGCCGAAATTACCAATGTAGAGCACGGAAAAGCTGGCCGAATTACACTAAAAATAAACAACCTAGTTGATAAAGAGCTGGTTGATCATCTTTATTTTGCTGCAAGACGCGGCGTAAAAATTCGCATTATTGTGCGTGGTATGTGTTCCTTAGTGCCCTCTGCCGTGAACGATAATATTCGTATTATTAGTATCGTTGACCGTTTTTTAGAGCACCCTCGGGTGATGGTGTTTCATAATAATGGTGACGAAAAAGTGTATATTTCATCGGCAGACTGGATGACCCGAAATCTTGATCACCGCGTTGAAGTAGCCACTCCGATTTATAATGAAAAATTAAAACAGCTGATTATTGATATCCTTGAGCTACAGTTTAAAGATAGATCAAAAGCACGCATAATCGATAGCGAACAAAAAAACAGCTATGTGCGCCGTGGCAATCGTAAAAAAATTCGCTCGCAAATTGCCATTTATGACCACCTTAAGAAATGGGAAAGTAACTACAATAATGAATGATTATCCCTCAATTGCTGCCGTTGATTTAGGCTCAAACAGTTTTCATTTAGTGGTGGCAAGAGAGGTCGATGGCTCTTTGCAAATCTTACACAAAGAAAAACAGCGCGTTTATTTAGCTGACGGTTTAGATGATAAAAATCATTTAAGCCAAGAAGCTATTGAGCGCGCACTAGCCATTCTCAAACAATTTGCCATTACCTTGCAGGACTTTCCCCTTGAGAATGTCAAAGTGGCCGCCACGTACACATTGCGCCGCGCGAAAAACATTCATTCATTCTTAACGCAAGCAAGTAAAGTGTTTCCTTACCCAATCGAAGTAATATCAGGGCAAGAAGAAGCACGTTTAATTTACCAAGGTGTTGCCCATTATATTCATCACGATGAAAACCGCTTAGTCATTGATATCGGCGGCGGCAGTACTGAACTCATCATTGGTAAACACTTTAAACACAAACTACTCGCTAGCCGCAACATGGGCTGTGTCAGCTATACCAAGCAGTTTTTTGCAGATGGACAAATCACAGCTAAGCGCTTTGCCAAAGCCGAAGTTCGCGCAGAGCAAGAACTCGAAGTGATCTTTGCAAATTACTTATCAGCTGGCTGGCAATCAGTGGTGGGAACATCAGGCACGATTAAATCTATCCTTGCCATGATCAATGCAAACGATGCAGAGCAAGAGCTAATTACTTTAGAGCGATTATTAGAATTAAAAACCCAGTTTATTGCTGCAAAACAAATACAAGCGCTGCAAATTGAAGGTCTTACGCCTGAGCGGCAAGTGAGTATTTGTGGTGGTTTAGCTATTTTAATTGCCATATTTAGACTGTTTAACATCGAAGCGATGCAATATAGCGACTTTTCACTGCGTGAAGGCCTGCTTCATGAAATGCAGCAAAAACTCGCCCATAAGGATATTCGCACAAATACCATAGCGAACCTATCTGAGCGCAATGCCATAGATAAAGAGCATGCTAATCGCGTCTCAACAACCGCAAAGTGGCTATTCGAACAAGTAAGAGAAACATGGCACCTGACTGACTCTGATCACATAAATTTACTGGATTGGGCTGCACAGCTGCATGAAATTGGTTTAGGGGTTAATTCTTCGGGGTTACATAAACACAGTGCCTATATCGTGGCGAACAGCCAATTACCTGGCTTTACACAGCAACAACAAACACTTCTTAGCTGTATGATCCGTTTTTATCGTAAAAAGATCCGTTTAGAAGATTTTCCAGCACTGCATACCATGCAGCATTATGAAATATTACAGCTCATTGTGATTTTGCGTTTAGCAGTACTGCTAAATCAAAAGCGCATTACTGACCAAGGCTTTAAGCTTGAGGTAACAGCCAAGCAAAATAGTATGTTCTTAAAGTTTCACAATAAGTGGCTTAAAGAACATACCTTGCTTTTAGCTGACTTACAGCAAGAGCAAAAATACCTTAAAAAAGTCGGCTTCTTACTCGATTTTCATTAAGCTGATTAATATATACCCAAACCACCTCAAGATGTGAGTTTCAGTTGGAATTAAAAGCGATTTAGGCAAGGCATTGATTGCAAGTAATAGTGGTTCTATTGTTAAGATCAATAACGCAGTATAAATCGCTTTTAAACCAACCCGTTGGGCGCTTCACAGGCACTTACTCTCATCGTTGTTACTTCTTAAAAGGGACTGCCATTCTTACAAAGTAACGCCTTGATATTAAGCACCTGTGAAACGCTGAATTCTGCATCTTGAGGTGGTTTGGGTATACTACATATCCATATGGCGGTTTGAGCTTTGCATCATTTGCTTAAGGCCTTGATGTTCAAGTTCTAGCAAACGTTCGAGCTTTTCTTTGGTATCTGCCGTTTCGGCGCGTGACACCAAGTACTCATATAAGTCGATTACTTTTTGGTGTTGCGTGGTTAAGTAAACCTGAATCGCCTTTTCATCAATGCGCTGATCAGTGCTGATATCGTTAAAAGTAATTAGCTCTGGGTTTTCAGAAAAATACTCATAGCAATACGTATCGAGTGTGTTTACTTCGGTAATCGCTTTAAAACCAACGAGATCTTCTGCCAGCTTCTTCTCATATTGCAGATAATAGTCCACCAGCATTTGATTGTGCTCGTCCAGTAAGTCTTTAACACTGTGGAAATTGGCTGCCATTTGAGTATGAAATAACACGGTCCAATCATAAACTTGTTGTATTGTTTTAACTTGCATGTGCATTCCTTATCAAAATCAATTTAATATGACTTTGCATAAATCACACCAGCAACAAACAACCCAATTATCAACAAGTTAAAAATAAAATGTGTAACTTGCAGCAATTAAAAGCGCACAAGTTACACACTGACTGTAAAATTTATAGGTCGCGTTTACGCCATATAAAATAAAGCGCAGGTAACACAAGTAGCGTTAAAACTATGGCACTGAGCATCCCGCCGACCATAGGCGCGGCTATTCGGCTCATCACTTCACTACCGGTTCCAGTGCCATAAAGCACCGGCAGTAACCCAATGATAATAGTGGCAACTGTCATCATTACAGGCCTAACCCGAAGGCCTGCACCATTGATGATTGCTTGGCGCAGCTCTGTAACCGTGAACTGTGCTGATTGCGCTTTAGCATCTTGATAAGCTTGGTTGAGATAAACCAGCATGATCACGCCAATTTCCACAGCAACCCCAGCCAGGGCAATAAAACCAACCCCAACAGCAACCGAGAAGTTAAAGCCTTCAAGGTACATCAGCCAAATACCGCCTATCATCGCAAGCGGTAAGGTCAGCATAATCATTGCCACCTCAATAAAGCTTCTAAAATTGAGGTATAACAGCACCACAATAATTGCCAAGGTGAGTGGCAATACGTAACTGAGTTTAGCTTTTGCGCGCTCCATATATTCATATTGCCCCGCCCACGTAATTGAGTAACCAGCAGGTAGCTCGAGCTGCTCATGCAGCGCTTGTTGCGCACGCTCAACATAACTGCCAATATCACTGCCTTCAATGTCGATTAAGCTCCAGCCATTAATGCGGGCATTTTCACTTTTAATACCCGGCGGGCCATCTTCGATAAAGACATGAGCTACATCGGCCAATGCGATACGCTGTCCGTTTGGTGTCACTATCGGTAACAACTTAAGCTCTTCTGGCGAGTCGCGATAATCTTGTGGATAACGTAAGTTAACCGGGTAACGCTCTTGCCCTTCAACGGTTTCGGTCACATTCATACCACCGATAGCAGTAGCAACAACCTGTTGCACATCAGCAATGTTTAAACCGTACCGTGCTGCTTTTTCACGGTTGATATCAACTTTGATGTAGCGACCGCCGGCAACGCGCTCAGAATAAACCGAAGCCGTGCCCGGTAAATCTTTTAAGATGACTTCAATTTGCTCACCGATTTTTTGAATTTCGCTCAGCTTTGGCCCTGCTACTTTGATCCCCACAGGCGTTTTAATCCCAGTGGCAAGCATGTCGATTCGTGTTTTGATTGGCATAACCCACGCATTGGTAAGCCCTGGGAACTTAACCAGATTATCGAGCTCTTTTTTCAGTTTCTCGGTTGTCATACCCTCGCGCCACTGTGACTTTGGCTTTAACTGAATAAAGGTTTCGATCATGGTAAGCGGCGCAGGATCTGTGGCAGTATCCGCTCGACCTACCTTACCAAACACCGACTCAACCTCTGGCACACTGGCAATTAGCTTATCGGTCTGCTGTAAGATTTCACGGGCCTTACCAATTGAAATACCTGGGTAAGTCGTTGGCATATACATTAAGTCGCCCTCATCAAGAGGAGGAATAAACTCACTACCAATTTTATTAACCGGGTAAAAGCCAATAGCAGCCAACACTAATGCCAGTACCAATGTTGTTTTCGGCGCTTTTAATACTGCATTTAACAAGGGTTTATAGGCTGCCACCAATAAGCGGTTTACTGGGTTTTTCTTCTCCGAAATAACCTTACCGCGAATAAAGTAGCCCATTAATACTGGCACCAGTGTAATCGCTAAACCAGCCGAGGCCGCCATTGCATAGGTTTTTGTATAAGCCAGAGGCGAGAACATACGTCCTTCTTGAGCTTCAAGAATAAACACTGGCATAAAGCTGACGGTAATTATTAATAAACTAAAGAATAACGCGGGCCCGACTTCTGCGGCTGAGTCCATCACCACTTGCCAGCGGTTCTCATCGGTCAGAGGGGTTTTCTCCATATGCTTGTGCATATTTTCTATCATCACGATAGCACCATCTGTCATTGCACCAATAGCAATCGCTATGCCGCCAAGCGACATGATGTTGGCGTTTATACCTTGCCAATACATCACCACAAAAGCCGTTAAAATACCCATTGGCAACGTGATAATGGCTACGATCGATGAGCGTATATGGAATAAAAACACCACACACACTAAGGCCACGACGATTAACTCTTCAATTAACTTTGAACTTAAGTTATCAAGTGCTTGGGTAATAAGGTTTGAACGGTCGTACACTGGAATGATTTCGACGCCCTCTGGCAGGCCTTTTTTGAGCGACTCTAGCTTTTCTTTTACGAGTTTAATGGTTGCTTCGGCGTTTTCTCCAAAGCGCATCACTACCACACCACCAGTTACTTCGCCTTCGCCGTTTAATTCAGCAATTCCACGGCGCATTTGTGGCCCAAGTTTTATATCGGCCACATCGCGTAATTGCAGTGGCGTACCATTGGCATTAGTACCCAGCGGAATGGCTTCTAAATCTGCGACACTTTTGATGTAACCTGTGCTCGATACCATGTATTCGGCTTCTGCCATTTCGACCACTGAGGCACCACGCTCTTGGTTACCTTGCTTAATTGCTGTTTGAATTAAACTTAGCGGAATACCATAAGCACGCAATTTATCCGGGTCGACATTCACCTGATACTGCTTAACCATACCACCAACAGACGCTACCTCTGATACGCCCGGCACCGTTTGCAGCTCAAACTTTAAAAACCAATCTTGCAGGCTTCGTAGCTGGCTAATATCATGCTTACCGGTTTTATCCACCAGCGCATACAAGTAAATCCAGCCTACCCCTGTTGCATCAGGGCCAAGTTCAGGCCTCGCTGAATCCGGTAAGCGAGCACTTACTTGACTCAAATATTCTTGTACTCGACTACGGGCCCAGTAAAGGTCGGTGTCTTCATTAAAAATAACGTATACATAAGAGTCACCAAAAAACGAAAAGCCCCTTACCGTTTCAGCACCCGGCACCGACAACATGGCTGTGGTGATAGGAAACGTTACTTGGTCTTGCACCACTTGTGGCGCTTGTCCTGGGTAAGACGTTTTTACAATAACCTGTACATCAGATAAGTCAGGCAAGGCATCAACTGGGGTATTCTTTAAAGAAAAAATCCCAAAGCCCGCCAACATTAAAGACAGCAGTAATACAAAGAAGCGATTACCGACTGACCAACGGATCACGGCAGCTATCATTGCATTTCTCCTTGCATAGGGTGGCTCATGGTCATGATGTCAAAAATCACAAACTCACCGTCCACCAATTTAAAGGTAAAATGCACTTCATCATCGCTTTGCAAACTAGACATATCGATGCGCGGCGAGAAATGAAATTCCATAGTTGCAGCCCCGCGGCCCCACTTAGGGATGGCCTCACGACTGATCACAGCCGTTCTGGCTTCACGGTCAATGCTGTTGATCACGCCATTTACCATTGCGCTATCGCTATCAGGTTCTTGCATACGCATAAAGTCAGAACTCTTACTTGATTCGGAATCTATTAAGAACTGCGCTGAAACCACAACGTTATCGTCTTTCAATAAGCCTGATAAAATTTCGACATCATGATTATCACTACGGCCTAGCGTCACAGCGACTGATTTAAAGCGCCCTTCACCTAAATCAATCACGACACGGTCTTGGCTACCGGTGCGGATCACCGCTTCTTTAGCTATCACTAATTGCGGCTCAGTTGGCTTAGTAGTAATGCTCACTTCAGCAAACATATTCGGTTTTAATAAGCCATCTTGGTTAGCAAAGCGTAAACGCACGCGCAGGGTACGGTTTTTCTCATCAAGGGTTGGGTAAATATAATCGACCTTGCCTTGCCAGCGTTTGCCCGGTAAGTAATCTAAGCTCATGGTAACAGGCAAGCCTTTATGGATAAGCCCTGCTTGGCGCTCAAAAACTTCAGCCTCAACCCACACTTCTTCTAGGTGGGCAATACTCATCATGGTTGTGCCCGGTTTCACAAAGAAGCCTTCGCGGATATTTAGCTCATCCAATACGCCACTTTGCTTGGCATAAAAGGTAATGTTTTGCCTAACCTTTTGGCTTTGCTCTAATCGCGCAATAAAATCGTCAGAAACATTCAGTGAGGCTAAGCGTGCTTTTGCCGCACGTATAAGCACTGCATTGTTACGTTTAAGGGCAAGCAGTAGCTCTTCTTGCGCATTCACTAGCTGTGGAGAATACAAGGTATAAAGTGGCTCGCCTTGCTTAACTTGGTCACCAGCGGCTTTTACATATAAGGTTTCTATCCAACCTTCGACACGAGGGTGAATATGCACGAGTTGGTCTTGGTCGTATTGCACATAACCAACCGTATCAACCGTCGTTTGTAATGATTTAAAGCGTACGGGCGCTGTTCTTACCCCTAAGTTATTAACGACTGCTGGTGAGATCCTCACCGTACCCGGGCTATCTTCAGCGCTACTTTGCTCCTCATAAACAGGGACTAATTCCATACCCATTGGTGATAACCCCGGTTCATCACGGCGGTAATTGCTGTCCATAGGCGCCACCCAATATAGCGGCTTTTTCTCAGCGCTTGGCATTTGTTCATGCTCTGGCTCAGCCAATTTATTTACAGCCGTTGCCAATGCTGCACCTACCGCCAAAGCGATAACTAATTTCACTGTGTTATTCATTGCTAGCTCCTTGGCTTTGTGCTGCATTTATTTGGTTATCTTTTGCTGCTGCGTAATAATTAAGGCGAGCGAGGGTTATTTGTTTATCAATTTCGATGTTTAATGCATCAATTTTCGCGTTAAGTTCGCTAATGCGAGCACGCATCACTTCTGAAAAGTCACCATCATCATTGGTGTAAGCATTTAACGTCGCCTCCGCTTGCTCTGCCATTTGCGGTAATAGCTGCTGTTGATACAGCGCTTTGCGCTGAGCAAGTCGGCTTAATTGGCTAAGCTCTTTAAAATACTGACCTTGCAGTTTTTGCAGGGTAATAAGCTTGTTGGTTTTTACCGCCTCGGCATTAGCTATTGCGGCATTAACTTGTTGATCTTGGCGGTTATCAGTAAACAGCGGTAAATCAACACTCACCCCAATAGAGAATAAGTCAGCGCGAGAGTCACCCATCGGGGTATCATCACGATAGCCATAACCAAGGTTCATACCAAATTGCGGTTTATACGCTTCTTTCGCCACTTGCACTTGAGTGTTTTTAGCACGCATAGCATGATCAATAGCGATAATTGCCGGGTGATTCATCAGCACTTCAGTCACCCCCGATGGTGCAAGCTCTTGATAAGCCATAACTGCGGTCACCTTGGTGTTTTCATCGCTCACTGCACCGTTTAGCATTTCAATAGGTAGCCATTGAGCTAGTCGCTTTTTGGCACTATCAAACTGTTGCTCTAACATCACCAGCTTATCTTCAAGCCGAGTCAGCTCTAGCTGAGCGCGAATAATATCCTGCTGGCGAGTCGCACCAAGTGTATTGGCATAGCTTGCTTCTGTAATATCAATAAGCTGATTAAATAAGGCTTTATCTTGGTTGATCAGTTGAATGCTTTTTTGTGCGCGATAAGCATTTAGCCATGCTTCGCTAACAATGGCTTTAACCTGTGCTTGGCGGTCAGCTCTAAGCCAAGGATATTGCTCAGCCGATTGTTTTAAAGCTTGTTGCTGTAAGGCAAGACTATCACCTCGGCTAAATTGCTGAGACAAGCCCACTTTGAATTGCGTCATACCCTCTTGGTCAAAGGCAAAGCCATCGGTTGGTAAGTTCATAAGTCCAACAGTTAACACTGGATCTGGCAAGGTACCGGCGGCAATGCTTTGTGCTTCTATCGCCTGTTGCTGGTATTTATTTGCCTGTAACCAAGGCTCGTGAGTCAATGCATAATCAATCACCTGATTGAGTGCCAACGGCTCTGCTTTCACTAAACTTGAGGTTATCAATACTGCGCCTAGAGAAAGCGCCTTAATCAATTTGCTGTGAATCATCACATGCTCCAAAAATCTTAAAAATGGTTAAAAAACAATAGATTTTGGTTGCAGAATGAGGTGTATTTCAGCGTTTTACTGAATTTTAGACAGACCTATCCTGCTTAAGCAGTAATAGGTGGACGATATAAAGAACTGACGCGGAAACTCAGCTGGCTGGCGCCTAACACTGTGACTTTTTCTGATTGCTTAATTGATTTAACAACTAAATCATTTAACGGCAGGAGTGAGTGAGCTGTACAGGCATTGAACGGACACGCACAATCGCTGTTATCCATTGCATCTTCATGGCAACAATCCATATCACTCATGTCGCTGTCAGCATTCATATTAGCATGATGGTCCATTTGCATGCTGGCATGTGGCATATCACATACCATAGCAACAGACGCAACTGACTGACCCACAAACGTGAGCAGCATCATAGCTATCAATAAGTAGCTTGAAAGTCGCGTCATCATCATACCTTAAACATTATTTGCCCAAATTGTAGCCCGAAATTTACGCGCTCGACAAGGGTTTATCTATTTTTATGCTACTGCTGGCAGCAATAGCAAATAGGCAATAACCAGTAAAATACCAAAACCCATCACCTAATTCGGCATGCATTTTAATCAGCTCGCCCATTTGCCCATCGGCATTACCTGCTAAATAGGCCACGATCAATGCAATCACAAACACATCAACCATGCTCCATTTACTTAGGCCTTGTATGAGTTGACCGAGCAAATGCTTAAATCTATTCACAGGTAAAAAACAGTAAAGCAATTGCATCAGGAGTTTTAAAGTGGGAATGACAATTGAGAACACTGCAACAAGCGCGGCAACAAGGTAGTTTTTGTTATTAGCAAGCTCATTTACGGTGCCCCAAATGCTGCGTGTTTTTTTATAGGCATCAATTTCACCTTCAAGCTTATCAAGCCCCAACATGCTTGATGCCATCATTAACACGCTACGAGTATTGCGATCGCCTTCATCGGCAATCATTTCAATACCTGTTTTGGCAAGCTTAGATTTATCGATTTTTCCTTCTAGGGTGAGCACAGGCTGGGTTACACCGGGAATTAGTAACGCCAAGGCAATTAAAATAGCCAGTACCGGAAAAACAACACGCATTAGTTACAAACCTTTTAAATACTCAGAGCTCGCATCATAACGAACTCCGCGGGTTTAGTCTGTAACCGATGATAAGCTTTCAAACACTTCATCGGCATAAGCACGAGCATCATACATAGCTTGAAAAACCACATCCATTTTTGACGCAGGACGGATCATCATTAGTAGCTCATGGGCTGTGTGCCACTGCTCTTCTTCCATTGCTTTAACAAGCTGTAAGCTCGCACCTTGCATGCCATTAAAGTTTAATAGTGCGCTCGAAAGCTCACTACCCAACGAAAACTCTTTGGCAATGATATCAAGCTCCATATCTAAAATTGCATCTAAAACAGAGAGTAAGCCAACTAAATAGCCTTGCTCAGCTAGGTCTTTACCGCCTGGTTCAAGCATCAGCGCAATAAATTTAGCTCTTGTTAAGCCAAGTTTGGTCAGCTCTTGCGGTTTATCATTGCCTAATTCGCTGAGCGCTAATACTCGCACAAATTGTCTAATCGCATCTTCACCGAGATAAATAACCGCTTGCGAAATCGAACGAATTGTCTGCTGACCACTGCTTGTACGTGCATTTACTAATTTTAAAATACGTGCAGTAAGGCCAATATCTTTAGCAACCCGTTGTTGAATTGCATCAAAATTTAAATCTGTTTGCGCTGTACAGTTAAGTAATTCAAGCACGGCAACTTTTGATGGTTCAACATTACCAAAACTTAAAAGCTCTGGCTTGGCAAAAAAGTAGCCCTGAAACAGGTCACAACCAGCCGCTTTTAGCTGCTTAAAGTCTTCATAAGTTTCAATGCGTTCCACTATGATGGTGGTTTCAGGAAAGCTGCGTTTGAGCTTTTTGATCATCATGTTGGTTTTGATAATCGGCTGTGTGACTTCAAGCTTTATAAAATCCATCAAAGGCAAAATATCTTGCCATTTATCTGTGCCATCGTAATCATCAAGCGCGAACAAGTAACCCTCTTGTTTTAATTGCTTAACACGGTTCACTACTTTTGGAATACTGGTAGCCCGCTCGACTATTTCGATAACCGCACTGCGTGGTTGCAGCAACTTAGGGAAATCATCCAAAATAGCGTCGGTCGATAGGTTGATAAATGCAGGTTGAAAACCCGTTAGCTTTTCGAGTCCCATCAACATTAACGCGTTAAAAAACAGCCGTCCTGTAGCTTGGCCATCACTGGTACCTACCGGAAAGACATTATCGCTCGATTCTCTATACAATAATTCGTAAGCATACAAACTTTTATCAGCATTAAATATTGGCTGCCGGGCTATATACTGAGTCATGCTCTGACTTTTGTTACCTTCCATACTTAATTCTGACATTCAACTTCTCACTTAGATGTGGCTAACTCCACATTACTATTGTTATTAGTATAGTGAAAGATGTTTGCCTTGCTAAAAAACAAAAACCCAACCAAACTAGGTACATGAAAACGAATTCAATCAGACCATTGCGCTTCTCTAACTCGATTTTCTTAATTTTACTCTTTATTACTCACGTAGTTTTGGCTGAGCAGCAACCTGTACTGAAGTACAATGTAACCGGCTCTGGGAACTACTATCCTTACTATATTGATGATAAAAGCAACCCAGGGATCCTCCCCGAATTGATCAAGCAAGTTATGCTGCTTGCTGATATTCAAGTGCAGCATGTCGAGCTTCCTGCAAAACGAACCGTTAAATACCTTCACCAAGGACATATCGATTTTGATGTCATAAGCCCCGAATGGCTGAGCCAGGCAGAAAAACAAAATCCACAGTTTAGTTACTCAGACACCCTGTTTGCCGTTGAAGAGTATCTAGTGAGCTTAAAAAGCTCTGTGGCTCAATGGCAGCAACTCAACAGTATTCGTAATCAACCCGTAGGGACTGTTTTAGGTTATTACTATTATGACGATAACCGCTTTAAACGGGTTGATTTTCACTCTGAACAACAACTCATTCAGGCGTTAAAAATGCAACGAATTGAGGTCGTCATAATTGATAAACTGCCAGCATTATATTGGGCTGAGCAATTTGATGCAGATATCAGCTTTGGTGCATTACATTCGCTAGGTAATCTAAAAATTCGCCTGCGCAGTGAGCATCAATCATTGTTACCAAAAATAAATACAGCAATCAAAGAACTTAAAAATTCTGGCCGCTTAGATGCCATAATCAATAAATACACAAAAAGCATACCCCTACAATAATTAGGGATATTCCGCTTTGGACCTGCTTTTGCTATAATGCGCGCTGTTTTTCTTACCTTGTTAACTAAAAGAGCCTCCTATGAGCATTGAACAAGCCCTAATCGAACGCAGTAATAACCAATGTGAACTTTGCACTAATACAGATAATCTATCTGTTTACGAAGTGCCACCTGTTACAGAGGCTCATTCTGATAAATGCATTTACGTTTGCCAAACCTGTAAAGATCAAATTGAAAATAATGCTGATTTAACTGCAAACCACTGGCATTGCTTGAACGACAGCATGTGGAGCCAAACACCGGCTGTACAAGTTGTGGCTTATCGCATGTTGAAGCGTTTAGCTGCTGATAACGGTTGGGCACAAGATGCACTCGATATGATTTATCTTGAAGAAGACACACTAAAGTGGGCGCAAACAGCCCTAGCTGAAGATGACGATATTAAACACATCGACAGTAATGGTGTTGTGCTACAAGCAGGTGACACTGTGACACTTATTAAAGATCTTGATGTGAAAGGTAGCAGCCTTGTTGCTAAGCGCGGCACCGCAGTTAGAAACATTGGCTTAACGAGCAACCCTGAACACATTGAAGGCCGTGTTGAAGGCAACGCATTGTTATTCTTACCAAATACGTGAAAAAGTAACGATTACTTTAATTCGCTTTATTTCTCTTAAGCGATTCGTTATTAAGAAAATGGGCCTAGTGCCCATTTTTTGTTAATTAAGCTATGATTAAGTCAGCGAACTTTATGCTAACTCAATAACAAAGACGCATAACCCTAAAACGCAAGGAAACAATCATGGCTTCGGATACCATCTCATCTTTCAAACGCGCTTCTCTATGCAGTTTAATGATCTTAGGGAGCAGCTTAGTATTAACAGGTTGTGGTGAAGACTCTGCCGCACCACAGGCTGAGCAATCAACAATGAAAACCCTTAATACACAGGTTACTTATTTAGATCGCAGCATGCTGCCACCAGGTTCAGTATTAAAAGTACAACTTGCTGATGTATCAAAAATGGATGCCAAAGCTGACGTTATCAGCGAACAAGAAATTGAATTAAATGGCGCGCCGCCATATAACGTGGCACTTGAATATGACGAAAGTAAAATTGCTGACCGTCACCGCTATGGTGTGAGTGCACGCATTGAGAATCAAGGTAAATTACTTTACATCAGCACCACTCACAATAATCCATTTGCTGAAGATGTGACGGGTGATGTGTATAAGGTGACTGTGACTAAAGTATCAGCGAAAAAACCAGACGTTACTTTGACTAATACGTATTGGAAAGCCGTTACCATCAGCGGAGAAGCAATCACCGTTGAAAATAAAGAACCTTTCGTGCAGTTTAAAGACGATGGTTCAACCAATGGTTATTTAGGGTGTAATAACTTCTCAGGTAGTTACGAGGTTAACGAGCAGACGCTTACATTCAACCCATTAGCAAGCACCAAAAAAATGTGTGTATCACAAATGGATATTGAAGCAGCCATGTCTGCAGCACTTGCAGCAACGGCTAAGTACTCTATCAATGGGGAACAGTTAACCTTGTTAGATGATAGTAATGAGCCGCTTGCAACCTTCGCAGCAACTTACATGAATTAACAACAGTTAAATCAAAAACGCCCAGCAAATGCTGGGCGTTTTTGTATTGAAAAAATTATTCTTCAACTAGTTGTTCGCTGCGATAAAAACCACTGCTATCGCTTAGTAATGAAACAAGCTCAGGTAATACCGCATCCATTGTTTGCTTTAATTTCCATGGCGGGTTGATCACTATCATACCCGATGCTGTCATACCATGAACGTCGGTATCGGCCTCTGTTGCGAGTTCAAACAGCTGAATGTTACGCATACCCGAAGCGATTAAACCCGCTTCCATACGGTCAATTCGTTCGCGGTCTACAACCGGATACCAAATCATGTATGTTCCAGTTGCAAAGCGTTTATGTGCTTTAACAAGGGTATTAACGACCGTGTCGTAATCGTTTTTAATTTCGTATGGAGGGTCAATAAGCACACAAGCCCGGCGTGATGCTGGTGGTAATAAACCAACTAAGCCTTGAAAGCCATTTTCACCACGGACGCGAATAGATCGCTTACCTTTCATGTTGTCTTGCAGTAACTGTAAGTCACGTGGATGCAATTCAAAGAACCACCCGTTATCTTGGCGACGTAAAAAGTGCTCTGCAATTTTTGGCGAACCAGGGTAAAAATCTAAATTACCATGTGAGTTAAATGATTTTATCAGCTCAATATACTCATTAAGTGCATCATGCTCACTGTTGTGCTGCCAAAGCTTAGCAATCCCATCTAAATACTCTTGTGTTTTTTGTGCATCACTGCCTGCAAGTTCAAAAAAGCCAGCACCTGAGTGGGTGTCCACATAATCAAGCGGTTTATCTTTAATTGTTTGGTATTTAAGAACTTCAGATAGAACAAGATGTTTTAGCACATCAGCAGGGTTGCCTGCATGAAAAGAGTGTCGATAACTAAGCATATTTATAAGTCGCCAAATGCAAAACTGCATTAAAAATGAATGGCCATATTGTACATGATAAACAGAAAATGATCCTAGGATCTGGCGCTTTCGTGAATCAAAAATGAATAAAAAAGCCGCTACGCTGAATTACACCTTAATAATAAATAAAAATCCCCTAAAAAGGCCGTAAATGCTGGCATATCAAGACACTTTCCTTTACATTTGCATGACAATAATCACAGTTTTATGAGCGCATTTATGAATAACGAAACCCTTTCCCAACTCGAACAACTGATCGACAAATTAATCCTTCGCAACAGCGAACTTGAAAGTGAAGTTAAAAGCCTGCAAGAACAAACCGCTAAGCTTTTAGATGAGAACGAAACTCTGCAACTGGAAGTACTAGAAAACGAAGAGAAACAAAAAGATACAAGCAGCACATTGACTGGCCTGCTTGAGAAATTGCAAAGCGTTCAACAGGCTAGCTAATGAGCAGCCCACAAAGTCAGCGGGTCACCGTAGAGCTACTAGGTAAAGAGCATGAGTTCTCTTGCCCACCAGGGCAAGAGCATGCCCTAGTTGCTGCTGCACAAAAATTGAATGACTTAGTGGAGCAAATGAAACAACGCTCATCGGTTCGCAATGACCAAAAAGCATTGCTAATGGCAGCATTACATCTAAGTCATGAATTGCTTGAAGTTAAATCGCAACAAGCAGAACAAGAGCAACAACATGACAGCTTAATAGATAAGCTCAGCCAACACCTTAGTATTTAGAAAAAAGCGCATCTGGCGCTTTTTTTGTTTACAATCAACTGCACTGACACCTATTCGAGCTAAACACCATGCGATTTTGTGCTTTTTTGTTCTGTTTATTTCTAAGCTATAGCGCCCAAGCAAGCGTTAGCTGGCATAGCATCACGCCTGAAATCCAATTTCTACGACAACAAAATAAACTGCGTTTTTACGATTCGAATCAAGTGCTGATAGAGGGTAAAGAATGTGCCTTAATGTTTGATGCCAGTGGTAACTTTGCCGAGGTAGAAAAGCTCGCTGAGCAGCTAAAAGAACGCTTAAAAACACCATTATGTTATTTAGTGGCGAGTCATTATCATGATGATCATCTGCTAGGCTTGGCCGTTTTACAAGCTGAGTTCCCTGAAGCTAAACTCATTGTACATCAGCAAGTAGCGACTGAGTTTTCAGCAATGCAGCAAGCATTGGCAGATAAATTAGATGGCTATGAAAAAAGCATCGAGCTCAGCTATCAACGGCTTGCCAATCAACCTGAAGATCAACAAGCTATTTGGCGCGACAAACTTGAACTTGCAAAAAAGCGCTTATTTCGCTGGCGAGAGCTCACCTTAAACCCGCCAGCTATTAGCATTACTGAGTCAACACAGCTAAACCTTGGTAACTACCCCGTCGTTATTACACCTTACCAAGCGCATACTAAGGGAGATCTCACTTTAAGGGCAGATCAAGGTCGCGTGCTGTTAGGCGGCGATATAGTCGACAGCTTACCTTACCCTGGGCATGGTACATTCACGCGCTGGATAACCGCACTGCAAGATATTCAAAAAAATACCACACTGACAACTATTTTACCGGGTCACGGCAAGCCGCTGACACCTGCTGAACTTGCGCTCCCTTTAAAGTTTTTGAAAACCATTAAAGAGCTGACAAATTCCTCGCCGGATAAACCAGTGAGTGAATTAATTCCACTTTTTCCTTCAGACGTTAAACAGCAATACCAACTTGATGAAGTGGGCGAAAGAGCGTTTTCTATGTTTCTAGAAGCTGGACTTAAACAGAGCAAATTGTCAAAATAGGGCTAAAATAGTAAAAGGATTTTATTATATGGCTCAAGTAAGTTTGAAATATTTACTTTTGCTGAGCTTGTTTATTGGCTTACAAGGATGCCAACTAACTCAGCAAGAAACAGAACAACAACGGGCAAGGCCGGAGATTTTTAGCCATTACGAGCCTGATTTAACAACCCAGCAAGCACCTAGTGAGTTTGTCGATTCAACAGCTGTCGAACCACGTCCTGTTGCTGTGCCCATAGCAGTCAATAATACCCCGTTAGCAAAGCCTCGTTCGAAAGATCTATGGCAGCATATCGCCAACAATTTAACGCTGGTATTTCAAACCAATAAACATACATCTGCACGAGTAAAATGGTATTTAAAACAACCCAATTACCTGATTAAAGTAAATAAACGTGCGGCACCTTATTTGTATCATATCGTCACACGTATCGAGCAACAGAAGCTACCGATGGAGCTGGCCCTATTACCCTTTGTTGAAAGTGATTTTAGACCAACAATACGATCATCAGAGCAAGCCGTTGGTGTTTGGCAGTTGGTCGGCGCAACGGCTTATCATTTTGGTGTGCAAAGCGACCAATGGTATGACGGCCGCCAAGACATACTCGCTTCAACCGATGCCGCTTTAGCTTATTTAAGTTATTTACATAAACGCTTTGATGGTGACTGGCTGCATGCCCTTGCAGCCTATAACAGTGGTGAAGGACGCGTTAAAAAAGCTATCGAAAAAAATAAAAAGCTTGGCAAGAAAACTGACTATTGGTCATTATCACTACCAAAAGAAACCGCTGAATATATACCTAAACTTTTGGCACTTAGCTATTTACTAAAGCATCCTGAACAAGGCTTAAAGCGCCCTAAATTAGCGAATAAAGCACTCACCACAGAATTTGATGTTGGCCAGCAATTTGATTTTTCGGTGATCGCTAACTTATCTGGCGTGGGGCATAATCAGCTCCACAAATTAAACCCAGGATATTTAAAAAACCAAAGCTCGCCAAATGGTCCACATACTCTGCTTTTACCTATGGAGCGCCGCACCTTGTTGCAAAGTAAGCTGTTTCGCAACAACTTTGCCGGTGAGTATATAGTGCAAAAAGACGATACCCTTTATGGCATTGCCAGACGCTTTAATATGTCTGTAAAGGATCTGAAAGCGCTTAATAGTAAAACAAGTAACCTGATTAAAGTCGGTGAACAATTGCGATTATCGCAGCCCCAAACCATGCCTGAATCTTTACTGGTTGATTACAATATTAGCCCTTACCTTGAACAGCATGAGGAAGTTATCGCAACCATTGCGGTTGATTACCTCGTTAAACCAGGTGATTCAATTTGGAGTATCAGTCAGCTATACGACGTGCCTCATAAAGACGTTGCAACGTGGAATAAACTCAGTGCCACCAGCATTTTAAAACCAGGCACCATTTTGACATTGCACCTACCGCAAGCAAAACCCGCTGAGCCGCAAGTACCAGCCAGCGAAGCCATGTTGTCAGGTATCGAAAGCTCGTTGAAAAAGCCTTGATTGCTCACGCTTTGTGGTTAGCGTAAAATCAGCGCCTATATTTTAAATTCAAAAGAGAAATAACATGCAAATCAGTAAAGACGCTGTGGTTGAATTTCACTACACACTTAGTGAAGCAGGCGAGCAAATCGAATCAAGCAAAGATGGCGAGCCACTTTCATATATCCATGGCACTGAAGGCATGCTTCCTGGTCTTGAAAAAGCCCTTGAAGGTAAAGCGGCTGGTGATAACTTCAGCGTAACACTTGAGCCTAGCGAATCTTACGGCGAGCGCGTTGATAATCTAATTCAACGTATTCCTCTTAAGCACTTACAAGGCAACACAAAAGTGTGGAAGCCAGGTATGACTGCAATCGTTCATTCAAACCAAGGTCGTCACCAAGTGACTATCGTTAAAGTAGGCCGTTTCAATGCAGATTGTGACTTAAACCACCCATTTGCTGGTAAAACACTGACATTTGATGTTGAAGTGATCAATGTTCGCCAAGCAACAGCTGACGAATTATCACACGGCCACGTGCACGGTGAAGGCGGTTGTGGCCACAGCCACTAAGGGTAAAAAATGACAAACGTTGCAATTGTCACCGGTGGCAGTAAAGGTATTGGTAAAGCTGTAGTTGAGCGTTTAGAGCGTGAAGCCTACACAGTTTATAACTTGGATATCACCCCGTCTGAGGGCAATTATCATTACTGTGATGTCAGTGATGTTCAGCAGGTGAAATCGGTTATTGCCGAAATTATTGCTCAGACGGGTCGCGTTGATGCTTTAGTCTCTAATGCGGGTCGTCATTTAAGTGCCAACATTGAAAATACCGATGAAGCAACGTTTGATGCCCTGTTTGCGCTCAATGTGAAAGGTGCCTATGCTGCAATTCAAGCTGTATTACCTAACATGAAAAGCCTGCAAGGCGGCAGTATCGTATTGGTTGCCTCTGATCAGGCAATCATTGGCAAACCAAACTCGTTTGCTTATAACCTAACCAAGCACGCGCTAGCTTCCATGGCAAAAACGACAGCACTCGATTATGCGGCGTTTAACATTCGTGCTAACGCAGTGTGTCCGGGTACGATAGAAACACCATTGTTTCATAATGCGATTGATGCATATTGTCAGCGCAGTGGTGCCGATAAAGCAGAAATTGTTGCTGAAGAAGCCGCACTGCAACCGCTAGGCCGTTTAGGGCAACCAGAAGAAATTGCTGCTTTGGTGAACTTTTTAATAAGCCCAGAAGCAAGCTTTATTACTGGTAGTTTACAAAGTATTGATGGTGGATACACCACGCAATGAGCGACAAAATTATTGACCCCCATGTGCACTTTTTTAACCTCACTGAGGGTCAATACACTTGGCTACAAGGTAGCACCCCCCCCCCTTGGCCAAATTTAGATAAAATCAAAAAGCAAATTACTAGCTCAGAACTTAAAGCCGCTTGCCCATTTCAACTAGAAGCCTTGGTGCATATTGAAGCTGGCTTTGATAATCAAGCGCCAGTGAATGAGCTTAATTGGCTTGCAACGTACTTAAATGATATTCCCTATCGAGCAATCAGCTACAGCGCGATTGACGCATCTAGCAAACACTTTGAAGCGTCACTCAATGAATTAGATCATCCATCTTTGGTTGGTATTCGCGATATAACCGAAGGTGATGAAGCCAAGCGCTTATTAACTCCTCACTGCCAAGACAACCTAGCCATGCTCGCAGGCGAAAACTTACACTTTGAAGCACAGTTTGAAATTGAAAACATGCAGGCGACTGAGCAGCTTATTAAGTATTGCATCGCACTGCCCTCATTACGTGTGGTAATTAATCATTTAGGCTTTATTAGTGATGAGCAAAGATGGCTTGAAGCAATCATTAAACTCAGCCGCTGCGATAATATCGCAATAAAGTTCTCAGGCTTAGAATTCACACAAATTGCCGTAAACAAACACCTTTGGCTGGTTAATAATTTAGTTAAGTACTTTGGTGAACATCGCGTTATGTTTGCCAGTAATTTCCCTGTTTGCCAAATGAATACCAGTTACACAAACTGCTGGAAGCACTATCACTCATTGTGCTCGCAGTCGAGTTTATGGCATAAACTAAGCTATAAAAACGCCCGCGAAATCTATCTAATTGCTTAAAAACTAGCTATATTCAGGTCAGTAAAGCTGTTTAGGTTGGTGTTATGTTTGTTCATTTTAAAAAGCCTTTAGCTGCTGTAGCAGTTACGTGTTCGCTTATCATTGCAGGCTGTGGTGGCTCTGGTAGCTCAGAGTCAGGGACTATCGATGCTGCAGATATCACATGGACTGAAGGTGTATTTGAGCCATCAAGTAAATTTGACCAACAATGCCAAGCACTCAATGAAAAGCACTGGCTACGCGCTTGGAGTCACGAAACCTATCTTTGGTATGACGAAATAACGGACCGCGACCCTGCATTAACTGACGGTGTTTTAAATTACTTTGCCTTATTAAAAACCCAAAACACCACGGATTCAGGTGCAAACAAAGATAACTTTCATGCCAGCTTGCCAACTGACGAATGGCAAGCTCAGAGCCAATCAGGGCAGTCTTTTGGTTATGGCTTTAAACTTAAGTTAATCAGTGCCAGCGCCCCTCGCAAAGGGATTATCAGCTACACAGAACCTAATTCACCGGCTGCAAACCTCAATCTGAGCCGTGGCTTAGAAGTCGTTGAAGTGGATGGCGTTGACTTTGTTAATGCCAGCACCCAAGCTGAGGTTGATGTATTAAATGCAGGCCTCTTTCCTTCGGAGTCCGGCAAAGTAACCTCTTTTGTATTCAAAGACATTAATACCAGCGAAATTCGTGAAGTGACTATGACTGCACAAACCATTACAGGCCAAGCAGTTAGCAACATAAAGACCTTTGCCAATGGTGAAGTAGGCTACTTTCAGTTTAATCGCCATAATGCTGTGGCAGAAAAGCCCTTGTATGACGCCTTTAACAGCTTAGCTGCAATTAACGTTAAAGACTTGATCATCGATATGCGTTACAACCCTGGTGGATACTTATTAATGGCCAGCCAAGTTGCTTACATGGTGGCAGGCGGAAACAACACCTCAGGCAAAATCTTTGAACGCACTATTTTTAACGATCAACATCCAACCTTTAACCCCGTTACTGGCGATCGCTTAGAACCCGTTTATTTTACCGATGAGTTTTTAGGCTTTGCCGAAAACCCAGCTATCAGCCCAGGAACCCCATTGCCTTCGTTGAACCTAGAACGTGTTTTTGTGCTGACAACAGGCAACACCTGCTCAGCCAGTGAGGCTGTGATTAATGGCCTACGGGGTGCCGATATCGAGGTAATTCAAATAGGCGAAACAACCTGCGGTAAACCTTATGGTTACTACCCGACTGATAACTGTGATACCACTTATTTCAGTATTCAATTTACCGGCGTCAATAACAAAGAATTTGGTGAATATGCTGATGGCTTTGCGCCACAAAATAGCAATGATAGCGAGTATCAGCCAGTGATGATCCCAGGCTGTGCTGTCGCTGATGACTTCACACACCAATTAGGCGATGAAAATGAAGCTATGCTAAGTACTGCACTTAGCTATCGCGAGACAGGCCGTTGCCCTCAAGCCACTTCAACGATTAGTGAACAAGGGTTTGCACCAGCAATTTTTACAGACTCACCAAAAGTGCATGACATCCGTACTTCGACCTTACTTCAGCAAAGTAAAATTTTAGAGCAGTAGGAACCTTAATGAGAGCCCAACTAACTAGTGTATTACTGATATCAACGCTGCTAGGCTGTAGTGCACAAAGCCAAGAGCCAACACCGAAATTACAACATGCGCGGCTAACTGAGCCACAAAGTGAGCTAATAGCACAAGGCATTGCCAGATTAATGCATAGTAAGCCAATCGCAGTTGCCAATGATGCGTTTATAAATAGCAGCGTGTTAGTCACAGATAGTATGAGTGTTGTAGATGCTCAGGGTAACCCGATGATGGGCAAACAGCTAACGATGCCTGAGCGCTTTGAATTATTGATCAAAAACAGCATGTGCTTTGTTCGTCATTTAGATAGTAAAGCAACCGAGCCACTACCTTTGGTAAAATGCAGGCCAATTGATTAATTTAAACCTGAATAGTAGTTATAAAAAAAGCCCTTACGGGCTTTTTTAGTCGGGGGACAATCAAATTGATTGTTCTTATGCTTAGAAGCGAGCTTCAAATCCTAAGCGTACATAGCGTGGTGCTTGCCATGTATACGCAGATCCATAATAAGAGTTAACTTCACCCTCATTTTGCTCATAATGCTCATTTGCTGATGTGATTTCTTGGCTATTAAGTACGTTGAATACGTTAATAGTCGCACGCATATCAATATCTGATACTGTGAAGTCATATGCAGCTGATAAATCTAAGTTAAATGTCCAAGGAGTACGACCCGCTGTACCACGAGTGTGCTGCTCATAGATTTTTTCGTCTTGTTGACATTCGCCATCACCATTTGTGTCTGGACACTCATTGGTATAGATGTAGAAAGTATCACCCCAGCCGCCATTTAGGTTTGGATCTTTTGATGGGTAACCTTGACCAAATAAGCTTTGTGGACGACCACTTTGAAGTGTCGCATTCCAACCAACTGTTAGGTTTTCAACAGGTTCCCAGCTACCGAAGAACTTGAACGTATGACGACGATCGTTAGGCTGATAACCTTGTGAACCATCCATTACTGCAGGGAAATCGAAATCTTGCGTAATACCCGCATCAGCTTGGCCGATGTCAGACTTAACAGCACCTTCGAAGTTACCAACACTACGCGCCCATGTATAACCAAATTGGTAGCGGATAGTTTCTGCGCGGTAATCTAAGCTAAATTCAACTGACGTATACTCATTGTTTGCTTTCGGCAAGCCGATTGTTTCTGCTGAGTAAGTTGTTAGTGAGCCAGCATCTGGAACACCGTCATTATCAAAGCTTGAGTCACCCCAATCTGTACCATTCCAGTAGTAACCATCGCTGTACCAGCTTGATGTAGAACCTGGATTGATCATGACGCAGTATGGGTATGCATAACGGCCACAGTAATCATCAAGTGCGGTTGCAACTTCACGATACGTACCTTTTACACCTACAGTGTATTCATCATTAAGCGCTTGTTGTACACCGATGATGTATTCATCTTTAGAGAACGGATCCGCTTCTTTTGCTTGGAAAATATCTTTTTCCGGAATAACTGGTACACCACTCACTTGTTGTGAGTTTGCTAAACCACCACTACCGATAGAATCAGCTAAAGGAGCAAGGCCTGTTGGTGCGCCAGTTGTAGGATCAACACCCGTATATGTGTAGGCAGTCGTGATATCACTTACACCTGATGCCGCACGGAAAATCGTGTTATTAGCAACTGGTAAGTAGTAACGACCATATGTACCGTACACTTTTGTATCACCCGTACCTGTTGGATCCCAAGTGAAACCTAAGCGCGGTGCGATATCTGTTTTAAAGCTTGTTAATAACTTGCCTGTTGTACCCCAACTATCGAATTCATCGATACGTAAGCCAACATTCACTGCAAAGTCATCAGTTACTTGCCAGCGGTCTTCAAGGTAGTAAGCTGTTAATTCTGATTCAAAGCTACCACCACCGTCAAAGATACGATCTTCAACATAATCAAGTGCAGCACCTGTGTTATTGGTAAGCGCACCATTATCAGCTTGCCAGCTACCATTTGCAGCAAGTGTACGATAGTCATAGCTATGACCACCAATTGGCTGGCTGATTCGCTCTGATTTACGCTCTTGGTAATCGATACCAAAGCTGATTTCGTGTGCATCCCACACATACTCAACATCTAAGCGGTATTGAGTGTTGTCATCGTTATTTGCACCGTAACTACCACCAGCACCACAGCCAGTGATTGGGTTTGAAGTACCACGCGAGTCAGTTACACTTGGACAAACTAGGTTTTCAGACTGAGTTTCATATTCAGTTTTGATGTTACCAGCCATTGCAGTCACTACTAGGTCTTCTGTTAAGATACCTGTATAGCTTAAGCTTTGTGCTTTACCACCACGCTTTAGAAGTGCGCCATCGATACGATCACCAATCGCACCATTATCATATTCATAAACAGAGCGCTCGATATCACGACGGTTTGAGTAAGCGAAATAGCTTAAACGATGGTTGTCAGTAATATCCCAATCTAGTTTACCACCCCAGAATAAGTTATCGCCGCCTGATGCTGACTCTTTGCGATATTGATCATTTGGCGAGAATTCGTCACCACCCCAAGTATATGTAGACTCAGTATCACGAGGGTTAACTAAGCCGTAGAAGAATAAAGTGTCTTCAATTAACGGACCGCCCACTGCTAAAGTGATATCAGCACTATTATCAGAGGCTACGCTTTCATCTCGGAAAATTTGCCCGGCACCTTGGTTACCACGAGAGATTGAGCCATCATCTTGTAGTGAATCAGGGGCGTATTGCACAACTGCAGAGAATTCCCACTCATTGGTACCACTTTTGGTTGTGGTGTTAATCGTACCACCTGTCGCTCGGCCAAACTTAGCTGAGTAACCACCCGTTTTTACTTGGAATTGGTCATAAAATTCGAACGGCACTTCACCACAGCCTAAACCTTGACGTGTATTTGTAACCTCTAGACCATTGATATAACAAGCATTTTCAGCTACAGATGAGCCACCAAATGACGCAGTGTTACCAAATGCACTATCACCTTTAACTGCACCAGGTGCTAATAATGCAACCGAAGTAAGGTCACGGCTAATTGGCATACGGTCGATTTCAGCATCGGTAATAACTAAGCCTGAGTCAGCTGTAGATAAATCGATAGATGAAATACGCGCACCAACAACCTGGATAACTTCAGGGCCCGAGTTTGCAACGCTTGCTAAATCAAAGTTTGCCTTTGAGTTAGCACCTAAAGAAACACGCACTTTATCTTCAGCAACAACATTACCGTCTTTTAGAATCTGAATGTCATAGTTACCTGATGGTAGTGATGCAAAGCGGAACGTTCCATTTTCTGAAATATTTAAAGTACGTTCTAAACCTGTTGCTGGGTTTTTAACTTTTACAGTGTATGAAGAGGTATTTGTCACATTCTGAACAGAACCAATAACGTCTGATGCTGATGCGGGAAGGGCTAAACCTAACGATGCAGTTACTGCAATCGCTGTTATGCTTTTCCGAAACATTGATTTCATTTTTGTATCCCTGTTTAAATTATAATTATTCATACCTTTAAAAAGGCATATTTACATTAGTAAAGTGAAACAAGAATGTAAATTAAAAAACATAAATATATTACAAAAAATCCATATTTATTAGGAATAATGGATAAATGTAACTTTATGTAATCAATAGGATTTGCGAAGTATAATTTCAGAAACATAAACAATTAACATTGAAACTATATTAAAAAAGTAAAAACAAACCTTATATTTAACATTAAACCTAAGGAATTAAGGCTTTCCTTTTTAATCACCGATCGTTAATTATTTTATAAATGAGCCCAATAAATAATTTTTAACAATTACACTTTCTCACAAAAAAAGCCCTTACGGGCTTTTCATTGTTCAAAATTAAATTTTAACTCTGATATTGTGAATTAGTGTTACTTAATCTCAACACGTTGAGAACGCATAACAACTTCATCATTTAATTCAATACCGATACCTGGCTCTTCTGATACTTGGAAGAAACCATTTTTAGGTTGTGGATCTTGAATACACAATTCACGGTTCCATTTCTTAATCGCATAGGTGTGATGTTCGTGAATTAAGAAGTTAGGAATTGCGGTTTCTAAGTGCAACGAAGCTGCGGTTGCAACTGGGCCGCCACACACGTGAGCTTGAATACGCACATCGAAGATATCAGCATAATCACACACTTTTTTAGTTTCTGTGAAACCACCACATAGACCTAAGTCTGGCTGAAGTACATCAATACTTTGATCTTCTAGATATGGACGCACACCCCAGCGATTATACAAACGTTCGCCTCCTGCAATTGGCACGGCAACTTTGTCGGCAACTTTTGCGTGTAATGAATGATTTAAGTAGTTCACTGGCTCTTCGTAATACATACAATCGAACTCTTCCGCAATTTCACCAATTTGAATTGCTGATGTCGCACCAGGTAAGCTGTGACATTCAAAAATAATATCAACTTCGTCACCTACCGCTTCACGAATAGCTTGCATACGCGCACGATATAACTTCATTTCTGCACGAGAAATAATGTTAGTGCGATCATAATAAGTATTGCCGTTTTTATCGTACTGAATAGGGTCAACTTTTACCGCATCATACCCTTCAGCCATCGCCTTAAGTGCTGCTTCTGCATATTCTTCTGGGTGAACAAGCGCTTTAAATTCGCTGTCCCAGTCAAACTGTAATTGTGATGCATAAGTACGTAGCTTATCGTTAACTTTACCACCTAATAGCTGGTAAACAGGTAAGCCTAATGCTTTACCTTTAATATCCCAAAGCGCAGTATCAATGGCGCTCATTGCTGCATATACAACCGGACCACCACCTAAACCCCAAAAGCTTTCGCGTAGCATTCGAGACCACAGTTTTTCTGTTTGGAATGGGTCATGACCAATTAAAAAGGCATCAGCCATTTCTTTGATCATTGCCGCTGCTGCACTGTGACCTAAATCATAAGCAAGGCCTGCCTCACCCACACCGCTAATACCTTCATCAGTATGAATACGCACAAAAACAGGTGTCCAAGCAGGTCTGTCTGGACAATGAATATCGAACACTTCGACGCGATTAACTTTCATGGTTACTCCTTACTGAGCAAAACTAGGATCAAGACGATAAGCTTTACGCAACATTGCTGGCCATGCTAGTTGACCACCCGTGCTGCCGCTATGCACGACATTCGCTTGATTATAAATATTATCGATAATTGGTTGTGGTACCGGGATTGCTGTTTGACCACTGGCTTGAATAGCCAATTGAATTTCACACGCACGCTGCAAATCGTAAAAGCGCATAAACGCATCACCCACGGTTGGACCAACGGTTAAGCCACCGTGGTTAACCAATAACATGTGATTAGTGGTGCCTAAATCATCTTGCAGACGCTTTTTCTCATCACTGTTTACCGCTAACCCTTCGTAGCCGTGATAAGACAATGATGGCAATGAGAACATTGAGTATTGGCTTAGTGGTAACAGGCCTTTTTCTTGCGTTGCAACGGCGATGGTTTCTTTTGTGTGTAAATGAATAACACAATGAGCATCATCACGAACTTCATGAATGGCACTATGAATGGTGAAACCTGCCGGGTTAATTTTAAACGGCGTGTCATCAAGAATGTTACCTGCTAAATCGACCTTCACAAGGTTTGATGCTGTCACTTCATCAAAACTTAAACCAAACGCATTAACCAAATACTGATCTGTGCCCGGTAAACGTGCCGACAGATGAGTGTAAATTAAATCACCCCATCGAAAGTGCTCCACCAAACGGTAACAGGCAGCTAAATCAACACGAAGCTGCCATTCTTGTTCAGATACTTTATTTTTTAAATCGAGTTTTGGTAAGTCAAACATGGGAAACCTTGTAAATGTGACACAGCACAAATAGATGTATAGAAGTCTAAATTACTATTAATGGATGATCAATAGATGATACAAAAAGGCCACATCAATTGATGTGGCCTTTTTCGCTTTATGTATGCTTATTTTACTTGCGATAAGTAATCAGCAATTGCAGCCATTTCTTCTTCAGATACGTTTGCAACCATCGCTTTCATCGCAGCAGTCATACCGTTACTACGCGCACCTGATTTGATGTCTTTCATTTGCGCTAGTAAGTACTCTTTATTTTGACCATTTAATTTTGGGTACTGAGCCATGATAGGCGCTTTACCTTCTGGACCGTGACAAGTTTGGCAAAGCTTAGCTGTGTAAAGAGCTTGGCCATCCGCTGCCATCGAATTGAAAGATAAGCTTGCAGCCATTGCAATGCCAGCCCCACATAAAATTTTCGTGATCTTGCTCATTTGTATCTTCTCTTTATTGACGGGTTATTAAACATTTTCTTTAGTGTAGACCATGATTTAACAATATTGCACCCGAAAATTGTAACGGCAATCGAAACAGGTATTACCAAATTAAATCATCAGGTACTTCAAAATCAGCATACGGATCATCTTCATCCTTCTGCTTATCTTCAGGCTCAACATGGAACACTATATAATCTTCGCTGACCTCAGCGACTTTTCGTGCTGGCTCGTCTTCCAGTACAAAAAATTGGCCTTCTAAAACACAAATTGCCAAACGGCCACCAGCAAGGGCCTTTTGTGTTTTTTCGTTTACTTCTAGCTCTTTCACTTTATTTTGATAAGTGAAGTTAAATGTTCGGTCACCACGAATTTCATCTTGATTGTGATGCTCTAAAATTTGCTTAACGCGGGCAACTTGCTCACGTTGTTTTTGCTCTTCTAAACGCGCTTTATTAAGCTCATCGGCTTTTTTCTGCTGCTCAAGCTTAGTTTGCTCAATATGTTTTTGTAAATCGCTCGGATTACTGGTGGCGCCTTTCTTTTTCTTCTTTTGCTGTTTGCGCTTTTCTGTTTTGGCTACTTTAGCTTTGTGTGCCGTAGTAAGGCCAGCTTTAAGTAATTGATCTTGTAATGAACCCATGACGAAATTCCAATTTAATAATGCGTATTAGGGTTATTTTAATCAGCTCTGCCAACAAATAACAGTACTGAGCCCACTTGATTCACAGCAATCGAGTATATTGCAGTGAGATTAACATGCGATGAAATCATGACACTTTGATTTAACGCAAGATTTATAATTTTAGTCGCCTTTAAACTTGTAAAAAAACCTGTACCCGATAAGCTAGGGCTTTTCCTCTAGGGAGCTAAAAATGCAGCTGCGACATTTGTTACTTTGCTCTGTATTTATTTTCTTTGTTTTATACGCCCCACAACCCTTACTAGGATTATTCGCCAGCCATTTTTCTGTATCGCCAGCCACTGCTGGTAGCTTAATGACCGCGACGATGCTGCCACTGGCCATTGCTCCTTTAGTTTACGGCTTGTTCTTAGCTAAGCGAAATCCACTTACAATTTTGAAATTTGCCATGCTCGTGTTGGCCATAAGCTGCGTTGCTTTTACCTTTGCACCAAGCTTTGAGTTGCTATTGCTGGTTCGCTTTATCCAAGGGATCACCCTTCCCGCGGCGCTCACCGCTATGACCAGTTATATAGGTGTGACTTATCAGGCCGACCAATTACAACGTAATATGACTCTTTACATTGGCAGTACCATAGTCGGTGGCTACTTCGGACGCATGCTTGCCGCCTTATTTACAGACTTTTTAAGCTGGCAAAGTTTTTATTATGTGATTGCGCTTGGCTTAGTACTGTTTGCAATCGCCATTCCCAAATCAAGCAAAAGCGCAAGCATTCACGCTGCAAAATCGCCGCTGTTGTATCTAAAGCAATTAAAAGATCCACTCGTATTAAAGCTCTACGGGGCAGTGTTTTGTATGTTTTTTTGCTTTGCAGCACTGTTAAATTATTTACCTTTCATTTTGCAAGACAGCTTTGCTATCACTAATACCCGCGATATCGGACTCGTTTACAGTGGTTATTTATTAGGTGCGCTGGCATCCATAGCCACACCGTGGCTGTTACGTAAGTCATCAACGCCTTGGCGTTTGCTAACTTGGGTATTTGTATTCTATAGCCTAACAATGGTGTTATTAATGAGCCAACAGTTACTGCTATTTGTGGTCGCTTTTACTGGCTTTTGCGGTGCAATGTTTGTGATCCACTCAAGTGCCGCCCCTCTGGTAAATAAAATCAGCAGCGCACCAGCAAGTGTGACGAATGGAGGCTATGTATCGTTTTATTATAGCGGTGGCGCACTGGGCTCGTTATTGCCTGGGCTGGTATATCAGCAACACGGCCAAGTTGCCTTTATGACCGTGCTACTTTTAGTCTGCTTAGTGGGTTTAAGCTTAGTTTATTTGGCTGGTAGAAATACGATACGCGGTTGATGCCCGGTACTTTCAAAAAAGCGTTCTAAATCATCTTTTTTCATCAGCCATGTCGCGGTATTTTCAAAAGGGTGACAATGAAAAAGCTCGTTAAACCAAATTTCTTGGTCTAGCCAAAGGGTGACATTATTTTGCTTATCGTTTAAAAGTGCCAACATAGAAACACAGCCCGGTGGCACTTTTAGATAGCGCGCTAATCGCTCATCGGATGCAAACCCTAATCGAGATAAGCCTTGCTGTTGAGCAATAGCCTTTAAATCAAGCTGCTTGTCGTGAGCAGTGATCACTAAAAAGTGGCGCTTGCCTTCGTTATCTCGTAGAAACAAGTTTTTTAATCGAGTGCCCGGTCTATCGAGCATAAATTTATCGGCATCTAAGCTACCGTGTAATGGTGGATGCTCAATCACATCATAATTAATATCTAATTGAGCTAGCGTAGCAGCTAACTTGCTTTTATCTGCATACATTTACAAACAACGTCCTCGTAATTGCACACTTAAATCACGCCATAATACTTCATCAATGACGTGCTTCTCGTCACAGTATTGTCGTTCTTTAAGTTCTTCGTTTAATAATTCCACCGCTTGATCCTCAAGCATGAGCTTTAAGTTGCTTGATTCTTCAAAGACTTCTTGTTCGGCAAAATCTTTAAATTGGCTACGTGTCATAGGCTTATCAAGGTTTATTGGGCGACGACCTTGGGCTTTTACTGACACCACATAGGCAAAAATTTTATTGCCTTGGTCGTCATTTTTTTCGTAAAACTGCTTATTGTTAATTTCAAACGGAGGGGCCTCTTCTTGGCTTGCGCAACCGGCAAGTAAAGCAACCAAAAGCCATGCTATTTTTTTCATTATTGGATAAGCCTTGTACAGTGTATGCGCACTAGTCTATCAAAAATACAACAACAGAGTAAAAATTCGATCATTTTAAAAAAAATACTTGACCAAAAATGCAAAAATATTTAAAGTTCACCCCGCTTGAGACGCAAGACTTAAGCATCCTGTATTTTAGGAATGTGGGGCTATAGCTCAGCTGGGAGAGCGCCTGCCTTGCACGCAGGAGGTCAGCAGTTCGATCCTGCTTAGCTCCACCACCTTCCTACTCTTCTTTAGGCAATCTGCCGAATCTTTAATAAAAACCAATACATTCTAAGTTAAAGCAATTTTATTTGTCTTTCTGTCGTCTTCGTTTTATAACAGACACAAAAAAACCGAGCAAAGCCTGGGCTAATACTTTATTAGGGATCTGAATACTCAGATCCCTTTTTTATTTCAACGTGAAATCAAATGCTTAGCCATCAAGATATGTCGAAAATTACATTCGAGAGCAGGTATATCCTCATTAAAAACAATAGGTTAGTAGGTCTACTGTAATTAATGGTGTGAGGTGTAGTACCAATTGTCTGCGTATTTTATTATTTGAGTTACATCTTCTTCATCTAAATCCGCATAGCTCCTTGGGTCGCCGCCGTCAGGGACATATAAAAAACCAGAATAGTTGTCCAATATCCCTCTAAAGGTGTAGAAGAAAACGTATTTCGAACCGTCGATATCTTGAACCACAATCTCATTTCCGCCCATTGATATTTTTGAATACTCAGAGCCTAGTGCTATTAACGATGAATTATGTTGTACATTAGAGACAAGCTCGCCAGAGTAAACCCTTGCGACGACTTCTTGACGTTGAGATTCATATAAGTGGAAATCTGCATTTATCCAGAGCTTCGTAAACGGAACAAACTCTAGTACAGCAAGGGCAACCAATTGGACTGCTAAGGGAATTGTTGCCAACCACCTAATTTCTTTGAACTTAAAAAGACATGAAATGCTAAAACCGAGTCCCGTTAAAAAGACAATAAATACCACAAGCATCAACGGCATCATCAAGAAAGGAGTTATCCAATCAATGATTGACCATTGAAATGCCATTATTAATATAGCGAATGCCGACACCCCGACAGCTAGCTTAGCTCTGTTCTCTATTCCTTTAATCATTGACTTCCTTATTGTAAGTTTTTAATTTTGCTCGCGACTGTAAAGTCTAGAATATCTTCTATTGTATATTTCTTATCTGTAATGCCAAGCTTTTGAGCTGGTGTTGTTGCTTCCTGATACAGTCCTTTGTTTTTAAGTGACTTTTCGTCGGTCAATACGTAGTTGTTGTAGACCCTCAATATCTCAATAATCATAACCGCCCATTTAGGGTTGTATGAAGCGTAGCCATTCCATCGTTTACTGTTTGTGGCTGATGTTATTGGTCGCTCGAACATATTGATTCGGCGGCGTATCATTTGAAAGTAGTTATCAACTCCATATGTAGATACATCTAACAAATTCTCAGATAGCGTTTGGCTAACAGATATAGCGCCATGAAAGCCTACTAATGGTTTTACTTGAACAGAATGTCTAGATTTAGGAAATGGATGAACTAACCACTCTGATTTAGCCGATCCTGATTCAATAGTACGTTTGTGCATCTCGGCAGCCCAATATTGTTGCGATATTTGAGCTAGTTTTTCTCTATCAACTTTGGCCCTCTTTATGTCGCTCATAGTAATCCCATGCTTAAGAAGAACTTGTTCTGACCAGGCACGCTTGTCTTGCATTTGGCTGGCATTGTTCCTTTCTGCTTTTACAAGCACAGGGTAGAGTTTGCTGGCCGCAATCTGTTCTTTCATCACTAACCCAATACCAAGTTCAAAGCCTTCGTCGGCATCTGCGAATAAACGAGTGTAACGCGCCTCATTTACGTACTGTTTTATCACTTCAAGGTGTGCCATGAGAGAATAAGTTTGTTGCACTAGTAAATTTTTATTTGGTGCTTTCAGAGGCAGGGTATCATCAACGTCATCAGTTTCGACTTCTTGATTGGATAGAACGTACTGACCATACCTTCTCTTGTGTTCAGGCTTCTTAAGATCACTACATCTGCTAATGTCTCTTTTAATTACTTCCCAGTCTGAGGTGGTGTCGAAGTTAACTGTACTAGCAAATACAAATCGAGTTTTATTGTCTACCGTTGAAGTATTTACCAGTTTCGTAGGGCGACTGTCCTTCTTATCACTCCAGTTAGACAGGTAGTGCTGCCTGTCCATACTAACTTCTAGGGTTTTGCCTTTTAAAGCCTGAATGTTGTTCTGTATGTGCCAACGGTCAAACTCAACACACTGGTTAAAGAAAAACTCGATACGGTGGTAAATTAAAGTGATAGGCACATCCAAAATTTCTTCCATTCTGTTGACGATACCTTTGTTAATAAGCATTCTGAACAATATTCCATTGATATCAGCTCTCTTTTGACCATACTCAGCGTTCAACGGTACGTTGAAAGGATTGTGACAGGCATTGCATTCAATCCTTTGGGCTTCTCGATACTTCAATGACTCTACTGTTGACGGTACTGTGCCTCTTAAGGTGTAACGCTTAGGCTTATCTAACCAATTTACCACCGCATTTCGACATGGCCTAGTTCGTCGTCGTGATGTTTCAAGTTTCTTATCAGGGCAACAAATCTCTTTATTGGAAAATATTTGCTTTTGCCTATTTGACTCTTCAACGAAAGCTTTGTTGTTTATCAGTTTTGTACTTGTGCCGCAGATGATGCAAGTTAACACGCGACCTATCTTTGTTTTAGTAAACCTATAATCATTACCTAACCCTCGCATTATAGAGCCATCAGCTTTGCGTTTGGGATTAAGTGCGGCTACACCATAGTTTCGGCAGTTTGGGTTCTTACAGTAGTTAAGCTGAATAGCTTTACCAGTGATAGGATCTTTGTAGGCTCTTGGGATTGGAAAGGCTGTAGGCTCGACACGTTCATTTTGATGCGGTGTCTTCGCAAGTGGTTTGTCACTCGAATAATGAAACTTCAGGTACAGCTCCGCTGTAATAAAGGCATCTATTGCGGCACCGTGTGATTTTCTTTCAGTAATGTCTATACCATAACGTATGCAAGCATTATCTAATTTGACCCATTTCCCATAGTTTTCCCTATTGGCAAAATCCCTCATCAAGCAAGATACGTCGTAATCTCTATTGAAGACAATATCTAGTCCACATCGATCAATTTCTGATTGCAGGAAATCAACATCAAATTCTGAATTGTAAAAGGAAAGTCGTGCACCATCTATGAACTCTAGAAATTCTTCAGCTATTTGGCAGAACGTTGGCTTATCAAGCAAAAATGAATCTTCAATTTGGTGTACCGCGTGGGCTTCCGACGTACTCTTCTTACCTTCAGGGTTTTAGAAGTAGTGGAAGATGCTGCCTGTGATATCGCCATCAATTATTTCTACGGCAGCAAGGTTAACAATGCGATGCTTGCCCTTGCGTGGAGACAAGCCAGTTGTCTCTGTATCTATTATTACTACTCTGTCCATTGATCCCCCTAGCGATCAATTCTAGTAATAATTAGAAAAATTTCAATTAACTACTTAAGCTATTGAATATATAGAAAATACATCTGCTCGCGAATGTTTTTTTTGCGTAAGTTTTAATGTTAACCCTATGATTTTATGTACATAAATAAAAAGGGATCTACATATGTAGATCCCTAATAAAGTATCAGCCCAAGCAAAGCCCGGCTTTTTAAACAATTTTTTAGCGATTACTCACGAATTTGACCTTCACCATTCACTAAGTATTTTTCAGTTGTCAGCGATTCTAAGCCCATAGGGCCATAAGCATGTAACTTCGTTGTCGCGATACCAATCTCAGCACCTAAGCCTAATTGTGAGCCATCAGAAAAACGCGATGATGCATTAACCATCACCACAGACGCATCTACACTACGTTGGAATAATTGCGCCGCAGCTTGGTCTTTAGTACAAATCACTTCAGTGTGGTTTGAACCAAATTTAGCAATATGATCAATCGCACCTGCAAAATCAGGCACAACCTTAATTGCGATTTCTAAATCTAAGTACTCTTCACCAAACTCGTCGTCAGCAAGTACAGTGGCATTATCAAAATACTCGGCAGCATTCGCATCTGCATTTACTTTTACGCCTTCTTGACGAAGAACAACTGCACACAGGTTTAAAAACTCATCAGCGATATCTTGGTGAACCACTAAACCTTCTAAGGCATTACACACACCTGTGCGCTGAGTTTTACCATTTAATAGTAAATTGATTGCGACATTCAGATCAGCGTCTTTATCAACATAAAGGTGACATACACCTTTAAAGTGCTGAATGACTGGGATAGTGCTGTTTTCTGTCACAAAGTTAATTAAGCCTTCACCACCACGTGGGATGATTAAATCAATTGTGTCGCGTTGTTGCATCAGCTCCATAAGTAGACCACGGTCTGGATCTGGGATCACCGAAATTAACGCAGCAGGTAAACCATGCTTTTCAAGCACTTTGTGCATCACACTCGCAATGGCTTGTGAACTACGCAGTGCTTCTTTACCACCACGTAAAATCACACCATTACCCGATTTAAAACATAACGCACCAGCATCAGCCGTCACATTCGGGCGTGCTTCATAAATCATACACACAACACCAAGTGGTACGCGCATCTTGCTGATCTTAATACCGTTTGGGCGCTCTGAAATTTCGCGTAATTGACCAACAGGATCATCAAGGCTAACAATTACTTCAATGCCTTCAGCCATTGCTTCAATACGCTCATCGTTTAGCGTTAAACGGTCAATCATAGACGCAGCAAGGTTGTTATCACGCGCTACTGCCAAATCGCTTTCGTTTTCTTTGATGATAAAGGCTTTATTTTCTCGCAATGCCTGTGCCATCTCAGTTAACACTTGATTCTTAGTAGCAGTATCAAGTAAAGCTAACTGGGTTGCAGCTTTTGCAGCCTGACTCGAAATATCCGTAATTAAACTCATGACTTCTCCAATAATGCGATATCTTTCTCTGAAACAACTGGGCCGATTGAATCTTGCATTTTTTCGCTAAATTCACTTTGCTCGTTGTCAGCAATAAAATTCAATAAACAGCTACTGTAATTCGCTGTTGCTTTTGCTAGACGCGTACCATCATCACTGCGGACTAAAATAGTATCGCCTACGCCAAATTCCCCATGTACCGCAACGATTTCATCGCTACGAATACAGCCATCTTCGGTTGATTTATCAATCGAACCTTCTACGACAACCTCACCTTGCTCATTTGCTGTGTGAGTCATCCAATGCACAGCTTCTTGCATTGGTTTGTCATATGGTTTGAAGATAGTACCCGGGTTATCACCCTCTAACAGTCGGTTAAACGTCTGTTCTTTAAAACCATTTAAGATAAAGGTTGTAATACCATGTGAAGTGGCTTTTTCTGCCGCTTCGATCTTCGTTTTCATACCACCTGTGCCAACTGCGCTGGTTGCACAGCCGGCCATGGCATAAATAGATTCATCAATGCTATCTATTTCAGGTAGCAGCACTGCATCCTCATGTAAATTCGGGTTCTTGTCATAAAGACCATCTACGTCCGAAAAGATCATCAATGCGTCTGCGTCCGCAGCGGCTGCAACCATTGCCGACAAGTTATCGTTGTCGCCAACTTTTAAATCATCGGTTGTTACCGTGTCATTCTCATTAATGATCGGTAACACACCATGCTCTAGTAAGGTGAAAACTGTTTCACGAATACTGGTGTAACGCTCACGGTCACGTAAGTCACCGTGGGTTAATAAAATTTGTGCCGATGGAAAATCAAAGAAACGATCCCACATTGCCATCATTTCTGTTTGACCAGCAGCCGCCATAGCTTTTTTCATCGTTACTGAACGTTTTTCTTGTTCAGGGAATAAATGCGAACCAGCAGCTACCGAACCCGATGATACTAAAATAACTTCGATACCTTGCGCTCGACAACGAACGATGAACTGTGCAATGGTCAGTAAATAACGTGAACGACACCCATCTTGCTCTGGTGCGATTAACGCGCTACCTACTTTTAGTACTATACGTCGCCATTTAAACTTTTGCATAACTGTTCAACTTTCCATTTTACTATCTGTTCAGTGCCAATTTGCCACTGATTAAAAGACTCGCGTTTAGTGTTACTAAACGCACTGACTATTATCACTTTGTCAAACCACTTATCTATGCACACGACTACGCCACGCAAGTACTGCGATTAGATATAGCACAACTTTTATTCAGTCAGTAGACCAAACGGTTATAAACCATAAGTTGATTAAAAAAGATAAGTGTTGTTTATGTATCGCTGTAAAAAGCTGTGTGCGGCTTTTATTAATCACAACATACATAGAGCCTATACAATCAGGTACACCAGCAGATAGGGTGTAGATTGTATGACCGAGATTTAGCCGCCACGATGGGGGCTAAACATTGACCAGATAATGAACTTATATTCTATTCAACACGTAATAAATACACACTGAACGTTAGCAAGCTCATTTCTATTTAATTAGAAAACAAAGTGTATAAAACACTAAATATGTTACAAACAACTGATTAATTAAAGATAAAACACTAAACAAGTGTAATAACACTCATAAAAACTTAGATATCAAATTGTTTGAACACGAAATATAATACGGGAAATCAGGGGCAAAGATCAAGGGCAAAAAGTAATCATAGCTTTTATACTTGCCATAAATTTTAGAAATAGACACTTTTTAACAATGAGTTAGAGAGCAAGATGCATGGCATAATGATTTTTTACCAATTAATCTGATTTTTGTTCTTAAAAGCACCCCAAAAAGTAGTAATAACGACTAAAATCGTATTTGAAGCAACAAGTTTGCTTGTGTCCATGACGGTGAGTAGGCTTTAATAGGCAAGCATTTTATTTAAAAGTTCAGCGGCTAACTATCGTCTTCAAACGCGATTATCTATGGTGTTGGTATTTTTTAAATAGTAGTAACTAAAGGATAATTCATTCTATGTCAGCAATTTATATAGCAGGGATCGCCTTGTGCTCGGTATTAGCACAATGGGTAGCTTGGGCGTTTCGTGTACCGGCTATTTTATTTTTACTACTAACAGGTCTAGTACTTGGTCCTTTCAGTGGCATTTTAGAACCCGACGCATTATTAGGTGATTTATTATTCCCTGTAGTCTCTCTTAGCGTTGCTGTGATCTTATTCGAAGGCTCACTGACCCTACACTTTAGAGAACTAAAAGGTATCGGCAAGGTTGTTCGTAATCTTTGTTCAATCGGCATGATCACAACTTGCTTAGTAATAAGCCTAAGCGCATATTGGATTTTAGAGCTTAACTGGCGGGTTGCCGCAGTGCTTGGTGCTGTACTTGTTGTTACTGGCCCTACTGTTATTGCACCGCTGTTAAACTCTATGAGACCGACCCAAGATATCGACCGAATTTTGCGTTGGGAAGGCATAGTCATAGATCCCATTGGTGCATTATTCGCGGTACTGGTGTTTGAAGCCGTCATGCTTGTAGGCCAAGGCGAAGTACTCAGTCATACCATTATCGCGCTATTTAAAACCTTAGGTGTTGGTTTAACGATTGGTGTGGTAGCAGGTTGGCTCACTACATTGCTAATACGCCGCGAATGGCTACCGTTCGAATTACATAAATTTGGTATTTTAGCGTTAGTACTGATTAGTTTTACGGTTTCTAACCACCTTAGCCATGAATCTGGTCTTCTCGCTGTTACCGTGTTTGGTATTTGGCTTGCGAACCAAGATGAGCTCGAAATTGACTCAGTGCTAGAGTTTAAAGAAGACCTGTCGATGATCTTAATCTCATCTTTATTCATTTTACTTGCAGCCCGTCTACAGCTCTCTGATTTAATGATGTTACATAGCGATGTGTTTATTTTCTTAGCCATCGTGTTATTTGTAGCCCGTCCTGCGTGTATCGCAATCTCGACCTTTAAAACCGATTTACCACTTAAGTCTCGCTTAGTTCTCTCGTGGATTGCGCCACGGGGTATTGTTGCCGCTGCAGTAGGTTCTGTATTCGCGTTAAGTATGGTGGAAGCCGGCATTGCCGATGCAGAGAAAATCGTGCCACTTATCTTCACGGTGATCATCGTGACTGTGGTATTGCAAAGTCTGACTGCAACGCCCTTGGCAAAGTTATTAAAAGTACGTCAGCCTGCGCCAAATACCATTTTGATTATTGGTGCAAACCATGTAGCCCGTGCTATTGCCTGCGGCTTAAAAGATCAAAATATTCCAGTGCATTTGTCTGATCCGGCATGGGAGAACTGTAAAATGGCCCGTATGGATGGCTTACCTTGTTACTATGGTAATCCCCAATCTGAACATGCTGAGCGTTATTTGCCATTAACGACGATTCGTAGCGTACTCGCGCTTTCGCCTAATCGCCATCATAATGCATTAGGTGTGCAGTACTTCTCGCATTTACTTGACGAAAAAGATGTGTTTTCACTGCGCTCTTCAACTAACCATGCTAAAGCAAACAAAGACAGTGCGACTTTCTTATCACGACAAATTCTATTTGGCGATAATGGGGCTTATGCGCGCTTAAGTAGCTTGATTGCCAAAGGCGGTAAAGTCAGTGCAACGCGTATTTCTGATGAGTTTAGCTGGGAGCAATACAAAGAAGTAAATAGCGAAGCTATCCCACTGTTTATCTTGCATGGCGAAAAGACAGATGATGATGATTCACCTATAAAAATTCGTCCGTTCACTACTAACATGGAGAAAACTCCGCAAGTAGGTGAGCGAATTGTGGCGCTACAACCGCCTAAATTGTCGGTGCTGAAAGACCCTAACAACGGCAAACCAAAAGAAAATAAAGAAGAGAAATAAAAAAAGGCCAGCATTAGCTGGCCTTTTTTATTGCTATGTATTTGTTTCTACATTGGTAAACGTGCGCGTGCTACGACGCTGTCTGGCATTTTCTCTGCAAGCTTTGCCAATAGGTACTCAATTTTTTTGTGGGTGGCTTTATCGGCAACCATTGAGTGGAATAACCATCGGTAGGCGTCTTCATAATCACGCGGACTACCATAGCCTTGATTAAATAGGTTAACCAAACGCATTTGTGCCTTTAAGTTGCCTTGGGCAGATGCTTCTCGTAAATAGGTGACAGCCATCGCTTTATCTTGCTGCACTAATTGGCCAACATCATAGTAACGACCAAGCTGCTCTAAAGCCGCGCCTAGCCCTTGCTGAGCGGCCTGACGCATGTAATAAACCCCTAATTCTACATTGCGGTCTACACACACTGCATACGCTAGCATATCACCATACAGGAACTGATATGAAGGCAGTGCCATTTTATTGGCTCGCGCCTCGATATCTTGCACTAACTGGCAATCATCTGCCTTTACACGTGCTAGATGGGCATTTTTATTGATCAAGCCAATTAACTCGCTCTCTGTGTATAGAGGCACTGCAGTTATGGGCTCTTCAGCCATGCTTAGGCTTGAGAAGAGTAATGTTAAAGGCAATAAAACACGCATCAAAGTCACTTAAATAAAGTCAGTCTTAGCAAATAATATACAATTATCATTCCAGAGTGAATTTCGGGCACAAAAAAAGCTGCCGAGGCAGCTTTTTTAGTCACTATGACAATTATGCAAACGGGCTGCGTAATACCATAGTTTCTACACGGTCAGGACCTGTAGAGATGATATCAACTGGAACACCAGTGATTTCTTCAATACGTTTGATGTAATCAAGTGCCGCTTGCGGTAATTGATCAACTGACGTAGCACCTACTGTGTTTTCTGACCAGCCTGGCATCTCTTCGTATACTGGTGTTACTTTCTCGTAACCTTCAGCCGCTAATGGCGTAACGTTCGTTACTGTGCCATCTTCTAACTGGTAACCAGTACAGATTTTTAATGTCTCTAAACCGTCTAAAACGTCTAGTTTAGTTAAACAGAAACCTGAAATGCTGTTGATTTGAACAGCACGGCGCATTGCCACTGCATCTAACCAACCAGTACGGCGTAAACGACCAGTCGTTGCACCGAACTCATGACCTTTTTCACCTAAGTGCTTACCTACTGGATCTTGTTTATCAAGACCGTCGTAAAGCTCTGTAGGGAAAGGACCAGAACCTACACGCGTTGTGTAAGCTTTGATGATACCTAACACGTAATCAAGGTGTAATGGACCAAAACCAGCACCTGTCGCTACACCACCAGCCGTTGTGTTTGAAGATGTTACGTACGGGTAAGTACCGTGGTCGATGTCAAGTAATGTACCTTGCGCACCTTCGAATAAGATGTGGTCGCCCGCTAAACGCGTTTGATCAAGTAGCTCAGTAACATCAACAACCATTGCTTTTAAGATATCTGCGATAGCCATTGCATCGTCAAATGTCTTTTGGAAGTCAACTGGCTCAACTTTGTAGTAATGCTCTAACGTGAAGTTATGGTATTCCAATACTTCTTTAAGCTTGCTAGCAAACTGTTCAGGGTTGAATAAATCACCTACACGTAAACCACGACGTGCTACTTTGTCTTCATAAGCTGGACCGATACCACGACCTGTAGTACCAATTGGCTTATCGCCACGTGCTTTTTCACGGGCTAAATCTAATGCAATGTGGAAAGGTAAAATTAATGGACATGCTTCGCTGATTAATAAGCGCTCACGTACTGGTACGCCACGCTCTTCTAGCATGCCGATTTCTTTCATTAATGCTTCTGGTGATAAAACAACACCATTACCAATCACACACTTAACATTGTCACGTAATACACCCGATGGAATAAGGTGTAAAACCGTCTTTTCACCGTTGATTACCAAAGTATGGCCTGCGTTATGACCACCTTGATAACGAACTACTAAAGATGCTTTGTCTGTAAGGAGGTCAACTACCTTACCCTTACCTTCGTCACCCCATTGGGTGCCTAGTACAACAACGTTTTTACCCATTGCAAATTCACTTAGAAAAAATTAGGACGAGATTTTATCAGAAAACGAGGTGAAAGATCACCCCGTTTAGCTTATTTTTTCTGCGCCTGAATTTTTATCATCTTATTTAATTAAACAACTACATGCAGAACAGAGGTTTATAAACTAGCTAAGGATAAAAATTAATCACACACAGAAACAAAAAAAGCCCCACACACAGCAGGGCTTTTTATCACACAGCAATTAATTACTGTGCTTTTGTACCTTTCATATAATTAAAGAAATCGCTATCTGGTGAAATCACCATGATATCTTGCTTATCTTTAAAGGTATTTTTGTACGCTTCTAGGCTGCGCATAAAACCAAAGAATTCAGCATCTTTGTTATAAGCGTTAGCATAGATAGCAGCAGCATCAGCATCACCTTGACCGCGAACGGTACGTGCATTACGTTCAGCATCTGCCAGCATAACAGTGACACGACGGTCTACTTCTGCGCGAATTGTTTCAGCTTTTTCTTGACCTTCTGAACGGTGCTCTTTTGCAACCGCAGTACGCTCAGCACGCATACGTTGGAAGATTGAGCTACTCACTTCTTGTGGTAAGTTAATTTGCTTAACACGCACATCAAGTACTTCAATACCTAGTTCTTGTGCACTTTCAGACGCTTGAACTAACGCTTCTTCCATCAGTTCACTACGCTCGCCAGAGACAATCTCTTTGATAGTACGAGAACCAAAGTTAGTACGAAGACCATTGTTCACCTTTTGCTTGAGGAGTGTTTCAGCATATTGCTTATCACCACGAGCACGCAGGTAGAATGCACTAAAATCGTTAATGCGCCATTTCACATAAGAATCAACGATTAAGTCTTTTTTCTCACTCGTAACGAAACGGTCAGGTGCGCCATCTAACGTTTGAATACGCGCATCTAAACGACGTACTTGGCTGAAGAAAGGCACTTTTAAGTGTAAACCTGGGCCATATACTACAGCCTTGTCGTCACTGTCTTTTTCAACTTTGCTGAATAACAGTACGATTGCCTTCTCGCCTTCTTGTACAACAAAAATCGCAGAGAAAGACATCACAACTGCAAGGGCAAGTATTACTAAACTAAAATTTTTCATCTTGCTTATCTCCCCTCATTAAAACGGTCAGTTGCGAAACGGTCATTACTTGAATTTACCGTGCTGTTACGTGATGTGTTTAGCTTATTGCGAAGATCTTGAATATCACTTGAGCTTGGTAGTGCAACACGCGTTGCTGTGCCTTGCTTTTCCATGATTTTATCAAGAGGTAAATACATCATGTTATTACCGCCTTCAACATCAACTAACACTTTAGAGCTGTTACCTAGCACTTCTTCCATCGCATCGATGTATAAACGCTTGCGAGTTACTTCTTTCGCAGCTTGATACTCAGGTAATAGTTTTTCAAAACGTGCCACTTCACCTTGTGCTTCTAGCTTAATACGCTCACGATAACCTTCTGCTTCTTGTGTCATACGGGTCACTTGACCACGAGCACGAGGTTCAATTTCACGAGCATAGGCTTCTGCTTCACGGATGAAACGCTCTTCATCTTCTTGTGCAGCAATCGCATCATCAAATGCGTCTTTTACTTCGCCCGGCGGACGTGAATCTTTAAAGTTCACATCGCTTACAATAATACCTAGATTGTAAGGCTCGATAATTTTGTTTAGCTCATCCCACGTTTGTTGACGCACAACTTCACGACCAGTTGTTAGTACTTGGTCCATTTTCACATGACCAATAACATAACGAAGTGCACTATCAAGGGCTTGTTGTAAGCTGTGATCAGCATCAGTAACGCTGAACTTGTATAGGTGTGGATCGATAACACGGTACTGTACTTCAAACTCTACATTTACCACGTTTTCGTCTTCTGTCAGCATGAAGCCTTTAGCAGATAACGAGCGAACCGCTTCGATATCAACCGGGATCACACGTTCAATGAAGGTCATTTTCCAACGTAAGCCAGGTTCTGCAATGCGATTGTATTGTCCAAATTGTAAAACAATACCGCGCTCAGCTTCTTTTACCGTGTAAATACCACTTAATGCCCATACGATGACGGCAATAATAAGGATGAAAGAAATGCCTGCGCCACCAAGTCCGCCGCCGCTTTTACCTGGCTTATTACCACCAAATAAACCGCCAAACTTGTTGCCGAACTTACGCATTACCTCGTCTAAATCAGGTGGGCCTTGATCTTTTCCGCCTTTATTATTCCACGGATCTTTATCATTGCCATTATTACCCGGTTCATTCCAGGCCATAGCTATACTCCATTGTTATCTAAATGAATTAGGTTAAATCTATCAAATCTACAGCATTTCTCATACTAAAAAAGACAAATGCTGGTGATTTTTAGTTAGTCGCTATGAAAGAGTTGAGATCCTGTCCCATCTCTTTTTTCAAGCGATTCCATTCTGCCATTGGCAAGCGTACCGATAGCAACCAGTTCCCTTGCTCATCAAAACTCTCTTGATGAACTGCGTTTAAGTTAAACAGTGCTGCACGAATACGACCATGTTGAGGTGGTAATTTTAGCTCGTCAGCAAACATTTTTTTAGCAAGTAACTCGTTAATTGCCTCACTCAGCAGCTCACAACCCACACCTGTTCGTGCCGATAACCACACCCGTACTGGTTGGCCTTCGTCATTTCTATCTATACGTGGCGCAACGTCATCGAGCGCATCAATTTTGTTATAAACCAATAATTGCGGCACTTCATCTGCTTCTATCTCTTTTAAAACAGACTGTACTTGCTCAATATTTTCTTTTCGACGTGGATCTGCCACATCGATAACGTGTAACTGTAAATCCGCTTCGCGGGTTTCCGTTAAGGTCGCTTTAAATGCTGCAACAAGGTCATGAGGTAAATGGCGAATAAAGCCTACCGTGTCAGCTAAAATAACTGGCCCAATATCACCTATATCCAACTTACGTAAGGTTGGATCAAGTGTTGCGAATAACTGATCTGCTGCGTACACATCAGAATCTGTAATACGGTTAAATAACGTTGATTTACCCGCATTGGTATAACCAACCAGTGACACAGTGGGTATTTCATTTCGCGTACGCGCACGTCGTCCCTGCTCACGTTGAACAGCAACTTTATCTAAACGAGCACGAATATTTTTAATTCTTGCACGTAGCAATCGTCTATCGGTTTCGAGCTGGGTTTCACCCGGACCACGTAAACCTATCCCCCCTTTTTGTCTTTCAAGGTGGGTCCAACCACGGATCAGGCGAGTAGAAATATGGCGTAACTGAGCTAACTCAACCTGAAGCTTACCTTCGTGAGTACGCGCTCGCTGCGCAAAAATATCAAGGATCAAACTCGTACGATCAAGAACACGGCACTGACAAACGCGCTCTAAATTGCGTTCCTGTGACGGGCTAAGTTGATGGTTGAAAATGATGACATCTGCATTGTGGATTTTGACAGTTTCAGCGATTTCTTCTGCTTTTCCGGTACCGACGAAAAGTTTCGGATGCGGTGCTTGACGACTGCCTTGCACAATCGCCAAACTACTAACACCAGCAGAAGATACCAACAACTCTAATTCGTGAAGATCTTCGCGATCCCCCTCTTTAGGTAAGTCGATATGAACTAAAACTGCCTGTTCGCCGGCTTCATAACGGTCAAACAAGCATTACGCTCCTAGTTTAAAAATTTCCAGATTCTTGCTCTTCTGAATCATCACTTCCTTGAACGCCTTGGAAGTTAACAGAACGCGCTGGAACAACAGTTGAAATAGCGTGTTTATACACCATTTGATTCACGGTGTTTTCAGGTAAAATAACAAATTGGTCAAATGACTGGATTTTACCCTGTAATTTAATGCCATTAACCAAAAAGATTGATACTGGAATGCGCTCACGACGTAACGCATTTAAAAATGGGTCTTGTAACGACTGGCCTTTTGCCATGTTATTTTCCTTCGTTCTAGGTGTTATTATAATTAAGTAGCTGAACTAATTTAACAAAGCTAAAAAACTTCCAGCTACTACTAGCTTAGCGAACTTACTACACGTTGCAAGTTTTCTTCATCACCCGTGGTCAACCAAGTTACTTCAGGCCAACCTCTTAACCAAGTCAATTGTCGCTTGGCTAACTGCCGTGTGGCTGCAATACCACGAAAGACCATCTCATCATAGTCAATTTCGCCAGCAATGTAATCCCACATTTGTCTATAACCCACACAACGAATCGAAGGTAGGTCAGGGTGTAAATCCTTACGTTTATATAGGGATGAAACTTCATTTTCAAACCCCTGATCGAGCATTATTTTAAACCTTTTTTCAATTCGCTGATGTAATTCACTGCGATCATCAGGCGCAATGGCAAATTGATAGAAAGTATAAGGAAGCTCAGGCTGCTTTTGTTTTTGCAGCTCAGTCATTGTTTTACCTGTTATACGATACACTTCTAATGCGCGATTAATACGTTGCGAATCATTTTCGCTCATTTTTTTCGCTGCATCTGGATCGATTTTCACAAGTTCTTTATGCAAATGTGGCCAGCCAAACTGCTTTGCTTCCTTTTCGAGTTCAGCACGTACTTCAGGTGATGCCTCTGGTAGCGGTGATAAGCCATCAATAAGCGACTTAAAATACATCATTGTACCGCCAACCAATACAGGTACTTTACCTTGCTTATGAAATAGATCAATCTTTTCAATTGCATCACGGCGAAAATCCGCCACTGAATAACTTTCTGCTGGGTCAATAATATCAATCAAGTGATGTGGCGCACGAGCAAGCTCTTCGGCATTTGGTTTTGCCGTGCCGATGTCCATATCTTTATAGACTAATGCTGAATCAACACTGATTATTTCTGTGTTTAAATGCTCACACAGCGAAATTGCTAAGTCTGTTTTCCCTGCAGCGGTTGGTCCCATTAAAAAAATGACGGGTAAGTTATTCAAGCCTAAATACCTTGCTTAATTTAAAAACTGAGATAGTTCTATTTTAACCGCTTTTTGACGTAAACGTTGCATAGTTTGTGGATTATTTTCTAACCGAGCCACTTGCTCCATAAAGGCCTGACTTGCGTAATAACGTGTAGGTATTTGCTGAGCTAACCAAGCTAGCCATTCATCGAGTGAACTTGGAGAAGCTTTACAGCCAGTAATAAGCCGCTCAATAGCATCACTTACATCAAGTAAATACACGCAAGGCGGAAGCTTCTTCACCATCACAAACTGTTTTTCTATTACTAAATCAAAACCAAGTAAGGTAAACCAAGACTGCTGAGTATTTAGCGCGCTAATATCATCAGCGCTTGCATTTACTCGCACGGGTAACAATAGAGCTTTGCCATCAAGGCTGCCCGCTTGTTCTACTTGCGCTTGCCAGTCGAGTGCTAATGCATGCTTAAAGTGCGCTGCAAAGAGTTGATTGTCTTCGCTAAATACGCACTCGCCTTCACGTACGTGGATGAGTTTTGCAAGCTTAGCTTGCTCAACAACAGGTGCTGCAATGCTTGGCTCTGGGCGTACTTGGTCAAAATGCGCAGCATGTTGCTCACTGATCCCTTGATAAAAAGCATTTACATCTTGATGCGATGTTTTACTGCGGCCTTGGCTGTCGCCACTAAACCCACTGCCAGAGCGCCCTGATCCTGTTGCCCCTGAATAACTCGCTGAACGTGTTGGCTGTAATTCAGATTTCGGATAATCATACTGCTCTGTTGGCGCTGATTGAATAAAACTTGGCTGCGTGCTGCTGAGGTGTGGCTCATTCAGCGGAACATGCTGAAAAGCAGTGTCATTGTGCTCGGCAAAACTGGCCTCATGCTGAAGCGGTACCACAACTTGTTTTATTGCCTGCAAAATAAAGTCATGCACTAAACGGCCTTGATGAAAACGCACTTCATGTTTAGCCGGGTGCACGTTTACATCGACCTGACGAGGGTCAATATCAATATAAATAACAAAACCGGGCAGCTCTTCTGAGCCTGCGACTTCTTCAAAGGCTTGGCGAATTGCATGCAAAATAAGTTTATCGCGCATCATGCGATTATTCACGTAGGTATATTGTGTGCTATTTGCTGAGCCCACGGGTAATACCCAACCTCGCAGCATCAAACCGGCCTCACCTGATTGAATATGCAGCCCCTGTTCACTAAATGCTTTACCCGCCACTTGTGCAACACGGCTTATCGCTTGCTCAGGGTTTGGCTTAGCACGGTATTGACGCACGACCTTACCGTTATGGGTAAGCGTTATAGACACATCAAAGCGACTCAGCGCAATACGCTTAATAAGCTCATCAATATGTGAAAACTCGGTTTTCTCGGTACGAAGAAATTTACGGCGTGCAGGAGTATTAAAAAATAGATCCTTCACCTCAATGGTGGTGCCGTCAGGGTGTGCAGTTGGCTTAACTTGTACCGCCATGTCACGGCCTTCTGCAAATGCTTGCCATGCCGCTTCTTGTTGTTGTGGTTTTGAGCTCAAGGTTAAGCGAGATACAGAACTAATTGATGCTAACGCTTCACCACGAAAACCCAGCGAGCAAATGTTCTCTAAGTCATCAAGAGATTTTAGTTTGCTCGTCGCATGGCGCGATAACGCTAAGGTCAGTTCATCTTTATTAATCCCTGATCCATTATCGCGAATACGAATTAGCTTATGGCCACCACGTTCAATATCAATTTGAATACGCGTAGCGCCTGCATCTAAACTGTTTTCAACGAGTTCTTTAACAACGGAAGCAGGACGTTCAACCACTTCACCGGCAGCAATTTGGTTCGCCAATCGCGCGGGTAGTATTTCTATGCTCATAGTGTTCCTAACACGAAAATTGACTAACTTTGGGGGATATCAAGCTCTTGACCAATAAACAGAGTATTCGATTTTAAGTTGTTAGCAGTTTTTAATTTACTAACCGAGGTGTTGTATCTGTTTGCCAAAATACTTAACGACTCGCCCGGACGAACTTTGTGTTTAGTCGGAAATTGCGATTTTAATTTCGCAAATAACGAATCATCCGGTGGATTTTGCAGATAATAACTTTTAATTGATGTGAAAATTGCTTTAGCTAAGCGCTCTTGATGCTGTGCTGTTTTTAATAATCGCTCTTCACGTGGATTCGAAATAAACCCGGTTTCGACCAAAATAGACGGGATATCTGGCGATTTTAATACAGCAAGACTGGCCGCCTGCGGCACTTTTTTATGTAGTTTGGCTACTTTCTTTAATTCACTCACCACTTCTTCTGCGACACTAAAGCCCGTTTTCATTGAGTGGTCCATCGACATATCTAATAGCGCTTGAGCTAAATATTTTTCACTCGCAGTATCTTTTAATACCCCAGCTGCACCACCTAAAAGCTCGGAGTGCTTTTCTTTATCCTCGATCCATTTACCGATTTCTGAGTTAGCACGACGAAGCGATAACACCCACACAGAGGCCCCGTTTGGCTGCGGGCTGGTAAACGCATCTGCATGGATCGAGACAAAAAAGTCTGCTTTTTTCTCTCTCGCAATACTGGTGCGCGTATTTAAATTTACAAAGTAATCACTGCGGCGCACCATACGCGAAATCATGCCCTTTTCAGCATCTATCATTCGCTCTAAGCGCTTGGCTATTTGTAGCGTGATATCTTTTTCGTAAGTGCCCGATGGCCCAATTGAGCCAGGATCTTCACCACCGTGACCCGCATCAATCGCAATAACGATATCACGCTCTTGCTGTAGCTCACGCTTTTTAACGCTGGTATTCGTTGCAGCCACAGGCTCAGCTTTCGGTGTTTTGTCTACAAGGTCAACGACTAAACGGTGTTTGTAAGGATCGGTAGGCAATAAGGCAAACACCACTGGTTTAGTGGCTCGCGCTAATTCAAAAACAAACCGTACACTTTTACTATCTTTTGGTTTTGAGTAACGCAGTTTTGAGAGTATCTGATGCTTTTTAGGGATATCAGGCAAGCTATCAAGCTTATCAGTATCTTTTAAGTCAATCACTAAACGGGCTGGGTTCTTCAGCATGAAATAGCTGTAATCTGGCTTGTCATTTAGATCAAATACCACACGGGTGCTATCTGGTGAGGGCCAAACACGTACGCTATTAATCGTATTTTGTGCAAGCGCAATCTGGCTCACAACCAAAAACATTAAAATAGTTAATAGTTTAAACGTACAACGACCCATTTTTACTCGTACACCTTTATTTTTATTTGTTTATTCTTGCGCGCTCTTAAGTTGCTTAACAATTGCCTGACCGCGGTCAGTTAAGCTGTTAATAGTAATCGCACGCGCCTCGCCTTCATAGCGTAGGGTGATATCAAGATCCGGTGTTGGGATAAATTCGCCGCCTTTTTCTGGCCATTCCACAACACAAATAGCCTGTGGTGAAAAATAGTCGCGAATTCCCATATATTCAAGTTCTTCAGGATCACCTAAGCGATACAAATCAAAGTGATAGACATCAGCTTTCGCTAATTGGTAAGGCTCAACCAGTGTATAAGTTGGACTCTTAACCTTACCTTGATGACCGAAACCTTGCACGATACCACGGGTTAATGTTGTTTTACCGGCACCTAAGTCACCGTGTAAATAAATAACAGCTCCTTGCTCCATTAATGCGGCAAGTTGCTTACCCATATTAACCGTTGCTGCTTCATCAGCGAGTGGAAAACCAACACTGTCGGTCATTATTACCTCATGAAAAACGAAAAAACATTACTTTGTTAATCATACCAGAATATTTTTGTAAGGCGAGAATCGCTCTTATGCCTAATTGGACATAAAAAAGCCGGCAAAGTTGCCGGCTTTTTAGCTTAAACAGAATTTTGTTTACAGACCTAGTTTCTTCTCAAGGTAGTGGATGTTTGTACCACCGTTTTGGAAGTTCTCATCTGCCAAGATTTTCTTGTGCAGTGGTGTATTGGTCTTGATGCCATCAATGACTAATTCATTTAACGCATTGCGTGAACGAGCAATCGCTACATCACGGTTCTCACCGTAACAGATCAGCTTACCAATCATTGAATCGTAATGAGGTGGTACTGTGTAATCTGCATAGATGTGGCTGTCCCAACGAATACCTAAACCGCCAGCAGGGTGGAATCGCGTGATTTTACCTGGTGAAGGAATGAATGTTTCTGGGTCTTCCGCATTAATACGGCACTCAATTGCATGACCACGAATAACCACATCTTCTTGTGTGAATGATAATGGCTGGCCAGCAGCAATTTTTAGCTGTTCTTTGATTAAGTCAACGCCAGTGACCATTTCTGTTACTGGGTGCTCAACCTGAATACGGGTATTCATTTCGATGAAATAGAACTCGCCGTTTTCGTATAAGAATTCGAACGTACCTGCACCGCGATAACCGATTTCGATACACGCACGTGTACAACGGTCACCGATAAACTTACGCATTTCAGCTGTAATACCTGGTGCTGGTGCTTCTTCAACTACTTTTTGGTGACGACGTTGCATAGAACAATCACGCTCACCTAAGTGAACTGCATTGCCTTGACCGTCAGCAAGTACTTGAACTTCGATATGACGTGGGTTTTCAAGGAATTTTTCCATGTAAACCATACCGTTACCGAAGAATTGCTTCGCTTCTTGTTGCGTTAGTGCAATTGAATCTACTAATTCTTTTTCGCTGCGCACAACACGCATACCACGACCACCGCCGCCGCCTGCTGCTTTAATGATTACAGGGTAACCAATACGCTTAGCGATTTGAATATTGCGCTCGTTGTCTGCGGTTAATGGGCCGTCAGAACCTGGTACACATGGTACACCCGCTTTACGCATCGCTTCGATTGCAGAAACTTTGTCACCCATTAGGCGAATCGTGTCGCCTTTAGGACCGATAAATACAAAGCCACTTTGCTCAACTTGATCAGCAAAGTCTGCATTTTCCGAAAGGAAACCATAACCTGGGTGAATAGCAACCGCGTCTGTTACTTCTGCCGCTGCAATAATGCGCGGGATATCTAGGTAACTTTCGCTTGCAGCTGGTTTACCAATACAAATTGTTTCATCTGCCAGTAACACGTGCTTAAGATCACGGTCTGCCGTTGAATGCACAGCAACAGTTTTGATCCCAAGCTCTTTGCAGGCGCGCAGTACGCGAAGTGCAATTTCACCTCGGTTTGCAATGACTACTTTATCTAACATAGAGTTGGCCTTTTGTTGCGCTATTATTCAATGATGAATAAAGGTTGATCGAATTCTACTGGCTCGCCATTTTCAACTAAGATAGCTTTAACTGTGCCTGCTTTATCAGATTCGATTTGGTTCATCATCTTCATTGCTTCAACGATACATAACGTGTCGCCAACATTTACTTTTGAACCTACTTCTACATAAGGCGCTGCTTCAGGAGAAGCTGCTGAGTAGAATGAACCAACCATAGGTGATTTAACTTGGTGACCTGTTGGTGCTGCTGGCGCTGCGTCTGCTGCTGGTGCTTCAGCCACTGGAGCTGGTGCTGCCGCTGGAGCTGGTGCTGCAAAATGTTGCGGCGCATACTGCATTGCAGGTGCTGCAGCCATGTTGCTACGATTGATGCGTACTGATTCTTCACCTTCAGTGATTTCTAATTCAGCAATACCAGATTCTTCTACTAGTTCGATAAGTTTTTTGATCTTGCGAATATCCATTGATCGACCCGCCTGTTAGTTATTTAAAAATTAATGTGTGTTTTGCAACCGGCTAACAGCAGCTTCAAGTGCCACCTTATAACCCATTGCTCCTAATCCAATAATGACGCCTTGTGCCACATCCGAAAAATACGAATGATGGCGGAATGCTTCGCGAGCATGCACATTAGTTAAATGCACCTCGTAAAAGGGAATGTTTACACTAAGCAATGCATCCCGTAAGGCTACGCTAGTATGCGTAAATGCAGCAGGGTTAATAATAATTGCATCAACCACTTGCCATGCATCGTGAATACGTTCTATTAATGCTGCTTCACTGTTACTTTGGAAATGCGTTAATTCAACATTGTGACCGGCAGCAACCTGACTAAGTTCAGCTATAATCTCATCAAGAGATTGAGTACCGTACTTTTCTGGTTCACGCTTGCCAAGCATGTTTAAATTTGGCCCATTTAGAACTAAAAGTTTGAATTTTGCAGCCATAATACGCGATATATCCTATAAGTAAGCAGTTTAACCATATTCACCATAAACCCACGCTTAACCTAAGCGTGTTGATGTAAAATAGCAACTATTTCTCACGTTAACCACCTATTATAGATATTTCGACGTAAATAGCAGCAAAATACTGGTCTAATCACTACCTATTCGCGGCAAAGGCAGGCACAGCAAGGCACACAACAAGGTCATTCTGAGCATTTTCCTGCTGATAAATTGAACTTCACCAAGTGAAATTACGACTTTTCATTGAAAACCACCATTTTTTACGAGACAGAAACAAAAACGCCACTCAGATGAGTGGCGTTTCGCTATTTTCTTGCACGTTTGCGTTTATTTAGCGCTATTTCGTACTTTTGCTAAATGCTCAGCAAAGTCTTTGGCATTTAAAAAGCCAGTTACGCGTTGCTCTAAAAGCTCATTACCTTGAGTATCAAAGAACAGAATGCTCGGTAAACCAAAGACTGTGAACTCTTCCATTAGCTCAATTGTTTTTGCATCACTTTCGGTTAAATCGATTTGGATTAACTCAAAGTGAGCAAACTGTGCTTGAACATTCGTATCAGGAAACGTGTAGTGTTCAAACTCTTTACACGCGACGCACCAGTCTGCGTATAAGTCGACCATCACTAAGCGCCCTTCGCTACTTGCAGCTGCAATTTCGTCTTTCAATTCACTTAAATTAGCAACTTGTTTAAAACCATGTGTTTGTGCTGCGGCTTCGGCAACTACCGCTTTACTCGGCCAAAAATAATTTTTCGTTAGGCTCGCCCCCGTCACCACCAGTAAAGTTGCAGCAAACCAGAGTGCTGTTTTTAGCTTGCCTTGTGATTGCGCACTTTGCCAATGGTGTAAATAAAGTGCGGTCGCAAGTGCTAATAAACCCGCCATTAACCAAATGATTTCAATATCAACAATACGCTCAAGCAGAATTAGCGGAACGACCAGCATGATGAAGCCAAATAACGTTTTCACTTGCTCCATCCAACCACCGGCTTTGGGTAGTAATTTACCGCCAGAAGTCCCCAGTAATAATAGCGGTAAGCCCATGCCTAAACTGAGTACATAAAGTGTTAAACCACCGACCAGGTAGTCACCACTTTGCGCTACATAGAGTAAAGCAGCAGACAATGGCGCTGTTGTACAAGGTGACGCAATCAAACCAGACAACACACCCATCATAAATACGCCAACATAGTTACCGCCTTTTTGCTGGTTACTTACCTGAGTAAGCTTATTCATCATGCCGCTAGGCAGCTTAATTTCGTACCAGCCGAACATCGACATCGCCAGCAATACAAACAAAATACTAAAGCTAATTAACACCGTTGGGTGCTGCAAGTACCCTTGTACTTGACCACCTAATGATGCAACCACTAAGCCCAGTGCAGCATAGGTAACGGCCATCCCTTGCACATAAACAAACGACAGCGAAAACGCTTTTTTAGTCGATAAGTTCTGCTGACCCGCTATAAGGCTCGACAAAATCGGAAACATTGGAAATACGCAAGGCGTAAAAGCCAGACCAATACCCACTAAAAAGAAGATTACTAGGTTGGTCAATAAGCCCTGCGATGCCAGTTTATCGGTATATGACTGCTCACCAGCTGGTTTTGCTACTTCTTGAGAAACATTTGTTGATGCCTCATTGGTATCAGCTGCTTGTGTTAATGCCGCTAGCGCATTCCCCGCTGACGCGGTTTGTGAAACTTGCTCGCCAGCAATGACAGATAAAGGAATGGTTCTAACTTCTGGCGGATAACAAAGTCCAGCTTCAGCACAGCCTTGAAAACGCACTTTAACAACCGCCCCTTCCGTAACATTACTAAGCTTAGTTACCACACTCAATGAGTTAAAGAAGACCTCGGTTTTGCCAAAAAACTCATCTTCTATGATTTGCCCTTTGCCAAGATCTGGGATTTCAATATCAGCGCCTTTAGCAATTATTTCGACTTTCTTTTTATAGAGGTAATAATCAGGCGCTATATCCCAGCCGATAAATAAGGTTTTGCCTTGCTGGTCAAAATCAAAAACAAAGGCCTGATCAACTGGCAAAAATGTTTGCTCAGCAGGTTGTAATAGATTTCCAAGTAAATTGTTATTACTTGCACTGGCCGGCACAAGCCACAGTGCGCACAGTAATAAAAGGAACGATCGCATTAATTAAGTACCTCATCCATCCAATTAAAATAGGCTAAATTGCCTGTTGCTACATCAACGACCTGAATTTCTGGTATCTCATAACTATGTAATTTCTTGATAGTTTGGATCACTTCATTCATTTTTTCTGACTTTGTTTTGATCAGTAACTTACTTTCTGTAGCTTGAGTTATCTCGCCATCCCACATGTAAATAGATTCGATTGTAGGCATAATGTTCACACAAGCCGCTAGCTTTTCTTTAACTAGATGTTGTGCCAACTGACGGGCTTCAGCCTCATTCGCACAAGTAGTAAAAATAAGTCGAAAATGCGTAGTCATAAGGAACCTTTGTTTGATTACGTGAGTCGCACCATAGTAGCCGATAGTAACTATAATGTGTAGCGAGCAAGGTGATCCTAGGTTCCACCTTGAAAAATGACCTGCTCACCCCTATTTATATTTCACTGACTCGAAAGAGAATGACATTTTTTAGAGAGCGTTATGTTTAGATTTTTGTTTTTGTTATTTATTTTAGTGCCGATTGTGGAGATTGCGTTACTCATTCAAGTGAGTGAAGTAATCGGCGGCTTTGCCACCATAGCGCTTGTGATTGTGACCGCGATTGTCGGTGCGAAATTAGTGAAGCAGCAAGGCATGGGCGCGATTCAAAACGTGCAATTACAAATGGCACAAGGGCAAATGCCTGCAAAAGAATTATTTACTGGTTTATGTGTGATTATCGCCGGCGTTTTATTAATGACACCTGGCATTATGACTGACTTTTTTGGCTTTTTATTACTCACGCCAGCAATCCGCAACAAACTAGCTGCAGGCCTTGCCAGCCAAGCGACAGTGCGTATGAGTACGCAAGCAAATCAAGGCTCTGCACACTTCCAATATCATAGCAAAGCAGCCGCTCATGAAGAGCCAAACCATCAACCTACAACTATTGATGGTGAATTTGAGCGAAAAGATTAAAATTTTTTAATTTTTGTACTTGGATTTTTTTAAGCCACCCCCATTAATGAAGGCAATGAAACGCAACGGGTGGCTTAGCACTCCCCTGCAATAACATAAGATTTTTTCTGTACTGTTCAGAAACTGTTAGGAGAACTAAATAAATGAACATTCGTCCTTTACATGATCGCGTCATCGTTAAGCGTCTAGAAGAAGAAACTAAGTCTGCTGGCGGTATTGTATTAACTGGCTCTGCAGCTGAAAAATCAACTCGCGGAGAAGTTATCGCTGTTGGTAATGGCCGCGTTTTAGACAACGGTGAAGTAAGAGCATTAGAAGTAAAAGCCGGTGACACTGTGCTGTTCGGCTCTTATGTTGAAAAAGTTGAAAAGATCGAAGGTCAAGAGTACCTGATCATGCGTGAAGATAACATTCTAGGCATTGTAGGCTAATCCTACTTTTCATTTAGCAACCCGTTTACAGAATTTAAGAGGAATTAAATCATGGCAGCAAAAGAAGTACTTTTTGCAGGTGACGCACGTGGCAAAATGCTAACTGGCGTAAACATTTTAGCAAACGCAGTAAAAGTAACTTTAGGTCCTAAAGGCCGTAACGTTGTATTAGACAAATCATTCGGCGCTCCAGTGATCACTAAAGACGGTGTATCTGTAGCAAAAGAAATCGAGCTTGAAGACAAGTTCGAAAACATGGGCGCACAAATGGTTAAAGAAGTAGCGTCGAAAGCGAATGACGCTGCAGGTGACGGTACAACAACTGCAACTGTATTAGCGCAAGCTATCGTAAACGAAGGCTTAAAAGCAGTTGCAGCGGGTATGAACCCAATGGACCTTAAGCGTGGTATCGATAAAGCTGTTGCCGCTGCTGTTCAAGAACTTAAAGCACTTTCTGTTCCTTGTGCCGATGCTAAAGCAATTGCACAAGTAGGTACTATTTCTGCTAACTCTGATAGCGAAATCGGTAACATCATTGCTGAAGCAATGGAAAAAGTAGGCCGTGATTCAGGCGTAATCACAGTTGAAGAAGGTCAGTCGTTAGAAAACGAACTAGACGTAGTTGAAGGTATGCAGTTTGACCGTGGTTATCTGTCTCCTTACTTCATCAACAACGCTGAAAAAGGCGCAGTAGAGCTAGACAACCCATTCATTCTACTTGTAGACAAAAAAGTATCTAACATTCGTGAGTTACTACCTACATTAGAAGCCGTAGCTAAAGCTAGCAAGCCTCTACTTATCATTGCTGAAGACCTTGAAGGCGAAGCGCTTGCAACGCTTGTAGTAAACAACATGCGCGGCATCGTTAAAGTATCTGCAGTTAAAGCGCCAGGTTTTGGTGACCGTCGTAAAGCGATGCTACAAGACATCGCCGTATTAACTGGCGGTACCGTTATTTCTGAAGAAATCGGTTTAGAGCTAGAAAAAGCAACAGTTGAAGACCTAGGTACAGCGAAGCGCGTTGTAATCACTAAAGATGACACAACAATCATCGACGGTGCAGGTGAAGAAGACGGCATCAACGGCCGTGTTGCACAAATCAGAGCACAAATCGAAGAAGCAACGTCTGACTACGATAAAGAGAAACTACAAGAGCGTATGGCTAAACTAGCTGGCGGTGTTGCAGTAATCAAAGTTGGCGCAGCAACTGAAATCGAAATGAAAGAGAAAAAAGACCGCGTTGAAGATGCGCTACACGCAACTCGCGCAGCGGTTGAAGAAGGTGTTGTACCGGGTGGTGGTGTTGCATTAGTTCGCGTAGCTAGCAAACTTGCTGAGCTTGTTGGCGACAACGAAGACCAAAGCCACGGTATTAAAGTTGCACTTCGTGCAATGGAAGCACCACTTCGTCAAATCGTAACGAACGCAGGTGACGAAGCATCAGTTGTTGTTAACTCGGTAAAAGGTGGTGAAGGTAACTACGGTTACAACGCAGCATCTGGCGAGTACAACGACATGATCGAAATGGGTATCTTAGACCCAACTAAAGTAACGCGTTCTGCACTACAGTACGCTGCTTCAATCGCGGGTCTAATGATCACAACTGAAGCAATGGTTGCTGAAATCCCTAAAGATGACGCGGGTGCTCCTGATATGGGCGGCATGGGCGGCATGGGTGGTATGGGCGGCATGATGTAATCATCCCCCTGGTAAAAATCTTTATTTAAAGATATTACCCGAAGGTACCTCCCCTTCAAAAGAAAGCCCCTATAAACAAATGTTTTTAGGGGCTTTTTTACGATTATAGAAACACAGTCTGATTTAAAATTGCTAAACTCTATTTAATTAGAGCTGCTCTTAGCTACTTACCTTTCTTTGGTTTACCTTTATCTGATTTAGCAGCCTCACTGACAATCATGTCTTTTTGCTCTTCGGTGATTAAAGCTTGATCTAAAAGCTCTTCTGCCGCTTTTGCAACACAACTGACGTATTTACCATGGTTAGCAAACTCTGATGATTCTCCACATTGTGCAGCCATATGTTGCTCAACAGAACATCCTTCATAAGTTACCGCTTCTGAAGCTGGGGTATTAGGGCAATAATCAAGATCATTATTCACACCATCGCCGTCAACATCGGCATCACATACATCGCCTTGACCATCCTGATCAAAATCTAGCTGATCAGGGTTTGCAACTTCAGGGCAATTGTCCACAGCATCAGGTATACCGTCTTGATCCATATCTTCATCAACGATACCTATCGGGTCACTGATAGTTGAAACAAGACAGTAATCATCACATGAATAAGTTAATGAAGTTGGCATCTGATCCCATACAGCCAAAATAGTACCGTGCATTGCATCATTTGTGTAAATTAGCCAATATTGCCATCCCCAATACACATCATATGATGCTCCACCATCATTAAGGATTGTATAACTGCTCGGTCTTGGTTGAATATCAAATGCGCCTATGCCTGAGCCATAGTTGAACATTTGCATTGCAAATTTTCCATCTTCAGTCCGAAAACCATCATCATACATTTGCTGCGTAGTGTAAGTTCCAAACGTTCCACCAGATACAACCTGCTCAGACGATACTGAGATTGTCGAACCATTAATACTGCCATTTGTGGGTTGTAAGTGAATAGTTCCAGTCATAGCTGTCACATCTGCAAATGCCACTGCAGACACAAAACACGAGGCCACTCCTGAAATAAGTAAGTGCTTATTCATATTTATATCCTTAAATTTGGTAGGGTTGGAATGTGCATTCCAAACATCACCCAGAAGTTTAGCGAAGCAGTATGAGGCAATTTTATAAGGTGTATAAAACATTCCCGAGACATGGCGAAACGAGCTTTTCTGAAACTGCGGCTTAATATTTGTAGACAATCCCAAAAAAGTCAATTTACAACCAGCAGTAATTTACAAAAAATTTACTGGTGTTACCGCGAAGATTTAAATTTAAAACCAAAAAACAGGATAGAAATAAAAGCAATGAAAATCAACACCTTAATAATCGACAGGATTCGAGAAGTAAGAATTTAAGATAGCATGCGAGTCCAAGTTACTTTGTCTAGATTATTTGTACCATTTAACAGAACAATAAGCTAATAACTAAGTTCACAAGCCCCGCCATACTTCTTTTTCAACGATTGGCATGTTGAATAGGCATATCCACAACGCTTTTCACCTTTAAGTATGTGGCAATATGTTTGCTTATCAGCTCGCTTTTTATTATGGCAGTGATAGCTACCATTGGAATGGTTTGTATGACAGCCTGATGCGTTAGTACGCCCCGAATGCGCACTGAGACCTGAACTTACCAAAAGAGCGACTGCTAACAATACCTTAACCTTATTCAAAACAAACTTCCCTATTACATTTGAACTAAGGTAATAATACTAGCATGAATTCACCAAAAAGCTTAAAAACCAACAAAATAGTAGTAGTTATGATGTTTTTATACTTGCGGCTTAAAACTTACAGCTTAAAAACTTACAGCTTAAAAACTTACAGCTTAAAAACTTACAGCTTAAAAACTTACAGCTTAAAACTTACAGCTTAAAGCTGCCATTAACCAACTCCCTCACTATCGCAAACAAGTCACTCGGCAACATGCCTCTTTCGCCTTCACTCTCTGCCGCTATGTCACCAGCTTTTGCATGTAATGTAACGCCCAAACACGCTGCTTGCTGAGGAGTAAGCCCCTGTGCTATCAGTGCCGCTATGATACCTGTCAATACATCGCCACTGCCGCCAACCGCAAGTGCAGGATTTCCATCTGTACACACCCATGTTTGGTTATTATCAGCAATTAAACTACCAGCGCCTTTGAGTACACAAGTAGTGGTATAGCTGCGCGCAAGCTGTTTTACTGCATGAAAGCGATTTTCTTCAATATCAACCGTGCGGCAATTCAGTAATCTTGCAGCCTCACCGGGGTGCGGTGTGATTACGGTATTCGCTAATGGGAATGACGAAGCATGCTGAGCTATTAAATTAAGTGCGTCGGCATCAATAATCAGTGGCTTGTTATTAGTGAAACAATACTGCATGACAGTTTCAAAGGTTGTTTCGGACCAATCGTCCTGACCAAGCCCTGGACCAATAGCAATACAACTCGCCCACTCTAGCGCACTAATTATATTTGTATCGGTAACCATAAGTTCAGGTCGTCCAATGCTCACTGGCAAAATAGAACTGCTATGGGTATACACTTTGACCATGCCCGCACCAGTGCGAAGAGCGGCCTCTGCAGTTAAACGAATTGCACCTGCGGTGCCAGCATTACCACCAACACACAATAATTTTCCATGACTGGTTTTGTGGCTGTTATTATTGCGCTCAGGAAGCCTCGGCTGCGTCTGATAGTTGATAAGCTCTGCAGCGGGTGATGTCAGTTTTAAAAAGGCATCTTCAATACCTAAATCAGCAAACTCTATGTTACCTGCATGTGCTCGCCCTTGCCCTGTCACTAAACCTTGTTTAATCCCCACAAAAGTCACAGTGAGTGCAGCTTTAATTGCGACTCCCTGTTCGACACCTGTGTCTGCATGAATACCTGAGGGTAGGTCGATAGCAACTATCGGCACTTGGCTTTCGTTGGCAGCTTTAATTAAGGTTGAAAAAGGCTCGCGCACCTTGCTTTGAATACCTGTACCAAGTAAGCCATCAATAATGATGTCTGCTTGCTCAATAACGCTTATATCCGCTGTTATTGCTCCTCCTGCGTCGAGCCAAGCTTGCTGAGCACTAAGGGCATCCCCTTTGAGCGGTTTGTCGGGCATGGCAGCAATAACTCTAACCTGCTTCCCCGCTTGTTTCGCTAAGCGAGCAACAACATAACCATCACCTGCATTATTACCAACCCCCGCTAACACAACGAATACATTTGCATCAGCAAAGTGATTAATAGCTTGTTGGAAAGTAGCCTGCCCTGCTCGCTCCATAAGCTCATACATACTGATACCACAGTGCTTGGCAGCGGGTCCTTCATTTTCACGAACTTGCTCTGCTAAAAATACCGACTGCGAGAGAGGTACTGACATATCAATCCTTAAATTGGCCTTTTAATCAGCATATAAGTACAGCTGAATGCAGTCAATGAGGCATAAAAAAACGGCGCGTAACTTACATTACGCGCCGTTTTTCTGAAGCTATAATAACTTACTCTGTGTCTGGTAAGTTACGACCGTAGAAGATCTCTTGCATCTCACGAGTTAGCTTAGAACGAATTTCTTCTTCTTCGTCTTCAGAAAGATCCGCGGTAGAAACACCGAATAAATAAGTATTCAAGTCAGTTTCTTTTAACATCATCTTCGTGTGGAACAAGTTCTCTTGATACACGTTCACGTCCATCATTTGGTACGCTTCTTTAGTATCTTCAGTCATGTAGTTCTGAATTGAGTTAATTGCATGGTCGATATAGTGCTTAACACCATCAACATCACGGGTGAAACCACGTACGCGATAGTCAATTGTTACAACATCAGACTCAAGGCTGTGAATTAAGAAGTTTAACGCTTTTAATGGCGAGATAATGCCACACGTTGATACTTCGATATCAGCACGGAATGTACAAATACCATCATCAGGGTGTGCTTCTGGGTATGTGTGAACACAGATGTGGCTCTTATCTAAGTGCGCTACAACTGTTTCAGGAAGAGGACCTGGCGCTTCATCAACGTCATACGTTGTTTGTTGCTCAATCGGCTCTTCTGAGATCAAGATTGTTACACTGGCACCTTGCGGATCATAATCTTGGCGAGAAACATTCAAGATGTTTGCACCAATAATATCCACAACTTCACCTAAAATATCGGTAAGGCGATCAGCACTATACTGTTCGTCGATATATTCAATATATTCTTTACGCTGTTGTTCAGTCTTTGCGTAACAAATATCGTAAATACTAAAGCTTAAGCTCTTAGTTAAGTTATTAAAGCCATGAAGCTTAATTTTATCGAAGGGTTTATTCATGCTAAACCAACCTTTAAACGAGTGAAACCTGCACCAGCAGAAATAAAAGTTCGCGGATTTTATACGAAATTTGTGCTCGGAAAAAGCGTTATTTTACCTGTTCTTGCACAACTTCATGACTATGCGTAATTTCTACTGTTTTATCAAGCATTAAGGCAACAGAACAATACTTTTCAGCTGACAGTTGAACAGCGCGAGCAAGGTGCTTTTCAGAGACATCGTTACCGGTAACCACAAAGTGTAGGTTAATCTTAGTAAACACGCGAGGCGCTGACTCTGCACGTTCAGCAGTTAGCTTAACTTGTACGTCAGAAAACGACTGCTTCGCTTTTTTCAAAATGCTAACAACATCAACTGATGAACAACAGCCTGCTGACATTAACACCATTTCCATTGGGCTAGGTGCTGCACTATCGCTACCTGCATCAAAAACTACATTGTGACCTGAATTTGAAAGGCCAATAAACGTATCACCTTCTACCCATTTTACATTCGCTTGCATGTGTTTTATCTCTTAAAGTTATTTTGCTTGATTGTAAGCAAGTCACACACAGATGCAAGGGATAAGAGGTGAGCTATAGAGGAAAGCGAGTCGCTTATTTTAAGCTGCTCGCTTAAGACGAGAGATTGTGTGGTGCTTTATAAACTAGGCGTTTTCTACAACAGCACTGTCGAATAAGTTTTTCACCAATCCGGCAAACTCATCGATAAAAGCATGCTGTTCAACGGTTACTGTGTGATTCGTGACACTACTAAGAACTTCTTGTAGGTCGTAAACAATACCGTCGACTTCGCGGACTATTTGACTACGTTGTTCAGTATTAAGCTCTGTATGTTGCTCGCAAAGTAACATGACGTTTTCTGCTATCACGTCTTCAATCAGCTCTAACACTGTTGGAGCTCCTGGTTTAATTTGACCTGGCTTCTCAAAAAGCGCTAAATTTTGAGTGAGATACATGACAAGATCATCGTACCCTTGCCTATCTAAAACCATACGACTGCACACCTAATAAAAAACTATCTCTTTAGATTTAAGCAGAAAGCGCTTTTAATTGCTACCTTTGCTAGACATCTCATACAAAAAAAGCAGCCTAAGCTGCTTTTTGTAATGATTTACGATTATTAATCGATTTTTAAGCCTGGACTCAATGTCGCTGGCATCGCTACTTTTTCAAGCTCAACTGAAGCGACTGGGTATGCACAATAGTCAGCTGCATAGTAGGCACTTGCTCTGTGGTTACCTGATGCGCCAATACCACCAAATGGTGCAGCACTTGATGCACCCGTGATAGGACGGTTCCAGTTAACGATACCTGCGCGAATACGACGTAAGAAGTGATCGTAATCAGCGGCGCTGTCGCTTAATAAACCGGCTGACAAGCCAAAGCTTGTGTCATTTGCTTTATCAATAGCGGTATCAAAATCAGTAAAACGGAATACTTTAAGCAGTGGTCCAAAGTGCTCTTCATCTGGGAAGTTCGCAACGTTTGTACACTCTAAAATACCCGGTGTTACAAAGCCGGTATTTTCTTTGTGAGTTAGCTCAACAAGTACGTCTGCACCTAGCTCAACAAGTTGCTTTTGTGCAGCAACCATACCTGCAGCCGCTGTAGCAGAAATCATCGACCCCATGAAAGGTTGATCTTCTGCGTCGTAGTCGCCCACTTTAATTGCTTTAGTTGCTTTAATAAGACCCGCTAAGATGGCATCACCTTGCTCACCTTTTGGTAAAAACAACTTACGCGCACACGTACAACGTTGACCAGTAGAAATAAACGCTGATTGGATAATATCGTGGATAGCCGCTTTAGTATCAGCAACATCAGTAACGATTAACGGGTTATTACCGCCCATTTCCAACGCTAAAATTTTACCCGGTTGACCTGCAAACTGTTCATGTAAAATATGACCCGTACGAGAAGAACCCGTAAAGAATAAGCCGTCGATACCTTTGTGAGATGCAAGCGCTTTACCTGTTTCAACTTCACCTTGCACAAGGTTGATAACACCCGCAGGTAGACCAGCCTTTTGCCATAACTTTAACGTTAACTCAGCAACTGCTGGCGTTAGCTCAGACGGTTTAAATACCACGGTATTACCAGCTAAAAGTGCAGGTACAATGTGGCCGTTTGGTAAGTGACCAGGGAAGTTATACGGACCAAACACAGCGACAACGCCATGCGGCTTGTGACGGATCATCGCACGACCTTGTGGCATTGGGTTTTCAACATCACCTGTGCGTTCTAAAAATGCTTTTTCAGAGATAGCAATTTTACCCACCATCGCACCTGCTTCAGTGCGAGTTTCCCAAAGTGGTTTACCGGTTTCTTGTGCGATAGCAATCGCTAATTCTTCGCTGTGTTCTTTAAGCGTTTCTGCGAATGTTTTTACAATCGCTAAACGCTCTGCAAATGTTTTATCAGCCCAGCTGTAGAACGCTTCACGTGCAGCAGCAACGGCGCTGTCTACTTGCTCAGCGGTTGCTGTGTTTGCTTGCCAGATTACATCGTTATTTGCTGGATTTACAGATTGAAAATCATGACCAAGGCCCGCTTGCCATTGACCATTAATAAATTGCGCTGCATGAGTCATTAATATGTCTCCTGAATTTTATAGTGTTGCAAGTGAAACTGAATCGCCAGCTTCTAGGTGAAGCGCCTTGGCAAGTTCACTTGAAATTGTGATGGTATCGGCATCACACGTAAGGCTCACTTCAGTCACGGTTGCTCTAAAATCAGCAAGCTTATCGTTTGCTAACAATACCGTGGTGTCGCCTTGGCTTTCACCAATCTCAACTTTTACTGTTCTTGCGTTACGCACTGTGGCGATATTATCGACCTTAGCTTCAACAGTTGGACCCGCATCAAAAATGTCTACATAACCATTAAAAGTAAAACCTTCACTCTTTAATAGTTCAATCGCTGGGCGTGTATTGTCATGAACTTGACCAATCACAGCTTGCGCGTCTTTGCTTAGTAAGTTGACGTAAATTGGGTATTTTGGCATTAACTCAGCGATAAATACTTTCTGACCAATACCCGTTAAGTAGTCTGCCGTCGGAAAGTCCATCGAGAAAAAGTGTTCTTCTAGCCATTGCCAGAATGGGCTTTCGCCATTTTCATCTGAAACACCACGCATTTCTGCAATCACTGTTTCAGCAAAACGCTCTTTATGTTGGTTAATGAACATAAAACGCGCTTTTGAAAGCAATTTACCGTTATTGTTTTTACGGTAGCCGTCTTTTAAGAATAAAGTGCACAGCTCAGTTGCACCTGTGTAATCATTACACAGCGTTAAAATATCAACGGCTTTATACACGTTTAGCGTACGAGATGAGTGAATCGCTTTGCTTAAATGATAATGATAAAAAGCATCATCTAAACCTACGGCAGCTTCAATACCTGAAGTCCCTACAACTTCTCCCGTTTCGCTATCTTCAAGAACAAACAAGTAACCTTCATCACCTGGCTGCTGCGCTGTTTTTGCGAATGAGCTGACAGAGTGATCGATTTTCTTTTGTAATAACTCTTCATTATTAGGCAAAGACGTAAAGCCATGTCCTGATTCATCAGCAATCTTTACTAAGGCTTGGTAATCGCTTTGCTGGATTGGGCGAAGGATCATCATAAGTCCGCTTGCTCCCTTATAAATAACGGTAAATTAAGAAATGAGGGCAAGCCTAGCTTGCCCTGAAATGACAGTTTCGCTTAGCCGTTTACGACTTTTGCAACTGCTTTTTCGAAACGAGCCATACCTTCGCGGATATCAGCTTCTGGAATAACAAGTGACGGTGTGAAACGAACAACATCAGCACCAGCAACTAAAGACATAACGCCTTCTTCAGTACCGGCAACTAGGAATTCTTTTGCACGACCTTTGAATTGCTCAGTCACCACTGCACCAATTAAAAGACCTTCGCCACGGATTTCAGTGAATACATTGTACTTTTCGTTAATCGCAGTTAGTAACTCACGGAATAACGCTGACTTTTCTTTAACACCGTTAAGTACGTCTGGCGTATTTACTGTGTCGAATGCAGCTTCTGCCACTGCACACGCAAGTGGGTTACCGCCGTAAGTAGAACCATGAGTACCGACTTTTAAGTGCTTAGCAATATCAGTTGTCGTGATCATCGCACCGATTGGGAAACCGCCACCTAACGCTTTTGCCGTTGTTAAGATATCTGGAGTTACATTAAGACCTTGGTAAGCATAAAGCTCACCAGTACGACCAACACCTGTTTGTACTTCATCAAAGATAAGTAGTGCATTGTGTTTAGTACATAGCGCACGAACACCTTCAACAAACTCAGCAGTTGGAGAAATGATACCGCCTTCACCTTGCAGAGGCTCCATCATTACCGCACACGTGTTGTCTGAGATAAGCGCTTCGAAAGCAGCTAAATCGTTGTAATCACAGTGCACGATATCACCCGGTTTTGGACCAAAACCATCAGAGTATGCAGCTTGACCGCCTACTGTTACAGTGAAGAATGTACGGCCGTGGAAGCCTTTATTGAATGAGATAATTTGTGACTTTTGCTCACCATAATTATCCAGTGCAAAACGACGTGCTAGCTTAAGTGCCGCTTCGTTTGCTTCTGCACCTGAGTTTGCAAAATATACTTTCTCTGCAAACGTTGCATCAGTTAGCTTTTTAGCTAAACGAAGTGCTGGCTCATTCGTCATTACATTTGATAAGTGCCAAATTTTTTCGCCTTGCTCTTTTAATGCACTTACAAGAGCCGGGTGACAATGGCCAAGACAGTTAACAGCAATACCACCAGCAAAATCGATAAATTCGCGACCTTCTTGGTCCCATACGCGAGAGCCTTCGCCTCGAACTGGAATAACACTTGATGGTGCATAGTTAGGAACCATTACTTGATCAAATAATTCGCGATTGACTGTCATTTTATATCCTCATAATTGTAAGCACACACAGAGTAAGGTGGCGCTCTAAAGCTAAACTAAGCCATTTTACTTAGCCGATTGAGCTTAGCGCAAAATCACCAAAATTACTCTTTGGTTCAATTTTCATTCATCCATTATTTCAGAAAATTTTCGTCATGTCTCTTAGAAAACTTTCATGTAGCCCTTGAAAATAAAGGGCTTGAGATATTTTTTCATGGATAGTGAATAACTATTTGAAGGTTGTTTTTCACTCAAAATAGAACAAAAAGGCGTGCCGCTAGTGAGCCAAGCAGAGGCTAAAGAGAAAAAGTTTGTTGCTGCGGATTGATAAACAGTGAATGAATAGTCGCAAAAAAATTAACAATTTTTTTAATTAATTTGGATATGAAAGCGATCAAAATTGCATTTTGCTAGCTGATCAAGCTCTTCTTTGCTGAAATCGAAGTGCGCAAACCAACGCTCAGTTTCGTCACTTTCGACCAGTTGATGCTCATTTAAACTTAAATACTGGGCATAACAACGGGCTTTTAAAATCACTTTGGTAAGTGGCAAATACTCATCATTTTTAGCCAGAGGCGTCGTTAACTGCTGCATGACCGCATTAAATGGTAAATACCTAAAGGCCATTTTCTCAATTACGGTCGCTGTTACCTTCATCGACTGCTTGTTTAGCAAGGTGCTTAAAAACAAAGGGTCAGGTTTTAGTTCTAATAAAGCTGTGTGCAAGTCTTTCTTTTGCTCATCACGGGCTTTTGTTACTTGGCGCTGCCAAACTAACTCGAAAATACGAAGATATATGCGAACTAGCGCTATCTTACCCACATCGAGTAGCATACCTAAGGTAAAGGCGTGCACCTCATTTACACCATTAAGCTTCGCAATCTCTTGAGCCGCGATAGCACACGCCATTGAATTATCACGAAGTCGACGTTTTAACAGCGGGAATGGTTCTGTACTGTGCGGCATCCAATGGCGTACCGCAAAGGTTGGCACCACAAACTTTAAGTTATCTAAGCCAATGTAGCGCAGCGCTAAAAGTGGGTTATCAACTTTGACTGAGGTGTGCTTATTTCGCTGTTGACGGTAAAAAGGCAAATTCACAAACGCGACAAGCTCACGACCTAACCAACTTAAGTCTTTAACTAAGGGCTCGAGTCGACCCACTGAGGCTGAACGCACAGCTAAAATATCTAAAATAGCAGGGACGCTATCTTGGATACCGATTGTTTCGTGAATCACGGCATCAATGTCTTCAAGCTGCTTATGCATGGCAGCTTCAATTACTTGGTGTAATTGCTTACTCGCTTGGGCGCGATACTTATGATGAGCAGTGCTGCTCTTTTGGCGTTTCTTCTCGGCAGCAACTTCAACCTCTAATAAAGTGCGTTGCTCCATTGATTCGCCATAATCAATTTCAAGGGTGTGAATATAGCCAATTTGACGCTGTGCAAAACTGTGGCCAAGCAAAAGATCGTGCGCGCGCTCATTAAGCACCATCGCAGTCCTTTGTTGTCGGTTTTCTTCGGTCATTTGCACAGGCGTATTGTCGATCATATTTGTTAATTCACTAGCCTAAGATTAGAAGCGAGTTAAAAAGTTAGCAAGTAATTCAAGCCCTTGTTGGGTCAAAATAGCTTCTGGATGAAACTGCACCCCTTCCAGTGCTAAATCATTATGCATGATACCCATAATTTCATCAAAATCAGAATTTTGTTCTGTCCATGCGGTAATAGTAAATTCATCGGGTAAACTTTGTTTATCAACCACAAGAGAGTGGTAACGACACACAGTCAGCGGGTTTGCCAAACCTTTAAACACACCTTGATTGGTATGTTTAACTAATGAAGTTTTACCATGCATCACTTGCTTTGCACGGATCACATCAGCACCTAGTGCCTGTGCAATGGTTTGGTGACCTAAGCAAATACCAAGAATTGGCAACTGGCCTTTTAATTGTTCAACCACTTGCAAAGAAATGCCTGCTTCGTTTGGCGAACATGGTCCAGGTGAAAGTACGATGTGCTCTGGGTTTAGTTGTTTTATCTCAGCGATACTGATCTCATCGTTTCGTTTAACTAATACATCTTGATCCAAGCGCTGAAAATATTGCACTAGGTTGTATGTAAACGAATCATAATTGTCGATCATTAACAGCATTGCGTGTAACCCAAAATTACTCAGTCAAAATAATGAAGGCGCATTTTACCCCAAGCACACATAAATGTCGGCAAAAAATGGGTTATTCCTCAGCGATTAAATGTGCTGTGAGGCCAGCCCTTTCTTGCTCATCAAGTTTTTGCGAGCATTTATTTGCAAAGTCGTAACGTACTAGTACAGTTTTACCAACGGCACAGCAGTTATCTTGCTGCCAAGCCTCTTGGCGCAGTACAAATGAACTAGAGCCGATGTGCTCAACACTGGTTTTCACTGTGACATCGTGACCATAAAACAACTCACCGACAAAGCTTACTTCAACTTTAGCAATGATCAGTTTCCACTCATAAGGGTTTAAATCGGGCGTAAAAAACCTGAAAATAGGCGCTCGGGCGGCTTCAAACCATACAGGGAGTACGGTATTGTTGATGTGCCCTAGCACATCTGTTTCGCTAAAGCGTGGTGTGATAGTTTCAGTAAACATAGTAACCCTATAAAAAATATAAACTAAAGGTAGCTCATGACGGACTTTATTCGCGTATACGAAAACGCCCTCAGCAAAGAATTTTGCGACAACTTTATCACGGTATTTGAACAAAGCCCGCATTTAAAACAAGGCATTACCTCAGGCGGAGTGGATCTAGCGAAAAAAGACAGCCGCGATTTATACCTTAATAATCATCCTGAATACGCTGAGCAACTTAAACACGTTCAACAAACGACTGCAGGTTACATCTTCAAGTACCTTGAAGAGCATATTTTTATGATGATTGGTGCCTTTGGTTTAAAAGTTTACCATCCGCAAACAGGCAAACCTGTTGACCTAACACAAGATAACTTTGAAGAAGTCGGCAAACCACAATTGCCATTACTCGTGCAGCAAATTTTCCGCATGGGTCCAATTCAAGCACAGAAATACGATATCAATAAAGGTGGCTACCCTTATTGGCATAGTGAGGTATACCCGCAAGCTGGCCACAACGAAGCTCTGCATCGCGTGCTGCTATTTATGTTCTATTTAAATGATGTAGAAGAAGGTGGTGAAACTGAGTTTTACTATCAACAACGAAAAATATCACCAAAACAAGGCACAATGGTCGTAGCGCCAGGCTATTTTACCCACACGCACCGTGGTAATAAGCCAGTTTCAAATGATAAGTATATTTTAACCTCGTGGGTCTTATTCAACCGCGCAGAGCAAATTTATGGCCAACCACAATCCTAATGCTAAGCGCTAACAATCCAAGCTAAAGCTATTAGTAGAAGGAGTGCAACGTTTGATGTCGCGCTTTTTGTTAGCATAAAAAAGCAGCCCACTCGGGCTGCTTAAAACTTATAGCTTAATTAAAACTAACAACTCAGCTTTAACCTGCCAGTAATTGATCAAATAAATCAAAAACCTTATCAAGCTCTTCAATCGTGTTGTAGTGCATACAACCAATGCGTACTACGCCGCCGGTTTCTAATACACCTAGCTGCTTACATAAGCCTTGGGCGTAGAAATTACCATCCCACACGCAAATATGTTGCTTACCTAAAAACTCAGACACAATACGTGGCTCAATGCCTTCAAATGTGAGGGCAAAAGTCGGTGTACGCTCAGTTAAACGATCTAAATCATCAATACCGAATAACTTGATACGCGGATAATTAGCTAAACGCGTTAAGAAATGCTTACTTAATGCCATTTCATGTTGTTTAGTAATAGCAAATGCAGCCGCAAGTTTTTCTCGGCGTGAATGGCTTTCGTCAAGTTCACTAATTGCAGCAATGTAATCAACAGCTGCAATTAAGCCAGCCAGTGCTTCAAAACTTTGCGTACCCGTTTCCCAGCGACCTGGCGCAACATCTTTTGCCGGCTCAACTTTGTATGGTGTGAAACCTTCAAGGTGTTCACGTTTACCATAAACAATACCAAGGTGAGGACCAAAGAACTTGTATGCAGAGCAGGCTAAAAAGTCACAATCAAGCGCTTGTACATCAACCAGCTCATGAGGTGCGTAATGAACGGCATCAACATAAACTAACGCACCAGCCGCATGAGCAAGCTCAACAATGCGTTTAATATCATTAATTGAACCCGTCGTGTTCGACGCATACGTCACTGCAACAAACTTTGTTTTGCTTGATAAAAGGCTTTCAAAATGTGCCATATCTAAGCTGCAATCAGCTTCGTTGATAAGAGCCGTTTTTACTGTTGCGCCTTTATCTTCAGCAGCTTGCTGCCAAGATGATACGTTTGAGAAGTGATCTGCATTGGTAACGATGATTTCATCATCATTAGTCCAATCACGCGAGATAGCGCGGCTAAAGCTGAACGTTAAGCTTGTCATGTTTGCACCAAACACGATTTGCTCTTTAGATGGGGCATTTAATAAATCAGCTGCAGCTTGGCGAGCATTTGCCATTAACTCGACTGTTTTGTCACTTGAGAAAAATGCACCACCTAAGTTTGAATTGTAGTAACCCAAGTAAGCAGTCATAGCACTTAAGACTGACTGTGGCACTTGAGAGCCACCCGGGCCATCAAGGAAAATAGGTGACTGTCCTGCAACTTGTTGCATAAGTGCAGGGAATTGGCGACGTAATTGCGTTAAGTTCATGAGTTACCCTTAAGCAGTGAGTACGAAGCAATCAAGGTAACCTTCTTTGCTTGCGTCTACTTTATTCATTGGCGTTGCGTTGTGCCATACTTCACGGTCATTAATCAGTGCGAACATGCCGTCTTTAATTTCCATCTTGAAACATGGTTCAGCTTGTTGGTGTTCGTAAACAAGTAGCTCACCACCTTCTAGGTTTTCGTGTGATACACCACATACACATACGTGATCAAAACCATCTTGGTGAACACCTTCTGGCGCAGCAGGTGTGTCGCTGTCGATCGCAAGCATTCTAAATTGATGAATTTCTATATCGCGATCATCGCTAATACCTGTCATATCACGGAACTGATTAACGATTTGCTTCATGCCATCCGTCGCTAATAAGCTATCTTCAAGGTTCTCATACGTGCGCTCTACATTACCCTGAAAGGTATTGATTGAGTCATCTTGCACGAATGCTTTTGTTGGTTGTAGTTTTAATTCACCATCAACAACTTTAATGACTGAATAACGACGTTTACGAAATTCACCATCTGCGTATGGGTTAGCAGGTAGGTTAGCAAACGAAGGCTTTACTGCATCAATATGCGCTTGGCTTACAAAACGAAGTTGTAAAAGGTTCTGGTTGTTTAATGTAGTCATTTCGATCTCGCCTTATTACGTTGAGAATATTGGCGAGGATTTTAATTCAATTAGCGGGGAATTTTTGCGTTTTTATGTAAACCAGCAAGGCATAATGCATAATTTTAAGATCGTTACACTTGGCTTTTAGAATATTTAATCTAAAAAATAAAAACAGCCACAAATGTGGCTGTTTTAGATTGCACAATTTACTACACGTTTAATTGCTCATAGAAAGGGAAACTTGATCTTGTGACTGACAACTATTACCTGCTAAATACTTACAGAAAACGAGTTCGGTACGATTGTTACTGATAAGCTCAAGCAGCGTGTCTTGGCCATTTTCAATAAATGACAATTTACCATCAACCAATTGAACACCCGTGATACTTTGATCTCCAATCGTCAGTGAGTAATCGTAAGACTGACTATCTTCATTATAATCCTGCTCACTTAATGACCATGTTGTGCCATCGCTTTCATATAAAGTGAAGCTATATAAGTCGTAGTCGTAGAATTTATCAACTGCTGTTGAACTAGCATAATCATGTACATATAGATGTGCAGATGATTTTTCTAGCACCCCAGTGCCATTACCATCGAACGCCACAGTACGTTCGACAAAATATCGGGCTCCATCAATAGCAATTAGCTTGTAAACAAACTCACCATAAAGGAAACATGTATCTAAGCTAGTATCACAGAAGTCAGTTGTTTCCCAACCTCCAGAGCTAGTATCTACATAAAGCCTTCTAATATAGCGGTTATTAACAAAGCTTCCCTGATATGAACTTGTACTAAAGGTAAAGAAGATTTCACCATCGTCATAAATTTGGATTTCACTCCAATGCGAATCAAGATCATGACCCTCTCTAAATCGATGACGACCAGAAAAATTACCTGTATTAATGGCTACTTCATTGCGTTTAACAAACATGCCTGCATCTACATAATCCCCTTCGCTATCATTACCCTGGTCTAAGAATTGGTAACCAACGTTGATATTTTTAGTGAAGTAGAGAGTATCTGTTGAATTATCACTGTTGTGATTAAGTACTAAGTTGCTATCAATGATCTGCCAACTAAACGTATCTTGCTCATCATTCAAAATATCTATGTAAGAGCCCGTTCCGTCAGCATTGATCTGCATATTTAATAGCACTCCTCCTTGTTCTGCGCTTACTGCCCATTGCCCTACGACATCATCACTAGCAACAGCAATTTCATCGCCATCAGCAAAAGCATAAACATTGGAACTTTCAGAGCTGGTATTCACTAAAACGTCATTCTCGTAATAGCTATATTCAACTGTTAGCCAATGCCAATTAAGCCCTTTTTCTGCCATTGGCATTAACTCAGCGTAACTGATCTCAGTTCGATACTGAACCTCAGTCATACCATCAGGGAAAGAGATATATTCTTCTACAACGATACTATCGATAGGTGATAACTCAATGTGATCATCAACTTCATACCAGTTGATATTTGAACTACCGTTGAGAGTTACAGCGCCAGTGTTATCCGCATTTAGTAATAAGCCCAAGGCTGGTGCATTATATAAATCACTGTTATTTAAAATATACTCGCCAGAAGCTAATAATGCAGGTTTAAACGTTGCGGTAATATCGCAATCAGCACCTGTGGTATAGACAAGATAATAGCCTCCTTCAATATATCCTTCGCATCCTGTAATTTCGTCAATAACATACCCTTCATCAGGGCTAATTACGAAAGATGCATATTGGTACCAATACGAAGTTTGACTGGTAGGTGAGAGGTTACCGTTCTGAGATGGATTCACAGTTAAGGTTACTTTAGGGCGCTTAGGTAAGTAACTAATTTGCGTATCAGCTGAACAACTACTTCCTTGTTGGTATCGGCAAATAGTAACAGCATTTTCATCCGCAGAAACCAGTTCAACAAACCACGTATTACCATCAACTTGATAGCTTAATACGCCATCATTGAACGTTGCTATATGCTCAACACCATCAAAACTGACAACATACTCTACTTCACCTAAGTCATTATATTGCATGTAAATCGCATCTGAAGAGCTATCATCTTTATAAAATAAAATAGAACCCTCTAATAGCTCTTCAGTAAAGGCTGAGTATGACAAGTCTTTACTGTATTCATAAATGAATACCGATTTAACTTCATCATATGCCTCACCAGCCATAGTGTAATAAGTTAGCGTTCTGATAATGTAATAGGTGCTACCAATAATGTTAATGAATTCATGTTGCATTTCACTTTCAAGGTAACAGTCATCAGCAAAGCCATCACAGCTTGAAACAAGACCATATGTTTCTGAATAAAAGCGTTTTCTAGAGAAATTGCCATCTTCAATATGACCTTGGAAACTTGAATAACCTAAACCAATAGCAACACTACCATCAGGGTAAATATTCAAATCATAAGATTGAGAAGTACCAACAAAACCATGCCAACGACCAATAATATCCTCATCGGTTGTTGTTACATTCGCTTTTTTAATCATTAAGCCTGTTAATGTATTACTTGGCTCATCAAAACTAGTGTCTAATGCTACAACTTGATAGCCCGCAGAGAGGGCTTTCGTGAACCAAAACTCAATTAGCCCAGTTTCACCATTTTCATCATAACTAATAGATAACTTAGTATCATTGAGTACCCAACTAAATACCTCACTACTTTCACCCGTTACATCTCCTGTACCATCGGCATAAAAGCGTAAAGTTTCAGGTTCATCATCAGATGACGCAGAATCGTAATCATTGTCTCTGAGGTCTAAAATCCATGTGTTTTCTGTTAACTCAGCAGTGTTTAGTGCTATTGTTTTAGTTTTATCAATCAGGTTTGTTGTATAGGTTCGAGTACTTGAAGGCTCCACAACGGGTTCACTACCATTTTGGTAGTCCAATGTTCGCTGTGTGGTTTGAGTTACTTCAATCGTTCTGAAAACCTCGTTTTCTGCTAAAACTTGAAAACTAATATCTGTTAATTTTGTTTGCGCAATATAAGATTCATTGCCATCGTTATATTCATCAGTGTAAGTCACTACACTATTTGCCAATGCTAAAGTATACACTCCTGATTCTTTACTCATTGTCAGTGTTGAGCTTGTATTTGCATTAAGTTCACCCGTACCGTCACTTGCCAGGACAAGGTGATATGCATCATTGTTATAATAACGAGGTGAGTTAACGATAAAATCACCAACAATAGGCTCATCGCTATCAGAAACTAAGTTTTCATCTTTTTTAATTTCTTCTTTCGTCTCTTCAATGAGATCAGGATCTTTCTCATTTACTTCATCTTCAAAACTCTTAGCGGTATCTTCGTCACTGACAAGATCGAGTGTATTTTCTACGCCTTCAGGGAGAACATAGTCTGCATTATCCACGATGATTTTGATAAGAGTTGCCAATAGGATTTTTTCATCAGCATCAACATTTAGTAACGCTGCGTTTAGCTCTTCGACAGATTGAGGTTCTTCATTATTACGCGTTAAAAGCGCATACTCTGCGGTCGTCACATTCGTGATGTTGACGCCAAAGTTGTCTTCACTATCAAGCGTATTATCCTCACCAGCCTGTTCCAATAACGCTTGAATTGAGCTTAACTGTGAAACGAAAACAACCCCAGGATTGGTGCTATCAAGACCTTTTGCTTTAACCAGCACAAGCTTTTCACTTGCAGATTCGTCCACAACAAGCTCTATTGTATAGCGCCCGGTTGGATCTGCATTGACCGAAAAGACATCACTACCGACATTAATCTCTAACTCTGCATTAGCAATTGGTTGATCCGTTACTATCCCGGTAATTGTCACTGTTGATACATTTCGTTTAAATATAACGCTATGCTTTGCTGAAGCTGTTGCCCCATCGTTATCTGTTACAGTGACAGTGAAGTTAACAGTTGTATCAGCATCTATATCAGGTGTTTGAAAAATAGCTTCTGCGCTTGTTAAGCCACCGCTTTGTGCAAAATCAAAACTAGCATCAGATGTCCAACTATAAGAAGCAATGCTACCGTCGCTATCACCAGCTACGGCGCTTAATTTAAATGAGGTTTGCTCTGTGCCCTCTGAGTCAGCACTAATAGAAACTGTTGGACTTTGATTAACGGGGTCTACAGGATCTGGTTTAGTTCCAGAGTCACTACTTCCACCTCCCCCGCATCCAACTAAAAATAAGGTACCAAAAACCGCGGCTAACAGCCGCTTTTGAATTAACATATCTATACTCCATTACATTCGCTTATAGCAGGGAAACTCTTAGCTATTTAAACGCTAAATCCCTTAACGTTGATAAAAAGCCACAGCGAACTGTGGCTCTTGGTTTACTCAATTAATTGCTTTTCTTACTTGCTGAAGCTGCTCTTGGAATGGCAGGCCTCTAAGGTCACCTAAGCCTGCTGCCATAGTCAGTGCATAAATTTCACTTTCTAGACTCAGCATGTGTGCTTCAACGGTGTCTTTATCAATAGCCGCTTTTTGCTCCAAGTACTCAGCATAGAGGCTATCAATACGATCTATTTGCAGTGACAATAATGCTGCTTGTTGTTTAATTTGCTCGTACTCACGATAGTTCGCTTTGCTGTATGCTTCGCCTTGTTCTAATTGCTTGCGAACGTCCTGATAAACAGTCGGAAAAATATCGACTTTTTTGGAATTAGCTAGTGCATAAATTTTTTCGATATACTGAGAAAAATAAAACTGCACAACGGCGTCTTTTTCTAAATCAATGAGTTGTCCTAATAGCTTAGGTACATATTCAGCAACTTGTTGCTCTTGTCCATCGATGAGCATTTCCTTTAATTGCTGATGTTGCTTATCTAGCTCTCGATAACGCTTCTCATAAGAGGTTTCCGCATCCAATTGATCTAAAATTGCAAACTCATCTCTTATTGGCTGTAAAACAGAAGTGATCCTTTGCTTAGCAAGCTGCGCTTCAGCAACCAACGAAATGACTTCCTGACTTTGAGACATGATTTCATCTGAAACTGTATCCGATGAAAATAGTGACGCGCTTTTTAGCGCATATTCAGGAGCTAACCGTAGTTCATTAAATTCAGGTTCTAGCACCGCCCATACTTTGCGAGCCTTAGTTACACGCTCCTCATCAAATTGCGCTAGGTTATCTGCATCTATTTGATTATAAGCACTAAGGGCTTCTTGGAAGACACTTTGGGCTTTATCAAATGCTGCACGTATTTGCTCAGGTGTTGCTTCTTCGCCGGTAATACTACTAGCTAGAGAACCTAAATCTTGCTGTACAGAATCAATAGTTTTACATCCAGATAAAGCACAAATGAATATCGAGCTAACAATGACTAACTTGTTCATTAATAGCTCCACTGTAAACCAACGGCAAATGACACATTACTATATTCAACTTCAGGCACGCGCAGACGTTGACCATTTTCAAGATTCTTGGTCACAATATCGCGAGACTTGTATTGCGCATCAATACCGCCCATTAAGCAATATGCGACATTATTTGATAACGCAGTCCCACTCTCCCCAACACTCCCCAGCCATTAAAGCTGTCGGTAAGCGTGGTTGTTTCAAATTGGGTGTTTTGAATTTCTGAGTACATTGGCGTACTCAGCTCAGCTTCGGCATACCAACTGTATTTATTAAAACTGTCTTTTAAACGGCTATCGTAACGAGCACCTAAAGTAAGCAAGATACCCATTTGATCTTCTGACACAGAGACCACAGGTCGAAGCTGAGAATTGTAGTCTTGTTGGTCACCTATATTGTTTGCATTGTTCATACCCGGCAAGGTAAAACGTGCTGGGTTATCGGGATCTGCTGAGATAGCAATTAGTGCCTCATCAAATGCAGCTGCACCAGGCTGCACAAAGGCAAAATTTGAACGTGTAAAACTCGACGTAAAAAACTTGGTACCTAGGGTGAATTGTATGGCTTTTGAAAAGTTATATGCGCCTTTAAAACCGATCTCATTCGCTTTCGTTTTAAATGCATTTTCCTGAATATCGCCAAACTCAGCCAAGTGCCAAGTTTCAGTTTCAATTTCAGTCGAAATTGTTGCTGCGCTTTCAATATAAAAGCCCCATGTATCATCAATCCCTGTATATGATATCTGTCGTATTGCGGGGTTAGTAACATCAATTGATTGACTCAGCTTGCCAAATCCCGCTACATCATTGAGTGTTTCACTGTAGCTAATCGTTTCAAAACCGAGTCGAACTTCGCTAAAAGAGGGGTTAACAGCAAGAGCCGAACCGCTGAGAGGGAGTAAAAGAAGAAGTGCTTTCATTGTTCAATTCCTTGATTTGCAAAATCTATGCAGCCAAGAAATGATGCTTACCTTCCTTGGTTACAACATTAAACACAAAGTTACAACTGTTAACTTTTCACAACAATCAGTGTAGACAAATGTATTAATTTTACAAACCAAACTGAACAAAAACTTAATAAAAAAGCCCGCTAAATGCGGGCTTTTATACTAGTAAATTAAATTATTACTAATTATACGGCTTGCTGAACGATTACTTGGTCTGCCTTTTTAGTGTATTGAGGCATACGGTGGAAGTTCAGGTAGCGATACGTATCAGCTGCAGTTGCATTGATCTTAGCTGCATACTCTTGGTACTCAGCAGGTGTAGGTAATTTACCTAGGATTGCTGCTACTGCTGCAAGTTCTGCAGATGCTAAGAATACGTTTGCGCCAGTACCTAGACGGTTAGGGAAGTTACGCGTAGAAGTAGACACAACAGTTGCTTTATCAGCAACACGCGCTTGGTTACCCATACACAGTGAACATCCTGGAGTTTCGATACGTGCACCTACACGACCAAAGATACCATAGTAACCTTCGTCAGTAAGTTGGTCTTTATCCATCTTCGTTGGTGGTGCAACCCAAAGTTGAGTTGGGATACGGCCACTGTAACCATCTAGTAGTTTACCTGCAGCACGGAAGTGACCAATGTTAGTCATACACGAACCGATAAATACTTCGTCGATTGTCTCGCCAGTAACGTCTGAAAGAAGACGCGCATCATCTGGGTCATTTGGTGCACAAAGGATTGGCTCTTTGATGTCTGCTAGGTCGATTTCAAGTACGTGTTTGTACTCTGCATCTGCATCAGCTTCCATAAGCTCAGGGTTAGCTAACCACTCTTGCATTGCTGTGATACGACGCTCAATAGTACGAACATCGCCGTAACCTTCAGAGATCATCCACTTAAGCATTACGATGTTTGACTCAAGGTATTCAGCGATAGACTCTTTAGAAAGTTTAACTGTACAACCTGCAGCTGAACGCTCAGCTGATGCATCAGAAAGCTCGAACGCTTGCTCAACTGTTAGGTGCTCAACACCTTCGATTTCTAGTACACGACCAGAGAATTCGTTGATCTTACCTTTCTTCTCAACTGTAAGAAGACCTTCTTTGATACCGTAGTAAGGGATCGCATGTACTAGGTCACGTAATGTGATACCTGGCTGCATTTCGCCTTTGAAACGTACTAAGATTGACTCAGGCATATCAAGAGGCATTACACCTGTTGCTGCTGCGAATGCTACCGCACCTGAACCCGCTGGGAATGAAATACCTAGAGGGAAACGAGTATGTGAGTCACCACCAGTACCTACTGTATCTGGTAATAACATACGGTTTAACCATGAGTGGATTACACCGTCACCAGGACGCAGAGATACACCGCCACGGTTCATGATGAAATCAGGAAGTGTGTGGTGAGTGTTTACGTCAATTGGCTTAGGATAAGCTGATGTATGACAGAAAGACTGCATTGTTAAATCTGCAGAGAAACCTAAACACGCAAGGTCTTTAAGTTCGTCACGCGTCATAGGGCCTGTTGTATCTTGTGAACCAACAGTTGTCATTTTCGGCTCACAGTATTGACCAGGACGTACGCCAGGCATGTTACATGCTTTACCAACCATCTTCTGCGCTAATGTGAAGCCTTTACCAGAATCTTCAACTAGAGCTGGTTTGCGGAAGATATCTTCTGCTTCTAAACCTAGAGATTTACGCGCTTTGTCAGTTAAACCACGACCGATGATTAGTGGGATACGACCACCAGCACGCACTTCATCAAGAATTACGTCTGATTTAAGAGAGAAAGTAGAGATTACTTCATCAGTACCGTGACGCTTTACAACACCTTCGTAAGGGAAGATATCGATTTGGTCACCCATGTTTAGCTCATCAACAGGTAGCTCGATTGGCAATGCACCAGAGTCTTCCATTGTATTGAAGAAGATAGGAGCAATTTTGCCACCTAAACATACACCACCAACGCGTTTGTTTGGTACGAAAGGAATATCATCACCCATGAACCAAAGTACTGAGTTAGTTGCAGATTTACGAGATGAACCCGTACCAACTACATCACCCACGTATGCAAGAGGTAAACCTTTAGTTTTAAGCTCTTCTAGTTGTGAGATTGGACCAACTTCGCCTGGTTTTTCAGGGTTGATACCATCACGTTCGTTCTTCAGCATAGCTAAAGCATGTAATGGAATATCTGGACGTGACCAAGCATCTGGCGCAGGAGAAAGGTCATCTGTATTTGTTTCACCAGTTACTTTGAATACGGTAACTGAGATTTTTTCAGCAACTGCAGGCTTGTTTACAAACCATTCTGCATTTGCCCAAGACGCGATCACTTGCTTAGCAAATTCGTTACCTGCTTTCGCTTTTTCTTCTACATCGTAGAAAGCGTCGAACATTAATAATGTGTTTGAAAGACCTTTAACAACGATTGGTGCTAACGCTTCGTCATCTAAAAGCTCGATCATAGGTGCGATGTTGTAACCACCTAACATAGTACCAAGTAGCTCAGCTGCTTTTTCTTTTGATACAAGTGGAGAGCTCGCTTCACCTTTTGCAACTGCAGCTAAAAAACCAGCTTTAATATAAGCCGCATCATCAACACCCGGTGGTACACGGTTAACTAGAAGATCAACGATGAACTCTTCTTCGCCTGCCGGTGGGTTTTTGATTAATTCAATAAGATCAGCCGTTTGCTGAGCATCTAGTGGCGCTGGTACGATACCTAACGCGGCACGTTCTTCTACGTGTTTACGATATTCTTGTAGCACAATATTGCCCTCTTGGTGACGTGAAAGTACTCGGTAGTATTAAGCTAAATACCAATTAAGACCCAGTACTTATAGTATTCTGACGGTTAATTATAAAGCTTTTAAGTATAGATGAAAATCCATGCTGTGGTTAGGCACTTTATATTCACTATAAATACCATGAATAGTACTAGAAAAAAACGCTATTCAAATGAATATTTATTAAGAATCATTCCTATCTACTTACTTTAAGTCTTAGAAATAAAAAAACCCAGCACTAGGCTGGGTTTTTAAAATTTTCGTAAAGGGTTAGATTAACGCTCTACTTTAACACGCTCAATTACAGTTACTTTCGCTTCAACACGACGGTTTTCAGCGTGAGCTTCTGGCGTATTTGCAGGGTTTTTAAGGCGTTCTTCACCTAAACCAACAGTAGTAAGACGCATTGGGTCAATACCGTCTTCGATTAGTTTCTTAGCAACGGCATCAGCACGTTTCTTAGATAACCACTTGTTGTAGTCAGCTTTACCTACTGATGAAGTGTGACCTTCAAGTACTACGTCAGTACCTGGGTGCTCTTTTAAGAACTTAGCAGCGCGGTCAATATCATCTAAGTATTGTTGAGATACTTTAGAAGTATTGTTAGGGAACGTGATTAGTAAGCTCTTAGTTACTTCACGATCTTCATATAATGTACAACCAGTGCCATCAACAGCGTCAGTCATTGGCGTGTTTGCACATTGGTCATCAGCATCAGGGATGTTATCGCCATCGCTATCAACTGGCTCAACTGCAACAGGAACAACTGTTGGAGCAGGTTCAACTGGCTCTGAAGCAGAGCTTTGTGCGCCAAAGATGTAGCTTAGGCCTAATTTAGCGCCAACATCTGTGTAACCACGGTCAAGACCTTGGTATAAAGATGTTTCAGCGTTAAATGCGAAATTATCTGTGAAGTAGTGTTGGTAACCAGCACCCACGTTTGCGAACATTAGATCTTCGTCAACCGCATCAAGATTTTTAAGACCGAAAATACCGTAGAATGGACCACCACCTAAGTGATATAAAGCGTCGATACCGTAACGCTTGCCGCTTTCAGAACCACTCATTGTAGTGCCATCGTTTAAATCTACGCTGTAGTCGAAATCCATATCAGCGTATTCTAAACGAGCGCTCCAGTAATCACTGAAACGATAACCAAGCTCTAAGCCCCAACCTGTAGAATCATCTACATTTAGGCCGCCAGCTGAAAAGTCACGAACGTCTTCCCAAGATGCGTCATAGTAGTCGCCAAATGCGCCGATGTAGAAACCTTGCTTTTCGGCAGCGAAGCTTGAAGCACTAGTTGCAGCAAGTGCTAAAGCAATAGTAAGTGATTTTAATTTCATTGTTTCCTTCCCATTTTCACAATTAAAATTGTAGCTAAGTTGAACCAGCTCAATCAGTTTAAACAGAGTAGTCGACTAATAGTTAATCAAAACTTAACGAACTCGGTACAGAACAAAAATCTTGCCGAGTAATTTCAGTCAATTACCCAATAATAGGTTATCTAAATAACTTTGCATAACAATGCCTTTAGATCGCTTTGTTATGATTAGGTGAAAGCCGCTTTTCAGCCCAATCTACTGACTTCAAAACCGATAAAAGTCCATTCCCAATTACATTATTATATTGGTTATTTTTAAATCAACAAGTTGAAAGCAACTTTATTTGTAAATTTTCGTTAAAAAGCAAAACTTTAGTGCTATTTTATTGATATAAATCATAACACTGGCGGCTAGCTTGCTCAATCAACGAACACTTAGATTTTAAAAAATGAGCATTTACAATTGTTATCAACCATAAAGATTAACCCTTAAGTACCACAAAAAGTTTGGTAATTACAATCACCTTCCTTCGGAGGTTGATACCATGCAGCAAATTGTTCCTCATACTTATATGGAGCTTTGATGACTTTCATAAACTCATCAAGTGAAACGCTTTGAGCTGTTTGTTCATACTCAGCCAAGATCATTTCAATATTATGATTGCGTGGAATGACTGCAGGATTAACAGCTCGCATTGTGCTGTAACTTTCAGGAGATGTTCTTAACTTCCATTTTGAAACCCACCCTTTAAGTTGAGAATCAATGGCAAAGTCTCTCACTAAAGATTCAGTAAGCGCATTGAAAGTATTGGTATAATCAAGCTGATGTTGTTTCATTAAACTCAGCAATTCTGAAACTAAAGCATGATCGCCTTCTTGCTGACCTGCTAATCCTAATTTCTGCTGCCACATAGTATTAAATGCATCATTGAATTTAGCTGCAAAGCCATTCACTACCGGCGAGAGTTTTTCGACGGCACTCTCTTGATCAGCAAATAACGGAATTAAGCTTTCAGCCAAACGTGCAATATTCCAATTGGCAATATTGGGTTGATTACCAAATGCATAACGTCCTTGATGGTCAATTGAACTGAACACCGTGTCTAGGTCAAACTGATTCATCATCGCACAAGGACCATAGTCAATCGTTTCACCACTAATCAAGGTATTATCGGTATTCATCACGCCATGTATAAAGCCAATTCGCATCCAGCTGATAACCAGCTCAATTTGCTTATCGAGTACGGCAGTTAAAAATTCAATGTAGCGTTTTTCACCCGTACTGCTAATGTCAGGAAAATGACAATTAATTGCGTAATCAACGAGCTTTTCTAGCCCTTCGATATCCCCTTGTGTGGCTAAGTATTGAAATGAGCCAACACGGATATGGCTTTTAGCTAGGCGAGTAACAACTGCACCCGGGCGAGGTGGCTGACGATATACCGTTTCACCAGTTGTAACCACAGCTAAACAGCGTGTAGTTGCGATGCCAAGCGCATAAAGCGCCTCACTCATGATGTACTCTCGTACTGCTGGGCCTATGGCGCAGCGACCATCACCACCGCGCGAGAATACTGTTGCTCCAGCGCCTTTTAGCTGCAAGTCCCACAATGTGCCATCTTTATCTGCAATAGCGCCAAGCAAATGTGCTCGGCCATCACCAAGACGCGGTGAAAAATGACCAAATTGATGACCTGAGTAACCAAGTGCAACCGGTGCAACGTCGTTATCTATCGTTGAACCAGATAACAATTTAGCTAAAAATTCGCTGTCGTGATTAATCGCAAAATTATCAGCGAGCTTGTCATTGAAGAGCAGCAATTGCGGCTCAGCAACGGCGCTAGGCATATCTTTAATCGCAAGTAGTTCACTAATATCTGTGTATCGAGTTTGCAGTTTCATAACTGTCCTTAACGTGTTGCGACACCTACGCGGTTATCACCTACACCATAAGCCACGAGCTGACTAAGTGCCTGCAGGCTGTAGCCACTTTGCTGTTGTAATTCATTGAAGAAGTCTTGCGCCGCTTGTAATGACTTTTTAGTTTGTAAGCCGCCATCAATCAACTCATGGGCACGCAAGTAGGCTTCTACATCGCGAGAAAGCAAAAAGGTATCTTTACCAAGCGCTCGCAAAGCGTAAGGGCCAGTGTTGCCTCCTAATCGAGCGCCATGTTTTTTAAGATAAGCCCACAGACCAATAATATTGTCAGTTGGCCAATCTGCGATAAATTGACTGAAGCTGCCATGTTTCTCAGCAACTTCGTGGATCATGTACGCATTTTCAGGGATCGTTTGTACTTTTTTGAAATTTCGGATGATACGTTCGTCACTGGCCTTTTGCTCAAGCATATCCGGTGGCATCATCAATAATTTTTCTACGCTGAAATCCCAAAACACATCACGGAAACCAGCCCACTTATTATTGATTACAGACCAATAAAAGCCGCTTTGAAATACTTTACGCGTAAACTCTTCTAACCATAAATCGTCATTCATTTTGGCAATATCAGTATCATCGAGCGGGTTTGATAACAGCGCATGCAGCATTTCTTCACTGCCCTTTCGAGATACGGCTCGTTGATAAATATCGTTGAATTTTTCCATCATTTTTCCAATTTATTTGGTTAACGCTAAGTGTACGTAAAAACACGGTTATACGTAACCATGTTGCAAAATCGGTCACTAAAAAACAAATCCTTCGCCTTGACACCTAGATGGCTAAAATGCTTTAATCGCCGCCAATACCCTATTTAACTATGTTGGCTTTAACCTTTAAAGCGAGCATAAAGGGCTGGAAGAGGTGCGTTATTCAGGTAGCGTATGGGAAGAGCACAGACTCTGATGATCATACGTGAGGGGAATTAACGCCGAGAAGTAACACCGTTTGTGAGGTGCTTATTTCGGGCGACTGGGCTGAATCCCAGCGACTGTCACCAACAATAGCAAAACGCTATTGATTAGTTTGGTGGAGAGCTTCTGGTCTTAGTATAATAAGGCCGTTGCGTCTTTATTATTTTAAGCCCATTCGCTCTTCGAATTATACCTTGTTCGAATGACGACATGCGGCTCCATTCAATTGCTCCCGCATAAACTCTTCGAATACCTTATAAGTTCGTGAGAGATGATCAACAATTTTGATTTAAACGACTATCCATTATGGACAGCGCTTGTCACGCCATTTTCTGAATCTGGCGAGGTCGATTACACGGCCCTTGAACAACTGGTCGCTGAGCAGCAAGATGCAAATAACGGCATTTTATTGCTTGGCAGTACCGGTGAAGGACTGGCGCTTTCACTCAAAGAGCAACAAGCCATTGTTGAGCATGTTTGCCAATTAGCACCGACTGTACCACTCATGGTTGCTGTGGGCGGCATGAACCTCAAGCAACAAGTTGCTTGGGTTGAATACTGCAACCAACTACCTATTCATGGCTATCTATTGGGCTCACCTCTGTATGCAAAACCTGGGGTTGTTGGCCAAACACATTGGTTTGAAAGCCTACTCAACGCAAGCCATCACCCTTGTATGTTGTATAACGTACCAGGACGTAGCGCAGTTGAGATCTCACCGCAGGTGATCAAAAACCTTGCTGAACACAAAAACCTTTGGGCTTTAAAAGAGGCCAGTGGCGACATTAGCAAATTTGAAGGCTTTAGAACGGCATCACCAACATTAGCCATTTTCAGTGGCGATGATGCACTTATGCCGTATTTTGCTCAAGCGGGTGCCAAAGGTTTAGTTTCGGTTGCCGCGAATGCTTGGCCGATTCAAACCCATGAGTTTGTTAAACGCAGTTTAAGTGGTCAATACCCAAATCTATTCACCGATTGGTCGCAAGCAATCCAAAGTTTATTCGCTGTAGCAAATCCAATCCCCGTAAAAGTACTGATGCACCTGCAAGGTAAAATAAATACCCCGCATTTACGTCCGCCGCTTACACATTTAGAGCTTGAGCAAACAGACAGCATCACCCACGCAAACAACACAATTTTATCTTGGAACTAAAAACAGGTTTTATCATGAGCTGGTTAGAATTATTAAACAACTTAGAATCAGGCGAAGTTCGCGCAGCAACACAAGACGAGAACGGCAACTGGCACGCCAATGTTGAAGTTAAACAAGGCATTTTAGAAGCCTTTAAGAATGGTACAAATACCGAGTTCCCGGGTGGTTTTGTTGATAAGCACAACTTAGCACCACAAGGCTTTGCAGCAGATGCAGGCGTGCGTATGGTACCAGGTGGTAGCAGTGTTCGTCGTGGCGCACACGTTGCCAAAGGCACCATTATCATGCCACCAGCGTATGTAAATATTGGCGCATTCATCGACGAAGGCACAATGGTCGACAGCCACGCATTAGTGGGTTCATGTGCACAAGTGGGTAAAAATGTTCACCTAAGTGCGGCAGTACAATTAGGTGGCGTACTTGAGCCAATTGGTGCCAGCCCTGTGGTTATTGAAGATGGCGCATTCATCGGTGCAGGCTGCGTTATTGTTGAAGGTGTGGTTGTGAAAAAAGGTGCTGTACTTGCGCCGGGTGTTCGCTTATCGGCAACCATTCCTGTCTACGATTGCGTTAACGAGCGCCAGCTAGACAAAGGTGAAGCAATTCCAGAAAACGCGATTGTGATCCCAGGCTCTCGTCCAGCTTCAAATGCATGGGGTCGTGAACAAGGTCTAAGCATGTCGTGTGCATTGATCGTGAAATACCGTGACGAACAAAGCGATGCATCATTACTGTTAGAAGAGGTTTTACGTTAATGAGCTTTTTGAGCACGCCTATCAAGCAAGCGGTTGAACAAGTTTCAACGCATCTTGATACGCCATTTTTTATCTATGATTTAGATAAATTAACTGCACATTTAAATCAACTGACTGCACAAACCGATGTAAAACTTTGGTATGCCGTTAAGGCCAACCCACTGTCTCGCATTATTCAATGTTTAGACAGCGCAGGGTTTAACTTTGATGTTGCAAGTAAAGGTGAACTTGAGCAAGTACTTGCCCAAGGCATCGATAGCGCGCGCGTGCTCAACACAGGGCCTGCAAAAAGCCCTGCACAAATTTCACATTTTATTGCTCGCGGCGTACGTACTTTTGTGGCCGAGAGCATTAACCAAGTTCGCTGGTTAAACGAACAAGCAACAAAAGCAAATTGTCAGCTGCAAGTTCTATTGCGTGTACAACTTCGTTGGCCAGACAGCGAAAAGAACCCACTTGGTGGTGATAGCCTTACCCCTTTTGGTTTGGGCTGTGATGAGTGGCAAGCACTCACTGCAAGTGATTACCCTGCTCTTAGCTTTGATGGTCTGCATATTTTCCAATGGGGCAATATGCTGAGCACTGACAAGCTCGCCGAGCTATGGCGCGCGATGATTGCGCCACTGCAACAGCTAGCACGCTCATTAAACATTAATCTTAATATTCTCGACTTAGGGGGTGGCTTAGGCATTCCTTATACTCAAGATGCTAACCGACTTGATTGGTCTGCACTTATCGAGACCCTAGCGAGCATAAAAGCAGATGCCGGTGTTAATGAGCTTTGGATGGAACTTGGCCGCTATGCGGTGGGCGAATGCGGCCATTACGCAACGCCAGTTGTTGAGCGTAAAGTAAATTACAATCAACAGCAGGTCATTTTATCAGGCGGTATTAACCATTTACTTCGCCCAGCTGTGACAAGCCAAGATTTTCCTGCATCGTTACTACGCGAATCGACGGCTGAGCCTGCAGCAATGACTTTATACGGGCCACTTTGCACCGCCCTTGATTGCTTAGGTGAGCACCAATTAGCGAGCGATTTAAATGAGCAAGACTGGTTGGTATTCAGCCAATGTGGCGCGTATGGCTTTACCGAAAGTATGCCGTACTTTCTATGCCACGAATTAGCGGCTGAATACATCCTTGAACAAGGCAATATTGAGTGCATCCGTAGCGCTGAAGATGCCAGCTATTATTTAAGGTAATCACCATGAGTAAAGAATTAATCAGCCAAGAGAATATTGTTGTTGGCGAGATTGCAAACGGCCTACCTCTAACAATCCCAGTGTATCGCTTAAAAGGCGATGGCACGGGGCCAGACGTGTATATACAAGCAAATATGCACGGCGCTGAAGTACAAGGTAATGCAGTAATTTATCAATTGCTTGAGCAGCTAAAATCACTCAAGCTGCGTGGCGATATTACCCTAGTGCCTTATGCCAACCCTATTGGTTGCAACCAAAAATCAGGTGAGTTTACTTTAGGTCGCTTCGACCCAATCACGGGCACCAACTGGAACCGCATGTACCGCTTTAATAAAGCGTTACCGTCACAGATTGCTGAACAGCATAAAGACAGTGATGATGCGACCCTTAAAGCTGCATTTAAACAGGCACTCGTTGCTGACATCGACAGTCAATTAACGGGTCCTGATTACAGCCTAACAACGGGTAAGCGCATTGCTCTTAACTTGCAAAAGCTTGCCCACCAGGCTGATATCGTTTTAGACCTTCACACCGGGCCTATCTCGAGTAAGCACTTATATTGCCCTGAATACGCCAAAGACAGCGCAAGCTACTTCAACATCGAGCATGTGTTACTGATCCCAAGTGATTTTGATGGCGCGATGGATGAAGCGAGTTTCTGCCCATGGTGGTCACTATCTGAAGAGCTTGCCAAACAAGGCCGTGAATTTGCTGTTCAAGTCGAAGCATTCACTGTTGAACTTGGTAGCCAAGAAAAAATCGATTTAAGTGCGGCTTTTGAAGATGCAAATAGCATTTTAAGTTACCTCAATCAAAAAGAGATATTATTTGATGCTGCGTACCAACCAAAAGCGATGACACGCTATGCCTGTATGCTTGAAGATTATATAGCTTACTACGCCCCTATGGGTGGCATGGTTGAATACCTTGCCCCACTGGGTGGCCATATTAAAGCAGGTGAGCCTATCGCCCGTATTTTAAGAATGGAGCGCTACCTTTCTGAGCAGCCCCTACAAACATTAAGTTTTGATAAAGACGCCATCGCTATTTTGCATTTTGCTTCAGCAAGCGTGAATCAAGGTACTGAACTTTATAAGTTTTTTACCAACGTATTTGAGCTATAAGCTCATTCCTTCTCATTGCGTGAGAGTCGACGGCTTATGCCCTTAGGCCGTTACAGCAGGGCTCCAAGCTTAGCTTGGGGCTCTCTATTTACCTAAAATTTCAACAATTCAGTACAAGTTCACGGTTACTTATGTAAAAATCGTTATAATTATACCTACTTACAAGTCTACTGAAAGGGAACTGCAATGGGATGGCGCATTTGGCTGGCAGCCGCTGGCTTATTTTCTGTACCTGTATTTGCTCAAACTGAACAACCACAAACTAACGAACAAGATGACGCGCTAGAACTCGTAAAGCAGTGTATTTTGAACGAAGCTATTGGCGGTGACGGTAAACAAACACTCGAAGAACTTCGTAAAAAATGTTCTGACTTAGACGAGAGCAAAAAGCTCACCGCTCTTGAAAAACGTAAAGCCCGTGAAGAAGTAAGTAAGAAAAACCGTAATGTGATCACCCCACATAAGCGTAACTATATATTGCCGCTGTCTTACGTATCCAATCCTAATGAGCGCCCTTTTGATGGCCTAAAAGACCTCGCTGAAGAAGTCGATGGCGAGCCACTTGATAATCTTGAAGTAAAATATCAACTATCAATCAAAGTGCCTATCTTCGAAGGCTTCTCAGATAAAGACCAAGGCGTATTTTTTGCATTTACCATGCAATCGTTTTGGCAGTTTTATAACAAAGATATTTCATCACCGTTTCGTGAAACGAATTATGAACCTGAGATATTCTGGGTGAACTACCTCGACCCTGAGCATGTGCTTTGGGGCGATGAAATGGCAATTGCAATTGGTGCCTCACATCAATCGAATGGCCGCAGCCAGCCAAATTCACGTTCATGGAACCGTATTTATGCGGATTTCTTATGGGAAAAAGATGGCTTTGTATTTAGCTTTAAGCCTTGGTACCGCATTCCTGAAGACAAAAAAGACGATGAGATCGAAGCCCGTGGCGATGATAATCCAGATATCTACAAATACATGGGTTACTTTGAGTTCTCGGGTGCATACCGTTACAACGAGCATGAATTTAGCTTTATGACCCGTAATAACTTAAATTCAGATAACCGCGGTGCAATCCAATTAGATTGGTCTTTCCCTCTTTGGGGCCGATTACGTGGTTACGCACAATACTTTAATGGTTATGGCGAAAGCTTAATTGATTACAACGCCGATATTGAACGTTTTGGTGTGGGTATTCTATTAACTGACTTACTTTAACTGATAAAGAGCGAGCTTTAGTTAGCTCGCTCTAAATAGTCGTTACTTTTTAACGATGAAGTGACCTTCAAATTCTGCTACTAACACATCGCCATCGTATACGTTTACTGGCACATGGTAGCTTGCTTTACCACTGTCTTCTAACTCCGCTAACTTGCCTTTACAACCAGCCAGCTCAACACTACCACGAGGGTCGTTATTCAGTGGTTTAAGGTATTTAATGTTGGCATCAGCTAACACGATATTCCCTTCAAGCCCTGCTTCTTTTAGTGCAAGGTAGGTTGCGCCCCAGCCTGTTAAAGTCGCTAAACTATAAATCGAGCCAGCAAACATGGTGTTATGAAGGTTTAAGTTCGCATCTAAGTCAGCGCGAGTAGTAAACTGCCAATCGGTATAGCTTTCTACCTTAATACCCATCGCATCACTGATTGGGATCGACTCACGCCACGTATTTTGCAGCACTTGTGTCCAGTTTGGATGACGGAACCACCCCGGCTCAGACGGCTTTTGTTTTACCATTTTCCAGTGCTGAACATCATCATAAGCAAGGTGCGCTTTTTCTTTTACTTCGTAGCCATGGCGCTTATAGAAATCAAGTGCTCGCTCACGAGCAAACAATACCAGCTCGTCGGCATCTTGAGTCCATGCTATTTTTTCTAATTCATGTAATAAACGGCTACCAATATGCTGGTTACGATTACCTTCAGCGACCGCCATATAACGAACTTGCGCTTGCTTGTGATTATTAAAATGCAGGCGAGCTACACCTAATACGTCGCCGTTATTATTTTTGATAAAGCGGTGCTCTGCGTCTTGCTCCAAGTCATCTTGCTCAGAACCGCGCGGCTCGCCCCAAGGTGCTCTTAAAACCTGCCAACGTAATGAATAATACGCTTGCCAATCTTCGCTGCTTTGTGGGGTGGTCACTTTAAACATAAAAACTCCTGTGATAATTCAGCCACTGTCTGTTGTTTTTCTCATGGCCTTTGGAATGCGAATTACGATACGCTATCTTCTAACAAGTTGGAATAATACTTTGGTGACCCAGCCTAAATTATTATTCTTAGCTGTAAAAACTAATGCACAATTGCACTTTATGCCTACTGGTCTATGCTGAAATAATTGTCTTATTTTTATAATGATATTGCTAAAGGCCCGAAATATGGAACATTTTCTTGAACCCAGTGGCGCAGTAAAACATAGTTTTATTGAGGACTGTCACCGATTAGGGCAACTCATTTATTGGCATAAGCAAGGCAATTACAGTATTCAAGTTAGGCAAATGAACCAATTACGTTGGTTACTGATCAACGAAACCCTGCAATCCGTTATCGAAAAACGCCGCCCTGCTAGATTACTTTTCCCACACTTACAATACCTTGCAAAACTTTGGCAAGACCTAGACGAACCTCAAAAGATTTTAGAACTAGGGCTAGGTGGTGGTGCTATTCGTAATTACTTACAGCACACCTACCCTGATAGCCAACTGACATCAGTAGATAAAAACCCCGACATAATTCACTGCTATAAACGCTATTTTGGGGGCGATCACGCTAATAACCTACACTGTTTTGATGCTCAGCAAGTGTTAGAGCAAAACAACGAATACAATTGGATTATCCTAGATTTATTCAGTGAGGTAGATGCGCCATTATTTTTATACAAACACCAGTTTTACACCAAACTAAGAGCAGCGATGGCCAAAGATGGCTTGTTGTTCATTAATTTTTTATCTAATCACCCATCGCAGCTAAAACAACTTGAACACCTACTGATCACTGAATTCGGTAAACGGCCAAGCATTGTAAAAATCCCCGACTACGTGAACCACATCGTGATGATAAAAAAGTAGCTGTCTGTTACACAGATAAATTAAAAGTAACGGGACCATCGTTACATAGGCTTACTTGCATATCAGCACCAAATTGCCCTGTAGCCACTGTTAAGCCTGCTTTTTTAGCTTCTGCGATAAAATACTCATAGAGCGTATTAGCTTGTTCTGGCGTGCCAGCACTTGAAAAGCTCGGACGCATGCCCTTTTTAGTGTCGGCTGCTAACGTAAACTGCGAAACCACTAAAAGCTCACCTTTGATATCATTCAAACTTAAATTCATCTTTCCTTGTTCATCGGTGAAAATACGGTAATTACTGACTTTGTGTAAAAGCTTTTGAGCGCTTTGCTCGGTATCCTGTTTTTCAACACCTAATAGCAGCAAAATACCTTGTGAAATTTCACCGACTACTGCGCCTGCCACTTCTACTTTTGCCTGTTTTACTCTTTGAATTAAGCCTTGCATTGATCCCTCGATAACTTGATATACATTAAATCTGCGGCACGTCGCATTGCCGCCAAATATACCTGATTATCGCTACTGTGCCCAATGCCATCTAAAATCAATAATTGCGCATTTAACTGTTCAGCAAGCTGCTGTACGGCACTATAGCGACAGATCAAATCGGCACGGCCATGAATAAACCACATGGGTAGATGCGTTAAGACATGCGCATTTTCTGCGATATAGCCCTCTTCAATAAAACAGTGATGACGAAAATAATGCACCGTTAACCTTGCTTGATTTAGCCCAACATGAGGCTCTTGTAACCCCCAGTTTGTTAGGGGCTCACCATGACATAACACCTGCTCCCAATGACACCACAGCTTGGCAAATTTACTGGCTTTAATTTGATCATCACTGTTTAGTTGTTGCTGATAAAAGTCGAGTAAGGCATGCCAATCAGTGTAATCATGTGCAAATTCATTAAAGCATTCAGGATAGAAATGCGCGCCGGCTCCTTTTGTTGTGTAAAGCCATTCAAAATCACTGTTACAAGCTAAAAAACTGGCACGTAAAATAAGCCCCGAAATGTGTTCTCGGTGCTTAATTGCATATACGAGCGCTAAGGTTGCCCCCCAAGAATCACCACACACTAGCCACTTTTCAATGCCCAACTGATTGCGTAAAAACTCGAGATCGGCGACTAACTCTGAGGTGGTATTTTGAGAGATATCATGAGGAGTTGAGTGACCACAGCCACGCTGGCTGAACATGATCACCCGAAAACGTTCTAAATCGAAAAAGCGGCAATTTTCAGGACACAAACCCACACCGGGCCCGCCATGACATAGCACCACAGCGATACCTGTCGTGGCCCCATACTCTTGCACATGAATTTGATGACCATCGCCAACACTCAAATGATAGTCACGGTTGGCAATATAATGTGGATGTAACTGCACCTCGCTCTCCTTAGGTGCAGTATATTTAAACTTCTATATCAGGCGTGTCTTCAATGTTTTCAGGGCTGATACAAACAGTAAATTCTGCACCGAGTAATACGACAACCCATGACAAATACACCCATACAAACAAAATTGGGATCGTTGCCAGTGCACCATAAATTACTTCGTATGATGGGAAGTGGCTGATGTACAAAGCAAAGCCTTTCTTTGTCAGCTCGAACAACATAGCTGCAAACAAAGCGCCTGGAATTGCCGCTCTAAATGGAACTCGTGTGTTAGGAACTAAAGTATAGAGCATAATGAAGCCAACCATTGAAATTATGTAAGGTAATAATTTCAATAAAAAGCCACTAAATCCCGGTATTCCTTGATCAGCAAATGACACTAAAGACACGATGTATGAGGTAACACCAATGCTTGCCCCTAATAGCACAGGGCCTAAGCTTAGTACCATCCAATAAACGGCAAACGAAATCATCATTGGGCGTTTTTTCTTGATTCGCCAAATCCGGTTTAATGTGGCATCGACATTGCGAATAAGCAGCAAAGATACCGCCGCTAAAAAGCCCACACCGACGGCAGTCATTTTATTCGCATTACCGGCAAAGGCGCTAATATGCTCTTTAATGACATCTGACGAAGTTGGCACAAGATTAGTAAACAAAAAGTTTTCTATGGTTACCAAGGTGCTTTCGAAACCCGGAAAAGCAGAAAAAATAGCCACACCTACCGCCACTAAAGGCACAATTGACAATAAGGTTACATAAGCCAAATAACCCGCATTGACAGTGATTTGATCGTCAATACAACGATTAAGATACTGCATCCACCAAGCAGGCTGTTGCTTTAAGAAAATGCTTATTTGCAGCTTATAACGAGTGAGCTTCTCATCCATAGAATCTAATTTCTGCTAAAATGTTTTGATAATCATAGCAATCCACCACATAATTTGAAATGACAGGTACCTAAAAAGGATTCTCAATGAAAAAACTGACACTTTTAAGTGCACCACTATTTGCAGTAACAATGGCATTATCAGGCTGTCAGTCAGCTTATTACTCAGCCATGGAGTCTGTCGGTGTGCATAAACGCGACATTTTAGTGGACCGCGTAGAAGAAACAAAAGAAGCACAACAAGAGTCACAAGAAGAGTTTCAATCAGCATTAGACAGATTAACCACGCTTATCAATTTTGATGGTGGTGAACTACAAGATGCCTACAATCAACTTAATGATGATTACGAGTCGAGCCTAGCGGCAGCAAACGACGTAACAAGCAACATCAATAAAGTTGAAGATGTAGCCGAAGCGTTATTTGAAGAGTGGGCTGATGAGCTTGAGCAATATAAAAGTGCTTCACTAAAACGTGAAAGCAGCAAAAAGCTCAATGCAACTAAACGCCAGTTTGACCAACTGCTACGCTCAATGCGCAGCGCTGAAAGCAAGATGGAACCCGTGTTATCGTCTTTACATGACAACGTTCTGTATTTAAAACACAACTTAAACGCGCAAGCAGTTTCTGCCATCAAAGGTGAGTTCACTAATCTTAAACGCGATATTAAAGTGTTAATGGACGACATGAACAAATCTATTGAAGACTCTAATAAGTTCATTGAGCAAATGAATAAAGCAGGTTAATTAGCCCGCACTATTTTTTACTAAGCCTACTTAAACGTAGGCTTTTTTGTGTAATCTCTTGTTACTTTTTAATGATTTATCTTAAATCTTATTTTGCTAAACTCACGGCAAAGAATAAAAAGTAAGCATGGTATGCATTTAAAAACACTCTCAACACTTATTGCAGCAGCACTTTTAACAGCCTGTAGCAGCCCTAATAAGGTCAATGTTATTGCCGGTGAAGGCACCATCACGCCATTAAAAACCGAGGGGGAGTACGAAGGTCGCTACCACAACCTTTACCCCGGGGATAAAGAATACCCAACAACCTGCACTGATAATTGCTATGCAGAATCAGACCTGCTTATTTGCGACGACAGCAACTCACAATGCCAGTTTCAAGCAGAGCAACATGTGCCAGAAATCAACTCAGGGTTTACAGTTCGCTGGCTAGGCCATGCTGGTTTTTATATTCAATCACCCAATGGTGAAAAGCTCTTGTTTGACCCAGTCAAAGAACAATTTGATTCGCCCGTAGACTTGGCCTTTAAGCTCGCTGGGGGTATTTATCGCAAGCCAGGTTTTTGGCCCTCACAAGCTGAAATTAATGACTTAGATGCGGTACTGTATTCACATATTCACTATGATCATTTTAACAAAGCCGATATTGAAGAAATTGGTAACAAACCACGCTATCTAGTGCCGTTAGGATTTGCCGATAACTTCCCAACAGGTGGCTTTGATATTTCAGAAATGGCCTGGTACGCAAGTACACAGATTAATGATTTAACGATTCATGCAGTGCCAGCTCATCATTTTAGCAGTCGCATCATGGTGCCTTTCATCTACGACGACCACAACAAAGATTTATGGAGTGGCTGGTTACTTGAGCAAAATGGGAAAACATTATATTTTGCTGGCGATACTGGGTATTCAAAACATTTTCAGGATATTAAGCAAAAATATGGCGAGATTGATATATGTTTAATGCCCATCGCTTCTTATTACCATGAGGAAAATGGTAAGTGGTATCGCTATGTCCACACTACGCCAGAAGACACTTTAAACGCTGCTGAGGAGCTAAGTTGTAAAGTGATGATCCCATGGGGTTATGGCAATTCAAGCTGGCAAATGGGCGACCATTCAAGTCACTCTGCATTATTGAGATTACTGCACATGCAAAAGCAGATGAACAGCCAAGTTCCCCTTTACATATTGAATGAAGGTGAGCAAGTGTCACTGTAGTGACACTTGCAAGCATTACATAGTATGTGTGAGCAACGAGTCCCGTAAAGCCAGCATAAGTTTATGGGCGCTTCCAGCTGACATGGCCAATGGATTAAATTCGCTGCTACCAGAGTACTTTAAGTTTAATGGGGTTGTAAGTTTTGAATAAGGTATATAGCCCATCGACCAATTCTCAAATTCACGCTCTACTATTTCACAGTAATTAAGCATGATGATATTGCGATGGCGAGTGTCATTAAGAATACGATGATAAGTGTCATTGACCGCTTTACGAGATCCTTCTAAGCACTGCAAAAAGTGTGTGCTATTAAAACACAGCAACCCAGTTACATTGCATTCAGCATTATTCTTTTTCGCTTTCTCAAGAATCTCTTCGATGTCATTAGGCCCAAACCCATCGCTAATTTCACTTGTGTAAATCAGTCTAACTAAATACATCTTACTCTCCTGCAAGTTGGATTTAGAAAAGATAGTACAGATGACATGTTTAGCAAAAAGAGTTAGCGCTTAGCGCAGGCTAAATACTGACTTTTACCAAGACCCCCCTCTCGCTCTGCTTAAAAATTTGAACTGCCCTAATAAACTTGATCCAAATCAACTATTAAATCGGCTTATTTAGCATCAGGAAAATTGCTTGATCTGGATCATATCAGCCGTCCTCAAGCCAGCCTATGATTAACCCATAGACATTAGGAGGCACAACCATGAACGTATTCTTCAGAGATTTTTTTAGCGACCCAGTTTTATTTATGTCATTCGGCATTTTGGCAGTTGTTATCGTTTTATGCCTTTTCTACGTTGGTTTCTTTATTAAGAAAATTCACGACGCAGAAGTTCCTAAATAAGAATTAAGCACGACGCACAAAGCCCCTATCCAATTTATTGTTTAGGGGCTTTTTATTTACATTCAGCTAAAATCTTGTAGCGGTTCTCAAAAAGCAAAAACTTGCTACAATAGGCGCTTATTTTGTTTCGAAAGTGTCAGCTATGTTACCTGAGTTTAAGCCTGCGTGGTGGATGCGCAATCGCCATTTACAAACCATAATGCCGCGCTTTTTTCGCCCTTTTCATAATACCCGCTACGACTTATCGACAATCGATACTCCTGATGGTGACTTTTTAGAACTGGCTTGGGCAACACCTCATAACGAACAAGCCCCCCTCGCTATTGTATTGCATGGCTTAGAAGGCAACATAAATAGCTTTTATGCTAAAGGCATGATGAAAAAACTTAAGCAGCAAGGCTTTGCTGTGGTCTTAATGCATTTTCGAAACTGCTCTCGCGAAGTTAACCGTTTGGCACGTGCTTATCACAGCGGTGAAACTGAAGATCTGCGTTTTTTCATCAACCATCTTAAGATCAAGTTTCCAAAACGCCCGTTATTTGCAGTGGGCTTTTCATTAGGTGGTAATGTGCTGGCAAAGTATTTAGGTGAGCAAGGTGCTAAATCGAACTTAACAGGTGCTGCCGTTGTATCTGCACCGTTTGATTTATCTTCATCTTGCGAAGTTATTCGTAAAAGCTTGGGTAAAATTTATCAAAAATATTTGCTCGACCGGATGAAAAAGTCGATGCAAAGAAAGCTGCCACAAATCGAACAACAAATTAGCCTAACGCCAGAAAAACTTATGGCGATTGATGACTTATGGCAATTCGATAATATGCTCACGGCACCATTGCATGGCTTTGCGGGCGCTGAAGATTATTATCAACAAGCGAGTGCTAAGCCGTTTTTAAAAAGCATTGCAACACCTACACTGATTGTGCACGCCAAAGATGACCCAATGTTATCAATAAAAGCCGTGCCAGATAGCGTAGATGTCAGTGAACATGTTACGCTGCGCATCTCAGAACAAGGTGGCCATGTCGGCTTTATTAGCGGTAAAAACCCTTTTAAACCCGAGTATTGGCTTGAACGAATTGTGCCTGAGTATTTTCAACAATTAGTTAAAAAAGAGCAGCTATGATCATTCCTCACGACCGCCTCGATAAAGAGACTCTGTATAATTTAATCGAAAGTTATGTGTTACGTGAAGGCACTGATTACGGCGAACAAGAGTTTAGTATTGAAAGCAAAGTAGCGCAGGTTCATCAACAGCTTAAAAGTGGTGAAGCCATGGTGTTTTTTTCTGAGTTACATGAATCAGTGACTATTATCTCAAAGGCTGAATTCATTGCCTTGCAGGCAGATCCAGAGTACCAAGCGTCGTTTAACGACTAAACTTGTAAGTTAAACCGTATCCCTTCACAATGGCTTTTTAACTTAAAGAGCCATTAAAAATGAAAAAACTAAGCTCATTGGTTGCCGCTGTGTCTTTGGCCTTGATTGGCCAAGCAAGCGCAGATCAGGTTACTGCATCAGATAAAGCCATTAAACTGGCAAAAGACACTATTTTAATCGATACGCATATCGATGTGCCTTATCGTATTCATAACAAGTGGGCTGACGTAACAAAAGCCACAAGCGACGGTGATTTCGATTACCCGCGTGCTGTGCAAGGTGGTTTGAATGCCCCTTTCATGTCAATTTATATTCCTGCAAACCTAGAATTTGAAGGCAAAGGTAAAAGCTACCAATTAGCAAATCAGCTGATCGACTCGATGGAAGCGATTGTGCAACGCGCGCCAGATAAGTTCGCTATTGCAGACTCGACTGCTGATATTAAAGCGCAGTTTAAACAAGGCAAAATGTCGATTGCTATGGGTATGGAAAACGGCTCACCTATCGAAGGCGACATTAAGAACCTTAAGCATTTTTATGAGCGTGGCGTACGTTACATCACTTTAGCCCACTCGCAGAGTAACCACATTTCTGATTCATCTTATGATATTCGTCGTAAGTGGAAAGGCCTGAGCCCATTTGGTAAAGAGCTGGTAAAAGAAATGAATAACATTGGTATGCTGGTTGATGTATCGCATATTTCTGATGATGCGTTTTATCAAGTGATGGAAATTTCAAAAGTACCTGTGATTGCTTCACACTCGTCACTGCGTAAATACACCCCCGGCTTTGAGCGTAATATGAACGACGAAATGCTGTTAGCGCTTAAAAAGAATGGTGGCGTTATTCAAATTAACTTCGGTTCAAGCTTTGTTACAGCTCAAGCAGGCTCTTGGTATGATCAACTTAAATCAGCAAAGGCTGAAAAGAAGAAAGACGGTACTAAACTAAGTAAAGATTTTGATGCTGCTTATCGCGCTAAAAACCCGTTTCCATTTGCAAGCTTAGAACAAGTACTTGATCACATTGATCATGTCATTGAGCTAATTGGCATCGATTATGTGGGTATTGGCTCAGATTACGATGGTGTCGGCGACTCTCTACCTACTGGCTTAAAAGATGTATCTAGCTATCCTAACCTAGTGCAAGGTCTAATGGACCGTGGGTATAGCGATAAAGACATTAAAAAGATTTTAAGTGGCAATATGCTCCGTGTATGGCAACAAGCTGAAGCATACGCAAAAGCCCATTAATCGACATAAACTCTCTTTAAAAGCGCAGCTAACTAGCTGCGCTTTTTGTTTTTATCATCATAAGTAATTGATAATACAAATGGCTTGTTTTAATCTGCTGATATTACAAACAACTTGGATGATGTGATATGTCAACTTGGCAAGGGAATACTGCGCTGGCATTTGCAAGCATTGCACTAGGCTTATCTATTTATAGCCACACAAAATCAATCTCGACGGACAAGCCTGTCGCGATTCAGCAGGCAAAACCCACCTTAAAAAAGCTGGCCATTCCAGAACAAGATAGAGAAAACCTAGTCGCCTTACATGGCTATATTTTAGATCTCGAAACACGCATTCACGAGCTTGAAAATCAAGCGCCTGCCATTGATCCCGAACTGCTAGCAACATTGGTTGAACAAGCGATAGAAAAGCAAGAAAACGAGCGACGTGCCGAAATTGAGAAGAGAAATCCAGCGCTTGGCTGGCTAAGTAATTTACCTGATGACTACCGAGAACGCATCAAAGCAGACCCACAATATGCCGACAGCTCAATAAATGAAGCACTTGCTATCTTACTCAATTTGAGTAAGTCCGAAAATGAGCGCTTAGCAGCTTACGGACAACTAAAAATGACCCTAAGCATGCTCAGACGCGACTTGGACGACAGCCAAGCAAATGCTGTAACCGATGCCATGATAAGCATTAGCGAATACACGAATGACCCTAAGATTCGTATCAGTACATTAGAGAATTTATCTCGCCAAAATAACGTCTCGCCTAAGCTCGCTGAGCATTTTCAAAAGCTGTTACAGACTGACGATAATGATTATGTTCGCAATATTTCTGCCACAGCCCTCATCGGCCAATTTTTCCGTGCCACAAGAGACGGCAACAACAGTTATGCCAGTGATTTAGCAGAGCGCATTATCGCTCTTGAAAATAGTAGCAACGCAAAAGTTGCCGAAATCATGGCTGAAAACCTAAAAGGCCCACGCCTTAGAGAAGAACTAGATAAAGCATTGGGGAAATGATAGAAGGTGCTAGGTGCTAGGTGCTAGGTGCTAGGTGCTAGGTGCTAGGTGCTAGGACACACTAAATCCAGTTTACCCTCAAGCAACAATTAGTTCCTGTGAACCGAAAGAAAACAACCCGCTTAATCTACTTAAAACTTATAGCTGAAAGCTTAGAGCTTCCAGCTAGTCTCTGCCATACCTATCATCAAATCGCTCGATGTCGCTTTCATCTAGTATCGCACCGGTTTGTACTTCAATAACGATCAGTGGTGTGTTTTGTTGATTAGCAAGGCTATGTAATTGCTTTGCCGCAATATAACAAGATTGGTCAGCTGTTAATTCAAATTCGTTATCGCCAACTCGGACATTTGCGACTCCTGATACGACGACCCAATGTTCTGCACGATGTTGATGGCGCTGAGTTGAGAGTTTTGCACCACGGTTTACAATTATTTTTTTCACCTTGAAGCCCGTGCTTTCAATTAAAGTTCGGTAGTTACCCCAAGGCCTAAATACCGCTTGGTGATGGGTCAATTTGTCATTATCAACTAAAGCAAGCTGTTTAAGTAAATCAGGGAGCTTATCGAGTGCACTTTTATCTGCCACTAAGGTGGCATCATGAGTATGTATAATGGCTTGATTAGTCACACCGAGCGCCGCAATGGTGTGATCGGCTTCGCTAATAAGTAGATTATTTTCGCTATCTAAACTCACTCCTTGCGAGGCTAAATAGTTACCATGGTGGTCTTTTTCAGCGATTTTCGACAGCGCTGAAAAACTACCTACGTCACTCCAATTTAAATCAACAGGGATAACAGCAACGTTAGCGCTACGTTCCAAAATAGCATAATCAATAGAATCACTGGGGCATGCTGCAAGCGAATTAGCAACGGGCCGTTGAAAACCTAAATCTGCAGTGAAACTTGCCGCTTTGGCGACACTGTCAGCAATCTTTGGTGCAAAGCGAGTAAGCTCGCATAAATACACATCTGGCAGAAATAAAAACATGCCACTATTCCAGCTATAGTCACCACTAGCAAGGTACTTTTTGGCTAATTGTAGTGCTGGTTTTTCTTTGAATTCAGCCACCTTAAAGCAGCCTTCATGGGCTAACGGCTCTCCTTGGCGAATATACCCATAGCCGGTATGAGGCTCTGTAGGAGTAATGGCAAAAGTCACTAACTGTTGTTGCTGACAAAGTGCTATAGCATTATCTAAGCAGGCAATAAGCTTCTCAAAGTCACTAATGTGGTGATCAGCAGGCATCACCAGTAAGGGATCCGTTAGGCCATTTTGCAATGCAAATTCAGCCGCTAACGCAATCGCCGGTGCAGTATTTTTACCTACGGGTTCAAGAAGCAACGTAAAGCTATCAGTGATTTCTGCAATTTGCGCTTTAGCAATAAAACGATGTTCTTCATTACAAACTAAAATCGGCGCATTAAATCGTGAGTCAGCCACACGTAAAAGCGTGCTCTGTAAGAGTGACTTTTCGCTAAGCAAAGATAAAAATTGCTTAGGCATCGCTTTACGCGACAAAGGCCATAAACGAGAACCTATGCCACCAGCAAGAATAACGGGGGTAATTTTGCGACTCATGATTGCTTAAAGTAAATAATCCAACCATGAGTTTAACAAATTTTTGAGTGTGTAGCTTAGGGCAATTACATGTTAGAGTTCAACACATCTAAATGAACATACAAATAAAATGGCTTTTATAACCCATGCCATACGCACCGCGCCAAATTGCTATTCGTCATAAATTTTCTTTTTAGATAAGAAGGAGACCCTCCTTATCTACATTATCATCTAATCGTCAGTTTCTATTGGTGAAGGTAAGTGTGGCATGCCAAACCCAGGTTTATCTTCCTTTATAAAATCTCCTTCATTAACTGCTCTATTCGATAGTACTCCACCATAAACCACTTGAATTTCAATCAAATTTAATTGACGCATTATATACTCTCCATGTATTCACATTTTTTGTTGGGTAGTTAATAGGTTAGCCGCTTTTCTTTAGAAGAATTAACGTGCCTAGCCATTGATTTAGTAGCTTGTTAAATACAAGTTACTAAATTCATATTCGATTACGCAGTTTCATTTTTAACTACTTTGTTTGTTAAAGCACCACCTTGCAACTCAAACACTTTATCCGCCATATTGATAGTCTCTTGCCTGTGAGCAATCATTATTCGCGTCATCTCTAGGTGCTTAATTTGCTCACTGATTTTTGCTTCGTTCTCTTGATCTAAATGACTCGTTGCTTCATCCAAAAATAGGACGCTGGGAGATTGGTACAGCGCTCTGGCAAGTAATAACCGTTGAAGTTGTCCACCGGATAAATTAGAACCCATATCGCCCACTAATGAGTTATAACCCATAGTCATTTTAGTAATATCACTATGAATTGCTGCATGACGAGCGCACTGTTCTATTTTTAAGTAATTAGGTTGTGGGTCAAAGAAGCTAATATTATCGGCGATTGAGCCAGCTAATAGCGTGTCATCTTGCATTACTGCGGCTATTTGTTTGCGGTAATTTTTAAGGCCAAGTTGGGTAATATCCATGCCATCAAGTAACACTTTGCCTGATGTTGGTTGTAATAAACCCAACATGATTTTCATTAACGTCGTTTTACCCGCGCCAGACGGGCCAGTAATAGCAATAGACTCGCATGAATTTAGCGTTAAATTTATATCTTTTAAAATAGGTGCTTGATCATCGCTATAACTAAAACTGATATTTTCAAGGCTAAGCTTACCTTTCACTTTATTGTCGCTACTCCCTCTGTAGGCCAAGTCACCATCGCGATTCGCTTCTTGCTTAGTAAGCGCAATATCAGCGATACGGTCAAGGTGTAAGCGCATCATTTTAAATTGGATTATTTGCTCGATGAAATTTGCAAAGCGACTTGTAAGCTGATTTTTATAGGCTATGAATGCCAACACCATACCGACAGATAAGCTATTACTCATAACCAAAAGTGCAGCAAGGTAAATAACCACTACATTCTCAAGACCAAACAGTAGTTTATTAAAAGACTCAAAACTAATATTTAATCGCCCTAAACGTATTTCACTATTTATTACCTCAGCATAACGGTTTTGCCAAATACCTTGGCGCTGCGCTTCATTACCAAACAATTTAATTGTTTGCATACCACGAATGTTTTCTAAAAAGTTTGATTGCTCTTTAGCGGAGTTTTGAATCATTTCTTCTGTAGCTTGATGCAGTGGTCGATACAGCACTAAGCGTACAAGCGTATAAAGGGTAATTGCGCCTACAACAACAGCTGTCAACTTAAGTGAATAAATCAACATCATAATCAATACGGTAATAGCCATAACACCATCAACAAATGTTTCTACAAACCCTGTGGTAATACGCTCACGTATTTGCGCTAGTGAGCCAAAACGGGAAACAATATCGCCAATGTGGCGGGATTCAAAGTAGTTCATAGGGAGGCGCAGTAAATGACGTAATAGATTAACCCCCATTTGCATGTTTAGCAGACTCGAAAGCCTCAAAATCAACCAGCTCCGCACTGCATTAGTAATAACTGAAATGATCGCAATTAATGCAAAACCTAGCGCAAGCACCGTGAGCAAAGACTCATCAAAGCTAACCAACACTTCATCCACGACCCACTGCATATAATAGGGTGTCATCAGTGCAAATAGCTGTAAAACCAGCGACAGCGCAATTAATTTTATTAAGCCAGTTTTTAGACCAGTAACAGCACTCCAAAGCTGACTAAACCTCATTCGTGCCTGTTCTTGTTTAGCTTCAAACTTACTGGTTGGCGTGAGCTCCAAACAAATACCGGTAAAGTGCTTACTAAATTCCTCGCTATTTAGATTCCGCTTCCCAAGGGCTGGATCATTAATCGCTAATTTGGCTGATTTTCCCTTCCCAGAAACTTTGGTCAAAACTACAAAGTGATTCATATCCCAATGCAATATACAGGGAGTCTGCAGCTTATGAACCTCTTCAAATGGACACTGTAACGCACGACTCGCTAATCCTAAGCTATCCCCCAACTCAATTAACTGCTGTAAATTCATCCCCTTTAGGTTCGCCGCAAAGCGCTTTCGCATTGCAGGCATATCAAGCTTGTGACCGTGATAGCATGCCACCATGGCCATAGAGGCGAGACCGCATTCAGCAATTTCGGATTGAAGTATCAGAGGGGTTAAGAATTTAATATTAAAATTAACTAAAGCCATAATAACTCCGTACAACTCTTCAAAGTCAAATTAAAATAGTCATAAAAAAGCCTATTGATAAACCTATAAAGAAACCTGAAAAAAACATTCCTTTCTTAGTTACATTTTTATTAAACCAACCATTTTCGGGATTACTACCCCATCCATTATCCATAATAACTACCCCATAAAATATAATAGAGAGTGTGAATTCACACTCTCAAATTATGTTAATGCTCTAAAAAATATGAGGTTGTTAAAGATATACTAACCCCGATCATCGCAGCTCCAAACCAAATAGGGGCTGTTGCTCCTGCGGCAAGAATCCCAACTCCAATTGCTATAATTCCCAGGTTTCCACCAATTGCAGTACTTTGGTCTACACCACCTTTAACTTCTTTAATTTCAATAACGTTTAATTCACGCATGATATTAACTCCTTGTTTCCTGTGATTTACTACCAACAGGATTTATCAACCCAAATCTATGGGATTAAATTTACTGACTATGGTTAACGAAAATAAACAAAGTCAGCTTCCTTTTAGAGATCCTCAAATGAGTAACTCTAAATTCTATGAAACCCTTCCTTTTAAGCTATATAAAGGCTCTAGTAACCACTCAATTAATGTGCGCTGTTCTAACATTATGTCTGCCTCAAACAGCATGCCGCTTTTTAACTCAAAGGCCTTTCCATACGCAGACATTTGCTGCTGACTTAAAGTAGCCCTAAGTCGATATACAGGCTCTTGCAATGTAATAGGTAACCGCACTTCGTTTGGTGTAATAAGTGCCTTATCAATACGGCTAATTGTGCTATTGATAAAACCAAATCGTTGATATGGAAAAGCATCAAAACGTAACCGAGTTTCGTTGCCTATTTCTATAAACCCTGCGGAGCGCGTTGGTAATAGTAATTCAGCAACTAACTCAGAACCCTCAGGTATAATATGCAGTAAAAGCTTTGCTTGGCTTAACACCTCTCCTTCGACTACTTGAATGCCTGTAACAACACCATTATTGCTAGCCGTAATTGTGTAGCTATAGTTGCTTTTTAACTGCGATAGTTGGTTTTGTGTATCTGAAATTTCTCGTTTTAAGTTACTGATGCGAAGTGCATATTGTTGTGGAACGTTAGCAAGATTAAAGCGTAATTGACTCAGCTGGTTATTTTGCTGCATCAGTATTCGAGCTAAGTTTTGCTTTTCTTGCTTAACATCGAGTAAAGCTTGTTGTTGCTGCTCACGTTCTATATTCGATAAAAAGCCACTCTTATTAAGCTGGTTGAAATTAACTTGTTGACTTTGCAACAGGGCAAGCTTTTCATCTGCGAGTGTTAATTGACTTTGTAATGCAAGCTTTTCTTCATTTAAAAGCGTTTGCTGCGCTTCAAGGTTTAGTATTTCTTGTTTTTGCAACACTTCCGTTTGCATAACCTCATGATTCAAAAGTTTAATTTGCTCTGTTAATTGTTCAACTAATTGTGAACTGAGATCTAAACCTTGACTATCATTTTGCTGAACAACAATTGAAGCAAGTGCTTGCCCCTTAATGACAGAGTCGCCTTCTTTTACATGAAGCTTTTCAATTGTTCCGCCTTGATTAGCAAAACTTTGAATGACGCCTTTACTAGGCATGAGAAAACCACGTACGGTTTCTTTGCGGGAATATTCTGCTGTAAAAAGAAATACTATAACCGCAGCAGCAACAGAGCTTAAGGTTACAACTGTTAATTTAATCGATAATGGTTGCGCTAAGGTAATTACGCCAGTTAAACGTTCACTTTGTTGTGCAACCGCTTCCTTTCTAAACAAGCTCATAACAAAATCCTTTTGCTATATCTCTTGAATTTAAAATTAGCGGGACATTCTAATTTTTGTAAATCAGAATTTTCCTAAAAATAAAACAAAGCACAAATTGAAGGTTTAATTAGTAAAATCAATTAAAATATATTAATTAAATTTAAGCACCAAGCTGTATATAACTTAGTGCTTAAATATTATTTAACTTGCTAGAATCTTCATTGGTAAGCTTAGGATTGCGCTTTCTGAATCAGCAAAGTGCATCATCACTGCAACGTGACCTGCAACAACCAGTGCGTACATTACCGCTGAAAAGCCTTGCCCGTATGTATCAAGAGGAATGAGATGTGAATAGTGACGTCCGCGCCACTCAAAGATAATCTCAAGAGCCCCTACAAATAAGAAGAACACCAGTAGCATCAAGCCAAAGGTATAACTCAGCCACAAGCCAAATAACACACCTAATAAACACACACTTAGACCTATCCATGAACGCATCGAAAAACTAATACTTTTAAGTACATGGCCGCCATCTAAGGGCAAAATAGGCAACAAGTTAAATAGGTTTAGCAGTGCGCTGAGTACTGCCACACCAGCGAATATTTCCATTTCAGTGGCGTAGTAAAGCACGACTCCCAGTACTGAGGTAATCAAGCCAAAAGCAGGCCCCATGAGTGAGATCACTACGTCTTGCCATCGCGTGGTAATTTTATCATCGGAAACAGCCAAACCACCGACAAAGGGAATAAGGTAAATACCTTTAGTTTTAATGCCGAAGTATTTCATCGCACGTACATGACCATATTCATGCACCACCAAGCAAGCAATTAGCATCAAGGCAAATTCAATAGAAAATAACCAAGCATAGCCTGCCACCGAAGCACCCGCTAAAGCCGCTTTAACTACTTTTGCACTTTTAAATAATTTAAAGCCCAGTGCCAGCAAACCAATAATGCCGCGTTTGGGTTCGGCTTCTTGTAACTCCGGTAAAGCAAGCTGGCTCACCTGCTGCTGATTAACAAAAATGGCTAAGCTTTTTTCGTGCACTTTGCTGGTATCAAGACCAATGCGTTGCCCCTGAAAATCAAATTCATAAAGTTCTGGCTCTGGGTTATCGAAAGCAATTGCTTGTTGATGATGAAAAAGCTGAATTAACTGTGAGCCATTTAAATGCAAAATAAAGGTTTCGTCTGCGAGACTCAGCTGAAGTCTGACCATAGTTCTTATAAATACGAATAAAAAGTGCGGCTATTATACTGAGACCTTGCAAAATTACGAATTTCCTTTAGGTACAAGACTGTGTATTTTTCGCACTATAAAACAAGCAAAAAACATGACTAAATAGGGTTTATCTACTACTTTTAACTATAGCGTTCTTGTTCAAGGAGTGAATATGGTTAAGTCAAATAGACACATACTCGTAGTGGATGACTCAAAAGCTATCCTGATTGTTATGCATGCCATCTTGAATGAGCTTGAGGTTCCACACATTACAACCTGCCTAAGTGCAGAAGAAGCCTTAGAAAAAGTTAAAAAAGCCCCTCGCTTTTTTGATGCCATTTTTACCGATCTCAATATGCCAGATATGGATGGCATGGAGCTTATTCGTCACTTAGGCGCCATGAAATACCAAGGTGCAATTGCCATAATTTCTGAGATGGACCCTAAAGTCATTGACCTTGCAGCAGACCTTGCTCGTAAGCATAACGCTCACTTAATTGGTAACGTCACTAAACCAGTGCAACTTAATCAAGTGTACTTACTACTGCAAAAGCTTGAGCACTTTGCTATTCATGTTGAGCGTACAAAAACCCCTATTTCTGAGTCATTGTTACTACATGCCATCAGTCATAATGAGATTATTCCGTTTTATCAACCTAAGATAAATCGCCATGATAATCGGGTTGAAAGCATTGAGGTACTTGCCCGCATCAACACAAGCCAAGAAGACGAAATAATTTTACCTGATCGCTTTATTTGTATTGCTGAAGACCTAGATTTAATAAACCTTATTACTTTCCAATTATTTGAAAAGGCCACTAACGATTTTGCAGAAATTAAAGAGCAGTTTGATCCTAACTTAAAGCTCGCATTTAACTTATCTCCCTCGCAGCTTGAGGACTTAAGTTGTCCAGATAAACTGGCTTTAATACTGCACCTTAACAAGCTCACGCCTAGTGAAGTTATATTAGAGATTACCGAACAGTATGCGCTGCGTAGTGCATCGCAACTTGAATCACTCAACCGCTTACGAATGCGCGGTTTTGGTATTTCACTAGATGATTTTGGCACTGGCTTTACTAATGTGCAGCAGTTAAAAACACTACCCTTTACCGAAATAAAGATCGATCGCACCCTGATCAGTAATATTGAAACCGATCAGTTTTCCCAAGTGATTGTTAGTAGCTTGGTGAATATAGCGATACAAGAAGATCTCGCTATCGTTGCCGAGGGTATTGAACGCGTTGAAGAGCTTGAATACCTCGACCGCTACAAAGAATTTATTTTAATGCAGGGCTTTTTGCTGTGCCGCCCAAAAGCCAAAGAAGACTTTTTAAATTGGTCACTCTCTTGGCGGCAAATGGTAAAAACCGCAGCGGGGCATCGCCGCTAAGGTTTACGCTTATCGTCACTGACAATGGTATTACTCGATGCTAAACGCTGTCGCCAACGCTGTTTGGCGACTTTTTGCATATTGGCTGATTGATCATGCTCATCAACAATCTCGAGCCCCATTAATGCTTCAATTAAATCTTCAAGGGTGACAATACCTTGTACATCACCGTATTCATCCACGACTAAACAAATATGCGTGCGCTCAGACAGTAAGGTTTCGAGCAAGGTCGGCACATGCAAGGTTTCTGGTACGGTGTAAATAGGCTTAACGAGCTTGCTAATTTTATAGTCTCACCCAGACGATGATAAGCCAGCATAATGTCATTTTTATGCACAAAGCCAATAATATCATCACCATTTTTGTCATAAACCAATACCCGAGAGAACGATGAAGAACCATGCTCCGACAAGTATTGGTTTACGGTTAAATCTTTATGGACTTTAAAAAGCACCGTACGTGGTGTCATTAAGGTATCGAGTTTGGCATGACGAAAATGCAGCAGGCTGCGTATGATTTCAGATTCATCTTGCCCAAGGGCTCCTGATTCAGTGCCAATATCAGCCATGGCTTCAATCTCTTGGCGAATATAATAGGCCTCATCGTAATTACGCCCTAAAAAGCGCGTTAAAATGTCAGCAAACCACACGAAGGGTTTTAGAATAAACACCAACCAAATTAAGCTCACACTAACAATGGGTGTTAATCCTCGCCAATAATTAGCCCCTAATGTTTTAGGAATAATTTCAGAAAGCACCAGTACCAATAACGTCATAATTGCGGAGGCTACGCCAACCGCAGCATCTGAAAACACCACTGCAGCTTGTGCGCCAACGCCAGCGGCACCCGCCGTGTGCGCTATGGTATTTAACGTGAGTATTGCCGCCAACGGTTGGTCTATATTGTCTTTGAGTTTACCTACCCGCTTTGCTAATTGCGGTTGTTGCTTTCTTAGCATGGCAACATAACTTGGCGTAATACTTAACAGTACCGCTTCCATCACTGAGCACAAAAACGAAACCGCAATGGCAACAAACATATAAACAAGTAGCAATGTCACGCTGAGCCCTCTTAAAAAAGTTAACCTGCTCACCATAGCAATTGAAAACCACAAGCTCAAACCCGACTGCAATCTAACGCAGAGCACTTTTTGGGTAATTTGCAGCGTGCTATATTGGTTTAAATTACCTTCAACAGGCGAAACTATGACACTTTCAACTACTTGGCTAAGCCAATCAGCCAAGCTAAAAACAACATTTAGTGCATTAGCGTTATGTGCGTTAAGTAATACAGCAATGGCCGCTGCCATTGATAAATCAGCGGTGCAATTTATTGGCCCTCTTGGCGAAGATATGCAACTTAAGCCATATCAAACGGATCATCGCGATGCCATTATTGCTAACCTACTACCTAGCTTGCAAAAAAGCGGCGATAGCATACGCGTATTTGGCGATGAGCTTGACTGGCAATCATTCGATAAAGTGAGTGCGCTAACACTAGGTGGTTTACAGGCACTCAAATTTACCGCTTCAACTGAACGCTTTAGCCAAGGCTCATTAACGCTTAAAGGCATTGAAAACGCACAGCTATTTATTGATGGTGAAAAGCAAACAGAAAAAAATAAAAGCTATGAGCTAGCTTTAAGCCAAGGCGATCACCAGTTTGTTATCATCACTGAGCAAGTAGCTAACTGGAATGAGGTTGAGCTTGATTTTACGGCTAAGTCTGAACTAGATGCTGTGCAATTTAGTGCTAAGCAACAACACGGTTTGTCGGCTAAGCAATTATTCGATGCGCCAACGGTCAGTTATATTTCAATGGCACCAAATGGCGATTACTTCATTACTAGCCAACGTCATTACGAAGATGCAACCGCTAATCAAGCACAATATGTTACTGAGCTTAAAGACGCAAAAAACAATACGCTTTATCGCTTTGAATCAGCCCAACCGAGTAACATTACTTGGAGCCCAGATAGCAAAAGCTTAGTGTATTTATTAAATGGCGAGCTTAAACGTTTAAACCTGAAAACCATGCAACTTAGCATCATTGCTAAAAACCTCGCGGGTGCAAATGGCTTTCAGTTTTTCGATAACAACAGCTTAATTTTTAGTTGGTCGAAGTCTCCAACAGACAATGGCAAGCTCACTAAACATTATCAAGGCCTGCAAGATCGTTGGTCTTATGCTCGTACCACGTCGCAAGTCTATTTACTCGATATCGCAACAGGTTTAAGCAAAATATTAAGCCAAGGCCCGCTTAGCCATTCACTTGAAGATTTTGATGCTAAAAGCGGCCACGTTTTGATGAGCCGCTCAGCACAAGCAATGCAGCTATCACCACAGCCAGCAACAGAGCTTGTTGAGCTAAACCTAGCTTCATCGGCTATCAAGGTACTTGGTCAATACAATACCTTTAATCAGGCTAAATATACTGACGACGGAATTTATGTCACTGCCGGTCCAGATTTTAACAATGGCTTAGGTCGTAACCTTCCTGAAGGGATGCTTGCGAATAACTATGACGGTCAACTTTATTTACTCAGCCGTGACGGTAAACAAGCCAGCGCTCTGAGTAAGGAGTTTAACCCAGCTATCGGCCAGTTAAATGTGCTTGAAAACGGTGATGCGCTTATTAAAGTTACCGAGCAAGATACCGTACAACTTTATCAATTCGACTTGAGCAAAAAGCGTTTTAATAAAGTGAATACGGGCTTTGATGTTGTGGAGCAATTTAGCTACTCAAACGAGCGTACCCCACGCATTTTGGTTACCGGCACCACAGCGTCAACACCTCAGCAGTTAAAACAACTCAGCTTAGGTAAGGGTCGCGCTAAAGTAGTGTGGGATTCTAAACCAATTGGCTATGAAAATACGCAAGTAGCCTCACTGGAAGAGTTTAACTTTACTAATAAAGATGGCATTGAAATAAAGGGGCGAGTTTATTTACCCCATGATTTAGATAGCAATAAACAATACCCTGCACTGGTTTATTATTATGGTGGTACATCGCCAGTAACTCGTGGCTTTACAGGCCGTTACCCGTTTAACTTATGGGCTGAGCATGGCTATGTTGTTTACGTTGTGCAACCTACTGGCGCAACAGGCTTTGGCCAAGAGTTCTCGGCTAAACACGTCAACGCATGGGGTGAATACACTGCCAACGATATCATCGACGGTACTAAAGCCTTTTTAGATAAATATAACTTTGTAGATAGCAAACGTGTGGGTAATTTAGGGGCCTCTTACGGCGGCTTTATGACCATGCTACTCGCAACTAAAACGGATATGTTCAGTGCATCGATTGCCCATGCAGGGATTTCAAATATCACCTCGTATTGGGGTCAAGGTTGGTGGGGTTACTTATACTCAGCTGAGGCATCTAAAAATAGCTACCCGTGGAACAATCCTACACTTTATAGCCAACACAGCCCGGTGTTTCATGCTGACAAAGTAACAACGCCGCTATTACTCCTTCATGGTGATTCGGATACCAACGTACCGGTTGGTGAAAGCCACAATATGTACACCGCATTAAAGTTATTAGGTAAAGATGTTGACCTGATTGAGTACAAAGGTGCAGATCACCAAATTTTTGCTCGTGATAAACGCTTCGACTGGTGGAATACCATGTTGGCTTATTTCGATAAAAACTTAAAAGATCAGCCACAATGGTGGCAATACCTTTATCCTGAAAAGTAGTTTAATCATTTGGCTGGGCACGATGTGAGTGCTCAGCTGCCATTCTTTTCAACTATTGCTAAGCCATTAAATTGTAAGAAATAGTTACAAACCTCGCTATGACACTTCTCAGCCTTTGCCATACAGTGCTAACATAACAACAAATCAAGTGTGAAATTAAAGCGAATGACTATTCAAGTTTTATTGGTTGAAGACGACGAACTACTCGTTAAGCGCATTCTTAATCATTTTAAAGAAACTGAGTTTAATATTGAGGTAGATTCAACGGGGGCCGATGCATTAAGCATTGTGCAATCGCGTGCGTCATCAAAAGAAGCAATTTCTTTAGCCGTTATCGACATTGTGTTACCAAAACGCGATGGGCTTTTGCTTGCCAAAGAACTTAATGCACTGACGGATATTGGCGTTATTGTGCTGTCTAGTCGTGACTCGCAAGCTGACCGTATTGCTGGTCTTGCACAAGGTGCCGATGACTACATTTGCAAGCCGGTTGACTTACTTGAACTTGAACTGCGAATGCGCGCTCTTTTTAAGCGCATAAAAGGCTCTCAGCAAGATGATGAGAGTGAAGAGTTTATTGAATATGCCGACTTTAAACTACACCCAGATAACCGCACCTTGATCACCCCTAATGGTGAAGAATCACGTCTTACCGAAGCAGAGCACAAGGTACTTATTTGCCTTATTGCAAATGCCGGTAAAGCGACATCACGTGAAAAAATTTCCGAAGAAATTGGCCAGCCTGACTGGAGCCCAAGCGATCGTACCGTTGATGTGTTGATTGGCCGCTTACGTAAAAAATTAAGCGATGAAAAAGACCAAAAACGTATCGTTACCGTTCGCGGCAAAGGCTACATGCTGTCTATTTAGCAAACTTGCTAGTACTGCGTTAATTGGCTAATTAACCGCTCAAAGGCGCGATAATTCAGCGCCTCTTTTAATTCATTTAAGGTAATTGCTGGCTGTGCTTTTAAATCGCTAATTGTGCGTGCCACCTTGATAATACGGTGATACGAGCGTGGTGATAACGCCAGTTTTTCACTGGCTTTTGCTAAAAACTGCAGCTCAGCTGCTGCCAACTCACAATGAATACTCATTTCTTTATTATTCAAGCGCGCATTCACTTTGCCTTGTCGGTTAAGTTGAATTGCATAAGCTCTTTCGACTCTGGCTCTTACTTGTTCACTGCTTTCTTCTACTTGCGTGCTCTGTAATTGGCTACTGGTGAGTCTCGGCAGCTCAATTTGTAAATCAATCCTATCGATAAATGGTCCAGACACCCGAGATAAGTACCGCAATACTTGATCTGGCGTTGCACGCTTATCAGTATGGCTTCCTGTGGGGCTAGGGTTTAATGCGGCGATTAGCTGGAATTGCGATGGAAATTCCATTTGTCGCGCCGCTCGCGATATAGTCACCACGCCCGTTTCCATTGGTTCACGCAGTGAATCGAGCACCTTTCTTTCAAATTCGGGCAGCTCGTCTAAAAACAATACGCCATTATGAGCAAGGGAGATTTCCCCCGGTTTAGGGTTCGAAGAGCCACCGACAAGAGCAACAGCAGAGCAAGTATGATGTGGATTTCTAAAGGGCCGTTCACGCCAATTAGATAAATCAACTGACTGACCAATTATCGAATATAGCGCAGCGGTACTAATTGCTTCATCATCCGACATGGTTGGCATAATCGTTGGCATACGCTGGGCAAGCATTGACTTGCCAGTACCTGGAGGGCCAAGAAACAGTAAATTATGGCCACCAGCAGCGGCTATTTCGAGTACTCGTTTGGCACCTGGTTGGCCTTTCACGTCACTTAAATCGAGTAGCGATTCGCGCTGCGACTGTTGCTCTGGATAGCTAATATTAAGTGGAAGGGGTTGCTGATTTAATAAATCATTCCAAACATCTTGTAAGGAGTAAACGGCTTTTCGAGAAACGCCCGACACAAGGCTTGCGAGATTATCGTTTTCAGCAGGTAAGAAACAACAGCGCCCCTGCTCTTTCGCTCCTAACACCGAAGGCAAAATAGCATTTACCCCTCTTACCTCACCATTTAAAGCCAACTCTCCGTAAAACTCATAACGATGAATATCAGGGCAGTTTATTTGCCCAGAGGCGACTAAAATACCCACAGCAATAGCCAAGTCAAAACGGCCACCTTCTTTAGGTAAATCAGCGGGCGCAAGGTTGACGGTTATTCGTTGATCTGGAAAACCAAACTGTGAGTTTTCGAGTGCGCTACGCACTCTGTCTTTTGACTCTTTGACTGACGCTTCAGGCAAGCCAACGATATGAAAAGCAGGTAAGCCGTTTCCTAAGTGTACTTCTACAATTACTTCAGGAGCTTGCACGCCCACTTGTGCACGTGAAAATATTCTAGCTAAAGACACGATCCATGATGTCCCTATCATTCATCCTTAGGTTAAGCTTAGTCGGGATATTTAAAAACGTGTAATGTCAGCTGCCATTTCATTGCAGCTAAACGCAGTGATAAGGTCATTAGCATGGCTAATACCATGGCCATTTCGGTCACGAAACCCAGTGAGATACTTAGCGTGTAAACAATTCCACCTGCGATACAGGTAATAGCATAGAGCTCGCCCTTTAATAGCATCGGCATATTTCCAGCGAGCACATCACGGATAACGCCACCAAAGCAGCCTGTGATCACCCCCATAATAATTGCGGTGGTATCAGGCATGCCTGCGAGCATGGCTTTTTGTGCGCCCATCACCGCAAAAAATGCTAAACCAAAAGCATCTGCCACTTGTAGTGCATTTAGTGAAATCGATCGCTGTTTATTGATTAAACGAGTGGTAACAAATACAGAAAGTAATATAGCCCAGAAGTAGCTTTGATCATGTAGCCAAAATACGGGTACATCTAAAATTACGTCGCGCACAGTCCCACCGCCGATAGCAGTGACTGTGGCTAACACAACAACCCCAAAGCCATCCATTTTTTTGTCGTACGCCAATAGCGTTCCAGAAACAGCAAACACGGCTACGCCGATTAAATCAAACCAATGGTAAAGTTCAGTCATGTTTGTAACTAAAAAGTAATGTTAGTGTCGTTGTAACATAAACTTTTCAATCTTTTAAGCGAAGTTTCGATTACTCGCCTTTTTCGACCAGCTCAATAAACTTTAAACTCTGCATCATAACGCTGTCTGCAAGTGTGGAGTCTGAAAAGTAAGATTCCTTCTCAGTGGCTTTACTTGGCGCAGCTAATAAGATGTTGTAATCATCTTCTAACTCGACCCATAAGCTTCGTTCTTGAGCATTTAATTGCGCATGTTTCTTACGAACATTGTCGGCTTCATAAAATGCCTCTTGTGCTTTTAAGAATGCATCTTGTGATTCTTCGCTCATATCTTCACTTGAAAACAAACTATTACTTAAATCGCTAATGTCTTCTTGCATTGCATCCATCGTTTGGCACCCACTAAGGGTAAGAAGTAATACTGAGAAATATAACGCTTTCATAAACTAACTCCTCAAAAAAGCCCAGTAGCATTGCTGCTACTGGGCTCAGAAAATTACTGCTTAATTAAACTGCCCGATACAAAAGTATGTAGTTCGGGATCATCATTATCATCATAGATTTCAGGTACTTCAAAACCTAGCGTCGCTACACTAAAGCCACCATCAATGGTTATCACAGGCGTCATGATGACACCGTAGCCATAATTTTGTGTAGCTGTTGGTTCGCTATACATCATCAACGACCCAAGATCTAATACCCACTCTGCAGAGCGTACTTCACCATCTAATTCAAATGTTGCAGTACCATCATTGCTTATAACGACATTAGAGGTTTCTAAACCACTGCCATCATCCGCCATAAAAGTGAATACATGTGAGCCAACGAGATCTGCTTCAGTAAAGGTTGCTTGGTCAATCACTCGGGTCACTCGTTCAAAGAGGCCAAAATCATCGCCATCTTTAAACTGCATAAAGTTACCTTGTGGTTTAACAATAAAGTAAGGGTCAGCTTGAACAATGGGATCACCATAGGTTTTCACATAGAAATCAACCTCTACCTTTTGAGTTTCTGGATCATAGGTGTAGTAACCACCTGAGATACCTAACTCATCAAACTCTGTATCATGAGCAAGCTCTAAGAAAGTACCGTCTTCTTTAAATACGCCAATAAAGAAATCACCATCGTAAGAGCCATATGTATAACCCCCTATCAACGGATTTGATTCGCTGTAGATTCTACTTAAAGTGATAATACCCTCACCTTCAATATCGAATGTCAGCGTATCCCCATCCACACTGGCAACGATACTACCGGCATCATCAATACCAAAGCTACCATTGGTATCTTCTGTAATAGTGACAACAAATGCACCTGTTGTTTCATTCCAAGTAAAATCACCAATTTCATAGCCTGGGAATGCGGTATCGTCATCAGGGTCGTCCATTGCTTGAATTTGTAACCACTTTCCGTCACGAATAATCACCGCAACATCAGGTTCATCAGCAAGCTGCCAAGCCCCATCTAATGGATGATCCGTTGCTGGGCGCTCTATAACAACTTGCTCTTCAGCCATTGCCTTATCAAAGTACCAAGCTTGTTTAGCATCTTCAGTACATGTACCTGCTTGCTCATAAACACAAATGGTTAAGAAGTGTCGATCAAAATCACTCACTTCTGCTTGCATGCTACCAAATAGTAACTTGCCTGATGCTAAACTGTAGTCGTATTGATTGACCACACCAAGATAAGTAAAGGTGATTTGATGGCTATACTCAGCCGTCATCTCATCATAAATAGTCGCTATTTTAATGGTTTCTACACCGAGCTCTCTTGCTGTATAGAGTTCAATGTAGTTAGTTGTAATTGGGTAGCCATTATCATCATAACTTGCGTTTTCTTCTAACCAATAAGGTGCGAATTTGGTTACCCCATACTCATCTGATACAGAAAAATTACGTAGGTGAGATGAATAATCTTCGACACGCTCCGAACCATCGTAGTTAAAAAAGCGATATTTGCGATAGGTAAAGTTTTGGCCATTATTAGTCGCTAATAATCGCTGCGAGAATTCACTGTATACTTGGCAAACTTCGCCTTCAGGGCAGATTGGTTGAACGCCATTACTTGTATAATAGTTGTGGCGTAAGAACACTCCCTCACTACTCACTTGCCATGAACGGAAGTTCTGATTCAAGTTAAAATTCATTAAACCATCATCATACACATCATAATGAAGGTCTGTTTGTGGTGAGTTATAGCCCTGATAAACAGTCCATTTACCCAATAGATCAGCTTTAGTAAATGAAAGCTGATTATCCTTCACCATTAAACCAGTGACAGTACGCGAGCTATCATCAGCTTTCGCTTCAAGTGATGCCGCAAATTGATAGCCAACTTGTACATTTTTAACGAGCCAAATTGCGATGTCATAACTGATATCTTCTGCGCTATTGGTTATTAGTAGTTGATTTCCATCAACTTGCCAAGCCACACTAACAGGCGCGTTATCATTATCTGTGAGCGTCCCTGTACCACCAGAAACTAGCTCAATGCTGACAGCACTACTGTAACCACCAAACTCACTTAAGTTATCTATAACCCAAGTACCAATAAGTTCATCAGCCGTCACAGCAAGTGTTTGCTGTTGTTCAATAAGGGTCGCGTTATAATTCGATTCTGTGGTTCTATACACGACATCTGAACTGGTTAGGCGAGTTTCGCTTTTGCGGAAAAATTCGACCGTTCTGTTTGCGTCGTTCTCTAAAAGAATCGTTAGATCTAACTCAACTAAGTACTCACAGGCATCTTGCTGTTCATTGTTTGCATCAGTAATCACAAAGCAACTCATCAATGCCGGCTCAGCTAGCGTAATCGTAATGTCTTGATCTTGTTGCGACCAACTAAAGTCAGTATCAACATCCAGCAAACTAACATATCCGCTACCATCAGTATTAAACTCAAACTGCCCAACTGAGGTGCGATAGTATTGCGGCTGCATTAATAAATAATTGCCAGTAAGATTATTGATTGTTTGATCAACAAGTTCATCATCATCTTTAATCTCTTCTTTTGTACTGTCGATTAATCCAGGATCTTGGCTTTCAACTGTATTTATAAAGTCATCAATTTGTTCTGCACTGGATATTAAATCAAGGGTCGTATCGACCCCCTCTGGTAGTTCATAGTCATCATTATCGACAATGATCTTGATTAACGCTGCAAGTAGCAGTTTTTCGTCAGCATCAACGGCGAGCAAAGCGTCATCTAATGCCTGTTCAGAGTCTATGTCTGTACCATCGCGGCTTAAAAGTGCAAACTCTGCAGTACTAACATTAGTAATATTTACACCGAAGTTTTCATCTTTGCTTAATGTGCCATCCGCCCCCGCTTGTGAAATAAGCGTTGCGATTGATTTCAACTGGGATACAAACTCAACACCTGGGTCAATGGCGTTATTACCTAGCGCCACCAGCTTAACCAGTTCAGCGGCATCTGAGTCATCAACCTCAATGTTTACGCTATAGCGACCTTCTGCATCAGCGGTAATCGCAAATTGTTCATCGCCAATTTGTACCACTATACTTGAGTTAATAATCGGCTCATCCGTTACAATACCGGTAATCGTTACACTGAGCACTTTACGTTTCAGTTCAATCGTTACCTTAGCTGTGGCGGTAGCACCATCATCATCAGTAACAGTCAATGAAACAGCAACATCTGCATCTTCTTCAATTTCTGGTGCGGTGATCGTAAGTTTACTTGTATCGCTTCCGCTAAGTGTTAACTCTGGACCTGATGTTTGCTGCCATGCATAACTTGCAATTGTGCCATCACTGTCTGTTGCCGTCGCTTGTAGGACTAACTCGCCGCCTTCTGTTACGCTGCTATCACTACTAATAGATACCGTGGGATTTTTGTTTGTCGCGACAGGAGGGGTATCATCATCGTCATCACCACCTCCACCGCCTCCACCACAAGCGGTTAAAGCGACAAGACTTGTCGCTAGTAATAATTGTTTTAAATACTTTATGGAGTGAAAATTAGGGGGGCTCATCATGCTAATCCTTACATTGAGTGCTGTATTTCCCTAAAAAGAGGCAACTGCTTACACAGTTGCCATAACTCAAGGGAAGCAAAACCTATTTTGAACATGAAATAAAGGCGGGATCTCAGTGTCGTCCTTAACCATAATCTGAGTTCAGTCATGTTTGCCCGTCAAATATGAACACCAGAGATCCCATCAAAGCGATTCATTTTTCGTTAAGGTTCAAGGGTAGATTAGTTACAAGAAATAAGTATGCTGAATGCCGACAAAAATGTACTCAAATACGACATTTCAATAATAAACAACGAGTTATACATAATGGCATTGATATTCTTTCGCCGTCATACCATATTTTGCTTTGAAAAATTTAGAGAAATAGGAACGTGAAGAAAAGCCCACATCGTCTATTACTAAGCTTATTTGTCGCCCTTGCCTTAGTAATTCAGCAGCTTTACTCAGTCGATAATTACGTAAATACTCACTGGGTGTGATGTTGAGTAACACTTTTAACTTACGTTGTAATTGACGCTCACTAAGCGCTAACTCTTTCGCACAATTCATCATAGAGAAGCCTTGTTGCTGGTAATGCTCGGCAACATACCGTTCAAGGTTTTCAAGTAACTGTTTGTCACGAGGATCAACCGCGATTGATTGCTCATCCTCCACATGTTCTGGTACAGCCAAAATTTGCTGCTGAGAGTATAAGTTGACCCACTGTATCCAATTCTCAACTTTTAAAAATAGCTCTTCTCTATCAAATGGTTTGGTGATCACATCTAATGCATGCTGTTGCAAACTACTTACTCTGGTCTCATAGTCGCCCTTAGCGGTCAAAATAATCACTGGAATGTGGCATGTAACAGGCGAATTATGTAATGAATCTAACACAGTAAAGCCGTCGACCTTTGGCATCATTAAATCAGTAATAATTAAATCTGGTACTTGGCTCAGCGCTATTTGTAAACCGGCTTGACCATCTTCAGCTAATAATACTTGATAACGGTGTTGCAGCTCGGTTTTCAGGTAATGGCGCAACTCGTCATTATCTTCAATAATTAGTACACTCGCTTTGTCATGACTCACTTTTGACTTTAGACTTGTGTTATCGACAGGAACTTGATCTGCAAATTGTGCAGTTTTAAAGGCGAGTTTAAAACTGGTTCCTTCTCCTAAACGGCTTGCCAGCATAATAGTGCCTTTGTATTTATCGACCAAACGTTTAACGATAGCTAAACCAACGCCACTGCCTTCTACATTTGCATGACTACTTACTCTGTAGAATGTATCAAACACCTTGTCTTTTTCAGCGTCTGCGATGCCTTTGCCTGTGTCTGTTACTTCTATGTTGGCAAGCTCACCTGATGCGCTTACGGTTAAGCTGACTTGACCTTGTTGAGTATATTTAAAGGCATTACTTAATAGGTTGGTAAGAATCGTGATCACTCCTTCTCGGGTACTTTCAATAAATACAGCCTCTTCAATATCAACCTGAAAGTCGATGGACTTTTCACCTAACACAGCAAACTGCCCCGCGACCTCTCTGGCTATTGCCGATAATGACACTACTTTAATAATCTCTTCATGGCGCTCATCATAGCGAGTCAAGGTTAATAGCTTATCGACCAAGTTTTCTAAGCGCCGGCTATTACGCAATACCAAGTTCAATTGCTCACGCTTTTCAGTATTTCGTTCATCTGCGATTAGCTTTTGCAACGGCGCAATCAACAAACTCAAAGGAGTGCGTAATTCATGAGATGCATGAGTGAAAAAACGCACTTTATTTTCGAGTGAGTCACTCAGAGCATCAGCTTGCTGTTCGATTAGCATTTTTTGCTCTGCGATTTCGTCAGTGCGTTCGGTGACGATTTGCTCCAGATAATATTTTTGTTTGCGTATCCGACGAGTCCAAAGCACTGTGAATAACCACACCGTCGCCAACATCAGCATAACTGTTAACAGATAAAACTCACTTGTTTGCCACCAAGGAGCAAGAACGGTTATGTTTAACAGTAATGGGGTAAGTGCATTAGCACCATTTTCACTACTGGCATTTACAATCAACTGATATTCACCTGCAGGAAGGTTAGTGTAGTCAACAGCCAAATTCGGGCCAGTTACCTTGCGCCATTGCTGCTCAAAGCCAGCTAACTGATAAGAATACTGATTAGTTTGCGGCTCAGAGTAGTGCAGATAACTTACCTGGAAATGAACCCGTTTTATGCCCGCAGGAATAGTCACTGTACGGCTTTTTTCTATTTGATATAAACTGCCTAAACGACCTTCACCTTGATTTACCACATTCTCATCATCAAATTGCAAACTAGTAAGTGCCAATTGCCCGCCAATAGTATTAACTTCAAGGTCAGCAGGATTAATCACACTAACCCCTTGTGTGCCACCAAACATCAAGCGGCCATCACGGGTTTTTAAATAAGCACCGGCATTAAATTCATTACCTTGTAAGCCATGGCGAGCTTTATAGTTTTTAATGCTCATGGTTGCAGGATCTATTTTAGCGAGACCGTTATTAGTACTTAGCCAGACCCAATCTTCGTTGTCTTTTAACAACGCATAAACGACTTGATTAGGAAGGCCTTGAGCGACATTAAACTGATGAACTTGCTGGTTGCTCAAATCAATAATATTTAAGCCGTTCGACGTTGCGAGCCACATTTGCTGGTCAATTTCTAAAAATGCACGCACTGTATTATCAGATAAAGCCAGGTCCCCTTTACGATAATTAGTGAGGGTATCGGTTGCAGCATTGTAATGATAAGCCCCATCACCATCTGTACCTATCCACAGATCTGCTTGCGAGGTTTTATATAAACTCGTCACCCGCGCCGTTGGAATTACCAGTTGTGTACTAGCTACAGGCTGTGCAAAACTAATAAATTTGCCGCGCTTCCTATCAAAACAAAACAGTCCTCCTCCATTCGTGCCGACCCAAACATTATTTTTCTCATCAACTAAAAGGGCATATATACTGTTTTCAGTTAAGCCATGCTCACCTTCATCTGCTCGAAAGTGACTGATGCTGCCATCGGTATGCAAAACATCAATCCCTTGCTGCCAGCTGCCAATCCATATATCGCCATTACGATCTTCGGCGATGGCTTTAATTGCATTACTGCTTATTGAGTACGGTGAACTTTCGGTGGTTATGCGATCTAAACGATTTAATTGCTGATCAAGAATATCGATACCGCCACCCCAGCTGCCATACCAAATACGTTGCTTTGAGTCTTCAAATAACGCCCACGCATCGTTACTTGAAAGTGGCGTTGGCTTTTTTAACTTACTAAATTGTAATGATGCGGGGTCGAGCTTACTGATCCCATGTGCAGTACCAAACCACATGATGTCACTACTGTCTCGATAGATACTATATACCCGGTCATGGGCAAGACTATATTTATCAAACGGGTCATGCGCTAAAACGGTGAAACTTGCATCAATGGGGTTGTAAACATTAATTCCGCCGCCTCGCGTTGCTAGCCAAACTCGGCCCTGGCTATCAAACTCAATATCACGAATTTCATTGCTACTAAGCCCAGAATTATCATCATTAGAAGTTAACCACTGCGTTATTGTTTTGGTACTAAGCTCAATCTTATATAAACCGCCGCCCTGACTTGCCAACCAAATACTGCCATCGGCGGCCTGTTTGATTGCAAAGATACTGGCATGAATATTTACTGGCTCAGCAAAGCCAGAAAAAACAGTATTAATTTGTTGTTTATTAATAAGATCATAATGAAGTAGCCCAGCTCCATGCGTTCCTATCCAAAGTATGTCAGCGATTTTTGATAGCGCATAAATAGGCTTTTTTAACCCTGTTATTAAGGTTTCAAGTTGCTCTGTTCGCTTATCGTAACGAAACAGGCTGCCGTCGTAAGTGCCAATATAAACTTGCTGTTGCGCCACCAATAAACTGGTAATGCGGTGCTCTTTTAAAAGCGGCTCAGAAAATTGATAATTATGTAATGCGAGTTGGTTTACGCCACTATTTCGAGTACCTATAAACAGCTGTGATTCGCTATCAAGTGCCAACGGATAGATATAGTTATTCGCTAGGCTATTTGTCTCATCAGATGCTGTGAATACAGTAAATTCATTACCATCAAAACGATTTAAGCCTGCCTGTGTTGAAAACCACATAAAACCTTGCTGGTCTTGCACAATATCAAATACAACACTTTGCGATAGACCATCATCAATATCGTAGTTTTGAAATGCAGACCAAGCTGAAGGCAAAAACAGAACTGCTAAGAGCACTATAAAAAAACGGATCATCCCTAAATCTACACATTTATTATTAGTTATTAATCAAGCGTAGTTCAGTTCAGCTAACATTCATAATCATTTCCCAATTTAGGGATGAATAACTAGGAAAGATATCAAGGAGTTGGATTTAGATGTGAGTTAGCGAGTTAGCGAGTTAGCGAGTTAGCGAGTTAGCGGGGTAAAGGTGCTAGGTGCTAGGTTCTAGGTGCTAGGTGCTAGGTGCTAGGTTCTAGGTGCTAGGTTCTAGGTCAAGCCTATCGCTCTGATCAACTGACGTCTGACGGCTGAAAGCTGATAGCTCTGTTTATGTTGGGTTTCGCTGCGCTCAAACCAACCTACCCGTAGAATTAACGGGTGAATTTTGAGAGCGAACCGACGACCTTCGGGCTCTGAGCCTGAATTCCAGACATAAAAAAACACGCTTTCGCGTGTCTATTATATAATTTCAGTTGGTTGCGGGAGCCGGATTTGAACCGACGACCTTCGGGTTATGAGCCCGACGAGCTACCAGGCTGCTCCATCCCGCGCCTGAAATTATTAAGTTTATTTTACTTCTCACTTAATTTAAGAAGTTGGTTGCGGGAGCCGGATTTGAACCGACGACCTTCGGGTTATGAGCCCGACGAGCTACCAGGCTGCTCCATCCCGCGCCTGTATGTTTAGAGTCCCAGAAGCCGGATTTAAACCGACGACCTTCGACTTCAGGTATTAGCGAGTCCGACGAATGATTTATCATTCTGCTCCATCCCGCGCCTGTAATCTCTTAGTAACATGAGCATGTTAACGACGCCCTGTTTCAAAGAGAGCGCTATCATATAGCAATAAGATTAGAAATCAAGGGTTATAGTGATAAATTTAACTCAAACGAACAAAAAGCACACAAAACAAAGCTAAAATGCACGCTGATGAGGACTAATCATTTTTTGCCATTCCCAATCCGGGTGACCCATCACAATAAAATCAGGATTTTCAGTGCTTTCTCGTTGATTGTAAGTTAACGGGTTAAATTCAGCATCTGTAATGCAACCACCGGCTTCTTCTACAATCACTTGTGACGCGCCGGTATCCCACTCACCTGTTGGCCCGATACGTAAAAAGCAATCCGCTTTACCTTCAGCGATAATACACGCTTTTAATGAACATGAGCCTAATGCCACTGTCGCAAACTGAGTATTTAGATACTGGCTGACCGCTTCAATTTTTTGTCTGCGGCTTACAGCTAAGGTTAAATTATCGGGTGTTGCTACCGAAATTTGCTGATCTTGGCCATTTTCACGTTTAAACGCGCCATTTTGATAACTTGCAAAATAAGTCACTTGTTTCGCTGGCCAATGAATAACACCCAGCACTGGGCGATTATTTTCAACTAATGCGATATTAACTGCAAAATCACCGCTTTCCAGAATAAACTCCCCAGTACCATCCATAGGATCAAGCAGCCAATAACGGTGCCAATCTTTTCTGTCTGCCAGCGCTGGAATGGGTGTTTCTTCTGACATAATTGGAATATCAGGGGCTAGGGTCTTCAAACCTGCCATTAATACGTCATTTGATGCTAAGTCAGCCTTGGTGACCGGAGTATGATCTGACTTTTGCTCAGCACCAATATCATCCTGCTGATAAATGGCCATAATGGCATCGCCTGCTTGCTCAGCTAACCGAATACACGGTTCTAAAAAATCATTCATTGCCCGCTCCCGACTCTAAGTACTTTGTTAATAATAGCAAAGCTGCGACACTTCGTGCTTCAGTAAAGTCTTCTTGTTGCAATAATGATTGCCAATCAGTTATTGGCCATTTAACAACGACAAGCGGTTCAGGCTCATCACCAGGTAAGGTTTCAGTGTAGAGATCTTCAGCATACAAAATATGCATAGTGGCATTAAAGTAACTTGGCGCCATGCTAACTTTTTTAAGTTCAGCGAAATGTTTAGCACCAAAGCCAACTTCTTCTTTCAGCTCACGGTCTGCAGCTTGCTGAGGTGTTTCGCCTGGGTCAATTAAGCCCTTAGGAAAGCCCAACTGATAATCATTGGTACCTGCACAATATTCTCGCACTAATAACAGTTCGTTATCGGCCGTTACTGGCACGATCATAACAGCCCCCCTACCACCGCCACGAATTCTTTCGTATTGCCTTTGCTCATCATTTGAGAACTTCAATTCGAGCGATTCAACAGTAAATAGTCGACTTTTAGCGACAACTTCATTAGACAAAATTTGCGGTGGTGTAGGATGCTTTTTCTGTGTCATTGGCATTAATTTGCTATCATGGCAGTTATGCTCATCATAAATCTTTTAAAGTGAATTGCCTATGTTAAATTGGTCAAAAATCGATACTGTGTTGTTAGATATGGATGGCACCTTACTCGATTTGCATTTTGATAATTATTTCTGGCTTACTGTTATTCCCGAGCAATATGCACGTAAACATAAAATCAGTTTAGACGCAGCAAAAGCTGACATTTTGCACCGTTATCAACAAGTTCACGGACAAATTAATTGGTACTGTTTAGATTATTGGCAACAGCAACTTGATTTACCAATTATGGCGCTAAAACGTGAGATTCAACATTTAATCAGAATTCGTGAAGATGTTCCGCCTTTCTTAACTGAACTGAGAAAAGCAGGCAAGCAATTGATCATGCTTACTAACGCGCACCCAGATTGTGCCATGTTAAAGTTTGAACATACTGCTATCGATAATTACTTAGACGGGGTGATCTCAACTCACCAATATGGCGTGAGTAAAGAGCATCAACCATTATGGCAACAAGTCCACCAAGAATGGCAGTTTGATAAGGAACGGACTTTATTTGTGGACGACAGCCCTGCCGTACTAGATGCGGCAAAAGAGTTTGGTATCGGCCATATACTTGCGGTTGCCAACCCTGATAGTCAGCAACCGCATAAGCAATTTGATGGCTTTTTATCGACCATCGATTTTCGCGAGTTTATCCCCGTTAAATAATTACTTCGGGTAACGCTGCTCTAAGCCTTGGTATACAAGTTTTGCAAAATCTGCATGCTCTGTATCGAGGCTTTTTACCACTTCAACTAAGTGCTCGTTATCTTCTTGGCCATTCCACACTTTGATATAACTACCGTCTTTGTAGCCATGATCTTGGCGGAAGAAGTTCAAGGTATTTTTACCAACGTAGCCACGGTATAAATCATCGATATCCATACCAATTTGCGCCATACAACCTGCAAATGCAGCGGCATTAAAACTCTTTTCAGCAACAGCTGATGCGGCTAATAATTCGAGTGTTTGTTTAAAATCATCGGCTTGAACTGGTGCACTTAACTCAGCTTCAAGTTGCGCAGCCAACTGCTCATAGCTGGTTTCACCATCAATACGTAAAGATAAACCAAAATGGAAAATATCAACTAACTCTAAAATAACTTGTTCTGTATCTGGGGTTTGTTTTTTCCACCACTTCCAACCGTAGTGATCAAGCATTTCAGCACACTCAACCCAAATTGCACGATACCATTCAAAACCTTGGCTAAACCATTGCTCATGAACTTTGGTATTCATCGCATTTTGCATTTCGAGCATAACAACGAGTTTTTGTAAATTAGCAGACATTCTTTATCCCAACTTGCATTTTTTATTTGCCTATATACTACAGTTAAATTTGAGTTTGATGTAGGTAAAGATGAAATAAATCCCGCAACAATCAGGTCATCTTTGCAGTTGATAAAAATAACCGAGGAAGCCCATGTTTAAATCCCTATTCATTAGTGTACTGTTTGTACTATCAAGCCACGTTATCGCTGCAACTGCGACCAATATTGCCGAGTCAGCAGAGCAAGTTAGTCCGTTATTACCTGGCTTAACGGTGCCAAATGTTGAATTGAAAGACCAATACGGTAAAACCGTCTCGCTCGCTGAGCGCTTTAAAGAGAAAACCACTGTGCTGATTGTTTATCGTGGTGGCTGGTGTCCATATTGTTCAAAGCAATTGGCCAGCGTGCAAAAAATTGAGAAAGAATTAGCAAATTTAAACGCGCAATTAATTGCCGTTTCACCAGATAGCCCTGAAAAACTCGCTGAAACAAAAATTACAGCTCCTAGCTATCAATTGCTTTCTGACGACAGCCTCACTTTGGCGCAAACGTTAGGTCTAGCGTTTTACTTAGATGACAAAACAGCAAAGATTTACCGCAATAAGCTTGGGGTTAACTTTGTCTCGTTAGAGGGTGAAGCGAAAGTAGCACTGCCAGTACCCGCAGTATTCGTGATAGATACAAATGGGTTAGTTCATTTTCAATACGCCAACCCAAATTACAAAGTCCGCTTAACAGAAGATTTATTACTAGCCGCTGTTAAATCAGTGAGCGAGCAATAATTTAGTAATCGATAAGCAGACCATGCGTCTGCTTATCGGCCTTGTGTAAATTCTTGCCAAGATTCAATTAAATCAACAAAGTCTTCAAAACCACAGCCACTGCACAGGCCTTCTTCTTCAAGCATTAAATCATCATCTTGGTAGGCAACTAAGTCTTCGTTGTCTTGATGTAATGCATGAGCTTCGAATAGCGCTTCGTCTTTACTTAAGATCAAATCAATTTCTTGACCCTGTAAGGTTAAAGGCTCATGACTGCTCTTAACCGCAGAGATCAACGCTTGCACCATCGCGATTTTTTCTTTGCCGACTTCTTCATTTAGCCAACGGCCAATAACTGCATGCTCAGAGGAGATTTTAATGCGTAAACCGCTAATAGGATCGCGGATAAATTGATATTCCATGGAGGGTACTCATAATACGTTATCTGCTAATTATACCGTTTGCAGCTAAACGTGGCGAGTTTTGTAGCTTTAAAGCAGCACGAGCGCCAACGTGGCGCTCGTGTTTATGCTATTTAAAATAGCTAGACTCGCGATTTGAAACGCGCAGCATCAATAATCGCCCATAGGTATACGATTGGTACTAACACAAAACCTACTAAAGCGTAGACAAGGGCATAGCTGATAATAATGGCTATAGCAAAAAAGATAGCTGCCATAATTCGGCCTTGTACCAATTGCCCTAAGCCTGGAAAAAAGATATTACATATTGCTGCGATTACATTACCGCCAGAACCTTGCTCTGCCATACTAACCTCTGTAGTTTTTAATGATTATACTTTTAGTAAACACACTTTATGCCAACTTATTATGGCTTACAAATCAAAGTGTTAAAAAGTAGCGTTATTTTGATTTTAGTTTTTTTTGCTAAAAATCGGTCAAATTCACAATTTTTATATCGCAATTTTAATGACTTGCCAAATAGCTGTTTATAAAAACAGTATTTTATTTAGCCTTGAATAAACACCTGTTATACTCCACCCATTATAGATTGAAAAGGCGTAACGATGGACGTTTCTGAATTACTCGATGGCTTAAATGACAAACAACGGGATGCAGTCGCAGCCCCATTGCAAAATATGCTAGTACTTGCAGGTGCAGGTTCTGGTAAAACTCGAGTACTTGTTCATCGCATCGCATGGCTCATGCAAGTTGAGCAAGCTTCTGCATACAGCATCTTTGCGGTAACCTTTACTAACAAAGCCGCGAAAGAAATGCGCACTCGTGTAGAAGAAACTTTAAAAGCACCGGTTGGTGGTATGTGGATTGGTACCTTCCACGGCTTATCTCATCGTATTCTGCGCGCCCATCACCGTGAAGCGAACTTGCCTGAAAGCTTTCAAATTTTAGATTCTGACGATCAACAACGTATGATCAAACGCTTACTTAAAGCGATGAACATCGATGATAAAAAGTGGCCAGCAAAACAATTTGGTTGGTATATCAGCGCGAAAAAAGATGAAGGTCTGCGACCTAAAGACATTCAAGCCTACGATATTAATGAGCAAATGATGCTGAAAGTCTATGCTGCATATCAAGAGGCTTGTGACCGTGCAGGTTTAGTCGACTTTGCAGAAATACTGCTGCGCTGCTACGAAGTACTTAAAAACCACCCAACACTTTTACGTCACTATCAACAGCGTTTTGCCCACATGCTGGTAGACGAGTTCCAGGATACCAATACAATCCAGTACGCTTGGTTAAAATTACTCGCAGGTAACACCAACAGTATTATGATCGTAGGTGATGATGACCAAAGTATCTATGGCTGGCGTGGCGCAAAAATTGAGAATATCAAACGCTTCTTAACTGACTTCGAAGCCGAAACTATTCGCCTTGAACAAAATTACCGTTCAACGGCAACAATCTTAAAAGCATCAAATGCGCTGATCAAAAACAATGCTGAACGCATGGGCAAAAGCCTTTGGACAGACGGCAATGATGGTGAGCCTATTTCTGTTTACGCTGCGTTTAATGAATTAGACGAAGCGCGCTTTGTCAGCAGCAAACTACGTAGCTGGCTAAATGCAGGTAATGCATTACAAGATGCCGCGATTTTATACCGTAACAATGCGCAATCTCGTGTACTCGAGGAAGCGATGCTACAAGAAGGTTTAAAATATCGTATTTACGGCGGTATGCGCTTCTTCGAGCGCCAAGAGATCAAAGATGCTCTTTCGTATTTACGTTTAGTGGGTAACCGTCAAGATGATGCTGCTTTCGAGCGCGTTATTAACACCCCTGCTCGCGGCATTGGTGATAAAACACTAAGCCACATTCGTGATTGTGCGCGCAATGAGTCATTGCCACTTTGGTATGCCGCAAAAGCTATTATCGAGCAGCAGCACTTATCTGGTCGTGCAGCGAGTGCCGTCACTAAATTCTTAGAGCTTGTTGAGCATATCGAAGATAAGATCAGCAATCTCACCTTAGAAGAGCAAGCGAAATACGCCATTCAAAGCTCGGGGTTAATGGCAATGTATCAAGCTGAAAAAGGTGAAAAAGGCCGTGCCCGCGTAGAAAACTTAGAAGAGCTAATTAGTGCTTGTGGTCAATATGAACTCCCAGAAGATGAAGAGTTCAGCTCACCACTACAGGGCTTTTTGGCTTATACCTCATTAGAGTCTGGCGAAGGTCAAGCTGACGAGCACGAAGACGCGGTGCAAATGATGACTCTGCACTCAGCAAAAGGCCTAGAATTCCCACTGGTATTTATGGTTGGTGTTGAAGAGGGCATGTTCCCATCACAACAAAGTAATGAAGAGTCTGGTCGTTTAGAAGAAGAACGCCGCCTCTGCTATGTTGGTATGACTCGCGCGATGGAAAAACTATATATTAGCCATGCAGAAAGCCGCCGCTTATACGGACAAGAAAAATACCATAGCCCATCACGCTTTTTACGCGAAATGCCTGAAGACTGTATCGAAGAAATTCGTATTAAAACACAGGTTTCAAGACCACCTGCGGCAGGTCGTTTTAGTCCCTCAGTAACACATGCAGCATTTGAAGATAGCGGCTTTAACTTAGGACAACGCGTATTACACGCTAAGTTCGGTGCAGGAACCGTACTCAATTACGAAGGTAGCGGCGCACAGTCACGTATTCAAGTGAACTTTGATGACCTAGGTAGCAAATGGCTTGTAACACAGTATGCAAGACTTCAAGCCTTATAATGAGTATTTAACAGCACTGTGTAATGAGCTGGTGATTGCAAAGCATCGCCAGCTTGTCATTGTGCAAGGCAGCGAAACTTGGTGCTATCAGTTTGCAAACCAATTAGCGCTTAAAAACACCTATGTTTTCAGTAGCAACTCATTATTAGCAAATAGTGAGTTTCCAAAACATGCTCACCAAATTCTTGGTCAAGAGTTTCATCACGCAATTTTTGATGGTTTTAGCGGTTTATATGCCGATAAACTCGCAGCGCTTGCAGGTACCGTAAAAGCAGGTGGTGTACTGATACTGTTGCTGCCCGATGACCGCAAGTGGCAAGACCCAGCACTCACAAGTATCAACTCTTATGGCGAAGAGATTAAACACAGCTTTTTTAATCAGCGCTTTTTCGCCAAGCTAAAATTGCAGCCACATTATTTTACTGAGCACTCGCTTCCTACTTACCAATCAGTATCGTCAGCAACTGCTGAGATAAATTATCAGCAACAACAAGCATGTGTTGAGCAAATTATTAAAACCGCGACAGGGCGAGCGAATCGTCCTTTAGTGATCAGTGCAGACCGAGGTCGTGGTAAATCAGCTGCTTTAGGGCTTGCAGCAGCATGTCTTCAAGATAAAAAAATCCTTATTTGTGCCACCCAAGCCAAAGCCGTACAAACAAGCTTTAAGCATTTAGCCGCTGAGCTTGGTGTTAGCAAAGAGCAAAACTGTAAGCAGCTAGCTAACCTTAGCTATATTGCGCCAGATACACTGCTAAACGAAAAACCTGATTGCGATCTGTTATTTGTCGACGAAGCAGCAGCGATTCCGGTTCCTATGCTATTGCAGATCCTAAAAAGTTATCCACGGATCGTATTTGCCAGCACTATGGTTGGTTATGAAGGAAATGGGCGTGGTTACACGTTACGTTTTTTACATTACTTACGTAGCCAATATAAATCGCTAAAGGCAGTTACTCTGGATGAACCTATTCGTTTTGCTAAACGTGACCCCCTCGAAAATAGCCTACGCGAACTATTACTACTCGATGCAAAGTACCTAGAAGCGCAAAGTGGTAATTCTTACCAATTTGAAAGCATAAGCAAAGAGCAACTCATTGATGATGAGCAGCTGCTTAGCCAAATTATGGCGCTATTGGCGTTAGCTCATTATCAAACTACGGTAAACGACTTACGCCAATTGCTTGATGCCCCAGAGTTACAACTATCGATCTGCAAACAAGAAAGTACATTAAAAGCCGTTTGCTTAATTGCTATTGAGGGTGGCTTAACACCAGAAATCGCAGAGCAGGTTATAAGAGGAAAGCGTCGGCCACATGGTCATTTAATGGCGCAAACTCTGACTCAATTGAGCCGAAATACAGAAGACTTGTGTAAACACTCAGCGAGAGTCGTGAGAATAGCTGTTGCACCTGAATGTCATCAACAAGGTATTGGCTCAGCCCTGTTAAACTACTGCGAAAGCCAATTAAATAATTGCAGTTATTTTGGTGCCAGCTTTGGCGCCAATGCAGCGTTAGTTAAGTTTTGGCAAAGTAATGGCTTTAATGTTGTTAAGCTTGGATTTAGTCATGACAAAGCAACGGCTGAACATGCTGCTTTAGTGATTAAAGCGTTAGATAAGCAAACTTCAGATAGCGCAGAACTCTTTATAGAGGAGTTTAAGCAAGACCTGTCTTTGCAACTCCTTGGTCACTTTAGCTCGCTTCCTTGGCAGCTTATTGCAGAGCTATTCAAAAGCTTACCAAAAAGTGACTATTCTCCTGCCTTAGATGCAAGAGCTGAGCGACTGTTAATTGGTGATATTAACCTCTTCCAAGTGCAGCCATTGCTATGGCAAATGATTTGGAGCACACCAATTAGTCTAAATTTATTAGATGAACATACAAAATTCATCCTTATTCGACTAGTATTACAGCAAACCTCTGTAAATAGCTTAATCGATGAAGCCGGTTTTACAGGTAAAAAAGACTTAGACTCACAGTTCAAAACCGCAGTGCAAGGTTGGTATGCTCACTATAAATCACTTCAAAATCACAGCCATTAAGTGTTTATGTATTTATACCTTGCTGCTATCTCAGATAGCTTTAGCTGAACACGCACAGCCTACCATTAAACTAGGCATGTCCACTGCACTCACAGGACCGGCAAAGCAAATAGGCGAACAACTGGCGCTTGGCAGTAATATTTACTTTAATAAAATCAACAAAGAAAACGGTATTAATGGGCAAAGTATCGATCTGATATTAGCTGATGATGGCTACGAGCCAAAAAATACCGTAGTGAATACCCGCGAGTTTTTATTTGATCGAAAGATCCATGCAATTTTTGGCTCTATGGGCACACCAACAGCTCATGCAATTAAACCTTTACTGGATAGGCACCGCATTCCTTTTCTAATGCCATTTACAGGTGCTGATTTTTTACATAACAGCTCAATGCCAAATGTATTTAATCTTCGAGCGAGCTACCAAGATGAAGCCATAGAGCAGATTAATTATTTCGTGAAAGAGCGTAAGCATGAAAAAATTGGCTTGATGATCCAAGCAGATGAGTTTGGCTATATGGTAGAAAACAACCTTGTTAATGCATTAAAAATACATGGTATTAAACCTGTAGAAGTCGCTCGGTTTAAGCGCAATAGTGATGATATTTCAAAAGCTTTAGCGCTTCTAAAAGAAAGTAAAGCAACCGCAATTTGTTTAGTCGGCACCTACGAGCCTCTCGCTGAATTCATTAATGCAGCAAACAAACAAAGCTTCAACCCAGATTATACTTCGGTGTCTTTCGTTTCGAGCCATGATTTATATCAGCGAGTTAAACAGCCCGCCAACATTATGGTCACTGAAGTGGTTCCCGACCCTAATAACTGTAAAAACCCTTGGTGTAAGCAGTTTATTGAAGATATCGAGCCTTATCACACGAGTGCAAATAGAATTATATTTGAAGGTTATTTGAATGCCGTTGCTTTGGTTAGCGCTGCCCAAAAATGCCCAACGCCACTAAACAATCAATGTCTGCTAACAGAGCTAAATCATCTCTTTACTGACACATCAGATTTCGCTGATCTATTTAACACTCACACTGCGGGAAATAACAAAAAAATCTACCGCTCATATTTTAAAAGTAATTAGGTTAAACTACGACTAAATTACAATAATGTTCTATGCTATAGAGACTTAACAAGGCTTTGAGGGAAATATGGATCTGATTAATTTTCGAGTTGGCCAAAAGACCATTTCACTAAAAATTCTCGATATTCTTCTAACTGAGCGTTACGAAGGAAATTTAACGTCGTTGCCAAATGAAAATAAAAGCTTCATTGGGGTTAAAGATTATATGGAAACCCCAACGCCTATCTTTGATTTAGGAATTGTATTAAACAATCACTCAACCAAAGAAACCAATAGCGAATTATCTGACCTTTTAGTCGAAAGAGAAAAAGACCATTTAGATTGGCTAGATGCCTTAGAAAATAGCCTAGTAACAGGTGCACCTTTTACAAAAGCCACAGATCCAGACAAATGCGCTTTTGGTCGCTGGTATAACAATTTTGAAACCGATAACGAAGATTTACAAAGTATCTTAGCCAAGTTTGATAAGCCACACCGTGAATTACATGCCATGGCCGGTGAATTATTAGAATTACAAAAGAGCCAACCTCACGACAAAGTAATCAGCTTATTTGCAGAGAAAAAGCGCCAAACATTCAACCAACTTATTAGACTGTTTGAATCGGCACGTGAGCAGATCATTCTTGATTATAAGCCTATCATCATCTTCACCACAAAAGATGGCGTAACACCTCATATAGGCCTTCTAGTCGACAAAGTAGAAGACAACATCAACGTGAAGAAAGAAGATATCAAACCATTAGACCAACTTACCTCTGTGGGTTTTGATGTTGATCCGCAAACTAAAAACATGATGCGCGGACTAATCAAAATGAAGCATAAACACAGCTTATTATTAGACCCAAGCGCCATTTTCCGCCCTGAGCACCTCATGCGCCACGAAGCAGAAGAAACCGAAGAGTATGGGCTTTTTTAGTCGCTAGTTAGCAAGTTTGAAAGGGTAAAGTTAGCGAGTTAGAAAGAGTAAAGTATTAAGTTCTGGCGTAGGTTGGGTAGAGCGAAGCGAAACCCAATACAGAGCTATCAGCCGTCAGCGATCAGCCGCGCGGTAGAGGTGTTTGGTGCTCCGTCTCCCTCTGGCTCTGTCTAGGCTCTAGGCTCTAGGCTCTAGGCAAAGTAAACTTGTAGGAATGGCTTTAGCCGTGAATGAGTTTTTTATGGTCTAGATTCGGCACTGAAGTGCCTCCTACGGGGGTTGTTGCTGAGGGTGACTCAGTTACATAACAACCCGGAAGATCAACTAACATCTATTATCTGACGTCTCTTGTCTATTTGGCACTGAAGTCCCCCTACGGAGTTTGTTGCTGAGGGTGACTCTGTACTAAACAAACCAACAGTTCAACTTTACCCTTGCTAACTAACAACTCGCTAACTATTTAGCCGTGAATGTATTTGTTATGGTCTGAATTCGGCACTGAAGTGCCTCCTACGGGGTTTGTTGCTGAGGGTGACTCTGTACTAAACAAACCAACAGTTCAACTTTACCCTTGCTAACTTACAACTCGCTAACTGACGTTGGGTTTCGCTTCGCTCTACCCAACCTACCTGGCGAATGAATAGGGCACGTTGATGGACAGCTACAAACGCAAAAAAGCCCGACTCTTTCGAATCGGGCTTTCTTTAATTTGGAGCCTGGCGATGTCCTACTTTCACATGGCAAATGCCACACTATCATCGGCGCTGTTTCGTTTCACTACTGAGTTCGGCATGGGTCCAGGTGGGTCCAAAACGCTATTGTCACCAAGCAAATTTGGTTTTAATTCGCTCTTTTGAGCAAATTAATAAATCTGGAAATCTGATATTTTCTTACAGCTTAAAGCTTATGGCTTACAGCTTCGTAAAATCTACTTTAGTAACTTAACTTCTGTCTGTTACGCTG